>NZ_ATDN01000006.1 GCF_004014805.1 Mycolicibacterium elephantis DSM 44368
GACAACCCAGCAGGGCGTCAGTCGGACCCAGAGTCACGACCTGCGCGGTAACGCTCTTCCATTATCAATGTCGGACCCCTTGTTTAGGGTCGGGTCATGCTCGATATCACGGCGTTGACCTCGGTGGATGTGGAGGCCGATGAGGCGGTGCTAGTCGAGCGGATTGCGGTGCTGGAGCGGGTGAAGTCTGCGGCGGCGGCGGGTCAGGCGCGGGCGGCGGCGTTGTTGGATGCCAAGCGACGCGCGAGCGAGGCCGCCGCGGGGTTGCCCGCGGCGAAACGGGGCCGCGGGTTGGCCAGTGAGGTCGCCTTGGCTCGGCGGGATGCTCCGTCGTGCGGCAGCCGGCATCTGGGTTTTGCCAAGGCGCTGGTGTTCGAGATGCCGCATACGTTGGCGGCCTTGGAGTGTGGGGCGCTCTCGGAGTGGCGCGCCACGTTGATCGTGCGCGAGTCAGCCTGCCTGTCGGTGCCGGATCGGCGCACGTTGGATGCCGAGATGTGCGCCGATATCGCGGGCCTGGACGGTATGGGTGACAAGCGGGTGGAGGCCGAGGCGAAAAAGATCGCTTATCGGCTGGATCCACAGGCGGTGGTGGATCGGGCGGCCAAAGCCGAAAAAGACCGCAACGTCAGTATCCGCCCCGCCCCGGACACCATGACCTATGTGACGGCGTTGTTGCCCGTGGCGCAGGGGGTGGGGGTGTATGCGGCGCTGAAGCGCTCCGCCGACACCACCTTCGACGAGCGTTCGCGCGGCCAGGTGATGGCCGACACGCTGGTGGAGCGGGTGACTGGATGTCCGGCCGAGCAGCCCGAGTCGGTCGCGGTCAATCTGGTGATCAGCGATCAGACGCTGTTGGGTGAGGACGAGCACCCGGCGGTGGTGGACGGGTATGGGCCGATCCCGGCGACGGTGGCGCGCAAGGTGGTGGCCGCCGCGGTGGCCGACAAGAAGGCGGTGGCCACGTTGCGCCGGCTGTATCGGCACCCTAAGTCGGGGGCGCTGGTGGCCATGGAGTCGCGTGCGCGGCGCTTTCCCAAGGCGTTGGCGTTGTTCATCGGGCTGCGGGATCAGCGCTGTCGCACGCCCTACTGTGATGCCCCGATTCGTCATCGCGATCACGCCGTGCCGCATCATCGCGGCGGGCCCACCAGCCGGGTCAACGGGCTGGGCGCGTGTGAGCGCTGCAATTACGCCAAGGAAGCCCCTGGCTGGCAGGTCAATTGCTCGGAGGTCGATGGGGTGCATCAGGCCGAGTTTATCGCCCCCACCGGGGCGACTTACAACTCGACCGCGCCACCGCCACCGGGACCGGCGCCGATCACCGTCAGCGAAGTCGAGATGCACATCAGCATCGAACTCGCCAACCTGCACGCCGCCTAGATCTTTGCGATCAGATCGGTGGTGTAGAACTCTGCGGGGTTCTGCGAGAAGGCATCAGGACGGCTGACGAACAGCCACACCCCCGTGGTGCCCGGCTCGATCGCATCCGAGAGCGTCACCGTTCCAGCGCCCGCGCCGTCGGTGTGCAACGTCGCCTGCGCGACACCGGGATCGCCGCCCCAGCACGGCGCCGACGACGGCCGTGGCGCCTGAATCAGCCGTACCTCGTAAGGGATGTTCGGGATGGCCAGCACCAACTGGACGTCAGCGCTCACCTGAGAACCGTCCGACCGGATATCGGCAGTGGGCCTGGCGTTGCCCGTCGGGCCGTTGTAGTCCGTCTCGCTGAAATCACACCGACGCAGTAGCTGGGAGAACGGCATGAACGTGGAGTCTGAAGCCGTTGCTGTGCCGGCGCCATTCGTCAACGCAGGCGCCAGCGGCGCTGCGACAACGACTGCTGCCGCCATGGTCACAACCCGATTGATCTGGCCCATGCTTCCACTCCGTCTCTTTACGCCGACAGTGTTGCGCGCGAGTCCACGCTCGTCGCTACGGTAAACCACCCGGTAGGCGCGCTGCACCGCTTCGCGTCCAATCGACGAACGGGCATGCCGGTACGTACTGTTGAGAGCATGACGGTGTTACCGGATCTGGACGCCGTGCGCAAGAACCTGGGACGCAGTCTGTTCGGCATGGTTGCCGGGCCCGAAGGCCCCGCCAACCGGGCGCGAATCCACGACACCCCTGGCCCGCGCTGGTTCGCCGAGGACCGCCCGATCCGACGCGTCCACGCGGACGCGTCGATGTTCGTCGGCGGGTTGCGGGCACTGCTGCTGCAGTCGTTGCATCCACTGGCGATGGCCGGCGTCGCCGACCACTCCGACTATCGGGCCGACCCGTGGGGTCGGCTGCAGCGGACCAGCACGTTCCTCGCTGTCACCACCTTCGGACCCGCTGCCGACGCTCAGCGAGCCGTGGACCGGGTGCGCGGCATCCATCAACGGGTGCGCGGCGTCGCGCCCGACGGACGGCCGTATAACGCCGTCGATCCGCACCTTCTGGAATGGGTGCACATCGCCGAGACCGACAGCTTCCTGCTGGCCCATCGACTTTACGGCGAGGCGCCGCTCGACCAACGCGGTCGAGACGCCTACGTCGCCGACACCGCGCGCGTCGCCGTCGCTCTCGGCGTGCCCGATCCGCCCCGCACCGAACGCCAACTGGCCCAACGGATCGAAGAGTATCGGCCCGAGCTCCGCGGCACCGCAGCGGCCCGCGACGCCGCCCGGTTCCTGCTGCTGACTCCCCCGCTGCCGCTCGTCGCACGCGCACCCTACGGCGTACTCGCGGCGACGGCTGTGTCGATGCTGCCCGCCTGGGTCCGAAAGCCTTCGCTGCTGCCCTACTTTCCGCCGATCGAGGCGACTGTGATACGGGCGGCCGGGCGCGTCCTCGTCGGTGGTATCCGCTGGGCGCTCACGGCCACCCGTTGAGCGTCTGTCAGTCCCGGCACTCGATGACGTCGTAACCACCTTCGGCGTGCTGCGACCGGATGCGCTTCTTGTCGAATTTGCCGACGCTGGTCTTGGGCACTTCGTCGATGAACGTCCACCACTCGGGAAGCCAGAAGTGGGCTACCTTGTCGCACAGATGCTTTCGCAGTTCCTGCGGTGTGACCGAGGCGCCTTCCTGGACGACGACCGCCGCCAACGGCCGCTCCTGCCACCGTTCATCGGGCACCGCCACCACCGCGGCCTCGCGCACGGCCGGATGGTCGGCGAGGCGCAGTTCCAGCTCGACCGAGGAGATCCACTCCCCACCGGACTTGATGACGTCCTTGGCGCGGTCGGTGAGGGTGATGAAACCCTGCGGGTCGATGCGGCCGACGTCGCCGGTGCGCAGCCAGCCGTCGTCGAACTTCTCCGGATCGGCATCGCGGTAGTACGAAGCGGTGATCCACGGTCCGCGAATCTCGATCTCGCCCACGGCCTTTCCGTCGTTGGGCAGCACGTTGCCGTCGTCGTCGACCAAGCGGGTCTCCACCCCGCACATCACCCGCCCCGCTGAGGCACGCAACGTCCAATGGTCGTTTCCGGTGACCTCCGGCGGCGGCACCGCCACCGCCGCCAACGGCGACGTCTCGGTCATGCCCCAACCCTGACGAATCACCACCCCGTGGTGTTCCTCGTATTCCTTCATCATCCCGAGCGGAACCGCCGAGCCCCCGCAGACGACAAGCCTCAACGACGAGATGTCGCGGCCGGGGTTGGCGTGCAGGTACTGCAGCACGTCGTTCCAAATGGTCGGCACCGCGGCCGCGAGCGTCGGGCGGTGGCGTTCGATCATGTCGACCAGCGGAGCGGCCTGCAGATGCCGGTCGGGCAGCACCAAGTCCGCGCCCGCCATGACGGCCGCATACGGCTGCCCCCACGCGTTGGCGTGAAACATCGGCACGACCGGCAGCACCCGGTCGCCGTCGGCCAGACCGACCGCGTTGGCCATGCACACCGCCATGGAGTGCAGATAGCTCGAGCGATGGCTGTACACCACACCTTTCGGATTTCCGGTGGTGCCGCTGGTGTAACACATTGCGGCCGCGCTCTTCTCGTCGAGATCAGGCCAGTCGTAGTCGACCGGCCTGCCGTCGATCAGGTCGTCGTAGCGGACCACGGTGCGGCCTGATTCCGCCAACGGCCCGAGATCGCCTGCGCCCACCGCCACCACGGTGCGCACCGACGTCATGGCCGGCAGCATGGGGGCGAGCAACGGCGCCAGCGACATGTCCACCAGCACCACCGAGTCCTCGGCCTGGTTGGCGATGAACGTGAGCTGGTCGGCCATCAGGCGAATGTTGAGGGTGTGCAGCACCGCGCCCATACACGGGGCGGCGAAGTACGCCTCGAGGTGTTCCTGGTTGTTCCACATGAACGTGGCCACCCGCTGGCCCGGCGTCACGCCGAGTTCCCGCAACCCGTGGGCGAGCTGGGCCACCCGCGTCCCGAGCTCGCCGTAGCTGATCTCGCGGTAGCCCTCAGGCGTGGCCGTGATGACTTTGCGGTTCGAGTTGAACTCGGTGCCGTGGCGGAGAATCCCCGTCACCGTCAACGGGAAGTCTTGCATCGTACTGTCCATGAACCACTCCCAAGACAGGTGCCAGCGCGATGAGCGCCATGATGGTCGATGCCGCAGTGGTTTGGCGGGAAACGGAAAAAGGCGCATGACCGCGACCGTTTCCCCTACCGTTTTCAGCGTGGAAGCACACCCTGGAAACTCCCCCGATCTGATACCGGTCGAGGCACTGCGCTCAGGGGACCCCATTACCGATGTCAACGGTGGCGGTCAGCATTACAAGGTGTTGGAATCCAAGGTTCTCGGTGAAGGCTGCGTGGTCCTGGAACTGGAATCCAAGGCCAACGATCAACTGCGGGTGATCGAGATGTCGTTTCCCGCCGGGTACCAGATGGGCAGGTCGCCGAGACACTTCTGGTAGTCGCGCCACCGGCGGTCGATGCGTCGCGGCTTACATGATTAGCTCATCGTGTAAACATCGATGGGAGCGCGCATGCTACGAGACATCCGTGAGCTGACCGATTCGCCGGAGGAGTACGCCGCCGAGCTTCGCCGCCGTTGGGGCGGGTTGCTGAGCTACCGCTACATCGGCCGCCACTACGCGACGATGGATCTCGGCCCAGAGGACAACACCGTCACGGTGCGCCGCGACATGCGAAACCCCACGGGTGGATTGCTGTTCGCGGTGTTGGGGATCTCGGCTCCGGAAAGCGGCCACATGTCCGACCTGGAGGCGGTGCCCAACCCGGTCATCCACTCCTGCCAGATTCTCGACCCCGGGCACGACGTCGCGCGCTTCGAGGTCATCTCCGAGGAACTCAGGCGTGGCCGTCAGCTGGGATACAGCCGCGCGACGATCGTCGACGCCGACCGTCCGGACCGGGTGCTCGCGCTCATCGAAGGCCAGGGCGTCAGCATCGGCACCCCGCCCGAGGGTCTGGAGCGGATGGAGGCCAACCCGCTCGAGGTGGTCGACTCCCCCGACCTGCCGCCGCTGTGGCAGGTGTTCGGCGGGTTCCGCCGGGACGACGGCCACTGGGCGCTGCCGGAGCTCGCCGTCGAGGTCGCCTCGCCGGATGCGGCCCTGCACATCGGACCGCAGTTCGTCATGCTCGAGACCGCCGCGGTCGACGCCGCCGCCACGTTCGCAGGCACCGACCGGCTCCAGGGCGTCTCGACCCACGTCATGTTCCTGGCCCGCGGAAAGGCCGGCCCGTTCCGGCTGGAAACCGATCCCATGTCCGGCACCGACGGCATGGTCGCCGTACGCGTGCACATGCACGACGAAGGAACGGACGACCGGCTGACCACGGTGGCGTCCTACCTGTTCCGGCCGGTGTAGTTCCAGACCGTCGTCGAGCGCGTGAGACAATTTGGGTATGGCTGTCGCAATCGCCCGACCCAAGCTCGAGGGCAGCATCGCCGTCGGCGCTGACCGTCGCATCGGTTTCGCCGAGTTCGGCGACCCGCGGGGACGGCCCGTGTTCTGGTTGCACGGCACCCCCGGCGCCCGCCGTCAGATACCGATGGAGGCCCGCGTCTACGCCGAGCGCTCGGCGATCCGGCTGATCGGCGTCGACCGGCCCGGCATCGGTTCGTCGACCCCGCACCAGTACGAGTGCGTGCTGGCGTTCGCCGACGATCTGCGCGTCATCGCCGACACCCTCGGTATCGAGAAGATGCTCGTGATCGGCTTGTCCGGCGGCGGCCCCTACACACTGGGTGCGGCCGCGGCGCTGCCCGACCGGGTCGTCGCCGCCGGCGTCATCGGCGGGGTGGCGCCGACGGTGGGGCCCGACGCCGTCGGCGGTGGGTTGATGGGGAACGTCGGATCGCGGGTGGCGCCGTTACTTCAGGTCGCCGGCGTGCCGATCGGGGTGGCGGCCAGCGCGCTGATCAGGGTGATCCGTCCGGTCGCCTCGCCGGTCGCCGACCTGTACGGCCGGGTGTCGCCGGAGGCCGACCGGCGGCTATTGGCGCGTCCGGAGGTCAAGGCGATGTTCCTCGACGACATCCTCCACGGCAGCCGCAAGCAGATGGCCGCTCCGTTCGCCGACATCGTCGGGTTCGCGCGCGACTGGGGGTTCCGGTTGGGCGACATCACGGTGCCGGTGCGCTGGTGGCACGGCGACGCCGACCACATCGTGCCGTATGCCCATGGGCAGCACGTGGTCGCCAACCTGCCCGACGCCGAGCTCTATCCGATGTCGGGTGAAAGCCACCTCGCCGGGCTGGGCCGTGCCGAGGAGATCCTGCGGACCATGACGAAGGTCTGGGACGAGTCTCGGATCAGCGCTTGAGCCAGCCCACGACGGTGTCGAGATCCCGCGAGTAGGCCATCAGAATGTCGTCGTGGTACAGCGCACCGCCGCTGATCGCGTCGTCACCCTGCCAGATGACGTGGATGCGCACCGGGCTGCGCGTGTAGTAGTCCACCCGGTCCGAGTCCCTGCGGTGCCAGCCGGCCTCGGTGGCGAACTCGGATAGTTGCCCTCGTTCGACGATTGCCGTCATTAGGTATTCCTCCTGTGTCGCCCGGCGAGAGACGATACCCCCATGATGGAACTCGAGGTGCTTCAGGCCGACGTGACCCAACTCGACGTGGACGCGATCACCAACGCGGCCAACACCCACCTCCGGCACGCCGGCGGGGTGGCCGCCGCCATCGCCCGCGCCGGTGGCGCTGAACTGCAGCGGGAGTCCCGGGAGAAGGCGCCGATCGGGCTCGGCGAGGCGATCGAGACCACCGCGGGTGACATGCCCGCGCGTTACGTCATCCACGCGGCGACGATGGAACTCGGTGGGCCCACATCGGCGGAAATCATCGAGCGGGCCACCGGATCCGCGTTGGCCAAAGCCGACGAACTCGGTTGCCGCTCCCTGGCTTTGGTGGCGTTCGGGACCGGCGTCGGCGGCTTCCCGCTCGAGGAGGCCGCGCGCCTGATGGTCGGGGTCGCCCGCAACCATGAGCCGCAGAGCCTGCAGCGGGTGGTGTTCGCCGTGCACGGCGATGCCGCGGAACGGGCGTTCAAAGCTGAGGTGGAACGCGGTTAGGCCCCGTCGCCGGCCAGCGCACGGCGCAACAGATGCATCGCGACCGTGGTCGACCGTTCGCGGACGTCGGCGCGGTTGCCCGGCAGCTGCAGGGTGCGCGTCACGGTGCGGCCGTCGGCCAGCATCAGGCTGAAACACACTGTCCCCACCGGCTTTTCGGGGGTGCCGCCGCCCGGGCCCGCGATGCCGGTGATCGCGATCGCGGTGTCCGCGCCGAAGCGTCGCATCGCGCCGGCGGCCATGGCTTCGGCCACCGGCTCTGACACCGCGCCGTGTGTTTCGATGAGCCCGGGGTCGACGCCCAGCAGCTCCGACTTGGCCTGGTTGGAGTACGACACCACTCCCCCGGCGACGTAGGCCGACGATCCCGGCCGCTCCGTCAGACGGGCGGCCAGCAGGCCGGCGGTGCACGATTCCGCGGTGGCGATCCAGCGTCCGGTCAACAGCCGGGCCACCTGCTCGTCGACGGTGGAGCCGTCTTCGGAGAAGATGTCGTTCCCGTGGCGTTCGCGCAGCAGCGTCATCAGATCCGCGTACGCGCCCGCGTCGTCGGGTTCGTAGCGCGTCACGATCTCGATCTCGCCGCGGCGCAGACACGTGGTGATCTCGAGGCGGTCGAACCCGGTCACCCGGTGTTCGGCGTCGCGCAGGGTGTCGGCGAGGCCGGACTCCGGTAGCCCGAACATGCGGACCGTCTCCTGCCGGTAGGCGGTGCGGTGCGCGATCGCCTCCTGTACGGCGGGGGTCTGCACGGCCACCTTCCACATCGGCTGCAGTTCGCGCGGCGGGCCGGGCAGCACCACGACCGTCGGCTTGCCGGGCACCACCACACCGGGCGCCGTGCCGACCGGGTCCAGTACGTGCGCGCCCTCGGGGATCAGGGCCTGTTTGCGGTTGGCGGCGCGGATCGCCTCGGGGTCGACGTTGGGAAAACGCACCATCAGGCCCGCCACGATGTCGGCGATCATGTCCTCGACGCGACTGTCCAGCACGAGTTCGCGGCCACAGAAGCGGGCGACGGTCGCGACGGTCATGTCGTCGGCGGTCGGACCGAGACCACCGGTCGTCACGATCAGGTCCACGCCCTCGGCGGCCAGGAACCGCAGTTGGGCCTCGATGTCGCCGGGGCGGTCACCGCAGATCGTGATGTGCGCGAGTTCGACGCCGAGCTCGAGGAGGCGCTCGGCGATCCAGGGCCCGTTGCGATCCTGGATGCGGCCCGTGAGGACCTCGGTGCCGGTGACGACGATGCCCGCGCGTGCGCTCACGAGCTACGAGACTACGCACACCCGAGACCGAGCGCGCCGCCCGGTAATGTCGTTACCCATGACGGCGCCGAGGTCGCTACGCGAACTGTTCGATCAACTCGGGCTGACCGAGGTTCCGTCATCCGACGACACCGTGGTCATGGAGATGCCCGTCGACGAGCGCACGGTCAACACCGCGGGCGGATTGCAGGGTGGTTTGATCGCCACGATGGCCGACGTCACCGCCGGCCAGCTCGCGTCGAGGGCCACCCCGTTCGGGTTGCGGATCGCCACCACGGACCTGTTCATCCGCTATCTACGGCCCATCAAGGTCGGCCCGGCGCGCGCGGTCGCACGCATCCTGCGCACCGGTAAGCGCTCGGTCGTGGTTCAGGTCGACGTCTACCGCGGCAACGACGACGAGATCGGTGCCACCGCCACGGTCAACTTCGCCGCGGTGGACTGAGCCGCAACTTCGACGCGGCGTACTGAGGGGTTATCCAGGTAGTTGCTTGTGCGGCACGTCGGCGACCAGGCCGCCGTCCATCACGAATTCCGCTCCGGTGGCGAACGAGGACTCGTCGCTGGCGAGGAACAACACGAACGTCGCCACCTCGTCGACGGTGCCGGGCCGACCCAGCGGCGCCTGCACCATGTCGTCGGGCAGGTGCTTGGTCATCGGGGTCCGGATGAAGCCCGGGTGGATCGAGTTCACGCGAATCTTGTTCTGCGCCAACTCGAGTGCCGCCGACTTGGTCAGGCCGCGCACCGCCCACTTGGAGGCGACGTAGCTGTGCACCCAGGCGGCGCCGCGCAGGCCTTCGATGGAGGAGACGTTGATGATCGAACCGCCGCCCGCGGTGGTCATCGGGTCGATGACGGCCTTGATGCCGAGCATCGTGCCGGTCAGGTTGACGTCGAGGACGTTCTGCCACTTCTTCACGTCGAGCGTCTTCAGCGGCCCCAGCGCCACGATGCCGGCGTTGTTGACCAGCACGTTGAGGGTCCCGAAGTTCTGGGTCGCGGTCGCTACCGCGGCCTGCCACTGGTCGTAGTCGGTGACGTCGAGGTGCACATAGCGCGCGGCGCTGCCGAGTTCGTCGGCCAGCGCCTTGCCCTCGTTGTCGAGGATGTCACCGATGACCACCTTGGCGCCCTCGGCCACCAGCATCCGGGCGTGCGCGGCGCCCATGCCCCGTGCGCCACCGCTGATGAGTGCAACTTTTCCGTCCACGCGTCCCATGAGGGGTCAGGCTACAGGGCACACGTGCTACAAGTAGAACCTGTTCCAGTTCGGGCGAAGGGAAGCAGCCATGACCGAAGTGCCGACTCGGACGGAGGCGATCCGCGTCGCCCTCATCGGTACCGGTAACTGCGGCAGCCTCGCGCTGCGGCAACTCGTCGAGGACGGCCGCTTCGATCTGACCGGCGTGTGGGTGTCCTCGGACGCCAAGGTCGGCAAGGATGCCGGCGAGCTCGCCGGGCTGGACGTCACCACCGGCGTCACCGCGATCAACGACCTCGACGCGATCATCGCCGCGAAACCGGACTGCATCGTGTACTGCGCGATGGGCGACACGCGGCTGCCCCAGGCGATGGCCGACATGCGCAAGATCCTGGCCGCGGGCATCGACGTGGTCGGTTCCGCACCCGGGGTGCTGCAGTATCCCTGGCAGGTGATTCCCGACAAATACATCGAACGCATCGAGGACGCTGCGCGCCAAGGTGATTCCAGCGTGTTCATCACCGGCGTCGACCCCGGTTTCGCCACCGATCTGCTGCCGTTCGCGCTGGCGGGCACGTGCCAGCGCATCGAGCAGATCCGCACCATGGAGATCGCCGACTACGCCAGCTACGACGGGGCGACGGTGATGTTCGAGGTGATGGGCTTCGGCAACCAGATCGGCGACTTTCCGCTGCTGTTTCAGCCGGGTGTGCTCAGCATCGCCTGGGGCACCGCGATCCGGCAGCTGGCCGCCGGCCTGGGCGTCGAGGTCGACGAGATCAAGGATTCGGTCGAACAGGAACCGGCCCCCGAGGATTTCGACGTGGCGGTGGGCACCATCAAGAAGGGCACCGTGGCCGCGCTGCGCTTCCAGATCGAGGGGATGGTCGAGGGCAAACCGGTGATCGTCGTCGAACACGTCACCCGGTTGCGGCCGGACCTGCGCCCGGACTGGGCGCAGCCCGCGCAGCCAGGCGGCTCCTACCGCGTCGAGATCGTCGGTGAGCCGTCCTACGCGATGGACATCTGCCCGACCAGCCGCAACGGTGACCACAACTACGCGGCGATCCTCGCCGCGGCCGGGCGCATCGTCAACGCCATCCCCGATGTTCTCGCGGCCCCACCGGGCATCCGGACCACACTGGACATGCCCCTTGTGACGGGTAAAGGCCTGCTGCGACTTAAGTAGTCTGGAGCGCGATATGAGCGCCCAATCGGTGGCACCCGACCCGATCGCCGAGATCGCCGCCAGCCCGTCCGGCCCGCAGATCGGTGCGTTCTTCGATCTGGACGGCACGCTCGTCGACGGGTTCACCGCCACCGCGCACGCCGCCGACCGCATCAGGCGCAGACAGGCGCGCATCGGCGAGGTGCTCGGCGTCGTCGAGGCGTCGCTGCGATATCGGTTCGGCCGCATGCAGTTCGAGCGACTGCTCACCAGGGCGGCCGGCTATCTTCGTGGGGAGTCGCTGGCCGAACTCGACATCCTCGGCGAGCGGCTGTTCGTCGAACGCGTGGCCGCGCGCGTCTTCCCCTACATGCACGAGATCGTGCAGGCGCATCAGCAGCGCGGCCACACCGTCGTGCTGAGCAGTTCGGCGCTGACCATTCACGCCGAGCCCGTTGCCCGCTTCCTCGGGATCGACCATGTGCTGTGCAACCGGTTCGAGCTTGACGACGCCGGTCTGCTGACCGGCCGGATTGCCAAGCCGGTGATCTGGGGGCGACGGAAATTCACTGCGGTGCACGGCTTCTGCGAGTCCAACGACATCGACCTGCAGCGCAGCTACTTCTACGCCGACGGCGACGAGGACGCCGCGCTGATGGTTCAGGTCGGCAACCCCAGGCCGGTCAACCCGCGCCCGCGGCTGGCCGCGATGGCCGCCGAACACGGCTGGCCCGTGTTGCGCGTCGCCGGGTCGCCGCGCCGACGCCGGTCGCTGCGCCGTCTCGTCGGCTACGACTGACTGATGCCCGTAGTGCCTCCGGAGTGCGACACCCCGGCCCGAGTGGTTGACGCAGCGCCTACGCTAAACTAGAACACGTTTCAATTCGTGAAGCGCCCTATCGAGGAGCCGGCATGCACACCCCCATCTGCGACGAACTCAACATCGAGTTCCCGATTTTCGCCTTCACCCACTGCCGCGACGTCGTCGTCGCCGTGAGCAAGGCCGGCGGGTTCGGCGTGCTCGGCGCCGTCGGCTTCACCCCGGAGCAGCTCGAGATCGAGTTGAAATGGATCGACGAGAACATCGGCGATCATCCCTACGGCGTGGACATCGTCATCCCGAACAAGTACGAGGGCATGGACGCCACCGACCTGTCCCCCGAGGTGCTCAAGAAGACGCTGAACGACCTCGTCCCCCAGGAGCACATCGACTTCGCCAAGAAGATCCTGGCCGACCACGGCGTGCCGGTCGAGCACAGCGACGACGACGCGCTGCAGTTGCTCGGCTGGACCGAGGCGACGGCCACCCCACAGGTCGAGGTGGCGCTGCAGCACCCGAAGTGCACGCTGATCGCGAACGCGCTCGGTACACCGCCCGCCGACATGATCAAGCACATCCACGAGACCGGCCGCAAGGTCGCCGCGCTGTGTGGCTCGCCGTCGCAGGCGCGCAAGCACGCCGACGCCGGGGTGGACATCATCATCGCCCAAGGCGGTGAGGCCGGCGGCCACTGCGGCGAGATCGGCTCGATCGTGCTCTGGCCGCAGGTGGTCAAGGAGGTCGCGCCGCGCCCGGTGCTCGCGGCAGGCGGAATCGGCAGCGGGCAGCAGATCGCCGCCGCGCTGGCCTTGGGCGCGCAAGGCGCGTGGACCGGCTCGCAGTGGGTGATGGTCGAAGAGTCCGAACACACGCCCGTCCAGCATGCCGCCTACGCCAAGGCCACCAGCAAGGACACCGTGCGCAGCCGGTCGTTCACCGGCAAGCCGGCGCGGATGCTGCGCAACGAGTGGACCGAGGCGTGGGAGCATCCGGACAACCCGAAGCCGCTGGGGATGCCGCTGCAGTACATGGTGTCGGGCATGGCGGTGGCCGCCACTCACAAGTACCCCAACGAAAGCGTCGACGTCGCGTTCAACCCGATCGGCCAGGTGGTCGGCCAGTTCACCAAGGTGGAGAAGTCCGCCGCGGTGATCGAGCGTTGGGTACAGGAGTACCTCGAGGCCACCAACCGGCTCAACGAGATCAACGAGGCGGCTTCCGTTTAACTCGCGGCCCCGCCGCGTGCGTCTGATTCGAGACCCCGCCGCGGGCGTCTGATTCGCGGCCCCGGGTACTCCCCCTCGCATGAAGCACTTTCGGCGATGGGGCGCGGTCTATGTGCTGTTGCTGCTGTTCATCGGATCGTGGCTGGGGCAGTTCTTCACCCAGCTCGCGGAGTTCACCGCCACGCAGCAACAGCACGGTCAGCCGTTCCAATGGGGCGAGTACCTGCACACGTTCTTTGCCGCCACGTTCGAGAACTGGCAGAGCGAGTGGCTGCAACTGATCTTCCAGGCGATCCTGCTGCTGGGCGCCAAGCACTGGCTTTTCAAGGTCGACGCTGAAGACCTCGAACGCATCGAGGCCAAGATCGACGAGGTCAAGGACCGGCTGGGCCTGCCGACTCCCCCGCCGGCCTGATCGAAAAGCGACTGTCGCCGGGGTCTGGTGCGTCGCCCCGCGATTATGTAAGGTGACATACATAGTCACGGACGGAAGGGTTCGGACATGCCCAGCCCCCGAGAGCGGATGGTTGTCTCCGCGGCGCTGCTGATCCGCGAACGCGGAGCGCACCCGACCGCCATCGCCGACGTCCTCGAACACAGCGGCGCCCCACGCGGCTCCGCGTACCACTACTTCCCCGGCGGCCGCACCCAACTGCTATGTGAGGCAATCGATTACGCCAGCGAGCGCGTCGCTGCCCGAATCGCGAAGGGCCGCAGTGGAGTCGAGATCCTCGACGGGCTCGTCACGGGCTTTCGCAAGCAACTCATCGACACCGACTACCGGGCCGGATGTCCCGTCGTCGCCGTCAGTGTCGAGGCCGGCGATTCCGCCAAACAGGAACAGGCCGCACCGGTGCTCGAGCGCGCCGGCGCGGCTTTCGGTCGGTGGACCGAACTCATCGCGGCGCAACTGGTCGCGGACGGGCTGTCCAGGGAACGCGCTGACGAACTCGCCATGCTGATCACCACCGCGATCGAGGGGGCGATCGTGGTGGCCCGCGCCTCCCGCGACGTGAAACCGCTCGATCTCGTGCACGGCCAACTGCGGGCGCTGTTGCAGGCGTCGGCGCCGGAAAGGAAGTCGCAACGATGACCGCTGATGTCGCCTCCGCCGCAACCCCCCGTGAGCAATGGCAGCCGACGGCCTGCATCCTGTGCGAATGCAACTGCGGCATCGTGGTGCAACTCGACGACCGAAGGTTGACCAAGATCCGTGGCGACAAAGCGCATCCGGCCTCTCAGGGCTACACGTGCAACAAGGCGTTACGGCTGGACCACTACCAGAACAACCGCGGTCGGCTGACCTCGCCACTGCGGCGACGGCCCGACGGCGAATACGAGGAGATCGACTGGGACACCGCGATTTCCGAGATCGCCGCCGGCTTCAAGGACATCGCTGAGCGTTTCGGCGGCGACAAGATCTTCTACTACGGCGGCGGCGGTCAGGGCAACCACCTCGGCGGCGCCTACAGCGGGGCGTTCCTCAAGGCGCTGGGCGCGCGGTACCGGTCCAACGCCCTGGCGCAGGAGAAGACCGGCGAGGCCTGGGTCGACGCCCATCTCTACGGCGGCCACACGCGAGGCGAGTTCGAGCATGCCGAGGTGTCGGTGTTCGTTGGGAAGAACCCGTGGATGTCGCAGAGTTTCCCGCGGGCGCGGGTGGTGCTCAACGACATCGCGAAGGACCCGCTGCGCTCGATGATCGTCATCGATCCGGTTGTCACCGACACCGCCAAGATGGCCGACTTCCATCTGCGCGTGCGGCCGGGAACCGACGCCTGGTGCCTGGCCGCCCTTGTGGGCGTGCTGGTTCAGGAAAACCTCTGCGACGAAGCGTTTCTGGCCGAGCACGTCACCGGCGTCGAACCGGTGCGCGACGTGCTGCGCGACATCCCGGTTGCCGACTACGCCCAGCGCTGCGGCGTCGACGAGGAACTGATCCGGGTGGCGGCGCGGCGGATCGGCACGGCCGACAGCGTCGCGGTGTTTGAGGATCTCGGAGTTCAGCAGGCGCCCAACAGCACGTTGTGTTCCTACTTGGACAAGCTGCTGTGGATACTGACCGGAAACTTCGCCAAACGCGGCGGGCAGCACCTGCATTCGTCGTTCGGCCCATTGCTGCGCCATGCGCCCGAGATCGGCCGGACCCCGGTGACCGGCGCACCGATCATCGGTGGCCTGGTGCCGGGAAATGTGGTGCCCGAAGAGATCCTGACCGACCACCCGGACCGATTCCGGGCGATGATCGTCGAGAGCAGCAACCCGGCGCATTCGCTGGCCAATTCCGCGGCGTGTCGCGAGGCCTTCCGGTCGTTGGACCTGCTGGTGGTCATCGACGTCGCGATGACCGAAACCGCCCGGTTGGCCCATTACGTGTTGCCCGCGGCCAGTCAGTTCGAGAAGGCCGAGGCGACGTTCTTCAACCTGGAGTTCCCGCACAACACTTTTCACCTACGGCACCCGCTGATGGACCCGCTGCCGGGCACCTTGCCCGAAGCCGAGATCTGGGCACGGCTGGTGCGCGGACTCGGCGTCGTCGACGAGGCGGAGCTGGCGCCGTTGCGCGCGGCGGCGAAACAGGGCCGCGCCGAGTTCGCCGAGGCGTTCCTGCACGCGGTGGGCTCCTCGCCGATGCTGGGCAAGGTGTTGCCGTACGTGCTGTACGAGACGCTCGGACCGACACTGCCCGAAGGGCTTTCGAGTGCAGCCGCGCTGTGGGGGCTGGCGCTGAAAGCGGCGCTCGCCTACCCCGAGGCGGTCCGGCGCGCCGGGTACGCCGACGGCAACGCGCTGTTCGACGCGATCCTGGCCAGCCCGTCGGGGCTGACGTTCACGGTGCACGAGTACGCGGAGGACTTCGAGCTGATCTCGCACCCCGACCGCAAGATCGCCCTGCACATGCCCCAGATGCTCGACGAGATCCGCGCCCTCGCCGCGTCCGCGCCCACGTTGACCAGCCCGGAGTTCCCGATCGTGTTGTCTGTGGGCGAGCGCCGTGCCTACACGGCCAACGACATCCTTCGCGATCCCTCCTGGCGCAAACGCGATCGCGACGGTGCGCTACGGGTCAGCGTCGAGGATGCCGAGGCGCTCGGGTTGAGCAACGGCGGCCGCGCCCGCATCACCACCGCCGCAGGCATCGCCGAAGCGACCGTGGAGATCAGCGAGGCCATGCTCCCCGGCCACACGTCACTGCCCAACGGGTACGGCCTCGACTTCGAAACCGAGGACGGCGGAACCCATGTCGCCGGCGTCGCGCCCAACGCGCTGACCTCGACCCGGTGGCGGGACGCGTACTCCGCGACGCCCTGGCACAAGCATGTGCCGGCGCGCATCGAACCGGTCCCGGTGCACTGACCATGGGCGTCCGCCAGACCACACCGGTCGCCGACATCAGGACGGTGAGCAAACTGTCGCGGATCGACTACGCGGACGCGTTTGTCGTCGATGTCGCATCGCCACAGGCGCGCTCGGCCGAACAGTGGATGCGGGTGATTCTCGAAGATGCACCGACGGTCGTACGGGCGCGGCTGCTTTCGGGCTGGAAGTCGCTGGGGCTCAAGGACGCCGCCGAACCCTCGCTGCTCGGCTGGCAGATCCACGACAGCGCACCCGATTACGTGCTGCTGGGCCGGAACTCGTGGGTCGGAATGCCCGGTGAGCTGTTGCTGCGCCGCACCGAGCGCGATCTGTTGTTCGCGACGTTCGTGCGATTCGGCAACCCGATCGTCCGGATGCTGTGGGCGGCCGTGAAACCGACGCATGTGAAAACGGTGAAGTCCCTACTCGAGGACACCGTGCGTCGCACACAGCCGGCCGACAACTAGCCGGTCACGGTGCCGGTGCCGGTGCGGGTGCGGCTGCCGGCGGCACGTCGGTCGGAGCCGGTGCGGTCACCGGCTGCGGTGGCGTCGGGTTGGCCGACATGCCCGGTGGCGGGGTGGCATTGGAACTGAGCGGCCGCTGCGTCAGCAGCAGCAGGGCGTCCTCGCCGCTGACCTCCTGGGTCCGCACCGCCTGCCACAGCTCGCGAAGGTAGGTTAGCCCGCTGCCCTGCCGGTTCACCGGCGTCAAGGTGGTGCCGGGCGGCAGGTTCTCGGGACTCGACAGATGCGGTGTACCTTCCACCGGCGCCGCCGCCTGGGTGGAAACCTCTTCCGCGGCCGGTGGCGCGGCCGGTGCCGGCGCAGGCGCAGCCGCCACGGGCTGTGCGGGCGGAGCGGGAATTGTCTGCGCGGCAACGGGCGCCGGCGGGGGTGGTGCGGGGGGCGTGGGCGTGACCGGGCTGGCCAGAGCCGACGGTGCTCCGAGCGTCAGTGCGGTGATCAGGCCGAGACCTCCGGTGGCGACCGCGAGCGCCTTGGCATCGATGTCGAACCTCACGCGTGCCCCCTTCCGGATCTCACAGGCGACGTCACTGGGTGAATATGCCGGACCGATGAAATTGTTACACCTGTGTCGCCAGTGACCAAGAGGTCAATTCGCGAGCGCGTCAGAACACGTTTCACTTCCGAAATCACCCAACACGCTTCAACGGGCTCAACTGTGGTGTAGCAATGCGGTAGGCGTACTAGATCCCGTCATGGGAGGAATGCATCCATGCCGACTCCGAATCTCCCGCCCGGCTTCGACTTCACCGATCCCGACATCTACGCCGAACGATTGCCGGTCGAGGAACTCGCCGAACTGCGCAGGGTCGCACCGATCTGGTGGAACGAGCAGCCGACGGGTGCCGGCGGCTTCGACGACGGCGGCTTCTGGGTGGTCACCAAGCACAGGGACGTCAAGGAGGTGTCGCTGCGCAGCGACGTCTTCTCGAGCCTGGCCAAGACCGCGCTGCCCCGGTACCGCGACGGCACGGCCGGCGAGCAGATCGAACGCGGCAAATACGTCCTGCTCAACATGGACGCACCGCACCACACCCACCTGCGCAAGATCATCTCGCGTGCCTTCACCCCCAGGGCCATCGAGCGGTTACGCGACGAACTCGGCCAGCGCGCACAGGCGATCGCCAAGGCGGCCGCCGAGCAAGGGTCCGGGGACTTCGTCGAGCAGGTGTCCTGTGAGCTGCCGCTGCAGGCCATCGCCGGGCTGATGGGGGTCCCGCAAGAGGAGCGGATGAAGCTGTTCCACTGGTCCAACCAGATGGTGGGCGATCAGGATCCGGAGTTCGCCGACAACGACGCAATCACCGCCTCGGCCGAACTGATCATGTACGGCATGAAGCTGGCCGCCGAACGCGCCGACAAGCCCGGCGAAGACCTCGTCACCAAGCTCGTCCAAGCCGACGTCGAAGGACACAAACTCTCCGACGACGAGCTCGGGTTCTTCGTCATCCTGCTGGCCGTGGCCGGCAACGAGACGACACGCAACTCCATCACGCAGGGCATGATGGCGTTCACCGACTACCCCGACCAGTGGGAGTTGTTCAGGAAGGAACGCCCTGCGACCGCCGCCGACGAGATCGTCCGGTGGGCCACCCCGGTCACCTCGTTTCAGCGCACCGCGCTGGAGGACACCGAGTTGTCCGGCGTGCCGATCAAGAAGGGTCAACGGGTCGTGATGTTCTACCGGTCGGCCAACTTCGACGAGGACGTCTTCGACGACCCGTTCACGTTCAACATCCTGCGAGATCCCAACCCGCACGTGGGATTCGGCGGCACCGGCGCGCACTACTGCATCGGAGCCAACTTGGCACGCATGACAATCGACTTGATGTTCAACGCCATCGCCGACCACATATCGGACCTCGCCCCGCTCACCAAGCCCGAGCGGCTGCGGTCGGGCTGGCTCAACGGGATCAAACACTGGCAGGTCGACTACTCCGGCGCGGGCCGATAGTCGATGATCGAACGCCAGTACTCCTCCGGGATCTCGGCGTTCGCACGCAAGACCATTGCCAGACCGGTCGCCATGGCGATGCCCAGTAGGCCCAGCCACAACCCGAACACCCCGATGACGGCCCACAGCACCGCGGTGACCGCCGGCCACGGCGAGAGCACCGCGAGCACCGGCGCGAAAAAGAAGCCGGCGCCGATGTAGGCCGCCGAACCGGTGCGATCGGAGATCAGCACGAAGCGCAGCCACCGCGGAATCGCCGTGTCGGCGGGAGGTTTGGTCCCCATCGTCACTCCTGTCCTCGGCCTGACGCCACCACCGTGCTCCCCCATGGGTAGGCGGCGCAATTACCTGACAGGTAGTGGTCCCGGCCGTCGTGGTGGGTGACACTGAACAAATGAGCACAGTTGACGCACCGGCGCCGGCCTTCGGCACCCTCATGCGCGACTGGCGGCAACGCCGACGCCTTTCGCAACTCGACTTGGCGATCGAGGCCGACGTCTCGGCCCGCCACGTCAGCTTCATCGAGACGGGGCGGTCGGCGCCGAGCCGGGCGATGGTGCTGCGACTGGCCCGGGTGCTCGACGTGCCGTTGCGTGAACAGAACCAGCTGTTGCTGGCCGCCGGTCTGGCGCCGGTGTACGGCGAACGCTCGCTCGACGATCCGGACATGGTGGCCGTCCGCGAGGGCGTCACCCGAGTTCTGGACGCCTACAACCCATTTCCGTGCGTGGTCGTGGACCGGGGTTGGCAGATCGTGCAGGCCAATGCCGGCGCAGGCGTGCTGTTGGAAGGTGTCGCCGAGCACCTGCTCGCGCAGCCGAACGCGCTGCGCATCGCATTGCACCCAGAAGGCTTGGCGCCGCGGATCCGAAACCTCGGCCAGTGGCGGCACCATCTGATCGCTCGGTTGCGACGCGAGGCGGCCGCCGGCGGCTCGACCGAGTTGTCCGCGCTGCTGACCGAGATCGAGGCCTACCCAGGAGGTTTCGATGAGACCCCCGACCTCGGCGGTGTCGCCGTCCCACTCGAGCTCTACACGCCGGACGGCAGGCTGCTGACGTTCCTCAGCATGGTCACGACGTTCGGCACCGCGCTCGACGTCACCGCCGCCGAGCTTTCCATCGAGGCCTTCCTGCCCGCCGACGAGGACACGGCCGCCGCTCTGCGGTGAAACGCACGTGAATGGCCGGCGACGGCAATAGAGTCTGGCCACATGGACAACCGACTAGTTGTGACGGCCGCAGTCGCGCTCATCGCCGGTACGGCTGGGTGTGCGGCGCAGCCCCCCGCACTCGGCAGCACCACCGCGAAGGTGACGATCAACGGCGAGAGCACCGGCGGACCCCATCCCATCACCTGCTCGCAGTCAGGCTGGGCGTGGACCATAGAAACCTCCGACCAGGACAAGGGGTTCACCGCCGGCATCGACACCGGCGACGACGTCAGCGTCCAGTCGGTCGAGTTCCATGATCTCGGCGGCTTCACCGGCACCTTCTGGAACGGAAACATCGGCGAGGCCGAGGTGACCGGTGAGGGCGGGACGTTCATCATCGACGGATCGGCCGACGGCGCCTTCACCGACAACCCGAGCAACGCGGTGACCGCGACGTTCCACATCGAAGCCAACTGCTGAGCGCCGATGCATCCGTTTCGCAACGCGATCGAAGCCGGCGATCTGGACGGCGCCGTCGCCCTTCTCCACGAGAACGTGGTGTTCAAGAGCCCGGTCGTCTTCACGCCGTATGAGGGCCGGGATGCGATGCGACGCATCCTGGCCGCCGTCATCGAGGTTTTCCAGGACTTCCGCTACGTCCGTGAGATCGGCGCGGCCGACGCCCGACATCACGCGCTGATGTTCGAGGCGCGCGTCGGCGACAAGCGCCTGGAAGGGTGCGACTTCATACAGCGCGACGACGACGGCGTGATCACGGAGTTCACCGTCATGGTGCGGCCGATGTCGGCGATGTTGGCGTTGGCCGAGGCGATGAAGGTTCGGCTGGCCGAGTCCTAGCAACTGGTCAGACCACTTGACCTCTGGCCGGTGTGCTGGCAGGGTGGCGGCATGGCCCTGCAACCGGTGAACCGTCGCTCGGTGCCCGAGGACGTCTTCGAGCAGATCGTCACCGAGGTGCTCAGCGGCGAGATGCAGCCCGGTCAACAGCTGCCCAGCGAACGCCGGCTGGCCGAGGTGCTGGGGGTCTCGCGGCCCGCTGTCCGTGAGGCGCTCAAGCGGCTCACCGCCGCCGGACTGGTCGAGGTGCGACAGGGTGACGCCACCACCGTTCGCGACTTTCGCAGGCACGCCGGCCTGGATCTGCTGCCCCGGTTGCTCATTCGGGGCGGCGAGTTGGATCTGTCCGTGGTGCGCAGCATCCTCGAGACGCGCTTGCACAACGGGCCCAAGGTCGCCGAGCTTGCAGCCGAACGGCGCGGACCCGAGTTGGCCGATGTCCTCGACGACGTGTTGTCGGCGCTGGCCGGCGAACGGGATCCGGTCGAACAGCAACGCCATGCGCTGAGCTTCTGGGACCACGTCGTCGACGGCGCCGATTCGATCGCCTTCCGGCTGATGTACAACACGCTGCGCGCCACCTACGAACCCGCGCTGCCCGCTCTCGCCGCGGTGATGGCCGACGAGGTCGGCAGGCCGCAGGCCTATCGGGAACTGGCGGACGCGATCTGCGCCGGTGAGCCCGAACGTGCCAGGCAGGCCGCGCACGACCTTCTCGAACCCGCCACGAGGGCACTGCTCGCCGCGCTCGAGAACTTGGAGGAAGCCCGATGAGCGCCCCTACGCGTACCCGAAAAACGTTCACCTTGGCCGATGCACGCCGCGAGTTCTGGAGATACCCGTCACCCTGGATGCTCAGCGCGACGCTGGCCGCGGCGGTCGGCGCGCGGATCGCCGTCGGCGACTGGCAGCTCACCGACGCCGTCGTGCCGGTCGTGATGGTGGCGCTCTTCCCGTTCTTCGAGTGGGTGGTGCACGTCTTCATCCTGCACTGGCGGCCAAAGACGTTCGGCCCGTTGACTCTTGATCCGCTGCTCGCCCGTGAGCACCGGGCCCACCATAGGGATCCGCGCAAGATTGCGTTGATCTTCATTCCGTGGAAGGCGCTGCTGTGGGTACTTCCACTCGCGGTAGGCGTTGCACTGTTGGCATTTCCGCGACTCGGTATGGGCCTGACGTTCCTGGTGAGCATCGCGACGTTCGGCCTGGCCTACGAGTGGACCCACTACTTGATCCACACCGACTACAAGCCGAAAACCCGTCTGTACCGCGCTGTTTGGCGCAACCACCGGCAGCATCATTTCAAGAACGAGCACTACTGGTTCACCGTGACCAGTTCCGGCACCGCCGACCGGGTGCTCGGGACGTATCCCGACCCGGCGAAGGTCGAGAACTCACCGACGGCCAAGAACCTTCATGCCGAGGCGGTTTCGGCCGCGGCTGGGTGAGGTTTCTACGCCTGGACGATGATCGGGTCGCCGATGCGGACCGTATCGAAGTACCACGCCGCGTTGTCGGGGCTGAGGTTGATGCAGCCGTGGCTGACGTTGGCGTAGCCCTGCGAGCCCACCGACCAAGGCGCGGAGTGCACGTAAACACCGCCCCACGTGACCCGCACACCGTACTCACCGTTGATCAGATATCCCTCGGGATCGCTCAGCGGGATGCCGATGGTGCGCGAATCGAACGTGACCCGGCGCTGCTTCTCAAGGGCGGTGAAGTTGCCGGTCGGCGTCGGATACCTGGGTTTACCCATCGACGCGGGCATCTCGCGCGCCACCTCGCCATCGATGCTGACGGTGAAGGTGTGGGCGCTGATGTCGGCGACGCTCACCACCTTCGCGCCCGTCTGGAAGTTGATCTTCGCCCCGCCCGCCGTGACCGCAATGGTCGAGTGGGCGGGCCAGTAGGTGGTGGGTGTGAATTCCACCACCCGATCGCTCAGCCACGTGAACTCCCCGACGGCCGGCTCCGGGCTGGCGATGTCGATGGTGCGCTCGGCGGCCGCGCGATCAGCGACGGCACCCGCGAACGTCACCGTCACCGGATGCGCCACGCCCACCGTCTGGCCCGCGGGCTGGATGCTGACGACGTCGGTGGGCACGGTGCTACCGGCAGAAGAGACGGCTACCGACCCGGGCGCGGTGAGCGCGACCATGCCTACTGTGACCGCGATCCGTCGCAGCGCCCGGCGTAGCGCCGGCAATCCTGGCTTTTCGGCGTTCAGCACACTGCCATCCTAAGTTGTCACGTGCGATCACTCCGGCAACCGCAGCTGGATCGACCGCACATGTCGGTTTACTCGACATGCACGGTGTACCCGCTAATCGGTCGCGTTGCCAGGATCGTTTCAGGGCAAACCTGAACGCCGCGAGATCACGCGGGCGGTGGCGGTGCGGGCGGGAGAGCTTCGGGCGGCGGTGGTGGCATAACCGGTGCAGGTGGCGGCGGCGGGACGGCGTCGTCGCCGATGGCGGCGAGCCGGTCCTTGATCCGGCGCAGAAGCCCGGGCCGCTCCTCGGGCACCGGTGCCGGTTCGGCGGGGGCCAGGCCGGGAGGCGGCGGCGCAGCTTCGGGGGCAGCCATCGGCGGGGCGGCCTCGGGAAACGCTGCGGGAGCAGGCCCGTCGAACACCGGCGCTTGCGGGGGTTCGGGGGTCTCGACCAGCACCGCAAGTGGGTCCTGCGCCGGTGGCGGGGTCTGCTCGGGTACGGGCGCCGCCCAGCGCCCGGCTGTCGGTGTGGCCGACGGAGGCGGAGCGGGCGGGATCGGGCTGACCGCAACGGCCGCTTCGGGGACGGAGCCGGTCGCGCTTCGCGACTCGGCCGGCGTCGAGTCCGTCGGCGCCAGCCGCATACTGACCGCCGCGGACAGCGACACCACAAACGTCACCGCGCCGGCGGCCAACATGGCCAGCGCACCGGTGTGGCCGATCCGCCGACGGCGCCGCGGCGCGCGGTGGTCGGCGGGTTCGACGTGGTCGTCGAGCCCGAAGTCGGCGTTGTGCGTCCAGGCCAGCGCCGCGCCGCGGGCCAGCGCCAGCTCCGAGCCGGCAGGGGCGTACACGGGCACCGACAGCACGCCTTCCAGCCGCGGCAGCAGCTCGTCGGCGGCACCGCCCGCGCTGACCACCACCAACGCCTGCGGCGGCCAATCGACCCGGCAGAACACGGCGTGAAGCCAGCGGATCAGCGCTTCCTCGCTGTCGATACCGTGGTGGACGGCGGTCTGTACCGCGCCCTCGCTCTGGTGGACGAACAGCGCGATCGCCGTCGACGACTCGATCACGCACACCGCGGTGACGTCGTACCCCAGAACGTCCGCGACGCCCCACGCCAACGCCTCGGAGGCCTCCAGAAAGCTGACGGGCAGCACATTGTCGAAACCGCAGTTGCCCAACGTCTTCAGGAGCAGCGCCGCCTCGCTGTGGGACTCCTCACTCCACGTCACCCCGATGCAGGCCAGCCGCCGGCCACGGTCGGCGGCCAGTTCCTCGGTCCGCAGCACCGCCGCCGCCGTCTCCTCGGACCGCTGTAACGGCGTCGACCGCCGGGCCCCGAAGATCTCGAAGGCAGCCTGGTCGGCAGAGTTGCCGTCGTCGTCGGGTCCCTCGACGAGGATCACACCGACTGCGGACGGCGTCACGGACAACCCGAGTACGGCGTCCACTTCCACCCTTCGGACGTGCATCTGTCCGGCTGACGGTAACAGCACGGAATGTCAGTGGATCCGCGGGTGTCACGGGCTACCGAACCGCACCGGAGTCCAAATGTGCTGCGCCACATGAAACTCCTGAGTGCCCCCGTGCGGAGTATTTGCCCTCCCGCTGTGGCCGCTAAGCGAGAATCTCTTGCAGCAGCGCGGGATCGATGTTGCCGCCGGACAAGACCATCACGGTGCGGCCGACGGGGGTCGAGCCCTGGCGGTAGGCGGCGAAGGCCACCGCGCCGCTGGGCTCGCTGACCAGATGCGCGCGGATGGCGAGTTCGCGCACCGCTGCGCGGATTTCGTTCTCGGTTACCGTGACGACACCGTCCAGCACCGCTTGCAGGTGCGCGAACGTCAACTCCGACGGTTGTGAGCGAAGACCGTCGGCGATGGTGCGGTTGCGGTCCTCGATCGACCAGTCGACGCGGTGACCGACCCGCAGACCCTGCGCGGTGTCGGAGGCCAACTCCGGCTCCACCCCGATCACGCGGGCGTCCGGGCAGAGCGCCCTGATCGCCGTCCCGATCCCGGACGCCAGGCCGCCGCCGCTGACCGGCACCAGGACGTTTTCGACAGTGGGCAGGTCCTCGGCGATCTCCAGGCCGATGGTGCCCTGCCCGGCGATGACGTCGGGATGGTCGAACGGCGGTATCAGCACGCCGCCGGTTTCCTCCACCACCTCGGCCGCGACGCGCTCGCGCTGTCCCGCGTCGCACAGCACCACCTCGGCGCCGTGGCCGCGGGTGGCGGCCACTTTGACCTCAGGGGTCTCGCGCGGCATGACGATGTGCGCGGGAATTCCGAACACCGCGGCGGCGTGCGCCACCGCCTGCGCGTGGTTTCCGCTGGAGTACGCCACCACTCCCCGGGTGCGGACGGATTCGTCGAGGCGACCGATCGCGTTGAACGCGCCGCGCACCTTGAACGCGCCGATCGCCTGCAGGCTCTCGGGCTTGATCCACAGCGGCCGGTCGTCGTCGCCGGCCCACGCTGCCCGCAGCAGCGGCGTGCGCACGATGAAGGCACGGACCCGCGCGGCCGCCTCCTCGACATCGTCGATCGTCACCAGCCGCACGCGTTCAGTCTGACGCACGCAGCGGGCCGATATGGTGATGCCGTGACGGGTCATGGATCTGCTTGACCGGCTGCGCCTGGACGTTCCGGTCGCCCAGGCGGGCATGGGCGGCGGGCTGGCCGGCCCCGAACTGGCCGCCGCCGTCGCCGCGGCCGGTGCGCTGGGCACCCTCGGCCTGACCGCACCCGACCGGCTCGCAGCGGCCGTCGAGCGCGTGCGCGACGCGGCGCCGGACCGTGCGGTCGCGGTGAACCTGCTGATGCCGTTCGTGCGGCGCGGTCACGTCGAAGCGTGCATGCGGTCACACGTCGATGTCGCGGTGATGGCGTTCCAGATCGACCGGGCGATGATCGCGCGCCTCCACGAGGGCGGGGTGTTCGTGTTCGTCATGGTCGGTACCGAAGAGCAGGCCCGCAGGGCCATCGCCTGGGGCGCCGACGGGTTGATCGCTCAGGGCGGTGAGGCCGGCGGCCACCTCACCGGCGACACCGACGCGCTGACTCTTCTGCCGGTGGCATTGCGCGTCGCCGAGGGCCGACCCGTGCTGCTCGCCGGCGGCATCGCGACGGCTGCGGACACCCGCGCGGCGCTGGCCGCCGGAGCGCACGGCGTGGTGGCGGGCACGCGCTTCCTGTTGACCCGGGAATCACGCGCCCATCACGCATATCAGCAGCGAATCCTCGCTGCCGACAGGACATTTCGTACCACGCTGTTCGGACTCGGCTGGCCCGCGCCGCACCGCGTCGTCGCCAACGCCGCCACCCGCCGCTGGTGCGACGACGACGGCGGCGCGCGGTTGGCGCCGCGGCTGGTGAACGCGCTCAGCAGCCCACTGGCCCGACTCCCCGATCGCGCCGCGGCGTCCGTGTACAACCTGCAGAACCCGAAACTCCCGCTGTTCTCCCCCATCGCTCCGACGCTGGACATGCCGGACTCCGCGGTGGAGCGCACCGCGCTCTACGCCGGTGAGACCGTGCTGCGGATCGACTCTGTGATCTCGGCCGCCGACGCTGTCGCCGAGCTGTCACCGGGAGGACACTGAACGCCATGAGCGGAGTGCTGTTCTTCGACGGCCGATGCGGGATGTGCACCAGGGCGCGCGGCTTCTTGCTGCGGTTGGACCGCACCGGCGAGCTGACCACCGAACCGCTGCAGGTCGGCGGTGCTGCCCAGCGGCTCGGCATCCCGGAGTCGCGCCTGCTCGAGTCGGTGCGCTGGCTCGACTCGTCCGGCGCGGTCTACGCGGGCGCCGAGGCGGTGAACGCCGCGCTGTCGTCGGCGCTCGGCACTCGGCTACCCCTGCGGCTCTACCGACTTCCCGGCGTCCGCGGGCTGCAGGAGGCGGTGTATCGGTGGGTCGCCGATCACCGCCACCGCTTCCCCGGCACCACCCCTTACTGCGAATCGCATCCGGTGTCCTGCTAGCTCAGGGCTGCCTCGAACGCGACCTCGATCCACGCCGGGTTGTCGTTGCGGTGATCGGCGGTGTTGCGGCACTCGCCATACAGCCGCATCGAGGCGACGTCGGCGCCGGCGCTCTCGCGCTGCATCACCGCCGTGACACCGTCCTTGGTCAGCTTGTGGCCGAAGTGTTCGGCCGCCGTCGGCGCGGGCGTCCAGCCGTGCGCGGCCATGGCAGTCGCGATGTCGTCCAGATGCCGCCAGTTATTTTGCGGCATAACGAAATTGAGGTAGAGAACCGCTTGGTATGGCGGTTCATACGCGTTCTTGCACGACACATACGCGTAGCCGCCCGCCGGTTCACGCAGAGGCGCGACGGCCACCACCTGCCGTGCCGCGTCGACCACCTGTGCGGCGGCCTGCTCGTCGGTCAGCGGTTCGGCGGACAGGCTCGGCGCCTGCACGACCGGCTCGTTGACCACCACGAAAGCGACTCCCAACAGCAGGCACATCACCATGGCCGCCCACAGCAACGCCATGGACTGCTTGGACCGGATCCAGTCACCCCGGTTCGGCATGGCCCTCCCCGGCGATTCCGCTGATCAACCGGTCACACACCGCCTCCATCTCGGCGCGTGCCTGCTCGGGGTCGGCCGCGCGCGACACGTAAAGCGCGGCCTCGTCGAGCGCGCCGAGCAGCACGTGGGCCGTCGAGCGCAGCGGCTGCTCCGGGATCACGCCCTGTTCGATCGCGGCGGCGAGCATCGCCTCGATCACGCCGAGCCCGTACTTCATCCCGACCGCGCGCCACCGCTCCCAGCCGAGTACCGCAGGCGCATCGATCAGCACTATCTGCTGCACATCCGGCGCCGAGCAACCGTCCAGGAACAGCCGGGTGCCGACGCGCATCGCCGACAGCGGGTCGAGTGGGCCCGCGGCGCCGATCTGGGTTCCGATGTCGGCGACCAGCTCTTGCTCCACGTCCTCATACACCGCGGCGAACAGCTCGGTCTTGTCGCCGAACTGGTGGTAGAGAGCGCCGCGGGTCACGCCGGCCGCCTCGACGATGGCCTGCGTGGAGACCTCGGAGAAGCCTTTGTCGGCGAACAGTTTTCGCGCGGCACCGATCAGCTGCGCGCGGGTCGCCGCCGTCCGCTCGGCCTGGGTACGGCGCACCTTGCGCGCGGGCTCCGCCGCATCATTGACTTTCATACAGGCTGCACGTAACTTTCGTACTAGGTGTTTGTAAGTACTGATCGGAAGGATATCGAAGATGCCGCAGGTAGCGCTGGAACAGGCCACAATCAATTACCGCGTGCTGGGCCCGGAGGACTCCCCGCATCCGCCCGTGGTGTTCGTGCACGGCATCCTGGCCGACAGCCGACTGTGGGACCGGGTCGCAGACGGCCTGGCCGCCCTCGGATACCGCTGCTATCTGCCGGACTGGCCGCTGGGCTCACACACCATTCCGGTCAAATCTTCGCCGCAGTTGACCCCCGAGGGTGTCGCGGCGATGATCCGAAACTTCATCGTCACGTTCGACCTCTCCGATGTGACGCTGGTCGGCAACGACACCGGAGGCGCCCTGTGCCAGTTCGTCATCGACGCGTATCCCGAACACATCGGCCGGCTGGTGCTGACCAACTGCGACGCCTTCGACCAGTTCCCGCCGTTCCCGTTCAATCTGGTCTTCGCCGTGCTGCGCGGACCGATGTCGATCAAGCTGCTGTTCGAACCACTGCGGTTCCGAGCGCTGCGCAACTCCCCGCTCGGCTACGGCATGCTGATGCGCCAGGATGCCCAGCTGACGGCGTCCTGGGTCGAACCGGCCCGCACCGACGCGCGCATCCGCCGTGACCTGGCGGCGCTGTTGCGCGCCGTCGCCAAGACCGATCTCGTCGACCTCGCCGCCCGGCTGCCGCGGTTCACCAAGCCCGTCGCCGTGGTGTGGGGACTGCGGGACCGCTCGTTCACGCCCGCGCTGGGCAGGCGACTGGCCGCCGCCCAGTTCCCCCACTCGACCTTTGTCGAAGTGCCTGATGCGAGGACGTTCGTGTCGTTGGACGCCCCGAAACCCGTGATCGACGCCATCGTCGGGGTGCACGCAACCAAGCCGCAGAGCTGACCTGGATGAACCGCGGCCGCCCTGGGTACTCCCCCGCCAGCACGGAGGGTGAGGGAGGGCGCGATGGGTGCCCAGGCGGAGTTGAGCACGATCACGACACAGGTACCGTCGCGGTTGGATCGGTTGCCGTGGTCGCGCTTTCACTGGCGCGTGGTGCTCGGGCTCGGCGGGGTGTGGATCCTCGACGGCCTCGAAGTCACCATGGTCGGCAATGTCGCATCCCGGCTGACCGAGGAAGGCAGCGGAATCGAGCTCACCGCCGGTGAAATCGGGATCGCTGCAGCGATTTACATCACCGGGGCCTGTCTCGGGGCGTTGTTCTTCGGTCAGCTGACCGACCGGTTCGGCCGCAAGAAGCTGTTCATCCTCACCCTCCTGGTATATCTGACCGCCACCGTGGCAACGGCTTTCGCGTTCGCGCCGTGGTACTTCTATCTCGCCAGATTCTTCACCGGCGCCGGTATCGGCGGCGAATACGCCGCCATCAACTCCGCGATCGACGAACTGATCCCGGCCCGCGTCAGAGGCCGCGTCGACCTGCTCATCAACGGCTCCTACTGGCTCGGTGCCGCCGGAGGCGCGGCGGGCGCGCTGCTGCTGCTGGACACGTCGATCTTTCCCGCCGACATCGGCTGGCGGATCGCGTTCGGAATCGGCGCCGTTTTCGGGCTGGTGGTGCTGGTCGTGCGCCACAAGGTTCCCGAGAGTCCCCGTTGGCTTTTCATCCACGGTCACGAGGAGGAAGCCGAACGGATCGTGGATGAGATCGAGCGCGAGGTGGAGCGCGGGACAAGCCCACCGCTCGAGGAAGCCGAGGGTTCCATCACCGTAAAACAGCGCAAGACGATCTCGTTCCGGGAGATCGCCAAGGTCGCCTTCACGCACTACCCGAAGCGGGCGTTCCTCTGTCTTGCCCTGTTCATCGGGCAAGCGTTCATCTATAACGCGTTCACGTTCAATCTCGGCACCATTTTGAGTACCTTCTTCGGCGTCGCCTCCGGCATCGTTCCGGTGTTCTTCATCGTCTGGGCGCTGAGCAACTTCGCCGGACCGCTGGTGCTCGGGCGCCTGTTCGACACCATCGGGCGAAAGCCCATGATCTCGTTCGCCTACATCGGGTCGGCGGCCATCGCGGCGCTGCTCGCCTGGCTGTTCGTGGCCGAAGCCGGCGGAGCCTGGGTGTTCATCGCGGTGCTGGCGGCCTGCTTCTTCCTGGCGTCCTCGGGTGCCAGCGCGGCGTATCTGACTGTCAGCGAGATCTTTCCGATGGAAACCCGAGCGATGGCGATCGCGTTCTTCTACGCGGTGGGCACGGCGATCGGTGGCGTCACCGGACCGCTGCTGTTCGGGCAGTTGATCGATTCCGGCGAACGCGGCCTGGTGGCGACGGGATTCCTGATCGGCGCCGGAGTGATGGCGGTCGCGGGCGTCGTCGAACTGGTGCTGGGCGTCAAGGCGGAGGGCAAGGACCTCGAGTCGGTGGCGGAGCCGTTGACGACGACAGACGAGCAGCCGGCCGCCGACCCCGACCGGCAGGCACGCGAGGCCCGCATCGCAGCACGCGCGGAACGCCAGCGCGCCAGCCTGTCTCGGGCTCGACGGTACCGTCCCGGCCCGGCCCCGGGATGGGCCGCTGCCTGGCGCGAGCCGCCCAGCCCGGGTGCGCCGGAGACCGCGCTGGATCACGAGATCGAGTCGATCGCCCGCGCGGTCAGCGAACATGAGCCGATCACGCTGCGTGAGCTGCACAGGGTGGTGGGCGCGCGGTACTGGGGTCCCGGCGAGTTTCGTAAGGCGCTGCGGGAAGCGATGGCGGAGAACCGGATCGCCCGGCACCGCCGTGGCGTCCTGGTGCTTCCCGAACGCGAACAGGCGTCGCGATGACCTTGGCGTGCCGGGTGTTCGGTCATCAGCCGACGTTCGCGGTCGACGGTGCGACCATGCGGTGGTCGTGTGAGCGATGCGGTCAGGCGGCGGGTGCCAAGCAGTACCGCACCGCCGAGGAGGCCAGCCGCTATGCCGCGGCGTTCAACAAGCGTGACGCCGACGAGTTGGGCAAACGCGCACCGCTGATCGGGCTGCTTCCGCTGAGGCTGTGGCGCCGGTTCCGGCGCGGATGACCTAGTTCTTGGCCAGGGTGAACTGACAGATGTCGGTGTAGCCCTCGCGGAACAGATCCGCGCAACCGGTCAGGTACTTCATGTACCGGTCATAAACCTCTTCGGACTGGATGGCGATGGCCTCGTCCTTACGGGCCTGCAACGCCTCCGCCCAGATATCCAGCGTGCGGGCGTAGTGCAGCCGCAGCCGGTGAGCGCGCTTGAGCTCGAAGCCGGCCTTGGCGGCGTGCTCCTCGACGACGTTCGGCTTCGGTAGATCACCGCCGGGGAAGATCTCGTCCATGATGAACTTCGAGAAGCGCAGCAGCTTCATCGTCAACGGCAGCCCGCTCTCGGCGAACTCCTCGTCGGTCGGCTTGATGATGGTGTGCAACAACATCACGCCGTCGTCGGGCAGCACCGAATAGGCCATCTTGAAGAAGTCGTCATATCGATCGCGACCGAAGTGCTCGAACGCGCCGATCGACACGATGCGGTCCACCGGCTCGTCGAACTGCTCCCAGCCGCGCAGCAGCACCCGCTTGCTGCGGGGGCTGGGTGATCGGGCGAACAACTTCTCGACGTGGGCCTTCTGGTTCTCGCTCAACGTGAGGCCGATGACGTTCACGTCGTAGCGCTCCAGCGCCCGGTTCAACGTCGCGCCCCAACCGCAGCCGACGTCGAGCAACGTCATACCCGGTTCCAGGCCCAGCTTGCCCAGCGAGAGGTCGATCTTGGCGATCTGCGCGTCTTCCAGCGTCATGTCGTCGCGTTCGAAGTACGCGCAACTATAGGTCTGCGTCGGATCGAGGAAGAGCCGGAAGAACTCATCGGAGAGGTCGTAGTGCGACTGCACATCCTCGAAGTGGGGCTTCAGCCCCCCCGCGTCGTTCGTGGTCTCTGGCAAAAATCCAACCCTTTTGGACATCGACTGTGTGTGATGTGTGAGGCTTCGCGTCTGGACGAGCGCCTCCCCCGTCGTCTGCGCAGTCTACGCACAGTACCGGGGGTATGCCGAATGCCATGCAGACACGATTGTTCGACAACGATGGCGAACGAATTGCCAACGGCGTCGATAATCCTAGCGAACCCCTGTGACGTGCACAGACGGTAATCGAACATGGGCGGTGGCCGGACGCGTCTCGGCACGTAAAGATGAGGACATGAACCTACAAGACGCCGGTGAGATGCTGCGCCGGCTCGAGGCCGACCCCGATGCCGCACACACCTGCGGACAGCCGTTCGAGACCGCCGACGGGACCACGGTGATCCCATGGGCCAAGCCGGTCGGTGTCTTCGTGATCAAGGACGGGCACGCGAGCTGGAAACCAGCGGTCGACACCAGCCGCATCGCCATGCTGGGCATCCTGGTGGGCCTGACGTCCGCGGTGTTCGCCGGGGTGGCCATGGTGCGTCGTCCCCCGTGGCCGGATCTGCACGGCGACATCGCGCAGCTGCGCTAGCCGGCAGCCGCAGCTGGTGGTCCGCCCTTGTGCCTGCCCGACCGACACGCCAAGGTGGGTAGCGGCGACGAAGGGACCCTGACATGGACGGTTCGGTGACGGTGTCGATGGCGGCTCCGGCGGAGCGCATCTGGAACGTGATCGCGGACGTGCGCAATACCGGCAAGTTCTCTCCCGAGGTGATGGAGGCCGAATGGCTCGGCGGCGCCACCGCTCCGGCGCTGGGGGCGCGGTTCCGCGGGCACGTCAAACGCAACGAGATCGGGCCGGTGTACTGGACGACGTGTGAGGTCACTGCCTGCGAACCTGGCCGCGAGTTCGGCTTCGCGGTATTGCTCGGCGACAAACCCGTCAACAACTGGCACTACCGGCTCACCCCGACCGACGGCGGCACCGACGTCACCGAGTCGTTTCGGCTGAGCGACTCGCTACCGATGAAGCTGTTCTCGGTGTTCGGTGGTCAGCTGCGGCGACGGCGCAACATCCGCGACATGCGCAAGACGCTGGAACGCATCAAGGCCGTGGTCGAGGCGCCCGAGGGCGCCTGAAAATAGCTCTGCGGCAACGAGTCTCGATCTAGAGGCTGCACAGGCGCCGGATCCGATCGGCGAGGGCCCGGCGCGACACCGGCGCGTCGGCGGCCAGCGCCTCGAACGCATGCGGGCACCCGGGGTGCACGTGGAGCTCGGTCGGCACCCCCGCATCGGCGAGCCGGGTCGCGTAGGCGACGTCTTCTTTGCGGAAGATGTCGAGATCGCCGACGTCCAGATAGGTGTCGGGCAGGCCGGAGAGGTCCTCGGCGCGGGCGGGTGCGGCGTACGGTGACACCGCGTCGGTCCCGGTGCTCGCGCCGAGCAACGCGCCCCATCCGGTGACGTTGTCGTCGTAGGTCCAGGTCAGGAACGGCAACAGTTGCGGATCCGGGGTGGCCGTGCGGTCGTCGAGCATCGGGTAGATCAACAGTTGCTGCGCGACGGCCGGGCCGCCGCGGTCGCGTGCCATCAGGCACACCCCCGCCGCCAGGCCGCCGCCCGCGCTGTCGCCCATCACCGCGATGCGGGCCGGGTCCACCCCCAGCGTGGGGGCGGTGGCGACCAGCCATTCCAGCGCGGCATAACAGTCTTCCACCGGTGTGGGGTGCGGGTGTTCGGGTGCGACGCGATAGTCGACGACGAGCATCGGCACCCCGGAGGCCGCGACATAGTCGCGCACGGCGAAGTCGTAGAGGGCGCCGATGTGCTCCAGCCCGAAAATCATTCCGCCACCGTGTACGTACAACGCTGCGCTACCAGGACCGCCTGACGCGTCGGACAGGTGATACCAGAGCAGGTCTACCGTTGTGCCGTCGGCGACGGGCATTGCGTGCCGCTGGATCGCCACCCCCGGTGCCGGCGTCGTGGCGGCCGTGACCGCGTCGAACATCCGGTGCCCGTTGACACGACGTGCTGCGACATCACCGACAGGGGGCGGCTCGACCTCGCCGAGCGCCGCCAGCAACGGGGCCATCTGCTCGGCCACCTTGAGGTCCATCCCGAGTGCCATTCTTCAGACACTAGCTTGGAGCCATATGACCGCGACGCGATTGGACACCGCCGACGATCAACACACCATCAGCCCCTTCGCCACGACGGCGGTTTTGCCGATCGCGGGCCTGGTCGCCGTATTGCACTGTGTTGCAGGGTCATTAGCGCAGGGTTACTGGTTCGACGAGGTGTACATGCTGGCCATCGGCCGTCATCACCTCGACTGGGGGTCGGCCGACCAGCCGCCGCTCACGCCCGCGCTTGCGGCGGTCATGGACGCGATCGCTCCCGGCTCGCTGCCGGTGCTGCGAGTGCCGGTGGTGCTCGCAACCGCGGGCGCCGTGGTGGTCGCGGCGCTGATCGCGCGCGAACTCGGAGGTGACCGTCGCGCACAGCTACTAACCGCGTTCGCGCAGGCGACCGGCGTGTGGGTCGCCCTGGGCGGACACTGGCTGACGCCCTACATGCTCGAACCGGTGCAGTGGCTGATGATGGTGTGGCTGCTCATCCGGTGGCTACGGGTGCGCGACGATCGCCTGCTGCTGGTGTTCGGCGTCGTCGCCGGGATCGCCGCGCTGACGAAGTTCCAGGTGTTGCTGTTGTGCGCGGTGCTGCTCGTGGCGGTCGCCGCGGTCGGCCCACGCGAGTTGTTGCGCCGGCCGTCGCTGTGGGCAGGCGCCGCCGTTGCCGCGCTGCTCGCGGCGCCGACGCTGCTGTGGCAGCACGCCAACGGGTGGCCGCAGCTGAGCATGTCGTCGGTGGTGATCGGCGAGGCCGACGCACTGTACGGCGGGCGGATCGGCGTCGCGCTGCAGATGCTGCTCTTCGCAGGGGTCATCGGAACCGCGCTGATGGGTTACGGCCTCTGCCGGCTGTGGCGCGAGCCGCAGCTGCGCGACTACCGCTTTCTCGGCGTCGCGTTCCTGGTGTTGTTCGCGGTGTTCGTCGCCTCGCCGGGCCGCCCCTACTACGTGGCAGGCTTGTACGCGCCGCTGGCGGCCTTCGGGGCGTTAGGCCTGCAGCGACGCCGGCAGGCGGGTCGCTGCGCGCGCCGGTGGCTGGTGTGGTCGGCCGGCGTGTCCAGCGCGGCGCTCGCGGCCGCGGTGCTGGTGTTGTCCGTCACGATCATTCGTGCCGACGCCGGTGAGCAGATCGCCCGCGATACCGCGGGCGCCTATCACGCGTTGCCCGAGGAGCAGCGCGCCCGCACCGTGGTGATCGGCCAGTCCTATATCGTCGCCGCCTACATCGACGGCTACTCAACCCGATTCGAACTGCCGCAGGCTTACAGCACCAACCGCAGTTACGGATTCTTTCCTCCCCCGCCCGCCGAGTACGACACCGCGCTCTACGTCGGCAGCGACGAGGAGGAGATCGCTTCGTATTTCACGGAGAGCGAGCCGATCGCCGAGATCGCCGACGATATGCAGGCCTACCTGCTGACCGGGCAACGTCAGCCGTGGGAGCAGATCTGGCCGCAGATGCGCAGCTTGACGGTCGGCTGAAACCGCTTCGCCGCCGGGCCCGGTTTGGTAGAACCAGTTCGAATCTGCCGCCGCGTGCCGAAGGAGTCTTGCGAATGGGTCAGTGGTCACGCGAGGAGATCGAAGACGCGTTCCACCAATACGAGCAGGCGGTGACGGAGATCGGCGACACCTGGAACTGGTCGGCCTACGCCGACCAGTTCACCGAAGACGCCACCTACGTCGAACATGCCATGGGCAACATGACTGGGCGCGAACCGATCCGGGAGTGGATCGTCTCCACGATGAACATGTTTCCGGGCAGCGAGATGCCGCACTACCCGGTCGAGTGGTCCTCGATCGACACCGACAAAGGTTGGGTCATCAGCAAGGTGATGAACCGCATGAAGGACCCCGGCGACGGCAGTATCCACGAGACGCCGGTCATCACCGTGCTCAAGTACGCCGGGGACGGCAAGTGGAGCTACGAGGAAGACGCCTACAACCCGATGAACTTCCTCGTCATGGTGCAGGGGTACATCAAGCGTTGCCATGAACTCGGAACCCTCAGCGACGACGCCCGCGCGTTCGCCGAGAACATGAACTGGGAACTGGCCTAACGGATCACGAAGTCGGTCGGATCCGGTTCGCGGGTCCAGTTCCAGTAGTCGACAAGGCGCCACGGCGACAGCGTGTGCACCTCGCCGAAACTGTTCTTGAAATAGGAGTGCTTGATCGTGGGTTGCGACCAGACCAACGTGCGCATCTCGGCCTGACTGCGTTGGTGCCAGTCGGTCGTCTTTTCGACGGTGGGCTCCATCGTCCTGTGACCGTCGGCGATCAGTAACTCCAGACACTGTGTGATGTAGCGCATCTGGCATTCCGAGTGGAAGATGAGGCTGCCGCCGCTCGCCAACCAGGTGCCGGGGCCGTTCATGCAGAAGAAGTTCGGGTAGCCGGGAATGGTGATACCCAGGTAGGCCGCCGGCCGCTCCCCCCAACGCTCGCTGAGGATTTCACCGCCACGGCCCCGAATGGTCATGGGCCACAACAGCTTGGTGTGCGCGAATCCGGTGGCGTAGATGAGGACGTCGGCCGGATACCGAGTACCGTCCTCGGTGACGACGGCGTCGGACTCGATATGGTCTATCCCGGTCCGGACGAGGTCGACGTTCTCGCGCGTCAAGGTTTTGAGCCAGCTGCCGTTGTCCTGCAGGGTGCGCTTCCCGGTCGGTGGGTAGTCCGGCACCACCTTGGCCAACAGCTCGGGATCGTCGCCGACCTGGCTTTTGATCCACTCGGTGAACATGATGCGGGCGCCCTCGCTGACCTCGTTGACCGCCCTCTGCTGGTCCGGGTAACTCGGGTCGACGCGCGCCACGTCGAACCCCTTGTCGCACCACGGCCAGAACAGCAGGAAGCGATACCAGCGGCCGTAGAAGGGTAGGTGTCGGAGCGCCCATTGCACGCCGGGGCCGACTTCGTCGTGGTAGCCCATGTTCGGGAACATCCACTGCGCCGTGCGTTGAAATATGGTGAGGTGCCCGACATCCGGTGCGATCGTCGGCGCGATCTGAAAGCCGCTGGCCCCCGCGCCGATCATCGCGACCCGCTTGCTGTGAAGGTCGACGGTGTGGTCCCACGCGCTGGAATGGAATGTCGGGCCGGTGAACTCGTGCTGTCCGTCGATCGTCGGTATGTGCGGCCGGTCGAGCTGCCCGACCGCGCTGATCACCGCACGCGCCGACAGTTCGGTTGGCGTTCCGTTGCGGTCGCGGACACGAACCGTCCACGTGGCGGTGTCGTCGTCCCAGGCTGCCTCGGTGACCTCGGTCTCCCACAGGACGTGGCGGCCGATGTCGTGCTTGTCCATCACGCGTTCGAAATACGCCTGCAGCTCCGGCTGTTCGGCGAAGAAGTGGGTCCACTGATCGGTGGGCTCGAAGCTGTAGCAGTAGAAGTGGTTGGGCACGTCGACGCGCGCGCCCGGGTACGTGTTCTGGTACCACGTGCCGCCGACGCCCGCGTTCTTCTCGACGATGGTGAACGGGATGCCCGCCTGTTTGAGTCGGATCCCCGCCAGCAGGCCCGATTCGCCGCAGCCGATGACCACGACCGGGAAGTCGGCGGCGTCGCCCTCGACGGCGGCGCGGGCGGCCCGGCTGTCTCTGCCGTCGAGCTCCATCTCCTCGAGAAGCATCGGCACATACTCGTCGGGCACCGGCTCACACACCAGCCACTGCATCATCTCGTGTAGCAGGTCGGCCCCGATCGGCTCCGGCTCCGGGCAGCCACGGTCGCGGTAGTCGGCGATGATCTCCAGCGCGAGTTTGCGCGCGGCGGCCTTGTCCTCCTCGGACATGTAGCCCTGCACCTCGTTGAGGAACAGGCCCGCGGGCTTGAGCTCGCCCCGGATGATGCTCGGGTCGCCCGCCATGTGCACGCACGACAGCAGCAGCGTGGGGATGCTGACGTCGAGCAGCGCCTCGGCGATCTCCTCGTCCGTCGTCGTGAACGGCTGCCCGGCATGTGGATTTCGCACCTCCCCTTTCTAGCGCGAGCAGACGTGAAAACCCCCGAAATGGCCCACTTTTAGGGGTTTTCACGTCTGCTCGGCGGAATGACGTGGGTAGGCTGGCGAAGGTGGGAATCGTGACCCGGGTCAACGGCGCCGCGCCGCCCGACGTACCGCTGGCGGACATCGACCTGGGGTCATGGGAGTTCTGGGGGCTCGACGACGACATCCGCGACGGCGCGTTCGCCACGCTGCGCCGCGAGGCGCCGGTGTCCTTCCACTCGGCCTACATCGAGAACGCCGAGGAGGAAGTCGCCGGTCATTGGGCGCTGACCCGCTACGACGACGTCTTCCACGCCAGCCGCCACCCCGAAATCTTCAGCTCGGCACTGGGCATCACGATCGGCGACCAGGACCCGGAGCTCGCCGAGTATTTCGGCTCGATGATCGCGATGGACGACCCACGGCACGGCAGGCTGCGCAACATCGTGCGCAGCGCGTTCACGCCGCGTGTGCTGGCGATGGTCGAGGACTTTGTGCGCGACCGCGCCCGGCGGCTGGTCCAGGACATGGTGGCCGCCCATCCCGACGGCAAGGGCGAGCTGGTCGCGGATTTGGCCGGCCCGCTGCCTCTGCAGATCATCTGCGACATGATGGGCATCCCCGAACAGGATCACCAGCAGATCTTCCACTGGACCAACGTCATCCTCGGCTTCGGCGACCCGGACATCGCGACCGACTTCGACGAGTTCGCCCGGGTCGCGATGGACATCGGCGCGTATGCGAAGGAGATGGCAGACGACCGGCGGGCCCGGCCCGGTGACGACCTCACCACCAGCCTGGTGCAGGCGGAATTGGACGGTGAGGGGCTGACCTCCGGCGAGATCGCGTCGTTCTTCATCCTGCTGGTCGTCGCCGGGAACGAGACCACTCGCAACGCGATCAGCCACGGGGTGCTCGCGCTGAGCCGCTACCCCGAGCAGCGCGACGAGTGGTGGCGCGACTACGACGAGGTGGCGCCGACGGCGGTCGAGGAGATCGTGCGCTGGGCGTCGCCGGTGGCGTACATGCGCCGCACCGCCACCTGCGACACCGAGGTGCGCGGCGTGAAGATCGCCGCCGGGGACAAGGTGACGCTCTGGTACGGGTCGGCGAACCGCGACGAGATGAAGTTCGCCGACCCGTGGCGCTTCGACGTCCGCCGCCACCCCAACCCGCACGTCGGCTTCGGCGGCGGCGGCGCCCACTTCTGCCTGGGCGCCAACCTCGCCCGCCGCGAGATCACGGTCGCCTTCGAGGAACTGCACACCCAACTGCCGGACATCACCGCGATCGAGGAGCCCGACCGGCTGCATTCGGCGTTCATCCACGGCATCAAACGGCTGCCGGTGGCCTGGACCCCGCCTCGCTGACTACCGCGCGCGCATGATGTTGGCGAGCGCGGCGATGGGCGTGTCGTCCAGATGCTGGCACAGCTCCAACGGGTTCTCGAAAACCCGTGCCGCGCCGGCGTTTTCCAGCTCGGCCTGGGATGTTCCTCCGCTGAGCAGCGCGACGGTCTCCACGCCGGCGCGCTGGGCGGCCACGACGTCCCACACCGCGTCGCCGACGAACACGGCGTGCGCGGCGGGCACCCCGGCCCGGTCGAGCGCGACCTCGACGATGTCGGGTTGAGGTTTGGCGGTCTCCACGTCAGCCGATGACGTCACCGACGACACCAGATGATCGCTGTCGAGCACCTCGCGCAGGATCGACAACTCGTCTTCGGGCGCCGAGGTCGCCAGGACGATCTGCAGTTCCAGCTGATGGACGACCTCCAGCAGTTCGCGGGCACCGGGCAGGCGTCGCAACTCCGGGGTCATCTCCTTGTAGTAGCGCGAATGCAGGTCCTTGACGCGTTCCCGGCTGTTCTCGTCGGCATCGTCGGCCAAGGCAGCGACGAGCGTGCTGCCGTCCATGCAGATCGAGCGGTGGATGCGCCACGCTTCGACGGGGATGCCCACCTCCGCGAACGCCCGGCTCCACGCGTGCACGTGCAGGTAGTTCGAGTCGACCAGCGTGCCGTCGATGTCGAACAGCACGGCGGGCGGAGCGCTGCGGCTACGGCTCACGGCGATCGGTCGTCTTCGCCTTCGGATCCATCGAATCGTTCGTCCTCGCTTTCGGATCGATCGAATCGGCGTGCTCGCGGCGGGCGTCGAGATCCTGCTGTGACGCGGCGGCCGAATCGCGATGCGTTGCCGCGGTGTCCGCCAGCCTGGCGGCCTCGGCCGCCTTCGCCTCGGCGTCGGCCTGCGCGGCACGCGCCTTGGCCTCGGTCTCCTGAGCAAGCGCCTCACGCTTTTCCACCCGCTGGGATTCCTGGTGCACCTCTTCGCGGATGCGTTCGGCCTGCACGTGCCGCTTGCGGTTGCGCGACTGCATCGCAACGTAGGCCAGCACTGCGAGCGCGATGATCACCGCGATTGCCACGATGACCCATATGACGGCGTTGTCCATCTCGGCTCCTTCGTTCATTCGGGGCCCGTGCCTGACGGACCCGCTAATAACACGAATGCCCGTGAAGTGGAGGGCTAAACCGGATGGAACCGAAATCCGAGGTCAGCGCCTGTTCACTGGACGATCAAGGTGCCCGTCATCGAGGGGTGATACACGCAGTAGAACGCGTACTCGCCGGGTTCGGTCGGCGCCGTCAACGTGGCCTGCTGACCGCCGTCGACGTGCACATCGAAGGCGCCCTCGGTCGGAGACGTCACCGAGTGCTCGACGGAGTCGTTGTTCGTCACGGTGATCTGGGTGCCGGGCGCCACGGTGACCGTGTCGCCGAAGCTCATGTCGGCGATCGTGATCGTCGCGGCCTCGGCCGCCGCGGGCGCGCTGGTGGTCGTCGTCTCCTCGGCGGCGGTGGTCGTCGTGGTCGCGGTGCCCGTCGCGGTGGCCGTGCCCGCGGCCTCGTCCTCGGTGGTCGCCGACTGGGTGCAGCCCACGGCGACCGCGGCGAGCAGGCACAGGGCGGTGCAGAACAGCAAGACCTTCTTCATGGTGTCCCCTTACTTTGCGGCTACCGAGGACACGAGTATCGAACCGCGCGGGTTCGACCCGCCGGTGTTCGGCGATATCGCTACAGCGTCGCGGTGATCGGGCCCGTCGGCTGACAGACCGGCTGCGGCGGGTTGCCGACGGTGGCGCAACCCCGGCCGGTGGACACATACGTCGCGCCCGGTTGGTACGCGCCGTAGTACACCCGAGCGGGCAGGTTCCCGTTGTTGGATCGGCACTGGCCGGGCCCCGCCGCGCCCTCCAGCTGCACGCAGGCCACCGTCGAGAACACGGTGGCCTGGTCGCAGGCCCCGGGTTCCAGCGTCGCGGTCACCATGGCGGTTCCGGACACATCGACGACGTAGGGCGCCGACAGTCGGTAGTCGCACACCCCCGCGTCCTGCTGCGCGCCGGCCACCGCGCCGGTCGTGCCCAGCAGGGTGAGCGACGCGGCGACAACCATCAGCGGCCTGATCATCCTTGGATGGTAGATCACCCGTTCCTCGCGAGCAGGCACTCGCGCATTAGGCACTAGGCCAGGTAGCGGGCGAACCAGTCCTGCACGCGCTGCCACGCGTCGGCGGCCGCGGCGGCGTTGTAGCGCTTGCCGGTGTCGTTGAAGAACGCGTGGTTGGCGTCGGGTTCGGTGACCAGTTCGAACTGCATCCCCGCCTTCTCCAGCGCCGCGCGGGCCACCGGCTCGGTGGCGTTGACCCGCTCATCCTGCGCCGCGTAGATCCCCAGCACCGCAACGTCTTTGGACTTGGAGAAGTCCGGATTCTTCGGGGCCGGGCCGTAGAACGGGACGGCCGCCGACAGCCGCGGTTCCCCTGCGTTCAGCAGCCGCCACACCATCGCGCCACCCATGCAGAAGCCGACGGCGGCCAGCTTTCGATCGGGCACGCGGCGGCTGAGCTCGTCGATTCCGGATCGCATGTCGGCGACGGCGTCCCTGGGCGGGATCTTGCTGAGCGCCGCGGTGGCCTCCGCCGGATCGGCGAAAGCGCCCGTTCCGCCCTGTCCGGACAGCAGATCGATCGCCAGCGCGGAGTAGCCGGTGCCCGCGAAGCGGCCCGCCACCGACCGGATGTGGTCGTTGAGCCCCCTGTTCTCGTGGATGACCAGCACAGCGCCGCGTGGGTCCGACGCCTCCGCCCACGCCCCCTGCAGCTCACCGCGCGGCCCGGGCCAGGTGATCGGGGTCGTCTCCACCGCGGTCTGCGCACCCGGCGGACCGCCGCCCGTCGCGGGCTCGCTCGACGTGGCGGTGGTCTGAGCCTCGGGTTGGCGGTTGTCGCTGCACCCGGCGATCAGGGCCGTCGCCGCGGCGGTGCCGACACCGAGCAGTGCGAGCCTGCGCAGGGCCTCGCGTCTGGACAACAGCCCGTCGACGTGGTCGATGGCGATTTCCTCAGCGATGTAGCGCTGCAGTGGCGTCATCTTGGCTAGTATGCTCCGGTCGGCCGATAATGCCAGGTCATCGGACAAAATAGACAGAATCGGAAATCTGTTCACAGTTTTCGTTGACAGGCTAATTGGCGCCCTGTTCTATGACGGGGTGACCTACGACACGATCATCCGCAACGGCCGCTGGTTCGACGGCACCGGCGCGCCGTCCGCGGTTCGCAACATCGGCATCCGCAACGGCCACATCACGACCATCACCGAAGACGAGCTCGACCCGACCGGCTGCCCCGAGGTCATCGACGCGTCCGGAAAATGGGTGCTGCCCGGCATGCTCGACATCCACACCCACTACGACGTCGAGGTGCTCGACGGCCCGTCGCTCGCCGAATCGCTGCGGCACGGCGTGACCACGGTGCTGCTCGGTTCCTGTTCGCTGTCCACCGTCCACGTCGGCGGGACCGACGCCGGCGACATCTTCGGCCGCGTCGAGGCCATTCCGCGCGATCACGTCATCGACGCGGTCGATCGCCACAAGACATGGACGAACTGCGAGGAGTACATCGCGGCGTTGGAGTCACGGCCCCTCGGCCCGAATCTGGCAGCATTCATCGGGCACTCCGACATGCGCGCCGCCATCATGGGACTTGACCGCGCCACCCGCAAGGATGTGCGCCCCACCCGCAGCGAGCAGCTCCAGATGGAGCGATGGCTCTCGGAGGCGCTGAAGGCGGGCTTCGTCGGAATGTCCTCGCAGCAACTGCTTTTCGACAAACTCGACGGCGACATCTGCCGGTCGCGGACGCTGCCGTCCACGTATGCCAAACCCCGCGAACTGCGCAGGCTCAAGGCGTTGCTGCGGCGAACGGGGCGCGTGTTGCAGTCCGGCCCCGACATTCAGAACCCGCTGAACCTGCTGTCCCAACTGGCACAGTCGCTCGGCGTCTTCCGCAACCCGCTCAAGACCAGCCTGCTGTCGGCGGCCGACGTGAAGTCCAACCCGTACAGCATCCACGCGCTGGGCCCGGCCGCCCGGTTGGTCAACAGACTCGGTGGGAACTTCCGCTGGCAGCACCTGCCGGTGCCGTTCGAGGTCTACGCCGACGGCATCGATCTGGTGGTCTTCGAGGAGTTCGGCGCCGGCGCCGCGGCGCTGCACCTGCGCGACGAGGTCGAGCGCAACGAACTGTTCCGCGACGAGGCCTACCGCCGCCGGTTCCGCAAGGACTACGAAAGCAAGCTCGGCATCCGGGTGTGGCAGCGCGACTTCTTCGACGCCGAGATCGTCGAATGCCCCGACGTGTCGATCATCGGAAAATCGTTCGGGCAGGTCGGGCGCGAGCGCGGCGGGTTGCACCCCGTCGACGCGTTCCTCGACCTGGTGCTCGAACACGGTCGCGCGCTGCGTTGGCGCACGACCATCTCAAACCATCGGCCCGAGGTGCTCCAGAAGCTCGCGCGCGACGGCGGCATCCAGATGGGCTTCTCGGATGCCGGCGCGCACCTGCGCAACATGGCCTTCTACAACATGGGCCTGCGGTTCCTGCGCCATGTCCGCGACGCCGAGCGGGCCGGCCGGCCGTTTCTGAGCATCGAGCAGGCCGTGCACCGGCTCACCGGTGAACTCGCCGACTGGTATCGCCTGGACGCGGGGCACCTGCGCATCGGCGACCGCGCCGATCTCGTGATCGTCGACCCGGCCCGGCTCGACGACTCGCTGGATGCCTACGCCGAGGACGCCGTCGAGCAGTACGGCGGACTGTCGCGGATGGTCAACCGCAACGACGACACCGTGACCGCCGTCTACGTCGGCGGTTGGGCGGTCTTCGTCGGCGGTCGGCCGACCGAGCTTGTCGGCAGGCAACGCACCGGCCGGTTCTTGCGCGCAGCGCACAAGGCGCCCGCGATCTCCGCACAGGAAGGCGAATTCACCAGTGTCAGTTGAAGATACCGTTCTGGGGATGTGGAAGGCGCTGTCCGCGCGCGATTGGGATCAGGTGAAGACGTTCCTCTCGGACGACTGCATCTACCTCGACGTGCCCGTCGGCCCGTCCGCGGCGGCGCGCGGACCCGAGGACATCGTCAAGCGGCTGAAGATCGGCCTGGAGCCGCTGGCGTCCTACGAGAACTTCACCGGGCTGCTGGTCGACAACGGCACCGACGCGATGTACGAACACAGCGAGGAATGGCACTGGCCCACAGGTGAATCCGCTGTCCTGAAGTTCGTCTCGGTGCACAAGGTGGTCGACGGCAAGATCACGCTGTGGAAGGACTACTGGGACATGGGCGCGCTGGCCAACAACGCCCCGCCGACCTGGATGGAGGACTTCGCGAACGCCGACATGAGTTGGGTGTTCGACGCGACCGGCCTGGTGTGAGACACCGAGGCCCCGCCGACTCATACGCTCCAGGCCAGCCGGAACCTTTCGGCCAGTTCGTCGGGCGCCATGTCGCCGTAGGTGGCGTGCTCGTAACGGCGCACCGCGACGGTGGCGTCGACGACCTCGTCACCGAGGATCGAACGCAGCAACGACGATCGGTCCAGCCGCTCGATCGCCTCGCGGTGATCCGGTGAGAGCAGCGCGATGCCGGCCTGTTCTCGTTGCGCGTCGGTCAGGGTGGCCGGACCGACGGTCGTCTCCTGCCCCAGGGACAGCTCGCGCTCGATGCCGTCGAGCGCCAACCCCAGGATGGTGGCTGTTGCGAGATACGGGTTGGCCGACGGGTCGATCACCTTCACCTCGACGTTGGCGCCGCACGGGTTGCCCGGCCCGCCGATGAGGAAACGCACTGCGGCTTCCCGGTTCTCGGTGCCCCAGCAGACGTACGCACCCGACCAATGCCCCGGCTTCAGCCGCATGCCGGACAGCACCGAGCCGCACAGCACCCCCTGCGCCTCCGGCAGCCCGGCGATCAGCCCGGCGATCGCCGACTGGCCCTCTGGCGTCATCGAGCCGACACCGTCTCCGCCCGAGAACAGCGGGGTGTCGTCACGGGTGAGCGAAAAGTGTTGATGCGAGCCCGATCCCACACTCTCTGCGAACGGTACCGGCGACAGGCTGACCCGCAGTCCGTGCTTGCGGGCGACGCGGCCGATGATGATGCGCATGAGCACCAGTTGGTCGGCCGCGGCCAGCGGCGGCACCGGGGACAGCGAGATCTCGAACTGGTTGCGCCCGTACTCGGGGTGGAACTGCTCGATCGAAACACCTGATCCGGCTGCGGCATTGGTGACGTCACGAACGAAGCCCTCGAACTCCAGCACGCCGGCCAGCCCGTACTGAGCCCACAGGTGCGACGGCAGCCGCGCGCCGTCCGGGCCCACCAGCACGAATTCCATCTCGTGCCCGACGACCGCGTCGATGCCCGCGTCGGTGAGCCGTTCGGCCACCCTGCTGAGCGCACCGCGGCTGCAGTAGGGATCGGGCGAACCGTCCTGGTTGAAGAAAGCGCCAGGGGCCCAGGCCAATCCGTCCCCGAGGATACGAAGCGCGCCGAGGTCGATGCGGATCCGCTGATCCCCGACCACGCCGATCGCATCGCCGAACACGATGCCGGTCTGGTCGATGGCGAACACATGCCACACCGGGCTGGCGCCCAGTCCGGGATCGGCGAACGTGCTCATCCGCCGGAGCGGCACGGTCTTGGCCAGCGTGAGCCCCGCGGGGTTGACGACCGTGCCGATCAGCGTGATCACCCCGTCGGCCTCGAGTTGGGCGATCGCGGCGGCTGCGAGCGGTTTGGCGGCGCGCGATGTCATGCGCTAATTCTGCGTGCTCGCGCGGGCGGTTACAGCGTGATCTTGCAGCTTTGGCCGATGTCGAGGGTGCGCAGCATCCGGCCCATGCCCAGCCACATCGCGCACGACAGCGCCAGATCGGTGAGCAGTTCGTCGTCGAGGTGCTCGCGGCACCGCGCCCAGAAGTCCTCGTCGTCGCGCAGGCCGGTGTGGTCGTTGGCGAACCGTTCGGCGAACTCCGCGGCGAGGCGCTCCTGGGTGCTGTAACCCGGCCACGTCCGCCACTGCGCGGCATGGTCGTAGAGATCCTCGTCGACGCCGGCCGCCACCCCCTGCGAATCCCGGGTGTTCTGGCACACGACGCATTCGTTGGCCAGGGCGATGACCATCCTGGCCAACTCGCGCACGCGCATCGGCAGCCGATTCTTGGTGTAGACCGCGTTGGTGAAATTGGCCATCGCGCTCCCGATGTCGGGCGACTTGACCACCCAGGCCGCCGCGTCGTCGTCGGCGAAGTCTCCTATTCGGCTCATGGCCGAATCGTACGCGGGCGGGTGCGAAGTTGGAACACGTTCTAATACGCGGGCGGGGCCGCGGCAATCATGTCGCGGCGCCGGTCATCTCCGCCTGCTCGCGGTCCCAGTCCCGCTGAACCAGCATCCGATGCGCGATGCGCTCCAGCGCCGCCTCGCCCTGCGCTCGATCCGGCCTACCCTCGAACGCCTGCGACGCGGCCAGCTTCTCGGTGATCTCGTTGACCAACACCGAAGACGCGGTGTCCACCTGACGGGCGGTGCCGATAGATCTGGATCAGCGCCCACAGCCGCGCGACGTCGAGTTCACACCCCGGCCGGCCGGCGATGCTGCGCAGCCTGATCTCGGGCGAGTGCCGCAGCAGTCGGCCGATCGCGGACTCCAGCACCTGGTCCGGAGTGTCGGTGCCGGGCATCGCGAACCCCTCACCGAGATCCACGCCGCCGGCCTCCATCTCGTGCAGCGGCACCTCTTTGAGGGTCAGCGCGACGAGCAGGCCGATGAACGCGACCGGTGCGGCGAACAGGAACACCAATCCGAGCGAGTCGGCGTAGGCGGTGACGATCGGGGCGGCGACGTCGTGCGGCAGCTGGTGCAACACCTGCGGCGACTGCGCGGCCGCCGGCGGCGCACCGCTGACGGCGAGCGCCGCACCGATCCGACCGTCGACGAAGTTGGCGAACAGTGAGCCGAAAACCGCTGCGCCGAACCAACTTCCGATGGCCCGAAAGAAAGTCACACCGGAGGTCGCCACGCCGAGATCGTCGAAGCCGACCGTGCTCTGCACGATCAGGATGAGCACCTGCATGCACATGCCGATCCCGGTCCCGAGGACGAAGAGGTAGAGCGACTGCAAGAGCACCGAGGTGTCGGCGTCCATCCGGGACAGCAGGACAAAGCCCGCCACCATCACCGCGGTGCCCACGACCGGAAAGACCTTGTAGCGTCCGGTGCGGCCGACGACGGCGCCGCTGCCGATCGAGGTCAGGAGCAGACCGAGCACCATCGGCAGCGTGCGCAGCCCCGACTCCGTGGCCGAGACCCCGTCGACGAACTGCATGTACGTCGGCAGGAACGTCAACGCGCCCAGCATCGCGAACCCGACGATGAACGACAACACACAGCACACCGTGAAGACCGGGCTGGCGAACAGCCGGATCGGCAGGATCGGTTCGGCCGCGCGGCTTTCCACCCAGAGGAAGACGGCGAGCGCGGCCACCGAGCCGACGAACAGGCCGATGATCGTCGGAGAGCCCAAGGCGTAGGTGCTGCCGCCCCCCAACTCGTGGCCAGCGTGAGGCCCGCCGCGCCGAGGCCGACGAACACGATGCCGGCGTAGTCGATCGTGGGCCGGTCCCGGCGGCCGAGCGCGGGGATGGCGGCCGCGGCCACGAAGAGCACCACGATCCCGACCGGCACGTTGATCCAGAACGCCCACCGCCAACTGAGGTGGTCGGTGAAGTAGCCACCCAGCAGCGGGCCGATCACCGTCGTCACGCCGAAGACGGCACCCAGCGCGCCCTGATAGCGGCCGCGATCCCGCAGCGGAATGACCTCACCACCGTCGGCAGCGCGGTCGTTGCCGGGACGGCACGGGCGAAGACGCGGGTCGGCGATCAGGCGCGGGTGGTGACCGTCACAAGCTGGTCGGTGGCCGCGAGACGCACTGCGCGGCGTAGAGCTCGTCGCCCAGCTTGTCCATCAGCTGCAGCTGGGTTTCGAGATAGTCGATGTGTTCCTCTTCGCTGGCGAGGATCTTCTCCAGCAGGTTCGCGGTCGTGGCGTCTTCCTTCTCGCGGCACATGATGATCCCGGGCTTCAGCCGCGCCATCACCTCGTACTCGATCGCCAGGTCGGCCTCGAATTGTTCACGCAGATTCTGGCCGATTCGCAGAGAAAACAAACGCTGATAATTCGGCAACCCGTCGAGTATGAGGATTCGGTCGGTGATGTCTTCCGCATGATTCATTTCGTCGAATGATTCTTTGCGGGTGTATTCGGCGAGCTCGGTGAAGCCCCAATTCGCCTGCATCTTCGAATGCAGGAAATACTGGTTGATGGCCGTGAGTTCGCTTGTCAATTGCTCGTTGAGCAATTTCAGAACGTCCGGGTCGCCTTGCATCGTGGCTCCTTGGCACCTTGAGGGCTGATCAAGTGTCGCTGTCGGTCGTGCGCCACCCAATCTAGTGCACAAGCGGGCCGCTAGACAGTGTTTGAGCTTGTGGGACGCGGCATTTCGGCATTTCGGCGAGCGTTGGGCGTGCCATGGGCCGCCGAGCCGGCACAAACTCTGGACTGCCTAGGCTAAGTAAGGTTAGACTGTGCTAACCTCTTCGCGGCACGTCGAGCAGGCAGGAAAAGAGATGAGTGAGAACAATTTGCACTCGCTTATTCTCGCCTGCGACTTCCGCGTCGACGACGTCGAACGGATGTGGGATTGGCTGAAAAAGCACCGTGACGGATTGGCGTCGATAGGCGCCCACCATGTCGTGCTCTATACGTCGATTTGGGAGCCGCGACGAGTATTGGTCACGATCGGAATTCGACGGGCCGGCTCCATCCGGGAGGTTTTGCGGTCCCCCGCGATATTCGAGTGGTTCGACATCTCCGGCGCCGATGACATTCCGCCCATATTCGGCGGCGAAGTGGTGGAGAAGATCGACCTCTACCCGCCGTCCCCCGTAGATCATGTCGGGCGCGTGGTGGTCGGTGTCATGTCGTCGGTGCACGACGTCGGCGCGTTGATGGTCAAGGTGCATGACGGGCTGGACCGGTTCAAGCGTGGCGGCGTTCGCAAGATCTGGGTGTATCGGGCGCTCGACGACGGGCACGAGGTGCTGATCCTGCAGGAGATCGAGGACGAGGTCGCCGCCCGGCAGTGGCTCGACCACCCCGATGCCGCCGCCGAATGGATGTGCCAAGCGGGTTTCGGCCCGTACCCCACCCAGTTCGTGGGCAGGTTCGCCCACATCATGAGCATCGACGAGCGAAGCGGTTAGGGACGCCGATGTTTGTCTGTCTGTGCATGGGAATCACGAGCAACGACGTCGACGAGGCCGTCGCAAACGGAGCGACGACGTCCAAGCAGATCGCCGAGGCGTGTGGCGCCGGCGGTGACTGCGGGCGCTGCCGGCGCACCCTGCGCGCGATCATCGCATCCAACCATGAGGTCAACGGCTGCCCCAAGGCCGTCAACCACTAGCGCCGCGCCGCGCCTCATCGCGGATCACCGGGCTGCGCGGCGACCGGTGAAGTCCGCGAGCGCCTCGGCGTTGGCCGCGCCACCCATCAACACGGTGAAGTGTTCGATCTCCCTGGCCGTCGCGGCGGCGATCTCCGGGCGGGTCGGGGCGACGATCGTCTGTTTGACCGCCATCAGGCTTGAAATCGGTTTGTCGGCAAGGATGTTGGCGTGTCGGCGGGCCTGCGGCAACAGGTCGTCGGGTTCGCACACCTTCCACGCCAACCCCATCCGGTGCGCCTCTTCGGCGTCCACCCACTCCGATGACATCAGCAGCCACGCGGCGTTCTGCCGTCCCATCAGCCGCGGCAACAGATACGACGACGCGGCCTCCGGCGCGACCCCGAGGCTGGTGAAAGGGGTCTTCAACTTCGCGGTCGACGACATGAACACCAGGTCGGCGTAGCCGAGAATCGTTGCGCCGATACCGACTCCGACGCCGTTGACCGCGCAGATCAGCGGCTTGGGCAGGTCGGTGAGCGCGTCGATCATCGTGGAGAAGTGGCTGCCCTGCTCGTTGAAGGCGGGATCGGTGATGCGGCGCTGCATCTCGTTGAGGTCGTTGCCCGCGCTGAACGCGCGACCCGCACCGGTGAGCAGCACCACTGCCACCTCGGGATCGGCGGCGGCGTCGCGCAACGCGGTCGCGGTGGCGTGATACAGCTCTTCGTTGAAGGCGTTGAGGACCTCGGGCCGGTTCAACGTGAGGGTGCGCACCCGGTTCTCGTCGCTGATCTGCAGTGGCATCGATTGCTCGTCGGTCACCGGTCGACTGTACGACGCAGCGGATTGCCGGCAAACGGGGTGCGATAGACGTAGCGGCTCGTCGGGACGGTGTCGACGTCGCGGTTGGCGCCGAATGCCGCGGTGCTGGCAACCATCCGCTCCATCCGGTCCCGCAGGTCGTCGTCGTCGGCGGCGCCGAAGAAGGCGTGCAGGTCCGAGATGGCCTCTTCGGGGAACAGTTCCTCGACGATGGCGGCCAGCGTCGGTGCGTCCGGCGTCAGCGACCGGACGACGGCGTTCTGTGTGTAGCCGAACGTCGCCTGGGTCTCGATGGCCACCGGGGTGTGGTCGATGTGCCACCGCGCGAGCCAGGTCGCCTCGTCCATGTCGGCGGGCCGGCGCAGCAGTGCGACGTTGGCCAGGCCCGGGCTGCGCTGGCCGGGCACGGTGTCGGGCGGGGCCAGCGGAACGGACTCGGTGACCAGATAGGCGGCGACGTCCCCGGCTTCGTGCTGCAACCGCGCGACCGCGGCCCGCACCTGTTCGCCGTAGGACTGTTGCGTCCACAGCGTGACGAACGCGACCACCGGGGGCTCCATCGTCGTCAGCGTCATCAGCGAGTCCCGCACCGCGGGGTCGCGCAGGTTGATGGCAAGGCCCGGCAGGTCCATGTCGAGTAGGTCGGCCGCCACCCGGGCGCGCATTCGCGCACACCATTTTTCGTCCGCCTCGGCGCCTCGCAGCGTGATGATGACTTTCTCCACGCTGCCGAACCCTACCGTGGCTGCGGCGGCGCGCGTGGTCGGCGGCTAGGCCTCCAGCCGGTCGCGGATCTCGGCCATGCGCCGGCTCAGTTCGGTCTCGTCGATGATGCCGCGGGCGACAAGAGAATGCGCCAGCGCCACCAGCTGGCTCTCCGGGTACGGCAGGTCCGCGTACAGCGTCGCCGACAACTCGTCCTCCTCGTCGCGACGCTCCTTGAAGTCCGGAACCTCGGCGTCGCAGGCGGCGCGGTCGAGCGCGTCGCACATGCCGTCGAGGCTGGTCTTCCACGGCGGCACCGGGTTCTCCACGCCGTACTTGGCCGCCATCCGCGGCCACACCTGATTGCGGCGCACGATGTCCTGTAGCGGTGCGACCGAGCGCGACTTCTCGGCGGCGCTCATGAACTCGACGCCGGATGAATCGCGGGGCGGGTCTGGGTGATCACGTTGGTCGTCACACCGGGTTTGGGCAGCGCGACTCCGATCAGACAGTCCCGCGTGACGATCTCCGTCAACTGGTTCTCGGTCCAGTCCTCGGTGCCCTCCGGACGCATCGGCATCACCATGAACCGGTGCTTCTGATTGGAATCCTGCACCCGGATCGCGACGTCGTCGGGCAGGTACAGGCCGAATTCGGCGAGCACCTGACGTGGCCAGCGGACCAGGCGGCGCCGGTAATTCGGGGTGCGGTACCACTCGGGTGAGTTGCCGAGGATCGGGCGCGGATAGCACGAGCACAACGCGCAGACGATGACGTGGTGCACCCCGGGTGTGTCCGCGAGGATCTCGAACGCGGTGAAATCGCTTGGGGTGCCGAACCCCGTCGGCTCCATCCAGTCCACGCCGACTTCCTTGCTGGCCGCCATCGGTTCGCTCAGCGCGAGCCTCTTGAACTCGGGATCCACCCACGCCCGCGCCACCAACCGGGCCGCGGGTGTCGGGCCGATCTGCTCGGCGAACTCGGTGAAGCGGCGATGCTCCTCGGCAGTGAAGATGCCCTTCTCGATACACAATTCGCGTAGCGCGATCTCGAGCACCTCGAAGTCGGTGATCTCGTCGACCATCGGGGCGATGGTGCGTTCGTGATCGTGATCGCTCATAGGCGCCCCTTTGGCTCAGGTGGCCGACTGCAGCCAGCGTTCGGGAATCTCGGTCTGGATGGCGTCGTCTGCGGTGCCGGTGTAGCCGTCCCACAACTCCGACATGTTGAACCGCACGACGTAGAACCACTCCGGTTTCGCGTCCGGACGGTCCCAGGTCTCGTCCTCGGCGGCCGGGCTTTCGTAGGCCACCGTCGCGATCTCGCCCGTCGCGCCGCGCACGTATTCGGGCGTGCGGGTGTAGAACACGACGGGAAGTTCACGCACCACCACGGCGTCGCCGACTTTGAACTTCGGCTCCCCCGCCTGGCCGGCATAGACCTGAGGGTCGCCCTTGCCGACCGCGTGCTTGTGATGGGCGTTGCGTCTGACCTGTGACCCGTCCCCTTCGGACTTCGGCCTGGCCTCCAGCGCCCGGCCGTCGAGCCCGCCTGCGTAGCGGTCCGCGACCTCGGCCATCCGCTCGCTCAGCTCGCCGAGCGAGATGTGGTGCTTTTCCACCAGGACCCGCGCGACGGCCAGCAGCCAGCGGCCGTAGTAGGGCAACCCCAGATACTGGGCCCGCCCGACGTCGACATTGCCGATGCGGCGGCGCTCCTCCGAAAGCCAGATCCCCCGCCATGCGAGCACTTCGCAGATGACGTAGGTCATGTGCTCCCACAGTTCGTACTGCTTGTTCTCGTACTTCATCGGCGCATCCGGCTCACCGCCCACGTCGTGGACGGGTTTGAGGTACGCGGTGATGCGGCCGTGGTCCAGCAGATCGGGTGTCGGGGCGTCGGGAAGCTCGGGATACGCCGACTTCAGCCGGGCGACGAGATCCAGTTGAGCTGCGCGTTCGGCCGCTGTGCTCATCACAGTTCCTTCCGGATCGAAGCGTCGAGCCTGGCGAAGTGAGCTGAACTTTATCTTTGCTCGACGGCTCAGACCACCCGAATTGCAGACTGGCTGCGGGGTTCAGGACGGCCGATGCCCGCTGCTCAATCGGGATACCCTGTGCCACAGACTATTTGGTGTGTCCCGTTGCGCCGAATCGTTTATTGTCAGGTGCGGTGATTGCGTGACCGGTCACGCCGCCTGCGTGTGCTTCCCCGATACCGGTCGAAAAGGGTCAGAATGGGGTGGTGACCACCGGGGGCAGGATCGTCGAAGCCCTCCGGCCGACATTGCCGGACATCGGGGCGGTTGCCCGCAGCCTGCTCGGCATGGTTGCGATGGCAGCCGTGGCGCTGCTGTGGCATTCGGGCACGGCGGCGCTGTGGGCGGCCGGAGCCGCGGCCATCGCCGGGGCGATCGCCCTGCAGGACAGCCCCGGTGGCCGGGTGTCGCTGGTCGTCACCGTCTCGCTGCAGATGGGGTGCGCTGTGCTGCTCGGCACCCTGACGGGCGCGTACAACGTGTTGTTCGTCGTGGCGGTCGCCGTGTGGTGTTTCGGCGCGGGGCTGCAGTGGGCGCTGGGCGGCAACGCGGGCCTGGTCGGGGCGGCGGCCAGCGCCCTGCTCGTGGTGGCGCCGCCCATCGCCCCGTCGGTGTCGTCGGTGCTCGTGCCCACGGCGCTGACGATCGCCGCGGGTTGCCTTCAGGCGGCGCTGATCGCGGTGTGGCCGCCGCAACGGTGGCGCACTCAGCGGGAGGCGTTGTCGAACGCCTACCGGTCGTTGGCCGAGGACGCACGCCAGGTCGCGGCCGACCGGGCGGCGCCGCTTGACGCGGCGTTGTCGCCGTCGTTGCGTGACGCATTCATGGACACCCAGGCCAGCCGGCGGCCGGAGGCCTATCTCGGCGGTCACCGGCTGCCGGAGCGGATCATGGCCACGCTGCACGGCTTTCGCGGCTCGGCGGGCAAAGAGCGTGACGACGTCACCCGTGTGCTCGACTCCGCGGCGGAGGTGCTCGACGCGCTCGCCGACCACAAGCACACCGCACGCCGCGACGCCGAACACGCGCTGGTCCGCGTCGACACCGCGGTGTCGATGATCACCGGCTCCGAAGCCGCCACCGCGCAACGTCTTTCGCAACAGCTGCACGAGGCCGCAGAACTGCGCTTCCCCGACCTCTACCGGCCCGATCTGATCAACCCGATGCGCAGGGCGGTCGGCGCGGTGCGCGGGCACCTGACGCTGACATCGCCGATTCTGCGCCACGCTGTCCGGTTGTCGGCGGCCGTCACGCTGGGCATCGCCGCCGACCGCTTCGCGCCCGTCAACCACGGCTACTGGGCAGCGCTCACGGTCCTGATGGTGCTGCGTCCGGAGACCGCGCACACCTATACCCGGTGCGTCGGACGCATCGCCAGCATCGCGGCGGGCATCGTGCTGACGTCTACGATCACGCTGTTGGTGGATCCCACCGGATACGTCGCGGCGGTGTTGGCGACACTGTTCGTCGGGATCACCTACTCGGTCACCCGGTTCGGCTACATCGCCGCCAGCGCGGCGCTGGCCGGCGCCGTGGTGTTCCTGCTGGACATCGGCGCCGCGACTTCGGGCGCGACACTGGAAGACCGGTTGTTCTCGGTGGTCATCGGCGGCGGCCTGGCGGTGGTGGCCCACGTGTCGTTTCCCGACCACGCGCTGATCCGGCTCTGGCAACGGTCGGGCGAACTGCTGAAAACCGAGATCGACTACGCCGCGACCGTGATCAAGGCATTCGTCCACGAACTCGACCGTCCCGCCGATGCGGTGTCCGCGGCCTGGCAGAAGGCCTTTCGCGCCCGCGCCTCGTTCGAAGCGGCGGCCGGTGCGGCCGGGCTTGATTCACCGGAACTGCGTCGCTGGCTGCGTTCGTACCGGGCGGCGCTGAACGGTGTCACCAGTTCGTGCGCGACGCTGGAGACCAGCCTCCCGCCGCGCCCGCTCACCAACGTCACACCAGAATTCGTCGCGGCCATCGACGACTACGTCGACGCGCTGCGCGGCGCCCCACCGAGCCCGGCCGCGCCGTGGACCGTCGACCTCGCCGCCCTCACCGCGGCCAACCAGCAGGTCCGTGATCGGGCTGCCGAGCTACCGGCCGACAACGGCGCCGCCCGGGTGCTGGTCGCCGAGATCGCGACGATCACCCGCCACCTGTCGAGTATCGCTACTGTTCGCGAGCCCACTTCGGTTGGATGAACACACCCTGCGCCTCCACGGTGACACCGTCTTCGTCAGCCAAATGCCCTGCGGCATAAGTCTTGACGCCCTCGCTGTGGGTGACCTTCGCCTCGGCGTGTAGCCGGCCCAGCCGGGTGGTGCGCAGATAGCGCAGGGTAATGGTGCCGGTGAAGCGTGGATTCACCCCGTCGCTGGCCGCCTCACCGAGCAGATGGTCGAGCACGAGCGCCGCGATGCCGCCGTGCACGTGGCCCGGCGGTCCCTCGTAGGCCGCACCCATGTCGAAATCGGCGTGCACCCGCCCGTCGGCGTCGCGGTGAACGACCAGCGGCGGCGCGACCGGATTGCGGATCCCGATCACCGGGTTGCCCCACGGCATGCGGTCGCCGCCGGTGGTGTAGCGGACACCGAACGGGCCGTCGCTCTGCTGGGCACGCAGCCGCGCGGTCGCCGCATCGATCTGGGCCTTGACCGCCGACACCGTCTCGGCGTCGACCTCGGTGCGGATTGTCGCGTCGACAAGCTCTCGCACGGACTGTGCGAGCGGTTCATGGACCGCGCGCATCTGCGCGACCTCGGCCGCGGACACGTCACCGATGTGGGTGAACTCCACCATGGGAGCACTAGAACACGTTCTAGCGCAGCTTGTCGAATCAGCGTGCCGCCGCTGCGTGGCGGAATTATCGTGCCTTATGACCGTCGCCGACCTCGAGCCCTACTACGACTTGGGCCGCTATCACCGACGCATCGACACGCCCGCGCCGGAGGCACAGGTGTGGTTCGACCGGGGCATGGTGTGGGCCTACGCGTTCAACCACGAAGAGGCCATCAGGTGTTTCGAGCGCGCGCTGCGGTTCGATCCTGACCTGGCGGTCGCACGCTGGGGCATCGCCTACTCGGTCGGGCCCAACTACAACAAGGGGTGGGACGCCTTCGACCCCGTCGACAAGGCGACGTCGTTGGCCAGGGCCAGAACCGAGCTCGAGCTGGCCACCGGTGGGCGGGCCTCAGAAGTCGAACGCGGCCTGATCGACGCGCTGCGGAAGCGGTTCTCGATCGACGATCCCGACGACCTCGAGGCGCTGAGCGCCGCGGGTGAGGCCTACGCCGCCGCGATGGACGCTCTCTGCGCAGCCCATCCCGACGACGTCGACGTGGCGGCGCTGACCGCCGACGCCCTGGTCAACGTGACGGCGTGGGCGCTGTGGGACACTCGCACCGGCGAACCGGCCCCGGGATCGCGGGTGCTGCAGGCCAAACAGATCCTCGAGCGCGCGCTCGCCGGCACGGCGGGACGCGAGCACCCCGGGATCCTGCACCTGTACCTACACACCATGGAGATGTCGGCTCGCCCGCAGGACGCGTTGCCGGCCGCCGACCTACTGCGCGACCTGGTGCCCGACGCGGGCCATCTGCTGCACATGCCCAGCCACATCGACGTGCTGTGCGGAAACTACCGGGACGCGGTTGTCGCGAACACGGTCGCCGCGCGGGTGGATCGGCGGTTCGTCGAACGGGAGGGGCCGCTCAACTTCTACTCGCTCTACCGCGCCCACAACCTGCACTTCATCGTGTATTCGGCGATGCTGGAGGGCAATTCGCGCGCCGCCTTCGCCGCCGCCGACGAACTGGCCGCGCAGCTGACCCCGGAACTGCTGCGCATCGAGTCGCCGCCGATGGCCGACTGGCTCGAGGCGTTCGTGCCGTTGGGGGTCCATGCGCTGGTCCGCTTTGGTCGCTGGGATGAGCTGATCGCCCACCCGCTGCCGCAGGACCTGGATCTGTACTGCTCCACCGCGGCGACCATCCACTACGGCCGCGGGGTGGCGCACGCGGCGAGGGGCAACCTGGCCGAGGCGCGCGCCGAGCAGGACGCGTTCGCCCGCGCCTATGCCCGCATCCCCGACACCCGGTACCTGTTCAACAACACCGTGATCGACATCCTGGCGATCGCCGCCGAGATGCTCGCCGGCGAGATCGCCTACCGGGAGGGCAGATTCGACGAGGCGTTCACCCGTCTCGAGGCCGCGATCGCGCTCGACGACGCCCTCCCCTACGACGAGCCGTGGGGCTGGATGCAGCCGACCCGGCACGCGTACGGCGCTCTGCTGCTCGAGCAGGGCCACGTCGAGCAGGCCGCCCGGGTGTACGCCGCCGACCTCGGACTCGACGACACGCTGCCGCGACCCTGCCAGCACCCCAACAACGTGTGGAGCCTGCACGGCTACCACGAATGCCTGCAGCGGCTGGGCCGAACCGGCGAGGCGACGATCATCGGCCGCCAGTCGGCGCTGGCCTTGGCGCGCGCAGACGTGCAGATCGCGGCTTCGTGCGCGTGCCGACTGGAGGTCTTCGCCCCGTAGACTGCGGGTCGATGTCCCTGCGCGACGACGACCTCACCCGCCTGAGCCGCTGCGTGGAACTGGCGCGTGAGGCGCTTGACAACGGCGACGAGCCGTTCGGGTCGATCCTGGTCGACGCCGACGGCCGCACCCTGTTCGAGGACCGCAACCGGGTCAAGGACGGTGACCACACCCGCCATCCGGAGTTCGCGATCGCGCGGTGGGCCGTCGACAACCTCAGCCCCGCCGAACGCGCGCATACGACCGTGTACACCTCCGGTGAGCACTGCCCGATGTGCGCGGCGGCGCACGCCTGGGTCGGTCTCGGCCGCATCGTCTACGCGACGTCCTCGGCGCAACTGAGCGGGTGGCTCCAGGAGTGGGACGCACCGCCGCCGGTGGCACCGCTGCCGATCACCACCGTCGCTCCACGGGTGACCGTCGAAGGGCCCGCCGCGGAGTTCGCCGAGACGATGAAGGCGCTCTACGAAGCGAAGTTCCGGCTGTGACAGGGTCTTCGCGCAAGCGCTCATCCATGAGGGAACCGGCCTGGGTCCAGCACGTGATCTGGTGGCAGATCTATCCGTTGGGCTTCGTCGGCGCGTATCCGGCCGACCCGCCGCCGGGCCCGGAGGAACACCGGCTACGCCGCGTCGTCGAATGGCTGGACCACGCCATCGAACTCGGCACGTCCGGCATCGCGCTCGGACCGGTGTTCGCCTCGCGCACCCACGGCTACGACACCGTCGACCACTACCGCATCGACCCCCGGCTCGGTGACGACGACGACTTCGACACGCTGGTGGCCGAGGCCAAGCGCCGCGGGCTGCGCATCCTGCTCGACGGTGTGTTCAACCACGTCGCCGCCGATTTCGCGCGGTCCGAATGGTTCCGCAAGGGCAGCAACGGCTTTGACACCTTCGAGGGGCATGGCGACCTGATCGCACTCGACCACGACAATCCCGAGGTCGTCTCCTACGCCGCCGACGTCATGGCCTACTGGCTGGGCCGCGGCGCCGACGGGTTTCGCCTGGACGCGGCATACGCGGTCCCCGACCGGTTCTGGGCCGCGGTGCTGCCCCGGGTCCGCGCCGCGTTTCCCGACGCCTGGTTCGTCGGGGAGGTCATCCACGGGGACTATGCCGCGCGGGTCGGCGCGGCAGGGTTCGACTCGGTGACCCAGTACGAGCTGTGGAAGGCGATCTGGAGCAGCCTGGTCGACGGCAACTTCCACGAGCTGGACTGGGCGCTGCTGCGCCACAACGAGTTTCTCGACGTCTTCGTGCCGATGACCTTCGTCGGAAACCACGACGTCACCCGGATCGCCAGCCGGCTCAACGACACCGGGCACCTCGAGCACGCGCTGGTCGTCCTGTTCACGACCGGCGGCACCCCCAGCGTGTACGCGGGCGACGAGTTCGCCTACCTCGGCGTCAAAGAGGAGCGGTTCGGCGGCGACGACGCGGTCCGTCCGGAGTTCGGCGCGCCGCCGTCGGCCGACGAGCAGCAACACGACGTGCTGCGGCTGCACCAGCACCTGATCGGCCTGCACAGGCGCCACCCGTGGCTGCGCACGGCGCGCACGTCGGCGCTGCAGCTGTCCAACCGCCAGTACCTCTACGAAACCCGCGGCGGCACAGACGCGTTGGTGGTCGCGCTGAACATCGACGACGCGCCGATGCCGCTGTCACTGCCCGCTCTCGGACTCGGCAGCGGGCGCATCGTCGCGGGATCCGGCGCACGTCCGGCCGACACGGTGGCCGAGACCGAGGTCGCGCCGCACGGCTGGCTCGTCATCGATCCGGGGGCCTAGACGTGGTCGCGGTGAACCGGCGCGTGCCCCGGCCCCGTGAGCTGGCGCCGCTGCTGCAGTTCCGCAGGCCCACGCTCAACCGCACCGAGCGCCGCCTGCAGACCGCGTTCACCATCGAGGACCTGCGCCGGATCGCCAAGCGGCGCACCCCGAAAGCCGCGTTCGATTACACCGACGGGGCCGCCGAAGACGAGCTGTCGCTGGCCCGGGCGCGACAAGCGTTCCGTGACATCGAGTTCCACCCGACGATATTGCGGAACGTCGCCACCGTCGACACCAGCCGCACCGTCTTGGGAGACACCGTCGCCCAGCCGTTCGGCATCGCCCCGACCGGCTTCACCCGGCTCATGCACACTGAAGGCGAGATCGCCGGGGCCCGCGTCGCTGCCCGGGCGGGTATTCCGTTCTCGCTCTCGACGCTGGGTACCGCGTCGATCGAGGACGTCAAGGCCGCCAATCCGCACGGCCGCAACTGGTTTCAGCTGTACATGTGGAAGGACCGGGATCGGTCGATGGCTCTGGTGAAGCGGGCGGCGGCCGCGGGCTTCGACACGCTGCTGGTGACGGTCGACGTTCCGGTGGCCGGGGCCCGGCTTCGGGACAGCCGCAACGGCATGTCGATCCCGCCCACCCTGACCCTGCGCACGGTGCTGGACGCGCTGCCCCGGGCCCGCTGGTGGTTCGACCTGCTCAGCACCGAGCCGCTGGCCTTCGCGTCGCTGGACCGCTGGCCCGGCACGGTCGCCGAATATCTGGACACGATGTTCGATCCGACCGTCACGTTCGAGGACCTGGCCTGGATCAAGAAGCAGTGGCCGAATCGGCTGGTGGTCAAGGGGATCCAGACCCTCGAGGATGCCAGGGCCGTCGTCGAACTCGGCGTGGACGGCATCGTGCTGTCCAACCACGGAGGTCGCCAACTCGACCGTGCCCCGGTGCCGTTCCATCTACTCCCCCACATCGCACGTGAGCTCGGCAAGGACACCGAGGTTTTGCTGGACACCGGGATCATGTCGGGCGCCGACGTCGTCGCCGCGGCGGCGCTGGGCGCCCGCTTCACCCTGGTCGGACGCGCCTACCTCTACGGGCTGATGGCCGGCGGCGAGGCCGGCGTCGCACGTGCCGTCGAGATCCTGTCATCGCAGGTCAGTCGCACAATGCGGTTGCTCGGAGTGACGTCGCTCGACGAGCTGGGACCGCATCACGTGACCCAGCTGCACCGGTTCACACGCGGCGACTCCCGGCCCGTCGGCTAATCACAGCAGTCACTTCTTTCCCACAGGTCACGGGATATTACGGCGCTGCCCGAGTCCGCGCCGAGTCGGAATCGTTAGCCAACCGCGATGTGGCAACCGAGTGTTGCGCGCGTCGACCCGGCCGCCATGCGTGTTTCATAGCGCAGGAAAGCGACGGCAATTGCTTTGTGAAACAAGCGATGAAAGGTGGGTTGGTTGCCGTTATGAAGTTCTTGAAGAGGTACCGAGATACCAAGACGAAACTGTTGCGCCGCCTGGCGGTGACCGCGGTGGCGGCGGCCGCGATGCCCGGCCTGATCGGCGTCGTCGGGGGTTCGGCGACCGCTAACGCGTTCTCTCGGCCGGGTCTGCCCGTCGAGTACCTGGATGTGTTCTCCGCGGCGATGAACCGCGACATCCGGGTGCAGTTCCAGGGCGGCGGCCCGCACGCCGTGTATCTGCTCGACGGCCTGCGTGCCCAGGACGACTACAACGGCTGGGACATCAACACCCCGGCATTCGAGTGGTACTACCAGTCGGGGCTGTCGGTGGTCATGCCGGTCGGGGGCCAGTCCAGCTTCTACACCGACTGGTATCAGCCGTCCCAGGGCAACGGCCAGGACTACACCTACAAGTGGGAGACGTTCCTGACGCAGGAGCTTCCGGCCTGGCTGGAGGCGAACCGGGGTGTGTCGCAGAACGGCAACGCGGTGGTCGGTATCTCGATGGCCGGTAGCACTGCGCTGACGTATGCGATCTACCACCCGCAGAAGTTCATCTACGCCGCATCGCTGTCGGGGTTCCTCAACCCGTCCGAGGGTTGGTGGCCGATGCTGATCGGGCTGGCGATGCAGGATGCGGGCGGATTCAACGCCGAGAGCATGTGGGGCCCGTCAACGGACCCGGCGTGGAAGCGCAACGACCCGATGGTCAACATCGGCCAGTTGGTGGCCAACAACACCCGCATCTGGATCTACTGCGGCACCGGCACCCCGTCTGACCTGGACGCCGGCGTCGCGGGGCAGAACCTGATGGCGGCGCAGTTCCTCGAAGGGTTCACGTTGCGCACCAACATCACCTTCCGCGACAACTACATCGCCGCGGGCGGCACCAACGGTGTGTTCAACTTCCCGCCGCAGGGCACGCACAGCTGGGGCTACTGGGGTCAGCAGCTCGAGCAGATGAAGCCCGACATCCAGCGGGTGCTTGGAGCCTCTGGCGCCGTCTAAACCACCCCACACAGGGAGCCTGCCGTAACCCCCGAACGGCAGGCTCCCTGCCATTTGCGGGGGCTTTACGGCGTGCCCAGCCCTGTGTACGTCTCGCGAACAACCGAGCGCGCGCGGCGGGAACAAACGCCGGACCGTCAAGGTTGAGTCGATCAGACTGAACTTTGGAGGAATCTGATGGCTGAAGCCAAATCAGTGCCGGTGTTGTTCGTGAGCGACCCGATCGTGCTGCCGTCGATGGTCGTGCCCATCGAACTCGACGACGCCGCGCAGGCCGCCGTCGACGCCGCGCAGGCCAGCGAGCCGGGCGAACTGTTGATCGCCCCGCGGCTGGAAGACCGCTACCCGTCCTACGGCGTGCTGGCGACGATCGTGCAGGTCGGCCGCGTCGCCGGAAGCGGAAGCACCGCCGCGGTGGTGCGCGGCAAGAGCCGTGCGCAGATCGGCGCCGGGGCCAGCGGCCCGGGTGCCGCGCTGTGGGTCGAGGTGACCGAGGTCGTCGAGCCCGAACCGACCGACGAGATCCGCGCGCTGGCCGGCGAGTACAAGAAGCTGCTGCTGGCCATGCTGCAGCGTCGGGAAGCCTGGCAGATCATCGACTTCGTCAACCAGCTGACCGACCCGTCGGCGCTGGCCGACACGGCCGGCTACGCCTCCTATCTGACACGGGTGCAGAAGCGTCAGCTGCTGGAGACCCCCGAGGTCGCCGAGCGACTCAAGCTGCTGATCGAGTGGACCGGGGAACACCTCGCCGAGGTCGAGGTGACCGACAAGATCGCCGAGGACGTTCGCGAGGGCATGGAGAAGCAGCAGAAGGAATTCCTGCTGCGTCAGCAACTCGCCGCGATCCGCAAGGAACTCGGCGAGGACGACGACACGGGGTCTTCTGATGACTACCGCAGCCGCATCGAGGCTGCCGACCTGCCCGAGAAGGTCCGCGAGGCCGCGCTGCGCGAGGTCGGCAAGCTGGAACGGGCCGGCGACCAGAGCCCGGAGAGCGGCTGGATCCGCACCTGGCTGGACACCGTGCTGGACCTGCCGTGGAACGTCACGACCGAGGACAGCACCGACCTGAAGGCCGCGCGCGAGATTCTCGACGCCGACCACCACGGGTTGGAGGACGTCAAGGACCGCATCGTCGAGTATCTGGCCGTGCGGGCGCGTCGCGCCCAGCGCGGCATGGAGGTGGTCGGCGGCCGCGGTTCAGGCGCGGTGATGGTGCTGGCCGGCCCGCCCGGGGTGGGTAAGACCTCGTTGGGCGAGAGCGTGGCTCGGGCGTTGGGCCGCAAGTTCGTTCGCGTCGCCCTGGGCGGGGTGCGCGACGAGGCCGAGATCCGGGGCCACCGGCGCACCTATGTCGGGGCGCTGCCCGGGCGCATCGTTCGGGCCATCGGCGAAGCGGGTTCGATGAACCCCGTCGTGCTGCTCGACGAGATCGACAAGGTCGGCTCCGACTTCCGCGGTGACCCCGCGGCGGCGCTGCTGGAGGTCCTGGACCCGGCGCAGAACCACACGTTCCGCGACCACTACCTGGACCTGGATCTGGACCTGTCGGACGTGGTGTTCCTGGCCACCGCCAACGTGATCGAGAACATCCCGTCGGCGCTGCTGGACCGCATGGAGTTGGTGGAGATCGACGGCTACACGGCCGACGACAAGCTCGCCATCGCCAAGGACTTCCTGCTGCCCAGGCAGCGGGAACGGGCGGCGCTGACCGAGGACGAGGTCACGGTGACCGAGGCCGCGCTGCGCAAGATCGCCGCCGACTACACCCGCGAGCCGGGTGTGCGGCAGTTCGAACGGCTGCTGGCCAAGTTGATGCGCAAGGTCGCGACGAAACTGGCCGAGGCCGACGTCACCAGCATCACCGTCGACGAGCCCGATCTCGTTGAGTACCTGGGCCGTCCGCGGTTCCTGCCCGAGTCGGCCGAACGCACGGCGGTGCCTGGGGTGGCCACGGGCCTGGCGGTGACGGGCATGGGCGGCGATGTGCTCTACATCGAAGCCAACGCCACCGATGGGGAACCGGACCTGAGGCTGACGGGTCAGCTCGGCGACGTGATGAAGGAATCAGCGCAGATCGCGCTGTCCTACGTGCGGTCGCACGCCGACCAGCTGGGTGTCGACCCGAAGACGCTGGAACGGCGTATCCACCTGCACGTGCCCGCGGGCGCGGTGCCCAAGGACGGGCCGTCGGCCGGTGTCACGATGGTGACCGCGTTGGTGTCGATGGCCACCGGACGCCAGGTGCGTGCCGACGTCGGCATGACCGGTGAGGTGACCCTGAACGGTCGGGTGTTGCCGATCGGCGGCGTCAAGCAGAAGCTGCTCGCCGCGCAACGGGCCGGGTTGTCAACGGTTTTCATCCCGCAGCGCAACGAGGCCGACCTGGACGACGTCCCGGCCGACGTGCTCGAGTCGCTGGAGGTCAAACCGATGACCGACGTCGCCGAGATCGTCGCCCAGGCGCTGGTGCCGGCCGAGGACAGGACCGCGACGGCCGCGGCCTGACCTCGGCACCCGCCGGGGTTTGCTGACCTGGTAGCGGGGGTACGTCAGCGCAGGTGAGCACCTCTGACCACAAGCGACTGGTCCAGGGCCTGCTCGAGCAGGCCGGAACCACCTACGCCGAGGAGGCGGGCATCCGGCTCAAGGACCAGCCGATGCCGCTGTTCGAACTGCTGGTGCTGTGCATGCTGGCCAGCAAGCCCATCGACGCCGCGATCGCGGTGCGGGCAGCACGTGAACTGTTCGAAGCCGGGCTGCGCAAACCCGATGCGGTGCTCGACGCCGACCGCCAGGACATGATCCGCGCGTTCGGCCGCGCGCACTACGTGCGCTACGACGAAAGCTCGGCCACCCGGGTCACCGATATCGCCGAGATGGTCCGCGACCGATACGGCGGTGACCTACGGCGGTTGGCCGCCGAGGCCGACGGTGACGTGCGCGCGGCGGCTGAGTTGCTCAAGCAGTTCAAGGGGATCGGCGACACCGGAGCCGACATCTTCCTGCGCGAGGTGCAGGACGTCTGGACGTGGGTTCGGCCCTACTTCGACAAGCGTGCCCTGGACGCCGCGCGCGACCTGGGCCTGCCCGCCAAGCCCGGCGCCCTGGCCGAGCTGGCGCCGCGGTCGACCGCGAAGCTGGCTGCCGCGCTGGTGCGGGTGTCTCTGGACGACGCACTGCGCGAGAGGATTTCGGCGTCGCAATGATTCTCATCGGCACCTCGGGGTGGTCCTATCCGCACTGGGACGGCGTGCTGTATCCGCCCGGTACACCGGTGGCCAAGAGGCTGGACCGCTATGTGCAGGAGTTCGACACCGTCGAGCTCAACGCCAGCTTCTACCGATGGCCCAAGGACGCCGCGTTCGCCGGGTGGCGTGAGCGGCTGCCACCCGGGTTCACCATGTCGGTCAAGGCCCACCGCGGGCTGACCCACTACCGCAGGCTGCGCGACCCCGAGCCGTGGATCGAGCGGTTCGAGCGGTGCTGGACGGAGTTGGCCGACCGCAGCGAGGCCCTGCTGGTGCAGGCTCACCCGCAGCTGGAGCGCGACGACGCGCTGCTCGACAACTTCCTGCGGCTCATGCCCGACCGGATTCCGGTGGCGATGGAGTTGCGTCACCCCTCCTGGGACGACCCCGCGGTATACACCCTGCTGGAACGGCATCGCGCCTCATACGTGGTGATGAGCGGCGCGGGCCTGCGCTGTGTGCCACGGGTGACAAGCGAGCTGGTCTACGTGCGGATGCACGGCCCCGACCAGAGCGCCATGTATGCCGGGTCCTATCCCGACGACGAGCTGCGGCGCTGGGCCGAAAGCATCCTGGGCTGGGATGCCGCGGGCAACCGGGTGGTCGTCTACTTCAACAACGATCTGGGCGGCCACGCGATCCGCAACGCGCGCGTGCTCAAGCAGCTGACCGCGCGAACCGGTGATACCGACTCCCCCGCGCTGGTCCACCGCGAGTAAGCTGCGATGGCATGACAACGTCGTCCAGGATCGTCGTCGTCGGTGGTGGCCTCGCGGCAGCCAAGACTGCAGAAGCACTGCGCGACAAGGATTTTGACGGTCACATCGCATTGTTCACCGCCGAGGAGCACCTACCGTACGAGCGGCCTCCGCTGTCCAAGGAATTCCTGGTGGGCAAGAAGACGCTCAGCGACTTCACCGTCGCTTCCGCGGCGTGGTACCGCGATCACCACGTCGAACTGCAGTTCGGCACTGAAGTGACCGGCATCGACCCCAGCGCCCACACCGTTTCCCTGCCCGACGGCGAATCGGTGCGTTACGACAAGCTGGTACTGGCCACCGGATCGCGTCCGCGCACGCTGCCGATCCCGGGTGCCGACGCGGCGGGTGTGCACTACCTGCGCACCGTCGACGACGCGGAGGCGCTGAAATCGACCCTGAAAGACGGTGTTTCGCTGGCCATCGTCGGCGCGGGATGGATCGGCCTCGAGGTGGCCGCCGGCGCACGGGAGTACGGCGCGGCGGTCACCGTGGTCGAGACCGCCGACACTCCGCTGCAGGCGGCGCTCGGACGTGAACTCGGCGAGGTGTTCGCCAACCTGCATCGTGAGCACGACGTCGACCTGCGGTTGTCGACGACGGTCCAGAAGATCACCGTCGCGGACGGCGCCGCCACCGGGCTGAAGCTCAGCGACGGCACGACCGTCGAGGCCGACCGAGTGCTGATCGCCGTCGGCGCGGCACCCAACATCGCGCTGGCCGAGGCCGCCGGGCTGGCGATCGCCGACGGCGGAGTGCAGGTGGATTCCTCGCTGCGTACCAGCGATCCGGACATCTACGCCGTCGGGGACATCGCGGCCGCCGAGCACCCGCTGCTGGGCACGCGTATCCGCGTCGAACACTGGGCGAACGCGCTCAAGCAACCGGCGGTCGCCGCCGACGCGATCCTCGCGAGGCCCGCCGAGTACGCCGACCTGCCGTACTTCTTCACCGATCAGTACGACCTCGGCATGGAATACGTCGGCTACGCCCCCGATTACGCGCGGGTGGCCTACCGCGGCGATGTCGGCGCCCGCGAGTTCACGGCGTTCTGGTTCGACGGGGACAGCCGGGTGGTCGCCGGGATGAACGTCAACATCTGGGAGGGCCTCGACGACATCAAGGCGTTGATCGCCTCGCGGGAGCCCATCGACCCGGAGCGGATCGGCGCTCAGTGAGCGTGTTGGCGCACAACGGTTTACGGATCCTCTCGGTTACGGTGGCGCTCACGATCGTCGGTGCGGGATGTTCAGGAGAACGAATCGTCACCACCGACGAACCGCGCCCGACCACGCGGGCGAACACATCACCGTCGCCGCCACAGCCGCCGAGCAGCAAGCATCTGGTGAACGCGTTCGACTACGTCGCCCACCCGCAGGACACGGCGGCCTACTATTTCACCACCCCGAGCGGGCGGTGGGCGTGCGCGATAGTGCCGCGCGTGGAGGCCGGCTGTCAGTCGGCGACCGGGTGGGCCTCCGGCATGGGCATCACCGGCGCGCCGACAACCGTGCCCGACGCATCGGGCGAGGACGCGACGCCCAACGCCGTGGTGATCGAGCGTGAGGGAGATGCTCGGTTCGTCGCGCTCGACGAGCCCGAGTTCTCGCTGGCCGCAACCGATCCCGGGAACACGGCGAAGGTTCTGGGCTTCAACAGGATCCTGGCCGCCGCCGGGTTTCGCTGCAACGTGCAGGAGTCCGGGGTGTCCTGCATGAGCGAAGCCAGCGGCAACGGGTTCACGTTCTCGACGCAGGAGTTCGTGCCGCGCTACACCGAGGTACCGCCCGAGGCGCCTTAGGCTCTCACCGCAGTGTCGCGGTGCCGTCCGAATTGACCTGCACCTTGGCCCCGGCGATGTCGTCGCGGACCGTCGCGGCGGCGTCGGTCGCATCGGTGATGACGGCCAGCACCCGCGCATCATCGGGCGTGCGGACCGCGAGAAACGCCTTCTCGGGCTGCCCGTCGCGGTTGAACGGCGCGGTCCACGACTCGACGGTGCCCACCCCTTCCCACTCGACGACCGCCGTGCGGATCGGCTCGCGGTCGACCTCCGATTGCACATCCTCCCAACGGAATTCGTGTGGCGGCGGTTGGGTGCCGTACACACCGAAGCTGTGCTTGGTGAGATAGCCGCCGTTGGCGGTGATCAGGCCACGCCCGCCGGGGTTGGCGACCAGCTGCTCGGCCATGGTGGCGATCGAATGGGTGACGTAGTTGTTCCACGGGCCCCCGGCGAACGTGAGCCCGCCGGTCACGGTGAGCGGACGGTCGGGGTCGCCCAGCGGTAACCCCAACTCGTTGGCGGCGACCTGCACCGCCGACGGGAAGCACGAGTACACGTCGACCGCGTCGACGTCGTCGATCCCGGTGTCGGCCAACGCCAGCGCGCGCCGCCCGGCGATCCGGATCGCCGGCGAGGTGTGGAACTCGGCGCGTTCGCCGATGGCGTAGGTGTCGTGCGCGTCGGTGCCCGCATACGGATACACCCAGCGGTCGGTGGGGATCTGCAGATGCCTCGCCTTCTCCGCGGAGGCGAGTATCAACGCCGCGCCCTGATCGACCATGTTGTTGGAGTTCATCAGCTTGGTGTAGGGCCAGCTGATCATCCGGTTGTCGGGTGCGGGTTGCCAGATCGCTTCGGCCGAGCGTGGCTCCCGGCTCCACGCGTGCGGGTTGCGCGCCGCGACGGCGGAGAACTGCGCCCACAGTTCACCGATGCGGCGCCGGTGGTCCTCGGGCGTCTCGCCCGCGGCGATCCGCAGCGCCTGTTCGAACATCGGATAGACGTAGGCCGGCCGGTCCAGGTTGATCCGGATCTCCGCCGGTCCGGCCATCGGCACGTGCTCGTCGGCGCCCTCGGCGACCGGTACCGAATCGTCCTGGCTCGTCCACGCGGGCTTCTTGCCCGCGGCGCGCAGCCGCGAGCGGGTGCGCCAGGTCTCGGCGCCGGTGATCAGCACCACGTCGGCGCGTCCGCTCTGGATATCCAGGCAGGCCTGGTTGACCAGCGACTGGGGCACGTTGCCGCCGATGCCGGTGTATCGCGTGCGGGCGCCGGTCGCCCCGATGCGCTGGGCGACAAGCAGACCCGGGTCGCGGTACCGCCAGGACAGCAGGTTGACCACGCGTACCGAGTCAACGGCCTCGAGCAGACGCGGATCGCCGGCTTCGCGGGCGGCCGCGGCCATCAGGTCGACGGGCTCCACGGTGGGGTCCTCGTCGCGCTGGTTCACTTGGCCGTAGCCGATCAGCACGGGTGTTCTGGGGTCCATCATGGCCTTCCTCGGTATGCGAACAGCGCGTCCTGCGCGATCAGCCGGTCGATGTCCTCGGCCGTCAAACCGAGCACCTTCTGGCATATCTCGCGGGTGTGCTCACCCGGCATCGGTGCGGGCCGCAGTTCGGCGGGCGCGATGTTGGTGAACGGTGCCGGACGCGTCTCGGTCGGCATGGGGGCGTCGAACAACGGATGCACCATGTCGGTGTAGGTGTTTCGGAACCGCACCTGCGGGTCGTCGAGCACGTCGACGGCCCGGTTCATCGGTGCCGCGGCGATCCCGGCCTGCTGCAGCGTGTTCGCGACGACGGTCTTGTCGCGCGCCGCGGTCCACGAGGACAGGTCGGCGTCGCCGACCACGGCGGCCAACGCGGCCCGGTCCTCGTCGGAACGGATCGAGACCACACACCATTCGTCGTCGCCCGCGCACGGATACACGCCGTGAACCGCGCCGTCTTCGGCCACGGGTAGGCCCGCGGTCCTGGCGGCCTCGGTGACGTACGTCGTCGCCAACTGGTTGACCGCGGCTTCTGCCTGCGAAATATATACGTGCGCACCGGTTCCGGTGGTGCGGCACTGAACCAGCGCGGCCAGGGCCGCGATCGCGGTGATTCTCGCCGAGACGTGATCGGGAAACACCGTCGTCGCGTCGTAGAACTCGCCTGGGCCGGCGTCCGGGGAGGTCCACAGCCACGTGACGCCGGTGGTGGCCCGCACCAGCGGGCCGTAGCCCATGCGAGCGCTCCACGGCCCCGATGCCCCGAACGCGCTGCTCTCGGCGAGCACGATGGCGGGGTTGAGCTCGCGCAGCCGGTCATACGAAAAGCCAAGCGAGGCAAGTGTTCCCGGTTTGAAGTTGGCGAACACCGCGTCGGACTCGGCGACCAGCCGTGCGAACACGTCGGCGCCGTCGGGGTGACGCAGATCCAGGCCGAGGCTGTATTCGTTGCGGTGCGTCAACGCCCACGAACGGCTCATCGCCATGCCGGGTGGGGTCTGCCGCAGCCCGTCGGGATAGGCCGCGCTCTCGATCTTGATGACCTCGGCGCCCAGATCGGCGAACAACCGTCCCAGCTCGCCGCCGGCGACGATGACACCGAGGTCGAGAATGCGCAGACCCTCGAACGGTCTGTGGACCGGGTCGGCGCCGCTTTCCGCGCGCGGCGTGCCGTCGCTCCAGACGGCGTCGTGGGCACCGGGCGCCGGTGCGGGTCGGGTCAGCCCGGCGCGGACGCCGTCGACGACGAACGCCCCGGTGGGAACGACGGCGTCCGCGCCGGGTCCCAACTCGGTGCTGGTCAGCGCGTCCACCTCGCGGAAATGACTGGAGGACAACGTCTCTTGCGGGGTGAGCACCGCGGCGATCGGAACTCCGCGGGTCTGGCCCTCGGCCACCAGCTCATCGCGTGTCTTGTCCATGAACAGGTCGGCGATGAGCGGGTTGAGTTCTCGCGACGCGGCGTAGCGCGCGGCGATCGTCGCGAATTTGGGGTCGGCGAACTGTTCGGGCTCACCGAGCCAGCCGAACATGGCCTGCCATTGGCGCGGGGAGAGCAGGCAGATGCGCACATACCCGTCTCGGCAGCCGAAGATCGGATAGATCTGCTGGTTTCGCGGGCGACCCCGCCACAGCTCGTTGGCCCGTTTCATCCCGACGGCGGCCTGGCCCTCCGACCCGTACGGCGGATCCAAGGACTGCAGAACGCCCTCCAAGCGGGAGAAGTCGATGTAATCGCCTGTGCCGTCGCGCAATCGGCGATAGTAAGCGGCCAGCGCGGCCCAGGTGGCCTGTGCCGCGGCCGTCGCCGACGCCATCCCGATGGGCGGCAGCACCGGGGTACCCGTGGTCGGCCCGGTGCGCGACAACGCCGTCGACAACGCATACAGCTCGGCGTCGGTCGCCTGCCATCCCGCCCGCGGCCCGCCGGTGCCGAAGTCGGTGACCGACAGCGCGACCAGATGGCCGAAGCGCTGCGAAAGCGCGGCACACGACGTGCCGAACGCGGCCGCCGTCCCGGAATCGCCGCTGTCCACCACGATGTCGGCGGCGCCCGCCAGTTCGATCAGCCGCTCGCGGTCGGCGGCGTCGGACGGATCGAGCAGGGCACTGCGCTTGTTGGCGTTCTGCAGCGCGAACCGCACGCTGGTGCCGGCCACGCTGGGCCCCTCGCGACGTGCCTCGCTGCCGCCGGGCGGTTCGATCTTCAGCACGTCGGCGCCGAGGTCGGCGAGCAGCCGGCCGACGCCGTCGGATTCGGCCCCGCCCAGGTCAAGCACGCGCAACAGCGCCAGCGGCGCCCTGCTCATCGCGGCAACTCAACACGTGTCAGCACGACCCTGAGCGTAATGGGTGACGATCCGGTTAGTTCTCAGGCACCGTGGGTACCTCCGCGCATCATGACCGCGGAGCAGCTCTCCCCCACCCTGGCCGACGACGAGCTGGCGCTGATCGACGCCTACTGGCGCGCAGCCAACTACCTCTCGGTGGGACAGATCTACCTGCTGGACAATCCGCTGCTGCGCGAGCCGCTCGCCGCCGAGCACATCAAGCCGCGGCTGCTCGGCCACTGGGGCACCACGCCCGGGCTCAACCTGATCTACGCCCATCTCAACCGCGTCATCCGCGACCGCGATCAGTCGGTCATCTACGTCACGGGCCCCGGCCACGGCGGGCCGGGACTGGTCGCCAACGCCTACCTCGAAGGCACCTACACCGAGGTCTACACGACGATCACCGAAGACGCCGACGGGTTGCGAAAACTGTTTCGCCAGTTCTCTTTTCCCGGCGGAATACCCAGTCACGTCGCAGCCGAGACGCCCGGGTCGATCCACGAGGGCGGCGAGCTGGGATACGCGCTGGTGCATGCCTACGGGGCGGCGTTCGACAACCCTGACCTGGTGGTGGCGTGTGTGGTCGGCGATGGCGAAGCCGAAACAGGCCCGCTGGCCGCCAGTTGGCATTCCAACAAGTTCCTCAACCCGGTCACCGACGGTGCCGTGCTGCCGATCCTGCACCTCAACTCCTACAAGATCGCCAACCCGACGGTGTTGGCGCGCATACCGCAGGAGGAGCTGGAGTCGCTGCTGTTCGGCTACGGATACCAGCCGATCACGGTCGCCGGGGACGACCCGGTCGACGTGCATCAACAGCTGGCCACCGCGTTCGACGAGGCATTCGACCAGATCGCCGCGATCCAGCGGGCTGCCCGACTCGACGGCGAAACGGGCCGTCCGCTGTGGCCGATGGTGGTGTTGCGCACGCCGAAGGGCTGGACCGGACCCAAAAAGGTGGACGGCAAGAAGGTCGAGGGCACCTGGCGCTCCCACCAGGTGCCGCTGTCAGAGACGCGGACCAACGCCGAGCACATGGCCGAGCTGGAAGCGTGGCTGCGCAGTTATCGTCCGGACGAGCTGTTCGACGAGCACGGGGCGTTGCGCCCGGAGCTGCGGGCCCTCGCGCCGACCGGGCAGCGCCGGATGAGCGACAACCCGCACGCCAACGGCGGGCTGCTGCTGCGGGATCTGGACCTGCCGCCGTTCAGCGACTACGCCGTGACGGTGGGCGAACCGGCGAGCGAAACCGCAGAGGCCACCTGGGTGCTCGGCACGTTTCTGCGGGACGTGATCGCGCGCAACCCCGACAGGTTCCGGTTGATGGGCCCTGACGAAACCGCCTCCAACCGGCTGTCGGCGGTCTACGAGGCGACCGCCAAGGCGTGGCTGGCCGAGATCACCCCCGACGACGAAGACCTCGCCCCGGACGGGCGGGTGATGGAAGTGCTCTCCGAGCACCTGTGTCAGGGCTGGCTCGAGGGTTACCTGCTGACCGGCAGGCACGGGCTGTTCAGCTGTTACGAGGCGTTCGTCCACATCGTCGACTCGATGCTGAACCAGCACGCCAAATGGCTGTTCAGCAGCAGGAGCCTGAGCTGGCGCCGGCCGATCGCCTCGTTGAATTACCTTCTGACATCCCATGTTTGGCGACAGGATCACAACGGCGCGTCACACCAGGATCCCGGCTTCATCGACCACGTCGCCAACAAGCGCCCCGAGGTCGTGCGGGTGTATCTGCCGCCGGACGCCAACACGTTGCTCTCGGTCGCCGACCACTGCCTGCGCAGCCGCCACTACGTCAACGTGATCGTCGCGGGCAAGCAGCCCGGGCTGACGTACCTGACGATGGACGAGGCGATCGCGCACTGCACCCGCGGGCTCGGGATCTGGGACTGGGCCAGCAGCACCACCGGTGAGCCCGACGTCGTGTTGGCCTGCGCCGGCGACATTCCGACACTGGAAACCGTGGCCGCCGCCGACATCCTGCGCCGCGAACTGCCCGAACTCGGCGTGCGGGTGATCAACGTCGTCGACATCATGCGGCTGCAACCCGACGCCGAGCACCCCCACGGGCTCTCCGACCACGAGTTCGACGCGCTGTTCACCACCGACAAGCCGGTGATCTTCGCCTACCACGGCTATCCGTGGCTGATTCACCGGCTGACCTACCGCAGGACCGGCCACGCGCACCTGCACGTGCGCGGCTACAAGGAGCGCGGCACCACCACCACCCCGTTCGACATGGTGATGCTCAACGACCTGGACCGCTTTCACCTCGTCATCGACGTCATCGACCGGGTGCCCGGGCTGGCCGGTCGCGCGGCGGTGCTGCGGCAACGGATGGTCGACGCGCGGCAGGCCGCCCGTCGGTATACCCGCGACCACGGCGAGGACGACCCGGCGGTCTCCGACTGGACATGGGACCCCGCCTACCAGGGACCGTCGCTGTCCCAGGACGCCCGCGGCGAGATCCCCCGCTAGGATTGACGGTTGTGTCCGAGCAAGCAGTGCCAGCGAACCCGCCGCACCCGCTGATCGAGCAGTTGTCGGCCCTGCACCGCTTCCGCACCTACGTCGACATCGGCGTCGTCATCGTGGTGCTGGCGCTGACGAACCTGATCGCACACTTCACCACGCCGTGGGCCAGCATCGCCGTCGTTCCCGCCGCCGCGGTCGGCCTGCTGCTCCTCGTGCGCTCCCGCGGCCTGGGCTGGGCCGAGCTCGGGTTGAGCCGCGCGCACTGGCGGTCGGGCACGGGCTACGCCCTGGCGGCGGTCGCGGTGGTGGTGTCGGTGATCGCGATCGGCGCCCTGCTGCCGTGGACCCGGCCGCTGTTCATGAACAACAACTACGCGACGATCTCCGGGGCGCTGATCGCCTCCATGATCATCATCCCGCTGCAGACCGTGATCCCCGAGGAGCTGGCGTTTCGCGGGGTGCTGCAGGGCGCGCTGGACCGGGCCTGGGGATTTCGCGGGGTGGCCGCCGCCGGGTCGCTGCTGTTCGGGCTCTGGCACATCGCGACGTCGCTGGGTCTGACCAGCAGCAACGTCGGCTTCACCCAGCTGTTCGGCGGCGGATGGCTGGGCACGCTGGCGGGCGTCGTGCTCGCCGTGGTGGCCACCGCCGTCGCCGGGTTCGTGTTCACCTGGCTGCGCCGCCGCAGCGGCAGCCTGATCGCCCCGATCGCGCTTCACTGGTCACTCAACGGGCTCGGCGCGTTGGCCGCCGCCCTGGTGTGGCACCTGTCGATCTGATCCGCGGCTCAGCGCGACGCGCGTCGACGCGCGCGAAACTGCCGGTTCTTGAGCTTGTTGCCGCACGTCGCCATGCTGCACCAGGTTCCGCCGTGGTTGCGTGATCTGTCGTAGAACGCCCACAGGCACTCGTCGTTGCCACACGCCTTGAGCAGCGGCCAGGTGCCGTCGCGCTGGGCGTCGCGAGCGATCAGCAGCAGCTCGAGAAGCCGGTCCGGCAGGGAGTCCCCGGACACACTCAACAGGATCTTTCCGTCGTCGCCGACCCGGGCGTGCGCCGTCGCGCGGGCCGCGACGGCGCGCAGCGGCGCCAACGCGGCGGCGCTGGGCGGCGGGCCGCCGGCGTTGTGCACCAGCTGGGCCCGAAACGCCTCCCGCACATCGCGGAGCAGCTCCAGGTCGGCGGCGGTCGGCTCGTCGTCCACTCCGAGCAGACTGTTGTCGATCAACCAGGGCCGCGCATCGGCAGGGGCGGCGAGCCGGTCCGGTCCGGACGGCAGCTCGAAGGTGTTGACCAGCGACTGGATCCGGCACAGGGGCGCGGGCGCCGGTTTGCTCTCGTGATCGCCCAGCCAGTGGATCCGTGGTGCGGTCATGCCTCCACTGTACGGGTTAGTGACTAGTAAAACCCGTTGACTAGTCATGGTGACCGGTATAGCGTTTTTGATAGTCATCCTGAGCGGGATGGCGGAATCGGGGTAGGCATGATCGACAACTGGACTTCAGCGCCGGCGACCACCGCAGACGCTCACGCCTCCGATCGCCCGTCGCTGGCTGCGCGGCTGACGGCAAGACTGCGGGCCGCCAAGTTCGACCGGCTGATCGCGGTGGGGGTGCCTGCGCAGGACGGCAGCGCGCTCGCGGTGCACTACGCGCGGCTCACGTCGGCGGACGAGCGTGCCGCGGTCGCCCGTGCCCTACGCAGAGCCGTGCGGGACGCGCGTTCCGGCGGGCCGCTGATGTCGTCGCGGATACCGATGCACGTGCCCAACATCACCGCCGCCGCGCCGTTGATCGAAACGGTGGCGCGGCGAGTGGACTCCGGGCCACCGGTCGGTGCGCGTGGGATGGCTCGGCTGCGCGAGCTGCTCGCCGACGGGTCGGGACCGATGTACCGGTTCGGCCGCGGGGATCTGGCCGGTCGGCTCGGCGCCGCGCTTGCCGAGCTCTAGACCATCAACACCGCCGCACCCGAAATCCGGCCCGCGGCAAGGTCGTTGAGCGCGTCATCGGCCCGGGCGAGCGGGTACTGCGGCGAGGTGACCTCGATGCGGTGCTCGCCGGCGAACGCCAGAAACTCCCTGGCGTCGGCGCGGGTGTTGGAGGTCACCGAACGCACCTGGCGCTCCTGGAACAGGTGGCGCTGATAGTTCAGCACGGGAATGTCGGTCAGGTGGATTCCGGCGATGGCCAGCGTGCCGCCCCGGTCCAGCGCCTCGAGTGCGGGCAACACCAGCTCACCGACAGGGGCGAACAGGATCGCCGAGTCGAGTGGCACCGGCGGGGGGTCGGGGGCGCCCTGCGCGGACGCCGCGCCAAGGGCCAGCGCCAGTTCCCTCGCCTTCTCGGCGGCGCCCTGCGCGGACGCCGCGCCAAGGGCCAGCGCCAGTTCCCTCGCCTTCTCCCCCCGGGTCATCACGTGCACCTTGGCGCCCTGCGCCAGCGCCACCTGCGCGGTGATGTGGGCGCTGCCGCCGAACCCGTAGATCCCCAGCCGCCCCGCGGCGGGCAGGTCGGCCCGCGACAGCGCGCGGTAGCCGATGATGCCGGCGCACAGCAGCGGCGCCAACTCGGCGTCGGTGTATCCCGACGGCAGGTGATGTGCGTAAGCGGCAGGCACCGTGGTGAATTCGGCATAGCCGCCGTCGGCGTCCCATCCGGTGTAGCGCGATTCGGGGCAGAGGTTCTCGGCGCCGCGCCGGCAGTACGGGCACCGCCCGCAGGTGTGCCGAAGCCACGCGACGCCGACACGGTCGCCGACGGCGAACTCGTCGCCGGTGTCGGGGCCGACCTCGACGACCTCGCCGACAACCTCGTGACCGGGAATCACCCCGGGCCGATGCACCGGCAGGTCCCCTTCGGCGACGTGAAGGTCCGTGCGGCAGACACCGCACGCGCGCACCGCGATCAGCAGCTCGCCGGCCCCGGGTCGGGGTGTCTGGGCCGTCACACGCTCCAACGGGGCGGTGTCGATGGGGCCGGGTGCCCTGACCCGCCACGCGGTCATCGTCGAGGTGGTGCTCATCACCCCATGGTCGCGCAATGCGTTGTGCCGCACCACCCCTCACAGTCAGCCGCCCGTCGGATCTCGATGTCACAACGAACACGTAGCCTGGTGGTAACGAGGGCCGACTGGGCGGCCGAGGTAGGTGGTGCCGGTGCGACGCCGGTACCAGCGCGAAGGGAGGGTGACCGATGAAAGGTTTGGTTGCGCTGGCGATCGGCGCGCTCGCGGCGGGCGGCATCGCCTTCGCCGCCCCGGCCAACGCCGGTTGTCAGGGTGGTTGGACGCCGTGGGGCGGCGGCGAGATCTGCGACGGGCCGATCGCGCCCGACGGCAGCTTCGAACGGTGCCAGGCGGCGGGCGCCTTGGGCTGGGGCGGCAACAACTGCTACATCGCCAATGTCGCCACCGCCCAGCCGCCGTGGATCGGTCCTTGAGCGGTTGCCGGCGCGCTGCTAGTCGCTGACCGGGCTCAGGGGGGCGGCAGCATCCCCGGCGCGTTCTCAGGCGCCACCGGAACCGGCTGGCCGACACCGGGCCGCGGCGCCGCGTTCGGGTCGGCCGGCGGTGGCGGCGGCGCGTTGGGATCGGCAGGCGGGGCCGGCGGCGCGTTCGGATCCGGCGGCGGCAGCGGGGCGTTCGGGTCCGCGGGCAGCGCGGGCACCGGCGGGGTGTACGGCCGGATCGAGTTGGCCAACGTGACGGCCTCCTCCTTGGGCACCGGGTTGTTGGCCGTGCCCAGCCAGACGACGAACCACCGCTCGGGGGTGCGCTGGCCGCGCGGTGTGCCCGGCTCGGTGGCCTCGCCGACCACACCCGCCCAGATCTGGCCGTTGGGCTTGTTGGTGTCGGTGAACTTCACCTCGTAGTACGAGGCGACGCCCGGCATGCCGTCGGCGTCGAGCTCCACGGTCTCCTGGTTGATGCGGGTGCCCGGGAACGGCATGAAGAACTCACCCATGTCCGAGGCCAGGCGCTGCGCGGCCTTGGTGTTGTCGGTCTCGGCGCCGGCGAACAGCTTCAGGTCCAGGCGCCCGAGCAGGATGCTGGTGTCGTTCGGCGGTTCGGCGCCTTCGGGGGTGATCTTGGTCAACAACGCCTGCCCGTAGGACAGCTGGGTCGAGTCCGACACCTGCCAGCCGGCCGGCACGACGAAGCTCAAACCGCCCGCGGCGTTTTCGACGCGTCCGGGATCTGCCGGCGGCGGGGCCGGCGCGTTGGGATCGGCGGGCGGGGCCGGCGCATTCGGATCGGCCGGCGGCAACGGTGCGCCCGGAGGCGGCGGCGGACCGGGAGCGACGCCCGGCGGGGGCGGCGGCGCATTCGGATCGGCCGGCGGCAGCGGTGCGCCCGGAGCCGGCGGTGGTGGCGCCTCCACGACCGTATCGCCGTTCGGCGGCGGCGGAGGCGGCGGCGTGGGTCCAGGTTGCGCATACGCCACCGACGGCAGCGCGAGGGCGACCGCGGTGGCACCGGTCAACACGGCGGTCGCGAGCGACCTCGAGATGCCCCTACGGTGTTGAATTAACGCGTCCGGCTGATCCATGTGAAAGAAGTTACCGTGTTACCGGCGTGACGCAAGTGTGAGTTGCTCTTATTGTGCTTAATTTTGTGCTTGCTGAAAGCGCAAGAGTCACTGGGAGCACCACCCAAGGCCGATTGCTGGCAGCAAAAGACCCCCGCGCGTCGCACGGGGTGCGTCGGCCACGACGCCGGCTGCCCGTTGGCTGGGCCGTTCCACCCGGAATTTCGTGGCGATCGGCGGCGGTGTTACGGGCTCGGATGGATCGACACCTCCTGCGCCTTGACCGCGAAGTAGATCCGGTCGCCCGGCGCCAACCGCAGCTCCGCGGCCGACTCCGCGGTGATGTCGGCCGCCAGCCCCGGAGCACCGTCGGGTTGGTCCTCGGCGCGCACCCGGATCGCGGGTCCGCGACTGTCGAGTTCGGCCACCGTCACCTCGACGGTGTTACGCGGGCTGCCGTGCGGTCGGTCGCGGTAAACCGCGACGGCGGCCGGGTAGAACAGCGCCACCGCGGAGTCACCCGCGACCAGGTCGGCGGCCTGGCTGCCGTGCCAGCTCATCCCCGTTCGCGTCGTCAACGCGCCGTCGGCGCCCACCACCCCGCTGACCAGGTTGACACCGGCGAACCGCGCCCCGAACCTGCTGCGAGGTGTCGCCAATGTCGCTGCCGCCGAACCGGTTTCCGCGACCCGGCCGGCCTCCAGCACGATCACCCGATCGGCCAGCGTCAGCACGTCGAGGATGTCGTGGGTGACCATCACCGCCGAGCGGCCGTCGTCGGCCAGCACCTTTCGCAGCACCTTGCGGACCGCGGTCGCCGCGGCCACATCCAGCCCGGCCAGCGGCTCGTCGAGCAGCAGCACGTCGGGTTCGGCGGCCAGCGCGCGCGCCAGCGCCACGCGCTGCGCCTGCCCGCCCGAGAGTTGACGCGGCATCCGGGTGGCCAGGTCTGCGGCGTCCACCTCCGCCAGCCAGTGGGCGGGCCGACGACTGCGAGGCGGAAATGCCACGTTGGCCGCGACGCTCAGATGCGGAAACAGCAACGGATCCTGCAGCAACAGCCCGACACGGCGGTCATGGGTGGCGACGTGGATCCCCGACCGTGTGTCGGTCAGCACCCGCTCCCCCACCCGCACGCAGCCCCAGTCGGGACGCAGCAGCCCCGCGATCACATGCAGCGACGTCGACTTGCCCGCGCCGTTCGGGCCCAGCAGCGCCAGCACCTCGCCCGCGGCAACCTCGAATTCGACGTCCACGCCGCGGTTTTCGACAACGGCGCGCACGCTGATCGCGGTCACGGTCGACTACCAGGCACTGGCGCCTCGCAGCCGTCTGGCGCCGAGCCCGACCACCACGACCGCGGCGACCGCGACCAACAACAGCGACAACGCGACCGCGGCCTCGGCGTCGCTTTCGCGCTGCAGATAGATCTCCAGCGGCAGTGTGCGGGTCACGCCCTGCCGTGAGCCGGCGAACGTCAGGGTGGCGCCGAACTCGCCGAGCGCCCGCGCGAACGCCAGCACGGCCCCCGACACCAGGCCCGGCGCCAGCAGCGGAAGCGACACCCGCCACCACACGGTGGTCGGCCCTGCGCCGAGCGTCGCGGCCACCATCTCGTAATCGGCGCCGAACGTTCGGGCCGCGCCCTCCAGCGCGAGCACCAGGAACGGCAGCGACACGAACGTCTGGGCGAGCACGACGGCCGTCGTCGTGAACGCGATCTCGACACCCGCCATCTCGAGGTACCTACCGAGCAGGCCGAGTCGCCCGAACGCGTACAGCAGCGCGATGCCCGCCACGACGGGCGGCAGCACCAGCGGCAGCAGCACCAGCGGACGGATGAGACGCACCAGCCTGCTGTCGCTGCGGGCCAGCACGAACGCCATCGGAACACCGAACAGCAGGCACAGCGCGGTGCTGGCGGCGGCGGTTCTGAGGCTGAGCAACAGCGCCGTGACCGACGGCTCGCTGCTGATCAGCGCGATGAAATTCGGCCAGTCGACCTTGACCGCCACCGCGACCAGTGGCACCGCCACGAACAGCGCGCCGAGCGCGGCGGGCAGATACAGCCAGCGGGGCAGGGCGGACGTGCTCAAATCGGCCCCGCTTCCCGGTCCACAGCCAAACCTTAAGACACGTCGGCGGTGCTCAGCGGCACGCCGTGAGCAGGCGCCCGCGCGCCTGTTTCGTCCCCTAGCTACTGTCCAGTAACATTGGCCGGACGCGCGTGGATTTCAGCGCCGATCACAAAGGAGGTCCTTGCGATGGAGGTCCTGGTCACCGGGGGTGACACCGATCTGGGTCGCACGATCGCGGAAGGTTTCCGCGACGCCGGACACCGAGTCGTGATCGCCGGGGCTCGGCGCGGCGATCTGGAGATCGCCGCCAAAGAACTCGACGTCGACGCGATCGTCGTCGACAACACCGACCCGGCCGGCCTCGAAGAGGCCCGCACGCAGTTCCCCCACCATCTGGACACGATCGTCAACGTGCCCGCCCCGCGGTGGGACGCCGGCGATCCGCGCGCCTACTCGCTGGCCGATCACGCGGCGGCGTGGCGTCATGCCTTGGACTCCACCGTGCTCTCGGCGGTGCTGACCGTGCAGCTTCTCGGCGACCATCTGCGCTCCGGCGGGTCGATCGTCACGGTCATACCCGAACATCCGGGCGACGGCAGCGCGGAGGCGGGCATCAAAGCGGCCGTGACGGACTGGACATCCGGGCAGACAACCCATTTCGGCACCCGTGGCATCACGGTGAACGCCGTGGCTGCCGGGCGTAGCGCCGAACCGGGCTACGACGGTGTCTCGGCGGCGACGCCGACGGTCGCCCAGGAGATCACCCGGCTCGCGCTGTTTCTGACCACGCCGGCGGCGCGCCACATCACCGGGCAGACCCTGCACGTCAGCCAGGGCGCGCGAACCGGCTGGGAATGAATCGGGTGCTCGCGAGGTAGAAGTACTGCGTGAGCATTCGACTTGGACTCCAGATACCCAACTTCTCCTACGGCACCGGCGTCGCACAGATCTTCCCCACGGTGATCGCCCAGGCGCAGGAGGCCGAGGCCGCCGGCTTCGACTCGGTCTTTGTGATGGACCACCTCTACCAACTGCCCGGGCTCGGCACGCCCGATGCGCCGATGCTCGAGGCGTACACCGCGCTGGGCGGGTTGGCGACCGCCACCGAGCGCGTCGCGCTGGGCACCCTGGTCACCGGCAACACCTATCGCAACCCGACGCTGCTGGCCAAGGCCATCACCACGCTCGACGTGATCAGCCAGGGCCGCGCTGTGCTCGGCATCGGCACCGGCTGGTATGAGCTCGAGCACAACAGCCTCGGCTACGAGTTCGGCACCTTCACCGAGCGGTTCGACAAGCTCGACGAGGCGCTGCAGATCATCCTGCCGATGTTGCACGGCGAGCGTCCGACGTTCTCGGGCAAGTACTACCGCACCGAGGAGGCGATGGCCGAGCCACGCTTCCGCGACCACATCCCGCTGATGATCGGCGGCAGCGGCGAGAAGAAGACGATTCCGCTCGCGGCGCGGCACTTCGACCACCTCAACCTCATCGCCGGCTTCGACGAATTACCCCGCAAGCTGGATGTGGTCAAAGCGCGCTGCGAAGAGATCGGCCGGGACCCGGCGACGCTGCAGACCAGCATGCTCGTCGTCGCGATCATCGGCGAAAACATCACGGGCGACTTGATTCCCGACGATTTCAAGCAGCAGGCCGTGTACGGCAGCCCCGAGCAAATCGTCGAGCAGCTCAAGACCAAGGTGTTCGACGTCGGCGTCGACGGCGTGATCCTCAGCCCGGTGACGAGCCTCAACGGATATCAGCCCGGCGGTGTCACCGCGATCGGCGAGCTCCTCAAGCCGGTTCTGGGCGGCTAGCCCGAGCCTCTGACGTGGGATACGCCACAGCGAGCGGATTCGTCGATCCGAGGTTCAGACATCTACCGTGGTGGGTAGAACTGCACGTGAAGCACCGTCGAGGAGCCCAACCATGAGCCATCCCGGAGCCACTGCATCTGATCGGCACACAGTCGTGATCATCGGATCAGGGTTCGGTGGATTGACCGCTGCCAAAAGGCTCAAGCGGGCCGACGTCGACATCAAACTGATCGCCAAGACCACCCACCACCTGTTCCAGCCGCTGCTGTATCAGGTCGCGACCGGCATCATCGCCTCGGGTGAGATCGCCCCGCCGACCCGGATGATCCTGCGCAAGCAGAAGAACTGCCAGGTGCTGCTCGGTGACGTCAGCCACATCGACCTGACCAACCAGACCGTCACTTCGGAGCTGCTCGGCCACACCTACGTCACGCCGTACGACTCGCTGATCGTGGCCGCGGGTGCCGGACAGTCCTATTTCGGCAACGACCACTTCGCTGAGTGGGCGCCGGGCATGAAGTCGATCGACGACGCGCTCGAGCTGCGGGCGCGCATCCTGAGCGCCTTCGAACAGGCCGAGCGCTCCAGCGACCCGGCTCGCCGCGAGAAGCTGCTCACGTTCACCGTCGTGGGTGCGGGCCCGACCGGCGTCGAAATGGCGGGCCAGATCTCCGAATTGGCCGACCACACTCTCAAAGGTACGTTCCGCCAGATCGATACGACCACCGCGCGGGTGATCCTGCTCGACGCGGCACCCGCGGTGCTGCCGCCGATGGGTGAGAAGCTCGGCAACAAGGCCAAGGCCCGGCTGGAGAAGATGGGCGTCGACATCCAGCTCAACGCCATGGTCACCGACGTCGACCGCAACGGCATCACGGTCAAGGACGCCGACGGCACCATCCGCCGCATCGAGTCGGCGACCAAGGTGTGGTCGGCCGGCGTTTCGGCCAGCCCGTTGGGCCGCGATCTGGCCGACCAGTGCGGCGTGGAGATCGACAAGGCCGGCCGTGTTGTGGTGCAACAGGACCTGTCCATTCCCGGGCATCCGAACGTGTTCGTCGTCGGCGACATGGCCTACGTCGAGGGGGTGCCCGGCCAGGCGCAGGGCGCCATCCAAGGCGGCAGATACGCCGCCGACATCATCAAGGCCGAGACCAAGGGCGCCGACCCGGCGCAGCGCGAGCCGTTCCAGTACTTCGACAAGGGCTCGATGGCCACCGTGTCCCGGTTCTCCGCGGTCGCCAAGATCGGGCCGCTGGAGTTCGGCGGGTTCATCGCCTGGCTGGCCTGGCTGGTGCTGCACCTGGTCTACCTCGTCGGATTCCGCCGCAAGCTCACCACGCTGCTGTCGTGGACCGTGACGTTCCTTTCGACCCAGCGCGGCAACCTCACCATCACCGAGCAGCAGGCCTACGCCCGCACCCGGATCGAAACGCTCGAGGAGATCGCCGCGTCGTTGCAGGACACGCAGAAAGCCGCCGTCTAGGCACGCTCAACAGCGTTGTGCCGGCACGGTAGTCGCGTGGTTCGAGCTGCGCTGACCCGGGCCTCGCCGCCGACAGGTTAATTTGTTCGTCACATACAGACATTTGGCAGAAACACAGCCGCTCTAACGTCCCGAAGCGACAACCGCACGTGGTCTGCGGACATATAGGGAAAGGCTGTTCATGCGACTTCAACGACGCTCACTGCTGGTGGTCGGAAGCATCGCCGCCGCAACGGGACTGGTGTTGGCCGGCTGCGGAAGCAAGGCAACCGAATCCGGCTCGGCCAACGCCGAGTCATGTGTGGACACGTCGGGCCCGACTGTCAAAGTGGGAGCGCTGAACTCGCTTTCGGGGACCATGGCCATCTCCGAGGTGACCGTCCGGAACGCCATCGACCTGGCCGTCGAGGAGATCAACGCAGCCGGCGGCGTGCTGGGTAAGCAGCTCGAGCTGGTGGCAGAGGACGGGGCATCCGAGCCGACCGTGTTCGCCGAGAAAGCGGAGAAGCTGATCAGCAGCGACTGCGTGGCCGCGGTCTTCGGCGGCTGGACCTCGTCGTCACGCAAGGCCATGCTTCCGGTGTTCGAATCGGCGAATGCGCTGCTGTACTACCCGGTGCAGTACGAGGGATTGGAAGCCTCCGACAACATCTTCTACACCGGCGCGACCACCAACCAGCAGATCGTGCCCGCGCTGGACTACCTCAAGGAGAAGGGCGTCACGTCGCTCTACCTGGTGGGCAGCGACTACGTCTTCCCGCAGACCGCCAACCGCATCATCAAGGCCTACGCCGACGCCAACGGCATCGAGATCAAGGGCGAGGACTACACGCCGCTGGGCTCCACCGACTTCTCCACCATCGTCAACAAGATCCGCACCGCCGACGCCGACGCGGTGTTCAACACCCTCAACGGCGACTCCAACGTGGCCTTCTTCCGCGAGTACCGCAACGTCGGCCTGACCCCGCAGGACATGCCCGTCGTGTCGGTGTCGATCGCCGAGGAGGAGATCGGCGGCATCGGCGTGCAGAACATCACCGGCCAGCTGACTGCGTGGGACTACTACCAGACCATCGACAGCCCGGTGAACAACGCGTTCGTCAAGGCGTACAAGGACAAATACGGCGCCGACAAGCCAACCTCGGATCCGATGGAGGCGGCCTACGTCTCGGTGTACCTGTGGAAGAACACCGTCGAGAAGGCACAATCGTTCGCGGTGCCCGACGTGCAGAAGGCCGCCGGGGGTGTTCAGTTCGACGCCCCTGAGGGTCTGGTGCAGATCGACGGCGACAACAACCACATCACCAAGACCGCCCGCATCGGTGAGATTCGGCCCGACGGCCTGATCTACACGGTCTGGGAGTCGCCGGGACCGATCGAGCCGGACCCCTACCTCAAGGATTATCCGTGGGCCGCCGGCCTCTCCAGCTGATTCGGGCATGGATGTCCTGATCGGGCAGCTGGCAACGGGATTGAGCCTCGGCTCGATCCTGTTGCTGGCCGCGCTGGGACTGTCGCTGACATTCGGCCAGATGGGCGTCATCAACATGGCGCACGGCGAGTTCATCATGGCCGGCTGCTACACCGCCTATGTGGTGCAGCAGATCGTCTCCAATGCCGGTGCCTCACTGCTGATTTCGTTGGTGGTCGGGTTTCTGATCGGCGGCGCGCTCGGCGCGCTGCTCGAGACCGCGCTGATCCGGCGGATGTATCACCGGCCGCTGGACACGCTGTTGGTGACGTTCGGTGTGGGCATGGTGCTGCAGCAGGTGGCCCGTGACATCTTCGGGGCGCCCGCGGTCAACGTGGTGGCGCCGTCGTGGCTGTCCGGCGGTGTGGAGATCCTCGGCGCCGTCGTGCCGAAGACCCGGATCTTCATCCTGGTACTGGCCGTCGTCTGTGTCGCCGCGCTGGCCGCCGCATTGAAGTTCAGCCCGATGGGGCGGCGGATACGGGCGGTGGTGGCGAACCGCGACCTCGCCGAGACCAGCGGAATCTCCTCGCGCAGAACCGATGTCACAACGTTCTTCATCGGCTCCGGGCTGGCCGCGGTCGCCGGCGTGGCGTTGACCCTGATCGGTTCGACGAGCCCCACCATCGGGCAGAGCTACCTGATCGACGCGTTCCTGGTGGTGGTGGTCGGCGGCCTCGGCCAGCTCAAGGGCACGGTGATCGCGGCGTTCGCGCTGGGCTTTGCGAACTCGTTCATCGAGTACAACACCACCGCGTCACTGGCCAAGGTGATCCTGTTCGTGATCATCGTCATCTTCCTGCAGGTCCGTCCGCAGGGCCTGTTCGCCGTCCGGACAAGGAGCCTTGCGTGAGAACCCTTCTGGGCCGCTGGCAGACCTGGGCCGGTTTCGGCGTCGCGGCCGTCCTGCTGTTCGCGGTCGCGCCCGCGGTCTTGTCCGACTTCCGGCTGAGCCTGCTGGCCAAGTTCTTGTGCTTCGCGATCGTGGCCGTCGGCATCGGCCTGGCGTGGGGCCGCGGCGGCATGCTGGTACTGGGCCAAGGCGTGTTCTTCGGCCTCGGCGGCTACATGATGGGCATGCACCTCAAGATCGCCGATGCGCACCTGCGCGGCGACGCCGTGCCGGACTTCATGCAGATCGCCGGGGTGCGCGAACTACCCGGCTACTGGGCACCGTTCGTCTCCCCCGCGTTCACGCTCGCCGCGATCGTGCTGCTGCCGACCGGCATCGCCGCCGCCCTCGGTCTCGGCGTGTTCAAGCGCCGGGTCAAGGGCGCCTACTTCGCGATCCTGTCGCAGGCGCTGGCGGCGGCGCTGGCGATCCTGCTCGTCGGGCAGACCAGCCTGGGAGGCAGCAACGGGCTCAACAGGTTTCGCACCTTCTTCGGTTTCGCGCTGAACGACCCGGTGAACCGGCGGATGCTGTACTTCATCGCCGCCGCGGTGCTGCTGGTCGTAGTCGCCGTGGTGCGCCAGCTCATGGCCAGCCGGTACGGCGAGCTGCTGGTGGCCGTGCGCGACGGCGAGGAGCGGGTACGTTTCCTCGGCTACGACCCGGCCAACATCAAGGTGGTCGCGTATTCCGTCGCGGCGCTGTTCGCCAGCATCGCGGGCGCGCTGTTCGCCCCGATCGTCGGCTTCATCGCGCCCTCACAGGTCGGCATCCTGCCGTCGATCGCGTTCCTGATCGGTGTGGCGATCGGCGGCCGCACCACGCTGTTGGGCCCGGTGCTGGGCGCCATCGGCGTCGCCTGGGCACAAACCGTGTTCTCCGAACGCTTTCCGTCGGAGTGGACCTACGCCCAGGGGTTGCTGTTCATCGTGGTCGTCGGGTTCATGCCCGCCGGCATCGCCGGCCTCGGCGCGGTGTTCGCCCGCCGACGCCTGCGCAGGCCCAAACCACCCGCCGAACCGCAGCCGGTGTCCGAACCCGACACCGAACCCGACAGTCAGAAGGTGGGGGCAGCCACATGACGGCCCAGAGCGCACCGGTCGCGGGCGGCAACGCCGGGATGGCCGCCGAGTATCTCGAGATCCGCGGACTCACCGTCGATTTCGACGGGTTCAAGGCGGTCAGCGACGTCGACCTCACCCTGTTCCAGGGGGATCTGCGGTTCCTGATCGGCCCGAACGGGGCGGGCAAGACCACCGTCATCGACGCGGTCACCGGGCTGGTCAGCGCCACCGGATCGGTCAACAAATCCGGCGTCGAACTGCTCGGGAAGAAGGTGCACCAGATCGCCCGGCTCGGGGTGGGACGCACATTTCAGACCGCCAGCGTGTTCGAGCAGCTGACCGTGCTGCAGAACCTGGACATCGCCGCGGGCGCGGGCCGGTCGGTGTGGACACTGCTGCGGCGCCGCCGCGGGGTGCTGCCCGCCATCGAAGCCGCGCTCGACACGATCGGGCTGGCCGACCTCGCCGACAGGCCCGCCGGTGCGCTGGCCCACGGCCAGAAACAGTGGCTGGAGATCGGCATGCTGCTGGTACAGAACGCCGACGTGCTGTTGCTCGACGAGCCCGTCGCGGGCATGAGCCACGAGGAACGCGAAGAGACCGGAAATCTGTTGCGCCGCATCGGAGCCGAACGCACCGTCGTCGTGGTCGAACACGACATGGACTTCATGCGGGCCTTCGCCACCTCGGTGACGGTGCTGGCCCGCGGGCGCGTGATCGCCGATGGAACCGTCGGCGAAGTGCAGGCCAACCCGAAGGTGCAGGAGGTCTACCTCGGCACCGCCGCTGCCGGTGCCGAGCTCGTCGAGGAGAACCGCTGATGCTGCAACTGATCGATGTCCGCAGCGGCTACGGCCGCTCCGAAGTCGTCCACGGCGTCAGCATCGAGGTGCCCCGCGAGGGGGTGGCCGCGGTGATGGGGCACAACGGGGCTGGCAAGACCACGCTGCTGCGCGCCGCCGTTGGACTGCTCAAATGCAAGGCGGGCAAAGTGCTTTTCGACGGCGAGGACATCACCAAGCTGCGACCCAGCGCCCGGGTGGCGCGTGGCCTGGCCTACGTCCCGCAGGGCCAGCAGTCCTTCGGCCAGCTGACCACCATGGAGAACCTCCAGGTTGTCGCCGACGGGCGCAGGAACGGAAGGCAACTCATCGACGAGCAGCTCGACCTGTTCCCCGCGCTCAAGGAGCTGCTGACCCGCAAGGCCGGGCTGCTGTCCGGTGGGCAACGCCAACAGCTGGCGATCGCACGCGCGCTGATCACCACCCCCAAGTGCCTGATCCTCGACGAACCGACCGAAGGCATCCAGCCCTCCGTGGTCGCCGAGATCGAAACCGCCATCGTCGAGTTGACCAACCGCGGCGACCTCGGGGTCCTGCTCGTCGAGCAGCACATCGGGTTCGCGCTGGAGTCCTCGCAGCAGTACTACATCCTGGAAGCCGGACGCCTCACCTCCAGCGGCACCGGCGGCTCGGCGTCGGAGACCGATGTCCGCGCCGCGATGGCGATCTAGAGCCGCTCCCCCTGCCACGTCGACAGGCACCCGCCGCCGGCCAGCGTCAACGGCATCCCCGCGGTCCGCGCGGTGCCCTGCGGATAGTGCAGTTCGCTGACACACGCCATCGGGGCGCCGAGTTCGTCGTCGCCGAGCGAGCCGCTGCCGAGTTCGACACGGTGACGCACCAGCGGCGAGCCGTCGACGTCGGCGCGCAGCGATCCCGACCAGAACCCCTGGCGTTCACCGGATCTGCCGATCTGGACCCGTTCCCGCAGCCGGACCCGACCTGAGGCGGTCAAGGCCAGCCGGGTGGCGCTGAGGTGGCGGGACGTGGCGGCGACGACCGTGGGCTCCGGATCGACGTCGAGGTCACCGGCCACCTCGAGGTTCCACACCGCGTGCGACTCGACCGTCGACGCACCCGGCAGCGTCACCGTCGCCGCCGCGGTGCGCACCCGCAGCCGCGCGCCGGGCTCGACGACGACGCGGATGTGCAGCGCGTCACCGCCCAGCGGGGTGGCGGCGGCCGACACCAGATGAACGGTGTCGGCCTCGGTGTGGCGCGCAGCGAGGCCGCCGCTGCACTCGATGCGCGGTCGGCGGTCCGGGCTGGCGACGATGAGAACGTCCGAGCGCACTAGACCGGCACCTGCAGCTGCTGGCGCACCCAGTCCAGAACCGGGGCCGCCGCCGGATCGCGGGTCAGCGAGATCAGCGCGGTGGGGCGGCCACCGCGGACGGCGGCGGCGTCGCGGGCCATCACCTCGAGGTCGGCGCCGACCAGCGGCGCCAGGTCGATCTTGTTGATCACCAACAGATCCGAATAGGTCACGCCGGGACCGCCCTTGCGGGGCACCTTGTCACCGCCCGCGACATCGATGACGAAGATCTGAACGTCGACCAGCCCCGACGAGAAGGTGGCGGTGAGGTTGTCGCCGCCGGACTCCACCAGGATGAGGTCCAGCCGGTCGGCGGGCCCCGAGTTGGCCGCGATGAGGTCGTCGATGGCGTCCAGGTTGGCGGTGATGTCGTCGCGGATGGCGGTGTGCGGGCAGCCGCCGGTCTGGACCGCTGCGATGCGCGCGTCGGGCAGCACCGCATGGCGGCGCAGAAAATCCGCGTCCTCGGTGGTGTAGATGTCGTTGGTCAGCACCGCCAGCGACAGCTCGTCGCGCAGCTGCCTGCACAGCGCAGCCACCAGTGCGGTCTTTCCCGAGCCGACGGGCCCGCCCACGCCGATGCGCAACGGCTCCCCCGGCAGGCGCGGGCGCTTCGGCCGGTCGATATGCCCGTGCGGCTGACCCTCGAGGAAATGCGGTGGCATAGCGTGCCTTTCAGGAGGCGAACAGGGGACGTTCGCGTTGGCCGTGCCGTTCGGCCAGCACGTCGAGCAGCGGATCGGAAAGCTCGCACAATCCTCTGGCGGCCTCGATAGCGAGTTGGTCGCACAGCGGCGCCAGGTCGAACGTCACGGCCGCGACGTCGCCGGGGTCGAGCGCCAACAAACGTTGCGCGGCCGTCGCCGACCCGGTCATCGTCGTGTAGATCACCGACAGCGCGGTGTGTTCGGGCGGCATGCCGCTCGCCGCGCCCCGCCCAGCGGGCCCCAGTCCGCGTCCGGCCACACCCGCCGCGCCAGGCGCACGAGCCCGCGGCCCTGCGCGCGTGAGGCCCGTCGTGCCGCGGGGGCCGGTGTGCGCGCGTCGGTTTCGCGATCGGCCGCTTCGATGCCCAGGCCGCCTCCGCAGACTGCCGCGGCGATCGAGGCGGCCACCAGACCGTGGGTGCGCACCCGCCTGCGCAGAAACGCCCGCAGCGTCGCAAGGTCACGAACCAAGCCCTCGGCGACCGCCTGCTCGACGCCCCCGGAGTGCACGTGCCCCCCGGTGGGCAACCGCGAATCCGACAACGTGAGCAGCGTCGTGAGGTTCGTCATCAGAACAGGAAATACCGTTGCGCCATCGGCAGTTCCCGGGGCGGATCCTGCTGCCACACGTCGCCGTCGATGCGCACCGTGAACGTGTCCGGGTCGACCTCGATGGCCGGCAGCGCGTCGTTGAGCGGCAGGTCGGCCTTGCCGACCGCGCGCACGTCCTTGACGGGGACCATGCGGCGGTTGACGGCGAGGCGATCCGCCAACCCGTCCTCGACGGCCTGCGGCGCCACGAAGTGCAGCGAGGTGGCGGCCGCGGCCACCGGCGCGGCGCCGAACATCGGCCGTGGCAGGACCGGCTGCGGGGTGGGAATCGAGGCGTTTGCGTCTCCCATCGCCGCCCAAGCGATCATGCCGCCCTTCAGCACCGCGTGCGGACGCACCCCGAAGTACGCCGGCTCCCACAACACCAGGTCGGCCAGCTTGCCCACCTCGACGGAGCCCACCTCGTCGTCGAGGCCGTGCGCGACGGCGGGACAGATCGTGTACTTGGCCACGTAGCGGCGCACCCGGTTGTTGTCGGCGGCGTCGTCGCCGGGCAGCGCGCCGCGGCGGCGCTTCATCACATGTGCGGTCTGCAGGGTACGGATGACCACCTCCCCGATGCGGCCCATGGCCTGGGAGTCGCTGCCGATCATCGAGATCGCGCCGATATCGTGCAACAGGTCCTCGGCGGCCATCGTCGATGGCCGGATGCGGCTCTCGGCGAACGCGAGATCCTCTGGGACGGCGGGGTTGAGGTGATGGCACACCATCAGCATGTCGAGGTGCTCGTCGAGGGTGTTGACGGTGTGCGGCCGGGTGGGGTTGGTCGAACTCGGCAGCACGTTCGGGTGCGCGGCCACCGTGATGATGTCGGGCGCGTGCCCGCCGCCCGCGCCCTCGGTGTGATAGGCGTGGATCGACCGGCCGTTGATCGCGCCGATCGTGTCCTCGACGAAACCCGCCTCGTTGAGCGTGTCGGAATGCAGTGCCACCTGCACCCCGGCCGCGTCGGCCACGCTCAGGCACGCGTCGATGGCCGCGGGTGTGGACCCCCAGTCCTCATGCAGCTTGAAACCCGAAGCGCCGCCGCGCAATTGCTCCCACATCGCCTCGGCGCTGACCGTATTGCCCTTGCCGAGCAGCGCGACGTTCACCGGCCAGGCGTCAAGCGACTCCAGCATCCGCCCCAGATGCCATGCGCCGGGGGTGACGGTGGTGGCCTTGCTGCCTTCGGCAGGTCCCGTGCCGCCCGCGATGACGGTGGTGATGCCCGCGCCGAGCGCCTCCTCCATCAGCTGAGGGCAGATCAGATGCACATGGCAGTCGATGCCTCCGGCGGTGACGATGCGGCCGTTGCCCGCGATGATCTCCGTCGACGGCCCGACCACCAGGTCGGGGTGCACCCCCGCCATGATGTCGGGGTTGCCGGCCTTGCCGATGCCGACGATCCGGCCGTCACGAATGCCGATGTCGGCCTTGATGATTCCCCAGTGATCGATGATGACCGCGCCGGTGATGACGGTGTCGGGGGCGCCGTCGGCCCTGGTCGCACGCGCCTGTCCCATCGACTCGCGCAGCACCTTGCCGCCGCCGAACACCGCCTCGTCGCCCGCGAGCCCCGGGCCGCCGCTGCGGTCCTCGGTGATCTCGACGAACAGGTCGGTGTCGGCGAGCCGGATGCGGTCGCCGGTGGTGGGACCGAACAGCGCGGCGTACCGCGCCCGCGACAGCCGGGTCATGACGCGTCCAGCCGGCCGGGAGGCGACAGCGTCAGCCCGTGCACTTCCCGCGCCCCGTTCATCGGCACCAACGCAACGCGTTGGGTCACACCGGGTTCGAAACGCACCGCGGTGCCCGCGGGAATGTCGAGCCGGTGGCCGTGCGCGCCGCCGCGGTCGAACTGCAGCGCCGCGTTGGCCTGCGGCAGGTGTACGTGGCTGCCCACCTGGACGGGGCGGTCGCCGGTGTTGACCACCTCCATCTCCACGCGCGGTGCGCCGGCGTTGATCTCGATGTCGCCGTCCCCGAACACGACTGCACCGGGCACCATCGGTGCGCTCACGAGATCGGGTGGTGGACGGTGACCAGCTTGGTGCCGTCCGGGAACGTCGCCTCCACTTGGACGTCGTCGAGCATCTCAGGCACCCCTTCCATGACGTCGTCACGGCGCAGGACCTCACGGCCGCTGACCATCAACTCCGCGACCGTGCGTCCGTCGCGGGCCCCCTCGAGGATGTGGTCGGTGATCACGGCGACCGCTTCGGGGTGGTTGAGTTTGAGCCCGCGGGCCTGTCGACGCCGCGCCAACTCGGCGGCATAGGACAGCAACAGCAGGTCCTGCTCATGCGGTGTCAAACGCATAGTCGGCGATATTGCCATGCCGCGCACGGGACAGCAGCGCAAGCAATGCGCTTGTTACTCCGCGGGCATGTTCTGCAGCCGCACCTGGCCGAGCGCCACCACCCGGTCGTTGTCGTCGGTGATCGTGATCTGCCACAGCTGTTGACGCCGGCCGCGGTGGATCGGGCGGGACAGCGCCGTGACCGTGCCCGAGGAGATCGCGCGCAGGAAATCGGTGTTGTTGTTGACCCCCACCACGTGACCGCCGCCGTGCTCGCTGAGCCAGAGTTGCCCGGACACGCTGGCCAGGCTCTCGATGATCGAGCAGTACACCCCGCCGTGCACGATGCCCCACGGTTGCAGCAGCCTGTCGTCGATGGTCAACTGCGCGGTCCCGCCGTCGGGGCTGAGCTCGAGAAATCTCAGGCCGAGTTCGCTGTCGAATCCCTTGCCGAGTTCGGCCGGTACGTCGATGGTCACGCGATCGTGTCTACACGTCCTCGCCGCGGCGCTGCCTTCAGGGGGCGAACGGTACGAAGAAATCGGACGGGCCCCACACCAGTGGTGCGGGGCCCGTCCTTGGTGTGGACCGGGAGTCACTGCAGCCCTCAGGACTCCGGCGCGGTCCGGTGGTTGTTCGGTCCAGCCAACAATAGGCAAGGCTTACCTAATTAAGCAAGACCTTTCGCGCGGCCATGCGAGATGTTCCCCGGACCGGCAGCCCGAAGTCGGCGAACGCGTCGAGCACCGCCTGGCTGCGCTGCATGCTGGTGAGCTCGCTGCATCCGGCCAGCAGCGGCATCCGGGTGGCCGCGCTGACCACGGCCGTGCCGACGGCGTGCCACATCGAGGCGACCGACATCGCCCCGCCGCTCACGTCGGCCAGCTTGGTGAACAGCGGCTCGAGGGCGCGGTGGCTGCGGTGGGCGATCCACGTCGTCAGCGCCGCCTCGCTCGGCAAGGCCACGATCCCGTCGCGCGCGGGGTTGGTCACCCGCACGGCCCTGCGCGCGGCGAAGAACGGATCGTCCGGCAGGGCCCGCAACGTCGGGTCGACGACGCCGACCCAGTCGATGGCGCCTTCGGAGTCGACATGCACCCACAGGTTCTCCAGGCCGGTATCCCACGCGCGCGCCTCGAGCACGACGAGCGGGATCACCCGTCCCACGACGACGTGGGCGAACGTGGCCGCCAACTGCTGAGCCACCGCGGCCGGGCTGTCGGTTTCCTCGGCGCCGACATCGAACATCGTCTGCAGGCGGTCGGTGGTCACCGCCTCGGTCAGCGGCCACCACCGCCGGCGCGACAGGTCGCCCATCACCGCGACGCCATAGACTCGCGGACAATCGGGATAGAGCTCGCGCAGGCGCCGGCTCGATTCGTGCAGGGGCATCGGTTGCTTGATCGTCATGCTGGCGATCAGCGGATCGTCGACCGCGACTGTCATGCGCACCTCCCAAAGCGTTACTTAGGTTAGGCTTACTATAGTGCTCTGCATGGCGAGGGCCAGACCGTGTGACTGGACTCACAAGACGCCGAGAAGCAGTGGTGAGCGCGTCGAAAATGGTCGACCGGGAACGGGCATGGCGATCCGCGGAAAGGGATACGACGCACCGTAGTAAAGCAGTAGTAAGCTGGACCGCAGTCTCTAGGAGAGAACATTTCGCATGGCCAAATTGACGCGTCTAGGGGACCTTGAACGCGAGGTGATGGACCATCTGTGGTCCGCCCCCGAGCCCCAGACCGTGCGGCAGGTCCACGAGGCCTTGTCGGCGCGGCGCGACCTGGCCTACACCACGATCATGACCGTGCTGCAGCGGCTCGCGAAGAAGAACCTGGTGGTGCAGCACCGCGACGATCGCGCCCACCGCTACGCACCCACTCACGGCCGCGACGAACTGGTCGCCGGCCTGATGGTCGACGCGCTCGACCAGGCAGCGGACTCGGGAAGCCGCGAAGCAGCGCTCGTGCATTTCGTCGAGCGGGTCGGCGCCGACGAGGCGGCCGCGTTGCGTCGTGCGCTGGCCGACCTGGAAAGCAAGGACGGCATTCCTCCGGTCGCTGGCAATTCAGGCACCGACTGAGAGAGACTGACAGCGTGTCCGCGCTGGCCTTCACCGTCATGGCGCTGGTCCTGTCCGGACCAGTGCCGGGCCTGCTGGCCAGGGCGACATGGCCGGCGCGTGCCCCAAGGGCCGCCATCGTGCTGTGGCAGGCGATCGCGCTCGCGGCCGTACTATCCGCGTTCTCCGCGGGCATCGCCATCGCCAGCCGGCTCTTCGAGCCCGGCACCGACGGCAGGCCGACGGCGTACATCTTCAGCGAAATCGATGCGCTGGGTTGGCCGTTGTGGACCGCCTACGTGTTGGTCTTCGCGCTGACCCTGGTGATCGGCGCGCGGCTGGCCCTCGCCGTGTTGCAGGTGGCCATCGCCACCCGGCGTCGTCGCGCACATCACCGCATGGTCGTGGACCTGGTCGGCAAATCCCGCACGTGCCACCACCTGCCGGCAGCGGGCTACGGGCTGCGCATCCTGGACGTGGATCAGCCGCTGGCCTACTGTCTGCCCGGCGTGCGCAGCCGGGTCGTGGTCAGCGAGGGCACCCTGACGGCGTTGGCGGACAACGAGTTCGCCGCGATCATGTCCCACGAACGCGCCCATCTGCGGGCCCGCCACGACCTGGTGCTGGAGATGTTCACGGCCGTGCACGCCGCGTTCCCGCGGTTGGTTCGCAGCGCCAGCGCGCTGGGCGCCGTCCGGCTGCTGATCGAGATGTTGGCCGACGACGCCGCGGTGCGCGCCGCCGGTCCCACTCCCCTGGCCCGTGCCCTGGTCGCCTGCGCGGGCGGGCATACCCCGTCGGGTGCGCTGGCCGCGGGTGGGCCGACGACGCTGCTGCGCGTACGCCGCCTGGCCGGGCGCGGCAACAGCCTGGCGCTGGGCATGGCGGCGTACCTGGCCGCGGCGGCGGTGTTGGTGGTGCCGACCTACGCCGTGGCGCTGCCCTGGCTGACCGAACTCCACCGGCTCTTCACCGCATAGGGATCCATCAGGCCCCTATCGGACCCCGTGAGGAAGCGTTGCCCCACAACAAAACAACGAAAGGCTGCCCGAATGAGCTCTGACGACACTGCCTCCACCACCGGTACCGCTCAGATCGGGGTCACCGGCCTCGCCGTGATGGGCTCCAACATCGCACGCAACTTCGCCCGGCACGGATACACGGTCGCGCTGCACAACCGTTCCGTCGCCAAGACCGATGCGCTGCTGGCCGAGCACGGCTCCGAGGGCAAGTTCGTCCGCAGCGAGACCATCGCCGAATTTCTTGACGCGCTGGAGAAGCCGCGCCGGGTGTTGATCATGGTCAAGGCCGGGGAGGCGACCGACGCCGTGATCAACGAACTCGCCGACGCGATGGAAGAGGGCGACATCATCATCGACGGCGGCAACGCGCTCTACACCGACACCATCCGTCGGGAGAAGGCGATGCGGGAGCGCGGGCTGCACTTCGTCGGCGCGGGCATCTCCGGCGGTGAGGAAGGCGCGCTCAACGGGCCGTCGATCATGCCGGGCGGCCCCAAGGAGTCCTACGAGAGCCTCGGCCCGCTGCTCGAGGAGATCTCCGCGCACGTCGACGGCGTGCCGTGCTGCACGCACATCGGGCCCGACGGGGCAGGGCATTTCGTGAAGATGGTGCACAACGGCATCGAGTACTCCGACATGCAGCTCATCGGCGAGGCCTACCAGTTGCTGCGCGACGGGCTGGGCAAGTCCGCGGGCGAGATCGCCGACGTGTTCGACGAGTGGAACTCCGGCGACCTGGACAGCTTCCTGGTCGAGATCACCGCGAAGGTGCTGCGCCAGGTCGACGCCAAAACCGGTAAGCCGCTGGTCGACGTCATCGTCGACGAGGCCGAGCAGAAGGGCACCGGGCGCTGGACGGTGAAGTCCGCGCTGGACCTGGGTGTGCCCGTGACCGGCATCGCCGAGGCCGTGTTCGCCCGCGCCCTTTCCGGGTCCGTCGCCCAGCGGCGGGCCACGACCGGACTGGCCTCGGGGGATCTGGGTGAAAAGCCCAGCGACGCAGCCCAGTTCACCGAGGACGTGCGCCAGGCGCTGTACGCGTCGAAGATCGTGGCGTACGCGCAGGGCTTCAACCAAATTCAGGCCGGCAGCGCCGAACACAACTGGAACGTCAACCCCGGCGATCTGGCCACCATCTGGCGCGGCGGGTGCATCATCCGCGCCAAGTTCCTCAACCGGATAAAGGACGCCTACGACACCGATCCCGACCTGGCCACGTTGCTCGCCGCGCCGTACTTCCGCAGCGCGGTCGAGTCGGCGATCGACAGCTGGCGCCGCGTCGTCGTCACCGCCACCCGATTGGGCATCCCGATCCCCGGGTTCTCCTCGGCGTTGTCCTACTACGATGCGCTGCGCACCGAGCGGCTGCCCGCGGCGCTGATCCAGGGGCTGCGCGACTACTTCGGCGCGCACACCTACGCGCGGATCGACGCCGACCGCGACAAGAAGTTCCACACCCTGTGGAGCGGCGACCGCACCGAGGTCGAGGCCTGAGTTCGCTTCTGCAGGCGCCGGCCGAGGGCCCAACTAGACTCGGCAGCGATGCGTTTTCTTGACGGCCACCGGCCCGGCTACGACCTGACCTATGAGGATGTCTTCATCGTCCCGGGCCGCTCGAAGATCCAGTCACGGATGGACGTCGACCTGGCCACCTCCGACGGCTCGGGAACGACCATCCCGGTGGTGGTCGCCAACATGACCGCGGTGGCCGGTCGGCGGATGGCCGAGACGGTGTCCCGCCGCGGGGGCCTGGTGGTGCTGCCCCAGGACCTGCCGATCGACGTGGTGAAGCAGACCGTCGACTTCGTCAAGAGCCGCGACCTGGTGGTGGACACTCCTGTCGTCCTGTCCCCCGACGACTCCGTGTCGGATGCGACGGCGCTGATCCACAAACGCGCGCACGGCGCCGCCGTCGTCGTGCACGAGGGCCGCCCGACCGGCCTGGTCACCGAGGGCAACTGCGTCGGGGTGGACCGGTTCACCCGGGTACGCGACGTCGCGATCTCCGATTTCGTCACTGCCCCGGTGGGCACCGATCCGCGCAAGGTCTTCGACCTGCTCGAACACGCACCCGTCGAGGTGGCGGTGATGACCGACGCCGACGGCCACCTGGCCGGCGTGCTGACCCGCACCGGCGCGATCAGGGCGGGCATCTACACCCCGGCCGTGGACGCCGACGGCCGGCTGCGGATCGCCGCGGCGGTCGGCATCAACGGCGACGTCGCCGCCAGGGCCCGCAGCCTGGCCGAGACCGGCGTCGACCTGCTGGTGATCGACACCGCCCACGGACACCAGGACAAGATGCTGGACGCGATCGCGGCCGTGGCGTCGCTGGATCTGGGGTTGCCGCTGGCCGCGGGCAACGTGGTCTCCGCGGAGGGCACCCGCGACCTGATCGACGCGGGCGCCTCGATCGTCAAGGTCGGCGTCGGTCCCGGGGCGATGTGCACCACCCGGATGATGACCGGGGTCGGGCGGCCCCAGTTCTCGGCGGTTTACGAATGCGCTGCGGCGGCAAGGCAACTCGGCGCGCACGTGTGGGCCGACGGCGGTATCCGGCACCCTCGCGACGTCGCGCTGGCGCTGGCCGCCGGGGCGTCCAACGTGATGATCGGGTCCTGGTTCGCGGGCACGTACGAGTCGCCGGGTGATCTGATGCGCGACCGCGACGACCAGCCGTACAAGGAGAGCTACGGAATGGCGTCCAAGCGGGCCGTTGCGGCCCGCGCCGCCGCCGACAGCCCGTTCGACCAGGCCCGCAAGGCGTTGTTCGAAGAGGGCATCTCGACTTCGCGGATGGGGCTGGACCCCTCCCGCGGCGGCGTCGAGGACCTTCTCGACCACATCACCTCGGGTGTGCGCAGCACCTGCACCTACGTCGGCGCGGCCAACCTGTCCGAACTTCACGAGAAGGCGGTGCTGGGCGTGCAGTCCGGGGCCGGCTTCGCCGAGGGCCATCCGCTGCCCACCGGTTGGTGAGCCAGCGCGCACCGGATTCACCCCGCTACGATGATTTCCTCAGCACTCGACTACTCGAAAGGGAACCCGTGCCGCAGGCACCCGTCGAGGCCGTGAGCTTGTCGGCCGAGCGGCCCGGTCACGAGCCTTCCGACGCCGAGCCCTCTTCTAGCCAGCCGGGCATCAGGCCCGGCGATCCCGAGGCGAGGCGGCGATGAGCCTCGCGATGTCGCTGGTGTCGATAGCGGCGATCATCCTGCTGACCGCGGGCACGGCGGTGTTCGTCGCCGCCGAGTTCTCACTGACGGCGCTGGAGCGCAGCACCGTCGAGGCCAACGCGCGTGGCGGCGACCGCCGCGACCAGATGGTCCGGCGCGCGCACCGCACGCTGTCGTTTCAGCTCTCCGGCGCCCAGGTCGGCATCTCGATCACCACCCTGGCCACCGGCTACCTGGCCGAACCTGTCGTCGGCCGGATGATCCAGCCCGGGCTGGACGCGCTGGGTGTGCCGGCGCGCCTGTCCCCCGGCATCGCGCTGTTCGTCGCCGTCGTCATCGCCACCTCGCTGTCGATGGTGTTCGGCGAGCTGGTGCCCAAGAACCTCGCCGTGGCCCGACCGGTGCCAACGGCGCGGTGGTCGGCGGGCCCGCAGCTGCTGTTCTCGGCACTGTTCACCCCGCTCATCCGGATCACCAACGGCACCGCCAACCTGATCCTGCGCCGGCTGGGCATCGAGCCCGCCGAGGAGCTGCGATCGGCGCGTTCGGCGCAGGAACTGGTGTCGCTGGTGCGCAACTCGGCGCGCAGCGGCGCACTGGACCCGGTGACCGCCCTGCTGGTCGACCGCTCGCTGCAGTTCGGTGACCGCACCGCCGAGGAGCTGATGACCCCACGGTCGAAGATCGAAGCGCTCGACGCCGACGACACCGTCGCCGATCTGGTCGACGTCGCCATCAAGACCGGCTTCTCGCGGTTCCCGATCGTTCGCGGCGACCTCGACGAGACCATCGGCATCGTTCACGTCAAGCAGGTGTTCAAGGTGCCGATGGACAAACGCGCCACCACGCGCCTCGCGACGTTGGCGGTGCCGGTGGCGAAGGTGCCGTCCACGCTCGACGGGGACTCGCTGATGACCCAGATCCGCGCCAACGGGCTGCAGACCGCGCTGGTGGTCGACGAGTACGGCGGCACCGCAGGAATGGTCACCGTCGAGGACCTGATCGAGGAGATCGTCGGCGACGTCCGAGACGAGCACGACGTCGAAGCGCCCAACGTGGTGCCCGCCGGGCGGGGCTGGCGGGTGTCGGGGTTGCTGCGCATCGACGAGGTCGCCGGCGCCACCAACTTCCGGGCGCCCGAAGGCGACTACGAGACGATCGGCGGCTTGGTGCTCGAAAAGCTCGGGCACATCCCCGACGAGGGCGAATCGGTGGAGCTCACCGCGTTCGACCCGGACGGCGTGGTGGAGGATCCGGTCTACTGGCTGGCCACCGTCCTGCGGATGGACGGCCGCCGCATCGACCTGCTCGAGCTGACCGAACTGGGCCGTCGCAGCGAGAACGGGGAGACCTGATGGGCGACTTGTTCGGCGTGCTGCTGACGATCGTGCTGCTCGGCGCGAACGCGTTCTTCGTCGCCTCGGAGTTCGCGCTGATCTCCGCGCGCCGCGACCGACTCGAGGCGCTCGCCGAGAACGGCAAGAAGAGCGCGGTCACGGTGATCAGGGCCGGCGAGCACCTGTCGTTGATGCTGGCCGGCTCGCAACTCGGCATCACGATCTGTTCGATCCTGCTCGGACGCGTCGGCGAGCCCGCCGTCGCGCACCTGCTGGAGAAACCGTTCGACCTGATCGGGATCTCCGACGCGGTGCTGCACACGGTGTCGTTCTTCGTCGCGCTGGGCATCGTCGTCACCCTGCACGTGCTGCTCGGCGAGATGGTGCCGAAGAACATCGCGATCGCCGGCCCGGAGACCACCGCGATGCTGCTGATCCCGACGTATCTGGTGTGGATCCGGATGGCCAGGCCGCTGATCGCGTTCTACAACTGGTGCGCCAACGCGACGTTGCGCATGTTCCGCGTTGAGCCCAAGGACGAACTGGACATCACCGTCTCGACGGTCGAACTGTCGGAGATGATCGCCGAGTCGGTGTCGGAGGGGCTGCTCGACCCCGAGGAACACGGCCGGCTGACCCGAGCCCTGCAGATCCGCAACCGGGTGGTCAACGACGTCGCCGTGCCGCTTGGCGAGATCCGGACGGTGCCGGTGGCCCGCGAGGGTGCAGGCCCGACCGTCGGCGCCATCGAGGACGCGCTGACCGAGACCGGCTACTCGCGGTTCCCGGTCGCCGACAAGAACGGCAACTACCTCGGCTACCTGCACATCAAGGACGTATTGCCCCTGGTCAACGACCCAGAGGCGGTGCTGGACGCGACGATGGTGCGGCCGTTGCCGCGGGTGCCCGCCTCAACGCCGCTGCCCGACGCGCTGTCGCGACTGCGGCGCCGCAATGCCCACCTCGCGCTGGTCACCGACCGGGACGGCACGGTGTCGGCGATGGTGGCGCTGGAAGATCTGGTCGAGGACCTGGTCGGCACCGTGCGTGACGGGACGCACCGTGTCTGATGTCGCGCTGCGCGCGACGGTGTCTGATGTCGCGCTGCGCGCGACACGGTGTCTGATGTCGCGCTTCGCGCTCGGCGCGGCGGACTGGACCGCCCGGGCGCGCCGCCACCGGCAACGCGTCGACGCGTTCCTGCGGGTGTACCGGGCCGCGCCCGCCGAACCCCACCCCGTGTGGGACTTCCTGTTCACCTACTACAGCCTGCGCCCGCGCCAGTTGCGGACCTGGCATCCGGGGTTCGGCGTGATCCTGACCGGCGACGCGGCGCGACGCTATCTGGGCCGCACCGGATACGGCCCGGCCGCCGGCGGGGTCACCGTGACCGGCGACTACCTGGCGGCCCGCCTCGACACGGTCGACTTCATCGCGCGGTTGCTGCGCGCGACCGCCGCGCGGCCGGCGCGGCTGAACTGCTTCGGGCTGCACGAATGGGCCATGGTGTATCGCGCGCCGACCGTGCGTCACGCCCACGTCCCGTTGCGGTTGGGGACGACGGGCACCGATGCGGTGGTCGAGTCGATGCCGTTGCGCTGCAGCCACTTCGACGCGTTCCGCTTCTTCACCGAACCGGCCGCTCGGCGCAACGCCGAGCGGCTCACCCGCGCGGACCAGATCGGTGCCGAACAACCCGGCTGCGTCCATGCGGCGATGGACTGCTACAAGTGGGCGTTCAAGCTGGGCCCGCTGGTCAACTCCGAGCTCGTGATGGACTGTTTGGAGCTGGCCGCCGATGCCCGTGAACTGGACATGCGGGCCAGCCCCTATGATCTCCGCGAATACGGATTCGCCCCGATCGCGATCGAGACCCCGGCCGGTCGGGCGGAATACGTGCGGCTCCAGCAGAACGTCGCTGACCGGGCTGCGCCGCTGCGCGCGGCCCTGGTCGACAGGTGCGACCGACTCCTCGCCGCGGCGGGCCGCGAATTTGAGGAAGCGGCGGGCCGCGAATTTGAGGAAGCGGGCGGGCCGCGAAAATAGGAGAAGCGGCGGGCCGCGAAACGGAAGATGCGGCGAGCCGCGGTTAGGTGACGCTGCCGGCGGATAAAGCCCAGCTACCGGTGGGTAAGCTAAACGAAGGCTCAAGGGAGGAAAGATGACCGATCGTGTGACGGTGGGGAACCTGCGCGTCGCCCAGGTGTTGTACGAATTCATCAACAACGAGGCGTTGCCGGGCACCGATATCGATCCCGACACCTTCTGGTCCGGGGTGGACAAGGTCGTCGCCGATCTGACCCCCAAGAACCAGGATCTGCTGGCCCGGCGCGACGATCTGCAGGCCCGGATCGACAAGTGGCACCGCCACCGGGTGATCGAGCCGATCGATCCCGAGGCCTACAAGAACTTCCTGATCGAGATCGGGTACCTGCTCCCCGAGCCCGACGACTTCACCATCACCACCACCGGCGTCGACGACGAGATCACCACCACCGCCGGCCCGCAGCTGGTGGTGCCGATCCTCAACGCCCGGTTCGCGCTGAACGCCGCCAACGCCCGCTGGGGTTCGCTGTACGACGCGCTGTACGGCACCGACGTGATCTCCGAGGAGGGCGGCGCCGAAAAGGGCACCAGCTACAACCCGGTGCGCGGCGAGAAGGTCATCGCGTATGCGCGGCGCTTCCTCGACCGCGCCGCACCGCTGGCCACCAGCGGCTGGAGTGAGGCCACCGGCTTCAAGGTCGATGACGGCGCTCTGCTGGTCACCCTCGGCGACGGCCTGTCGACCGGGCTGGCGACGCCCGAGCAGTTCGTCGGCTACACCGGCGACGCCGACGCGCCCAAGTCGCTGCTGCTGAAGAACCACGGCCTGCACGGCGAGGTCCTCATCGACCCCGACTCCCCCGTCGGCTCGACCGACAAGGCCGGCATCAAGGACGTTGTGCTGGAATCCGCGGTCACCACGATCATGGACTTCGAGGACTCCGTGGCCGCCGTCGACGCCGGCGACAAGGTGCTCGGCTACCGCAACTGGCTCGGCCTGAACAAGGGCGACCTCGCCGAGGAGGTCACCAAGGACGGCAAGACCTTCACCCGGGTGCTCAACCAGGACCGCACCTACACCACCCCCGACGGCGGCGAGCTCACGCTGCCCGGCCGCAGCCTGTTGTTCGTGCGCAACGTCGGGCACCTGATGACCAACGACGCGATCGTCCTCGACGACAACGGCTCCGACGGCCCCGAGGTGTACGAGGGTATCCAGGACGCGCTGTTCACCAGCCTGATCGCGATCCACGGGCTCAAGTCCGGTGAGCAGAACGGGCCGCTGGTCAACAGCCGCACGGGGTCGATCTACATCGTCAAGCCCAAGATGCACGGCCCCGACGAGGTGGCGTTCACCTGCGAGCTGTTCAGCCGGGTCGAGGACGTGCTCGGCCTGCCCGCCAACACCATCAAGGTGGGCATCATGGACGAGGAGCGGCGCACCACCGTCAACCTCAAGGCCTGCATCAAGGCCGCGGCCGACCGCGTCGTGTTCATCAACACCGGCTTCCTCGACCGCACCGGCGACGAGATCCACACGTCGCTGGAGGCTGGTCCGATGGTCCGCAAGGGCGCGATGAAGAACACCGTTTGGATCGCCGCCTACGAGGACCAGAACGTCGACATCGGCCTGGCGACCGGATTCTCCGGGCGCGCGCAGATCGGCAAGGGCATGTGGGCCATGACCGACCTGATGGCCGACATGGTCGAGCAGAAGATCGCCCAGCCCAAGGCCGGCGCCACCACCGCCTGGGTGCCGTCGCCGACCGCGGCGACCCTACACGCCATGCACTACCACGAGGTCGACGTGTACGCGGTGCAGAAGGAACTCGCGGGCAAGAAGCGCACCACCATCGACCAGCTGCTCACGATTCCGCTGGCCAAGGAGCTGGCGTGGGCGCCCGAGGAGATCCGCGAGGAGGTCGACAACAACTGCCAGTCGATCCTCGGCTACGTGGTCCGGTGGATCGACGCCGGCGTGGGTTGCTCGAAGGTGCCCGACATCCACAACGTCGCGCTGATGGAAGACCGTGCGACGCTGCGTATCTCGAGCCAGTTGCTGGCGAACTGGTTGCGCCACGGCGTCATCACCGAAGAGGACATCAAGGCCAGCCTGCGCCGGATGGCCGCCGTCGTCGACAAGCAGAACGAGAAGGATCCGGAATTCCGCCCGATGGCACCGGATCCCGACAACAACATCGCGTTCCAAGCCGCGCAGGAGCTGATCCTCTCCGGCGCTGAGCAACCGAACGGCTACACCGAGCCGATCCTGCATCGACGGCGTCGCGAGTACAAGGCCGCAAGTGGGCAGGCATAGCCTTCCGGACCCCGAGGACTCGCCGGACCGAGAGCAGTTCGACGAGTCTTCGGAATCTCAGACCGAGCGCTTCGGTTTGGGCCGTGATGAGCCGGGCCATGACCCCGGCTTCGGCGGTTCCGAATACGGCGACTCCGCTTATCGGACACCGCAATACGGTGACGGGTCCGACGAGCAGGGCTACTTCGACGACGGCGACGTCGTCGATGCCGAGCGCCCCGAATCGGCGTCAGGCACCGGCGCGCCTCCCCCGCCGCCGCGCCGCCCCGGCCGACACAGCGGTGAGTGGGAAGGCGGCGAGTGGACCGGTAGCCACCGCGCGGTGACCGCCGGACGGCGTGGCGTCAGCGTCGGCGTCATCGTCGCGCTGGTGGCGGTCGTGGTGCTGGTCGGCGCCGTCATCTTGTGGCGGTTCTTCGGTGATGCGCTGTCCAGCCGCAGCGACGTGGCCGCCGCCCGCTGCGTGGACGGTGAACTCGCGGTGGCCGTGATCACCGATCCGTCCATCTCCGAGCAGGTTCGGACGCTGGCCGACAGCTACAACGAGACCGCGGCGCCGGTCGGTGACCGGTGCGTGAAGGTCGGCGTCAAATCCGCGAACTCCGATCAGGTCATCAACGGTTTCGGCGACACCTGGCCCGCCGAACTCGGCGAGCGGCCCGCCCTGTGGGTGCCCGCCAGCTCCATCGCGGAGGCACGCCTGGAGGCCGTGGCCGGTCCGCAGCTCGTCAGCGACAGCCGGCCGCTGGTCAACTCCCCCGTGCTGCTCGCCGTCCGGCCGCAGCTCAAACCGGCGCTGGCGCAGCAGAACTGGGGCACCCTGCCAGGACTGCAGACCAATCCGACGTCGCTGGAGGCGTTGAACATGCCGGGCTGGGGATCGCTGCGATTGGCGCTGCCGCTCAGCGGTGACAGCGACGCCTCCTACCTGGCCGCCGAGGCGGTCGCCGCGGCGTCGGCGCCGGAAGGGGCGCCGCCGAGTGCCGGGACGGGCGCGGTGAACACCCTGCTGGCCGGCCAGCCGCAGCTGTCTGACAACACGGCGTCGACCGCCATGGACGCCCTGCTGAACGCACCGGATCCGGCGTCGGCCCCGGTGCACGCCGTCGTCGTCACCGAGCAACAGCTGTACAAGCGCACCTCGGAGATGCAGGACGCCGCAAAGAGTGTCGCGTCTTGGCTGCCGCCGGGCCCGCCCGCGATGGCCGACTATCCGACCGTGCTGCTGTCGGGTGATTGGCTGAGCCAGGAACAGCTCAGAGCCGCCAGCGAATTCGCGCGGTTCATGCGCAAACCCGACCAGCTCACCGAGTTCGCCGAGGCCGGGTTCCGCACCGAGGGCGGCACCCCACCGGAGAGCGAGGTCGTGGACTTCGCTCCGGTCGCCGAGCCGTTGCGGTTGGGCGACGACGCCGCGCGCGCCTCGCTGGCCGCCGCGTTGACGGCGCCTGCGGAGAACCCGGCGGTGACGATCATGCTCGACCAGTCGATGCCGGCCGACGAAGGCGGCCGATCGCGGCTGGCGAACGTGGTGGCCGCGCTGCAGGCGCGTCTGCAGGCGCTGCCCGCGACGTCAGCGGTGGGACTGTGGACCTTCGACGGCACCGCGGGCCGCTCCGAGGTGAGCACCGGGCCGCTGACCGACCCGGTGGACGGCGGGCCGCGGTCGGCGGCGCTGGCTGCCGCGCTCGACTCGCAGTCCGCCTCCGGCGGTGGCGCGGTGTCGTTCACCACGCTGCGGCTGGTCTACACCGATGCGATGGCCAATTACCGTGAGGGGCAGCCCAACTCGGTTCTGGTCATCACCACCGGCCCGCACACCGACCGGACCCTGGACGGGCCGGGGCTGCAGCAGTACATCCGCGGGGCGTTCGATCAGGCCCGCCCGGTCGCCGTCAACGTCATCGACTTCGGCGCCGACTCCGACCGCGAGACCTGGGAGGCCGTCGCGCAGATCACCGGCGGCACGTATCAGAACGTGGAGAGTTCGGCGTCACCGGAACTGAACGCGGCGATCGCCACCATGCTCGGCTAGGTCGGGGCCGACAGCAGGCTCAGCGCCGACCTGGCGAACACCTCCGGCACCTCGACCTGTGGGTAGTGCCCGACGCCGGGAAGCTCGATGACGTCTGCGGCTGACCGTAATTCGCGCAATCCGTCGAGCACGTTGGTGGTCGCGACGATGTCATCGAGCGCCCACAAGAAGCTCAGCTTCTTGGGCCAGTCGCGGACCGCGCCGTGCCATCGGTCGGCGTAGCGCACCCGCTCGTCGAGATAGGAGATCAGCAGGTGGGCGATGCGGTGGCCGTCGTTGTGGGTCAGCAGCGACCACTGCGCCTCGGCCTCCGCGTCCGACAGCGGGTGCGCGTCGGTGAACAGCTTGCCGAACCCGCGGACGAACCCGCCGCGGTTGACCAGTCGGGCCATCAGCGGCCCCAGCGGGCCGCGCAGAATCTTCTGGCTGGGCCGCAGGCTGGCCCGGTCCAGGATGATGCTGCCGTTGCTCAGCACGACCCGTTGCAACTCAAACGGCAAGCGGCCCTCGATGTCTCGGGCCAGTAGCTCGGTGGTCACCGACGTTCCCATGTCATGTGCGATCAGCACCACCGGGCCGGCGTTGGCGTCGGCCACCACCGCCTGCACGATATCGGCCTGCTCCAGCAGGCTGTAGCGGTGCGGGCGCGGCTTGTCGGACAAGCCGAAGCCCAAGAAGTCCAGCGTCAGCCATGCCCTGCCGCCGAGGTGGTCGATCACCTGCCGGTAGTCGAAGCTGCTCGACGGGTAGCCGTGCAGCATCAGGATCGTCGGGCCGTCGCCGGGGGCGCTGCGGACGAACACCTTGCCCGCGGGGGTGGTCAGCCAGCGGCCGGCGTCGCGCCATTGCGCGACCGTCGGTGGTAACACCCGCCCGACCATAGCCGCCGAACGTTCCTTACCGCTCGAAAAGTCGGCGAATTATCGCGCGGTAAGGAACGTTCGGCGAAGGGCCGTCAGGCGAACGCCTCGACCGGCGGGCACGAGCACACCAGGTTGCGGTCCCCGTAGGCGCCGTCGATGCGGCGCACCGGCGGCCACACCTTCGGCCGGAAGTTCTTGCCCAGCGGATAGGCCGCCTGCTCGCGGGTGTAGGGGTGATCCCAGTCGTCCACCAGCAGGCACTCCGCGGTGTGCGGCGCCCCGCGTAACGGGTTGTCGTCGACCGGCCAGGTGCCGTCTGCGACCTTGTCGATCTCGGCGCGGATCGCGATCATCGCCTCGCAGAACGCGTCGATCTCGGCCAGGCTCTCGCTCTCCGTCGGCTCGACCATCAGCGTGCCCGCGACCGGAAAGCTCATCGTGGGTGCGTGGAAACCGAAGTCCGCCAACCGCTTTGCCACATCATCGACGGTGACGCCGGTCTGCTTGGTGATCTTGCGCAGGTCCAGGATGCATTCATGAGCGACCATGCCGTTCTCGCCGGTGTAGAGCACCGGGTAATACTCGTCGAGGCGGCGGGCGATGTAATTGGCCGAGGCGATCGCCGTGAGCGACGCCGCCCGCAACCCGGTGGCGCCCATCATCCGGATGTAGGCCCAGGTGATCGGCAGAATCGACGCCGAACCGTACGGCGCGGCCGACACGGTGTGCGCATCGGGCAGTTCATCGGCCAGCGGATGACCGGGCAGGTACTCGGCCAGGTGCGAGCGCACCGCGACCGGGCCGACGCCGGGACCCCCGCCGCCGTGCGGGATGCAGAACGTCTTGTGCAGGTTGAGGTGGCTGACGTCGCCGCCGAACCGGCCCGGCCGGGCCAGCCCCACCAGCGCGTTGAGGTTGGCGCCGTCGACGTACACCTGTCCGCCGGCGTCATGCACCGCGGCGCAGATGTCGGTGATGTCGTGTTCGTACACCCCGTGCGTCGACGGATAGGTGATCATCAACGCCGACAACCGGTCTGCGTGCTCGGCCACCTTGGCGCGCAGGTCGTCGAGGTCGACGTCACCGTTCTCCCGGCACGCCACCACCACGACCCGCATGCCCGCCAGCGCCGCCGAGGCCGCGTTGGTGCCGTGCGCGCTGGACGGGATCAGGCAGACGTTGCGGTCGGGTTCGCCGCGCTCGGCGTGGTAGGCCTGGATCGCCAGCAGTCCCGCGTACTCGCCCTGCGAACCGGCGTTGGGTTGCAGCGACACCGCGTCGTAGCCGGTGATCTCGGTCAGCCACTTCTCCAGATCGGCGATCAGATTGCGCAGCCCCGGCGCGTCGGCGGCCGGCGCGAACGGATGCTGACGGCCGAACTCCGGCCAGGTGATCGGCTCCATCTCGGCGGCCGCGTTGAGCTTCATCGTGCACGAGCCGAGCGGAATCATGCTGCGGTCCAACGCGATGTCCTTGTCGGCCAGCGACCGCAGGTAGCGCATCATCTCGGTCTCGGTGCGGTATCGGGTGAACGCGGGATGGGTCAGGAAGGCCGACGTCCGCGTCGCGATCTGCGGGCCGTCGAACGCCGTGTCGACCGGGGCGGCCCCGAACGCCGACAGGACCGCGTCGAGGTGCGACGCGATGGTGGCCTCGTCGCAGGCCACCGACACGTGGTCGTCGTCGACGCGCCACACGTTGATGCCGCGGGCCTTGGCCTTGTCGCGGATCTCGGTGGCACGGCCGGGCACCCGCGCCAGCACCGTGTCGAAGAACGTGTCGTGCACCACCTCGACACCCGCGGCGGTCAGCCCGGCGGCCAGCGCGCGCGCCCGGGCGTGCACCCGGCGCGCGATCCCGGTCAGCCCGTCGGCGCCGTGATAGCTGGCGTACATCGCGGCCAGCACCGCCAACAGCACCTGCGCGGTGCAGATGTTGCTGGTCGCCTTGTCGCGGCGGATGTGCTGCTCGCGGGTCTGCAGCGCGAGCCGATATGCCGGCGACCCGTCGGCGTCGACGGAGACCCCGACCAGCCGGCCGGGCAGTTGGCGGGCGTGCTTGCTGCGCACCGCGAGATAGCCCGCGTGCGGACCGCCGAAGCCCATCGGCACCCCGAACCGTTGCGTGCTGCCGAAGGCGACGTCGGCGCCCAGCTCGCCGGGCGGGGTGATCAACGTCAGGGCCAGCAGGTCGGCCCCGATCGCGACCAGCGCGCCGCGTTCATGGGCCTGCCCGATCAGCTCGCTCCAGTCGACCACGGCCCCGCTGGCGGCGGGCAACTGCGCGATCACCCCGAAGAACTCGCCGTCGGGCAGCCCGCGGCGCAGGTCGGCGCTGACGAGCTCGATACCGAGCGGCTCGGCGCGGGTGGCCAGCACGGCGGCGGTCTGGCGGTATACGTCGACGTCGACCGCCAGCCGGTTCGACGGGCCCTTGACCGCCCGGTGCATCAGCGTCATCGCCTCCGCGGCCGCGGTGCCCTCGTCGAGCATCGACGCGTTGGCCACCTCGAGGCCGGTCAGGTCGGTGACCATGGTCTGAAAGTTCAGTAGCGCCTCCAGGCGGCCCTGGCTGATCTCGGGCTGATACGGCGTGTAGGCGGTGTACCAGGCCGGGTTCTCAATGATGTTGCGGCGCAACACCGGCGGGGTCAGCGTGTCGAAGTACCCCTGTCCGATCATCGACACCGCGATCGTGTTGGACTCGGCCATCGCGCGCAGCTCCGCCAGCGCCTCCTCCTCGGTGGCCGGCGGCAGCAGCTGATCCAGGCCCGATGCCACCCCGTCGGAGGAGACGGCGTCGAGGATGCCCGCCGGGACGGCCTTGCCGGCGAGTTCGTCAAGCGACGCCACCCCGATGGTGTCCAGCATGGTCGCGATTTCGTCGGCGTCGGGACCGATGTGACGGTTGGCGAAGGTGGGCTGGTGATGATCGAACACTGGCGAGTACTCCAGACACATGAAGGTTGAGAACCGCTGGGTTCCTCTCCCTCTGTCGTCGACCCGGTCCGGGCGCCTGAGAGATTCGGCGCCGCCCCGACGGATCGAGAAACGCCTTTCCCCGTGGGCGGGTAAGCAGGGCTTACCGCTTTCCAGAGGCATCGGGGGCCTCGTGCGGTCCTGGTGCCTGAGAGGTTGACGGAGAGGTATTGCTCCTTCGGCGTCCGTGGCTGGGTGTCACGGAACTCTCCCGCACAAGCGCGATGCGCTGACGAGTTTACCGCGAGCGCGTCTCTGTCACGGCCGACGCACTACCCCGCGCGGACAGCGTCTTACGGACCCGTCAGCCGATCTTGCGGTCGCGGTGCTTGCGCCGCGACGCCAGTTCGTCTTCGGGGGCGGCGATGGACTCGCCGCCGTCGGCGCGCTCACCCGGAAAATCCGCGATCGCCCCGGTCAACTCGCGCATGGCGCCGGAGACCGCGATGCCGAACACCCCTTGGCCGCCCTGCAGCAGGTCGACCACTTCCTCGGCCGACGTGCACTCGTAAACCGTGGTGCCGTCGGAGAACAGCGTGATGTTGGCCAGATCGCGAACCCCGCGCTGGCGCAGATGGTCGACGGCGACGCGGATGTTGTGCAGCGAGATGCCGGTGTCGAGCAACCGCTTGACGATTTTGAGAACCAGGATGTCCTTGAATGAGTAGAGCCGCTGGCTACCCGAACCCGCCGCGCTCCGGATCGACGGCACGACCAGCGACGTGCGCGCCCAGTAGTCCAGCTGGCGGTAGGTGATGCCGGCGATCTGGCAGGCGCTGGGGCCGCGGTAGCCGACGAGCTCGTCGGGCACCGAGTCGTCCGGAAAAAGACCTGGTTGCACGGGTTCGCTGGGTACTCCGCTAGTCGAAGACGCTTCCGAATCAGCGGGGCCGCTCGCAGAGGTGAGGTCCAGCTGCTCTTGACGTGGCGTGTCTCCCACTTCCGAAATCCTCTCGCCGATCGAACCCGCGTCCGCAGTCCCGCATGGGGCATACGACTACCGAGCCCGAGTGTGTCGAGCATACGCTTTCCGCCGGACCCGCGACTGTCCATCAGTGGACCGGCACGTCAAAGTATGGCTGCCCGATTCCCGCTTGGCAGAAACCCTCGCCGCGTGTCGAGAGCGACGAGACGTTTCCGTGACAAAGCCTTGCTAGGTCGCCTTGAAGTCGTCGGGCGACACGCTGTCGAGGAACTCCTTGAACTTCTCGACCTCGTCCTCGCGCACCGCCCCGGCGGCCTCGTCGTCGTTCTCGTCGGGAATCAGCAGGCCGGCCTCCGCGAGCACGGCCTCTTCGACGTATATCGGCACGCCGACGCGCAGCGCGATCGCCACCGAGTCCGACGGCCGCGCCGACACCTTGATGTCCCGATCGAAGATCAGGTCGGCGTAGAAAGTGCCTTCCTGCAGATCGACGATTCGCACCTCTTTGAGCGAATGGCCAAGCGCACCAATAAGATCTCGGATCAGGTCGTGGGTCAGCGGCCTGGCGGGCTCCACACCCTGCTGCTCGAGCGCGATCGCCGCGGCTTCTGACTGCCCGATCCAGATCGGCAGATAGCGGTCACCGTTCGACTCGCGGAGCAGCAAAACCGGCTGGTTTTGTGGCTGCTCCACGCGAATGCCGACCACACGCACCTCACCCATATGTGTCTGCCCTCCGCACCAAGAAGCCTTACAAACCAAGTCTAATCCTCAGCGATCAAGAACGTCGCGCACAGCCGACTTGATCAGCGACGTGTGCAGCATGATCGCCAGCGCGGCCACCTCGCGGGCGAGGTCGTCACCGCGCTCCCGGGCACCCGCCTTACCGGCCTTGGCCACCGGTCCGGCGATCTGGGCGATCAGATCGGACTGACGGTCGGCCGCCGAGCGGAACGCCCGAAGATGTCGCGGCTCCACCCCGTATTCACCCAGCGCGCGGGCGCACTGGGCGATCACCACCGAATGTTCGTCGAAGAACCCGCCCGGCCCGGTGGTGATCACACCGGCCCTCACCAACGCCGTCAACAGCTCGTCGTCCACACCGGAGCGCGCCAGCAGGTCCTCCCGCGACAGCCGCACCTGGGTCGGGGCCACCGACGCCGTGCTGACGTGCGCGGCCGAGTCGGCCGACTCGGCACCGGCCACCGGCACCAATCGCGGTACGCCGTAAGGCGATCCGCTCTGCGGTGGCAGCTCGCCGTCCGGCTGCGCGTCGAGCTGTGCCTTGATCACCTTCAGCGGCAGGTAGTGGTCGCGTTGGGCGGTCAGGATGAACCGCAGGCGAGCGCAGTCGTAGGCGGTGAACCGCCGATAGCCCGACGCCGTGCGCTCTGGGGTGACCAGTCCTTCGGACTCCAAGAACCGGATCTTGGAGATCGTCACGTCCGGGAAGTCCGGTCGCAGCAGATCGAGGACCGCTCCGATCGACATCCCAGTGAGCGCGGGAGTGTCGGGGGCACCCATCGTTACTCTTCGCGCGAGCGCTCAGCGACCACTAGCCGGCCTGACCGCTGTCGTCGCTCTTCGGACCGGTGAGAAAGACCAACCGGAACTTGCCGATCTGGACCTCGTCACCGTTGGCCAACACGGCGGAATCCACCGGTTCGCGGTTGACGTAGGTGCCGTTGAGGCTGCCGACGTCGACGACCTGGAACTCGCCGCCTTCCATCCGGAACTCGGCATGCCGACGGCTGACCGTCACGTCGTCGAGGAAGATGTCGCTGTCGGGGTGGCGGCCGGCCGACGTCGTCGGCTGATCGAGCAGGAACCGTGAGCCGGCGTTGGGCCCGCGCTTGACGACGAGCAACGCCGAGCCGACCGGCAGGCCCTCGACTCCGGAGACCGCCCCCTCGGCGCCTGCCGCGGCCGGGGCGTCCAGCTCGTTGAGGAAGTCGGCGCGGAATACCGATGTCGTTTCCACGGTGACTTCGTCAGACGTCTGGTCAGACCCAGAGTTCTTGTCCTTATCCGTCACCCGCTGCTCCTCACTGGCTGCTGTGGCGATACAGGGCCGAGCCCCAGCCGTAATGCGTCTGGTCTCGACCGTACCGCGCAGTAGACGTCATTGTGCCCACCACCGCCGGAATCGCCGCTAGGTCGGCGTCCGGTGTCAGAAACCCTAACAACCGTCATTCGGTCACCGTGGCGCGGTAGTCGTCGGCGTCGAGCAACCCGCTGAGCGCCTCCTCCAGCGCCGAGGCGTCCACCTGCAGATCGATCAGCCAGCCCTCGCCGTACGGATCGGAGTTGACCAGCTGCGGATTCCCCTCCAGATCACCGTTGACCGCAACGACTTTCGCGCTGACCGGAGCGTAGAGGTCAGACACCGACTTGGTCGACTCCACCTCACCGAACGATTCTCCCGCCGTCACGTCCGCGCCGACGTCGGGAAGCTGCACGAACACCACGTCACCCAGCGCGGACTGGGCATAGTCGGTGATGCCGACGCGCACGGTGTCGTCCCCGGTGCGCAGCACCCACTCGTGTTCCTCGGTGTACTTCAGGTCGGCTGGGATCTCGCTCACGACGCTCCTATTTCCTGTTTTCTTCCACTGACTGCGCTTGACCTCATTTGACTGGCTGAGCGTATTGGCGGGGTTTCGGTTGCCGCAAGGCGGTCACGTCCACCCGGTCGGCCTGCTGAACCGTCATCGTGCCCCCGACGCGCTCGATGCTGTCCTTTGCCCCGCCGGGAATGTTCATCGCCGCGGCCAACGTCGGCGGATCACCAATCGCCACAACGGTATAGGGCGGACGCAGCGTCACGTTGTCGACGACGAGCGACCCCGGGGCGCCGGCCACCCAGGTGTCCACACCGACCCGCACCGCGGCTTCCCCACCGCGAATCTCCATGGCCTCCGCGCCGGCGTTGCGCAATTCGTTGATGACGTCGAGCAGCGTCTCGGCCGGCAAGCCCGGGGTGGTGTCGGTGATGGTCAGCGTCACACCGGGTCCGGTGGCCGACACCGTGCCGATCATGATGGACAGCGCCGCCAGGCGGGCCTGGGCGTTTTCGATGACGGCCTGGTCGCTGCCGCCGGAGGCCTCGAGTTCGACCAGCGTGCGCTGCAGTTCGGTGACTTCGGTGTTCAACGCCGCCTCGCGTTGCTGCAGCGAATCCAGCAGCACCAGCAGGTCGGCCGGCCGCGCGGTTTCCAGGGAGTCGCCGGACTCGGTCTGGCGCACCTGCGTGACGATCGCGATGCCGAGCAGCACGCACAACAGCACCCCCAACGCGCCGAAGACGAGCTGCGCGCGTCCTCGCCGCCCGGCGCCGGCCCCCAGATCACCCAGGTGCGGTGCCGGCGCGTCGGGCGGTAGCTCGTGTTTGCCGCCGCCCCGCGGCTCGCCGTCGTCGACGCGATCCGGCTCCGACGGGTGCTGGGACGGGTTCTCGGCCATCACTACGCCCCGAACAGCCTGCGTCGCAACGCGGCTGCGTTGCCGAAGATCCGGATTCCCAGCACCACGATGATCGCCGTGGACAGCTGTGTTCCCACCCCGAGTTGGTCGCCGAGGTAGACGATCAGCGCGGCCACCAACACGTTGAACACGAACGACACCACGAACACCTTCGAGTCGAAGATGCGCTCCAGGTAGGCACGCAGCCCGCCGAACACCGCGTCGAGCGCGGCGACCACGGCGATCGGCAGGTACGGCTGGACGAACTCGGGCACATCGGGCTGAAACACCAACCCGAGCACGATGCCGATGACTAGTGCGGCGATTCCGATCATGCGTCTGGCTTCATATTGTTGTTATCGACCAATCTGCTTGGCGAAGTTGACTTCTCGAACCGAACCGGCGGGCAGCGTGACGGTGTCCGATTCGCTCACCTGCACGCCCACACCGTAGGAGATCTCCAGCAGCCGCAGGCGTTGCAACCCCGGGCTGCGCTCGAAGATGTCCTTCAGCGCGTTGGGCGGGCCGATGGCCAGGATGACGTATGGGCTGGCGATCGGTTGATTGTCCACCAGAATGCCGCCGCCGGCCTGCCGGACGGTGACGTTCGGGCCGACCCGCACCCCTCCCACCGACACCGCCTCCGCGCCCGCGGCCCACAGCGAGTTCACCACCAGCTGCAGGTCGCGGTCCAGAATGACCTGCAGGCTGCCGGCCACCCGTTCCTTGGACACGTCGCTGAGGTTCTGCGACACGCCCGGGTCGGTGACGGTGATCGTCAGGCCGGGACCGATCACGGGGGTGGCGGCCGCGGTGAAGTCGGCTTGGTCCAGCTGCCCCAGCAGCCGCTGGCCACGCTCGCCGCCTTCGAGGCGACTGCGCCGCTCGGTGTCGACCTGCGCGGCCAGCGCGTCGCGGCGGGCGGCGAGGTCGGTGGTCGCCGCCTCGGCCGAGCGCACGCTGCCGGCGAGGGCGTGCTGGGTCTCCCGCACGCCGGTGGCGGTGCTGCGCGCCTGGGCCACCGCGGTCGCGAACACGACAGCGATCAGCAGCACACCGCACAACTGCCATGCCCAGTTCTGCCACCGTGGGCGGCGCCGTCCCGCCGCCTCTCCCGCGGCTCTGGCCTCGGCCGCCGCCGCGTAGCCGGGATCGAGGTGCTCGGTCAGCAACGACCGCAGCAGCGACGGCACCGGTATCAGCGTCGGCTTGTCGGCGGCGTGGGCGCTGCGCCCCGCGGTCGGGTCGTATCCGCCGAGCGTCTTGCGGAAGCTCTGCGTCATTGCGGGACCCTCGAGACCTTCGGCATTCTCCGTATCACCAGCGCCACCTGGATCAGGTACAGCACCCCCGACCACAGATACATCGCCAGGCCCCAGATCAGAAACCCCCAGCCGCAGGCCAGAATCACCCGGCTCCACAGCGCGTCCCACTGGCCGAGCAGGATCAGCGGAAGACCCGACATCAACGCGAACGTCGCCGCCTTACCGATGTAGGTCACCGGCAGCGCGGTGAGCCCGCGGCTGCGCAGCAGCGGCAGCGTCGCGGCCAGCACGGCGTCGCGTCCGACCAGGGTCGCCACGATCCACCACGGCAGCGAGCCGTGGATCGCCATGGCCACCGGAACCACCAGCATGTAGATGCGGTCCACGGCGGGGTCGAGATACTCCCCCAGCCGCGACGACTGGTTGTCGACGAGCCGCGCGATCTTGCCGTCCGCCCAGTCGGAGACGCCGCTGACCATCAGGACGGCCACCGCCCACCCGTTGGCCTCGGCGCCCAGCAGCAGCCAGAGAAACACCGGCAGCAACGCCAGGCGCAGCGCGCTGAGCACGTTGGGAACGGTCAACACCCGGTTGCGGGCAGGACCTGTGCTGTCCGGCGGCGAAGGCGCCCGGCCGCGCCCCTCGGTCATGGGCTAAACCTAGCGGAACACCCCGGGCAGGCTCAGCGCGGAGAGCGAGTCGTCGGCGAGCGGATTGTCGTGGACCATGTACGTCCACGTCGACGTCGGCCGCGCCAGTTTCGACAGGTCCACGCCGGGCTCGTCCTCGATCGACGGCGCGGTCTCGAACGTCTGCTGAGCCGCCTCGATCGCGTCGGCCGCCAACGAGGCGAACGCGTCCACCGCCATCCGGTGAAACTCGTCGATCGGGGTCTGGTTGCCCAGCGCGCGCAGGTGGATGCTCTCGCGGATGTCGGACAGATACGCCAGATGATCGGCCCAGCCGCGGTCGAGGTGGTACAGCATGATCAGCCGGCAGATCTTCTCCAGTTTCTCCTCGCCGAGGTCCTCGACCAGCTCGGCGTAGCGTTTCGGGGACCGCTCCTCGAGTTCTTCGCGGGCGATCGCGGTGCGCAGCAACGTATCCCGACGTTCGACGATGATGGCTCGCTGCTGGGCGATCAGCTGGTTGTAGCGCCAGTTGTTGGCGTGGATGTCGAGCATCCGGCCCTCGGCGATGCGCTGGGCGTTGTCCAGCAGCGAGGCGGCTTTGGGGCTGACGATGCGGCCGGTGTCGTCGGTGTCCATCGGCAGCTTGTTGGGGTCGAGGTGGGCGACGACGACGGGGTCCTCCCAGCTGGCGAAGAACACCGACGATCCGGGATCGCCCTGGCGGCCGGCGCGGCCGCGTAGCTGGTTGTCCAACCGCTCGGTGTGGTGCCGCCCGGTGCCGACGACATGCAGCCCGCCGAGTTCGGCCACCTCCTTCTTCTTGGCCGAGTGGTCCTCGGCGTCGGACCCGCCGAGCCGGATGTCGGTGCCGCGACCGGCCATCTGGGTGGACACCGTCACGCTGCCGAGCTTGCCCGCCTCGGCGATGACCGCGGCCTCCTCGGCGTCGTTCTTCGCGTTGAGCACGACGGCGGCGACCCCGGCCTTGACCAGGCGTCGATGCAGATCCTCGGATTCGGCGACGTCGTGGGTGCCGACCAGCACGGGTCGGCCCGTCTGGTGCACCTCCTTGATGTGCTCGACGATGGCGTCGTTCTTGGCGGCCACCGTCGCATAGACCCGGTCGGGCTCGTCCTCGCGGATGTTGGGGGTGTTCGGCGCGATCGGCGAGACCCCGAGTTTGTAGAACTGGCGCAGCTGTTCGCCCGCGGCCAGGGCGGTGCCGGTCATTCCGCACACCCGCGGATACCGGTTGATCAGCGCCTGCACGGTGATGGTGTCGAGCACCTCGCCCGTTTCGGTCGTCTCGATGCCCTCCTTGGCCTCCACGGCGGCCTGCAGGCCGTCCGGCCACCGCTGCAGCTGGGCGATGCGGCCGCGGGAGGCGTTGATCAGGTGCACCGCGTCGTCGCGGACGATGTAGTGCACGTCGCGCTGCAGCAGCACGTGGGCGTGCAGCGCCACGTTGATCTCGGTGAGCGTGGTGGCGACGTGCTCCTCGGAGTACAGGTCGATCCCGCCGAGCCTGGATTCGAGGCGCCGCGCACCCTCCTCGGTGAGGTGCACGTTGCGGTTGTCTTCGTCGGTGTCGTAGTCGACGCCCGCGGTGAGTTCGCCGACCATCTTGATGATCTCGACTTTCGGCGTCTCCCGGTGGGTGGTGCCGGCCAGCACCAGCGGCACCAGCGCCTCGTCGACGAGCACGGAGTCGGCCTCGTCGATGAGCGCCACATCGGGGTTCGGCGACACCAGGTCCTCGACGTCGGTGACGAGCTGGTCGCGCAGCACGTCGAAGCCGATCTCGTTGACCGAGGCGTAGGTGACGTCGCAGCGGTAGGCCGCGCGGCGCTCCTCTGCGGTGGACTTCTCGGTGATCCACCCGACCGTCAGCCCGAGCGCCTCCAGCAGCGGACCCATCCATTCGGCGTCACGGCGCGCCAGGTAGTCGTTGATCGTGATGACGTGCACGTGCCGGCCTGCGAGCGCATAACCGGCAGCGGCGATGGCCCCGGACAGCGTCTTGCCCTCACCGGTGGCCATCTCGACCACATCGCCTGCCAGCATCCGCAGCGCGCCGAGCAGCTGGACATCGAACGGGCGCAGCGACGTGGTGCGTTCGGCGGCCTCGCGGGCGATGGCCAGAAACTGGGGGATGTCGGTCGAGTCGGCCAGGTCCTCGAGGTTCAGCAGCTTTGCGGCCTTGCGCAGTTGCTCGTCGTCGAGCGCGGCGGCCCGATCGTCGAACTCGGTCGACTTGCGCACGTGCGCCATCGACTGCGCCTGGTCTCGCTCGGTGCTCGCGCCGAGCAGTTTCCAGAACCGATTGCTGATACGACCTGGGGTGCGCATCTTGGTCTTCGCCACACAAATACGGTACGCGTCCCGGTTTTCCGGGTGTGCCCGCGCTCGCCGGGGTTCGAGGGCTCAGGCCAGGTTCGAGCGGCGCGGATAGGCCACCGTCGGATCGGTCAGCACATTGACCACCGCGGGCGTCCCGGCCGCGAACGCGCGCTGCAGCGCCGGCCGCAGCTCGGCGGGCTTCGACACCAGCTCGCCGTGCCCGCCCAGCGCGGCGACCACCTGGTCGTAGCGGGTGCCCGGGCGCAGATCGGCCACCACCGAATATCCGTAGAGCATCTCCATCGGATGCTTCTCCAGCGCCCAGATGCCGTTGTTGCCGATCACCGACACCACCTGCACACCGTGGCGGACCAGCGTGTCCCATTCCATGCCGGAGAACCCGAACGCACCGTCGCCCTGCAGCAACACCACCTGCCGGTCCGGACGCGCCAGCTTGGCCGCCAGCGCATAGCCCGGCCCGGAGCCCAGGCAGCCGAACGGCCCGCTGTCCAGCCAGGCCCCTGGCACGTAGCTGTCGATGACGCGGCCCGCGTACGAACCGAAGTCGCCCGCGTCGATGACCACGATGGCGTCGCGATCCAGCAGCGCCTTGAGTTCGGCGTACACCCGCATCGGATGAAGCGGTGCGCGGTCGTCGCCGAGCTCGGCCGCCTCGGACTGCCGCGCCGCGTTCTCCACCGCGCGCAGCCCGTCGAGCCACTCCGCGTGATCGCCCGGTGTCGCCGCCGACAGCGCGGCCAGTATCTTGCCCAGGTCGCCGTACAACCCGGCCGCCACCTCCCGCGGATGCGGCCGCTCCGGCGCGACGCGGTCGGCGGCGACGAGTCGGGTCTGGGCGCCGAACACCCCGCCGAATCCGAGCCGGAAGTCCAGCGGCACCCCGATCACCAGCGCGATGTCGGCCTCCCCCAGCGCTTTTGACCGAGCCCTGGAGAACGCCAGCTCGTGGTCGGCGGGCACGGTGCCACGGGCCATGCCGTTCATCAGCACCGGGATCCGCAGCGTCTCAGCCAGTTTCAGCAGCGCGGCTTCGGCATGTCCCCACCAGACGTTGGTGCCCGCCATGATGACGGGCCGCTGCGCCTCGGACAGCAGCCTCACCGCGGCGTCGACGGCGGCGTCGTCCGGGTCCGCGGCCGCGGGCAACTCGGTCAGCGCGCCCGGTGCGCCGTCGTCGGGGGCCTCGCTGAACACGTGGTCCATCGGGAAGTCGACGAACGCCACCCCCGAAGGTGCACCGACCGAGGCGCGCAACGCCTCGTCGATGAGCGGCCCGACATCTGCCGGCGACTGTGCGGTCGCCGCGAACCGGGCCAACGGCGCCACGAACGGGACGTGGTCGATCTCCTGCAGCGAGCCCTGGCCCCACCGCAGCGCCGGTGCCCGCCCGCCCAGCACCACCAGCGGTGACTGGTTCTGCTGTGCGGCGGCCATCGCGCTCATGCCGTTGGTGACGCCGGGCCCGGCCGTCAGCGCGGCGACGCCGGGCACGCGGGTGACCTTGGACCAGCCTTCGGCGGCGAACGCCGCGGTCTGCTCGTGGCGGGTGTCGATCAACCGGATGTTCTCGGCGCGGCAGCCGTCGTAGATCGAGAACAGGTGACCACCGGAGAGCGTGAAGATCGTGTCGATACCGCTGGCCCGCAGCCGCCGGGCGATCAGGTGGCCGGCGTTCACCGAGGAGGAAGCCGCAGCGTCGGTACTCATACCGGGAGCTTAATCACCGCGCGCCCGGCGTCCGGCCCGGCCGATCAGCGACGCTTGGGGGTTTCTGAAGCGCCGGCGGTGATTCGGAGAGGTACCTTGCCGGAATGGAAAGTTTCGTCCCAACGCTGGACTGGGGCCACGAACTCTGGACGTCGCTGATCTGGGTCGCGCGGGCCTGGGTGATCGCGGCGATCGCCACGCTGGTCATGCTGGTGCTGATCGCGCGGTTCACCACGTGGGGCCGCCAGTTCTGGCGGATCACCGGCGGCTACTTCAAGGGCCCGGAGAGCGTCAAGGTCTGGCTCTGGCTGGGGGCGCTGCTCTTGTCGGTGATCGTCGGCGTGCGGCTGTCCGTGCTGTTCACCTTCCAGGGCAGCGACATGATGACCAGCTTCCAGGTCGTGGCGGCGGGACTGGGCAGCGGCGATGCAGACGTCAGGCAGTCCGGCGAGGCCGGCTTCTGGATGTCGATGCTGGTCTTTGCGCTGCTGGCCGTCCTGCACGTCGCGCGCATCATGCTCGACCTGTTCATGACGCAGCGGTTCATGCTGGCGTGGCGGGTGTGGCTCACCGACCGCCTCACCGGTGACTGGCTCGACGACAAGGCCTACTACCGCGGTCGGTTCATCGACGAGACGATCGACAACCCGGATCAGCGTATCCAGCAGGACATCGACATCTTCACCGCCGGCGTGGGCGGGCTGCCGAACACCCCGAACAACACGTCGGCCGCCACCCTGCTGTTCGGCGCGGTCAACGCCGTCGCGTCGATGATTTCGTTCACCGCGATCCTGTGGCACCTGTCCGGCACGCTCACGCTGCCGGTGGTCGGGATCGCCCTGCCCAAGGCGATGTTCTGGATCCTGCTGGCCTACGTGCTGCTGGCGTCGATCTTCGCGTTCTGGATCGGGCGGCCCATCATCTGGCTGTCCTTCCGCAACGAGAAGTACAACGCCGCCTTCCGGTACGCGCTGGTGCGGTTGCGCGACGCGTCGGAGGCGGTGGCCTTCTACCGCGGCGAACTCGCCGAGCGCGCGGGGCTGCGCCGCCTCTTCGAGCCCGTGGTGTCGAACTACAAGCGCTATATCAACCGGATGATGGGCTTCTACGGGTGGAACCTGTCGATGGACCAGATCATCGTGGTGCCGCCGTATCTGCTGCAGTTTCCGCGGTTTCTTTCGGGCGAGATCACGCTCGGCGCGATGACACAGACCGCGGCGGCGTTCGGCAACATCGAGCAGGGCCTGTCGTTCTTCCGCAACGCCTACGACCAGTTCGCCGGGTACCGGGCGGCGATCATCCGCTTGCACGGTCTGGTGCTCGCCAACGACGAGGGCCGGGCGCTGCCGGAGCTGACCACCAATCCCTGCGTCGACGGCACCGTGGAACTCACCGACGTCGAGGTCCGCACGCCCGACGGCAAGCAACTGATCAAACCGCTCGACATGCGGCTGGAAGTCGGTGACACCCTGGTGATCACGGGCCCGTCCGGCAGCGGCAAGACCACGCTGCTGCGCAGCCTGGCGCAGCTGTGGCCGTTCACGTCGGGGGCGTTGACGCGGCCGTGCGGACCCAACGAGACCATGTTCCTCTCGCAGCTTCCCTACGTGCCGCTCGGTGACCTGCGTACGGTGGTCAGCTATCCGAACGAGGTCGGCACCATCGACGACGACACGTTGCGCGACACGCTCACCAAGGTGGCGTTGTCGCACCTCACCGGCCGCCTCGACGAGGTGGAGGACTGGGCCAAGGTGCTCTCACCCGGGGAACAGCAGCGGATCGCGTTCGCCCGCATCCTGCTGACGAAACCCAAAGCGGTGTTCCTCGACGAGTCCACGTCCGCGCTCGACGAGGGTTTGGAGTTCCTGCTCTACGATCTGGTGCGCACCGAGCTGCCGGACACCATCATGGTCAGCGTCAGCCACCGCAGCACCGTGGAACAGCACCACACCCGCGAACTCGAACTGCTCGGCGACGGCGAGTGGCGGCTGGGCCGCGTTCAGGGCGACGAGCCGGCTCGCGTCTAGGCGCGAGCGGCGCTCCTGCCCGCGCGCCTGGCTGCGTGTCCGCCCGCCCGCCGCCCGAAGAACGACCCCTCGCCCAGCTGGGTTCCGCTGGCGTAGCCTTTGCCGTCCTGGGCGATGTTGGATGCGCATGCGCCCGCCGCGTACAGCCCGGGCACCGGTGTGCCGTCCTCGCGCAGCACCTCGCCGTCGACCGACACGTCCAGCCCACCCATGGTGAACCCGGAGTACATCGCGACCCCCAGCGACAGGTCGAACGCCGCCCAGGGCCCGTTGTCTTGGGCCGCAAGGTATTCCGGCTGCTTATGAAAGTCCGGGTCCTCCCCGCGGGCAGCGTGGGCGTTGTACCGCTCGAGGGTGTCAGCCAAGTTGCCCTGCGGAATGCCAAGCGCCTCTTCCATTTCCGCGACGGTCTCCCAGCCGTCGATGAACTTGATCAACGGCATCTCGGGCATCTGCATGTGCGCCTCGTCCACGATCAGATAGGCCCTCTGCTCGGGCTGCTCGAGCACGAACGCCGAGGTGCGCGAATGGTAGGAGTCCTCGGGGACGAACCGCTTGCCGTCCTTGTTGACGATCACACCGGTGAGCAGAATCTCCGGTGGATAGGCGGCCGCGGTGATGAACAGCCCGTCAAGGTTTTTGGCGACACCGCCCGCCGACACCCCCAGCCGGATCCCGAGCCCGTCGTCGTTGGGGTTGCCGAGAATGTAGGGCTCCACCTCACCGTGGTGCTTGGTGCGACGCTTGGTCCCGAGCGCGGGCGTGTGCTGGGCCACCATCTCCGGGTTCATCGCGAACCCGCCCGCGGCGATGACGACGGCCTTGGCCTTGGCCGCGCCGGTCTCGCCGAAGTGCTTCCAGCGCACACCCACCACGGCTCCGTCGTCGACGACGAGGTTGGTCGCTCCGGTCTCGTAGCGGATCTGCACGCCGAGTTCGGTGGCGCGCTTGAGCAGCAGGTCGGTGACCATCGCGGCGCCGCCGAGTTCACCGGGCACCGGCACCGAGTGCCCCCGCGGGGCGGGGCGGGCCTTCTCGTGAAACGGCCACACCTTCTCGTTGCCGGTATAGGACAGCCCCTCGGTGCCCGGCGGCACCACCACCTTGCCCGGGTAGTAGCTGCGCTCGAACTGAAAGCCAAGGGACTCAAGCCAATCGAAGTGCTCGACGCTGCCGTCGCAATAGGCGCGGATCTTCTCGTGGTCGGGATCCGGCGACACCGCGACGAGGTACTTGTACATCTCCTCAGGGCTGTCGTCGTGACCGGTGGCCTTCTGCACGGCGGTACCGCCGCCGAGATAGAAGTGCCCGCCGGCCATCGCGGTGGTGCCGCCGACCGCGGCGGCCTTCTCCAGCACCAGCACCGAGGCCCCCTCGGCCGCCGCGCTGACCGCCGCGCAGCCGCCGGCGATGCCGAACCCGACGACGAGGACGTCGACCTCGTCGGACCACTCGGTCACATCGGCCGCGTCGACGGTGTCGGGAATGTCCAGTCCGCTCACTGCTGCTCCTGTTTCACGTAGTCGAAGAAGGCCCTGATCTCGTCGGGCAGATAGGCGATCTCGAGGTAGGGCACGCCGGCGTCGGCGGCCGACACATAGGCGAACCGCCGGCATAGCTGAGCGAGATCGAGGCGACGAAATCCGCAGGCCGGCCACGGAATGTGCAGGCGTCGGGCCCGAAGCGCACCTCGGGCATGCGGATCCACTTCTTGGCGCCCAGCAGCGTGGTCAGGGCTGCCTCGGTGGCGTCGAGGTCCCGCGTAACCCAAGCAATCTGGACAGGTGTCTGGGCAAGCATCGCGTCGAGGATATCCTCGCGCCGCCCCGATGGCTAGAACGCGTTCTAGTTCAGCCTTCGCCGAGGTAGGCCGCGAGACAGCGATCGGCCATCTCCCGCGCGGCCACCGGGTCTTCGCCGCCGGCCACGTTCGCTGCGCACCACCGCTCGCTGGACAGCGCCAGAAAGCGCCGGCCGTCGTCGGTGCCCAGCCACTGCTGTCCGGCGGCGGGGTCGACCGACTTCCCGGTGCGCAGATGGATCGCCAGGCCGAGCACCATGGAATCCCAGCCCATCCCGACGGCACCGGGTCCGTACATGCGGGCGAGGTCGTCGTCGACGTGGGCGATGTGCTCGATCACCAGTCGCGCCCGGCCCCGCCCTACGCTGCTGACGCTGACATCGATCCAGCTGGTGCCGCCGCCGTACTCCCAGGTGGCGGTGAAGTTCTTCGGCGGGTCGCACGTCAGGATCGTGCCGCCGGCCTGCCCCTCCAGCTGATAGGAGCCACCGAGCCGCAAGTCGCCGGAAATCGGCATCAGCCAGCGCGGGATGCGTTCGATGTTGGTGACGGCATCCCAGAGATCTTCGGCGTCGGTGTCGTAGGACTGGCTGATGGTGGCGACGTGCGCCTGCCCGGTCTCGATGGTTCGGGTACCGAATTTCCGCTGCACCGCGTTGATTTGGTACTCGACGTCTACGTCGATCATGTCGCCTTCCTTCGCCGTTGTCGTTTGCCGCGCGCGATCTCGGTCGCCAACGCATCCAGCCGCGGTGTCCAGAACCGGCGGAACCCGTCCAGCCATTCGTCGACCTCGCGCAAGCCCGCCCCGTCAACGGCATACAGCCGCCGCTGACCGTCCGCCCGCACTGTCGTGAACCCGTTGTCGCGCAGGACTTTCAGATGCTGCGACACCGCGGGCTGAGTGATCGCGAACTCGTTTTGGATCGCCGATCCGATGGCGCCGGCCGACATCTCGCCGTCGGCAAGCAACTCGAGGATGCGACGGCGCACCGGGTCGCCCAGGACGTCGAACGCGTGCACACCTTCAAGATAAAGCAGTGACTTATATAAGTCAATGCTTAATCATGCTGGGGAGGGTTACGGCGTCGCGACGTTCGCCGATGCGGCCGAGATGACGTCCTCGCGGGCCTGCTGGCTGGTCACATGCCACGACACCGCTGCGGGGAACTGCCCCCAGGTGCTGTGGAACATCCCGATGATCGCGGCGCGCCCGTCCGGGGTGATCACGTAGACGGGCCCCCCGGAGTCGCCCTTCTGGCTGACGACGCCGTTGGACATGGTGAACCACCCGTTGTTGACCGACTCGACGGTGCCGCAGCTTTCCCCGGTGACGACGCCGAAGTGGCAGACCGCCAGCCCGGGGGTGGGCACGACGGCGGGATCCGAGACCAGCACCCGGCCGCCGGGCAGCACGTTGTTGACCACCGCGTCGGGGGCCAGCCCGATGATCTGCCAGTCGGTGATCGGATGGTTGCTGTCCACGGTGGCGCCGTCGGGCGTGTTGTCGCGGAACTGCACCTGGGTGCCGACGAACGCACCGCTGCGGTCGCTGACCTGGCCGCTACCGCGGCAGTGTCCGGCGGTGAACGCCACACGCGCCGCCAGGTCGACGAAGCCCAGCGTGCAGACGTTGTTGTCCTGGCGGATCTCCATACCCGGGTAGACCTGCACTCCGGGCTGGGCGTCCACGGGTCCTGCTGGAACTGCGAGCGCGACGATCGGGGCGGCCAACGCTGCCATCGCGCGAAACCATCGTCGGGGCACTTCCGCACCGATCCTCTCGAGTAACAGGGTGACAACGGTACCGCCGTCATGCGGTCTCCTGTACCCGAGCGAGGAAACTCGTAATCCGCCCGACCAGCGACAACCGCGTACGGTGGCACCTACCCTTGGCAATCGCTCAAGATCACGAAGACGTTACGGACCCGCTCAGACGGGTCCGGCAAGCGTGGAATCAGGCGGGCAGTTCGGCGGCCGGATCCTGCACCCGGCGTGCCTCGGGCACCCGGCGTTCGGCCGGTTCCCAACCGGGCGGGCCGAACGCGTAACCGAGCTTGTCGCGCCACCGGCGGGCTTGGCGCACGTCGCGCAGGATCGCCATGTACTCGTAGGTCTGCAGCGTCCAGATGTTGTAGGTGTCGACCTGCTTGGTCAGGCCGTAGCGCGGACGCGCGGTCTCCGGCTGGAAGGTGCCGAACAGCCGGTCCCACAGGATGAAGATGCCCCCGTAGTTCTTGTCCAGGTACTGCTGATCCATCCCGTGGTGCACCCTGTGGTGCGACGGCGTGTTGAAGATGAACTCGATTGGCGCCCAGAGTTTTCCGATGCGCTCGGTGTGAATCCAGAACTGGTAGATCAGGTTGATCGAGAAGCTGGCGAACACCATCCACGGCGGCACGCCCAGCAGCGGCAGCACGGCGCGCAGGAACACGTCGCCGCTGATGTTCCACTTCTGGCGCAGCGCGGTGGCGAAGTTGAAGTACTGGCTGGAGTGGTGGGCCTGATGCGTCGCCCAGATCAGCCGCACCCGGTGGGCGATGCGGTGATAGACGTAATACATCAGGTCGACGCCCACGATCGCGATGACCCAGGTGTACCAGGCGTTGGCGGGCAGCTGCCACGGCGCCACATATGCGTACAGCGCGGCGTAGCCCAGCAGCGCGATGAAGTTGACCACCCCGCTGGTCAGGACCGACACCGCGCCCATCGAGACGCTGGTCCACGCGTCGGGCCTGGAATACGCACCGGCCGGTGGCCGCTCGGCCCGGCCCTCCTCGTGCGCCAGTTTGCGCGCCGCGGCCCATTCGATCGCCAGCAGCAACAGGAAGAACGGCACCGCGAACATCACGGGGTCGTGCATCAGGGGTGGCAGCACGTCCGCGAAAGTCCGACTCCAGTCCACGTCAGCACCTCCGCCGCAGAGTCTACGTTCTAGCGGAAGCTGAGCACCTGATCGCCCCAGGCCGAGCGCACGTCGGCGTCCGGGTCATCGAGCACCGTGTCCTGGGCGTCGATGACCAGGGTGGCCCGGTCGTCCTTGCGGTACGGGCGCCAGTGCGGACCGCCGTGGCGATCCGCCGGGGTGGCGTCGACGGCGAAGTTCAACCAGCGGCTGCGCATGCGCGCCGAGACCGCCCGGCCCGTCTTCAATCCGCCCAGCTTGAACGTGGGGTCCCGCGGGCCCGCGACGAGGTTGCCCCACACATAGGGCAGCTCGGTGGCGTGGGCGGCGCCCAGCCGCAGCAGCCGCAGCATCGGGGTGGCGAAGTCGAACCGGTACAGATACACGGGCGCGACGTCGCTGTGGCCCTCCGCGAACCAGATCGACGGCATGCGGAACCCGATATCGCGGGCGACGCCCAACCCGATGATCTTGGGGCGGCCGCGGTAGGCCGCCCGGATCTGCGCCTCGCTCGGCAGCTGCAGCCCGGGCTGTTCGGCGGCGATGGCCGCGAACATGGCGCGAATGGCCTGCGGGGTGACCGGCATCAGCGGCGACTTCATCCAGCGGAACAGCGCGGCCTCGTGCTTGTTGGTGCCGATGATCAGCGGGACCGGGTGGGTGCGGCCCTGGCGGGCCAGCTCGACCGGGTGTGCGGGCACGATGTCGCCGTCGATGATCGGGGCGAACGCCAGCGTGCCCGGCGTCGCCGACGGGACGGCGTCGAACACCCGCTGGGCCGCGGCGTTGACGACGGAGATGGGAACCGACGGCAGGTGATGCGTCTCGTCGGTGCGCATGTCGAGCGTGTCGAGGAACTGGTTGGCGACGCGGCCGGCGCGCTCGCGGTCATAGATCGAGGTCGCCGGGGAGCTCTGCGCGACGGCCGCGCTGAACAGTCCGGCCGCGGCCGGGCTGGCCAGCAGGGTGGTCACGATGCCGGCGCCCGCGGATTCGCCGAACACCGTGACGCGGTCGGGATCTCCCCCGAACGCCGCGATGTTGTCGCGGACCCAGCGCAGCGCGAAGAGCACGTCGCGGACGCCGACGTTGGTGGCGAACCGGTCGCCGAACGACGACAGGTCCAGGAACCCGAGACCGCCGAGCCGGTAGTTGATCGTGACGATGATCGCGTCGCCCGAGCCGGCCAGCGTGCGCCCGTGATACAGCGGCTGTGCCGATGAGCCGATGATGTACGCGCCGCCGTGGACCCAGACCATCACCGGCTTTGCGGCGCCGGCCTCGGTGTCCGAGGACGCCCACACGTTGAGCGTCAGGCAGTCGTCGCCCTGCGGCGCACCCAGGTCGAGCGGAATTCTCGGGTCGGTCGGTTGCGGGCAGACCGGGCCCACCCTGGTGGCGTCACGCGGCTCGGTCCACGGCTGCGGCGGTTCGGGCGCCCGCCAGCGCAGCTCGCCGGTCGGCGCGGCGGCGTACGGGATGGCCTTCCAGGACTTCACCGTGCCGTCGTCGATACCGCGCACGGGTCCGTTGGTGGTGTCGACGACGAGTGTGTGTCCGGTTGCGTGCTCCGCGTCGGCCGTCATGCGGATCAGGTTACCCGCGGGTTCACCACCGCCCAGACGGACATTTGGGCGCATTTCACCCCCTTTTCGCGCCCAAAGGTGCATTTGGGCGTTCGGTTCGACGGCCTTCGGGCGTAGGTCGGCTAATTTGTTCGCGTGCGGAACTGGGTGCTGCTTGGCGCGGCGGTCATCGCGGAGATCGCCGCCACACTGTCATTACGTGCCTCCCACGACCACTCGGCGTGGTTGGCGGTCGTGATCGTCGGATACCTCACGGCGTTCAGCCTGTTGACGCTGGTGCTGCGCACCGGCATGGCCGTCGGGGTGGCCTACGGCATCTGGGGTGCACTGGGCACCGCGGGCACCGCGGCGCTGGCGGCCGCCATCTTCGGCGACCCGTTCACGTGGCCGATCGTCGCGGGCATCGGGTTGATCATCGCCGGGGTGCTGCTGGTCGAGTTCGGATCGGAGCGCGCGACCGCGGCGGACGCGCCGTGATGTGGATGGCGCTGGCGGGCGCGATCGGCTTCGAGGTGTTCGCGACGATGTCGCTGCGGGCATCGGAGGGGTTCCGCAAGCGGGCCTGGATCGCGCCGGTGGTCCTCGGCTACCTGGCGTCGTTCTATCTGCTGTGGATCACGCTGTCGCTGGGCATGCCGGTGGGCGTGGCCTACGGGGTGTGGACCGCGTGCGGGGTGGCGCTGGTGGCGCTGATCGCCCGCGGGGTGTTCCGCGAACCGCTGACCCTGACGATGTTGTTGGGTATCGCGCTCATCGTCGCCGGTGTGCTCACGATCGAGATGGCCGGCGTCGCGCACTGAGCGCACCCGCCAGCAGCACCACCAACAGCCCCGCGATCGGCACGCCGAGCAGCCCGACCCGCAGGCTGGCCGCGTCGGCGACCAGCCCGACCAGCAGCGGCGCCCCGAAGAAACCCAGCCGCATCAGCCAGGTCACCGCCGTCAGCCCGGTGCCCGGACGCAGTCCCGGCAGCTGGTCGGCGCCGTGCATGGCCGACGGAATCAGCGTGGCCACGCCGAAACCCGCGGCCCCGAACCCGGCGATGGTGCCGGGCACGGACGGCACGGCCAACGCGGCGCCCATCCCCGCCGCGGCGATGAACCCGCCGGCACGGACCACCGCCCGTTCACCGAACCTGTCGACACACCGGTCCCCGATCAGCCGCCCGACGAACATGGCGCCGACCAACGCGACGTATCCGAACGCCGCCAGTGGCCCTGGCGCGCCCAGGCTGTCGCGCAGATACAGTGTGGCCCAGGAACTTCCGGCGTCCTCGATGGTTGCCCCCGCCACCGCGATGAGCACCAGCGCGAGCAGCGTCGCATACACCGCGACGCCCGCTGTTCCCCCGCCCCCGGTGCGCGCCGCCGGGTGGTCGTCGTGGTCGGGACCGGGCAGCAGACAGGGGTAGGCGGCGATGACCACCGCGCTGAGCACGACCGCCGCGGCGCCCAGGTGCACGGCCCGGGAGATGTCCAGCGCGATGGCGGCCGCACCGGTCATGCCGCCGAGGATCGCGCCGGCCGCCCACACCGCGTGAAACGAGTTGATGATCGAGCGGCCGTAGTTGCGTTGCACGCGCAGCCCGTGCGCGTTCTGCGCGACGTCGGTGACCGCGTCGCACGCGCCCGCGACGAACAGCGCACCCGCCAGCAGCGCGGCGGACGGGGCCACCCCGGCAAGCAGGACGAACGTGGCGATCCCGACGGTGCCGACGACGGTCACCCGCGACGAGCGGAACCGGCGGATCAGCGCCGCGGCGGTCAGCCCGGCCACCAGCGCGCCCGCGGAGAAGGCGGCGACCGCCGCGCCGTAGACCGCGTTGGACAGCGCCAGGTCGGCCTTGATCTCCGGATAGCGCGGCAGCAGGTTGGCGAAGACGGCGCCGTTGGTCAAGAACAGCACCGCGACGGCGGCGCGGGCCCGCCGGTTCTGCGCCGTGGCCGCGTGCAGCGGGTCGGGCGCCATGTTTGGCACCCTACCGATCACCCGGGCGCGCTACGGTCCCGCGAGATCGGGCGAATGCCGCCACGTGCCCGCGGGTACACCTCGGTCGTGATGGTCTGCCATGGGTGCCATGGGAAAGTGCAACAGGCAAGATTGACCGCATGACGGGCCTGCCGCAGTCGCTGGTCGAGTTGGCGCGGCGCTACGGGGTCGCCACCGAGTACGAGGACTGGACCGGTCAGCGCGTCCGGGTCGCCGATACGACGCTGATCGCCGTGCTCGACGCGCTGGGCGTGCAGGCCGGCACCGAACACCACCGCGAGGCGGCGCTGGCCGCACACGACCGCGCGTACTGGGCCCGTCCGCTGCCCCCGACCATCGTGACCCGCGCCGGAACCCCGTCGTCGTTCTGGGTTCACGTCACCCACGGCGACCCGGCGCGCGTGTGGCTCCGGCTCGAGCACGGCACCACCCGCACCGGGCTGCGTCAACTGGAAAACAACAGGGCGCCATACGATCTCGACGGCCTACTGATCGGAGAAGCCAGTTTCGAGTTGCCGCCCGATCTGCCGCTCGGCTACCACGAGCTGCATCTGCAACTCGGCGCCGACGAGGTCAGCACCGCCGTGATCGTCACCCCGGCGTCGCTCGCGCCGCCGCCGCGGCTGGACACCGGACGCAGCTGGGGGCTGGCCGTGCAGCTGTACAGCGTGCGCTCGCAGAAGTCTTGGGGCATCGGCGATCTGACGGACATGACGGACCTGGCGGTGTGGTCGGCGGCCGAACACGGGGCGGGTTTTCTTCTGGTCAACCCGCTGCACGCCGCCGCGCCGACCGCCCCGATGGAGCCGTCACCGTACCTGCCGACCTCGCGGCGGTTCGTCAACCCGATCTACCTGCGGCCGGAGGCGATTCCCGAGTACGCCTATCTGCGCGGCCGTGGTCGCAGCCGCAAGGCCCGCGAGCGGGTGCAGACCCAGGCCGATCGCTCCGAGTTGATCGACCGTGACGCCGCGTGGCGGGCCAAACGCGCCGCCCTGCAGGCGGTGTACCGCGTCGAGCGGTCCGCGGGCCGGGAGCTCGCCTACACCGCATACCGAAAACGCGAGGGCCGCAGCCTCGACGACTTCGCGATCTGGTGCGCGCTGGCCGAAAAGCACGGCAACGACTGGCACAACTGGCCGCACGAACTTCAGCATCCGGCCAACCCCGAGGTGGCCGAGTTCGCCGCCGAGCACGCCGCCGCGGTCGACTTTCACCGCTGGCTGCAGTGGCAGCTCGACGATCAGCTCAGCGCCGCGCAGGCCACGGCGCTGCGGGTCGGCATGAGCCTGGGCCTCATGCACGACCTCGCCGTCGGCGTGGACCCGAACGGGGCCGACGCGTGGGCGTTGCAGGACGTGCTGGCGCTGGGGGTCACCGCCGGTGCGCCGCCCGACGAGTTCAACCAACTCGGCCAGGACTGGTCGCAGCCGCCGTGGCGGCCCGACCAACTCGGGAAGCACGCCTACCGGCCGTTTCGCGCGCTGGTCAACGCCGTGCTGCGGCACGCGGGCGGCGTCCGCATCGACCACATCATCGGGTTGTTCCGGTTGTGGTGGATTCCCAAGGGCGCGGCGCCCACCGAAGGCACGTACGTGCGCTACGACCACGAGGCGATGATCGGCGTCGTCGCGTTGGAGGCGCACCGCGCCGGAGCCGTCGTGGTCGGCGAGGACCTCGGCACTGTCGAACCGTGGGTGCGGGACTATCTGAGCCGGCGCGGCCTGTTCGGCACGTCGATCCTGTGGTTCGAGATGGACCGCGACGGCCCCGAGGACAACCGGCCGCGGCCCGCCGAACGCTGGCGGGAGTACTGCCTGTCGGCCGTCACCACCCACGACCTGCCGCCGACCGCGGGCTACCTGGCCGGCGAGCATGTCCGGCTGCGCGAACGACTGGGGATGCTGACCCGGCCCGCCGAGGAGGAGTTGGCCGCCGACCGCCGCCAGCAGGCGGCCTGGCTCGACGAGCTACGCCGCGTCGGGCTGCTCGGCGAATCCCCTGGCGAGGCGCCCGACGTCGACGAGGTCGTCACCGCGCTGCACCGCTATCTGGGCCGCACCCCGTCGCGGCTGCTGGCGCTGTCGCTGGCCGACGCGGTCGGCGACCGGCGCACCCAGAACCAGCCGGGCACCACCGACGAATATCCCAACTGGCGTGTTCCGCTGACCGGCCCCGACGGGCGGAAACGGCTGGTGGAAGACGTGTTCACCGACACCCGCGCGGCCGCGCTCGCCGACATCATGCGGGCCGCGGTCGAGCCGCCGATGTAACGCGAAACGGGTTTGCTCCGGTTTCCCAATTGTCACGACTGCGATATGTTCGCACCGCCACCGACTTAGGAGAGATCACGTGAACAAGCTCGTTGTGCTCAGCGGTGGGCTGGTGGCCGCCGGCGGGGCGGCCCTGGTCGGGGCGGGCATCGCCATGTCCCAGCCGGCGGCGTCGTCGACCCTCAATGTCGTCGGCGAGCCGTACAACAAGGCGCTCAAGATCCTCCAGGCCCAGGGTTACAAGGGTTACTTCGGCGGCTCGTTCGGCAGCGTGCTGCGCCAGTCCGACTGCCTCGTGGACACCCAGAAGGTGACGTCGCGGGGCCGCATCCTGCTGATGCTGGACTGCAGCCAGGCCGCCGCCGACCGCCTCGAGCAGATGGGCCCCTCGGGCGGGCCCAGGGTGGGCGCCAACGGCGTCACCACCGTCACGCCGACCCCGGTCGTGCCGAACCAGGGCGCCCCCGGCGCGGGCATGGCGCCGCCGCCACCGCCGCCACCTGCGTGACGGCGAGCGTCAGGTCTCGACCATCCGCTTGAGGTTCTTCAGGGTCTGGCCCATGTTGCGGCTCACCTGCCCGGCGGCGACGCGGTCGGCGATCAGCCCGAGCAGGTTGCCCGCCGACTCGTAGGACAGCCGGAAGTTCACCTTGGTGGCGCCGTCAGCGGTCTCACGCAACCGGAACCGGCCCCGTTGGGACACGCCGGTGATCCCGATCCACGCCAGTTCGCGCGGCTGGTCGAACTCGACGACCTCCACCGAGCCGCCGATCGGCACCGAACCGATCTTCCAGTGCACGGTGTATCGCGCACCCACTCCGGGCGGTGCGTCGGTCACGGTCTCCCAGCGCTGCAGGCTGGCCATGAACCGCGGATAACAGGCGGGGTCGCTGACCACCCGCCACACCTCGTCGCGGTTGGCATCGATGACGCAATGCCGTTGCAGCCGCATCGATCAGCCGATCACCGGGAAGCGGCGTTCGGCGGCCAACCGGTCCACGGCTGCCTGCAGGCTGCCGATGAGCTTGTCGTGGATGACGTCGTCGTCGGCGCCGCGCACCTCCTCGGCCGTGATCGGTTCCTGTGCCTCGACGACGATCTTGGCGGGCAGCGGGATGTGCCCGGCGAGGTCGCCGATCACCAGCCCCCACGGCGGGGCGATCGCGATCGGCACACTCTTGAGCCGAAACATCTTGTCCACCCGCAGAAGTCTGGCCAGCCACTGGCCGCGGCTGAGAAAGAGCACGCTTTCCTGGCCGCCGACGCTCGCGACCGGAACGATGGGCACGCCGGCCTCGCGGGCCAGCTGGACATAGCCTTTGCGCCCGCCGAAATCGACCCGGTTGCGCTCCCACGACGGCCGGAACACCTCGTAGTCGCCGCCGGGATAGACCAGCAGCGCCGCCCCCGATTTCAGTGCCAGCTGGGCGTTTTCGTGGTTGGCGGCCACGGTGCCGAACTTGCGCAGTGACGCCAGCGGCGGCGCGGACACCACGAGGTTGTGTGCGAGCTGGTAGAACGGCCGCTCCACCCCGAAGTAGGAGCAGAACGCCAAACTGAACACGAACGTGTCCGGCGGGACGTTGCCGCCGCTGTGGTTTCCCACCAGCAGCACCGGACCCTCGGCGGGGATGCGGTCCAGCCCGCGCACGTCGGCGCGGAAGTACAGCGACGCGACCAGCCACAGACCGGGGAGTTGTTCACGGATGTAGTCCGGGTCGCGCTGGTCCAGGTCGGCCCTCGGAACCCGGGTTGTCACTTGATGCTTGACCCATTCGAGCACGTCGTCGACGCCCGCCATGCCGAAACGTATTGACCGGCCCGCCGCGGGTGAAACCTGCGTTCCCACATACTGGCTAGACTCCCTGCAAGGCTGTCTCGAAGGGAGGCCGCGATGAAGCGAAATTCGGCACTGCGTCCACGCCGTTTCGACCGCGAGATCGACCCGGGCCCCGTGCAGATTCAGGCCCGCAAGGTGCACTTCGACGTCGACGGCATTCCGCTGCACTGGATACCCGGCCATCCGGTGGCCTCCAACGTGGTGAGCCTGCTCAACGTGGTGCTGCCGGCCGCCGAACGGTGGTTCGTCGACACCTTCAACGAGGCGTTGCCGCTGGTGAGCGATCCACACCTGGCCGACGACATGCGCGGGTTCATCGGCCAGGAGGCCACCCACGCCGACGTGCACGAGCAGGTCCTGCACGAGTACATGGTGGTCAACGGCATCGATCCCAAACCGATCCTCGACCAGATCGAGTATGTGTTCGAAAAGATGCTGGCCCCAAGCACTTCCACCGACCCCAAACGCCGGCTCAACCAGCTGTGCGACCGGCTGTGGCTGATCGCGGCGATCGAGCACTACACCGCGGTGATGGGCGACTTCGCACTCAACTGCGCGTGGGACGACCACAACGCCGACCCGACCATGGTCGACCTGTTCCGCTGGCACGGCAGCGAAGAGGTCGAGCACCGCAACGTCGCCCATGACGTGGCCGTGTATTTCCACGACAGCTATCTGGACCGGATCCGCGCCATGTCGACCGCGGTGGTGATGATCTTCGTGTTCTTCCAGCGCGCCGCCTGGTACCTGATGCGTAACGACCCCAACCTGGACATCGGCTGGTGGAGGTTCAACCTGCTGCGGATGCGCGACTCCAAGCTGGGTCTGTTGCCCAAGTACCGCAAGTTGTTCGGGTCCAACACGCTGATGTACTTCCGGCCGGGGTTCTCCCCCGAGGAGATGGGCTCGACGGCGCAGGCGGTCGCCTACCTCGCCAAATCCCCCGCCGCCCGCGCGGCCCACATTTGATGGGACTTTTCGACAGACTCCGGCAGACGCCGCCCAGTGCCTTCGGCCGGATGCGCCACGATCTGTCGTTGCGAGTGGCCGACGCCGCGATCAGCGGGATGTGGGCCGTCTCGGGACGGCTCCGCAATGCCGCCGCGCCCCCGGCCGCCGACCGCACCATCGCGCTGAAGGTCGCCGAACGCCGGGTCGTCGCGCGTGATCAGGACGTCGTCGCCGTGTCCTTCGTCGGCGCCGACGGCGACGCGCTGCCCCGCTGGCACCCCGGCGCCCACATCGACCTGCACCTGCCCAGCGGTCTGATCCGGCAGTACTCGCTGTGCGGGGATCCCGCCGACGCGCACACCTACCGCATCGCGGTGCGGCGCATCCCCGACGGCGGCGGCGGATCCGTCGAGGTGCACGACACCCTGCACCCGGGCGCCGTCGTCACCACGCACGGGCCGCGCAACGCGTTCCCGCTGACCGTGCCCGGCTACGGTTCGCCGACGCGGCGCTTCCGGTTCATCGCCGGCGGCATCGGGATCACCCCGATCCTGCCGATGCTGGGCCTGGCCGAGCGCCTCGGCGTGGACTGGTCGATGGTGTACGCCGGACGCACCCCCGACAGCCTGCCGTTCCTCGACGAGATCGCAGGGTTCGGCGACAAGATCACCGTGCGCACCGACGACCGCAGCGGGCTGCCGAGCGCCGGGGACCTACTCGGCGACTGCACGGCCGGGACCGCGGTCTACGCGTGCGGCCCAGCCCCGATGCTGACCGCGATTCGCGCCGAGCTGGTCGGCCGCGACGATGTCGAACTGCACTTCGAGCGGTTCGCGGCGCCGCCCGTCGTCGACGGCAGGGAGTTCTCGGTGACGCCGGCCTCGACGGGCGACTCCGTACGCGTCGGCGCCGACGAGACGCTGCTGGCCGCGCTGAACCGCGCAGGTGTACACGCCCGGTACTCGTGTCAGCAGGGGTTCTGCGGAACCTGCCGCACCCGGGTGCTCGCGGTGGCCGACGGCAGCGTCGAGCATCGCGACACGCTGCTCACCGACCCCGAACGCGACGCGGGGATGATGCTGATCTGTGTGTCGCGCGGCACCGAGGGTTCGGATCTGACGCTCGACCTGTAGGCGCGTCTCGTAATATTTCGGCCATGCCCTTGGCCGATGGTGCGACGTTCGCTGGATACACCATCGTGCGGTTGCTCGGCTCCGGCGGCATGGGCGAGGTGTATCTCGCCCAGCACCCCCGGCTGCCACGCCGCGACGCGCTCAAGGTGTTGCCCGCATCGGTGTCCAACGACCGGGAGTACCGCGAGCGGTTCAACCGAGAAGCCGATATCGCCGCCACGCTGTGGCACCCGCACATCGTGGGCGTGCACGACCGCGGTGACTTCGAGGGCCAGCTGTGGATCTCGATGGACTACGTCGAGGGCACCGACGCCGCGCAGTTGTTGCGGGAACGGCACACCTACGGGATGCCCAGCGCTCAGGTCGTCGCCATCGTCTCCGCGGTCGCCGATGCGCTCGATTACGCCCACCAACGCGGCCTGCTGCACCGCGACGTCAAGCCCGCCAACATCCTGCTCGCCCATCCGGAGTCAGGTGACGAGCGAATTATGTTGGCTGACTTCGGAATTGCCCGCTGGGTGGACGACGCCAGCGGGCTGACCGCCACGAATATGACGGTCGGCACGGTGGCCTACGCGGCTCCCGAACAGCTGATGGGTGAACAGCTCGACGGTCGGTCGGACCAGTATGCGTTGGCCGCCACCGCCTATCAGCTGCTGACCGGTTCCCCGCCGTTTCACAACTCGAACCCGGCGGTGGTCATCAGCCAACACCTGTCGGCGTCCCCGCCCGCCATCGGCGCGCACCGCCCGGAACTCTCCAACCTGGACCCCGTCTTCGCCAAGGCGCTGGCCAAGAACCCGAACGACCGGTTCGAGCGGTGCGCCGACTTCGCGCGGGCGCTCAGCCACCGCCTCCAGAGTGGGGTCGGTGACGACGACGCCACCCGCCTTGCGCCGGCCGCGCGGGCGCCGAAACGGCCGTGGCTGCGGGCCGGCATCCTGGTGCCCGCGGTGCTTGCGGTGTTGCTCGTGGTGGCGGTGGCGTTCGCGGTGATGGAGTTCCGCCAGGCCAAGGACGAGCTCGCCGAGGCCGACCGGACCCAGGCCACGACGTCGGCCACCACGGCCGCGCCACGGCCGCAGCCGCCCCCCGCGCCGCCGCCGGAGACGTCACCCACGACGACCACCACCACGGCGGCGCCGACGACCACCGCCGCTGCCGCGCCCACCGTCGTGATCGGCGCGGACTGCTCACCCGTCGGCGCCACCGGCACCACCGAGGACGGCTCGACGGCGTATTGCTCCACCCTGCAGAGCACCGGCGCGTCGATCTGGTCGCTGACCGAGGGCGAGGTTCCCAGCCCGACGGTCACCACCGCGGCCACCGACGTGCCCCTGCCCTTCGCGGAAGAGTCGCCGGTGCGGGTGTGCATGGAGCAGACCGGACAGACCCGCCGCGAGTGCCGAAGGGACATCCGCGAAAGCAACGGGCTGCCGCCGTTGCCATGAGGTTCGCCGTCGTCGCACCCGTCGCCGCGGGGGTCACCGCGGATCCGGTCTACATGTCCGCGTTCGCCGAGCACCTGGAGGCCTGCGGTTTCGAGTCCCTCGTGGTGGTCGAACACACCGTGCTGATGACGCAGTACGTCAGCGTCTATCCCTACGACCCGTCCGGGCGCGTCGAACTGCCCGCCGACTGCGTGGTCCCCGATCCCCTTGATCTGCTGGCGTTTCTGGCCGCGCGCACGCAGCGGCTGGGCCTGGCCACCGGGGTGCTGGTGTTGCCCAACCACCACCCGGTGGTGCTGGCCAAGCGGGTCGCCACCCTCGACGCGCTGTCGGGCGGACGGGTGCGGCTGTGCGTGGGTGTGGGCTGGCTCAAGGAGGAGATCCAGGCCTGCGGAACCGATTTCGCCAGCCGCGGCAGGCGCGCGGACGAACAGCTGCAGGTGATGCGGCTGCTGTGGCAGGACCGGCCCGAAGGGGTCAGCTTCCACGGCGAGTTCTTCGACTTCGATCACGCGATGTGCTATCCGAAACCTGTTGGGCCGGTGCCGATCACGATCGGCGGCCACAGCGCGGCGGCGGCGCGGCGGGCCGGCCGGCTCGGTGACGGCTTTCAGCCCCTCGGGGTCAGCGGGGCCGAGCTGGCCAGGCTGGTCGACGTCATGCGCAGCAGCGCGCAACAGCACGGGCGCGATCCCGATGCGCTGGAACTCTCTCTCGGGCACAGCGTTTCGAAGATCGACCGCGACCGCGCGGACAAACTCGCCGCGCTCGGCGCCGACCGTGTCGTGCTTGCGATGCCGCCCGTCACCGACATCGAGGAGGCCCGCGACGTGTTGTCGGCGTGCGCGCAGCGGCTGGGGCTCGCGCCGTGACCCTCGAGATCGCCGACCGGCTCGCCCTTGCCGACCTGGTGCACCTGTACGCCTCGGCCGTCGACGACCGCCGGTTCGACGACGTGGTCGAGTTGTTCACCGAGACCGCCGAATTGCGCCTACCCGACCCGCCGCGGTCGCTGGAGCCGGTGCGCCGCATGCACGGCCGCGACGGCGTGCGCTCGGCGCTGGCGGCGCTGGCTGATCCGGCCAAGGTCGCCCGCACCGAACACGCGATCGTCAGCGAGGTGTACGCCGCCGGTGACGAGCGCGGCTACGCCCTGGGCCGGATCACCTGCATCGCTCACCACTGGACGGCGGCCGACGGCCGCATCACCGACCTGGTCTGGCATCTGCGTTACGACGACGAGTACATGCGGACACCGGCCGGCTGGCGCTTCCACGGCCGCGCCCTGACCATCAACGCGATCGAGACCCGCCCGGTTCGCCGGCTTCGAGCGCCGCGAGCAGCTGATCGAGCAGCGGGCGCTGACCCTTCAGCAGCTTCGACCGAGCCTGTTCCACGGAAAACCAACCGACCCGGTCGATCTCGGGGAACTCCCTGATCCTGCCGGACCCCTTCGGCCACTCCATCTCGAACGTGTTCGACACGGCGCCCGTGATGTCGAGATCGCCGCGGATGGCGAACGCGGTGATCACCTTGCCGCTGGGCTGTTTGACCGGCGCGAGCTCGATGCGCGGGCCCTCAGGTGGCGGCTTGCCGACTTCCTCGACGAACTCGCGTTGCGCGACCGTCCACGGGTCCTCCCCTTCGGTGTACTCCCCCTTGGGAATCGACCACGCGCCGTCGTCCCTGCGGGCCCAGAACGGCCCGCCGGGATGGCCGATGAGCACTTCCACGTCGCCGTCGACCACGCGGTAGAGCAGCAGCCCGGCGCTGAGTTTCGGCATCTCTTCCCCTTTACCGGCGAGCGTGCGTGCTCCCCTCGCTTCGCGGTGGGCCCAGAAGCCGACACGCCTAGCGAAAGCGCGAGTTTTCGCACGCTCACGACCTTCGCCGTTCGGCCCGACGACCGACCCATCCGGCGTAGCATCTGCGGATCATGGCCGACCTGTTGAACGGTATCCCGCGGGTGGATCCGACGAGCCGCCCGGGCATCATGCGCCGCGCTGCGGGCCGAGCCCTCGAGACGAAGCTCGGCTCCACGGCGCACCGTCGGCTCATCGCGCCGCTCGACGGTCCGCTGATGCGCCTCAGCGGCGGTCGGCTGAACTTCGCAAAGGGCATCCTTCCGCTCGTGGTGCTGCGCACGACCGGGGCGCGGTCCGGACAGCCGCGCGATGTTCCGCTGGGCTATTTCACCGACGGCGACGACGTCATCCTCATCGCCTCCAACTACGGGCAGGCAAAGCACCCGGCGTGGTATCACAACCTGCTCAAGAACCCGCACTGCGAACTGTTCGCCGACGGCCGCCCCGACCGAGGCGGCCGGTTCGTGGCCCGGCCCACCGAGGGCGCCGACCACGACCGGCTGTTCGCGCTCGCTGAGGGATACGCGTCGAACTTCAAGTCGTACGCGACCCAAACCCGCGGCGTGCGCACCATCCCGGTGATGCGGCTGGCCCCCGAAACCTAGGGACCGCTCAGTACTTGCGGTCCCCCTCGCTGCTGTCGAAGAAGGCCCAGTGGCCGTCGTCGGCCTTGACCTCCATGCGCCAGCCCAGCTCCGGGTTGGCCTTCTGGTCGACGAACCAGGCGTGCGCCTCGTCGGCGCTCTCGATGTCCTTGGTGTCGACGACATCACCTTCAGGGTTCAACACGCGATAGGTAGCCATGCTGGTAGCGTTCCCGCTTCGGCGGCGGTCCAATCAGTGCGCCTTCGGCAACGGGATGCCTTCGCTGGCGGAGAAATGCGCGTCCTCCTGCGTGGACAACCCGATCGACACCACCGAGCGGTCGAAGAGCATATCGGTGAGGTACGCCAGCGCCACCGCCCACCGGTTCACGCCCCGCGGAATGGCGTAGAGGTGATAGATCCGCGCCACGGTCTTGGCGGGAAACCCTGACAGCCGCACGTTGAGCGGATTGGCGACGGCGTACTTGGGTCCGAGGTCGACGACCAAGCCCATGTTTCGATGCTTGTACTTTTTCGGCTTGCCGTAGCCCAGGCTCGCGGCCACGTTGCGGCCCAACAGCTTTCCCTGCCGGGTGGCGTGCTGAGCCGTCGGCGGGGTGATCTTGCCGGGCTGGGTCACGTCGGGCACGGCAGCGGCGTCACCGGCGGCGAACACGTCGGGATGGCCGGGCACCTGCAACTCCGTGGTGACCTTCAACCGCCCTTTCTCGGTGGGCAGGCCCAGCTTCTCGATCAGCGGCGCGCCGGTGACACCGGTCACCCATGCCACCGTATAGGTGCGGATCAGCGAATCATCGCTGAGCACAACGTGTTCGGCGTGCACTTCCTTGAGTGTGACACCCAACCGGACGTCGATGCCCCGCGACCGCAGCACTTTCATGGCTGCTTCCCCGAGCTTCTCCCCCACCTCGGGCATCACCTGCTCGGCCAGATCCAGCAGCACGAACTTCACGGCGGCGGGGTCGAAGCCGATCTGCTTGGCCGCCGAATCGGCCAGCGCCCTCAGTTGTGCGGCGAGTTCGGTGCCGGAGTACGACGCGCCGACGACGACGATCGTGCGCCTGGCCTCGGCCCGGCCGGGATCGTCGTCGACGTCGGCGAGCTCGAGCTGTTGGATCACGTGGTCCCGCAGGTACAGTGCCTCGGCCGTGGACTTGAGCCCGCGAGCGTGTTCGGCCAGCCCCGGCACGTCGAACAGCCGGGTCACCGAGCCGGGCGTCAACACCAGCCGATCCCACGGCAGGCTGCGCGAGCGCTCCTCGGGATCTGTGAACGTGACGGTGCGTTCGCCGAAGTCGACCTCCTCCGCCCTGCCGCGGACGATCTGGACACCGCGCAGCGAGTTGGCCAGTGGGATGGCCACGAAGCGGGCGTCCACCAGGCCGCCCGCCACATCAGGGAGCAGCGGCGTGTAGAGCATGTAGTCGACCGGCGAGACGATCGAGATGTCGACGTAGGCCGCCCCGTCGGCTGCGCTCTTGCGCAATCTCCTGGCGAGGCTGCGCGCGCACTCGAAACCGGTGAACCCACTGCCGACGATCACCACGGAGGTCATTGGACCCCACTCTACGGTCGATGTGCGGTGGGCGCCGCCAAGCCTTCACATCCGCGACGGCCATGGTCGATGCTGGGGACATGACCCGCCCGCGGCCACTGCGCCGGTTCGACCCGTTCCGGCCGATCGACATGCTGACGTCGTTGTGGTCGGCCGCGACCGTGGCGCCGGTCAGCGGTGCGACGGTGGCCTACCGGTCGTTGTTCACGACGCTGCGCCGGCTCGCGGTCGGACGCCGGCTGACCGTGCGCCTCGACGACGGCGTCGTGACGCTCACCGTCACGGAGTTCGACTCCCGCCTGGACCCGCGCACGCTCTCGGTCGGCCAGCTCGACGACGTCCGCTTGGCGGCGCGCGACATCCGGTGGAATTCCGGCGAATTCGACCACGCGACCGCGGTGCTGCACAACGTGCACGTACGGCCGACCGCTCCGCCGGTGCTGGTGGCCGCGCCGGTGGAACTGACCCTCGAGGTGCCCTCGGCCGTCGTCGACGGCGTGCTGCAGAAGGCCGCACCACGGTGGTGCGCCACGTTCGGCGCCGACGGAGTCGCCCGGTTGCGGCTGGCGCGACGGCCGTCGGGGGGCCATCTCGAGGTCGACGCCCGCCTGGACTGCTCGACGGTCTGGCTCAAACCGCGCAACCTCGTCGTCGGCCGGTCACGGGTGGGGCTGCCGGCGCGCACGCCGCGCTATCCGTTGCACCTGCCCGAGCTGCCGAACGGTCTGCGGCTGACCGGCATCGCGTTTGCTCCCGACGTCGTCCGCCTGTCTGGAATCCTTCCAGAGTGGAGGATGGACGTGCCGCCCAGGCGGCTCGAGGACATCATCGGCGCGCTGAAGGTCGTGGGCCGGCCGCTGAACCTCTCCACTCTGGGTTGCTTGCTCTAGGCGTTTGCTCAATGTGACGCGCGCCATCATTCGATGGGCAAGTTCCTGCCAGCGATCAACCATTTACTGCCACCGGAATTAAACCGCTCACCTGCTGGTTTACCCAGATGAGCCGGCGCGAACACACCGAAAGCCGCAACGCCGCTTCGTATCGCGTGATTTTCGCTCGACGGCTCCACAACTGCAAAGGAAGGGCACGAAGATGAAGAGTTTCGGATTAGCGACCGTAGGCAGCGCCGCCGTAGCCGGGCTGGCTGCCGCAGTCATCGGGTTGGCCGCGCCGGTCGCCGCCGCCCCCACCGGTGACACCAACGCCCAGGACACGATCGCGCGCCTGCAGTCGGAGGGCCACACCGTGATCGTCAACCGCTTCGGTAACGCGCCACTGGATCAGGCCCAGGTGCTCTCTATCCGCCCGGGCACGACGTTCCAGCGCATTGACGCGGGCACGCCGATCATCGGTAGCAGCAAGAACTTCACCACCGTGCAGGACAAGACCGTCTACGTCGATGTCAGGTGACTTGAGCTAGTTGTAATGACCAGGCAGGTTGTGAACGGCGTGGCGTGAGGAAGTAGGTGAGG
>NZ_ATDN01000007.1 GCF_004014805.1 Mycolicibacterium elephantis DSM 44368
GCCACACGCGGACACGCGACCGCTCTTACACCACTCCACGGGACGTGACCGCGACCGACGAGCTCCCAGTCGTTCAAATCAGCTTCTAGGCGATCGTTGAGCGCGTGTTCTTTGTACGCGGCGGCTGCCAGTTCATCTTCGCGGGCCCGGCGCTCTTGCGCGGCAATTTGACGTTGTCGCTCGGCCGCTTTGCGCTCCGCATCAAGGGCGGCCCATCGCTCGTACATCGGCATTACATCGCAGATCCGTGACTCCAACTTGAGCGCATCCGCATCTGCCCATCGGACTTTCGTGCTATAGCCACTGTCCGTCGCCACGGTGAGTTGCAACCTGCCGGACCTCACGTAATCATGACATGGAATACGAAACCACTTGTCGCGCTTTGCCTTTGCGAGTTCATTTTCAGTCGAAGTGTGCGGAACCCGATCATGTGGTTCCGCGATGGATAGGGCGCAACGCACGCCGCCCACTTAGAACAAGATGCAGCCGACAATGCCGCCTGTTTGCTCACCGTAGTCGTATTGGCTCGGTGCCCTCGACAACCGCACCGCATGGCCGCGCACGGTGGCTTCAAGTACAAGCGCCTGCAAAAGCCTCAGCGCCCGGGGTCGAAGAGATGCACTGATGTGGTCATCGAGACGCTTTTCGGACTTGAGCTGCTCCACAACCGGATGCCACTTGGAAACCCGCTGCGGCAGCGATCCACTCCTCCAGTCCCTACTTACCCCGGACACTCTTAAGACCACGGATCCCGGCTTTAGCCATTCATGCAGGATCACCTGCTGGTCGTCCGGTGCCATCCGCCGGCGGTTGATAATCGCAACCAGGTGCCGATAATTCGTCACGTCGTCTGTTACGTCCCGCTCCAGTACCCCGCCCGCCGCGACGATGTCCGACACCAAGCGATGCGTCGGCTTCGGTTTGGCGGGCATCTTAGATGGCCGAGCGACAGGCGGGGTTGGACCGGACTCGTTGACTCTTATTGCTGGCGTGCGGGTTCGGTGGAGCCGGTGTCCTACGGGGAAGTTTCCATTCACCAAATAATGCGTTCCCGCGGGCGTGATTACCGCCGCCCACACGCCACCACGTTTCGACAACGTCACGAGGCCACGCCATTCCAGGGCGGCAGCGGTCATCTTGTATGTGAAGTTCGTCCAACGCCCGTCTGGGCACCCTTCGCTGACCCAGCGAAGGACGTCGATCTGACGATCAGTAAGCGGACTATTAAGTGCCACAGATTAATTCGATCATATTTAAGGGCGGGCCACTAGGCTGATCAGAACGTTGTCTGCATACAGGTCGAGCTCGTGATGGCGGGTTCGGACTGTCTCGCGGTAGATCTCGCCTGTGACGAGAGTCGGTCAGATCGCTGCGCCGATACCGAGCTGACTTCGGGCCGACGAACTACCTGAGCACAATGTTGGCCGTCACCAGGAAGGTACTGAATTCGAGTCAGACCTTCTGGCGTCACGATTCGGAAGGTTCCTTTCCACAAAAGGGTGTGCGGATACACAGCGCTGCAACTCTTCTCGCCAGGCGCCGTCCAGACGACCAATTCGCAGTGCGAATCTGCCTAGCATCCGACAGAAGTCATCCTCAGGCCCCTTCGGCGCAGTGCGTGGGGCGAATCGCTTGACCGTGCGCCCGTCCATGACGACGAGATCGAGGATCACGTCGAGATTGCACGCGCGTCGGTTCACCTTCGCGTGGCTGGTGTCGTTCTCGGCATGGACCACTTGGTAGCCGACAGTTGTGAACCCTGCGGCTTGCAGGGCGCCGAAAAGCGCCGCCCACGCCGTCGATTCCCGGTTCGCGTAGGACAGAACGAGGTGGCCGTCCGGTTTTAGGGCACGTCGCATTTCGCTAAAGGCCCGTTCGAGAATCGCCTCATAGTTGGCTGTGTTGACGAGGTCGTTGCAAACAACCGCCTCGCCTTCGAGCCGTGAGGAGTCGAGGCCAGCCCACGCTCGAAAAATCTCGGAGAGCTCACCGTACTGCACATCGTCGTGGTACGGCGGATCTGTACATACCAGGTCGATTGAGTTATCGGCGGCGAGAATCCGTGTGCTCGAACCCACGACCACTCGAACGTCGGCAGCACCGGGCCCGCTCGAGCGTCTTTGTGTTGCGGGTAGAGGCCCCACGATTTTGGGTGTTCGCCCGAGGCGTTCCGCATACCAATTCCCCGCCTTGGCCAGATGGTCAAGGCGTCGGCCTACGGTGCCGCGTCCAGATTGCTGCGCGCCCCAGACGTTGGGCTCGGCGGACAGAGTGGTGATGTTGTACCGGTGGTTGGCTACCGCTTCGTAAGACTTGAGGTACCGCGGATCCCACCGCGATAGGTAGCCGGCCATTTCGACGGAGCCGAGTACTGCCGCATGAAGGACCGCGCCGACGGCGCTGTCGCCGGCAGATGCGGAGTCGATCGCGGCGATGAGCTCATTAATCACGGCATGCTGGCGACGCGGCATGACGTGGTCCCATCGCGTCATGCCATAGCGGCGCAGCACATTGGTTTCCGTGCCGCTGGAGATCGCTGGGAGTCGCGGTTGGCCCGGCCACGAGGCATCCGCCGCCGCGGCGAGCTCTCGCTTCGAGGGCAGGCCGATTTCGCGGCGGCCAGCCACGGTGCGTTCGACGAGAACAGGTTCCCATCGTATTGCTCCTGCTTCACAGATACGGCCGGAATAGCCGCAGCGACAATCGAACCGGCGCCCGGTCGTGTAGCGCGCTGAGGGATCAGTCAGTCGATTGCACGTCCAGCACCGCGTACGCCGATCCGCGCGGCCCTGCAGAAGGTGCCCGGAGGGACAGGCCAACCAGCCCCAGTTTCCGCCCCTGTCGATGCGTTCAGTGAGGCTGACGAGCGCCGATGGGAAGAGCCGCGTGAGATCGGCGCAGCGCGGACAGGTAACCAGCGCAACCCGGAGGGTGTGCGCGACCATCGCCGGGGTCCCGTCCTCGAAAGTCGTCGCGTATGCGTTCTCAAGCATGCCTGCCACGTGTGCGCGGAGGCGGTCGGTAGCAGGCTCGAGACGGCTAGCCTGCGGAAGCGACAGCATCGTTGTAAGGCTTTGGGCTGCCCAGAGATTGATGTCCTGGGCGTATACGCGGTGACCACGGAGCAGCGCGGCCAGAGCGATAACACCCCCGCCGGTGAACGGGTCGGCCACTACGAGCCGACCCGGCATATCGATGTTGGCAGCGTCGATTAGCGCTCCGGTCACGGCTTCTGTACGACGCGCCCACCACCGATAGGTGGTGATCGGCGGCAGTGCCGTTTGCCTGGAACGTGCTTCTGCACCCGCCGCCGCACTAACAGTGCTCACTTTTAGGTGACGGAGCACGCTGCGATGGCTGGCAGATGGATCGGTCATTCCCTCTACTATGCCCGACACGGCCGACGGTTCTGCTCGGCTACGCCGGGGGCGTCGTCACGAACACCCCGGCGGCCTCAAGGTGCTCGAGGAATATAACGAACCGTTCGGCTTGGCCCGCAGTCAGCTGGACGCCGGCTTCGATGTGGCCCTGGAAACCCCATGATGTGAGGTTTGCGGTGCCTAGGTAGCCAAGCCGTCGGTCGGCGATAACGAACTTGGCGTGAAGCATGGTCGGACGAGGACCGCTGAACCACCGCACACCGGCGTGCCCGGTCGCGAGAAGCGGATCGAGGCGTTCCTTCAGGGATCTACGGTAGGACTCCTCGGACGGGCTGTTTGCGTAGACCACGGCGGTCACTGCACGTACGTTGAGCGCTGGGAGCAACACTTCGTCGAGGCGTTCGAAGCCTTCTTCGTTCCAGAAGGCTCCGCCGAGGTGCAGAGTGCCGGTCGCTTGCCGGATGACGTCAAGCACAAGGCCATCGAGGCGTTCCAGATCGGCAACTGGCGCGGTACCGGGTGGGGCAGAGAGCACCAACCGAGGCTCTGGCGCTGGAGCGCTGTTGGGCAAGGTACTTGCGGCCAGGATTTCGCAGACAATGACCAACTCGGCTGCTCGGTGGAGCACTGGCACGCCGCTATTGGTGACGACCCCGGTCGTCACCAGGTTCCTGCGGGCGGCGTAGACGAGGTTGTCGTTCCTCCGCGGCAGTGCCGCCGTACCCTCGTCGAGGATCTGCGTCGCAACGCGGACCGCACCCTGGCGACTGCCGACGGCATCCGCGAGCAGTTCTGCAACGGGTACAAGAGCGACCAGGCCGGTCACGGCGTCGCGGCCTGCTGACGAGTCCATAACCAGAAGCGGCGCAACAGCTTACGGTCGAGGTCGGCATTCCAGGTCCGACATCCGAAGGACAGGTGCAGGCAGCGATCACACGCGGCATGTTGTCGGAGCGGCGAGGTTTGCGAGCACAGCGGGTCGTTGTCACAGTGGTCGATCGCATCCGCAGCCCGGTTAAGCCAGGGCCCGATGCGGCGGCGCTGTACGGTATCGAACGCTCCGAGGGTGAAGTCGGCGTAGGACGCCACATAGACAGCCGTTGTCAGCGCGTTGGGCACGATCCATTCCGCGAGGCTGGACTCGCCGAACCCGCTCTGACCGTCGTCGAGGGCGCGAAGCAACGCATGCGACGCCGAGTGCACCAAGCGACGGACAACCCCGGCAGCGCCTTCTCCACCAACTTCGAGGTCGACGGCCAAGATCTCGGCGAGCGCGATCCTGGCGTCGCGGGCACTGGCCGGGACTATGCCCGCCCACAGGGCCTGATGGTGCAAGAAACCGAGGATTACCCGCGCGTCGAACGTGATCAACAGCGCCTCGGTATTCGCAGGGACGGCGAAGATGGGGGTTCTGTTGTTGTACTGGCGCGCGGTCGCGTACGTGCGTAGGTGTGCGTGGCCCGGTTCTCGCGCCGCGCGCGTGTAACCGTAGCTGGCGACCACGATCGGGAAGCGCTGAGTTACGGAGATGTCCTCGATGCCCAAGGCCGCCATCGTCATTGAGGCCGCCGATACCCCGGCGACCGCCCCGGTACCCGAGGCGTTGGCGGCGACGTCGGCGAAGCTACGGCGATCGTCGATGACGTTGGTGTCGAACAACCCGGCGCGCTCCACCATGGGCAGCTCGCGCGCCATCTCAATGACATCTCGGCTGACACCTGCCGTGATCGCCGCAGTTCCGGCTGTTGCCGGCCCCTGCAGTGAGCGGACATTGGCGATGGTGTCCTCGTCCAGACCGCTTGCCCTCAGGCGCTTTTCGGTCTCGGCCCACTGCTCTGGCGATTGGCGCGGGCTCGTCGCAGGCCGGTCGAGCTCGGTAAGCGAAACGGCGAGGTTCTGCTGATCGCCGAGCCACGACGCCAATGCCGCGACACCGCGGTCGTTGTGTCGTTGCAGGTTGTCATAGGTCTGGTTGGCAGAGATGTTCAGAATAGTGAGGGTCTGCGGGTACCACAGGCGCTGGTCCCGGGCGGTGTAGCCCTGGCGGTAGGGCTGTCCACCGCCGCGTGCGTAATCGCCGCAGTTACAGGGCGTGAAGCGCGTGCTAATCGCGCTACCACAGGTACGGCAGCGCCACGATGATGCGCGAAACGAGCCGAGGTCTTCCAGGTACATGTTCGCGGCGTTTCCACAGGTCGTGCAGCTCGGGGTGTGCAGCGGCTCCATCGCGCCGCAGTTGTGGGCGGTCAGGTATCGCAGCTGGCGCATCCTTGAGGAGCAGTTCGGGCAGCGCAGCCTGCCGCTGGCGTTGGTGTCACTGACCAGCCTGTCCTGACGCCACCACCGCGTGATGCGACCGCAATTGGAGTTGGTGCACTCGAAGGTCAGTGGGTAGACGTCCCACACGACCTCCTCGGGCTTCAGGATCACGTATTCATCTGGGTTCGTTCGCGGATTCGGGATGCCAACCTGGTCGGGACGCCAGCGGTTGATCTCCTCTGTGAGCTGGTCCAAGAGAACCATCCGGTTGATGTCGCTGACGCGGCCCCCGCTGACATGGTGGACACGGGCGTAGAAGCCGTCTTCATGAGAGAAAACGGCGTCGGGAAGATAGCGGTACAGGACCTGGGTCATTGAGCGCTGCATGTTTGGAGTCCTCTCAGGGGTAGAGGCGGGAGATGACCTGTTGGGCGTGGCTGCCGCCCCGGAACTCGGCTGGGGGGTCGACATCACGCAGGCTGTTCATGACGGGGCTGCTGAAGAGTCCGGTAAGCCAGTCAGACTGCCATTGCTGGATGCGAGGCAGTTCGATCTGATCCCAGCGACGTAGCGCGTCGTCTACGAGTCGCTGCTCGTCTGCTGACATGGCCGGGTCGGGCACTGGGCACCGATACGCACGGGCGATCCGATCGGTGAGCTGTGGCCGAAATTGCGCGGCCCGGGCGTTCCACCACTCGCGGAATCGGCGGGTGGTGTTGATGTCCTCTTCGGTCCCCCAGTGGGCGTCGCGTGTCTCGTCCCACAGCAGCGCGCAGACGACGCCCGGCAGGGTTCGCTCGATCGCGCGGCTGGCGAATCGGTTCACCGGGACCGGCTCCACCATGCGCTCCAGCGCAGAGTGGGTGGTGAGAAAGCTTTGATACATCGAAGTCTCGCGGCGGTTGGCCCGGTCAAAAATGTCGATGACCAACCCGACGTGACTTCGGCCAGCCCGTGCCGTCGCTTGAATGTACTGAGCGTAGGACGGCGGCATACCCGCGAGAATCTCGAAGTTCAGCCGGTCGAGGTCCACGCCGTGCGACACGACCGATGTACCAACCAAGCCCCTGATGCGGTCCGCTCGGCTGATCGCGGTATCGCAGTCCTGGACAGCAGCGATGATCGCGGCGAGCTCGCCCAGTGACGTCTCGCCGGTGACATACTCGGCCTTCACCCGGTCGGTGCCGCCGTTGATGAATCTCTCCGACAGGCGGTTGAGGTCGTCGAGGATTGCGACACCGTGAGCCTTGGAATTCACGTAGGCAAGGGACAATTCGTAGTCGAACAGCATCGACCTTGCCTCGGCGGCCGTGCGCGTGACCCCGGCAGCGGCCATCGCGGCCAGCAGCGGAGTTGGGTCATCGGTGAGGCGGTGGACGTGCTCGATGATCCGCGCTGTCACTGCCCCGGCGAGGTCGACTTTGACCGTGCCTCCTCCGGAGGGGAGCACGCCGAGATAAATGCGGCGCACGTCGTCGGTGACCATGGTGTAGAAGGATCGCTCCAGCGTGCCGCCCCCGGTAGGGAACATTCGAGGGCGGCGGCCGTACACCTGGGAGAGCTGGTCTTCGAACTGTTCGATGGTGGCGGTGGCAGCAATAACCTTGGGGGGTTCGTTTCCAGCGCCGCGGGCGAGCTCAGCCAGCAGGGTGTGATACTGAGCGGCGAATACTCCGAGCTCTTCTCGGACCAGGTGCAGTTCGTCCTGGACCCACAGCGCGGGGGTGGGGTCCTTGAAGCCGGTGGGCGCGGTGTGCGTTGCCGGATCGGTATTGCAGTCCTTGGCGATGCAGGCTTTATGCGTGTACCAGCCGTGCTGCGGACACCTTGCGCGTGGTCCGCGGTTGATTGCAGTGAGCTGGCCGTTGCGAGCGAACGCGCAGATCTTGTCGACCGTCGACACGATGACCGAGGATTGGTAGCGCGTCACCTCGTCGTCGCTGGCATGGATGGCCAACTTGTGAGCGCAGGCGCGGCATACGTGGTGTAGCCGTTGGTCGGTGAGGTCGCAATCCAGGCCAATGCTGTTGTTATTGCCACAATTTGGGCAAGCGCCGACGAGGCGCTTGGCATCCCGGTCGACCTCGGACCAGCGTGCGAACTCGGTCAGGCCGGGCCACCAGCCGTTGGCGTCGGGGTAGGCGAGGCGGTTAGGTGTGTTGCCTGAGCCGACGAAGTAGCCGAGCGTGAAGGGGTCTCCTCCGACATTCTCAGATTCGCGGAGCACTTCGGCGTGATGGAGGATCTCGTTCACACGAGACAGCTGTTGTACGGACAACATTCGCAACGGGAACAGCAACCACGCGCTGATTCCCCGCTCCTTTGCACGCAGTCGGTCGTAGAAGAGGCCGACCACGATCAGGCCGAGGTAGGCCTCAGTTTTACCGCCGCCGGTCGGAAACCACAGCACGTCGACGGCGTCGAGTTCCTCGCGAAGGCGCGGGTGAGTCGGGTTCTCGCGGCCAGCCAGAGCGCCGAGCTCGGAGACGATAAAAACGAGCTGAAAGAGCCGCCATTGGGCGACCGGACCGCGCGATGCGGCGAAGGCATTATTGGTGAGCTCGAATGCGCGCGCCAGGTTCGGATCGGCTCGCAGCAGGTCCAAGCCCAGCTCGAAACGCTGCACCTCGACTTCGAACTGGTCGCGTAGCCTTTCGATGTGCCGTCGGTCGTCGGCGTTCTTGGCTGCGCCGAAGTCCCATCCACGGTGAAACGCTCGCATCTCCGCGCCCAGCGCTGGCAGCGTGGTGACCCAGTTTGCCGCGAGGTTGCTGAACGAAATGTCAACCGGTGCGGCGGAATTGGCATCGCGCTGGATGTGGACCGGGAGAGTCTCGGCGATCAAGGTGTTCGCCGTGCCTCCCGCGCGAGCGACACACCCACGTCCTCGTCCCACGACCGTAGCGATGCGGGCGTAGCGGCAATCGTCGTCTGCGAAGCCGAGCTTTTGTGGACGCAGCGCAGGCGAGTCGACGGTCACCGCCATCTTGGTGTCGTACAGGGACAGGTCTTGAAGATCACGCGCGGCAAGAACTAGGGCGTTGGTGATCGACACCGATACCGCGGTGTTCCCGTCAACGGTTGGGAGCGTCGTGACGGTCAGCCGTGGCACGGGAGCCATCGGTGTCCATGTCGCGTCGCGACGGGCTGCCACGGCCTGGTGGAATGCGGCTTCTGTGCTCATCGCAGCGGCAACCGGAAGCGTTTGGTTATTAGTGAGTTTTCGAAGGGCGGTTGGGCCGGCATAGTGATCGTCGACTGCTCTCGACGCGTCGGTGGCCAGCGGGCAGCCGGTCGCCAAATCGCTACTCATGACGGTGCGCTCGTCGCCGGTCACGGGCACCGACATGGACACAGTCACGTGCCGCTGATCGCGCCGCCAAGTCGGGTTGAGAGGAACCGTGGGCCGACGCCGCGGGTTCGCCCCAGTCGCCGCCGCCCGTCGCGCGGCCTCCGCCGACACGTCGGCGAAGTTAGGCAGCAGCTGATGGTAAAGGGCGTAGTCGACCTCGACGGTGAGATCGACGGATGCCGGCGTGCCGTCCACAACAAAGTCCAAGCCGATCACGCCGCGGTTCTCTACGGGTGGCGGACTGGCTGGCGGTGCGTCACCGGCGTCGTTTCCGGCTGGCGAGCCGCTCCCAGTGGGCGGCGCCGCCTGCGCCGCCGGCGGCGGCGTGGCGATCGTGACGCCCAGCACGCCGACGCGGACCTTCTGTTCCGGAGACCAAGGGAAAGGATGGTCGCCGCCAAGTCGGTCGGTCAGAGCTTCCACCAAGCCATCAAGGACGTGGTGGACGAGAATCTGTTCATCGCGGTTCGCGGGGCGCTGCTGGTTACCAGCGGGAGGAATGGGGCTGCCGAAGCCACCGGTGGCGTTCATACTCTTGATGTCCTTTGAAGTGAAGGGAAATTCGGTTGGACACCGACGCCGCAGGCGGGCCGGCCCAACCCCAAGGGGTAGAGAAGGACTATTGAGTTGTGCACCGCACTGCTGCGGCTCGTAATTGAGGCTACGCCTTCGTCCTGACAAGTACCGGCGCCTTCGATCAACGCAGCCGGCCTGCAAGGTTGGCGGGCACGCTTCTTGGGCGGCCGACATCGATGACCTCCGCGGCAATGAACTCATCGAGAAGCTCGTCAGCGCTGTCGCCGATCAGCCTCCGAAGCCGTACGACGGCGTCGTCGGAACGGCCCGAGGCCAGAGCAGTAACGAAGTAGCCCAGATCGCGGTGCAGGGTACGCAAGGTCCCGGCGACACTGTCCAGCAACCGCAGATCGGGCACGGGTTGCTGCGCGGCACGGAATACGGCGGCAATGTCACCTGGCGACCGCGGTGCGATCGTCTCGCCACTAGCCCATTTGCTAAGTTGACGCGCGGCGCTCCCCCCGGCATCGCGGACCCTGTTGATCGCTGCCCGCTGCGTGCCGTTGGCGTGCAGCACCTTTCGTGCGGCGCTCCGGAACTGCTCCAGCATCGCATCGAGCGCTGCGACTTCGTCGTTGGTGTGGCTGACCGCGACTAGGCGTGCATGCACTGATTCGGTACCGTCGCCGGCCGGAACGATGATTACGTCACCGCGCGCGACCTCGCGCAAGGGAAGGTGCTTCTGGCCGCCAGCGGTGATGACCAGGACAGGCGTCGCGAGATCGCCATCATTGTCCACCTCGTTGCGCGCCCACCACGTGCGGCCGTCGTCGAGCTCGACGGGAACGCAGCTGCGAGAGCTGCCGGAGGCCTGCCATCCACTGGGCGCCTCGCCGATTATCGACGGCGCATCGATGGCGGCGCTGGCACGGTCGAGGACATCGACGATCGACAATCCGGGTAAGCGCAATCCAGGTAGATCATCGACTGTAGCCATAGCCTCGACGTCAACTGCCGGGTTGACTGCAGGCGCTGGCTCCGAGACGCCGAGCGCTCGGAACGTTTTGCGGCGCCACGCATCAACGCCGCCTTCCCAGCGGCGCAACTGTCGGCGAACGGCAGCGTGTTCAGCGTCGTATGCGAGCATCCAGGTTGCGGCCGCCTCGCCGCTGAACAGCAGCGAGAAATGCCACGGCGGTGGATTGCCGGTAAGGATCTGGAGGTCGGCGTGTGCTGGCGGGTACCGCGTCGCGAACGTGGTGACGTCGACCCTGGCGCCGATCCTCTCCCAGAGCGCGACCTGCGCGTCGGTTCGGTCTTCGCCGGTTAGCGTGTCCTTAGTAGCCGCGGCTGCCGCCTTGCTATGACATCGAACCAAGATCTGGCCGACCTCACGACGGTCCGCCCGGTCAAGCATCTCCCACAGCAAGGAAAGTTTCGGATTGCACTCGTCGAGCTGCCGCCACAAGGTGTCAACGGCCATCTTGAGCTCGCCCCAGCGGGCGACACCCCAGGAATGCCACTGCCCGGGCCCGGTGAAATCCAGACGCTTGAGCACCTGCCGCAGACCCCCCGGGCCCTCCCCAGCCCGGGTGGACAAAGCGCAGGCCCTGCGATAGTCAGGCACCGTCGCCGCCAAACGTGTGCCGGCGTTAAGCAACTTCGTCGGGTAGTCAAGCGCCAGCGGCATGGGCCCACTAGGCCGCGCTGCCAAGCATTGGAAAGCGCGGGCGATCGCGCCATTAACATCATCGTCGCCGGCACGTTGGATGGTCAGCGGCGGCGCACCCCTCTGCCAAAGCATCCACATGCTCGAGAGAGGACTGTCACTAGGGTCCTGGCGGTTGAGCTCGTGAACCAGCGCGGTCACTTCGGCCTCGGTTACCGGAAATACAAGCGGCGCATGGCCAGCTGCTGCCGCGGTCTGCACCAAGGACTCGTCGCCGATGTCGCCGACGACAATCGTTGCTATGGCCGAGTGTTCCGAGGCCCAAGTCAGCGCGCGTGCGCGGCTGTTCGGGTTGGCGATCGAGGTCGCGTCGATGATGACGAGCGGCCTGTTGGACAGCAGCGTTGGGTTGCCAACGCGGGTGTTGAAGTAGACGAGGGAGCTGTTGGTCAGCCCGGTCGTCGAGCCAACCACCGGAGCCAGCTCCCCGCTGCGGGTGAGCCGTTGCGCCGACAGCGGGTTGTCCCGCGCCAACGAGATGCTGCTGTAGTTACGCATCCGCAGCGTCCGCAGCTGCTCGGTCATGTCGACGTCCAGCGCGGCGAGGACGACGGGCCCGTCAAGCAGCTGCTCTTTCAGTCGCAGCAGGTGCATGCAGATCGTCAACGTGAGCGCCACCCGGTGGCGAGCGCGTGGCAGCTGAATGACGGCAACGCTTCCGGCCGGGAAGTCGCGAATGACACGACGGCAGAATGCAAATAGCAGTTGATCGACCGGAGAGACAGGCACGGACACGCCGCCGTCGGTGAACGTGCTGGAGGCCAGCCCGTCCAGTCCTGAATCCCACGTCTGACACAGAAGGACGTCGATCAGTGATGCATCGCTGGCAGCCGACAGGGTCAAGCGCGGACTCCCCCCGGCAATACATCGCCCAGGCAACGTGTCATCGACCGAGTCATGCCGCCGTCGCATTGCACAATCGTGGCTGTGGGACTGTCACACTCAGCCTTTGAGGCTGCAGTTGCCGAGACCACCATGCAACTAGCGTAGGCAGGGAGTCCGACAATACGGGTTGTTTGCGGGATGGTCATCGGGATACGCCGGTCGTGCGTGCCGATCGCAGAGAGCACCCTCACTGATCGCCCGTGTCCATGTCGATTGCGACTGCGCCGGATCCGACCGCATCCGCGAGTGCTTGCTCAAATGCATCGGCCGCGTTAACGATGCGGCGGGCGGCCTGCGCGAGTTCGCGAGCAGTTCGCACCAGATCAGCAATCTCGCGCTGTCGATGAGTCGACACCAAGGGCAGCGTCAGGTCTAACGAACGCAGTGTTGGGATTGTTGAGCCCGTAGCGTGCACAGCATTGACTCCGGCAGCTATCGCAAGCGCGACGTAATCCGGGTCCAGTTCAGGGCCACAGCGCAGAACGGTGATCATGCTCGACGGAACGACACCGCCCGTGGTGCTCTTAACAGCGCGAATCTGACGGTCGCTTGACGCCCACACGAGTACGTCGCCTTCGCGCACCGCGCTCGCCGGCAGCTGACCACCGTGGTCGCGTTCGGATGCATCCGTTTCCGCATAATCGCCGCGTCGCATCGCCTCCGCATCTGCAACTTTCAGTGTGGGAAGTTCCTTGGATGCTGCTGTACGGCGCACGATCTCGAGCAATTCTCGGTCGCGTGCATCACGAACGGTGATCATCGGTAGCCGGTCGGGTGAAAGGTTAGGGTCCGGCGCCTCAGCTCCGATGATAGCGACGGAAGAATCGGCGAGCGCTGCCGTTTTTTCATAGACGACCGAGATGAGTTCGTCCGCCGAGGTTGGCGTCCCGGCGCGAGCGCACCAGTACTGCGGATCAAGGATCACTGTTGGCCCAAGCAGCTCTATGGGGACGACGTCCACATAGCTGGCATCAACCATGTAGAAGTGAAATTCACCATCGTCTGAAGTTGGCGACGGCCCGCCATCAAGCCAGTCGCTCAACTCGCGCCTGAGTGTCACGAAGGCGGTCGCGTCGGCTGGGTCCACCAATGAGTAATCGACCATCAGAACGGCGGCACCGCGTTCGCGTCGGCGAGTGAGGACCCAGAGGTCTGATAACACCTTGCTCGACGGGTGCGCGTTTGCGGGCAACGTCACCACTGCTGCAAGCACGCCCTGGCGGATGAGTTCACGGCGGACGTGGTCGACACGGTCGTCGATGGAGACGGAGTGCGGTAGCACAAGGAACGCCTCACCCTCGGGTGTCAAAGCCTGCACTGCGAGCTGCGGCCAGGCCGCATCCGCTGAGCCCCGGACAGGGCCGAATGGAAGCCGGTGCATCCGTTCGTTTTTGATCGTGTCGACCCGGCGGCCGAACGGCGGAATGCTGACCACCGCGTCGAAGGTGCGCCCAGCGAGCGCATCCACTTCGAGGATGTCGACTTCTTCTATGTCGGCGACGGTCCGGGCGTCAGCGATGAACGACGCGATGAGATCTGGCTCCATCCCATGCAAATTGGCCTTCGGCACGTGTTTGGTGGTCGCCGCCAGCAGTGCCCCAGTACCACACGCGAAGTCGAGAACGGTTTTCGATTCCTCATGGACGAGCCCGGCTAGAAGGTTGTGTAGATTCTGCTCCGCGGCAATGGCGTCCGGATTGCGCCGCCACCGACCCAGGTCATCGAACTCCTGCGCCGCGACTTCGATAAGCTCCGCTCTCTCAACGCCATTGAGCTCAACCTCTAGAAAATGCCGTATGGCATCTGCTTGCGACCTAGTTGCAAAGATCGTCGTATCGAGGTCGCGCACGCTGATACCAACCGGGTAGCGCTCATCGTTACCTTCCCAGTAGGTGATGTGTTCACCCTCGACGGCCGCGATGAGCAGCGTGATGGGATCTGTCGCGTCGTCACACTGCACGTGGTTGACCGTGTACCGCCAATTCCGCATGAGGTCGGCGGTCCGACTGGTACTAGCCACCTTCTCCGGATACCGGTTCGTGAGCCACGCGCGGACAGCCGTCGCATCAAATTGCGGTCGTCCAGGCGCCGAATCCGGGAGCGGTTTGGGAAACTCCTCATGGCGCCGCTGCCAGTTGCTGACGGTGGCACGTTGGACGCCGGCAAGCTCCGCGATATCACTGACGGTCATGCGGGTAGTAGGCGTTCCCATCACGCACTCCACGGGGTGTGGATGCTGCGGGAGAAATCGATCTCACAGCTGACCGAGGCGGCCAGCTTGAGCGCGGCAGACAAGCGGCCCCGCGGTGCGACCACACCTACCGTCAGGCCACGACCGATTAACCTGGCGACCGGAGAGGCGAACCCGCCGTCGCCGGTCACGATGATGGCGGAACTGAAGCGTTGGAAAAGGTTCTCGGTCGCCATTACCTCCTGCAACGCAAGATCGGCGCCGTCGGAGCCGGATCGAGCGACACGGCGGGCATCGGCCCAGCCGAAGCCCGCCGCGAGCACGTTGTGATGGCTGACACCGACCACAACGAGATCGCCAGGCGCCACCAAGCCAGAAGCCAGGTAACCAGCACGGGCTTGACGAGCGCTCAATTCCGTCACGTGGCCGCTCCCGACCACATTCTCGAGGTCCACAAGGTGAACTTTTCGCTGCTTGAGCCCCTTGCTACGCACTTGCATGACTTTCTGTTGCCACTAGATGGCCGTCGCTTTTCATAGTTTCAGTTGTATCGAAGTGAAAACCGGTTGTCAATGCTCCATCTGCCAACCGCTGATTCGCCGAGCATTTGTGGCTCACGCAGACCTGAGATAGCGCCGGTGAACACGAGACTTCGGTCCGCGAACGGCTGGGTGCGCTGCTCCTTCCCCTATGGGCTCGGCTCAAAGGTGGTCAGTCAGTCACATGGCGCCGGGGCACAGGCGGGCAGCTGCCAATCATTGCCACTGTCGGACAGTCGTACGATCGCTGGACATGCCGGATGGTCGCAGGTAGTTGGCTTTGTCATCCTGCAGGCCAGGATCGACCGCTCAGCTTGTTCTGCTGCTCGGCGTAATAGGTTGCTTTCGTGACAGTTACCAAGTGGGACGCGATCCTTCGGTGCCAGACGTGGCACTCGTGGCCCGAAAACCTCTCGGCCGAGCTTGCCGGTGTGCCGATCAATTACGGTGCCGACTCACCCTTAACGGTGAACGTGGTCCTAAGCGCGTACGTGCCGAGATCCGATCCTTCGAAGTTCGTCCCCGAGCAGACCGACCGGGGCCCTGAACTTCCCGATGACCGACTCCGAGATCTGTACCAGGTGGGTGAGTTCTTCTTGAAGACGCCGACCGAGCAAGTACCGCTTTTGACTGCGCCGCCTCGGCATGCGAGGCGCGGCGAGCTGGACATCATTCTCGACTTCGAGTTCGAAGGTGTCCTTCGGGCGGAGTTGAAGGGAGCGCTTCAGGACACCGCCTTCCAGATCATGGGGCTGCTCAATCTACGTTTTCGCGATTTCTTGATTCCGGCGTTGCCCTTCCAGATCAGGCAGTTGGGCGATGGCGACACAGCCACCGCAACCTTTGTGCGTTCGATATGGATTCAAGACCGTCAGGACCTGGACGCCCACGAACTAGCGCATTCACTCCACGACATCGTGCGATTCCTGATTGATCCCTCAAAGGGCGAGAAGTATCGAACTGCGTTGGAGCTCTATGCAGCCCATTTCAACGAACGACAAGCACGCGTCCGGTTTCTCCTCTTGATAATCACGATGGAAGCTTTGGCCGAGGCGTCCCCAAAAGAGCAGGTTGCGTTAAATCTCGTCAGCCAGTGGAACGACCAACTGAAGAGCGAGATGGCCAAGTACGACAAAGGCTCAGACGACCACAAAGCGCTTAATTCACTTAGCGGACAAGTCAATCGGCTCAAGGATAACTCGATCGGCGCGCAGATTGCCGACCTGTTCGCCAATCTTGCAGACGCCAGCGAAGACGAACGAAAATCTCTGCAGCGCAGAGCCAAGGATGTCTACAACGCGCGAAGCACGCTAGTCCACGACGGATACCTGCCACCTGTTCAACTCCGTGACCTGGAGACCGAAGCGCGAAAGTTGGTCGAGATGCTGCTTGGCAATGCCATACCTCGTAGCAATCCGCCCACAGGCGTGAGAATCGAGATCTCTGGCTAAGGTCGGATAGGCGGGTTGGAATCCTCGACAATCAATACTCCATCGACCACCTCGCCGAGGGCACGGTGCCACCTTGCGCTGAATCAATCGCCGCCATAGATGAAAGGCACCCTCGGCCGGGCGTGGCCGAGGGTGCCCTGACCGCAGATTTATTTAGTGAGCGTGACCATGGTGGTGGCCGTGGCCACCGTGGTCATCCTCTTCCTGGCTTACTTTCTCCACAACCGCCGTCTCGGTGGTGAGCACCATCCGAGCGACCGAGGCCGCGTTCATCAGCGCCGAGCGGGTCACCTTGACCGGATCCACGATGCCGTCGGCCGCGAGGTCGCCGTAGGTCAGCGTCGCGGCGTTGAAGCCCTGTCCCTCAGGAAGTTCCAGGACCTTGCTCACCACGACCGAACCGTCGAGCCCGGCGTTGGTGGCGATCCACTGCAGCGGCGCCGACAACGCCGACGCGAACAGCTCGACCCCGAGCCGCTCGTCGCCCTCCAGGCTGTCCCGCAGCTTGTCGGTGGCCGCACGAGCACGCACCAGCGCCGAGCCGCCGCCGGCGATGATGCCTTCCTCGACCGCCGCCTTGGCCGCGGCGACCGCGTCCTCGACGCTTTCCTTGCGCTCCTTGAGCGCGGTCTCGGTGGCCGCACCGACCTTGATCACCGCGACGCCGCCGGCCAGCTTGGCCAGTCGCTCCTCGAGCTTCTCGCGGTCCCAGTCCGAGTCGCTGGTCTCGATCTCGGCCTTCAGCTGCTGGGCGCGCGCCTCGATGGCCTCCTTGGTCCCGCCGCCGTCGACGATCACCGTGCTGTCCTTGTCGACGACGACGCGCCGCGCGGTGCCCAGCACCTCGAGGCCGACCTCACGCAGCACCAGGCCGACGTCGGGGTTGACCACCTGCCCGCCGGTGACGATCGCGAGATCCTCGAGGAACGCCTTGCGGCGGTCACCGAAGAACGGCGCCTTGACCGCCACGGCCTTCAGCGTCTTGCGGATGGCGTTGACCACCAACGTCGACAGCGCCTCGCCCTCAACGTCTTCGGCGACGATCAGCAGCGGCTTGCCGGCCTCGGCGACCTTCTCCAGCAGCGGCAGCAGATCAGGCAGCGAGCTGATCTTCTCGCGGTGCAGCAGCACCAACGCGTCCTCGAGGACCGCCTGCTGCGCGTCGAAGTCGGTGATGAAGTAGGCCGAGATGAAGCCCTTGTCGAAGCCGACGCCCTCCGTGATCTCAAGCTCGGTGTTCAGCGTCGAGGACTCTTCGACGGTGACGACGCCGTCGTGGCCCACCTTGGTCATCGCCTCGCCGACCATCTCACCGATCTCCTCGTCGCGTGACGAGACGGTGGCGACCTGGGCGATGCCCTGCTTGTCGGTGACCGGCGTCGCCGATGCCAGCAGTGCCTCGGACACCGCGTCGGCGGCCTTGGAGATGCCGACGCCGAGCGCCATCGGGTTGGCGCCCGCGGCGACGTTGCGCAGTCCGCCCTTGACGAGCGCCTGCGCCAGCACCGTCGCGGTGGTGGTGCCGTCGCCGGTCACGTCGTTGGTCTTGGTGGCCACCGACTTCAGCAGCTGCGCGCCGAGGTTTTCGAACGGATCCTCGAGGTCGATTTCACGGGCGATCGTCACGCCGTCGTTGGTGACCTGCGGCCCGCCGAACGCCTTGGCGAGCACCACGTGCCTGCCCCGCGGCCCCAGCGTCACGCGCACCGCGTCGGCGAGCTTGTCTACGCCCGCTTCCAGTGCGCGACGTGCGGTTTCGTCGTACTCAATCAGCTTGCTCATGGATGTCTTTCCCTAGTTACGCATGCCGCCCCGGAGATCACCCGTACAGACGGGGATTTCCGGGGCGGAACACGGGCGCTTACTTGTTGACGACAGCCAGCACGTCGCGGGCCGACAGGATCAGGTACTCCTCGCCGTTGTACTTGATCTCGGTGCCGCCGTACTTGCTGTAGATGACGGTGTCGCCCTCGGACACGTCCAGCGGGATCCGCTTCTCGCCGTCCTCGTCCCAGCGGCCGGGGCCGACTGCGACGACGGTGCCTTCCTGCGGCTTCTCCTTGGCGGTGTCCGGAATGACCAGACCGGAAGCGGTCGTGGTCTCGGCCTCGTTGGCCTGTACGAGGATCTTGTCCTCGAGTGGCTTGATGTTCACGCTCGCCACGATGGAGCCCTCCAGTGGTTCGGGTAGTAGATCCGGGGCCAGGCCCCGGACCTAGAGATTCCAGTGTTACCAGGTGTTCGGCATAGCGTCCGTGCCCAAGCGCCGTCGTCGCGGGTGCCGGCACGTGGGTTGGCCGCCTGCCACCTAGCACTCTATACATGAGAGTGCTAGCACTCAAGGTCACCCCACTGCCTAATTCCCGAAGGCCGTCGGATCGATGCTCAGATGGGCCGACACGTCGCCCACCATCTCCACGTCGACCCTGCGCTCGGTGAAGTGCCAGCCGGCATCGTCGCAGGTGAAGCGGTCGAAATAGCGCCCGACCACGATCGGCTGCAGCGGAACCGTCTCGGTGTTCTGCACGACGCAGAACGTCGAACGTGCCTGCGCGGTGTCGCCGTCCACCTCCACGATCGGGTTGAGCACCAGGTGCCGGGTGCGCGGGGTATTGCCGTGCTCCGGATAGCGGCGCGTGGTCGACGCGAACAGCTTGGCGATGTTTTCCGCCCCGGACACGCCCTGCGGGCCGGACCCGCCGAAGGTAGCCCGCGCCAGCAGCCGCCCGACCCCGTCGAAGTCGCCGGCGTCGATGAGCTCGGCGTAGCGGTACAGCAGCTCGGTGACGGCAAGCTTGTCCGCGGTCACTCAGGCCACCTGTCCTTGCACCACCGGCAGGCCCGGGTCGCTGGCGACATCCAGCGCCGACGGCGTCGCGCCCGCGGCGATCAGGTGAGCCGCGAACGACGCGATCATCGCGCCGTTGTCCGTGCACAGCCGCGGCCGCGGGATGCGCAACGTCAGCCCGGCGGCCGCGCAGCGTTGTGCGGCCAGCTCACGCAGCCGCGAGTTGGCCGCCACCCCACCGGCGATCAGCAGCGTCTTGACCCCGAGGTCGGTGGCGGCGCGGACGGCTTTGAGGGTCAGCACATCGGCGACGGCCTCCTGGAAACCCGCCGCCACGTCGGCCTGCGCGGCATCGGGGTGGCTCTCGACGTAGCGGGCGACCGCGGTCTTGAGCCCGGAGAAGCTGAACCCGTAGGGGTCGTCACGCGGCCCGGTCATGCCGCGGGGGAAGACGATCGCGTCGCGGTCACCGGTGCGGGCCAGGTCATCGAGCACCTTGCCGCCCGGATAGCCGAGGCCGAGCAGCCGCGCCACCTTGTCGTAGGCTTCCCCGGCCGCGTCGTCGACCGTGCTGCCGAGTTCGATGATCGGCTCGCCCAGCGACCGCACGTGCAGCAGGTTGGTGTGCCCGCCAGAGACCAGCAGCCCCACGCACTCCGGCAGCGGGCCGTGGTCGTAGACGTCGGCGGCCAGGTGCCCGCCCAGGTGGTTGACGGCGTAGAACGGCACCTGCCAGGCCGCCGAATACGCCTTGGCCGCAGCGACTCCCACCAGCAGCGCCCCCGCCAGCCCGGGGCCGATGGTGGCCGCGACGACGTCGGGCTTGGGGACGTTGGCCGCGTGCAGCGCGCGCCGCATCGTCGGGCCGAGCGCCTCCAGATGCGCCCGCGAGGCGATCTCGGGGACGACGCCACCGAACCGGGCATGCTCGTCGACACTGGAGGCCACCTCGTCGGCGAGCAACGTCACCGTGCCGTCGGGATCGAGTCGGGCGATGCCGACGCCGGTCTCGTCGCAGGAACTCTCGATGGCCAGGATGACGGTCATGATGGATCTCGTCTCATCGTATAGGCGTCGGCGCCGCTGACACGGTAGTAGCGCTTGCGCACCCCGAGGATGACGAACCCCAAGCTCTCGTACAGCTTGATCGCAGCTTCGTTGTCGGTGCGAACCTCAAGAAAGACCGTTGCCCCCGAAGCGATTTCGAGCAGCCTCGTGACCAGCTGCCTGCCGATGCCCTGGCCTTGGTATGCCGGGTCGACGCCGACGGTGTGGATCTCGTACTCGTAGGGCCGTTTTCGGCCGAGGCGCGCGATGCCGGCGTAGCCGACGAGTTTGTCATCGGTGCGCGCCGCCACGTAATGGATGTGCTTGGCGGCCAGTTCGGCCAGAAACGCTCGCGCAGGCCACGGATCGTCGCCGTCGAACAGCTGCGCCTCCAGCTCGGCGCACCGCGCCGCGTCATGCGGCGTCAGCTTGCCGTATTCGACGTTCATCGGGCGCCCGCAGGCGGTTTGGCGTCGGGGCGTCGCAGGTAGAGCGGGACCAGCGGCGCGGGCTCGGCCGACCAGTCCGCCACCGCCCGCACCAGGCCCGTCGGGGTCGGATAGGTCGGAGGGCCGGCCAGGACCTCGGCTGCCCCGGGCACGTCGGCGGGAGCGTTGACGGCGGGGCCAGCCACCCGCACGCCGTCGCGGTAGCGCGCCCAGTACACCTCGCGCCGGCGGGCGTCGGTGACGACCAGCACCTGGCCGGTGGTCTCGACGCCGATCGCGTCCAGGCTGCACACGCCGTGCACCGGCACGCCCAGCGCATGACCGAACGCCGCCGCGGTCGCCATTCCGACCCGCAGCCCCGTGAACGGTCCCGGCCCGCAACCCACCACGATCGCGTCCAGCTCGTCGATCCTGACCTGCGCGTCGGCCAGCGCATCGACGACGTTGGGGGTCAGCCGCTCGGCGTGTGCGCGCGCATCGACGGTCACCCGCTGGCCCAATATCCGGGCCGAAATAGCATTCCGGGTTGCTGATTCGTCGTTTCGACGACCTGGAATGCTATTTCGCGGCTGCTCGACGCGCAGCACGCCGGCGGTGACCGCCGGGGTCGCGGTGTCGATGGCCAGAACCAGCAAGCTCACGGTGCGCTCCACTCCCACACCGCCGTTCGCGTCTCGCCCTGACAGCCGCGTTCCAGCCGCACGTCGAGATGGCTGTCGGAGAGCCGTTCGGCCACCCCTTCACCCCATTCGACCACCACGACGGCGTCCTCGAGGTCGGTGTCGAGGTCCAGCGAGTCCAGTTCGGCGAGCAGGTCCACCGACGGCTGATCCAGCAGCCGGTACAGGTCGACGTGAATCATCGCCGGGGCTCCCGGCTTTCGCGCACGGTGCACCCTGGCGAGCACGAACGTCGGCGAGATGACCGGACCCTCGACGTCCATCGCCTGCGCGATTCCCTTGGCCAGCACCGTCTTCCCGGCGCCCAGCGGTCCCGACAACACCACCACGTCTCCCGCACGCAGCTGTGCGCCCAGCCGGGCTCCCAGCGCGACGGTGTCTTCCGCGGTGGGCAACTGCGCTGTGCCCGAGGTCCGTTCAGTCATTTCGGACCCGTTCACGCACCCGCCGGCCGAGCGCGACCAGCTTGGACGGCGTCGCCCGCTCGACCAGCCGCACCAGCGCGTCGTCGATGACGTCCGGTCGTTCGAGCTGCACCAGATGCCCCGCGCCGGGCACGATGACCAGTTCGGACTTCTGCAGCGCGTCCGCCATGTGTTGGGAGTACTCCTTGGGGGTGAGGAGATCTCGGTCACCGCAGGCGACCAGAGCGGGAATCTTGGCAAGCGTGGCCAATCCCGCGGTCTCGTCGTGAACCTCGAGTGCGTGCAAGAACTCCACCACCGTCGCGATCGGGGTGTTGTGCATCATCTCCTCGGAGAACGCGACGACGCTCGGGCTGATCTCCTCGTCACCGTAAGAGCCCGCCCGCAGGATCGGCCCGACCACCGACTTGGCGAGGCCGCGGGTGCGGTGCACGGCTCCCGGGGCGTATCGCACGGCGAAGCGCACCGCCTCCAGCGCCGGATTCTTGAGGATCTCGCCGAGTGGCGAGCGCGAGACCCCTTCCGCGGCAGAGGAGATCAGCGCGACACCGACGATGCGCGTCGGGTACCGCTGCGGAAACTGGCGGGCGTGGGACAACACGGTCATGCCGCCCATCGAATGCCCGACCAGCACCACGGGACCGCGGCGCGCCATCACCGCCAGCACGGCCTCCAGGTCCCTGCCCAGTTGAGCGACCGTGTAGTCCTCCGGTGGAGACTCTTCGGACAGGCCGTGGCCGCGTTGGTCGTAGAACACCATGCGCACCTGGTCGCCCCACTGCTGGGTGAGCCGGGCGCGCTGAAAGTGGAAGGCGCCCATGCGTAGACAGAATCCGTGCGCGAAGACGACGGTCAGAAACGCGTCTTTGGGTCCGACCTCGCGCACGGCCAGCGACACCCCGTCGGGCGTGGTCACCACGTAGCTGCGATCGGCGTCGAGCAGCGTGAAGTCCTCGTACGCATGCGGATCGTCGGCGCTGAGCCTGCGGCGCAGCGACCGGGCGACCGAAAAGCCGGCAGCGCTGCCTACCGTGGCCAGGCCCGCCCCGCCGGCCAGCCAGCGGGCGGCCGCGCCACGGTCACGCGGTGGCTCGATTTCGTTGTCCGTCAACGATTCTTGCCTGTCTGTCGACGACCGCGGTAGCTCCTGACCACCCGTCCACGTGGGCTGGTGACCACCTCGTAGTTGATGGTGCCCAGAAGGTCAGCCCAATTCTGCGCGGTGGGCTCGCCGTGGGTGCCCGGCCCGAACAGTATCGCCTCGTCGCCTTCGGACACGTCGCCGTCGGGGCCGAGGTCCACCACGAACTGGTCCATGCAGATCCGGCCGACGTTGCGCCGCAACCGGCCGTTGATCAGCACGTCGATGCGGCCGCTCAACACCCGGAAGACGCCGTCGGCGTATCCGATCGGCAGCAGCCCCAGCGTGGTGTCGTGCTCGGCGACCCAGGTGTGGCCATAGGACACTCCATCGCCGGCTTTGATCGAACGAACCATGGCCACAGGGCATTTCAGTGTCATCGCCGGACGCAGGCCCATGTCGCCGCGTTCGGGGATCGGGGTCTGGCCGTACACCGCGATCCCCGGCCGGACGAAGTCGAAGGCCAGGTCGGGGCGCGTCAGCGCAGCCGGCGAATTGCTCAGGTGGGCGATCTCGAACGGCACCCCCTGCTCGCGCGAGTGACGCAGCATCTCCCGCAGCCGCTCGCCCTGCCGGGTGTTGAGGGGATGATCCGGATCGTCGCCGTGCACCAGATGCGACATCAGGCCTCGCACCCGCACGGCGCCGTCGACCTGTGCGCGCTTCAACGCGGCCAGCAGCGCCGGATAATCGCGCGCGCTGCTGCCGTTGCGGCTCAGGCCGGTGTCGACCTTGACGGTGACGGTCGCGGTGACGCCGGTACGGCCGACCGCGTCGAGCAACTCGTCGAGCTGGCGCACCGATGACAACCCAATCTCGACACCGGCGCTCAGCGCGGGCGCGAAGTCGGTGCCAGGGGGATGCAGCCAGGCCAGCACGGGCGCGGTGACCCCATCCCTGCGCAGCGCCACCGCCTCCCCCACGGTGGCGACCCCCAGTTCGGTGGCCCCCGCGGCCAGGGCGGCCCCAGCGACCTCGGTGGCGCCGTGACCGTAACCGTCGGCCTTGACGATGGCCATTACCTGCGCGGATCCGGCACGCTCGCGCAGCAGCCGCACGTTATGGGCGATGGCGTCGAGGTCCACCACCGCCTCGGCGGGCGCCACGGTGGAGGTCGTCGACTCGGTCGTGTGAATGGTCACTACGGCCGATTGTCCCAGACGGACGGCGCCGGTCGCCGCACGCGACCGCCCTACGCGCTCCCCCGCGGCTGGAGCTGAGTGTTTTCGAGCACAGTGACCGCCAGGATGTCGCTGGGGACGTCGACCTCGATGCGGTGCCAGCGCCCCTTCGGCACGATCACCGCAGCGCCCGCGGCCAACGGTATCTCTTCGTCGTCGCCGGCGCCCTCGGTGCGGAAGTACATGCGGATCGCGCCGGTCAGGCAGGACACGACTTCGTCGGCCCCGGGATGCATCTCCCAGTGATCGGCGTGCGAGTCATCGTTCGTCTCGGTACGGAACGCCATGATGTGCCATCCGTCGCGCACGGCGTCGAACCGGCGTTCGGTGTGCTGAGCCTGACGCTCCCCGGTGAGGCGGATCGCCGCCGAGTACAGATCGATGGGGCTCACAGTCATATCGAATTCCCTTCTTGTGATGGTGTTTTCAGTTCGCCAGCGCCCGGCGCAGCACTCCTGCGAGTTCGGCGATCTGCCGCTGCGACACCTCGGCTGACAGGATCGCCTGCGAGCCGTGGAACGTACCCGCCCATTGGTGTGCCTCAACCGGGACACCCGCCGCCATCAGCCGCATCGCGTAGACGAGCCCTTCGTCACGGTTCGGACAGAACTCCGCGGTCGCGATGTAGGCCGGGGGCAGGCCGGACAAATCCGTGGCTCGGGCAGGCGCGGCGTATGGGCAGGCGGGCGCACCGCCGAGGTAGTGCTTCCAGATCGCGGTCACCTTGTCCCGATTCATCCACGGGGTCTCGGTGAAATTGCGCGCCGACCAGGTCTCCTGTCGGTCGTCGAGGCCCGGCTGGTTGAGCAGTTGGAAGCGGATTGCCGGGCCACCCTCGTCGCGGGCGCGCAGCGCGATCGCGGCGGCGAGCGCGGCGCCGGCGCTGTGGCCGCCGACCGCGATCAGTTCGGGGTGCACGCCCAACTCCACCGCGTGCTCAGCGGTCCACCGCAGCACCGCGTAGGCGTCGTCGACCGCGGCCGGAAACGGGTTCTCCGGGGCCAGCCGGTAACCGACGGACACCACCGTCACCCCGGACTCGGCGGCGAGCCTGGTCGCCCACGGGTGCTCGGTTGCCAAGTCGCCCATCACGAACCCGCCGCCGTGCAGCCAGATGATCGCGGCGTTCGCGTCCGCGGGCCGGTAGACGCGGATCGGCACCTGCGGTTCGGCGGGCACCGTGCGGTCCTCGACCGACACGCCGGGCACGTCGGGCACCGGTATTGCGGCGGCCAGCGCGGCGAAGTTCTTCCGTTCTTCGATGGGATCGGACAGTTCCGCGCGCGGAAACAATGCGACAAACGCTTCGAGTTCGGGATCCATGGTTGTCTATGCTCGGCGCGCGTCCGTCCCGCTGCATCCGCCATTCGTCGGAAATCGACACGTGATCATCCGACGGTCGGCGCATATTCTGCATGCATGGAAGCGTTGGTGGCGCGGCTGTCGCGACTGGACTCCGACGCCGAAGGCGCGCTGCGCGTGGTCACGTTTTTCGACACCCTGATGCGCAGGCGGGTGGACCTGCCTGCGCTGGCGCGGGCGGCGGCGGGCCTGGCTGAATGCACGGCCGGCATCCGTCTGCACGCCACCGGTCGCTCGATCCGAATGTCGTCCGCCGGCACCGAGGTGACCGATCCGGTGCCGATGGTCTCGTCTGAAGCCACCGTCATCCTCGACGAGGAGGACATCGGCGCCGTTTGGCTGGAGCGTCACGGGCCCGGCCGGTCCCTTGACGAACTGCTGTTGGAGCGCCTTGCGATCGCGGTCGCTGCGGTCGTCGAACGGTACGGGCCGGCGCAGACCACGATGGCCGATCCCGCTCTCGTCGAACTGGTGATCAGCAGCGACGCCGACGACGCGAGCCGAAACCGCGCGTTGCGGCTGCTGGGTTTCGCGCCCGGTGCACCGATTCGGGTCGCCGCAGTGCGTTCGTCGATTCCGTTGGACCGGGTCGGTACCGCCGTGTGCACAGCCCGACCGGTCAAAGCGGCGCAACTCGCCGATGTCGGGGTGCTCATGGCCTGCGAGGTGGACGACGCGGCCTTTCCCGCGGGTGTGCGCGCAGGCGTCGGCGTCGCCGAGCATGCCGCCCGGTCGTGGCACGAAGCGCGAACCGCCTTGCGCTTCACCACCGGCCGACAGCCCGTGGTGCGCTATGACGCGCTGGGTGCCCTGGCATTACTGGCGCAGGTGCCCGCCGGTGTGGCCCGGGACAACGCCGATGTGGCTGCCATTGCCCGATTGGCGGTCGCCCCTGAAGATCTCGACACCCTCGACGCCTATTGCACGACCGGTTCGTTGCGTCGTGCTGCCGATGTGTTGCACCTGCATCACAGCAGCGTGGCGCGCCGACTCGAGCAGCTCGGCAAGGCACTGGGTTTCAGCCTCACCGATCCGGACGGGCTGTTGCGCGCCAGCGTCGCGTTGACGATGTGGCGGCTGCTGTGTGACAGCTGAAACCTCAGTGCGCGAAGGGCTGCATGTTGTTGAAGTGTCCGCCCGGTTTGAGCTCGTCGAGGCTGCTCAGCACCGTGGTCAGATCGTCGCGCAGCGCGCGGGCCATGTCAGCCGAAAAGCCCTCCCGGACCACGATGCGCAGCACGGCGACGTCGTTCGCGTTCTCCGGCATGGTGTAGGCAGGCACCTGCCAGCCGTAGGCGCGCAGGGTGTGTGAGACGTCGAACTCGGTGTAGCCGAAATCACCCGCCAGCTTGAAGGCAACGACCGGGATCGCCGAACCGTCGGTGATCACCTCGAAGTGCTCGCTGTCGCGTAGCTGGTCGCCGAGCCAGCGCGCAGTCTGCGACAAGCTGTGCATGACCTGGCCGTATCCCGCGCGGCCGAGACGCAGGAAGTTGTAGTACTGACCGACCACCTGGTTGCCGGGCCGGGAGAAGTTCAGCGTGAACGTCGGCATGTCGCCGCCGAGGTAGTTGACCCGGAACACCAGGTCCTCGGGCAGGTGCTCGGCGCTGCGCCACACCACGAACCCGATGCCCGGATACGTCAGGCCGTACTTGTGGCCGCTGACGTTGATCGACACCACCCGCGGCAGCCGGAAGTCCCACTCCAGGTCGGGATGCAGGAACGGCACCACGAACCCGCCGCTGGCCGCGTCCACGTGCACGGGCACGTCCACTCCGCCGTCGGCCGCCAGCTTGTCCAGGGCGGCGCAGATCTCGCCGACCGGCTCGAGTTCACCGGTGTAGGTGGTGCCCAGGATCGCGATCACGCCGATGGTGTCCTCGTCGACGTTGTCGAGCACCTGCTCTGGGGTGATGACGTAGCGGTCCTTCTCCATCGGCAGATACCGCGGTTCGACGTCGAAGTATCGGCAGAACTTCTCCCACACCACCTGCACGTTGGAGCCCATCACCAGGTTCGGCGTGCGCCCTTTCCAATCCTTGCCGACCCGTTCCCGCCACCGCCATTTCATCGCGAGCCCGGCGAGCATGACGGCCTCGCTGGAGCCGATGGTCGACACGCCGATCGCGCTGGACGGGTCGTCGTCGCGCAGGTCTTCGGCGTGGAAGAGGTCGGCCACCATGCACACACAGCGCTGCTCGATCGCCGCGGTCGCCGGATACTCGTCTTTGTCGATCATGTTCTTGTCGAACGTCTCGGCCATCAACTGCCCGGCCTGCGGATCCATCCACGTCGTGACGAACGTCGCCAGGTTCAGCCGGGAACTGCCGTCGAGCATCAGCTCGTCGTGGATGAACCGGTACGCCGCGTCCGGGTGCATCGATTCGTCGGGCATGCGAAGTGACGGAACCGGCGCCATCTCCAGCCGTCCCGTATAGGCGGGAGCGACAACCGGTGCGGACGTGCGCTTTCGCGACATGACATACCCTTTCGTCTACAAACTGGCGATGGCACTGCGGATGTGCGCGAGGATGCGCGACGCGGAGGTGGGGGCGGCCTGCGGCCCCGGGTCGAGCGCGGAGAAGTTCGCCGCGCGGCTGTGGACGAACGCCGCAGCGGCGGCCGCTTCCCCGGCGGGCAGGCCCGACGCCAGCAGCGCCCCGATCATGCCCGACAGCACATCACCGGATCCCGCTGTGGCAGCCCATGATTGGCGCGCCGGGCTGAGGCAGACCCGGCCGCCGGGTTCGGCGATGACGGTGACGTGGCCCTTGAGCAGCACCGTGGCGCCGAACCGGTCGGCCAGTTTACGGGTGGCGCCGACGCGGTCCTGGCCCGGCGGCGCACCGGCCAACCGCGCGAATTCGCCTGCGTGCGGGGTCAACACGGTGGGTGCGGCGCGCTCGGCGACGAGGTCGGGATGCGCGGCGAGGATGGTCAGCGCGTCGGCGTCGACGATCACCGGCAGGTCGGTCTGCAGGGCGAACCACACGGCGGAGGCGCCTGCCTCGTCGGTGCCCAGCCCGGGACCGACCACCCACGCCTGTACCCGGCCGGACGCGCCCGCGCTGGGCGCGGCGATCACCTCCGGCCAGTGCGAAAGTACCTGTTGCGCAGCACTACCGGCGTAACGCACCATGCCCGACGTCGCCGCCACCGCGGCCCCGGTGCAGAGCACCGCGGCACCGGGATAGGTCGCCGAGCCGGCCAGCACCCCGGTGACGCCCTGGGTGTACTTGTCGTCGGTGGGCCGGGGCACCGGCCAACGCGCCTTGACGTCTGCGGCCTCCATCTCGAACATGTCCGAGGGCGGTAGGTCCAGACCGATATCGACCAGTTCGACGCGGCCGCAATCGGCCAACGCGTGAACGGGTTTGAGGCCGCCGAAGGTGACGGTCAGCTTGGCGGTGACGTGCGCGCCGTCGGTGGCTCCGGTGTGGACGTCGACGCCGCTGGGGATGTCGACGGCGGCAACCGGGATGCCTGCGGCGTCGACGGCGGCGAACACCTCCGCGGCGTTGGGGCGCAGGGGTCCGGACCCCGAGATGCCGACGATGCCGTCGATCACCAGATCGGTTGTCACCGGCACGCTTTGCACGATGCGGCCCCCGGCGCCGGTGAACGCGGCCAGCGCCTTGGCATGGGTGCGTTCCGGGTTCATCAGCACCGCCGACACCGTCGCGCCGCGCCTTTTCAGGAAGGTCGCGGCCCACAGCGCGTCGCCGCCGTTGTCGCCGGAGCCGACGACCGCGCAGACACTGCGGCCGGCGACACCACCCGTGAGCTGGACGAGTTCGCGGGCGATCGCGGCGGTCAGCCCGTAGGCGGCGCGGCGCATCAGGGCACCGTCGAGCAGGGACGCCAATAGCGGAGCTTCGGCCGCGCGAATCACATCAGCCGAGTAGTAGTACCGCATCCCCGTTACCCTACGTCGGTCCCGGTCGCCGAGGCTGACGTTTGCTGCACAAGTTCAGTTCCGGAGATCGACGTGATCCCAGAACGCACCCGCACGATCGGCGATCTCGGTCGCGTATTCGCCGTTGATGGCGTGGGAGGCGTCCGGCCACAGTTCGACCTGTCCGCGCGGCAACAGCTTTCGCGCCCGTGCCGCGGCGCGGCCGGCGTCGTGCATCACGCTGCGGCCCCCGATGAGCGCCAACACCGGGATGTCGAGCGACCTCAACTGCTCGTCGGTGATGAGCTTGGGCATCGCCTTGCGTATCACGTAATCGGTGGAACCGGCGGAGATCAGTGCGGCCTCGGGCAGCGAGGCGTCGACCTCGCCGCCGCCGGAGATCCAGCTGAGCACTCGCCTGCGCAGGCGGTCCGGGACCCCGGGTAGAAACAGCGTCGGCGAGGCCAGCACCGCCTTGACGGCGATCGGAGCGAACGTGAACACCGGATCGAGCACCACCAGTGAGGCCGCCCGTCCCGGCCGGCGTACCGCATAGTTGACCACGGTCCAGCCGCCGATCGACACGCCCATGAGGTGCACGCGGTCCAAGCTCAGCGCATCGAGCGCGTCGTCGAGCCACTGGGCCTCGTCGTCGGGTCCGGTGATCGGCTTGCGCTGCACGGACATTCCGGCCTCACCCAGCAGGTCGACCCCGAGCACGGGGCGGTGTTCCAGCAGCGCCGGGATGTTGGCCCGCCACATCGGCGTCGACGCGTTGCGCCCCGGTAGCACCAAGACCGGCGTTCCGTCGGTGGCCCCGTCGAACCGGTACGTCCGCACGGTTCCGAACCGTGTTGGCACGTCACGGGTTTGGCTGACCGGCGGCAATCCGGTCATCGCCTTCTGATAGACGTCGAGAAAGTGTGCGCGGGCCCGGTCGTTCTTGAAGTCCCCGACCCGGCTCGGCACTATTCGACGGTGACCGACTTGGCCAGGTTGCGGGGCTTGTCGACGTCGTAGCCGCGGGCCTGCGCGACGCCTGCGGCGAAGACCTGCAGCGGGATGGTCGACAGCAGCGGCTGGAACAGCGTCGACACCGTCGGTATCTCGATCAGGTGGTCGGCGTACGGCTGGACCGTGTCGTCGCCCTCCTCGGCGATCACGATGGTGACCGCGCCGCGCGCCTGGATCTCGCGGATGTTGGACAGCAGCTTGGCGTGCAGCATCGGCGCGTTCTTCGGCGAGGGCATCACCACGATGACCGGCAGGTCGTCTTCGATCAGCGCGATGGGGCCGTGCTTGAGCTCACCGGCGGCGAAACCCTCGGCGTGCATATACGCGAGTTCCTTGAGCTTCAGCGCGCCTTCGAGGGCCACGGGATAGCCGACGTGGCGGCCGAGGAACAGCACGGTGTGCGACTGCGCGAATTTGTGCGCGAGTTCACGCACCGGCTCCATGACGTCCAGCACCCTGGACACCAGGTCGGGCATGGCCTCCAGCTCGCGGTACTCGCGTTCCACCTCGTCGGGATACTTGGTGCCGCGGGCCTGCGCAAGTGCCAGGCCGACAAGGTAATTGGCGGCGATCTGCGCGAGGAACGTCTTGGTGGACGCGACGCCGATCTCCGGCCCGGCGCGGGTGTAGAGCACCGCGTCGCATTCTCGCGGGATCTGGCTTCCGTTGGTGTTACAGATGGCCAGCACCTTGGCCTTCTGCTCCTTGGCGTGCCGCACCGCCTCGAGCGTGTCGGCGGTCTCACCGGACTGCGAGATCGCCACGACGAGGGTGTGCCGGTCCAAAACCGGGTCCCGGTACCGGAATTCGCTGGCCAGCTCGGCCTCCACGGGCAGTCGAGTCCAGTGCTCGATCGCGTACTTGGCGAGCAGCCCGGAGTGGAAGGCGGTGCCGCAGGCCACCACGAAGACCTTGTCGATCTCGCGCAGCTCCTGATCGGAGAGCCGTTGCTCGTCGAGCACGATCCGGCCGTCGGCGAAATGACCGAGCAAGGTGTCGGAGACGGCGGCGGGTTGCTCCGCGATCTCCTTGAGCATGAAGTACTCGTAGCCACCCTTTTCGGCGGCCGAGATGTCCCAGTCGATATGAAACGACCGGGCGCTTGCGCCGTCGTCGGCGCCGTCGAAGTCGGTGATGCGATATCCGTCCGCGGTGACCACCACCGCCTGGTCCTGGCCCAGTTCGACGGCGTCGCGGGTGTGTTCGATGAATGCCGCCACATCCGAGCCGACGAACATCTCACCGTCACCGACGCCGAGGACCAGCGGAGTCGAGCGCCGCGCGGCGACGATCGTGCCCGGATCGTCGGCGTTGGCGAACACCAGCGTGAAGTGGCCCTCGAGCCGGCGAAGCACGGCCAGCGCGGAGGCCGCGAAGTCGCCGGCCGTGGGGCCGTGCCGGTACTGCCAGGACACCAGGTGCACCGCGACCTCGGTGTCGGTGTCGCTGGCGAACTCCACCCCGGTCTTCTCGAGCTCGGCGCGCAGCGCGGCGTAGTTCTCGATGATGCCGTTGTGGACGACGGCGAACTTGCCGGTGCCGTCGCGGTGCGGATGGGCGTTGCGGTCGGTGGGTCTGCCGTGGGTGGCCCAGCGGGTGTGGCCGAGCCCGGTGGTGCCTGCCAGGCTCGCCGCTCCGGTGGCGCTGAGCTCGGCTTCCAGGTTGGCCAGCCGGCCGGCGCGCCGACGCACGGTCAGGCCGCCGTGGCCGTCGAGCAGGGCGACCCCCGACGAGTCGTATCCGCGGTACTCCATCCGGCGTAGCGAGTCGACGACGATGTCGCAAGCAGGGCGTTGCCCCACGTAGCCGACGATTCCGCACATAGCCATAAAGGGTAGTGCAAGAGCTGCGTCACACCCGCTGCGCTACGGTTCGGAGGTGGCCAGCACGAAGAAGCTCTTCACTGCGTTGACCCGGCGCGGACCGCACCGCGTTTTGCGTGGTGACCTGGCATTTGCCGGTCTTCCCGGCGTCGTGTTCACCCCGGAGTCGGGGATGAACCTCCCGGGGGTGGCCTTCGGTCACGATTGGGTGGCAAAAGCCGACCGCTATCACGGCACGCTGGAGCATCTGGCGTCGTGGGGCATCGTCGCGGCGGCGCCCGACACCGAGACGGGATTGGCCCCCTCGGTCATCAATTTCGCCTTTGACCTGGGCACCGCGCTGGACATCATCACCGGCGTGCGGCTGGGGCCCGGCAAGATCAGCGTGCACCCGACCAAGCTGGGCGTCGTCGGTCACGGTTTCGGCGGTTCGGCGGCGGTGTTCACGGCGGCTGGGATTCCGGCCGGGCCGCACGCCCCGAAAGCCGTCGTCGCGGCGTTTCCCAGCGTCACCAGGCCGGCGGCAGAGGAACCGGCGGCGACGCTTGCCGTGCCCGGCCTGGTGCTGACCGCCCCGGGTGACCCGATGACATTGCGGTCCAATGCGGTGGAGCTGAGCCGCGCCTGGAAGACGGCCACGCTGCGCACGATGAACAAGGCCAAGGCTGGCGGGCTGATCGAAGGCCGCAGGCTGGCCCGTGCGGTGGGGCTGCCCGGCGCCGATCGCAGCACTCAGAAGGCGGTGCGGGCGCTGATCACGGGCTACCTGCTGCACCTGCTCACCGGCGACAAGACCTACCGCGACTTCGCCGACCCGGAGGCCGCGCTGCCCAAGGCGCCCGCGGTCGACCCGTTCTCCGACGATCCGGTGGACCTGCAGGACAAGGTCGTCGCCCTGCTGAAACCCTAGGAGCCGTACCGCTGTGCGCACCGGAATCTTCCTGAGCTACGCCGGCGGCTTCCTCGACGCCGTCGAGGAGGTCGTCGAGCTGGAGAAAGTCGGCGTCGACATCGCGCTGGTGGCCGAGGCCTACTCCTTCGACGCGATCAGCCAGCTGGGCTTCCTGGCGGCCAGGACGTCGCGGATCGAGTTGGGCACCGGCGTCGTTCCGATCTACATCCGCACGCCGACCTTGCTTGCGATGACGGCCGCGGGCCTCGACTACGTCTCCGGCGGCCGGTTCCGGCTCGGCATCGGCACCTCGGGGCCGCAGGTGATGGAGGGTTTCCACGGTGTGCCGTTCGACGCGCCGTTGGGCCGCACCCGCGAGGTGGTGGAGATCTGCAGGCAGGTCTGGCGTCGCGAGAACGTGCAGTACGACGGCAAGCACTACCAGATTCCGTTGCCGGCGGACCGGGGCACCGGCCTGGGCAAACCGCTGCACCTGATCAACCACCCTGTGCGCGACCGCATTCCGGTGACCATCGCCGCGCTTGGCCCCAAGAACGTGGAGCTGACCGCGGAGATCGCCGAGGGCTGGCAGCCGGTGTTCTTCTACCCGGAGAAGGCCGACGAGGTGTGGGGGTCATCGCTGCGGGCGGGGTTCGCGAAGCGGGATATCTCACTGGGGCCGTTGGATGTGATGGTCAGCGCGACGTTGGCGATCGGTGATGACGTCGAGGATCGGTTGTCTTGGGCGAAGCCACAATTGGCGTTGTACATCGGCGGCATGGGAGCGCGGGGGCGCAACTTCTACCACAACCTCGCGACCCGATACGGGTACGGCGCAGTGGCCGATCACATCCAGGACCTCTACCTCGCGGGTAAGAAGGTCGAAGCGATCAACGCGGTGCCCGACGAGTTGGTCCGTCAGGTCTCCCTTGTCGGGCCACGGGGATTCGTGAAGGAACGGCTGGCGGCGTTCGCGGAGGCCGGCGTCACGACGATGCTGGTGCATCCGCTCGCCGGCGATCGGCGCGAATCGGTGCGCTTTGTCGAGGAGCTGCAGTCGCTGCTGCCGTAGCCGATTAACCGAATCGGCGGCGTACCTGTAGAGTGGGTGCAGCGGCATCTTCTGTTCTGCCTTTTGCCGCTTCTCGATCGTCATACCGAGCGCCGCGGAACGATCCGCGCCGGGCAGGACGACCATCTGACTTTCGGAGTTTTTTCTTGTCTGTTCAAAACACTTGTGGCACAAGCGTGCCCACCTTCGCTGACCTCGGCCTTCCTGAGGCCGTCGTCGCCGTCCTCGCCGCCAACGGCGCCGAGACCCCGTTCCCGATCCAGGCGGCGACGCTGCCCGACTCGCTGGCGGGCCGTGACGTGCTCGGCCGGGGTCGCACCGGATCCGGTAAGACTTACGCGTTTCTGTTGCCGATGGTGACGAGGCTCACTGCACACCGCGCCAAGCGGGTGTCCGGCCGGCCGCGGGCGGTCATCCTCGCGCCCACACGCGAACTCGTGTCGCAGATCGCCGCATCGCTGGCGCCGCTGGCCGCCGCGACCGACCTTCGCACGGTGACGATCTTCGGCGGCGTCGGTCCCCAACCGCAGATTCAGAAGCTGCGTGCCGGCGTCGACGTCGTGATCGCATGCCCCGGTCGCCTGGAAGACCATGTGCGGTCGGGCCATGCCGACTTGTCCGCCGTCGAGATCTCGATCCTCGACGAGGCCGACCACATGGCCGATCTGGGGTTCTTGCCGCCGGTGAAACGGTTGCTGGACAAGACTCCGCGCGATGGGCAGCGAATGCTGTTCTCCGCCACATTGGATGGCGGCGTGGACGTGTTGGTCAAGCGGTACCTGAACAACCCTGTGGTGCACAGCGTGGATTCGGTGGAGGCACCGGTCACGGCGATGGAACATCATGTGCTGCATGTCGACAAGGCGGCGCGCATCAACGTGCTGACCGACCTTGCCGCATCACCCGGTCGCACCATCGTCTTCGCTCGCACCAAGCACGGAGCCAAAGCTCTTACCCGGCAGTTGAATTCGCGCGGTATTCCCGCAGTCGAGTTGCACGGCAACCTGTCTCAGAATGCTCGCACACGCAACCTCGCGGCGTTCTCGGACGGTTCGGCGACCGTGATGGTGGCGACGGACATCGCTGCACGGGGAATCCATGTCGACAACGTGAACCTCGTCGTACACGCCGATCCGCCGGTGGAGCACAAGGCGTACCTGCATCGATCCGGCCGGACCGCACGCGCGGGGGCCGACGGCACGGTGGTGACGCTGATGCTCGACGACCAGGTGCACGACGTGCGCCGGCTGGTCCGCAAAGCGGGCGTGAAACCGACGATCACGCGGTTCAACGGTGCGTCACACCCGGTTTTGCACGAGATTGCGCCGGGCGAACGGACGTTCTCGAAGGCCTTTGTGGCCAACCGGCCGGAGCCCACCGCGCCGCAGCGCCCGCGTCGACGCCGGCCGTCTCGGCGGAGACGTCCGGCTGGAGCCGCAGCCGGCTAGAAGCCCGCGACCCCTGAACCTCCGATAAGCCGCTGACCTGCGGGGTCTGTTTTGTCAGACCCCTTTGGCAGTATCGAACGTATGTTCGGGTTTGAGTTTCGGTCGGTCGAGGAGGCCGATCTGGTGGCCGAGATCCAGGCCTGCACCCGTGTCGAAGCCCAGGCCGCGGCGCGGCGGCTGGCCGCGATCGGCGAGTTGGCGGCGCGCGCGACCGAACCCGACGACGACGACCGCCAACAGTGGCTGGTGGATCTGTGGGCCTGTGCGGGTGCTGAGGTGTCGGCGGCGATGGGCATCAGCGACCACCGCGCCAAACAACAACTGGCCATCGGGCTCGCTTTGCGCGAGCGGCTACCCAAGGTCGCCGCCCTGTTCAGCACCGGGGCGATCAGCGCGACGTTGGTGTCCACCATCACCTGGCGCACCCACCTGGTCATCAGCGCCGAGTTGGCCGCCCGTATCGATACCGCGATCGCCGAGCACGCCCGCGGGTGGGGAGCCCTGTCACAACAGCGCCTGCAGTTGGCCATCGACGCGATCGTGGAAACCCACGACCCCGATGCGCGGCGGCGCTTTCATGAAGCCGCGCGCCACTGCGATGTGCAGATCGGCAAACCCGATGACGCCACCGGCACCGCCTCGGTCTATGGCCGACTCACCGCCCCCGATGCCGCGCTGCTACACCAACGCATCCTCGAGCTGAGCACCAGCGTGTGCGATGCGGATCCGCGCAGCGCCGGTCAACGCCGCGCCGCCGCCCTGGGTGCGATCGCCGCCGGAGCCGAGCAGCTGGCCTGTCACTGCAACAGCCCACAGTGCCCACGCGCCGGGGCCCCCGACCCGCGCGCCACCGCCATCGTCATCCACGCCATCACCACCACCCCCACCACTGCGAGCAAGACCACCGCCGGATGCTCCCCTGGTGCCAACCTCATCCCCGAAGACGCCGACTCCGTGGTGGTGCCCGACGACAGCGAGACGACTACCGCTACCAATACCGACACCGCTGACGTCGGTGGGTCTGAGAACACCACGACCAAGCCCGAATCACGCAGACCCGATCCGCCCACCCCCACCGACGAACCCACCCCGCCGGTCGACGATGAGCCGCCACCCGTGGACGATGAGCCGCCGCCACCGCCGCTCGACGACGAGCCACCACCACCGGTCGACGATGAGCCACCACCACCGGTCGATGACGAGGCCACCGCGGATGCGTCGGCGACACCAAATAAACCTGCCGTCGGGTCGGTCTATGAGCCGCAGCCGCAACCGGGCGCTGCGGCGGCGATCATCCTCGGCGGTGGCGGGGTGATCCCCCCAGCCTTGTTGGCCGAACTGATCGCCAACGGCGCCACCGTGCGCAACGTGTATCGCCCCGAGGACATCGCCGACGCGGGCTACCGGCCGCCGCGGGCCTGCCAACGCTTCATCCGCATGCGCGATCTGACCTGTCGCTTCCCCGGCTGTGACCGCCCCGCCCAACACTGCGACATCGACCACACCATCCCCTATCCGGCCGGGCGCACCCACCCCTCCAACACCAAATGCTTATGCCGCCTGCATCACTTACTCAAAACCTTCTGCGGCTGGCAAGACCACCAATACCCCGACGGCAGCATCGAATGGACCTCCCCCAGCGGACACACCTACACCACCCACCCGCTCAGCCGCATGCTGTTCCCACACTGGGACACCACCACCGCCGACCTGCCCCCACCCACACACCCACCCCCACCACCTTCAGCCCAACGCCACCTGAAGATGCCCCGCCGACGACGCACCCGCGCCGCCGACACCACCACACGCATCAACACCGAACGCAAACTCAACGCCGCGACTCCACCGTCGTACCGCTGAATTCCACGGATGCCCTTCTCCTGGCCGCGATCTCACCAAGCATCGCCACGACGACACCGAATGCGAAATACAGCGGCGGCAGCCACGGCCCCACGCCGAACAATCCATCGGAGTCATCGTGATAGGCGAACAAGCCTGCTTTGGCGAGCGCGATCTCGACCGCGGGACCTACGACGGCGGCGAGTGCACCGCACACCACCGACGGCGCGTCTCCCCATGCGCACCAGATGATTACCGCCATCGCGATGATCAGCGTCGTGCTCGGTACCGTCGGCGCACCGTGCACCAATGCCGTCGTGACATAGGTCCCGATCACCGCGGCGACACCAGCGATCCCCTGTCGAACGGTTACGTCAGTCCGCGGATTCGGTAGATGAAGGCGAATCTCGGCGAGTGAGGCGGTGGCCGCACCGACCAGAATTGGAAACCAAATCGGGCTGCTCCACACGAACGGCACCGCGTCGGTGAAGTATTCGGTCGTTCGGGTGACGACATGGCTGTGGTCGCCGACGAGCGATGCCGCCGCGCCCAGCAGGAAGAAGAATGCCAACTCGCGCACACGTAATTTCACGATCGGACCGTACCGCGCCGCCGTTCTATGGTTCGCGAAATGTGCACCAGGGCGGTGATTACGCAGCCGTCACAACCCTGGTGTAGAAATCGAGACCCGATCAGTAGCGCAGGATCACTCGCCTACCTGCGGCAGTTCGTCCGCGGCGATCTCACAAGGCGTACCCGACGCCTCGGCGGCCGGGTCCGGCGGCGGTGACTCAGCCGATTCGGCCGATTCGACCGGCGGCTCGACAATCGGCGGTGGCAATGCCTCCGAGGGAGCGGGGGCCACCGGCTCCTCATCCGCCAGCAGTTGATCCTCCTGCGGCACAGGGTCATCTGACGGCGCCTCACACGCGGTATCGGGGTCGACCGCTACGGCTTCGTCCTCAAGCTCGTCCGCCTCCTCATCTTCGGGCTCATCCTGCTCAAGGTCTTCGCCCTCATCCATCGCAGGCGGTTCGATCTCTTCCGGTTCGGCGAGTACTTCTTCGGCACCTCCCAACAAGCCACCCAACGTCTCACCGAGTTGCTGCGCGAAACCCGATAGCCCGCTGCCCATACCAGGCAACCCACCGCCCAGCGACGGCATCGACGGCGGAGCCATAGCGGGTGCCGCCGCCGGGTCGGCCGCCGCTGGCGCTGCCGCTGGTGGGGGCAAATCAGCAGGTGCAGTCGCAGGCGGGCCAGGTGCGCCCCACGCGCCCGGAGCAACAGGCGCGGCCGGAGCAACAGGAGCGACAGGCGCGGCCGGAGCAACAGGTGCGCCCAACGCGGCCGGAGCAACAGGCGCGGCAGGCGTTACCGACGTAGCGTTCGGTGTTGCCGTTACGCCGGTAGCCGCAGGCGTCCACGCCGGCCCCAGATCACCCGGCACGTCGAACGTCGCATCAGCCTCCGACGCGAGCTCAGCCGTCGCCGCATCGTATGCCGCCCCGATCGCGTCGACCGCAGCGCGCATCGCCGTCATCCATTCGCCGCCGATCACGTTGGCGACAAACGGTTTTACCTCCTGGTCGACCAGTTCGCTGGCCGCCGCGCGATCACCCGCGCCCGTGGTCACGGTCTGCGCGGCAGCCAACCAGTCAGCGCGCTGCCCGCCCACGCGCCCATCGATGGCCATTACCGTCGCGACTTTCCCGTCCACGCTCTGCCACAACTTGTCGCGCAGCTCGGCCAGGCTGTGCGCAGCGGCACGCAGGGCGGTCGCCGCCAGCGCCGACGCTTCACCGTGGCGACGCAAGAACTCCCGCGACGCCTCTGCACCACGCCCGTGCCACGCCGCGATCAGCGCAACCCGTTGAGCGTCCTGACGGGCGAGTGCTTCTGCGGCCGCCGTCGCCGCCGCCTGCAACGCCGAGCAATCCTCTTCCAGCGCTGCGAGGTTCAGCCCCTCCTCGCTGGCGTAGTGCTCGCGCACTTGTGCCGCGGACGCCGTCAGATCGGGGTGCTCATAACCGAGCATGCGGGATGCCCAGACGTAGTTCTGCACGGCCTCGACGGACGGCATACCCTCGGCCAATCGCGTTGCAGCGTCGAACTTCTCGGCCATCGCTCAGCCTATTCGTGAGCCGGCGCGGGCATCGGCATCGGCGTAGCGGTTCGCAGATGCCCGCAGTACCGCGGCGATCTCATCGCACGCGCGCGACCACTGCCGAACTTGATGCGCCACGTGTTCCACGTTGTCGCGCACAGCGTCTCCTCGCGCGACATAGGCCCGGCCGGCGGTCGCGCCGTCGAACGTCAGCCCGCTCAGGTGCGTGCGCACGGCGCCGTCGAGGACCTCGGCCACCGTCTGGTATTCGTCGGCGACGCTGCGCAACGCCGCAACGTCGACGTGCGCGACGTCAGGTTCTCCCATACAGGTTTGGACGCGGGCGGCGGCCGTTCGGTTCCATCCTCAGCGAACAGCGCTGACCTGCTCGGCCACCCGCACAGCCAACTGCCGTGCGGTGTCCTCGTCGGCCGCCTCCACCATCACTCGGACAACCTGCTCAGTTCCCGAGGGCCGCAACAGGATTCGACCCGTGTCACCCAGCACGGCTTCGGCCTCGGCCACGGCGGTACGCACCGACGGCGCCTCGGCGACCGTCGTCTTGTCCGCCACCGCCACGTTGATCAGCACCTGGGGCAGTGACTGCATCGGCTCGGCCAGCTCCGCGAGCGGCTTGCGGGTCTGCGCCATTCGCGACATCAACCGCAACGCCGTGACGATCCCGTCGCCCGTGGTGCCCAACGACGGCATGACGATGTGGCCCGACTGCTCGCCGCCGAGCGAGAACTCGCCCGCGCGCAGTTCCTCGAGCACATAGCGGTCGCCGACGCTGGTGGTGCGGACCGTGATACTCGCCGCGCGCATGGCCAGATGCAGCCCGAGATTGCTCATCACCGTCGTCACCAGGGTGTTGGACGCCAGCTCACCGGCTTCCTGCATCGCGAGCGCCAGGATCACCATGATCGCGTCGCCGTCGACGATGCGCCCGCTCGCGTCGACGGCCAGGCACCGGTCGGCGTCGCCGTCGTGGGCGATCCCCAGGTCGGCGCCGTGGGAAACCACCGCAGCCTGCAGGGCCTCCATGTGTGTCGAGCCGCAGCGGTCGTTGATGTTGAGGCCGTCGGGTGCGGCGTTGATCGCGACGACGTTGGCGCCCGCGGCCCGGTAGGCCTGGGGCGCGGCCAGCGAGGCGGCACCGTGCGCGCAGTCGACCACGACGGTCAGACCGTCGAGGCGGGTGGTGACCGCCTTGCCGGCGTGGCGCAGATAGCGGTCGAGGGCATCTTCGGCGTCGACGACGCGGCCGATGCCCGCGCCGGCCGGCCGGTCCCCGGGTCCTTGATGGACCAGTTCTTCGATCCGGTCCTCGGTGGCGTCGTCGAGCTTGTGGCCGCCGGGTCCGAAGATCTTGATGCCGTTGTCGGGCATCGGGTTGTGCGACGCGCTGATCATCACGCCGAAGTCGGCGTCGTATGCGCCGGTGAGACACGCCACAGCCGGCGTCGGCAGCACACCCACCCGCAACGCGTCGACGCCTTCGCTGGTCAGCCCCGCGATCACGGCCGCTTCCAGCATCTCGCCGCTGGCCCGCGGGTCACGGCCCACGACGGCGACCCGGCGGGCATGACCGCCGACGCTACCCAGCCGGCGAGCTGCCGCCGAGCTCAGCGCCAGCGCCAGTTCCGCGGTCAGAGCCTGGTTGGCCACCCCGCGAACGCCGTCGGTGCCGAACAGTCGAGCCATGCCGACAAACTTCTCACAGATGCCGCCCGAAAAAGAAACCGGCGAGCGTGCCGCCCGCGCCGCCGCCGAATCGGTATCGAACCGCGACCCCTGGACGACGCACCGCCCGTGTCCGAGCAACGGACACGGGCGGTGGACGCTGTTCAGTTAGTTCTGGCCCTCAGCGGGCTGCTCAGCCGCGGGGGCCTCCGCCGCGGGGACCTCCGCCGCGGGGACCTCCGCCGCGGGGACCTCTGCGGCGCCCGGGGCGGACTCAGCCTGGCCCGGGCTCTCGGACTGTCCCGGACCGCCGCGCTGGATGTTGACCGAGCCGAGGTTGTTCGTGCAGACGACCTGCTCATCGCCGTTGGTCACCACCGACTCGACAACCGAGTTCACCTGCGAGACCTCGACGTCGCAGAGCGCCGCAGCGATCTGCGCCGCGTCGGTCACGCTGACGTCCTCGAGGACACCGGCGGTTCCGATCGCCACGTTGACCCGGTCGGTCTGGGTGGCATCCGGCTGCGCGGTGGCGACGCCCAACCCGGCAGTGAACAGAAGCGATCCGCCCATCAGGGCGCCAGCAGCAGCGTTCTTCACGACTTTCCTCATTCGATACTCCTTCGTCGATGAGCAGCAGTGATCCGGCTTGCCGAAAGTTCATGCGGCCGCCGAATGGCAGGAATGGCCCGCCGGCGCGCCGCGCGCGCCCATGCCGCCCGGAGGGGATTTCCCGCACCACCCATCGGGCCAAACCAGACATTCACAAGAAATTCGGATTCACGGCGACCGACACGACTCACCGCCCGCACCCGAGATGGATGCGGGCGGTGAGGTTGGCCATCACTTAGCGGTTCGGACCGCCCGGCGTCGGGTTGCCCGGAGCCTGTGCCGGACATCCACCAGGCGCCTGGCCTGACTGGCCGGGAGTTCCGGCGTTCTGCGTCAGGGTGATCTCGCCACCCGGCACGTCGCAAACGGTCTCGGAAGGCGATGTTCCGCTGTCGACCGCTTCAGCCAGCACATTGATGCTGCCGATGTCGGCCACGTCGCAAACGGCTGCGGCCACGGTCGCCGCCACCCCGACATTCACGTCCTCGAGGATCGTGACGTCACCGACACCGACGTTGACGAGACCGTCCTGCAGGTTGAGCGGCTGCGCGCTGGCCAGGCCCAGCCCAGCGGTGAAAAGCAGCGAACCGCCGATTACAGCGCCTGTCGACGCTCTCTTCACAATGTTCCGCATGGGTTATTCCCTTCGTTGGGGAAGCAACGGTGACGGCCCCCGACGTGCGCTCCGCCGACGGTGACAGGTTTGCCTGCCCGGCGGAAGGCCCTCTGCTTCCGAACAAACGGGTTACACGATCATGGTGAAGTCAAACCAAAATTTAAGAATGCGAACGCATATCGCGCGTATAATGCGCTGCTCTAATTAACTGAAAGGTAAAGGCCTGCGGATCGACCGCAGCTGAGGCCCTCTTTCAGGAATCGTTCTGTACCGCCGTGAACGTTACTGGGAATCGCAAGGCATTTTGCGACCGCGCGATCGGCACCCCCGAAAAGCAAAACCGCCGGGCCCCCATGCGAAACCCGGCGGTTTTGCTGACAGTCGCTCAGCGCTTGCTGTACTGAGGCGCCTTGCGGGCCTTCTTGAGGCCGTACTTCTTGCGTTCGATCTCCCGCGGATCACGGGTCAGGAAGCCGGCCTTCTTCAGTGCCGGCCGGTCCTCGGGCTGCACCAGGATCAGCGCACGCGCGATCGCGAGCCGCAGCGCGCCGGCCTGACCGGACGGGCCACCGCCGTCGAGGTGGGCGTAGATATCGAAGCTCTCCAGCCGATCCACGGTCACCAGCGGAGCCTTGATGAGCTGCTGGTGCACCCGGTTCGGGAAGTAGTCCTCGAGGCTGCGCCCGTCGAGGTTGAACTGCCCGGTGCCGGGCACCAGGCGCACGCGCACCACGGCCTCCTTGCGGCGGCCAACGGTTTGGACGGGGCGGTCGAACACCACTGGCTCACGCGGGGCCTCGGCCTCGGCCTCGGCAGGGGCGGTGGTGGTGTCGGTGTCGGGGGTCGTCTCAACTGGCTGGGTCACTGGGCCACCTGCTTGATCTCGTACGGAATCGGCTGCTGGGCGGCGTGCGGATGATCCGGCCCGACGTAGACGCGCAGCTTCTTCTTCACCTGGCGGCCCAGCTTGGTGTGGGGAATCATGCCGAGGATCGCCTTCTCGACGACGCGATCGGCGTGCTTTTGCATCTCGTCACCGAGCGACCGCTTACGCAGACCACCGGGATAACCCGAGTGGCGGTAGAAAAACGTGCGGTCTGCCTTGTTGCCGCTGATCGCGACCTTCTCGGCGTTGATGACGATGACGAAGTCGCCACCGTCGACATTCGGCGTGAATGTCGGCTTGTGCTTGCCCCGCAGCAGATTCGCTGCCGCGACGGCGAGCCGGCCGAGCACCACGTCGGTGGCGTCGATGACGTACCACTGCCGCGTGGTGTCACCCGCCTTCGGCGTGTACGTAGGCACAGCGCATACCTCTCTTCTCGGGTTTCCTGGTGCCGGTCAGGGCGGTTGCGGGCGGTGAACCCTCGGCGACCGACATTGACCCGAGGCCCGGCGTTCCGCACGCCAACGAGGCAGCTTACCCGCGAGCGTCGTCGCAGGTCAAAACGCCCTCCAGGGTGAACTGTGCGGCCCCGATCGTCTCCCCACCGATGCGGGGCCGCACAGAGTCTCGCAGGGCTCAGGAACCCCAGGCGGCCGCGGCACCGCGGTCGGTGGCCGCGACGTCGTCGGCGCCGTCGCGAACCGCGTTGCCCAGGCGATACAGGATGTCGTTGAGCGCCCCCGCCGCCTGCTCCCAGCGGGCCTGCTCGACGCGGTAGGCCTGGGCCGCCTCGCGTGTCCAGACCTCCTGAAGCGGCGCGATCTGTGTGCGCAGATCGTCGAGCGCGGCGTTGAGCCGCGCCGACGTGGCATGGATCTCCTGGCGGACGGTGTACTCGATCTCGCCGAAGTTGTACGAAAGTGCGTTGTCCATGCCGGGCGCCTCAGAGTTCCGTGCCGACAGCGCCGAGCCGCTGCGAGTGGCTTTCACCGGCCTCCAGCAGCGTCTGCCGGTTCTGCCGGATGGTCTCGGCGATCCGCGCGAGCGCGGTGTGCAGCTTCAGCGATTCCGAGTTCCACCGGTCCACCACCTCCCGGAACCGGGCGGCGGCGACGCCTCCCCACACCGACGGCGGCACGCTGCTCATCCGCCCGATGAACGACTGCAGAAACGCCCTGATCTCGTCGTTGCGCGCATCGGTCTTGTCGGCGACGGCGGCCATGAGGTCGAAGTCGGTGTTGAGCGAACCGCCTGCGGGTGTCGTCATGGGCTTCCTTTCGTCGTGCCGTTATCTGGTTCGACGCAAGCACCGGCCGTTCGGTTCCATCGCCGACGCAGTTTTTCACCGCACCGCTTGCGCGGAGCGGATCGCCTGGTCGCAGACCTCACGCACCAGGTGTTCACCTCCGACGGGGCTCTGGCAGCCGATGGCGATCCGGACCGCACCGTCGACCAGCACCGCCCATGCGACCGCGTGGGGTGGCCGGACCTCTCGATATGTCACCGCGTCGCGGCCCGCACGGTGACCGGCGGCATCGAAATCGACGAAAGCGCGGTCATTTTCGGTGTCGAGCGCTGCCCGCAGTGAACTCGCGGCCCCCGTCAGGCCGTCGTGGGGATCGGCGGTCGACTGCGTGAGGTGCAGGGCGAGGCCCTCGTGCGACGGGGACGTGAGCTGTAGCCGGGCGGATCCCGGCCCAGACGTGATGTGTCGCAGCGGCCAGTCGGCGGGCACCACGATGCCGACCCGACCCTCGACCAAAACCGTTGTCGTGCGGGAATAGCCGTTCGTTCCGCTGTGCACGGCGATCCCGCCGAGCGCTACCGCGGCCGCCGATGCCACACCGACGACAGCCGCCGCCGCGCGGGGGTTTCGTCGCCGGATCCCGACACCCGGGGTGGCCTCGACAGTCCGCTGTGATCGCGACGCCGCACACCGCACGGCGTCCTCATCGGCGAACAGAATCTGTATTTCGTTGCCGCGCAGCCGATCAGCGATCAACGCGGCCGTGCGCTCGGCGTCCGCGACACCGGCCGGCGCATCGATGAGCGCCACGGGTGAGATGCCGACCGCCGAGGCCACCGCGTCTGCGACCATCGTCGCGCCGCCTTGTCGGGCGATGACGGTCGCGCGCACGTCGGGCGGTGTGACGACGACGACGTCGTCTGCCAACTCGACGACAGCCGCTCGCCGCACCGCAGCGCTTCGGCGGAGCACCGCGGTGCGTTGCCGGAGCACGACGGTGGCCGCCACCGTCTGCGCGGCCTCATGCACCCGGTGGGTGCGCGACGGCGGCCACCACGTCGGGCAGACCGCGATCAACGTCTCACATCCGCCTCCGGCGACGGCGCGCATCACGTCCTGCCACAGCTCCGGTACTGACACGAGCCGCTCGTCCAGCAGCGCGAAGGTGTCGTCGATGGACTCCAGTGCGGTCGAGACCCATTCGGGCGGCGCGTCGTTGACGCCGCCGATGCCGGCCGGACCCACTTCGATGACCGACTCGGTCACGGCGGGTCCACCCAGGCGACCTGGATCAGCTGGTGGCCGTCGCCGCGGGTGATCAGCGTTCCCCTGCCGGGCGGCAGCGGTGCCGGCCGGACGGCACCCAGCAGCACACCCTCCTCCGGGTCGGCGCTCAGCATCAAACCGCTGCAGCCCGGCTCACGCAGCCGGGCCAGCACCGGGTCGAACATCGCCCGCGCAGCACCGCTGGACCGACGCGCCACGATCACATGCAGGCCGAGATCCTTGGCGTACGGCAGGAAGTCGGCGAGCGGGGTCAAGGGGTTTCCCGTCGATGTGGCCACCAGGTCGTAGTCGTCGACGACGACGTAGAGGTGTGGACCCGTCCACCACGACCTGTTACGCAACTGCTGCTGCGTGACGTTCTCCCCCGGCATCCGGGCCTCCAGACGAGCCAGCAGCGACCGCAGACGCGACGTCAGCGCGGCCGGCGACGCGGCGTAGCCGGCGAGGTGTTCGGATTCCACGACGCCGAGCAGCGAACGGCGGAAGTCGACGATCTCGATCTGTGCCTGCTCGGGGCTCGCACCGCAGATGATCTGATGGCAGAGCAGCCGCAGCACCGACGTCTTACCCGACTCCACCTCGCCGAGCACCAGCAGATGCGGCTGCGCGGCGAAATCGACTGTCACGGGCCTCAGTTCGCGCTCACCGATACCGAGGAGAAGGCGCGGGACGGCCGGCGGCTCACTGGTGGGCGCGACGGCGTCGGACAGCCCGATACGGTCGGGCAGCAGTTCGACCGCAGGTGCGCACCGACTGCCGTACCGGTCCCGCAGCCGCGCGACACCGGCCGCGACCGCCTCGCCGAGGCCGTCCACCGTCGCGCGACCGTCGAACCGCGGCAATGCGATCAGCATCTCGCGGCCGTCTGCGGTGACACCGCGCCCTGGCCCCGCCGTGCCGAGTAGGCGCGCCCGCTTGCGGTCCATCTCCGACTCGGCCGGTTCCCCGAGCCGCAACTCGATGCGCGTCGCGATCTGATCCTTCAACGCGGGCCGCAGCTCCGCCCACCGGGAAGCCGTGACGACGACGTGGACGCCGTAGGAAAGACCGTGTGCGGCAAGGGCGGTGATCGGGCCTTCGAGAGCGTCGAACTCCTGACGCAGGGTGGCCCACCCGTCGACGACCAGGAACACGTCGCCGAACAAGTCCTCCCGAAGGGCCGGGTCGCAGGCGGCGTGTCGCGCGCGGTAGTCGGCCACCGAGTCGATGCCCAGCCGGGTGAACCGTTCCTCTCGGGCGCGGATGACCGACTCCATGACGGCGACCGTGCGACGGCACAGCGCGACGTCCCGTCGGCCCGCCACCGTGCCCACATGCGGCAGATCGCGCAGCGACGACAGGGCTCCGCCGCCGAAATCCAGGCAGTAGAACCCGGCCTCGGCCGGGTCGTTCGACTCCGCCAGTGCCAGCATCATCGTGCGCAGCGCCGTCGACTTGCCGGACCGTGGGGCGCCGACGATCGCCACATTGCCCGCGGCGCCGGACAGGTCGACGGTCAGCACGTCGTGACGTTGCTCAAAAGGCTTGTCCACCAGACCGAGCGGTGCCCGCAGCCCGCCCATGCCGCCGAGCAGCATGTCGAGCGTCGGCGAGTCCACCAACGGTGGCAACCACACTTGATGTGCCGCGGTTCCGCGCCCGGCCAACCGGTCCAACACCGTATCGAGCACCGTGCGTCCTTGGGCCTGCCTCTCGGTGTTCTCGGCGACAGCTACAGCGACAGCGGCGCGGGGCGTCGGGTCGGCGGTGAACACCCGCGGCAGAAGCGGTTCCCCGTCGTCGTCGGCCGCCGCTCGATCGGCGGCGCCGGAGACGAACGCCGTCTGGAACCGGGTCAGGTCGCCCGAGGTCGTCTTGAGGTAGGCCGCGCCCGGCCTGCTCGGCAGGTGGTAGGCGTCGGGCACGCCGAGCACGATGCGGGATTCGGCGGCGGAGAACGTCTTGAGGCAGATCCGGTACGAGAGGTGGGTTTCCAGGCCGCGCAACCTGCCCTCGTCGAGGCGCTGACTGGCCAACAGCAGGTGCATGCCCAGCGAGCGGCCGAGCCGGCCGATCGCCACGAACAGCTCGGCGAAGTCGGGATGTTGGCTCAGCAGCTCGGAGAACTCGTCGACGACGACGAACAAGGCGGGCAACGGCGGAAGCGGCGCACCGTGCGCGCGGGCACGGTCGTAGTCGGCGACGTTCGCGAATCCACCTGCCGCCCGCAGCACTTCCTGGCGACGGTGCATCTCTCCGGCGAGCGCATCGCTCATCCGGCTGACGAGGTGTTCCTCCTCCGCGAGGTTGGTGATGATCGCGGCGACGTGCCGTACCCGATGCATCCCGAGAAAGGTTGCGCCACCCTTGAAGTCGACGAGCGCGAAGTTCAGCGCCTCGGGTGGGTGGGCCGCGGCCATTCCCAGCACCAGCGTGCGGAGGAACTCCGACTTACCCGAACCGGTCGCGCCCACGCACAGCCCGTGTGGGCCCATGCCGTTCTGCGCGGCCTCGTTGATGTCGAGGTACACCGGAGATCCGTCCTCGGCGACGCCGATGGGAATCGGCTTGATGCGCCTGCCGCGAGTCGACGCCCATTGCCGCTCGGGGTCGATGCGACGGGGATCGTCGATGCCCATCAGATCCAACCAGCCTCGGACCGGATCGGAGTGGGGCGCACGGTCGGATGCCATGGCGAGGCGATGACGCGCCAGGCGTCGCGCGCACACGACCGCCTGGCTCCGCGACAGCGAATCGGGACGTGCGAGGTCGTCGACATGCAGGCGCAGCCCGTCCGCGTTCCCGGCCGGCCCGGCGCCTACCTCGATGACGGTGACCTCGCCGTCGAGCTCTGCGTTGTCGGAAGCCGTTGTCGCGCCGCCGTCGAAGACCACCACGGACCACGAAGGGCACGGGTGATGCTTGTAGTGCGGCAGCCACTTGAGCCAGTCCCACTCGTCGCGGGTGCCGGGGCCGACCGCCGCGGTTACGGCAAGGTCGCCGGGTGCATGGGCGACGACAAGCTGGCAGAGCATGGCCCGGATCAGCGCACGGGCGGTTTCGGCATCACCGTCGACGCTCACCACCCGGTGCTCGCACAGCCTCACCACAAGCGGTACATCGGTGACGGTCGCGCGCCGAGAGATCATCCGGCGCACCGCATCGACGGTGACGGGATCGCGCTCTTCCGTGGCGGCCGGCGCGGGCGTCACCAGCGCGGTGCACAGGGGCTGCTCGCCGATCCCGATCCGGACATGGCCGAAGTCGGCGTCCTCGCCTCTGCGCTCCCACATCCGCGGGCCGCCGGCGAGCGTCCACAGTGTGTCGGGGTCCGGGTGGTGCCACCACAGCGACCGGTGCTGGCCTGCGGCGGCCTGTGCGATCGCGGTCTCCAGCGTGTCGAGGTATCGCAGATAGCTCTGCCGATCCCGGATGAGCTCGGCGGAGCGGTTCGCGCCACGCGCACCGTAGGCCACAGTGCCGAGCACGGAAACCAGCATCATCACCGGAAAGAACAAGAACATCGGATTGCGCCCGCCGACGCCGGACCTGAAATAGAAGACCATCATGCCGACGGCTGCCACCAGCAGGGCTAGCGGCATCAGGCGAGCAAGCGGGTTCACCGGCGCCGCCTTGGGCACCTGCGGCGGGGCCTCGACGACCAGGTCACCGGATGCCATCGGCGGCACCGGAAGTCGCCCTTCGCGAACAAACTCCATCGCACATTGGACGCCGTGAACGCCGGTTCGGTTCCATCCCCAGCCCCAAGAAATTGGCGCGCGTGCGAGTCCGTCGGCGGGGTTACGGTGACCGTGCGCGGCGAACTGCGGGGGGACGCGATGCGAAATGGACTGTGCCGACTGACCGTTCAGCACGATCGGGATGACGGCTTTCACGAGGTGGACCTCGCGCTGCCATGCGGCATCCGGCTGTGTCAACTGATGCCGTCGATCGTGGACCTGGCACACGGTGCGATCGCGGCCGAGACCGGTATCCGGTGGCGGCTCGTGCGAATCGACGGCGCTCCGCTGGACGAGTCGATGACGCTGGAACAGAACGACATCGACGACGGCGCGATGCTGCTGCTAACGACCGCCGCGCCACCGGCGCCGGTATGGTCACCGGGCGATGTCGGCCTGCTCGCCGCCCAGCTCACCGAATCCGGCGAGCCCTCGACGCTGCTCCCCGTGACGGGTGCTCTCGCCGCGGCAACGCTGTCCGCCGCCGCGCTGGGGTGGCCGGGCACGTCGACGACTTCCCGTTTGGTCACGGCGGCAGGGGTGGCGGTCGTCGCGGCGGTGGCTGCGGTCGTGACCGACCGGGCGCACACCGGCGGCGCGGTGGCGTCGGCGTTGAGCGTGACAGCGGTGATGTTCGCCGCCGCAACCGGATACGTCGCGGTACCTGCCGGCCCGGCCGCCGCGCATGTTCTGCTGTCCTCGGCGGCAGCGCTGTCGATGTCGACGGTGCTGCTGCGCCTGACCCGATGCGCGACGGTGTGGTTGACGACGATCGCCACGACCGCCGCGTTGACCGCCGCGGTGACGGGAGCCGCGGCCGGGTGGCGTCTTCCGCCGTCCACGATCGGCGCCTCGCTCGCCGCCGTATCGCTCGCGGCGATGGCACTGGCGCCACGAATCTCGATGTTGGTGACCGGAGTCGGCCCCGCGCCGCCGGGCGACGAAGAGCAGGTCATCGACGGGGATCGGGTGTCGCAGGCGCACCGGGCGTTGACGGGGATGGTCGTCGGCACCACGGCGACTGCGACACTCGGCTGCGCGCTGCTCACGTTCGAAGCGCTGGCCGGCCACACGGCGAAGCTCAACTCCGCACTGTTCGTCGCCGTCATGGCCGTCGTGTTGCTGCTGCGGACGCGCACACACGTCGATCCAACGAGGCGCACCGCGCTCGGAGTCGGGGGAATCGTTCTGGCAGCGTGTTGTTTCGCGATCGCCGCCGCCGCGATGCCCGCGCAGTCACACTGGCTCAGCCTGCTGGCCGCCGCGGCGGGCGCAGCGGGGTTGGGCCGGTCGATCGGGCTGACCCCCGGCCCCCTGCTGCGCCGTGCGGTCGAGGTCGCCGAGTACGTCGCTGTCGCCGCCGTCGTACCGCTGGCCTGCTGGGTCGCCGGCGTCTACGGCGGGGTGCGCGCCATGGGTCTGGCATGAGAGCCACGCGGCTGCTGCTCACGGTGTGGTTGGTCGTGCTGCCGGTGTGCACGGCAGCACCTGCGGCGGCGGTGAACCCGCCCGCGGTCGACGACTCGCTGCTCCCCCGCGCGGCCTCACCCGCGCCGCCGCAGCCCACCCGGCAACATGAGCCCTGCGTGTCGCCGGCGCACACAACCGAGCCGACCGAGACAGCACAGCTCAAAGACCTTGGCTTGCCGTCGGTGTGGCAGCTGACCCGCGGCGGCGGGCAGACGGTCGCGGTGATCGACACCGGGGTGTCACGACACCGGCTGCTGCCCCACCTCGTCCCCGGCGGGGACTATGTGTCAAGCGGCGACGGCACCGAGGACTGCGACGGTCACGGCACGGTCGTGGCCGGCATCGTCGGCGCCGCAGGAGACGGCGCGTTTCAGGGTGTCGCACCCGACGCCACGATCATCGGTATCCGCCAGTCCAGCACCAAGTTCCGTGCCGCCGACGACACCACCGGCTCGGGGTTCGGCGACGTCGACACCCTCGCCAAGGCGGTCCGCACCGCCGCCGACATGGGCGCCACGGTGATCAACGTGTCCTCGGTCGCGTGCCTGCCCGCCGAGGACGCGCTGGACGACCGCGCTCTGGGCGCGGCGCTGGCCTACGCCGTCGACGTGAAGAACGCCGTCGTCGTCGCCGCGGCCGGAAACGTCGGCGGCCCAGGACAATGCCCGCAGCAGAACCCGGTGGACCCCGCGTGGGCGGGCCGTCCCGATTGGGCCGACGTGCGGGTGGTGGTCAGCCCGGCGTGGTACGACGACTACGTGTTGACGGTGGGGTCGGTGGGCCCCGACGGTGCTCCGTCGGAGTTCAGCTTGGCAGGCCCCTGGGTCGATGTCGCCGCTCCCGGTGAAGCGATCGTGTCGCTGGATCCCGATGGGGAGGGGCTCGTCGACGAAATGCCCACGGCCGGCGGCGCAACCCCGATCGCGGGCACGAGCTATGCCGCTCCGGTGGTGACGGGAGTCGCCGCGCTGCTGCGGTCGCGCTCACCTCAGCTGACGGCGCGACAGGTCATGCAGCGCATCGAAGACACCGCGCGCAAACCCGCCGGCGGCTGGAATCCTGTTGTCGGGCATGGAATCGTCGACCCGGTCGCCGCCGTGACCGGAAACCCCGCACCGCGACCCAACCCGGATATCCCGCCGCCACGTCGGGTGTCGGTCCCGGCCGCCGACCCGCCGGACGCGCGGCCCGGACGGATCGCGCTGCGCGGTGCGGCGATCTGTGTGGCGATGTCGGCGGCCCTGATCGCGGTGACACGGTTACGACGGCGGCCCCAGGCTGTCGCGCACGACTGAGGCGGCCGCGACGCTGAGTTCCGGTCCGCGTGGCAGCCCGGCGAGCACAGGCCACGGCGCGGGCACCGGCGCATCGGGCAGCCCGAGGCGCTCCGCGGCGTCGGCGTCATGCACCCCGAACACCACGCCGGAGCCGTCGACGTAGTACAGCGCCCCGGTGTCCGCGCCTTCGCCCGTCACGCCGGAGGCCCTCACGTAGGCCGAGCGACCTCGTGGCAGGTAGCTGCGGTCGATTCCCGCACCCGCGTCGTCGGCCTGCGCCAGCGACGAGACCGCCTCGATATCGCCGACGGGGAGCGAATCACCCACCAGCACCGCATGTTCCACGGATCGGGTCGAGGGCGACCACTTCCACCGCACGCACAGCACGGGTTCGTCGGACACTCCCCCGCGGTCGGGGAACCGGCCGACTGCAAGGTCGTCGACCACCGGCACGGACCCGATGACGCCCGGCTCGACATCGGCGATATCGCGCAGGCCCGCGGAGTAGCTGAACCGGATGAGGTCGGCGGCGGCCGCACCGATGCGCTGCACGCCGTCGCCGAGCACGACGTAGTACTCGGTCGAGTCCGCCTGCGGCAGTCGCACCACGGTGCCCACGGCGAGCCCGTGCAAGGTGGACGGTCCTGCTCTTCCGGCGTTCGCGATGACGGGAACCGCGAGTTCGGGGACCTCAGGCACCGCGTCGAGCAACGCCGGGGAGACGACGCGGGGCTTCACCCCGTCGAGTTCGAACGCACGCACCACGGCGGGGTTGCGCAGGTCCACCCGTGCGCGCACCCCGTCGTAGAGCAGATATGTCGCTGCCGCGCCCTCCCCGCCTGCCACGACGAGGGCACTGCGAGAGGCATCCAGGTGTTCGACGTCGGCCCCGACGAGCACCGTGGTGGTCGACGCGGTGTCCTGGCACACGGTCCAGTCGGATTCCGTCGCATCGAGCGGCGGTGCCAACGTGTCCGGGGCGCCGGGAATGCCCACCAGCGCGCCCTTTTTCGCGGCGTCGACGGCGGCTGCGCTGACCAGTTCCGGTGTGGCTGCCGTCCCGGCGACGAGCCGGGCGGAGGCGAGGTTGAGCGCGGGATGCGTGGTGTCGCCGATCCGCACGTACAGCGCGCCGGACTCACGCACCATGACGATCGGCGCAGTGCCCAGCGCGCTCTTGGGTCCCAGGAACGCCAGGATCGCGCAGACGGCGACGGCGACGGCCGCCAGCACGCAGCCGGTGACCAGGGAAAGCGACTGTGCGCGTAGCGGATCGTCGAGCATCCGGACGTCACCGCGGACCAGGGCGTGCGTCATCCGCCGCACCAGGAAGCGGTAGCCGCTGAGCTGCAGTCTGGTCGTCGGGTCCCGAGCCATTCCCCTCCCCCGCGACTCAGCCTAACGGCGGGACGGGAGCCCGGTTGTCACCGATTTCTTCGCCTTCTTCGCCGCCGAACGTGGGTTACCCGCACGCGAATGTGCCGGTTGGCGTGCGTCGACCCCACACTCGGCGCAAAAAGAGGTCAGCGCCAGCGGGCCCACACGTAGGGCACCAGGGCGCGCAGGAAGTCGAGATCGGGTCCGGGCTGGGCGTCGGCGAACGCCTGCTCGAAGTACTCCTCGGCGACCAGCAGGATGCCCTCGGCGTACTCGCTGGTGAACGAGATGCTGCCGTAGTCGTCCATCAAGGCGCGGATGGTGCGGACGGTCTCGATACGGCGTTCGGCCCGCGTCCGGCGCAGATGATCGAGCACGAGCGCGCGATCGGCGGTGGTGGCGGTCGACAGCAGGTGCACGAGCGGCAGCGTGCGCTTGCCCTCGAAGAGGTCGCCGAGGATCTCCTTGCCGTAGGTCTTCTCGTCGCCGAGCAGGTTCAGCAGATCGTCGCGGATCTGAAACGCCGCGCCGAAGTGGAAGCCGAACCGGACCAGCCCGGTCAGCTCCGCGGTGCCGCGGGAGCCGACGATGGCGCCCACCCGCAGCGGGTGAATCGTCGTGTACCAACAGGTTTTGTGCATGATGAGGTTGAGATAGTCCTCGGGGGTGACGTTCTCGACATTGTCGAGTTGCCAACCCACCTCCGTCGCCTGCCCCTCCAACGTGCGCAGCGCCATGGTGTCGAACTCACCCCACACCAGGTCGGCCAGATCGCGGTCCAGCCGTCGGGTCGCGCGCCGCAGCACCTGGCTCGCGACGATGGCCAGCCCGTCGCCCGCGTTCAGCGCCGCGGCCATGCCGTGGGTCGCCGCCAGCGTCGGTCGACCGCGGCGCATCTCGCTGCCGTCGGCGATGTCGTCGTGCACCAGAAAAGCGTTGTGCAGCAGTTCGATCGCGACCGCGATGCCCAGCAGGTCGTTGGCGTCGCCGCCGAATGCCCGGCCTGCGGAGAGACACAGTGCGGGCCGAAGCGCCTTGCCGGGGCGCGACGGGTATTCCCGCATCGGGCCGTACAGCCATTGGACGGGCTCACCGTCGGGCATGGCGTCCAGCATCGAGCGTCGCACCGTGCGGGCCACCCGGCGAAGACGGGTCTCGACTTCGGTGATGAGGTCCTGCCGTTCGGCGGCGTCCGTCATGCGTCGCTGAAGCGCACGGTCAGCGCTATCGGCAGCCAGACGTCGGCGTGTCCGTCGGCCAGGAGCGTGCCGCGGTAACAGCCGGGTGCGACGTCGTCGCCGACGTCGACCTCCACCGTCACGCCGCGGCTGGAGCGGGCGAACATCGGCACCACATCGGGTTCGAAACGCACCACCGCCGAGGGGATGACCGTGCCGTCGTGCGACAGCAGATCGCTACAGCGCAGCCGCACCTTGCCCATGTCGGCCGCGCCACCGTTGTGCAGCCACACCTCCGTCGCGACCGCGCCGGGTTGCTCGGCGACAAGGACAAGCTGCCCACTGGAACTGGCGTTGGCCAGGTCGAGCCTGGCTTCGTCGGTAGATGCCGGCCCAGTTGCCGGCGCGGTCCCGGTGAGCGACCGCATGAGCTGATCGGCGACCTTCTGCCACGCCGACACCACCCGATCCACGTCGCGGCCTGCCGTCACGGCCGAGCCCCCGGACGCCGCGTCGCCGCCGTTCAACCCCTCCTCGGCCATGCGGACGAACCGGTTGACGACCTCCGTGGCGGCCCGAAACCCGCGGGCCTGTACCGAGCTCAGCACCCTGGCGTTGGCGGCCGGATCGAACGCCGCGGCCCACGGCAGGTCAGCGATGCTTCCGTCGTCTCGAATCTGGTCGCTGACCACTCGGATCCTCCCCGCATTCGGCCCGGCACCAGGGCCGCACAACGGTATGCTAAGGCGTTCGTTAGCGAGAGGCGGGGCAATGGCTATACGACAGTCGGTCTTGGCCCTCTACGGTGCGATCACCGAGGACCTCGCCACCCTCAATGATCCCGAGATCAACCCCACCGAGAGCCGCGCATCTCTGCGCGCCATGACGACCGACCTCGTCGGGCTCACCGGCAGCGCGGGCGAGCGCGGTTGGTACGGGGAACTCATCCGCTACTTCGACGCTCACCGCACCGGTGCCGAGCGGGTCACCCCGACCAGCCTCGAGGAGGCGCTCGCGGATTTCGACGACGACGACGGCGGGCCGCTGCCGCCGACCTGGGCATACCGTGCCATCGCGGCCGCGTACGTGTTGGATCGGCTGACGCTGGCCGGGGTGGGTCGCAGGCAGGAGGTCAACCTGCTGGAGCGCACCATCGCCTCCGCGCCGTCGGTGAACTCCGAAAGGGTTGGGCGGCAAGCCGCCAACGAACTCGCCGGCTCGCTGCTCGAGACCAGGGTGAATCAGCTGCCCGCGTTCTGGGATCAGCTGCGGCTGATGTCGGGAACGCTCGCCCCCTCGGTGGCATCCATCAAGAGCACCTCGCGGCTGCGGAAGGTCAAACGCGAGTACTGCAGCGTGGTCACCACCACGGCCGAATGGCCCGACATCACCTACCAGACGTTGAAATCCGTTATCGAGCCGGTCAATTGGAGCAGCTTCTGGCCGGACTTCTTCTGTGAGATGCGACTGGACAGCACGCCCGACGCCTGTGGGTGGTCGCGCATCCTCGAGTCGGTGAGCGGCGATTGCACCCGCTACAGCCTGGAGACCCCGCTGAAGTTCTGGAAGCAGGAGCACCCGGATGGGCTGTTCCTCAATTACGACATGGACTACGAGAACGCCGACCCCGAGCGTGACAAGTTGGTGCTGGTCGACAACGGCTACATCTGGATCAAACCCGCGGTCGCCGGGCAGCCGGACAAGGGCGTCAAAGTGCGCACCAGCAAGCAACTGCTGATCAGCGGCCTGAGCGCGACCGCGATGACCAAACTCGCCGAATCCCTCGGCTGGGCCACCAACGCCACCGACATGTTCCTTCACGCCGCCGAGTACACGGGGTCGGCGGCGCCGTTCGCCAACTCGAACCTCATCGGCAAGCCGCAGCCCGACACGTCGACGACATGGCGCGTCGTCGTGCCCGAGCTCCCCCCTGACCTGCGCGACGAATACTGCGCCGACACAACAGAGCTCATCAAGAGGCGCCTGGACGACGCCGGCCGGTTCGCCGAGGAGTACGCCGTCCGCTGGCAGGACGGCATCGATCTCGTCGACATCGACAAGCTGAACGAGATGGTGGTCACCGGCATCGAAACCGCAACAAAGGAAGCGTTCGACACGGCGGTCGAGAACTTCCGCCCCAAGGCGCCCACCACCCCCTGAGGCGAGGAGAACAGGACGATGGAAGACCCCAACGTCGTCGCCAAACGGCTGACCGCGACCGCCAAAGACGTTGTCGATCAGGCGAGGGTCATCGCCAAGGACACGATCGCGGACCTCGACAACTTCACCGCGGCCAAGCTGGTCGGCTCGTATATGAAGATGGTGGACCTGGCGTTGACCGGCGGGCTGCAGGCCACCAAAGACGTGTTGGGCGTGGACGCGCCGAGCGCCCCGCCGGACCAGGACGCCGCCGAGGGACGCAGGCTCGTCGCCGACGCGATGGAGTCGATCAGCCGCCGGATGCTGCGGCAGACGAGCAAGGTGGCGCAGGACACCGCCGACAAGTTGGACAAGAACCCGAACAGCCCGACCATCTGGGCCCAGGCGATGGTCCAGTTGGCCGACATCGCGCTGCTCGGAGGCACCGAGTTGGCCGAGACGGCGCTGATCGGTCCCGCACCGTTCGAGAAGAACGCGATCAACTCCGACAGGTACACCGTCGGCGGTGCCGGACGGCGCACGCTCAGGATCCGCGCCCCCGGCCTCATTCGGCCTGGCACGGTGGACCCGATTCCGGCCAGCCATCTGAAGTTCTTCGTCCCGATCGACGACGAGACCGGAAAGGAAGCACCGGGCGGGGTACTGGAGCCCGGCGAGACCGAGTTCTACGTCGCGGCGCATCCGGCCGGGATGATCAGCGGGATGTACGTCGGCGCCGTCGAGGTGCTCGACGACACCGGCGCGGTCGTCCAGACGGTGGTCGTGGAAGTTCCACTGTGACAATACAATTCGGGTGACCCGCAAGAAGGAACGCATCGCCATCCTCGGCGGGGGCATGGCGGGCCTGACCGCCGCGTGGCGGTTGAGCGAACCGGGATGGCGCGACCGCTTCGAGTCGATCACCGTCTACCAACGCGGCTGGCGCCTCGGCGGCAAGGGCGCATCCAGCCGCGGCGAGAACGGCCGCATCGAAGAGCACGGGTTGCACGTGTGGATCGGCTCGTATGAGAACGCGTTCGCGTTGATCCGGCAATGCTATGCCGAGTTGGACCGCGCGCACACCGATCCGTCGGTGCCCATCCGAACCTGGGACCAGGCCTTCGTTCCCGCCAACGACGTCGGGGCGACGGACCGGTGGCAGGGCGAATGGCGGCTGTGGCTGGGCCGGTTCACCGGCAACGAGGAACTGCCCGGCGAACCCGACGCCGCGGCAGGCGAGCTGACCGTGACGCACTTCGTGGAACGCGCCCTGCAACTGATACTCGACTTCTCCGAGTCCCTGCGCACGATGGGCGACGCCGGCCTCACCATGTCGGCATCACCCGAAAAGCCCACGTCGAAGCGAACATTGAATACCGTGCAGCGTGCCGCGCTGGCGGCGTTGATCGCGCTGGCCGACCCTCAACCGGCCGGCGACGGCGCCGCCGGTGTGCTGACCCAAGCGCTCGACGCGATCCGCGACATCCTCGACTACGAACGTCGCGCGGACCACCGCTTGTCCTGGACGCTGCTGTCACTGCTGACCGCGACCGTGCGGGGAGTCCTGGCCGACGGCCTGGTCACCGATCCTCGCGGCCTGCGGTCGGTCAACGACGAGGACTACGGCGGCTGGGTGCTCCGGCACGGTGCACACCCGGAGGTGTTGGAGTTTCCCGTGTTACGGGCCATGTACAACATGGTGTTCGGATACGAGAAGGGTCAGCTCGAGCGGCCCACCGTCTCGGCGGGGGTCGGGATGCTGCTCGTCGGGTTGATGTTCTTCACCTACAAGGGCGCGATCTTCTGGAAGATGACCGCCGGTATGGGCGACGTCGTGATGGCACCGCTCTACGAGGTGTTGCGAAGGCGCGGAGTCGAGTTCGAGTTCTTTCATCGGGTCGACGCGCTGCACCTCGATCCCCGCCGCCAGTACGTGGACGCGATCACGATGGGGCGCCAGGTCTGGCTCGCCGACGGCGTGTCCCACTACGAGCCGCTGACCCGGGTGCGTGAGCTTCCCGTCTTCCCGGACACCCCACTCGCCGAACAGATCAAGCCCAAAGCCGATACGCGTCACCTCGAATCGCATTTCGGCCCGCGCGACGACGCCGAGACCCGGGTGCTGCGCCGCGGTGTCGACTTCGACTGGGTGGTGCTCGCCGTCTCGCTGGGCATGCTCGAGGTGGTGGCGCAGGAACTGATCGCCGACCGCCCCGAGTGGCGCGAGATGACAACGCGGGTACGCACGATCGCCACCCAGGGCCTGCAGATCTGGCTGCGGCCCGGCCACACCGAACTCGGGTTGGCCGCACCCGCCATCACGACCAGCGGCTACATCCCCCCGATCGACACGTTTTCGTCGATGCCGCAGACACTGTGGGCCGAGGACTGGCCCGCCCACGACCGGCCGCAGACCGTCGCCTACTTCTGCGGCGCGCTGGACGTCGAGTGGTCCCCCGCCATCGATCAGGACGCCTACGCCCAGCGCTGCAGGCAGATCGCCGAGACCGAGGCGCTGAATTTCCTCGACAACCTGGTCGGCGTACACCTGCCCGGTGCGGTCACCGACGACGGCTTCGCCTGGCATCTCCTCGCGGGCGCGGACGGTCGCCGCGGCGCTGAGGCGCTGGCCACTCAGCACCTCAGCGTGAACATCGACCCGTCCGACCGCTACGTACTGTCATTGCCAGGCACCGACGACTATCGGCTGCGCCCCGACGAAGCCGGATACGACAATCTGGTCCTGGCCGGCGACTGGACCGACTCCGGCCTGAACTCCGGATGCATCGAGTCGGCCGTTCTGTCGGGGCTGCAGGCGGCCAACGTGATCCTGGGCCACGGCAGGTTCCACCGCATTCGGGGTCTCTATCTGCCGTAGGGCAGTCACAATTGAACAGTGAACGACCCTGGAAGCCACCGGTCGACGATCGACGAGCTGCTCGATCGCGCGGTGAGCGCCATCAACAGGGGCGACCGGGCGACCGCCGACGCCCTCGCCGGCCAGGTGCTGGCCGTCGATCACGCCAACGTCGACGCCGAGGAGCTGCTCGCGGCGCCCGCCGACCACGGCGAACTACGGCGCCTGACGATCATGTTCGCCGATCTGGTCGACTCCACCGCCCTGTCCACCCGCATCGAGCCGGAGACCTATCGCACGGTGGTGGGCGGCTACCGCGACGAGGTGCTGCGCATCGTCAACCGGTACGAGGGTCACATCGGCAACACCAAGGGTGACGGGTTGCTCGCGGTGTTCGGCCATCCGCACGCGCACGAGGACGACGTCCGCCGGGCCGTGCAGGCCGGGCTCGACCTCACCAAAGCCGTCTCGCAGCTGTCCGAGCGGGTGCGACGGCGCTTCGGCTTCGGCATCGACGTGCGCGTCGGCATCCATCGCGGCCTGGTCTATCTCGACACGGCGCAGGACGACGTGTACGGCTTCGCCGCCAACCTGGCGGCCAGGATGTGCAGCATCGCCGCACCCGGAACAGTCGCGGTCTCCGATGCGGTCGAACGGTTGGTGCGCGACACGTTCGAACTCGAGGCGGGTGAACCTCACAGGGTCAAGGGCATCGACGCGGAGCTCATCCCGTACCGGCCCATCGGTGAACGTGAGAGCATCGGCGTGTCATCCGGCCCGTTGGTCGGCAGGGCGCACGAGACAGCTTGTCTGCGAACGGCGTCGGAGCAGGCGGCCGCGGGCGCACTGAGCCCGCCGGGAATCGCCTTCTGCGGAGAACCCGGTATCGGAAAGAGCAGGCTTGCCGCTGCAGCGGTTGCGATGACCGACGGGCCCGACGACGTGGTGCTGCACCTGTTCGGGTCACCCCTTCACGCGGATGTCGGTCTGCATCCGGTCCGAAAGCTGTTGGAGCGCAGGTGCGCGATCGCCCGCGGCTCGTCGGCTGAGGAGCGGCTCGCCCTGTTGCGCAACGAACTGGATGCGCAGGGCATGGACGTCGACGCCGTGATCTCCAAACTCGCTCCGGTGCTCGGCATCTCACCGGCCACCGGGTACGACCCGGCGCCCGCGGAGGGGTACAAACTGCACGAGCAGATCACCGACGCCGTCGGCGACTACCTGACCGCGTGCATGTGTGCCGGGCGCGCCCTGCTGGTCGTCGAGGACATGCACTGGTTCGACACCTCGACCACCGAGGTGGTCCGCAGGCTTCTGGAGGCCGACCCCGGCCACGTGCTGGTGGTGATGACGTCGCGGGATCGTTCGTCGCTTCCCGACTCCACCAACTACCGAGTGCTCGAACTCAACCCGCTCAGCGACGCCGAGACCGATGCGCTCATCTCCACGCTGCACCACGAACTGCCGCCGGCAGCGCGCAGCACCGTTCGGCGGCGCTGCGACGGCGTACCGCTCTACATCGAGGAGGTGGTCGCCAAGCTGAAGGAGCAGCCGGTCGATGCCGCGGACTCCCAACAGGTTCCCGACACGTTGTACGAGGCGCTGTTCGCTCGGCTGCGCTCCAGCGACTCGGCGCTCCAGGTGGTCGAGGCGGCCGCGACGATCGGCTCGCTGTTCGACCGCACCCTGCTGCGCGCGGTGGTCGCCATGGCCGACGAGGAGCTCGACCGGGTACTCGCCGAACTTCGCGACGCCACGGTGCTCGAGCCTGCGGGTCCCAACGCGTGGCGGTTCCGTCACGAACTCCTGCGCGAGGTCGCGGCGGAGCTGCCGCCGCCCAGCATTCGCCAGCGGCTCCACGGCCGGGTCGCCGACGCGCTGATCGCCGCCTCCTCGCAGGACTGGCCCGTCATCGCAGCGCACTTCGAAGCGGCCCACCGCCACCACGACGCGGTGATGGCATACGAACAGGCCTCAGCCGTGGCCCGGCAACGGGGCGCCCTCGACGAAGCCCGCAGATACCTCGCCCGCGCGTTGGATCTGCTCGACGGGCTTGCTCACGACACCGAACGCGACAACATGGAGATGGACCTGCGGCTGCGACGCGGATTTCTCGCCGCCGCCGCGGAGGGGCCGGGCAGCTCACAGACCGTGGCCGATTTCGAACGGTGCCTTCAACTGTGCGGCACCGACCCGCACGCCGACGGGTTGTTCGCGACCTTGATGGCGCTGTTCACGTACTACGTGACCCGGGCCGATTTCACACGGGCACAACGGATCGTCGATTCGCTGCGAATCGGCGTCGACGCCGGACGCGAGTGGTGGCGCGCCGAGAACCTCGGCGGGGCGGCGACGCTGGCGTGGTTTCGCGGTGAGTTCGGCGAGGCGCTCGCCATGCAGGAGCAGGCCGACCGCCTGATGGCCGCCCGCGGTAGCAGGGACGTCGAGGCCGAGTGGTTCATGCCGCACGACCCGGTGGTGCTGGGGCTGTGCAGCCTTGCGCTGGCCCGGTGGGTGCATGGTGACCTCGACGGAGCCGAAGATGCGTTGGCCCGCAGCGAGAGTCGCGCCGATGACCTGAAGTTTCCGCAGGGTCCGTACAGCATGTGCTATCTGCGGTACGTCCAGATCTGGATCTGCCTCGAAACCGGGATGCTGGAGCGGGCCGGCGAGTTGGCCGCCGACATGGTCGAACGGGCCACCGACCACGGCTTCGACCAGTGGGCCGCCCTCGGCGCCACGTTCGCCGGCTATGTGCCGGCCGCGACGCAGCTGACCGACGGACACCGCGACGCCCCCGAAATACCGCAGGCGATCGCGACTTTGACCGGTTGGGCGCAGGTGTGCCGGCACCTCGGCGCGACGGTTTTCGTGCCGTCGTTCGACGCACACGCGGCCCGATTGCTGGTCGCGACCGGTCAACTCGACGCCGCGCGGGCACGGCTCGACGCCGGTCTGCAGCTCGCCGACGAGACGCTGATGCACTACTACGACGCCGAGCTGCTGCGCGTGCGGGCGGCGACCCGCGCCGATCCTGCTGCCCAACGCGAGGATCTGCGGACCGCGCTCGAAACGGCTCGAAGGCAGGGCGCACCGGTTTTCGCGCTGCGCGCCGCACTCGACGACCACGCCATCCGCGGTGATGCGGCGCGGCAGGTGTTGGCCGATGCGGTCGCGATGTTCGCACCCGACAGTTCGTGGCCGGACCTGTCGCGGGCCCGCGCGGTGCTCACCGATTCCTAACCGGCCCGAAAGACCTCGTACTCCACCCCGAAACCTTCGCGCAGCTTGCCGCGGGCGACGAACACGCTCTGGATCATCCAGGCATAGCGCGGGTCGCCCGTCTCGACCCGTGGTGTGGTCCAAAAGTACTGATCCTCAAATGAAGTGGCGCTGCCCGATGCCAGCGCGGACGCGACGGTTTCGTTCATCTCGAGCAGCCCGACATACTGCATGTAGATGTTGGCCCCGTCCTCGGTGGCGAACTGCAGCCGAACATCTATGCGCCCGTAGCCATCCGGTGCGAATAGCAGCCAGTCGCCGCCGCCGACGGCCTGGGCGTTGAACCGGTCGCCGGTCGCCGCGCCCTCGATCACTTCGGCGAAGATCCTCTGGCCCAGCGGTCCGGCGCCGAAGTCGATCGGCGGTTTGAGCGACGCCCACATCGAGAATTCGTGCTTGAGCTCAAGACCCATGTCGACCCCTTCGCACCGAGGGACCTCACGTTACGCCGTCGCCGACGTGTGCGCGGCGTTGTCGATAGGCCGCCACGTGTTGGCGGTTACCGCAGTTGCCGGTGTCGCAGAACTTGCCCGACCGGTTGCGCGAGAGGTCGACCAGCACGGCCTCACAGTCCGGTGCGGCGCACGTCTTGAGCCTGCGCAGCTCGCCGGTCCGGATCAGGTCGGCGAGCGCCATCGCCATCTCGGCTCCCATCCGCTGCCACAGCGGGTCGGACACCGACGCCAGATGCAGATGCCACTCCGGCATCTCCGTATGCCGCGTCAGCCACGGCGCAGCACGGGTGTCGCCCAGCAGCGCGTTCACCTCGCTGACGACTCGCTCTTCGTCGCCGGCGGCCGCCCAGATCTTGCCGAGCCGCTCCCGTAGCCGCTGCACGGCCCGCAGTTCCTCGTCGTCGTGATCGCGGCGGCCCGTCCAGCCGAACCTGTCCAGGTAGCGGTTCAGCGCGGCGATGTCCGCGAGCTGGTCGCCGTCCACCCGGTCGCTGTTGACCAGCACACAGATCGCGCGCAACGTGAGGTCGGTGTCATGACTGAAGAGCATTTGCCCCATGACCCCCTTCGTCGCTAATGTCAGGACCAAAGCCCATTTTACTCATTACGCTTCCGGGGGTACTCATGGCCGCAGACCAGCTGCCCGCGGGTCCGGCCGCCGACCACTTCCGCCTCGGCCTGTTTCTCGCGCTGACCTCGGCGTTCGCGTTCGGTTGCTCGGGGCCGTTCGCCAGATCGCTGATGGACGCCGGCTGGACGCCGACGGCCGCGGTGGTCGCCCGGCTGGCCGGCGGCGCGCTGGTCATGGCGGTCTTCGCGACCTTGGTGCGGCCGGGCTGGATCCGGGAGGCGGCCACGCACCGCGGGGCGGTGCTGGCCTACGGCGTGATCCCGATCGCCGGGGCGCAGCTGTTCTATTACAACGCGGTCGCGCACCTGTCCGTGGGCGTCGCGCTGCTGCTCGAGTACACCGCGCCCATCCTCGTCGTCGCGTGGGTCTGGGCCACCACCAGACGCAGGCCGACCCACCTCACCTTGGCAGGCGTCGCATTGGCCTTCATGGGAATGATGTTGGTGCTCAACGTCTTCGCGGGCGCACACGTCAGCTTGGTCGGTGTCGGCTGGGGGTTGGCCGCCGCCGTGTGTGCGGCCTGCTACTTCGTGATGTCCGCCAACGTCAACAAGGACGGCGACGAGGCCGTGCACCCCGTCACCTTGGCCGCGGGCGGACTCGTCATCGGCGCCCTGACCGTCACACTGCTCGGCGCGACCGGCGTGATGCCGCTGACCTTCACGGCCAACGACGCCGTCGTCGCGGGCTGGACGACGTCGTGGCTGGTGCCGGTGCTGGCGCTGGGCGTGCTGGCCACCGCGGTCGCCTACACGCTGGGCATCCTGGGCATCGCGCTGTTGCGGCCACGGTTCGCGTCCCTGGTCGGGCTCTCCGAGGTGATGTTCGCCGTGCTGGCCGCCTGGGTGCTGGTGGGTGAGTCGGTCACGGTGACGCAGGCCATCGGCGGGGCGATCGTGCTGTGCGGGCTGGCGCTGGCCCGGGTCGGCGACCGCTCCGAGCAGGTCGCCGATGCGACGTGGCCGGACGGGCCGGTCGGAAAGATGCCGACCGTCCGCCGACCGTTAGACCGTCGACCACGTGATGTGTGAGTATGTCGGCGTGACTTTGCTGCGCGCGATGCGCCTGCCGGCGGCCGTGGTGGCCGCCGTCGCCGCGCTCGTCATCGGCCCGATGCCGCTGGCCGCGACCCAGCCCGGCCCGCCACCGGGGCCGCCGGATCCCGGTTACGGGATCGGCCAGATACCGGGGCCGCCCACGTCCGTGGCGAGGCCCCCGGTGGTCACACCGACGTCACAGTGCCCCGACATCGAGGTGATCTTCGCCCGCGGCACCGACGACACCCCGGGCCTTGGCACGCCCGGCACGGCGTTCGTCAACGCGCTGCGCGCGCAGACCGGCGGGCGCAACGTCACCGCGTACGCGGTCGACTATCCGGCCTCCTACGACTTCCTGGCCGCCGCGGACGGGGCGGCGGACGCCACCAACCGGGTCGCGCTCATGTCACAGCAGTGCCCGTCGACACGCATCGTGCTCGGTGGCTACTCGCAGGGCGCGGCGGTGATGGACATGCTGGCCGGGGTGCCGCCGCTGGGCAACAAGATCGGCTCCATCGGGTCAGCGCCTCCGCTGCCGGGCAGCCTGCACCGGAACATCGCCGCGGTCGTGGTGTTCGGCAACCCGGCGGCCAAGTTCGACAACCCCATCACCAGTTCGGTTTTCGCCGGCAGGGCGATCGACCTGTGCAAGGACGGCGACCCGATCTGCTCCGGTGGACGCAATCCGTTCGCGCACAACGACTATGTGAGCGCCGGACTGATTCAGCAGGGCGCGGACTTCGCCGCCGGCCTGGTCTGACCTCTACGTCGTAACCTGCCGATATCATCTGGACCCGTGGATTTCCATCGTCTTCGCCGACGGCTGCTCGGCGCTACCTCTGCGATGCTGACCGCGTCGGCGATCCTCGTCCCGGCGACCGCGTCCGCCCAACCCTGCTCGGATGTGACGGTGGTGTTCGCGCGGGGCACCGGCGAACCGCCCGGCATCGGCCGGGTCGGCCAGGCCTTCGTCGACGCGTTGCGCCCCCAACTCGGCGACCGGACGCTGTCCAGCTACGGGGTGAACTACCCGGCAAGCTATGACTTCGTCCTCGCCGCGGACGGCGCCGCCGACGCGTCGACATATGTGTCGAACATCGTGGCGACCTGCCCGACGACCCGGATCGTGCTCGGTGGGTTCTCTCAGGGGGCGGCCGTGGTCGACATGCTCGCCGGGGTGCCGCCGCTGGGCAACCGCCTCGGCGCGGTAGGCCCGATGCTGCCCCCGACCGCCGTGTCCAACGTCGCCGCCGTCGCGGTGTTCGGCAATCCGGCGACGAAGTTCGGTAACCCGATCACCAGTTCCGTCTTCGGCGGGCGCGATCGATCTGTGCACCGACGGCGACCCGATCTGCTCGCCCGGCCGGAACCCGTTCGCCCACAGCAACTACGTCGGCGCCGGGCTGGCGCACCACGCGGCGAACTTCGTGGCAAGCCTGGTCTAGGTCGTCGCCTCCAAATCCGTCGACGACGACGTCGACGAAATCCGTTATCATCGGCTGGGTGAAAAACGATCTTGGAAGTCGTTGCGGGCGTCGGGGGTTGCTGTTTGTCGCGGCGGTGGTGCTTGCGGCGGCCGGTCTGATCGTTCCGGCAGCGCCCGGCTACCAAGGATTCGCGGGGTTTGTGCCCGTCGCGGCCGCACAGTCCTGCCCGCAGGCAGAGCTGATCTTCGCCCGTGGCCGCACCGAGGCTCCCGGCGCCGGGGTGATCGGCAACGCGCTCATCAGCGCGATACGCAGCAAGACCGACAAGAGCATCAATCTCTACTCGGTGAGCTATCCCGCCGACTACGAGGTGGACATCGGCGCCAACGACATGAGCGCGCGCATCCAGGACATGGCGGCCCGCTGCCCCGACACCCGACTGGTGCTGGGCGGCTATTCGCTGGGCGCCGCGGTGACCGACGTGGTGCTGGCCGCTCCCATCGCGGCGCTCGGCTTCAAGAACCCGTTGCCGGCGGGCATGGACCGACACATCGCGGCCATCGCGCTGTTTGGCAACGGCATCGCCTGGGTCGGGCCGATCACGAACCTGAGCCCGCTCTACAGCGAACGCACCATCGAGCTGTGCCACGGTGCGGATCCGATCTGCAGCCCGGCCGACCCGAAGACCTGGGAGGGCAACTGGCCCGACCACGCCGCGCGGGCCTACATCAACGCCGGCATGGTCAACCAGGCCGCCGACTTCATCGTGGCCCGCATCTAGTCCCTAGTCGACGACCCGCAGGTCCCGGGTCACCTTGGTCCTGGCCTCCAGCTGGTCGTCGGGCGGGTAGTCCACGCCGACGAGGGTCAGGCCCTGCGGCGGCGCCGCCGCGAACTCGCTGGAGCGTCGCTCGGCCGTCAACAGCGTTGCGCACCAGTCCGGTTCGCGGCGACCCTCGCCGACCGCAAGCAGCGCACCCACCAGTGAGCGGACCATCGACCAGCAGAACGCGTCGGCGGTGACGTGGGCGGTGACGCGGTCGCCGTCGCGCGACCAGTCCAGCCGCTGCAGGTCGCGGATCGTGGTGGCGCCTTCACGGTGACGGCAGAAGGCGGCGAAGTCGTGCAGCCCCAACAGGTGTCGGGATGCGGCGGCCATGGCGTCGACGTCCAGCGGGCGGGGCCACGCCGTCACATAGCGGGCGTCCTGCGGGTCCACCCCATACGGCGCAGTGGACAGCCGGTAGAGGTAATGGCGTCGCAGCGCTGAGAACCGCGCATCGAAACCCGCTGGGGCGCGGGCGATATGGCGAACACGCACATCGGCAGGCAGGAACCGGCCGAGCCGTCGCGCCAGCGGGAGGAACTCGCTGTCCCCCGGTCGCGGCGTGCGCGGGTAGGCGTGTGACAGCGCGTCGGCGGGCACGTCGACGTGGGCGACCTGACCGCTGGCGTGCACGCCGGCGTCGGTGCGTCCGGCCGCGCGCAGCTGCACCGGGGTGCGAAACACCGTCGACAACGCCTCGTCGAGAACGCCTGCTACGGTGCGCTGGCCCGCCTGCACCGCCCACCCGGCGAAATCGGTTCCGTCGTAGGCGATGTCGAGGCGAAGACGAACATGCCCGCCACCGGAGTCGATGGCGGGCATGTTCACAGAGTCGTCAGGACTTGTCGTCATCCTTTTCGGCTTCAGCGTCGTCGGCCTGCGCCTCGGCCTCGTCGGCGGCGACCTCGGTCGACTCCGCCTTGGCGTCCTCGACCGACTGGTCCTCGGTGGGCCCCTCGGCGGCCTCCGGCTCGACCGCGGCCTGCGGCGCGGACGCCGCGGCGACCTTCTGCTCGGACTTCTCGGCCCGCTTCGCCTGCGACGCCGCCGACCGGCGGGCCCGCTCGGCCTCCGAGGTCACCGTCTTCTCCCGCACCAGCTCGATGACCGCCATGGGCGCGTTGTCGCCCTTGCGTGCCTCGACCTTGATGATGCGGGTGTAGCCGCCGTTGCGGTCGGCGTAGAACGGACCGATCTCGGCGAACAGCGTGTGCACCACGTCCTTGTCGCGGATCTTCTTCATCACCTCGCGCCGGTTGTGCAGGGTGCCCTTCTTGGCGTGGGTGATGAGCTTCTCCGCATAGGGCCGCAACGCCCGCGCCTTGGGCTCGGTCGTCTTGATCCGGCCGTGCTCGAAGAGCGATGTGGCCAGGTTGGCCAGGAGCGCCTTCTGGTGTGAGGACGACCCGCCGAGGCGAGGACCCTTGGTGGGCTTGGGCATTGCGAACTCCTATGAGGGATGTGACGTACTAGAGCTGTTCGGTTTCGGCGTAGTCCTGGTTGTCGTCCAGGTCGTAGCCGGCGTCGGTGTTCCAGGTACCGGTGGCGGCGTCGTAGCCGGCGACCTCGGACGGATCGAACGAGGCCGGGCTGTCCTTGAGCGACAGGCCCAGCTGGTGCAGCTTGATCTTCACCTCGTCGATGGACTTCTGGCCGAAGTTGCGGATGTCCAGCAGATCGGACTCCGTGCGGGCGACCAGCTCGCCCACCGTGTGCACGCCCTCGCGCTTGAGGCAGTTGTACGACCGCACCGTGAGGTCCAGGTCGTCGATCGGCAGCGCGAAGCTGGCGATGTGATCGGCCTCGGCAGGCGACGGCCCGATCTCGATGCCCTCGGCCTCGACGTTGAGTTCCCGTGCCAGACCGAACAGTTCGACCAGGGTCTTACCCGCCGACGCCAGCGCGTCGCGGGGGCTGATCGAGTTCTTGGTCTCGACGTCGAGGATCAGCTTGTCGAAGTCGGTGCGCTGCTCGACGCGGGTGGCCTCCACCTTGTAGGTGACCTTGAGCACCGGGCTGTAGATGGAATCGACCGGGATGCGGCCGATCTCGGCGCCCGAGGCCTTGTTCTGCACGGCGGGGACGTAGCCGCGGCCGCGCTCGACGACAAGCTCGACCTCGAGCTTGCCCTTGTCGTTGAGGGTGGCGATGTGCATGTCGGGGTTGTGCACGGTCACGCCGGCCGGGGGCACGATGTCGCCCGCGGTGACCTCACCCGGGCCCTGCTTGCGCAGGTACATGGTGACCGGCTCGTCCTCCTCGGAGGAGACGACCAGGCCCTTGAGGTTGAGGATGATGTCGGTGACGTCTTCCTTCACCCCACCGACGGTGGTGAACTCGTGCAGCACGCCGTCGATGCGGATGCTGGTGACTGCCGCGCCGGGGATCGACGACAGCAGGGTTCGCCGAAGCGAATTGCCGAGGGTGTAGCCGAAACCGGGCTCCAACGGCTCGATGACGAACCGCGACCGGTTCTCGGCGATTACCTCTTCTGACAATGTGGGTCGCTGAGAGATCAGCATGGTGTTTCTCTATCTCCTTCTCGACACCCGCTATTTGATGCCGTCGGGGGGTTCTCGGGGGGCGGCGCTCCCCGAGGGGTCTTTACTTCGAGTAGAACTCGACGATGAGCTGCTCGGAGAGCGGCACGTCGATCTGCTCGCGGGTGGGCAGTTGGTGCACCAGGATGCGCGGACGCTCGCCGACCACCTGCAGCCACGACGGAACCGGCCGCTCGCCCATGGTTTCCCTGGCGATCTGGAACGGCAGCGTGTTCAGCGACTTGTCCTTGACGTCGATGATGTCGTACTGCGACACCCGGTAGCTGGGGATGTCCACCTTGACGCCGTTGACCAGGAAGTGGCCGTGGCTGACCAGCTGGCGGGCCTGACGGCGGGTGCGCGCCAGCCCGGCGCGGTAGACCACGTTGTCGAGCCGGCTCTCCAGGATGCGCAGCAGCTCGTCGCCGGTGACGGCCGAGCGCCGCACCGCCTCCTCGTAGTAGCGGCGGAACTGCTTCTCCATCACGCCGTAGGTGAAGCGGGCCTTCTGCTTCTCCTGCAGCTGCAGGCGGTATTCGCTCTCCTTGACCCGCGAGCGGCCGTGCTGGCCGGGCGGGTAGGGACGCTTCTCGAACGACTGATCGCCGCCGACCAGGTCGACGCCGAGGCGGCGCGACTTGCGGGTCGCGGGTCCGGTGTAACGAGCCATCTCTGAATCTCCTCCTAGACCCGGCGCCGCTTCGGCGGACGGCAGCCGTTGTGCGGCTGCGGCGTGACATCGGCGATCGCGCCGACCTCGAGGCCGGCGGCCTGCAACGACCGGATGGCGGTCTCCCGGCCCGAGCCCGGGCCCTTCACGAACACGTCGACCTTGCGCACGCCGTGTTCCTGCGCCTTGCGGGCGGCGTTCTCGGCGGCCAACTGTGCGGCGAACGGCGTCGACTTACGCGAGCCCTTGAAGCCGACGTGACCGGACGACGCCCAGGCGATGACGTTGCCCTGCGGGTCGGTGATCGTCACGATCGTGTTGTTGAACGTGCTCTTGATGTGCGCGGCGCCGTGCGGGACGTTCTTCTTCTCCCGGCGACGGGTGGACTTGCCCTTCGCGGCTGCCTTCTTTGCTGGTGGCATGTGCTTACCTGGCCTTCTTCTTGCCGGCGATGGTGCGCTTGGGGCCCTTACGGGTACGCGCGTTGGTCTTGGTCCGCTGGCCGCGCACCGGCAGGCCGCGGCGGTGCCGCAGGCCCTGGTAGCAGCCGATCTCGATCTTGCGGCGGATGTCGGCCTGCACCTCACGGCGCAGATCGCCCTCCACCTTGAGGTTGCCCTCGATGTAGTCGCGCAGCTGGGTCAGCTGGTCGTCGGTGAGGTCTTTGGTGCGGAGGTCCTTGGAGATGCCCGTCGCCGCGAGAATCTCGTTGGAACGGGTACGGCCGATGCCGTAGATGTAGGTCAGGGCGACCTCCATGCGCTTATCGCGCGGGAGATCTACGCCCACGAGACGTGCCATCAGGCAGTGTTCCTTCTTCTATGCGGAGGTCTGGTCCCAGCCCGCTCCCCGTTGGGGTCCGGCCTCCGTACCGGACGTGACGAGCGGCCTACCCGCTCGGTGGTGCTGGGATTTCGTCATTGAGTTGTGTGCGAGCGGAAGCGGAAGCTCAACCTGATTGCTCTTCGCGCAAGCGCTCATCGGCGCCTCAGCCTTGGCGTTGCTTGTGACGCGGATCGGAGCAGATCACCATGACCCGCCCATGCCGGCGGATCACCCTGCACTTGTCGCAAATGGGCTTGACGCTCGGGTTCACCTTCACGGCAGTGTTCGATCCTGTTCTTTCTCGTTCTTGACTTACTTGTACCGGTAAACGATGCGGCCCCGGGACAGGTCGTAGGGGGACAATTCCACCACGACGCGGTCCTCGGGCAGGATGCGGATGTAGTGCTGCCGCATCTTGCCGCTGATGTGGGCAAGGACCTTGTGACCGTTCTCCAGCTCAATGCGGAACATCGCATTGGGCAGAGGTTCGACCACGCGACCCTCAACCTCGATGGCACCGTCTTTCTTGGCCATTATGTTTCGGAGATCCTCCGTGTCCTTCTCGTAGTGCGGCGCCCGTGCCACCGCGAACGGCGACACCCTGCTCGGCGCGGCTGACGCTTCCGACTACAAAACGTGAGCCAGCAGCCAGAAATTCCAGAACAGGGGCACGCAAGAGCCGGCGCGGGAGCCGCACCGCCGATCCATATTACCTGCTCGAGCGCCCGCCCCAAAATCGTCGGACGACGATCCCTGCGCGGCGGATTTCAACAGGATATCCGCTGGCCCGACGGCGCATACTTGACCTCGATGACAGGCCCCACGCCCCGCAAGCCCGTAATCCTCACCGTCGACGACGATCCAGCTGTGTCCCGCGCTGTCGCGCGCGATCTGCGTCGCCACTACGGCGAGGCCTTCCGCATCGTCCGCGCCGAATCGGCGCACGACGCCCTCGAGACGCTCAACGAGCTCAAACTGCGCGGTGAGACCGTCGCGGTGTTCGTCGCCGACTACCGGATGCCCCAGATGAGCGGCATCGAGTTCCTCGAAGAGGCGATGGACATCTTCCCGATGGCCCGCCGGGTGCTGCTCACCGCCTACGCCGACACCACCGCCGCGATCGACGCCATCAACGTCGTCGACCTGGACCACTACCTGCTCAAACCGTGGGACCCGCCCGCCGAGAAGCTCTACCCGGTGATCGACGCGCTCATCGAGGCCTGGCGCGAGACCGGGGACCGCGCGATCCCGCACACCAAGGTGATCGGGCACCGCTACAACGAGCGCTCCTGGGAGGTGCGGCAGTTCCTGGCGCGCAACCAGCATCCGTTCCGCTCGTTCATGGCCGACGAGCCCAAGGGCCGCCAGCTGCTCGACGCCGCCGGTCTCGACGAGTTCCAGCTGCCGGTGGTCGTCACCGAGCAGGGCGAGACGCTGGTCCAGCCGCGCGACGCGGAGCTGGCGGCGATGCTCGGGCTATCGACGAACCCCACCCTCGACCTGTACGACCTCGCGGTGATCGGCGGCGGCCCGGCCGGTCTGGCCGCCGCGGTGTACGGGGCGTCGGAGGGACTCAAGACGGTGCTGATCGAGGCGGCGACGACGGGCGGGCAGGCCGGGCGCAGCTCACGCATCGAGAACTACCTGGGCTTTCCGACCGGGGTCTCCGGCGCCGAGCTCACCATGTCGGCGCGGCTGCAGGCCGAACGCTTCGGCGCCGAGGTCATCACCACCCGCAGGGCGGCCCGGCTGCACGCCGACGACACCGGCTCGGCCAAGACCATCGAACTCGACGGCGGCGAGACCATCGCGGCCCGCGCGATCATCGTCGCCACCGGCGTCGAATACCGCCAGCTGCGCGGTGTGCGCGGCTGCTGGGACGATCCCGCCGGCGACGCCTGCAACTACGTCGGGCGCGGCGTCTACTACGGCGCCTCGGTGTCGGAGGCCACCGAGTGCCAAGGCGAGGACGTCTACATCGTGGGCGGCGCCAACTCGGCCGGACAGGCGGCGATCTTCATGTCGGGGGAAGCGAAGTCGGTGACGATGCTGGTGCGCGGCCCGTCGCTGGCGGACTCGATGTCGCATTATCTGGTCGAGCGGATCGAGAACAACCCGAAGATCACCGTGCGCACCTGCACCGAGGTCGTCGACAGCGTCGGCGAGGACAGCCACCTCACCGGCCTGGTGCTGCTGCACCGGCCCTCCGGCGAGCGGGAGACGGTCAACTGCGACCGCATGTGCTGCTTCATCGGCGCCGAACCGCGCACCGACTGGCTGGACATCGTCGCCAAGGACGACCACGGATTCATCCTGTCCGGCCCCGACGTCAGCAAGGTCGCCGGGTGGACGCTGGACCGCCCGCCGCACCACCTGGAAACAAGCGTGCCCGGGGTGTTTGTTGCAGGAGACGTGCGCTCGGAATCGGCCAAACGGGTGGCAGCCGCCGTCGGCGAGGGATCGATGGCCGTGATGTTGGTGCACCGCTATCTGGCGGAAGCGTAGGAGTAGGAGATGGCCATGGGCGACGCCGAAAACCGATGCATGCCCGACGAACTGCGGACCTTGTTCCTGTTCGAGGCCCTCGACGACCGGCAGCTGCAGGTGCTGTGCGACAACGGTCACATCACCACGTTCGAGCCGGGACCGATCTGCACCGAGGGTGACCCGGCCACCTGCTTCTACGTTCTGCTCGACGGCGAACTCGTGATGTCCAAGCGCTCCGGGGGCGTCGACATCGAAACCAACCGCACCTCCCAGCGCGGGGTGTACTGCGGCGCCTGGTCGGCCTACGTGCCCGGCGAGGAGCACGTCTATGAGGCGTCCGTGCGGGTCACCAAGCCGTCCCGGTTCTTCGTGCTCGACGCCGACGCGTTCGCCAGGTTCATGCAGACCGAGTTCCCGATGGCGGTACACCTGCTCGAAGGCCACCGGGTCGGCGGGCGGCGGCAGCGCGAGATCGTCGGGCAGCGCGAGAAGCTGTTGGCGCTGGGCACGATCACCGCCGGCCTGACGCATCAACTCAACAACCCGGCCGCGGCGGCCGCACGCGCGGTCGCCGATCTGCGCGAAGGCGTCGGGAAGATGCGCCACAAGTTGGCGATGCTGGCCGACGGCAAGTTCACCCCGGAGGCGTTGCGGGTGCTGGTGAGCATCCAGGAGGAGGTGGCCGAGCAGGTCGCCAAGTCGAAGGCCCAGGAGCTCACCGCGCTGGAACTCTCCGACCGCGAGGAGCAGGTCGGCGACTGGCTCGAGGCCCGCGGCATCGCCGCCGCCTGGGACTACGCGCCGACATTCGTCGAAGCCGGGCTCGACATCGACTGGCTGGGCCGGGTCGAGGCCTCGATCGACGACGTGGACTGTTCGGCGACGTTGCAGGGCGCGTTCGGCTGGCTGAAATACACCATCGACGCCGAGCTGCGGATGAACGAGATCGCCGACGCCAGCAAGCGGATCTCGGCGCTGCTGGCCGGCGCCAAGCAGTACTCGCAGATGGACCGCAGCGAGTACCAGACCGCCAACGTCCACGAGCTGATCCACAGCACGATCAAGACGATCTTCGGCGACAAGGTCGGCAAGGACAAGCCGGTCAAGCTGGTGTGGGAGAAGGACACCACGCTGCCCGAATTACATTGCTATCCAGGCGATCTCAACGAAATGTGGACCAACCTCATCGACAACGCCATTCAGGCGATGGGCGGCGAGGGCACCCTGACGATCCGCACCGCGCGGAACAACGACGACATGGTGCGCGTCGAGATCTGCGACGACGGCCGCGGCATCCCCGAAGAGCACATCGACAGGATCTTCACCCCGTTCTTCACCACCAAGGCCTTCGGTGAGGGCACCGGGCTCGGCCTGGATCTGGCGCGCCGCGTCGTCGTCGAGAAGCACCACGGCGACATCCGGGTGGAGTCCGCGCCCGGCGACACCCGGTTCGTCATCCTGCTGCCGCTGGTGGCGCCCGCCCCGCGGGAATAGCGGCCCGAGACACCGAAGTTGGAGCAGCCATGACGAAACCTCAGCTCGGCCCCTACGGCGTGTTCGGTCTCTACCGGGCATTCCAGCAGCTCAGCCCGGAGCAACTGCGGACGATCGAGGCCCTCGGCTACGGCGCGATCTGGGCCGGCGGCTCGCCACCGGCGGACCTGTCGTGGGTCGAGCCGCTGCTGGAGCCCACCACCGACCTCAAGGTGGCGACGGGCATCGTCAACATCTGGACCGCCGAGGCCGGACCGGTCAGCGAGTCGTTTCACCGCATCGACAAGGCCTATCCCGGTCGGTTCCTGCTCGGCATCGGCGTGGGCCATCCCGAGGCACACACCGAATACCAGAAGCCGTATGCCGCGCTGAACGACTATCTCGACAAGCTCGACGAATACGGCGTCCCGAAGGATCGCCGGGTCGTCGCCGCGCTGGGGCCGCGGGTGCTGAAGCTCTCGGCGCAGCGCGCGGCCGGTCCGCATCCGTATCTGACGACGCCAGAGCACACCGCGCAGGCGCGCGCACTGGTCGGACCGGACGCGTTCATCGCCCCCGAGCACAAGGTCGTGTTGACCACCGATGCCGACAAGGCCCGGGCAGTGGGCCGCAAGGCGCTGGACATCTATCTGAACCTGGCGAACTACCGCAACAACTGGCAGCGGCTCGGGTTCACTGAAGAGGACATCGCCAAGCCGGGCGGCGACCGCCTTGTCGACGCGATGGTGGCGTATGGCACCGTCGACGCCATCGCCGCACGGCTTCAGGAGCACCGCGACGCGGGCGCCGACCATGTGCCCGTGCAGGTGCTCACGACCGGACCGGACAAGCTGGTGGACGCGCTCACCGAACTCGCAGGCCCGCTGGGTCTGCGGTGACCTCGAAGGGATCACATGACTGAGCTCAAGCCCGAACTCGGCCGTTTCGGCGTCTGGACCTTCGGGGTGGTCAAACCCGAGCAGGCCGTGGAGATCGAGAAGCTCGGATACGGCGCCGTGTGGATCGGCGGATCCCCGGCCGGGGACCTCGAGTATGTCGAGCCCATCCTCGAGCGCACCGAGAACCTCCAGGTGGCCACCGGCATCATCAACGTCTGGACGGCGCCCGCCGACCAGGTCGCCGAGGCCTACCACCGCGTCGAGGACGCCTATCCGGGGCGGTTCCTGCTGGGCATCGGCGTCGGGCATCCCGAGCACACCGAGGAGTACCGCAAGCCCTACGACGTGCTGGTGGAGTACCTCGACCGGCTCGACGCGGCCAAGGTTCCGACCAGCCGGCGCGTCATCGCGGCACTGGGTCCGCGGGTGCTCAAGCTGTCGGCGCAGCGCAGCGCGGGCGCCCACCCCTACCTGACGACGCCGCAGCACACCGGCGAGGCACGAAACCTGTTGGGCCCGACGGTGTTCCTGGCGCCTGAGCACAAGGTGGTGCTGGCCAGGGACGCCGAGGCGTCGCGCAAGATCGGTCGCGAGGCCGTCGACTTCTACCTGAACCTGTCCAACTACCTGAACAACTGGAAGCGGCTCGGCTTCACCGACGACGACCTGGCCAAGCCGGGCAGCGACCGGTTCATAGACGCGGTGGTCGCCCACGGCACACCCGACGACATCGCCAGGCGACTGACCGAGCATCTGGACGCCGGCGCCGACCACGTCGCGATCCAGGTGCTAGGCGGCTGGGACAACCTGCTGCCGACGCTGACCGAACTGGCCGGCCCGCTGGGCCTGACGTCCTGACACGCCGAGCGTACGGCTACTGACGCGTATCGGCCGATTTCCGTTGTCTTCCGTACTCTCGGCGCCGCATCAATGGCTGTGGCCGTGGTCATGGCTGTGGTTGTGGTCGTCATGATCGTGACTGTCGTCGTGGTCATCGCCGGCGTCCGAGCACTGTGCACCGTGGTCGTGCCCGTGTCCAGCGTCATCGCCGCACTCACCACCGTCTTCATGCCCATGCGAATGCGAATGCGAATGCGAATGCGAATGGAAATGAGAATGGCCGTGGCCTAGTCCGTCATCGTGGTCGTGCTCGTCCTCGCCATCGTGGTCGTGGTCGTGGTCATGCCCATCGCCGCCGTCCTCGTCCTCGCCATCGTGGTCGTGGTCGTGGTCGTGTTCATGCCCATCGCCACCGTGGTCGTCATCCCCCTCTCGTCCTTCCTCACTGTGTTGCTTTTCGTCGATCGGACGGCTCTGAACCAGCGGACGATGAGCGTTCACCGGAGACACGGCGATTAAGCCAGTGGCCGAACCCGTTGCGTGCGAGAAATTTTCACGTTCTTGGTCGTCGACTTGGGCGACCGAGACACCGATGACGCAACATGCCCCCACCAAGATTGCCGTGGGGGTGAATGTCCGCATCGCTCGCAGCGGTTCGCGCATTTCGCCTACCTCTCTGTGGTCCGATGCGGTGACTGTAATGAAAACGATTATCATTATCAACCGCTGCCGCCGCGAAGGCGATGGGCGTACAAAAGCGAGGTGTGTGAGTGGCTGACCCGTCGAACCCTGGGAATGCGGATCCGAGTCAAAAGACCCGGATCTCATCGCTGTTCCGCTACATCGAGACCCTGCACCTGGAGCGTCGTTGGGGTCAGGTGCTGGACGCGGGGACCGGCGTGAAATCCCTGGAATGGATAACGACCCTTGCGACCGAGAGTTGGACGGCGATCACCGCGTCTCACCTCATGGCGGACAAGATCCGTGACGAGCCCGGTATCCCAGTGCGCCCACAAGACCGCCTGCTGGTGGGCAATTGGATCAACAACAGCCTCTTGACCGGCGAAACCTTCGATACCGTGCTGGTCGACTACCTGATAGGAGCCATCGAGGGCTTCTCGCCGTACTGGCAGGGCAGGCTGCTCGAGCGCTTACGCCCGCTGCTGAGACCCGACGGCCGCCTGTACATCATCGGCCTGGAGCCTTATGTGCCGTTCAAGCCCGGGACAGAAAGCGGCACGGTGATATGGGAAATCGGCCGCGCGCGCGACGCCTGCTTGCTACTCGCGGGCGAGCGCCCCTACCGCGAGTATCCGGCCGACTGGGTCCTGCAGCGCCTCGGCCAGGCCGGCTACCGCGTAGCCGCTATCCGTCACTTTCCGATTCGCTTCGGCGAGCAGTTCATCAATAGCCAGCTCGATATGTGCCTGGATCGCCTCACCCGCTTCGCCTGCGACGACCTCGCCACGTCGATGCGACGATACGTGGAGGACCTGCGTGCGCGAGCGCTGGCATTGCAATCTCGTTATAACGGTCTCCGCCATGGTCGTGACTACGTGATCGCCGCCGAGCCGATGTAGCCAGAGGCACTTGTCGAACACCGCCTGACCGCCCGCTAGGGTTTTGGCCATGCGGTTGCTGATCACAGGCGGCGCGGGGTTCATCGGCGCCAACTTCGTGCACAGCAGCGTGCGCGATCGTCCCGAGGACTCGCTGACGGTGCTGGACGCGATGACCTATGCCGGCAGCCGCGAGTCGCTGGCGGCCGTCGAGGACGACATCCGGCTGGTGCAGGGCGACATCACCGACGCCGAGCTGGTGAGCAAGCTGGTCGCCGAGAGCGACGCCGTCGTGCACTTCGCCGCCGAGACCCACGTGGACAACGCGCTGGCCGACCCCGAGCCGTTTCTGCATGCCAACGTCATCGGCACGTTCACGGTGCTGGAGGCGGTGCGTGCGCACGGGGTGCGGCTGCATCACGTGTCGACCGACGAGGTGTACGGCGACCTGGAGCTCGAGAACGCCCGGCGCTTCACCGAGTCGACGCCGTACAACCCGTCCAGCCCCTACTCCTCCACCAAGGCGGCCTCCGACATGCTGGTGCGCGCCTGGGTGCGCTCCTACGGTGTGCGCGCGACGATCTCGAACTGCTCCAACAACTACGGGCCCTATCAGCACGTGGAGAAGTTCATCCCGCGCCAGATCACCAACGTGCTGACCGGGCGTCGGCCCAAGCTGTACGGCTCGGGCGCCAACGTGCGGGACTGGATCCACGTCGAGGACCACAACAGCGCCGTGCGGCGCATCCTGGCCGACGGCCAGATCGGGCGCACCTATCTCATAGGCGCCGAGGAGGAGCGGGACAACCTGTCGGTGATGCGGGCGATCCTGCGGTTGATGGATCGCGATCCCGACGACTTCGACCACGTGACCGATCGCGCCGGTCACGACCTGCGCTACGCGATCGACCCGTCGGTGCTCTACGACGAGCTCGGCTGGGCGCCCAAACACACCGACTTCGAAGACGGGTTGCGCGCCACCATCGACTGGTACCGGAACAACGAATCGTGGTGGGGGCCGCTGAAAGACGCCACCGAGTCCAAGTACGAGGGTCGTGGCCAGTGAAGGCGCGTGAACTCGACGTTGCAGGCGCCTGGGAGATCACCCCGCAGATACACACCGACGCCCGCGGCGCGTTCTACGAATGGTTCACCGACTCCGGATTCCGGGAGTTCAGCGGGCATCGACTCGACCTGCGCCAGGCCAACTGTTCCGTCTCGTCTGCACGCGTGTTGCGCGGGCTGCACTTCGCCCGGGTTCCGCCGAGCCAGGCCAAATACGTCACCTGCGTGCGCGGCAGCGTCTTCGACGTCGTGGTCGACATCCGGGTCGGCTCACCGACATTCGGGCGCTGGGATGCGGTGCGGCTCGACGACCGTGACCGCCGCACGATCTACATCTCCGAGGGCCTCGGGCATGCTTTCCTTGCCCTCGAAGATGATTCGACGGTGATGTATCTGTGCTCGGCACAGTACGACCCGCAGCGCGAACACACCGTCACCCCGCTGGACCCGGCCTTGGGCATCGAATGGCCGGCGATCGACGGCGAGCCGATCCTGTCCGACCGCGACCGCCAGGCGCCCACCCTCGCCGAGGCCGAGGCGGCCGGGCTGCTGCCCACGTGGGCCGAGACCAAGGCGTTCGTCGAAAGCCTGCGCGGGCACTGATCCGTCGCGCCGATATCAGGGCGGCAGCAGCATGTCCTGCCACGACTTGTCCGCGGGCGCTTGCGCCGCCGGGTCGTATTCGACGGCGGCCACCGGCGGTGGCGGACTCTTGGGCGCCGGCGGCAGCTGCGGCACGGGTTGGCCCGACAGCGTGGCGTTCGGGTCGCCCTTCCAGTTGAACCCCTCGTTGAGCGGCACGTACTCTTCGTCGCTCTCGCAGAACGCGACCGTGGCCGCGCGCTTGCCGGGCACCGTCTCACACGGAATGTTGCGCGCGCCACGCACATTGAACTGCGAATCCTGCGGCACCCGGCAGTAGAGGTCACCGGCAGGCCGCTCCGGGTAATCCTCCTGCGCGGGAACCCGCCGCTGTTGGGCGGGCAGGAAACCGGTGGTGCACGGCGGCGGCAGGTTGAGGTTCAGGTTGAAGCTCAGGTACTGGCCTTTGTAGTCCTGCTTGGTGTTGAGGTTGCCGAGGACGCCTGCTTGATCGGCTTGGATGGCTTGCGGGAACACCACGAGCAATTGCTCGATGTCGTTCTGGTAGGCGAGCGCGACCTGCCCCACCGTGACGAGGTTGGCCATCAGGATCGGCAGCGTGGGCGACAGCCGGTCCACCAGTTGGCGTCCCTGCGCGGCCGCCGGTCCGCCCTCGTCTATCACGCCCGCGACCGCCTGGTCGTGGTCACGCAGTTGGTCGGTCACCGCGGCCAATCGGGCCGCCCACGCCGTGATCGCGCCGGAGGAGTCGGACTGCGAGTCCAGCACCGGCCGGGCTTGATCGATCAGCGTCGTCAGCGCGTCCAGGTTCTCGCGGGCGTCGCTCGCAAGCGTGGTCGTTCCCTTCACGATGCGGGACAGTTCGGGACCGAGCCCGCCGACGGCGGTGTACGACTCATCGATGACGGTCTGGAGGTTGTCCCGAGGTATCGCGTGCAGGCCTTCGTTTGCGGCGGCGAGCAGTGTGTTGATATCGGGTGGAACGGACGTGTCGGCGAGCGGAATCACGTCGCCGTTCTTCAGTGGCGGCGCGGAGCCGTTGCGCGGCAACAGGAGTACGTAGGACTCGCCGACCGCCGACTGGCTGTGCACCTGCGCTTCGAGGTCCGACGGTATGTCGATCCCCGAGTTCAGCGACAACACCGCCTCAACGCCGCTGTCGGACAGCCGCACCGACCGCACCTGGCCGACTTTCGTGCCCCGATAGGTGACGTTGGCGGTTTCGTAGAGCCCACCGGATTTCGGTAGTTCGAGCGTCACCGTGTACTGGCCGACACCGAACATGGTGGCGGGCAGTCTCATGAAGTGCAGCGTCATCAACGCGACCGCGCCGACCGCGACCACCGCGAAGATGGCCAACTGTATTTGAACCCGTCGATTCACTCGCATGTCACGGCCCCTGATCCCACCGATAGGGGATGGCGAGCGGGTTGCCTTGGTGGTGGGGTCCGCCCGCCATGCAGGGGCTGGGGAACTGCCCGATGGTTCGGCCCCACTGCAACTCCAGTTCGGTCAGGTCACACTCCCACCGGGTGCCGGTGAACAACCCCTGATCGATCCGGCTCAGCGTGAGGTCGACGATCGCGGTCAGGTTGGCGTAGTCGCCGCGTTGGAAGTTCTCGAAGGTCTCGTTCGGAAAGGGGAAGGTCGCCAACAGGCTGAGGGACCGCGTGAGGCTGGTGCCGGCGTTGGCCAGCGACTCCAGGACGGGGCCGACGTCGTGTAGCTCCCGGACCAGGTTCTCCTTCGTCTGGTTGACCGAATCAACCGTCAGCGCACTGAATTTGGCGAGACCGTCGGCCGCTGCCACCAGGTTGTCCCGCTCGGCGTTGAGCACCTCGAGCGCATCCGGAACGGTGGCCAGAGCCCGGTCCAGCACCGGCTGCTGTGCGGCGAACCGTCCGACCAGACGGTTCAGGCTGTCGGTGGCGGCGATGATGTCGTCCATTTGGTGGTTGAGGTGGCCGGTGAATACGTTCAACTGCTCGATCACGCTTCGCACATCCTGCTCACGGTCCCGAAACGCGGTCGAGAGCGCTTCGGCGATGTCGTGCACCTGGCCGACGCCGCCGCCGTTGAGCACCATCGACAACGCCGCCAACGTCTGCTCGGTGCTCGGATAGCTGCCGCCGCGCGACAGCGGAATCAGCGAGCCGTCGTGCAACCTGCCCGTCGGCGGTTCGTCGGTCGGCGGCGCGAGTTCGATGTGCAGCGAACCGAGCAGGCTGGTGGCGCCGATCTTGGCGGTGGCATTGGCGGGCAGCTCGACGTCGCCGTTGAGCCTCATGGTCACCAGGGCGTGCCAATCCTGGCGTTCGATTCTCGAGACATGCCCGACGGGGACATCCGCCACGCGGACCCGGGAATTCGGTTGCAGATTATTGACGTCGGGCAGTTGGGCCTGGACCTCGAACGAGTTGGGCCCCTTGCCCTGCACGCCCGGCAGCGGCAGCGAGTTGAGCCCCTGCCAGCCGCAGCCGGTCGCGGCCAGCAATGTCAGGACCGTGAGCACGATCGCTGCCGTGCGGTGTGTGCGCCGCGGTGTCATGACCCACCGCCATGAGGCACCATCATCCCCTGCAGGCCGTCAGCTGGGTCGGCGGCGACCGTCTCGGCGGGCGGCTCAGACACCGGTGTCGGAACGTGGTCGGGTCGCATCCAGTCCTCGCTGTAGGTGACCTCGTTCGGCCGCGCCTGCGCGCCGACGAACGGATTCAGCCCCAACGGAGGGAAGTTGTACTGGCGGTTCTTCACGATGGGCGCCAGATACTGCGCGCACAGCTTCGCCGATTGCTCGCCCCCCAGCCGGGACGCGGATTGGATTGCGCCACATAGGAAAGACACCGGGTTGGCGAAGTTGTTGACGGCGAGCGCACCGGTCATCGACCCGTTGGCGGGCTCGTACATGTTGTTGAAGTTCTGCAAGACGGTCGGGGCGATGTGCAGTGTCTGCTTGATGTCGTCGATGCTGTCGACGAGTGCACCGGTGATCGACGTCAACCTGTCCGACGCGGTGCCGATCACCTCGGTGTGTTCGGCGGCGAAGTCGCGCACGTCAACGACCACGGCGTTCAGTTCCTCGGCGGCGCGGCCCACCTTGTCCGGGTCGTCGGCGAGCACCGCCGACACGGCGGCGAGGTTGTGGTTGAGCTGTTCGAGCAGATCGGCACTGTCGCGCAGCGCGGAGACCAACGTGGCGAGGTTCTTGGTCGTGGCGAAGACGTCGTCGCTCTGATCGGCGAGGGTCGTCACCGTGCGCGACAGTTTGACGATGGCGTCGCGGATGGTGGGCCCTTGTCCGCGCACGTTGTCCGCGGCGGTGTTGATGAGGGCTCCGAGCGTGCTCACGCCGCCAGGCTCAGTGGGTTTCAACAGTTCCGTCACCCGCTCGAGTTGCGTGCGCAGGTCGTCCCACTCGACCGGCACCGCGGTGCGGTCGAGCGGGATCACCGCGCCGTCGCCGAGCGTGGGTCCCCCGCGATAGGGCGGTACCAGCTGGATGGCCCGACCCGTCACCAGCTGGGGTGACAGGATCACCGCCTTGGCGTCGGCGGGAACCCGGTACTTGCTGTCGATCGAGAAGGAGACCTTGGCCTGCTCGGGCTGCGGCTCGATCTTCTCGACCTTGCCGACCGACACGCCCCGGATCCACACATGGTCACCGGCGAACAGCCCGGTGGTGGTTTCGAAGTAGGCGACCACCGTCATTCGCGCGTTCCGATCGGGCAACCGCGCGGCCGTGAAGAGACCCGCACCGAGCATGAGCACAAGGGCGAGCGCCAACGGGCTCCGCCATTGGCGCGTCACGGCTGTGCTCCCGGCTGTGGCGCCGGCGGCCCCGGTGGCGGACCGCCGGGAGGTGGTGGCGGCGGCGGTTCGCGATAGGGGTATCGCGGATCGCCGGGCTTGCCGGTGATCGCATCGGGCAACGTCAGCCTCGGCTCGCCGCCCTGACCGGTCCGCGGATACGGCATCGGCAGCGCCGGGGTCCCGGGCTGGCCGATCTGCGGATCGGTCAACTCGGAGGGCAACAACGTGGCCGGGTCCAGTCCGAGGTCGGAGAAGGCGGCATCAACGAACGGCTGGACGAACTGACCCGGAAGCAGGTTGGCCACATATGCCTTGAAAAACGGCCCGGAGGACAGTGATTCACCGAGCGACATCACGTAGGTGTTGATCAGCTTGATGGCCTGCTGCAGCCGCTCCTTGCGGTCGTCGACGATCTCGAGTACCCCGTTGAGCTTGTCCAGCGCCGGCTTCAGCTGCGCTCGGTTCTCGGAGATGAACGCCTTCAGCTGTTTTGACACCGCCGAGATGTTTCCCCATATCTGATCCAGTGCCGCGCTCTGCGTGCGCAGTTGCGCCAGCAGCGCATTGGTGTCGCGCACCAGGCCCGCGATCTGGTCCGCGCGATTGGCGAGCACCGACGTCGCCGCGGCGGCGTTCTTGAGCAGGCTGCGCAGCTGCGCGTCGCGGGAGTCGAGCGTCTTCGCGAGGCGAGACACCCCGGCCACCGCCTCCCGCAGGGCAGGCGGTGTGTCAGAGAAGGTCTGCGCCAACGTCGCCAACGAGTCCGACAACTGGTTGGTGTTCACCCCGCTGATCGTGGTCGCCAGATCACCCAGGGCGTCCGGCAACTGATACGGCGACGTCGTCCGATCGAGCGGAATGGCACCCTCGAGCCGGCCGTCCCCGCGCGGCGTCACATCGACGATCTTGGCGCCCAGCAGGCTCTTGGTCTTGATCGCGGCCTCGGTGCGCGACCCCATCCGGACGTCCTCACCGATCTTGAAGGTGACCAGTACGCCGGCCGGCTCCAGGTCGATGCTCAGCACGTTGCCCACCGGATAACCGGAGACTTCGACCACGGCACCGTTTCTCAGCCCGCTGGCGTCGGCGAAATAGGCCGAGTAGACCTCCCCGGTGCTGAGAAAGGGCAGCCGTTGGTATTGAAGCGCCGCCACCACGACCGCGGACACGGCGAGCACACCGATGCCGCCGATCAGTATCGGATTGCGTTCCGCGAACGACTTCACTTGGGCGCGCACCTCCCGGTGCTCTGACCAACCACCTTCACGTACACAGGCTGTCCCCCTTTGCCGTTGAGTTTCAGCACCACGTCGCACAGGTAGAAGCTGAAGTAGTCGCCGTACATCCCCTGCCGGACCAGCGCCCGGTACTTGTCCGGCAGGGTGTTGATCAGGTTGTCGAGGTAGTCGCGGTCCGCCATCGCGATCTCGGCCACGCGGTCGGTCTCCTGCACCACCTTCCGGAACGGCGCCCGCGACTTGGCCAACAGGTCGGCGAGCGAGCCTGCAGCGGCGTTGGTGTGGGCCACCGCGTTGGAGACGTGGGTTCGGCGCTCCGCCAGCCGATTGATCAGCTCAGAGAGCGAAGCCACCGCCGTGTCGAGTCGATCGCTCTGCCCACCAAGGGATCCCAGCACGACGTTGAGGTTGTCGATGACCTGCCCGATCAACACATCGCGATCGGCCAACGCGTTGGTCAGCACCGCTGCTTGGTCGAGAAACGACCCGATGGCCGGCCCCTGTCCTTGAAATGCCGCGATCAACTCCTCGCTGAGGCTGTTGACCTGCTCCGGATCGAGGGCTCGAAACAGCGGTTTGAACCCGCCGATCACCGCGTCCAGGTCCAGCGCCGGTTCGGTGCGGGTCGGCGGGATGGTCTGCCCGGGCTGTAGCGCCTTGGTGCCACCGGCCCCCTCCGTCAACGCGAGGTAGCGGTCACCAATCAGGTTGTCGTACCGGATCACCGCACGTGAGCCTTCGGTGAGAACCACCGACTTGTCTACCGAGAATCCCACCCGCACCGTCGCATCGGGGTTGATCGAGATGTCATTGACCTTGCCCACCTCCACCCCGGCGATCCGTACGGTCGTCCCTTTCCGCAGATTCGAGACGTTGGTGAACTCGGCGTAGTAGCCGTCGCCCGAGCCGAAGCGGAACTCTCCGAAGGTCACCAGCAGTAGGAACCCGACGAGCGAGCAGGCGGTCAGCCAGACGGCAAACCGCCAGATCACGCCCTTTAGGCTACTCACGTTCTCTCCCTTGCGATTTCAGGTTGGTCTATGGCGGGTTAGCGCCCATTGGTGTGGGATTCGGTTCCGGCGGTGGCACTCCCGGCCACAGAGGCGTCCCGTCGGGTCCGTACCACGGCGCGCCGTATGGCGGCGCCCCGGGAGCGGTGATCGGGCCGATCGCCGGACCCGGGATGCATTGCCGGATGCTGGGGGGTTCCGGCACCGCACGGGTCACCGGCAGGTAGTTCGCCCAACAGGGATGTCCGATACCGGGATTGGGCCGGATGTCCAGGCCTGTGCCCCAACCGGTATTGGTGATGAGCTGGCGCACCGGGAAGTTCTTGGTCGCATCCGGAAGCGAACCGCATCCGGGTTGCCCGCCGGGTCCGCCCTTGGCCGCGACGATCGGCAGATGTTCCGGATAGGTGTAGGCGTCGTTCCCCAGCAACAGGGCGACATCCAGTTGCAGGGTGCGGCCGTCGCCGCCCCACGCCGCGTAGCCCCCGTTCTCCAGATACCATGTCGCTCCCTGCAGGAAGCAGGTGTACACGGGGTTGTGGTGGAGCAGCAGACCCGTGGTGGGCTGCAGGGTGTTGACGGCGTCGACGAAGTCGTCCTTGCTCGTGACGAGCAGGTTGGTGCCGGCTTCGGTGAAGCCGACCACGTTGAGCAGCAACGCATCCAGTGCGCTTTCGTGCTCGGTGACGGTGGTGCTCGTCGTGCTGACGGCATCCAGGATGGCGACGATGTCTTCGGCGGCGTCGTCGTAGGTGTCGGTGAAGTTCTTCAACGAGCGCCAGTTGGCGCCGATGGTCTCGCTGCGTTCGTTGAGGGCCAGCAGCACCTGGTTGAGATCGGTGATGGACTGCCCCATCCGTTCACCCTGTCCACGGACCCCGTCGGCCACGGCGGTCAGCACCGCGTTCAGCTTCAGCGGATCGATCATGTCGAGTAGGTCGACGACGTTCTCGAACACGGTGTTGACCTCCGTGCTGACCCGGTCCGCATGCAACACCGCACCTGCGGTCAGCCGTTCGGGGCTCGGATCCGACGGATACACCAGCTCAACGAATTTCGTTCCGAACGCGGTGGTCGCGCTGATCTGGGCCGTGACGTTCGCCGGGATGTAGCGGACCTGGTCGGGGTCGAGTTCCAGCTTCAGGCTCGTCCGGTTCTCGTCGTTGCTCAACCTGCTGACACGGCCGACCCGCACCCCGCGCAGCATCACGTCGGCGTCGGTCTCCATCACCAGCCCCGCGCGTTCTGAGGTGAGCGTGACTCCCACGTAGGACCGGAACGTGCCCCGGAAGGCCGCCGTGGACCCGAACAGGAACACCGCGATCACCGCAAGCAGGATCAACGTCCACCACCCGGTGGAGACGCGGTGTGTTCCTGCCCTGCGGTTCATGTCCCTATGCCGCCAGGTGGAAGTTGCCGGACTGGCCGTAAATCGCCAGCGTCATAACCACAATCAGCAGCGACGCGACGACCATCGACGCCCGCACCGCCCGGCCGACCGCCTCCCCCACCCCTGAGGGCCCGCCGCTCGCCGTGTAGCCGTAGTAGGTGCACATCAGCATGATCATCAGTGCCACCGCGGCGACTTCCCCGATCGACCACAGCACGTCGGTGGGGTGGAGATAGGTGTAGAAGTAGTGGTCGTAGACGCCGGACCCCTGTCCGTAGATGGCGGTGGTGCCGACGCGGGCGGCGAGGTACGCCGTCATCAGGCCGACACAGAAGAGCGGCACCGCCACGATCACGCCGGCCAGCACCCGGGTCGATGCGAGGTAGCTGACGCTGCGGATGCCGATCGCCTCCAGGGCGTCGATCTCCTCGTTGATCCGCATGGCCCCCAATTGCGCGGTGCTGCCGGCGCCGACGGTGGCCGCCAACGCGACCATCACCGTGCCCGGCTGGATTTCGCGCGTGTTGAAGAAGGCGGATGCGAAGCCCGTGAGGGCCTCCACCCCCACGGATGCCAGTTGGTTGTAGCCCTGCACCGCGACGATCGCACCGGTGGTGATCGTCAGGAACGCCACAATCACCACCGTGCCGCCGATCACCGCGAGCGCGCCGCTGCCGAGGCCCATCTGTGCGATCACCCGCAGCAGTTCGCTGCGGTAGTTGACTACGGCGTCGGGGATTCCGGCCAATGTGGTGGCGTAGAACCGGGTTTGGGCACCGATGCGGTGCCATTCGCCGACTGCGCTGTTGCCCAGTCGTCGCAGCCGCGGATGAAGCGTGCTCGGAACACCGACTGTCATGGGCCACTCACCTCACCATGAACGGGACGCCGATGGCGGTGACGATGATGTTGGTCAGGAACAGGACAATGAATGCGAACACCACCGTTTCGTTCACCGCCCGACCCACACCTGCCGGGCCGCCGCCCACTGAAACTCCCTGATAGCAGGCGATCAGGCCCGCCGCCAATCCGAACAGTGTCGCCTTGATCATCGAGATGATGACGTCCGCGAGATGCGTCATCGTCGTCAACCCCGCGACCCACGCACCGGCCGAGACGTCCATCAGATACACCGAACACACGAACGCACCCACCAGGCCGGTCACGATCAGCACCGAATTCAGCGCCAGCGACACCGTGGTCGCCGCGAGCACCCGGGGAACGACCAGCGCTTGAATTGGATTGATTCCCATCACCCGCAGCGCATCGAGTTCCTCCCTGATCGTGCGCGCGCCCAGATCGGCGCACATCGCGGTGGCGCCGGCACCGGCGACCACCAACACCGTCACGATCGGACCGCTTTGGGACACAGTGAAAATCGCCGCACCCGTGCCGGAGAAATCGGCGGCACCGATGTCGGACAACAGGACGTTGAACAGAAATCCCGAGATGACAGCCCACGGGATCGTCATCAGCAGCCCCGGGAGGGTCGACACCCGCGCCACGAACCAGCACTGGATCAGGTACTCGCGCCATGCCAGCGGTGCCCGGAACATCATCACAAAGGTGTCCATGGACATCGCGAAGAAGCCACCGACCGCACGCACCGGCCTGGCCATCGCCTGGGTGTCGATCACCATCGCTCTGCGCACCCCATGACATCGAGGTTCTGCCGTCGGGCGGTTTTGCTCACGCTGGTCCTCCAGGCAGCTGGAACTCGACGTGTGACGGTGAAGAGCGTACGCGCCTCCAGGCCATGATGTCCATAGCTAATACGCCTCACATGGTCGTCACAATTTGTAAATCGCGATGATATCGACGTTTTTTATTCAGTCAAGTATCTTCTTGATACCGTCGAACCCGCACCTAAGCGCCTGTTGGCGAAGGTGATGGCGCCAACCGCGCGCCGACCGGTGCGCGGATGGCAGCATTCGCCGTGCACCACGGGTTTCTTCAGCGCGAGGCACACGATCACGCTATCGGCGCTCGGTGCCCGGGGACTGCTCCAGCAAGGGAGATAAACGTCGCCCGTTCGAGACAACCTCAAGCCGGCGCGGCATTTGCCCGGTCCTGCAGATCACGGTCGGCGGCGGTGCTCATCGGCTGAACGCCTCCTGGGTCAGGGCGGAGTTCATGAAGTCGCGGAAATGCAGCCACCGGCCCTCACGAAGGGTGATGATGTGCGCGAACTCCGATTGCCACTCGTACCCGGTCTCGATCCTGCGGAACCGCTGCCGACCCCAGACGGCGAGGTCGTCACCCTGTGCGATGAACTTCCACGGTTCCATCTCGACGATCTCGATGTTCTGGCCGACCCTGGCGAAGAACGTCATCGCCTCGGTGATGCCGTGGTAGTCACCGGCGTACGGGATCTTCTCGGTGCCGTAATAGGTGATACGCACCTCCGGGTCGAGATGCCGAAGCGCGGTGTCCAGGTCGCCCGCGGGCACGGCGGCATAGATGGCCTTCGTCGCCTCGATGTTGCGGGCCTGTTCGCTGATGGCGGTCATGACAGGCGAAGGGGTAGACGGACATACGCGTGTGTGAGCAGACTGGCGGTCTGCTTCGTCCCGGGATCATCGCTGAGCTCGATCCGCTGATAGCGGTCGAGTACCGCGTTGAGCATCGCGGTGACCTCCAAGCGCGCCAGCGAGGAACCGAGGCAGAAATGCAACCCGTGGCCGAACGAGAGCTGCCTTCGGAGATTCGGCCGGTCGATGTCGAGGCGCGCCGGGTTGGGGAACACCGCGGGATCGCGGTTGGCCGAGCCGAAGAACAGCGCCACCCACTCCCCCTCCCGAATCAGCTTGCCCCCCACTTCCACGTCGCGGGTGGCGATGCGGAACAGGCGCTGTGGTGGGCCGTCGCGCCGCATGGTCTCCTCGACGAAGGCCGGAAGCATCGACCGGTCTGCACGTATCCGCGCAGCGATCTCGGGCTCGCTCGCCAAGGCGTGCAACAGGTTGCCGATCAGAAAGGTCGTGGTCTCGCTGCCTGCGACCACCAACGTGACACAGAACCGGACGATCTCCTCCGGCGTCAGGCGTTCACCGTCGACTTCCGCGCGCAACAGCGCTGATATGAGGTCCTCGGCATCCTCGACATCCTCGCTCGCCCCCTGCGCGGCGATGATCGAGGAGTGCTCGGCGAGCCGGGCGGCAAAGGCCCCGACCATCTCTTGGTTGCTCGCCATCCGCTCTTCTGGCGTCAGCGCCGAACTCAGCATGAACGCGTTGGCCCAGTTCTTGAAACGGACGTGGTCGCCTTCCGGCAGACCCAGCAACCGGACCATGGCCCTGGTGGGAATCTCGGCGGCGAACGACATCACGTCCACTTCACCCTCGCCGAGATCGTCGAGCAAATGCGGAACCAGATCGGTGAGCCAGGGTTCCAGCCGACGGACACGGCGCGGAGAAAACGCCTGCGAGACCAACTTTCGCTCCACCTCGTGCTTTGGTGGATCGGTGTTGACCAGCATCAGGCTGGGCGCAGAAGAGGCCTCTTGCAGCGGGTCGCGCGACGAGAACGTGTCGCTGTCGCGCGCGGCTTCCCAGACCTGGTCGTAGCGGAAGAGGGCCCACGCGGTGACGGGTTCGTCGGCACCCGGCACGGTTCCCGGCGGCCAGTCACGGTAACCCGCGACCGGAGAGGAGGAGCGCAGCTGGTCGTACAAGGGATAAGGGTCGGCGATGCCCTGCGGCGTGGTGAGCACTTCGATCGCCGAAGCGGTGGAAGATGACATGCCCATCAGCCTCGGACAACCCGGACAGCAAAGCGATCCCCCGTTGGGGCACACTCCTGCCCCCGTAGGAGGGCAATTTGCGGTTCTGCCCGCAACACCGCCGTGGTCGGGAGAGAGTAGACGCCATGGAGATCGCCGACGGCACGCCCGATCCCGACGAGACGTTGGCCGGCCATCCGGGCTGGGCGTCGCGTCCGGCCAGGGAGAGCGATGCCGCCCGCCGCTACCGAGAGACGTTTGCGGATTGGAGTGTCGACCCCACAGACGATCCGATGGCCGTGGTGTCGGAGGCCATCGACACCAAAGCCAACGAGGTGCGCAACGCGTTGGAGGCGTGCGGCGACGACGAAGCGATCGCGGCGCTGGAGTCGGTGCTCGATTTCTGTTCGCTCGAGCGGGAGCTGATCGAGGACGGCGCACAACGACGCACCTTCGCGCTGTTGCAGGTCCAGGAGGCCTTGAGCAAGCTGCGGGTGGTCGATGACGTCGCAACGATCGTCGACCGGGCGCCGCGAGAGTTGGTGGAGTCGTGCGGATTTGACCGCGCGGTGCTGTTCCGCGTGCACGAGGGCAAGATGTTCATGGAGTCGGCGTACTTCGGCGAGGACCGCGAGGGCGCCGAGAAGATGGTCGCGTTCGCCCAATCCGTGGCCCCGCCGCTGGATCACATGTTGTTGGAGACGCAGATGATCCGCCGTCACGCGCCGGCGATCGTGCGTGACGCCCGCAACGACCCCCGCGTGAACAGGCCGATCGTCGACTTCTCGATGACCCATTCCTACGTGGCGGCACCGGTGATGCCGACGGGCAAGGTGATCGGCTTCCTACATGCCGACCGGCTGTACTCGGGCCGTCTGGTCGACGAGATCGATCGCGACACGGTGTGGGCGTTCGCGGAGGGATTCGGGTATGCCTACGAGCGCACCGTGCTGCTGGAGAGGATGCGCCGGCTACAGGCCGAGGTGCGCAACGCGCTGGCCTCCGCGGACGAGGCGGCCCGGGCGCTGCAGGACGCCGATCTGGACTTGCGCAAGATCGAACCGCTGGAGCACAGTCCCGCGGCGCGGTCGCTGGCCGAAGTTCACACCAGGGTGATGACGATGCTCACCCGCCGCGAGGTCGAGGTGCTGCGGTTGATGGCGGCCGGCCGCACCAACCAGCAGATCGCCGACGAGCTGGTGATCTCGGCAGGCACGGTCAAGTCGCACGTGAAGCGGGTGCTGCGAAAGCTTCACGCCACCAACCGCGCCGAGGCGGCGTCGGCCTACGTGCGGCTGGCCAGCGTACCCGACCGCGCCTGAACCGGGTCACCGCCAGCTTGGCGACCCTGAGCATTATGTCTATCGGCTATAGCTTCAATACCTGTAGGTTCTCCAGCGAAATGGCTTGAAATTGCCCATCTCGTGAATATTTATGTCTCTGGTGAGTACTATGGCTGCATGCCTGGCTGCGTAGATCTCTCACAGGAGGCTCGATGACCGACACCGCAGAGGCCACCGAGACGCTTGTCCGCGACTTCTTCGATGCTTGGCAAACAAGGGATCTCGACGCGATCTGCTCGGCGTTCGCCGATGACGCGGTGTGCCACAATGTGCCCGTGGACCCGGTCGTCGGGATCACCGCGATCCGGGAGATCTTTCAAGCGTTCCTGAACGCGTTCACCGAGGCCAAGCTCGACGTGGTCACGCTGGCCGCCAAACCCGGCCTGGCGCTCGCCGAGCGGGTGGACTACTTCACGCTCACCGGCGGCGGCAAGGTCGAACTGCCGGTGACGGGGGTGTTCGAGGTCGAGAACGGCAAGATCAAGCGCTTCAGCGACTACTTCGACCTCGCGGATTTCGAACGTCAGAGCGGGTTCAAACTGTAGGAAGTTGACGCTCAGCGACTTCTGGCAGGATTGAAGCCGCTCGCGTAGCGCCGGTTTCGAGAACGCGGAAGGGGGCCTGGCGGACATGGAACCCGTCGTCGGCACGGTCAAGCGCAGACCGAAGGATCGCAAGAAGCAGATCCTGCAGCAGGCGGTCCGGCTGTTCACCGAACGCGGCTTTCACTCGGTCAAGCTGGAGGACATCGCCGAGGCGGCCGGGGTCACGGCGCGCGCCCTGTACCGGCACTACGAGAACAAACAAGCGCTGCTCGCCGCGGCCATCATCACCGCGCAGGAGGAGTACCAGAGCGTCCGCGGCCGCGATGCGGGGTCGACGCGTCAACCGTTGAGTGACGAACTGCCCGACCTCATCGCCGCCGCCATCGCCACCCGCGCGCTGACGGTGTTGTGGCAGCGCGAGGCGCGCTACCTCAACGACGACGACCGGGCCCAGGTGCGCAACCGGATCAACACCATCGTCGCGGGCATGCAGGCCGGTGTCCGGCTGGAAGTGCCCGAGTTGAGCGACCGGCATTCCGAACTCCGCGCCTGGGCGGTGTCGAGCACCCTGACCAGTCTCGGCCGCCACTCCCTGACGCTGCCGCGCGATGAGCTCAAAGACCTTCTCTACCAAGCCTGTATGGCGGCCGCCCAAACGCCCCCCGTCAGCGACCTGACACCGGCCGACGTGCCGTCTCATCCCGAACGCGCATTGTTCTCCCGGCACGAGACACTGCTGGCGGCCGGTGCGCGGCTCTTCCGCGCGCAGGGGTATCCGGCGGTCAGCACGAGCGAGATCGGCAAGTCTGTCGGCATCGCGGGCCCGGGACTGTACCGGTCGTTCTCGTCGAAACAGGCGATCCTGGACACCCTGATCCGCCGGCTCGACGACTGGTGGACCCTGGAATGCGTGCGCGCGTTGCGGGCCGACGGTGACGAGGCCGCGACGCTGCGTCGGCTGGTCGCCGGACGGGTCCGGGTGTGCCTGGACGATCCGGACCTGGTGTCGGTGTCGATCACCGAACTCGCCCACGCCTCCGAAGAGGTGCGCGACGGCTTCCTGCGGAGCCAGGCGGATCGCGAGGCGGTGTGGACCGAGCTTGTCCGCAAGCTCGTGCCCGACACCACCACCGCGCAGGCGCGGCTGTTGGTGGCCGCGGCCGACAGCTTCGTCGACGACGTCGCCCGCACCTGGCACCTCACGCGCAATTCCGGTGTGGCCGAAGAGATCACCGCGCTGGCGATTGCCATCCTGACCAGTCGGCGCTGACCCGTTTCACCACAGCGCGGCGGCGGTGCCGCCGTCAGCGTACTGTGCGGTGCCGTTGACCATCGACGCGTCGTCGGACAGCAGGAACGCGACGACGCCCGCCATCTCCTCGGGTCCGGCCATCCGGCCCTGTAGCCGGCTGATCATGGTGTCGGCCCCGCCTTCACCGAGTGCCTCGTCGAAGGTCGTCATCGCGGTCCGCTGCATCGGGGTGTCGACGAACGCCGGCAGCACCGCGTTGGATCGCACGCCGGCCGACCGCAATTCGGCCGCGGTGATGCGGCTCAGATGGATGAGTCCGGCCTTCGTCATGCCGTATGCGGCGGTGCCCGCCGCGGCCACCACCCCGGCCAACGACGACATGTTGACGATGGCGCCACCACCCCGTTCGATCATCTTCGGCGCCGCGTGCTTGGTGCACAGCCAGGCGCCGCGCAGGTTCACGCGGACCACCCGATCGAAATCCTCGACCGTGGTGTCGAGTACCGAAGCGAAATGGACCACGCCGGCGTTGGCGACCAGCTTGTCGACGCCGCCGAACGCCGCCGTGCAGGCGTCGACCATGCCGATCACCTGCTGCTCGTCGCTGATGTCGACGCGATGCGCGACGGCGCCACCGCCGATCTTGGTCGCCGCGGCTTCGGCAGCCCCGCCGTCGATGTCCGCGCACAGCACCCGGCAACCCTCGGCGGCAAGACGTTCCGCGATCGCGAGGCCGATGCCCGCGCCCGCTCCTGTGACGATCGCGGCCTTGCCCGCGAGGTCTGGATATGTCATCGAACCACCTTGCTGTCGCTCCTCGTCTCAGCCCGCGACCCGGAGCCCGCGCTCGCGGATGGCCCCGAAGATAACCAGACCGAACCCGGGTGCATCATCGGCCAATCTGACGGTGTAGACACCGAGATCGCGCATAATCCACGCCACGGTCGCAGTCAGCTCTTCGGAATCGAGCTCATCGGCGTCCGTCAGACCGCAGGCGCGCATCGGGCCGGGCGGACGCAGGTAGATGACGACCCCGCCGTCCCCCGTCCGCATGTCGCTCAACGCGGTCCGCAGATCGGTGCCGCACCGGCAGGCGGTCGACCCGAACACGTCTGACGTCACACACTCGACGTGGACGTGCAGCGGAACCGGAACCCCGGGCCCGACGTCACCGACGATCAGGGCCAGGTGCTCACCGCCGCCGTGCACGTCACGGAACCCGATGGCGCGGAAGCCCTCCCCGCAATTGGGCAACACCGTCTCGGCCATTCGCTCGACCTGTGGCTCCACCCGCCGCCGATAGTTGACGAGCTCAGCGACGGAGACGACCGGCAACGCGTGCTCGAGCGCGAACTCGAGCAGCTCGCCGCCTCGCGCCATCGCGCTGGGCCGGTGGCGGGACACGATCTCGCACAGTCCCGCGGCGTGGCGTCGGCCGGCGAGGCGGGTGAGGTCGAGCGCCGCCTCGGCCGGACCGGGGCGGCCCAGCACGCCTGCCGTGGCCACCTCGACCGGAACCACATGCCCGGGCCGACGAAAGTCCGATGAATCAGAGCTTTTCGCCGCCAGCGCCGCGATGGTGGCCGCCCGGTCGGTCGCCGAGATCCCCGTGCCGGTCCCCCGCCAGTCGACCGTCACCCGGTGAGCGGCCGCGTCGGAGCGGTTCTCGCCGCGATGGCAAATCGGCGGGAGGTTCAACCGCTCACACTCGGCGGCGGGCAGCGCGATCCTGACATAGCCGGACGAGTGCCGAATCGTGAAGGCCAGCAATGTGGGCGTGGCCGCCTCGGCGGCGAACGCGAGATATCCCTCGTTGTCGTTCTCCGGTCCCGTCGTGATGACGACCGGCCGACCGCCGCCCACCGCTGTGATCGCGCGACGCACCCTGGTGTCCGTCGTCTTCATGTCCGCTCCAGCACGTCCGCGCCGGTGAGCCGGTGAAACCGACTGCCGTGGAACACAAGTGGCGGCATGCCGACGTTGGCGTCCAGGGCGCACACCTCGAGAACGGCGATCATGTGATCACCCGCGGCCACCTCGCTGCGCAGCAGGCATTCCAACCAGGCGCTGGCCTCCGGCACGATCACCGCTCCGGATGCCAGCCTGGTCCAAGGTACCCCAGCGAACCGGTCACCTTCTTTGCGTGAGAGAGTGCGGCACGCATCGCTGTGGTGTTCGGCCAGCACGCTCAGGCCCAGCCGCGCAGCCGCTTTCAACCGCGGCCATGTTCTGGAGTCGGTCTGCACGCAGATCGACACGAGTGGCGGGTCCACCGACACCGATGTGAACGAACTCGCTGCCATCCCCACCGGCTCACCGTCGACCATCGCGCACACCGCGGTCACCCCAGAGGGGTGGCAGCCGTACACCCGCCGCAGTTCGCGGCTGTCGATGGGCAGAGGCCGAAGTTTCACCAGTGCAGTCCTGTCAGGAATTCGAGCAGCAACCGGTTGGTCTCCTTGGGCTCCTCTTGTTGGATCCAGTGCCCGACGTCATCGATCATGTGGGTGCCGCAGTAGTTGGGCATCACCTCGTGCGCGCGTTCCACGGCCTCGGCGCCCCAGGTCGTGCCGACGTCGTACTGGCCCCCGATGAACAACGCCGGCGGTGTGAGCGGGGTGCCTTCCTGCTCGGCGAGGTCGCACCAGTCGTTGTCGATGTTGTGGTAGAAGCTCAGCGGCCCACCGAATCCGGACCGTTCGAATTCTTTCGTATAGAAGTCGAGGTCGGCGTCGGTGAACCACTCCGGCATGGTCTCGGGGTAGATGAACGCGTCCTTCAGGCGCGCCCCCTCCGGTAGGCACAGCGGTCCGGAGCGGATGACCTCGATGGGGTCCATCGACGCCAAATCGACACCGGCCGCCACCGCCGCCTGGGTGGCCGCGATCATCCCCTGGCCAGACACGGTGTAGGTCAGGCCGAGCAGCCAGCCCCGGAGGTCCTCTTCGATCTCGGCGATGATCGCGTCTTGTTCGCCGAAATAGTCCTGGTACCAGATCTTTCCGGGGCCGGCCAGCTCGAGATGGTAGTCCTTGGGCCTGCGCTCGCCGAACGGGCTGCCGGGCAGGCCGATCACCCCGCGGCCGGCGAACGGAACGCTGATACCCACGACGCCGCGGCAGCGGTCCGGATGCAGCCAGGCGAACGTCCACGCCACCGGCGCGCCCCAGTCGTGACCGACCACGACCGCCTGCTTCTCACCGTAGGCATCGAGAACTCCCACGATGTCGCCCACCAATTCCTTGATGCGGTAGGCCTTTTGCACCCGGTACTTCGACGAGCGCCCGTACCCGCGCTGGTCGATGGCCACCACCCGGTAGCCGGCGCCGGCCAGCGCGGGAATCTGGTGGCGCCACGAGTACCAGGACTCCGGAAAGCCGTGCACCAGGACCACCAGCGGTCCCTCGCCCTGCTCGACGGCGTGGATGCGGGTTCCTCGGCAGTCGAGCAACCGATGGGTTGGCGACATCTGCGACATCTGCGACATCTGCGACATGTAAGCCCCTTCTCTAGCGGGTGTGGCTTGCGGCGAAATCGGCCTTCGGTTCCTCGGATATCTCCAGATGGTCGGGCGGCGGCACGGTGCGGTTCTGGTAGTTGCGGGTGATCAGCGTCTGCTGGCCCGACAGCCTGGTGCGCGCCCACTTGCCGAGGACTTTGGCGGCGACCCTCGGTGACATCAACGCCGCGGGCGGCTTGACCAGATGCACGACGGCCAGGAATTCGCGGTAGGCGTCGAGGTCGTCGTGAATCAGCTCGATCATTCGGTCCATGTACCAGGTCAGCGCCCTGAAATAGAACGGCCGCTTCTTGTCGACATCCTTCATCCAGTCGAACCGGAGGTTCTGCTCCCTGATCACGAACCAGGCCGTGTCGGCCAGCTTCGCGATCCGCCGGTAGTAGCGCCGCGGCAGGTCGGGATCGCCGGGACCGCGCTTGGCCAGCAGCGTCTGCATCTCGTGAACTTCCTTGAGCGCGATCGACATCCCGAGCCCCGACACCGGGTCGGCGCTGGTGTAGGCATCGCCCACCGCGAGCAGTCCGCGTGGCAGGTTGCGCTTCCTCTCGTAGCGCAGCCTCAGCATGTTGGGATAGCGGAAGTTGTAGATCGGCGACGCTGGCTCCAGGCCGTCGATGTTCTCACCGACCACCGGGGAGGGCATCAGGTCGGCGAATCGGCGGAACTCCTCGGGGGTTCGCGGCGGCGAATAGCAGTTGTAGGCAACCAATGTGGTGGACAGGATCGTGCGCGAGCTGTCGGTGTAGTACTGCGCCGCGTAAGTGTCCTCATACGGTCGGTACGCGTAGCAGATCATCATCACCCTGTCGTGCCACTGCCGTTCGGGCGGCACGTGATGGAACATGGTCGAGTAGAAACAGTTGATGATGTCCTGCTCGACCTCTGGCGCCCCGATCCCGATCCGCTCGAGAATCTCCGGAACCGGGGTGTTCTTGCCCGAGGCGTCCACCACGAATTCGGCCGGGATGACCTCCGGATGCCCCTCGTTGTCCACCGCGACACCGAGCACCGTGTTGGTGTCGCTGTCGTAGATCAGATCGCTGACCTCGGACTCGTAGCGGAACGCGATGCGGGGGTCGTCGTCGAGGCGGCGGCGGACGCACCACTCGAGCAGGGGACGCCCGGCGCACACGATCTGGATGTCGCCGGTGCCCGGCTTCTTCCAGGCGCCGCCGAGGCGGATGCGGTACTGCGCGGCCATGTCGACGTCGAAGGCGCCTTCGCGCACCATGTCGTCGATGATGCCGGGGAAGATCCGCTCCAGCTCGATGCGGCCGGCGGTGAGCAGGTGGTGCAGATGCCAGCCCTGCGCCGCGCCGGGCCGACCCTCGCGGCGCCGATGGGGGTCGTCCTTCTCCAGGACGATCACCCGCTCGAAGAACTCGGTGAGCATCTTGGCGGTGGTGATGCCTGCGATGCTGCCGCCGATCACCACCGCGGTGCCGCGGGCGCGGTGTCGTACGTCGGCCATGTCGATGTCGGTGTAGTCCAGCCGCAGCGGGGTGCGCCGCCGCGCGGCCCCGCTCGGCACGAACTTCTCGTAGTAGAGGCCGATGCGGTGAATGTCGCGGTTGTCCAACCAGTTCCGGACCGACTCGACCATTCCCGCGGGCCCGCACAGGTAGACGTCTGCGTTGCCGTCGCCGAACATGTCCTCGTCCAGAAGGTCGGTCACCAGCCCCACCGGTCCCGACCAGCCGGGGTCGGGATGGGCCACGATGGTGTGCACCTGCAGATCCGGAATCCGCTGCCGCAGCCGCTCGAGTTCGTCGAGCTTGCACAGATCCGCGACGTCGGTCACCCCGTAGAGCAGGTGGACGGGCCGGCCGGCGTCGGGCACCATGCTCTGGGCCATCGCCAGGATCGCCGACAGCCCGGTGCCACCGGCCACCAGCACCACCGGCCGCTGCACCGGACGCAGATAGAACGTGCCCTTACTGCCCCGTAACGCGATTCGGTCGCCCGGCTTCGCCCGGTCGCGCAGATAGTCCGACATCACCCCGCTGGGCAGCAGCCGGATGATGAACTCGAGCTCATCGCGCCCGTCGGCCGGATGCGCGTACGAGTAGTTGCGCCACACCCCGCTGCCGGGCACCTGCAGCTGTGCGAACTGGCCTGCCTTGAACTTCAGTAAAGGCATATTCGAAACATCCAGCCGCAGAATGGCTGTGGTGGACGAGACCAACTGCACCTCGGTCACCGTGGCATGCCCGGTCACCAGGCTGGCGGCGTTGTTGTCCATCGGATACTGCAGTTCGATCAGGCATTCGGAGTTGGCGAACGTCTGGCAGGTCAGTACCTTCCAGGCATCGCGTTCCACGTCGGAAAGCCCTTCGGTCCGGCCCATCTCGTAATCGCCCGACCTGCAGGTGGCCACACACGTGCCGCAGATCCCGCTCTGGCACTCGTTGACGATCGCGATGCCATTCTCCTCGGCCGCCTCCAGGATGGTCTGGTCGGCCCTGGCGGTCATCGTCTTGCACGTTCCGTCCGAGTAGCGGACGGTGATCTTCTGCGCCTCCATCGGGATACCCTTCGAATGAGCGCTAGGCGATGGCGATTGAGGGCTTCTTGGCGATGCGCGCGTTGAGCCTCGGCATGACCTCTTCGGCCAGCAGGCGCATGGAGTCCTTCCACGGCCCGGGGTTGTCGCTGTAGTCGAAGCCCAGGATCAGCAGGTGGCCGAACCCGCCGACCTGATCGTAGGTCGCTTCCAGCTTGTCGACGACGGTCTCGACCGAGCCCACCACAAACGTGTTCTCCGCCAGGTATTCCGGTGTGACGTCGCCGTCGGGCACCGTCGGGTTGTGCTTGTAGAACTTGGTCATGCCGAACATGCGGAAGGTCGGCAACACGTACTCGCGCATGTTCCGCCCGATCATGCCGTCGACGGCGTACCGGAACGCCTGCTCGTCGGTTTCGGCGACGACCACCTCGCGCACCAGCCGCCAGTCCTGCCGGTCGGGCACGCGGCCGCTGCGGGCGGCGCCCTCCAATACCGCGTCCCAGTGTGTCGCGACGTATTCGGTGTTGAGGTCCAGGCTCATCGGCAGGTAGCCGCGCTCGCCTGCCAGCTTCAGCGTCTCGGATCCGGCGCTGAACCCGGTCACCCCGATGGGCGGGTGCGGCGCCTGAAAGGGCTTGATGTGCCTTTTCATCAGCCCCTCGAACATCGGCGCGATGCCGTTGGCGTTCCAGTACTTTCCGCGGAACTCCCACGGCTCGTTCTCGGTCCAGACCTTGAGCATGATCTCGAGCGCCTCGCGGGTCATCTCGCGGTGCTCACCGTTCTGGCCGTCGACGTCGAACAGCGCCCAGTCGCCGGGAATCCCGCTGGCGCCCACCCCGAGCATGAACCGGCCCTGGGCCAGGTGGTCGAAATAGGCGACCCGGTGGGCCAATTCGACCGGGTGGTGGTACGGAAGCAGGTGAGCGCCGGGAGCCAGCTTGATCGACTTGGTCCGCAGTAGCGCCTGGGCCAACAGCAGGTCGGGTGCGCAGATCGGCTCCCACGGCACGGTGAAGTGCTCACCCACCCACGCCTCGACGTAACCCAGCTCATCGGCGAGCTGGATCAATTCGAGATCCCACTGGGTCGCGTCGTACAGGTTGCGCTCCGGCGGATGCGCCGGCATCAGGAAAAGCCCCAGTTCCATCTTCAACCCTCTCGGTAGTGGTCCGCTCGCCCGACGGCTCGCTGCGATGTGCACCACAGTACTAGCAAGATACTTTATTGAGCGCAAGTAGGCGAGTATCTTGCTGATTTACTTGAACAAAAGTTTTATGATCGACGTACTGGCTATGGACATGTTGGTTTGGCGTCGCGTAACCTGCAGCTCAGCAGCGTCACTGCGCGCACAGCGGTGACGACCCGAAGGGAGCACTTCGTGCAGCATTTCGACTACATCGATTACGAACTGCTCGATGACGGCCGAATTGCCGTGATCACGCTCGACCGCCCGAAACAGCGCAATGCGCAGAACCGCGGGCTGCTTGTCGAGCTCGGAGCGGCATTCGAACTGGCCGAAGAGGACGACACCGTGCGGGTGGTGATCCTGCGGGGCGCCGGGCCGTGCTTCTCCGCGGGCCATGATTTGGGTTCCGCCGACGACATCCGCGAGCGATCGTCGGGGCCGGGCCAGCACCCGACGTATCACTGCAACGGCGGGACGCTGGGCGGGGTGGAGACGCGCCATCGCCAGGAGTGGCACTACTTCTTCCAGAACACCAAGCGGTGGCGCAACCTGCGCAAGATCACCATCGCCGAGGTGCACGGGCTGGTCCTGTCGGCGGGCCTGATGCTGGCATGGTGCTGCGATCTGATCGTCGCCGCCGAGGACACGGTCTTCGCCGACGTGGTGGGCACCCGGCTGGGGATGTGCGGGGTCGAGTACTTCGGCCACCCGTGGGAGTTCGGCCCCCGTAAGGCCAAGGAACTGCTGCTCACCGGAGACGCCCTGACCGCGGACGACGCGCACGCGCTCGGCATGGTCAGCAAGGTCTTCTCCAACGACGAACTGTTCGACTGCACAGTCGAATTCGCTCGCCGGATCGCCAAGCTACCGACACTGACCGCGCTGATGATCAAGGAGTCGGTGAATCAGACCGTCGACGCCATGGGGTTCGGCGCCGCCCTCGACGCCTGCTTCTCCCTGCATCAGCTCAACCACGCCCATTGGGCCGACATCACCGGCAACCCGCTGGGCATCGGCTCGGTCGAGCACGGCCTCGAGGACTGGCGGCAGGCGCCGGAGATTCTGCCCGCGGCCAAACGGCGGCCCTGATGGACGTCGACTATCCACCCGAGGCCATCGCCTTTCGGGATCAGATCCGGGCGTTTCTGGCCGAGCATCTGCCCAGCGAATGGAGCGGCGCCGGCGCGCTGCCGCCCGAGGAGCGCGAGCAGCTCAGGGCGCGGTGGCGCAAGGTTCTCGCCGATCGGGGACTGATCGCGGTGTCGTGGCCCACGGAGTACGGCGGCGGCGGGCTCTCGGTGATCGAGCAACTGGTGTTGGCCGAGGAGTTCGCCCTCGCCGGTGCACCCGACCGCTCGGAGAACGACTTGGCGGGCATCGACCTGTTGGGCAACACGATGATCGCGCTGGGCTCCGAGGAGCAGAAGCGACATTTCCTGCCCCGCATCCTCTCCGGCGAGGACCGCTGGTGCCAGGGGTTCTCCGAACCCGAGGCGGGCTCGGACCTGGCGTCCGTGCGGACCAGGGCGATGCTCGACGGCGACGACTGGGTGATCAACGGCCAGAAGATCTGGACGTCGGCCGGGCCGACGGCGAACTGGATATTCCTGCTTGCCCGCACCGATCCGGCGCCCAAGCACAAGGGCCTGTCGATGCTGCTGGCGCCGATCGACCAGCCCGGCGTGGAGGTGCGCCCGATCGTCAACGCCGCGGGGCACGCCTCGTTCAGCGAGGTGTTCTTCACCGACGCCCGCGCCCGTGCCGCCGATGTGCTCGGCGGTGTCGGCGGCGGGTGGCGTACCGCGATGACGCTGCTCGGCTTCGAACGGGGATCGCAGATCACCACCGCGGCAGCGGAATTCGGCCGCGACTTCAAGCGGCTGGTGGAGCTGGCCCGGCAGCGCGGACGGCACACCGATCCTCAGGTGCGCGACGAGCTGGCGTGGTGCTACTCGCGCGTGGAGATCCTGCGGTATCAGGGGTACCGAGGGTTGACGGCGCTGCTGCGTGGGGAGATTCCCGGCGCCGACGCCGCGATCCACAAGGTCATCTGGAGCGAGTACTTCCAGCGCTACACCGAACTCGCCGCCGAGATTCTGGGGCCCGACACAATCAGCCCGCAGGGCCCGGGAAACGGTGCGGCCCTGATTGTTCCGCCGGCCGGTACGCCGAACTCGGCCGGCTGCTGGATGGACCAGCTCCTGTATGCCCGGGCGGCGACGATCTACGCCGGCAGTTCGCAGATCCAACGCAACGTCATCGGCGAGCAGCTGTTGGGGCTTCCCAAGGAGCCACGCTGAGATGGACTTCCGCTACAGCACCGAACAGCTCGACTTTCGAGAGTCGCTGCGCGGCCTGCTTTCTGAGGCGGCTCCCCCGGCCCGCGTGCGCGAGGTGGCCGCGGCCCGAGGTCTTGACGAACGGCTGTGGCAGCGGCTCTGCAGCGAGGCCGAGCTGCCGGCGTTGCACGTGCCGCCCGAGTACGGCGGAGCCGGCGGCACCCTGGTGGAGGCCGCCATCGTCTTCGAAGAGCTCGGCCGTGCGCTGACCCCGGTTCCGTTGGCGGGCACCGTCTTCACGATCGAGGCCGTGCTGCGGATGGGTGATGACGAACAGCGGCGCCGTCTGCTCCCGGGGTTGCTGACCGGCGAGTCGATCGGAGCATTCGCGGCGACAGCGCCGGACGCCACCGACCCCTCGACGACCACGGTGCGGGCCGTCGGCGCCAACGGCCGCGTCAACCTGTCCGGCGAGTGCTCGCCGGTGCCGCACGGCCGCATCGCGGACGTGTTCGTGGTGCCGGCCGCCCAGCGCGACGGCTCGCTCGGGTGGTATCTGGTGACCGCCGATGCCCCCGGGGTCACGGTCGCGCCGCTGTCGTCGTTCGACACCACCCGGCCGGTCGCCCGGGTCACGTTGCGGCAGGCGCCCGCCGAAGCGCTGGCGTTGTGCGAGGGCTGGCAGCGGGTGCTCGACGTGGCCCGTGTGCTGTTGGCCGCCGAGATGCTCGGCGGCGCCGAGGCGTGCCTCGCGCTGTCGGTCGACTATGCCTGCAGCAGACGGCAGTTCGGACGACCGATCGGATCGTTTCAGGCGGTCAAGCACGCCTGCGCCGAGATGATGATCGAGATCGACGCCACCCGGGTCGCCGTCATGTTCGCCGCCATGACTGCCACGGACCCCGAGGAACTCGCGCTCACCGCGCCTTTGGTCAAGGCACAGGCCGCCGACACCTTCGTCATGTGCGCGGGTTCAGCGATGCAGGTGCACGGCGGCATCGCGTTCACCTGGGAGCACGACATCCACATGTACTTTCGCCGCGCCAAGACCACCCAGGCACTGTTCGGCAGCAGCACTCACCACCGGGCGCTGCTCGCCGACCGGGCCGGGTTGTAGCCCACGTCCGGAAGGAGCCGACGATGACCATCTCCCCTCCTGCGGCGCGTCTGTCACCGTCGACGGGAATCTCGCTCAGCGATGTCCTCACCCGGCACGCACTCGTGCGACCGGACCACGTCGCGTTCGTCGACTCCCGGCGGCGATGCACCTTCGCCGAACTCGATGGGCGGCCGAAGCCTTCCGGGGCGGGTGGTTTCACTCCGGCGACCTGGTTCGGCAGGACCAGGACGGCTACATTTATGTGGTCGACCGGAAGAAGGACATGATCATCTCGGGCGGAGAGAACATCTACAGCGCCGAGGTGGAGAACGTCCTGGCGGCCGAACCGAAAGTCGCCGAGGTGGCGGTCATCGGCGTGCCCGATCCGGATTGGGGCGAGACACCGATGGCGGTGATCGTGCCGCGCGATCCCGCCGACCCGCCGACCGAGGCCGACATCGAGTCGCACTGCCGGGCACACCTGGCCGCGTACAAACGGCCCCGGCGCATCGCCGTCGTCGAGGAACTGCCTCGCAACGCGGCGGGCAAGGTCTTGAAAAACGTGCTGCGCGACACCTACGCCGCGGCGCCGTCCTACGCGGCGGGACCGACCGAGGTGCCCCTGCTCGAGGAGACCATCGGGGCCAACTTCGAACGCACGGCCTCGGCACATCCCGGCGTCGGGGCGCTCGTCGACGTCAGCTCCGGCCGGCGCTGGACCTATGCCGAGCTCAACACCGAAATCGACGTCGTCGCAAGGGGTCTGATGGCCAGCGGCATCGGGGCGGGCGACCGGGTCGGGATCTGGGCGCCCAACTGCGCGGAATGGACGATCCTGCAGTACGCCACCGCGAAGATCGGCGCGATCCTGGTGACGGTCAACCCCGCCTACCGCACCCACGAGCTGTCGTACGTGCTGGGGCACTCGGGCATCCGGATGTTGGTGGCGGCAACGGAGTTCAAGACGTCGAGCTACCGGGAGATGGTCGAAGAGGTGCGCCCGCAGGCGCCGGACCTGACCGAGGTGGTGTTCATCGGCACCGACGACTGGCAGCGGCTGCGGCAACGGGCCGACGGCGTCTCGGTCGACGAACTGCGGTCGCGGATGGGCGCATTGACGCCGTCGGACGCCATCAACATCCAATACACTTCGGGCACAACGGGTGCCCCGAAGGGAGCGGTGCTGTCCCACCGCAACATCCTCAACAACGGGTTCTTCGTCACCGAGCTGATCAACCTGCAACCACCCGATCGGTTGTGCATCCCGGTGCCCTTCTACCACTGCTTCGGCATGGTGATGGGCAATCTCGGGGTCACCACGCACGGTGCCACGATGGTGATTCCGGCGCCCGGCTTCGATCCCGCGGCGACATTGGCCGCCATCGAGAACGAACGCTGCACCGCCGTTTACGGGGTGCCGACCATGTTCGTGGCGATGCTCGCCCACCCGGATCTCGCCAACCGCGACGTGTCGTCGCTGCGAACGGGAATCATGGCGGGCGCCACCTGCCCGATGGAGCTGATGAAGCGCTGCATCAACGAGCTGAACATGTCGGAGGTGGCGATCGCCTACGGCATGACCGAGACCTCCCCGGTGTCGTGTCAGACCCGCATCGACGACGACCTGGACCGGCGCACCGCCACCGTCGGGCGCGTGCACCCGCACGTCGAGATCAAGGTCGTCGATCCCGACACCGGAGCCACCGTGCGGCGCGGCATGCCGGGCGAGTTCTGCACCCGCGGCTATTCGGTGATGACCGGCTACTGGAATGACGAGGCGAAGACCCGCGAGGCCATCGACGAGGACGGCTGGATGCACACCGGCGATCTCGCCGTGATGCGCGACGACGGCTACTGCCAGATCGTCGGGCGCATCAAGGACATGGTGATCCGCGGCGGCGAGAACGTATACCCGCGTGAGATCGAGGACTTCCTGCACTCCCACCCCGACATCGAGGACGTCCAGGTGATCGGCGTTCCCGACGACGTCTACGGCGAGGAGATCTGCGCCTGGATCAAGATGCTGTCGGGCTGCGCGCCGTTGGACGCCGCCGCGGTGCGCGAGTACGCCACCGGAAAGCTCGCGCACTACAAGATCCCGCGCTATGTCCACGTCGTCGACGAGTTCCCGATGACCGTCACCGGCAAGGTCCGCAAGGTGGACATGCGCGCGGAGACGATCCGGATGCTCAACCTCTGACCCCACCGCATCGAAACTGCGCACAGATCGCGATTTCGGCCGCGATCGCGATCTCCCGCAGTCTCGTCGCGCACCCCCCTTGCGGACGCCTCTCACGCATTACTAGGATATCCAACTATCTAGTAGCGAGGGGCAGGGCCATGACCAAGCAGATTCCACATTTCATCAACGGCAAGCGCACCGCCGGCGAGTCCAAGCGCACCGCCGACGTGTTGAACCCGAGCACCGGCAAGGTGCAGGCCAAGGTGTCGATGGCCTCGGCCGCCGACGTCGACGCCGCGGTCGCCGGCGCCGTCGAGGCGCAGAAGGAGTGGGCGGCGTGGAACCCGCAGCGGCGGGCCCGGGGCATGATGAAGTTCATCGACCTGGTCAACCAGAACATCGACGAGCTCGCCGAACTGCTTTCCCTCGAGCACGGTAAGACGCTGGCCGACTCACGCGGAGACGTCCAGCGCGGCATCGAGGTCATCGAGTTCTCGATCGGCATCCCGCACCTGATGAAGGGCGAGTACACCGAGGGCGCGGGCCCGGGCATCGACGTGTACTCGATGCGCCAGCCGCTCGGCGTGGTCGCGGGCATCACCCCGTTCAACTTCCCGGCGATGATCCCGCTGTGGAAGGCCGGCCCGGCGCTGGCATGCGGAAACGCGTTCATCCTCAAACCATCCGAGCGTGACCCTTCGGTGCCGCTGCGGCTGGGCGAACTCTTCATCGAGGCCGGCCTGCCCCCCGGTGTGTTCCAGGTGGTGCAGGGCGACAAGGAAGCCGTCGACGCGATCCTCGAGCACCCCACCATCGCCGCCGTCGGGTTCGTCGGCAGCTCCGACATCGCGCAGTACATCTACGCGGGCGCAGCGGCCAACGGGAAACGCTCGCAGTGCTTCGGCGGCGCCAAGAACCACATGATCGTCATGCCGGACGCGGACCTCGATCAGGCGGTCGACGCCCTGATCGGCGCCGGCTACGGCAGCGCCGGGGAACGTTGCATGGCGATCAGCGTGGCGGTCCCGGTCGGTGAAGAAACCGCCGATCGCCTGCGCGCCAGGCTGGTCGAGCGCATCAACAATCTGCGGGTGGGCCACAGCCTGGACCCCAAGGCCGACTACGGCCCCCTGGTCACCGAGGCCGCCCTGCAGCGGGTGCGCGACTACATCGCCCAGGGCGTGGAGGCCGGCGCCGAGATCGTGGTCGACGGCCGCGAACGCGCCAGCGACGAAATGCAATTCGGTGACGACAGCCTCGAGGACGGCTTCTTCATCGGGCCCACCCTGTTCGACCACGTCACCACCGACATGTCGATCTACACCGACGAGATCTTCGGGCCGGTGTTGTGCATCGTGCGCGCGCACGACTATGACGAGGCGCTGCGGCTGCCCTCCGAGCACGAATACGGCAACGGCGTCGCGATCTTCACCCGCGACGGCGACGCGGCCCGCGACTTCGTGTCCCGCGTGCAGGTCGGCATGGTCGGCGTCAACGTGCCGATCCCGGTGCCGGTGGCCTACCACACCTTCGGCGGCTGGAAACGCTCCGGCTTCGGCGACCTCAACCAGCACGGCCCGCATTCGATCTTGTTCTACACCAAGACCAAGACCGTCACCCAGCGGTGGCCGTCCGGCATCAAGGATGGCGCGGAGTTCGTGCTGCCGACCATGAAGTAGGGGTTTCGTGGATTACTTCGGGCTCGACGACGACGAGCGGGTGATCGCCGAGACGGCGGCCTCGTTCGCCGAGAAGCGCCTCGCGCCACACGCTTTGGAGTGGGATGCCACCAAGCACTTCCCCACCGACGTGTTGCGCGAGGCGGCCGAGCTCGGCATGGCGGCGATCTACTGCCGCGACGACGTCGGCGGCAGCGAGCTGCGCCGGATCGACGCGGTGCGGATCTTCGAGGAACTCGCCAAGGCCGATCCCACCGTCGCGGCGTTCCTGTCGATCCACAACATGTGCGCCTGGATGGTCGACACCTTCGGCACCCACGAACAACGCAAGTCGTGGGTGCCGAGGCTGGCGTCGATGGAGGCCATCGCCAGCTACTGCCTGACCGAACCGGGCGCGGGATCCGACGCCAGCGCGTTGCGCACGAAGGCCGTCCGCGCCGGCGGTGACTATGTGCTCGACGGCGTCAAACAGTTCATCTCCGGCGCCGGGTCGTCCGACGTTTACGTGGTGATGGCCCGCACCGGCGAGGACGGACCTCGCGGCATCTCGACCTTCCTCGTCGAAAAGGACTCGCCCGGGCTGAGTTTCGGCGCCGACGAGCTGAAGATGGGCTGGAACGCCCAGCCGACCGCGCAGGTGGTCTTCGAAGGCGTCCGGGTGCCCGCCGACGCGATGCTCGGCGGCGCCGACGGTGAAGGCACGGGCTTCGGCATCGCGATGCAGGGCCTCAACGGCGGCCGGATCAACATCGCCGCGTGTTCGCTGGGCGGCGCGCAGGCCGCCCACGACAAGGCCGCGCGGTATCTCGCCGACCGCCAGGCGTTCGGCGGTGCGCTGCTCGACGAGCCGACCATCCGGTTCACGCTCGCCGACATGGCCACCGCGTTGCAGACCTCGCGCGTGCTGTTGTGGCGCGCGGCCACCGCGCTCGACGAGAACCACCCGCAGAAGGTGGAGTTGTGCGCGATGGCCAAACGCTACGTCACCGACTCCTGCTTCGAGGTCGCCGATCAGGCACTGCAACTGCACGGCGGCTATGGATATCTGCGTGAGTACGGGCTGGAGAAGATCGTCCGCGATCTGCGGGTGCATCGGATCCTGGAGGGAACCAACGAGATCATGCGCGTGGTCATCGGCAGAGCAGAAGCGGCCAAGGCCCGCGCAGCGACATAGACGACATAGGAGATTTACCATGAGCACGGTCGCGTTTCTGGGGTTGGGCCACATGGGCGGGCCGATGGCGGCGAACCTCGTCGCCGCGGGCCACACCGTGCACGGGTTCGACCCGGTGCCGGACCTGCGGGACGCGGCCGCCGACAAGGGTGTCCAGCCCTTCGACAGCGGCGCCGCGGCCGTCGGTGACGCCGATGTCGTCATCACCTCACTTCCCAACGGGGACATCGTCAAATCGTGCTATGCCGAGGTGCTGCCGGCGGCCAAGGACGGCGCGTTGCTCATCGACACCTCGACGATCTCGGTCGACGACGCCCGCTCGGTGCACCGGCAGGCCGTCGACCGCGGGCTCGCCCAGCTCGACGCGCCGGTGTCCGGCGGGGTGAAGGGCGCGACCGCGGGCACGCTGGCGTTCATGGTCGGCGGCGAGGAGGACGCCGTGGAGCGGGCCCGGCCGGTGCTGGAACCGTTGGCGGGCAAGATCATCCACTGCGGCGCCTCCGGCACGGGTCAGGCCGCCAAGCTGTGCAACAACATGGTGCTCGCGGTTCAGCAGATCGCCATCGGCGAGGCGTTCGTACTGGCCGAGAAGCTCGGCCTGCCCGCGCAGTCCCTGTTCGACGTCATCACGGGTGCGACCGGCAACTGCTGGGCCGTGCACACCAATTGCCCGGTGCCGGGCCCGGTGCCGACCTCACCCGCCAACAACGACTTCAAGCCCGGCTTCGCCACCGCGTTGATGAACAAGGACCTCGGGCTGGCGATGGACGCGGTCAAGTCGACGAATGCCAAAGCGCCACTGGGCAGCCACGCCGCCCAGATCTACGCCGAGTTCAACGCCGAGCACGCCGACAAGGACTTCAGCGCGGTGATCGAACTGCTGCGCGGCTGATCTCAGCGGTTGCTCGACGACGCGTCGAGCCAGGCGCGGTGGCCGTACCCGTCGAGGTGGACGACCTCCTCGACCGGCTTGCGGGTGGTGGGTCCGTATCGCCCACGCGGCCAACCGAGGGGCACGACGCACACGGGGGTCACGGTCAGCGGCAGGCCCAGGGCCCGACGCGCCGACGTCACGCTCCACAGCGGCAGCGTGATCAGCGACGCGCCCAGGCCCATCGCGCGGGCCGCGAGCAGCAGGTTCTGCACGCTGGGGTAGATCGAACCGAAGAACGACGACTCCCCCACGAACGGCGACGGCATGTACGGCAACCGCATACCGCCGCGCAGGCACGGCACCACAAGGACCGGGATCTCGGTGAAATGGTCGACCTGCCATTGCACGGCCCGCAGGATCTTCTGCATCGATTCGTCGCCGGCGGTGACGCGGCGGCCGACCGCGCCGTACAGCGACCACGCTTGGCGATACCGTTTGCCGAGTCGCTCCTTGACGCGCCGGTCCTTCACCACGATGAATTCCCAGTTCTGCCCGTTGGATCCGGTGGGCGCCCGCAGCGCCAACTCGATGCACTTGCGCACGACGGCGTCGTCGACGGGGTCGGGAAGGACGCGGCGCACGGCCCGCTGGGTCATCATCGCCTCGATCAGCGGCATGTCGAGACGGGCGAGCGCTTCCTCAGCGGTGGGGATGTCGGTCATCCCATGAAACTACCGCGCCGATCGCCGGCCGGTGTGGCGGTTACGCCGTTACGCCGCCGAGGGCTTGTGAGACTTCCACCAGTTCGCGTGCAGCCGTTGACATTCGGCGATACGCAACGGATCGCCGCCGTCGAAGTCCGGCCGCACGGCCACCGCCGTGGGAATCTCGGGGGTGCCTTCGCCGGTGATGACGACGGTGGCCAGGCCCGCGGCGTTGGCGGCGCGCAGCCCGGATGCCGAGCCGCTGACGGCCAGCGCGTCCTCGGCGGACAGCCCCAGCTCCCACAGGGCGTGCCGATGCGCGTCGGGATCCGGCATCGTCTTCTTCACGTCGTCGGCGGTCACCACGACCTCGACGAGCCCCTCACCGGCGAGCTGCCGCACCAGCGGCTCGGCCCAGCTGCGCTGCCCGCTGGTCACCACAGCCACCTGAACGCCCGCGGCGAACGCCTCGACCAACAGGTCCACCAGCCCGGGCCGCGGCGGGAGATCGCGCTCGAGGACCAGCTCGTCGAACATCATTGTCTTGGTCGTATAGATGTCGTCGGCCAGTAGTGCGGTCAGCACGTCGGACTCGGTGGCCACGCAGCGCTTGCGCAACTCGGCCGCCACCCGCTGCCGCTCGTCGGTCAGTGCGAGCAGCTGGCGGTAGCGCGGCACCGACCACTCGAAGTTCAGGCCGTGCGCGGCGAAGGCGGCGTTGTAGGCCACGCGGTGGCCGTCGCACTCGATGTCGGTGAGCGCATCGAGGTCAAAGATGACCGCGCGTAGCTGGCTGACGGCCGCGGCCGGCACTGCGTTGTCCCACCAGAAGCGTCCGGCGCGCCAGGTCTTCTCCTGCGATGTCGGCATGGCTCAAGGGTGTCTCAAGTCACAGCCGCTGCGCCTCCCCCGCAGGGGGGATAACCAAGGTCAACTTCCGCAGCCGCCGCCCGCACCCGCAATAAGGTGTTGTCATGACCGCGACGGCCGAGCCGGTACGAATAGTGCTGGTAGACGACCATGAGATGGTGATCGAGGGGCTCAAGGCGATGCTGGCGGCGTTCGCCGAACGCGTCGTGGTCGTCGGCCAGGCCGTCGGCGCTGAGCGTGCGCTCAGCGTGATCGACGAGCTCGATCCCGACATCGTGCTGTGCGACGTGCGGATGGAGGGCTCGTCCGGTCTGGACCTGTGCCTGGAGCTGCGCGAGCGCCACCCCGACCGCAAGGTCGTGATGCTGTCGGTCTACGACGACGAGCAGTACCTCTTCCAGGCCTTGCGGGTCGGCGCATCCGGATACCTGCTGAAGAGCATCAGCAGCGACGAGTTGGTGCGCCAGCTCGAGTTCGTGCATCGCGGCGAGACCGCGATCGATCCCGGCATGGCCGCCAGGGCCGCCGACACCGCCGCGAGGCTGCAGCGCGACGAGTTCTGGCCCGGCGCGCGCCAAGGCCTGACCCAACGCGAGAGCGAGATCCTGTCGTTCGTCGTCAACGGGCTGTCCAACCGGGCGATCGCCACCAAACTGGTGATCGGCGAGGAAACCGTCAAGAGCCACCTGAGCTCGATCTACCGCAAGCTGGGGGTCAGCGACCGCACCGGCGCGGTGGCCACGGCGCTACGCGAAGGGATCTACCGATGACCTCGGGCCCACGACCCGGCGACGCGGTCCGCGACCTCAGCGACTACGCGCTGGCCGCCGACCGCGAGCTGGCGCTGCTGCGCGAACTGATCCAGGCCGCGTCCAAAGGACCGGGGGTCGAGCCGTTGGCCGCGGCGGCAGCGCGGATGATCACCGCGGCGACCGCCAGCGACGTGTGCTTCGTGCACGTGCTCGACGACACCGACCGCTCGCTGACCCTCGCGGGTGCGACGCCGCCGTTCGACGCGGAGGTCGGCAAGATCAGACTGCCGCTGGGGCAAGGGATCTCGGGATGGGTGGCCAGCCACCGCGAGCCCGTGGTGATCACCGAGGACAAGGAGTCCGATCCGCGGTACATGCCGTTTCAGTCGCTGCGCGGCTCGGACTTCACGTCGATGGTGTCGGTGCCGATGGAGACCGATCCCGGCGGTCTGGTCGGCGTGCTCAACGTGCACACCGTCGAGCGGCGCGACTTCACCGACCGCGACGTCGAGCTGCTGTTGGTGATCGGCCGCCTGATCGCCGGGGCCATGCACCAGGCCCGGCTGCACCGCCAACTGGTCGCCCGCGAACGCGCGCACGAGGTGTTCGTCGAGCAGGTGATCGAGGCACAGGAACTCGAACGTCGCCGGTTGGCCGGCGACATCCACGACGGCATCTCGCAGCGGCTCGTCACGCTGTCCTACCGGCTCGACGCCGCCACCCGCGCCGACGATCCGGCCATCGCCGCCGAACAGCTCGGGATGGCCCGCGAACTGGTGAAGCTGACGCTGGAGGAGGCGCGCGCGGCGATCAGCGGGCTGCGTCCGCCGGTGCTCGACGACCTCGGCCTCGCCGGCGGACTGGCCAGCCTGGCCCGATCGATTCCGCAGGTGAACATCGACGTGGACCTCGAGGAGACGCGGCTGCCCGACCACATCGAGCTCGCGCTGTACCGGATCGCGCAGGAATGCCTGCAGAACGTCGTCAAGCACGCCAAAGCCACCAGCGCCCGGCTCACGTTCGCCGTCGACGCGGCCGAGTCCACTTCGGTGGCGCGCCTCGAGATCGTCGACGATGGCGTCGGTTTCGACACCTTCGAACATCCGCTGGGCAGCGACGAGATGGGCGGCTACGGGCTGTTGTCGATGGCCGAACGCGCCGAGATCGTCGGCGGCCGGCTCAACATCCGGTCCCGACCCGGCGCAGGGACCGCGGTCACCGCGACCATCCCGCTGCCCTCGGCGGTCACCACCCCTTAGCGCCGAAATAGCATTCCAGGCTGGAAATTCGCCCCGGCGACGACCCGGAATGCTATTTCGCGGGGCCGTCAGAAGTCGCCGGAGTTTCGGCGCAGCGTCTCGATGGAATCGGCCAGCGCGCGTGATTCGGCTTCGGACATCCCGATGTCGGCGAACACCTCCTTGTTGAGGGTCACCGTCGCGTCCTCCACGATCGAGCGGCCGAGATCGGTGATCCGCACCAGCGTGGTGCGGCCGTCGGTCGGATGGGGCGTCCGCTCCACCAGGCCGTCGGCCTCCAGGCGCCGGATCGCGTGGGTGACGCTGGTGACGTGCACCTGCAGCCGGTCGGAGGCCTTGGTGATCGGCAGTTCCCCGTTGCGGCTGAACGCCAGCAGCCGCAGCAGCTCGAACCGGGAAAAGCTCAGGTCGTACGGGCGCAGCGCGGTCTCCACCCGGGCCAGCAGGATCTGGTGCGCGCGCATCACCGAGGTCACCGCGACCATGCCGTCGGCGACGTCACCCCATCCCGCGCGCTCCCAGTTGGCGCGGGCCAGCGCGATGGGGTCGCGGTGGTCGGGGTGCGACGGTTCGGAGGCCACGCCCCTTCATACCTCACGCCCGCGGGCGCCTGCTGCGGATTTCAGCGCAGTGCGGCCGTCACCGCGGCCAGCACGGCGCGGGTGGCGCGGCGTTCGCCGACGGTGATGCGCACGCCGCCGTCGGCGTAGTGGCGCAGCCGCAGCCCCGTGTCGTCGAAAACCTCCGGCCACGGCCGGTCACGCTGTGGCAGGTACACGAAGTTGGCGTGGGCGTCGGTGCTGTACACCCCCATCGCGGCCAACCGCATCCGCAGATACCGGGTCTCGCTGGCGATCATCTGAATACGTTGCTGCAGTTCGGCTTCCGCCTCATAGGAGGCGGTGACGGCGGCCAACCCGGTGCCGGCGATGCCGAAAGGCAGTTGCATGCTCCACAGCCGGCGGGCCAGTTGCGGGGCGCAGAAGCCGTAGCCGATGCGCAGGCCGGCCAGGCCGTAGGCCTTCGAGAACGTGCGCACCACGACAAGATTCGGATACCGCGCGACCAGTTCCGCGGCGTCGAGTCGCGCCTCCGGCGGCAGGAACTCGACGTAGGCCTCGTCGAGCAGCACCACGGTCCCGGCCGGGACGCGCTTCAGGAACTCCTCGATGTCGGACGCGGGCTCGATGGTGCCGGTCGGGTTGTGGGGCCGGCACAGCACCACCACCCGGGCGCCGGCGGCGGCACGCACCAACGCGTCCAGGTCGTGGCGGCCGTGGCCGTCGAGCGCCACCGTGGCCGAAGCCAGCCGGGCCATCTGGGCGAAGATCGGATATCCGTCGAACGTCGGATACGCCATCGCCAACGTCTCACCCGGGCGCGTCACCGCCTGCAGCACCTGCATGATCACGCCGGTGGCGCCGACGCCGACGACCACCTGTTCGGCGTGCACCCCGATGTGCGTGGCGATCAGCGCGCGCAACTGCTGCGGCAGAAACTCCGGATAGCGGTTGGCGGTGTCCACCGACGCGTTCAACGCGGCCCGCACCGCGGGCAGCGGCGGAAACGGATTCTCGTTGAGCGACAACGGGAACGGATCCAGTGCATCATGCAGAGCACCGGCGGGTTCGGGTACGTCGCGGTCCGGTGTGGTCATCAGCGACCGCCCCATCGCACCGCGGCGGCTCCTGCGAAGTCGCCGGCATGGGCGAACGCCGCCATCATCACCACGTCACCCGCGTGCAACCGCCCCTCGGCGATCGCGTGGTCGAAGTTGATCGGAATACCCGCGGCGAACAGGTTTCCGCACTCATCGAACGTATCGACGTGGCGCTCCTTGGGCAGTTCGAGCGCCTCGCGCCAATTGCGCAGAAACACCCGGTTGGGCTGATTGGTGACGAGCAGGTCGAGATCCTTGGGTTTGACGCCGATCCGGTCGCACACCGCGTACGACACCTCGGGAACCTGACGGTTGCCGCGGGCGAGCACCTTGGTGATCTTGCTTTCGGTGAACCCGATGTAGCCCTCGCCGGGCCCCGCCTGCCACCATTTGCGCGGCGGGCCCACCGCGATGGTCATGTCCCCGGCGAATTCACCGTAGGTGCGGCACTCGATGTCGAGGATCGGCGAGCGCTCCGACACCGCCACCAGGCCCACCGCGGCGCCGTCGCCGGGCACGGCCGCCTGCGCCTTGCGCCGCACCCTCGGCTGGTCGAACACCTGCCCCGCCGCGTTCTGCGCGACGGCGATCAACGCGGTCTGTCCGGCGCCCGACGCCAGCAGCTGACGCGCCACCTGCATGCCCAGGACGAACGCGGCGCAGCCGCCGTTGTGCAGGTCCAGCACCCAGTTGGGTTTCATGCCAAGGCGATGCGCCATGGCCCCGCCGCCGCCGTAGAACGGCATGTCGGGTAACTGGGTGTGGGTGATCAACACGTCGACACCGGCGATCACGTCGGCGCCGTGGCGCTGCACCAGCCCGGCAGTGGCACGCTCGACCATGTCGACCGCGGTCTCGTCCGGCCCGACGTGGTGGCGAAAGCGCGGCGCACGGAACATCACGTTGTCCCGCAACGCATCCGACTCGGCGAACTGAGCGTAGTAGCTCGCACCGATCGGGTCACCCGGCAGGTAGGTGGAGACGTCGAGAAGGCTGACGGTCATGTGTGGGTCACCTCATCCAGTCGGGTGTCACGGGAAGCCCGTTGCGGTGGCGGTATTCGGCGATCGCCTTGAGGTTCTGCAACTCGAGCAGATGGCCCGCCCCGAACATGTCCCAGAAGTCGCCGACCCACACGGGCCGTTGGGGCGGCGCGGTCTCCGGGTAGGGGTTTCGGTCGTAGAACGGGTGATGGCAGTTGGTCCACAGCACCACCGACCCCGGCTTGTCGAACACCAACTGCGCGTCGACGATCCGCATCAGGTAGATCATCCACAGGTGCTTGCCCTGGTCCCATGCGCAGTGGTAGTCGACGGTCATCGCTTCCCTGTTGGCGTGCGTGCGGGTGAAGATCCGGGTCTCCGAGCCGAGCCGGTCGTAGGCGATCCAGAGCCCGGGTTCCTCGGTGGTGGTGAAGCCGCGCAGGCTGTAGGTCCACTCCTCGAGGCTGCGGGTGTCGGACATGTAGTCGAACAGCTCGCCTGGCGGACAGTCGATATAGCTGTTGACCGTGCAGAATTCGCCGAACACCTCATCGTGCGGATACACCGACCGCATCATCTCCATGATGATCGGGGTGGCCTTCTCCCGTGGTGACGTCTCGATGCGGATGAGCCCGTCGAGCGGGTCGGTGGTGCCGCGGTGGCTGGTGATGTCATCAAGTGCGGGCAGCGACATGGGATCTGTTCTCCTTCGTGCGAACGCGGTCTGAGGTGAGAAACGCGGCGAACGGCGGGATTTCGTCTGCCGAGCATTCGACGCTGACAACTGCGGGACCGTCGTGGGCCAGCGCGGCTTCCACCGCCGCGGGCAGGTGATCGAGGTCGTCGACGTCGATCGCAGGCAGCCCGGGGAACATCGCGGCCAGCCCGGCTCCGAGCCGGCTGGGACCGAACCGGTTGTAGCTGTAGCGGTCGCCGTAGAAGAGCTGTTCGCGGGTCACGCACATCGCGTGCGCGTGGTTGTCGAACAGCAGGAACGTCAGGGGCAGCCGATACTGCAGTGCGGTGTGAATCTCCATGCCGTGCATGAAGAACGCGCCGTCGCCGGCGATCACGACCGTGCGTCGGCGCCGTCGGAACGCCATGCCCACACCGGCTCCGAAGCTGTAGCCCATCCCGCCCATGCCGAGAGCGACGAGGTATCTGCCGTCGCGCCGCGCCGGCAGGCGGTGGATCGCCGACGCGCCGATGTTTCCGGCGTCGACGACGATGTCGACGCCGTCGGGCAGCGCGTCGTCCAGCACCGCCATCGCGTCGCGGTACCGGATCCCCGGGCCGTCGTGGGGTGGTGGCTGAAGGCTGGTGCCCGGCACCGCATCCGGCACTCGCACCCCCGTGGCGCGGCCGTTGCCCGTCAGGGCCGCGATCAACAGTGTCAGCGAGCCACGCAGGTCGTCGGTGTGCACGTGGGTGCATGGCAGGTGCGGCGGAAGGGATCCGATCGAGTACACGGGCGTCGCCGCCAGCGCCGCGTCCAGGCCGGCGCGCGCGGTCACCGTCATGCGGGTACCCACCAGCAGGCAGAGCGCACTGGCCGAAACGGCTGCGGCGACACCGGGATGCCCCATCACTCCGGTCACACCGAGCGACGACGACGATCCGGAACCCGGCGTGCCCGCCACGTCCTTGGCGTCCGGCACACACGCCACCCGGGCCCGCACCAGGGCGCGCAATCGTTCGAGTTCGGCGCGCGCATCGTCACGGGCGATTTGTTCGCCGGCGATGATCGTCACCGGCCCGTCGGCGCGCCGCAACGCACGCACGATCGGGTGCGGGTTGCCGAGCTGGCCGGCCGGTTCTTCGGACACCTCGATCCCGCCGTTTACCGGCACCGGGGCCTGTTGAATATCCTTGGGCAGCAACAGCACTGCCGGCCCACGCGCCGTCTTCGCCGCGGCGATCGCCTCGGGCAGCGCCGAGACGATGTCGGCCGGGTTCAGCAAGCGCCGGCAGTACACCGCCACCGCGGAGAACAGCGCCTGCCCGTCGAGCGCGCCGTTGCGGCCGCTGGTGTCCTGGAACGCCCCACGCCCGTCGAGCGTCGTCGGCGCCTGCCCGATCAGCGCCAGCACCGGCACCCGGCTGGCGAACGCCTCCCCCAGCCCGGGCAGCGTGTTCAGGCAGCCGCCGCCCGAGGTGGCGACCAGCACGCCCAGGCCGGCGCCGCTGCGGCTGTATCCGTCGGCCATCGTGGCGGCCGAGAACTCGTGCTTGGCCAGCACCGCGGTGATCCCGTCACAGAAGTGCGCGGCGTCGTAGAGGTCCTCGATGTTGGCGCCGTCGACCCCGAAGAGATGCTCGACGCCGACCGCCGCGAGGTATTCGACGATGTGGTCGACCACTCGATGGGCCATGGCTCACCTGCCTTCGCGCGCCTTACCCCCGTGATACGACGCGCTGCGCAGTTGGGTTCAACGAGCGGCGGAATTCACAGTTCGCGCTCGAGCAGCACCTGCCCGGAGTCAGCCGAAACCAGTTGCACGGCAGCGATTTCATCGACCTGCACCGGGGTGTTCGCGCTCGGCAGGGCGGTGGCGCCGGACAGCCCCAGCCAGGTGGCGACCTGCTCGCGGCTGCCGTCGCGGCCGATGACCACCATGCCGAGGTTCTGCGGCGGGGCGTCACGCTGACCCCAGTCGCCGTAGGTGCAGGCCATGTCGATCCGGCTGCCCCAGCCGTAACCGGTGACGGTGATGGTGGCGTTGATCGGTGTATCGGACATCTTGGCCATTTCGAGCTGTTGGCCGGTGGCCTGCGGCGCGGGGGTCTGGGTGCCCAGGCTGTCGGGGCGCAGCACCAGCACGAGCCCGAGGGCCAACAGCGCGGCGGCCATCGCGACCGCGGCGGTGGTCATCCAGCGGGTGCGCCTGCGCCGGGCAGCCACCTTGTCCAGCAGGTTGTCGAGCACCTCGGGGCGCAGCGCGGGCGGGTCCGGCTGGTCGAGCCCGGCGACGTCGTCGGCGTCGACCTTGGCCAGCAGCGCGGGGATTCCGCTCAGTTCGGCGACCGCGGCCCGGCACTGTGCGCAGGTCTGCAGGTGCGCCTCGTATTCGCGGCGCTCGTCGCCGGAGAGCGAGCCAAGCACGTAGGCGGCGTCCCAGGTGACGTAGCGGTCGTCATCGCCTCGGGGGGAACCGAACTCGGTCATCGCGTCACCCCCATCTCCTGCAGCCTGAGCCGCAGCGCGCGCACCCCGTAGTGCAGCCGCGACTTCACGGTGCCCTCGGCGATCTGCAGATCGGCGGCGATCTGCGCGGTGGTCCAGCCCTGGTAGTAGGCGCGGCGGATGACCGCCCGATGTTCTTCGGACAGTTCGCGAATGGCCTCACCCAGCAACATTCGGTCCAGTGCCGTCTCCACCTCGTCGGGCCCAGCGCGGTCGGCCGCCTTCTCCATGTCCGGGGTGCCGGTTTCGCTGCGGAACCGGGCGCTGCGCCGCTCGTCGATAACGAGATTACGCGCCACCGTGAACAACCACGCCCGTGCCGATCGCTCGCTGTCGGCGGTCACCTCGGGATGGCGCCAAGCACGCAACAGCGTTTCCTGCACGACATCCTCCGCACGGGCCGTATCCCCCGTCAGCCGCACGGCATAGCGCCAGATGGCCGCGGCATGCTCGTCGTAGAGCACCCGCATGACTTTGGCATCCAGGGCCTCCGGGTCGTCCAAACTCAACCTCCATCAGTAATACGAGGTTGGCGGCCATCCGGTTCAGTATTCGCCGAACGTGGGTTACCCGCACGCTCCGAGCGCTCGAGGCGTGCGGGTAACCCACGTTCGCGCAAAAAACTATTGCGTGAGGATGCGCGGGCCGTCTTCGGTGACCGCGACGGTGTGCTCCCAATGCGCGGCGCGGGAACCGTCGGCGGTGACCACGGTCCACTCGTCCTCGAGCACCGCCGTCTTCGTGGTGCCCAGCGTGAGCATGGGCTCGATCGCCAGCACCGACCCCGGAGCCAGATACGGCCCGCGGCCGGGTGCCCCTTCGTTGGGCAGAAACGGGTCCATGTGCATGTGCCTGCCGATGCCGTGCCCGCCGTACCCGGCGACGATGCCGAACTTGCGTCCGTGGTGCCTCTCGGCGGCCCGCGCACCGGACTCGATGGCATGCGAGACGTCGGTGAGCCGGTTGCCCGGCACCATCGCGGCGATGCCGGCCACCATGGCCTCCTTGGTGGCCTGCGACAGCACTTCGTCGACCGGGATCAACTGTCCGACACCGAAGGTGATCGCCGAGTCGCCGTGCCAGCCGTCGAGGATCGCACCGCAGTCGATGGACACCAGATCCCCCGCCGCCAGCGTCTCGTCGGCCGACGGAATGCCATGTACCACACGGTCATTCACCGACGAACAGATGCTGGCCGGGAAGCCCTGGTAGCCGAGGAAAGACGGCACCCCGCCACCGTCGCGGATCACCGACTCGGCGATCTCGTCGAGCTCCAACGTGGAAACCCCGGGAGCGGCGGCCTGCCGCACGGCCGCGAGCGCCTTGGCCACCAGCGCTCCGGCCGCGGCCATCGCGTCGAGCTCACCGGGGGTGCGCTGTGCGACGACCCTCCGGTTACGCAGGCCGGGTAACCCGATCATCGGCTACTTGCCGAGCGCGTGCAGCGCCCGCGCGAACACCTCGTCCAGCCCGCCGACCGCGTCGACGGTCTGCAGGTTGTTGTGCTTGTAGTACTCCAGCAGCGGCTGGGTCTCGTCCCGGTAGACCTGCATCCGGTTGTGGATGATCTCTTCGGTGTCGTCCGCGCGGCCCCGCGCCTTGAGCCGCTTGAACAGCTCCTCCTCGGACACGGCGAACTCCAGCACCGCGTCCAGCTTGGTGTCGCGCTTCTTGAGCATCTCGTCGAGCGCCTTGGCCTGCTCGACCGAGCGCGGATAGCCGTCCAGGATGAAGCCGTCCGCCGCGTCGGGCTGGGAGATCCGGTCCTCGACGAGCTTGTTGGTCAGCTCCGACGGCACCAGGTCCCCGGCGTCGAGGTAGCGCTTGGCCTCCACCCCGAGCGGGGTGTTCTCGCCGATGTTCTTGCGGAAGAGGTCCCCGGTCGAGATCTGCGGGATGCCCAGCTTCTCGGAGAGTTTCTGGGCCTGGGTGCCCTTGCCGGCGCCAGGTGGCCCGAGTAGCACGACTCTCACTTCAGGAACCCTTCGTAGTTGCGTTGCATGAGCTGGCTTTCGATCTGCTTGACCGTATCCAACCCGACGCCGATCATGATCAACACCGCAACGCCGCCGAACGGCAGGTTCTGGACCGGACCGCTGCCGCCGATCGAGAGGAACAGGTTCGGCAGCACGGCGATACCGCCCAGGTAGATGGAGCCCGGAAGGGTGATCCGGTTGAGCACATAGCGCAGGTAGTCGGCGGTCGGCGCACCCGGTCGGATGCCCGGTATGAAGCCGCCGAACTTCTTCATCTCGTCGGCACGTTCGTCGGGGTTGAACGTGATCGACACGTAGAAGTACGTGAAGAAGACGATCAGGCCGAAGTAGATCGCGATGTAGACGGGGTCTGACGGGTTGGACAGGTTCTCGGCGACGAACCGCTGCCACCAGCCGGTGCCGGGGCTGGAGCTGCCGCTCTGGATCAGCTGGGTGATCAGCTGCGGAATGTAGATCAGCGACGACGCGAAGATGACCGGGATGACGCCGGCCTGGTTGACCTTCAGCGGCAGATACGTCGAGGTGCCGCCGTACATGCGCCGGCCCACCATCCGCTTGGCGTACTGCACCGGGATACGTCGCTGGCCCTGCTCGACGAACACCACGCCGATGAGGATGGCCAGTGCGCCCGCGCAGACCAGGGCGAACACCAGGCCGCCGCGGCTCTCCAGGATCATCTGGCCCTCGCCGGGCATCGCCGAGACGATGCTGGCGAAGATGATCAGCGACATGCCGTTGCCGATGCCGCGCTCGGTGACCAACTCGCCCATCCACATCACCAGCGCGGCGCCCGCCGTCATCACCAGCACGATGACGACCAGGGTGAAGATGTCGATGCCGTCGCTCTGACCCTGGATGATGTCCAGCGAGCAACCCTGCAGCAGCCCGCCGTTGGCCGCCAGCGCCACGATGCTGGTGGCCTGCAGGATCGCCAGCGCGATGGCCAGATAACGCGTGTACTGCGTCATCTTGGTCTGGCCGGCCTGGCCTTCCTTGCGCAGCTGCTCGAACCGCGGGATCACCACCGTCAGCAGCTGCACGATGATGCTCGCGGTGATGTAGGGCATGATGCCGACCGCGAACACCGACAGCTGCAGCAGCGCACCACCCGAGAACAGGTTGATCAACGAGTAGACCTGCCCGGCGTCGCCGCCGCTGACCTCCGCGATGCACTTCTGGATGTTCGGGTAGTTCACCCCGGGCGACGGAATCGAGGCGCCGACCCGGTAGAGCAGGACGAGGCCCAGGGTGAAGAGGATCTTTCGCCTGAGGTCGACTGTCCGCAGCGATGAGATGAAAGCCGAGAGCACTCTTCCTCCTGCGCAGCCGACCGTGGTGGCCGCGACGTGCGAACTGGGCTGGCCTGACCAGCGTCTTGGTTAAGTCGTGTGCGGACCTCCGCCGAGCGCGCAGCCTGCGAAGTTACCCGTCAAACAGTCTACGAGAGTAACAGTTGGAATCACCCCGCCGTGCAACCCAGACTCACAGCGGCCTCTCAGTTCGGGAACATACCGTGTCAGGCATCTCGTTACCACCACTAAGTAACGAACGGCTGAGGGGACTCAGATGACGCGGACCGACAATGACACCTGGGATCTGGCTTCCAGTGTCGGGGCGACGGCCACGATGGTGGCTGCCGCCCGAGCGCTGGCCACCAGCGCAGAGCAGCCGCTGATCGACGACCCGTACGCCGATCCGCTGGTGCGCGCGGTCGGCGTGGACTTCTTCACCCGCCTGGTCTCCGGGGAACTGCGCCCGCAGGATCTCGACGACAGCGAGACGGCCGGAATGCAGCGAATGGCCGACAACATGGCGGTGCGGACCAAATTCTTCGACGACTTCTTTCTGACCGCCACCGGAGGTGGCAATCCAGCAGACGCGGTGCGCGCCGGCGTCCGACAGGCGGTGATCCTGGCGTCCGGGCTGGACGCGCGCGCCTACCGGCTGGACTGGCCGGCCGGCGTCGTCGTCTATGAGATCGACCAGCCCGCGGTCATCGACTTCAAGAGCACCACGCTGGCCGACCTGGGGGCCGCGCCGACCGCCGAACGCCGCACGGTGGCGGTGGACCTGCGTCACGACTGGACCTCGGCGCTGATCGACGCGGGCTTCGACCCCGCCCGGCCGTCGGCGTGGAGCGCGGAAGGTCTGTTGGGCTATCTGCCGCCCGACGCCCAGGACCGGCTGCTCGACACGATCACCGAGTTGAGCGCCCCCGGCAGCTGGATCGCGGTGGAGAGCGTGCCCCGTGTCGACCCCGACCTGCACGAGAAGACGGTCGAGCGGATGCGCACCACGTCGCAACGCTGGCAAAAGCACGGTTTCGACCTGGACTTCGCCGGGCTGGTGTACCTCGGCGACCGCAACGAGGCCGCCGCGTACCTCGAGCAGCGCGGCTGGCAGACGACCCGCCGAAGTGTCAGGGACCTGCTCGTCGCCAACGGGTTGCCGCCGCTGGATGACGAGGACGGCGCCGACTTCGGCGAGCTGCAGTACGTCAGCGGGAGACTCTCCGCGTGAGCCGCACCGACAACGACACCTGGGATCTGGCGTCGAGCGTCGGCGCGACGGCGACGTCGGTGGCCGCGCAGCGTGCGCTGGCCTCCAAACAGCCCGAGCCGCTGATCGTCGATCCGTACGCCGACGACCTGGTCAAGGCTGTCGGCCTGGAGCACTGCATCCGGATCGCCGACGGTGACCTGCCATTCGGCGATCCGGTGCTGGACCGCCGGCGCATGTGTGAGCAGATCGCGGTGCGCACCCGGTATTTCGACGACTTCTTCACCGCCGCCTCGGAGGCCGGTGTCCGGCAAGCGGTCATCCTTGCCGCCGGGCTGGACACCCGCGCGTACCGGCTGCCGTGGCCGCCGGACGCGGTGGTGTTCGAGGTGGATCAGCCGCAGGTCATCGAGTTCAAATCGACGGTGCTGGCCTCGCTGGGCGCCGTGCCTCCCGCTGAGCGACGCACCGTCGCAGTCGATTTGCGCGACGACTGGGTTGGCGCGTTGCGGGACAACGGGTTCGACGCTTCGGCGCCCACGGCGTGGATCGCGGAGGGCCTGTTGATCTATCTGCCACCGCAGGCCCAGGACCGGTTGTTCGACAACATCACCGCGCTCAGCGCCCCCGGCAGCAGGCTGGCGACCGAGCACATGGACATCGCGGGCCTGTCGGAGGACTGGGCGGACAAGCTCAGCGAGCGGTCCCGGCGGATGGGGTCACCGATCAACCTGGTCGACCTGTTCTACCCGGGTGAGCGCAACACCGCACGTGACTACCTCGCGTCGAAGGGCTGGAGCGTCGACGTGCGCACCACCCGGGACGCATTCGCCCACAACGGCTTCCCGATGCCCGACGACGACTTGTTGGCCGTGCTCGGCGACTCCGGTTACCTCTGTGCGATCCTCGACTAGGAGAACCTGATGGCACGTACCGATAACGACACATGGGATCTGGCGTCCAGCGTCGGCGCGACCGCGACGATGGTGGCCTCACAACGTGTGCTGGCCCACCGGGAGGGGTTGATCGACGACCCGTTCGCCGAGCCGCTGGTACGCGCGGTCGGGATGGACTTCTTCATCCAGGCCCTCGACGGTGAGATCGACCTGGAGGCCGTCGATCCCGAGTTCAACGTGCGCAGGGCGGCCGAGGGCATGGCGGTGCGCACGCGCCACTTCGATCGGTTGTTCACCGACGCCGCCGCGGCCGGGGCACGCCAGGCGGTGATCCTGGCGGCCGGCCTGGACGCCCGGGCCTACCGGTTGCCGTGGCCGGCGGGCACGACGGTGTTCGAGGTGGACCAACCCGAGGTCATCGAGTTCAAGACCACGACACTGGATCGGCTCGGCGCACAGCCGACCGCCGACCGGCGCACCGTTGCGATCGACCTCCGCGAGGACTGGCCGAAAGCACTGTGCGACACCGGTTTCGATCCGTCACAGCAGACCGCCTGGATCGCCGAGGGCCTGCTCATCTACCTGCCACCCGAAGCGCAGGATCTGCTGTTCGACCGGATCACCGATCTCTCGGCGCCCGGCAGCCGGGTAGCGACCGAGCACATTCCCGACGTCACGATGTTCTCCGACGAGCGCTCGCAACGCATCGCCGAGCGGATGAAGAAGTACGGGTCGGAGATCGAGATGGGCGAGCTGATCTATCACGGTGAGCGCAACGACGTCGTCGAGTACCTGACCGGCCACGGGTGGATTGTGTCGGCCAAGACGATGCCGGAAGCCTACGCCGCCAACGGGTTCACCTTCCCCGAGGAGGAGACCATCGGGATGTTCGCCGACATGAGCTACGTCGCCGCGGTCAAGTCCTAGGCTTTCTCGCCGGTTGACGAATTTCGGGCAGTGACCCGCTCGGCGAGTTCGAGGAACCTGCCGTAGCGCTCCTGCGTCGGCGCCGACCATCGCGGGTCGGGGTCGACGACGCGCTCGGTGCGCGCCCAGCGGGCCGCGTCCGTCGTCGACGATTCCAGCCCGGCGGCCACCCGCCCGAGGAACGCCGCACCCAACGCGGCGCCTTCGGGGATGGCCGCGACGTGCACAGGCAGGCCGGTGACGTCGGCGACGGCCTGCATCCAGGCTGCGATGCGGGTGCCGCCGCCGGTCGCCACGATGCGTGCCGCCGGTGCGCCGCTGCGCTCGACGAGCTGGCGCACGACGAAGCCTGACGCCTCGTACGCGGCCCGCCGCACCGCCGCGCTGTCCTGGGTGAGGTCGAGGCCGTCGAGCGCGGCGCGGCGATCCGGGTCGTGGTACGGCACGCGTTCACCGCGAACGTACGGCGCCCACACGGGTATCCGTCGCGCATCGACGGGGGCATCGGTGGCGGGGGCCAGCAGGCGATCCACCCAGCTCAGAAACAATCCGCCGGCGTTGCTCGGCCCGCCGATCTGGTAGCGCCCAGGCGCGGATTGCGGCAACGTCCACAGCCCCGGCACCTCGCGGTACTCGCCGATCGTCGCCCACACGATCAGCGTCGTCCCGCACAGCACCAGCACGTCGCCGTCGCGGTCGGCGCCGGAGACGATCTGCTCGCACACCGCATCCACCGCGCCCGCGCCCAGCACCGCGTCGCCGCCGTGCACCCGACCGGCCGCCGTCCCTGTCGGCGCGACGCGCGGCAGCTGAATGGGTGCGACTTCACAAGAGGCACAGATCTTTTCGTTCCAGCGGTCCCGGTCGTACAGCGGGTGGGTGGTGCCCGCGGTCGCGGTGTCGACCACGGCCTCCCCCGCCAACGCGTGGTTGGCCACCGCCGCGGCGGGCCAGTAGCCGTACGCATCGGGTGCCTGCCGCGCGGTCCAGCGCAGGAATTCGACGGCCTCGCCGGTGAGGAATTTGGTGTCAGCACCTGTTGCGGAGCGGCCGCGGCCGTCGCCGTAGAGCAGGCCGGGGGTCAGCGGGCGGCCCTCGGTGTCGACGGCGGTCAGCGACGGCACCATGGCCGTGACCGTCACCGCCGCGGCGTCCGGCCGGTCCAGTTCGGCCAGCGCGCGCAGCGGACCCTGCCGCCACGCTTCGTCGGCGTCGTGCTCGAGCCGGTCCGGGGCGGGCACCCGCAGCCGATGCGGTATCCGTGTCCTGGCCACCACCTGACCGTCGGCGTCGGCGGCCACGGCCTTGACGGCGGTGGTGCCGATATCGATGCCGATTGTCACCTCTTTGGCTGACACGCCGGTCACCGTACGCCACCATGGGCAATCGTGACCCGACTTCGTGCGCTGGTGACCGCGCCGCTTCGCGGCCCGGGATTCGACAAGCTCGGCCGGCTGGTCGACGTGGTGTACGACCCGTGGATCGAGCTGCGCCCGCTGCGGATCTACACCGCCGAGCAACTCGCCGAGCGCGCCGTGGCGGAACGCGCTGATGTGCTTGTGGTGGAGGGTGATTCGGTGACCGGCCCGGTGTTCGACCTGCCGCTGCGGGCGGTCGCGTCCACCCGCGGCGACCCGAACAACGTCGACGTCGGCGCCGCTACCGCGGCCCGAATCCCGGTGCTGCACACCCCCGCCCGCACCGCCGACGCGGTGGCCGAGATGGCGGTCGCGCTGCTCTTCGCCGCGACCCGCCATGTGCTCACCGCCGACGCCGACGTCCGCGCCGGCGAGGTGTTCCGCGACGGCACCCTGCCCTATCAGCGGTTCCGGGCCTGGGAGATCGCCGGGCTGACCGCCGGTCTGGTCGGACTGGGTGCGGTGGCGCGCGCCCTGCGGTGGCGGCTGGAAGGGCTCGGGATGAACGTGATCGCCTACGACCCCTACAACGACGAGGCCCGTCACAGTCTCGACGAACTGCTGGCCGAGGCCGACGTCGTGTCACTGCATGCGCCCGTCACCGACGAGACGGCCGGGATGATCGGTGCCGAACAGTTCGCGGCCATGCGCGACGGCGTCGTCTTCCTCAACACCGCGCGGGCCCAGCTGCACGACACCGACGCGCTGGTCGACGCGCTGCGCCGGGGCAAGGTCGCCGCGGCCGGCCTGGACCACTTCGTCGGCGAATGGCTGCCACCGGATCACCCGCTGACCGCGATGGCCAACGTCGTGCTCACCCCCCACATCGGCGGCGCGACGTGGAACACTGAGGCGCGGCAGGCGCAGATGGTCGCCGACGACCTGGAGGCGCTTCTGTCGGGGCGCCGGCCCGCACATATCGTCAACCCGGAGGTGCTCAACCCATGAGGTTCGTGGACAACCCCGAGGACGCGGTGCTCGCTGCGGCCAAGGACATGCTGCGGCGCGGGCTGGTCGAGGGCACCGCGGGCAACATCTCGGCCCGGCGCGCGGACGGGCATCTGGTCATCACGCCGTCGTCGGTGGACTACCGCGACATGACGCGCGACGACCTCGTGCTCGTCGACGCCGACGGAAACGTGGTGTCAGCCAAGGACGGTCGGGCGCCGTCGTCGGAGATGGCGTTGCATCTGGCGTGCTACCGCGCCTTCGACGACATCGGCAGCGTGATCCACAGTCATCCCGTGTGGGCGACGATGTTCGCCGTTGCGCGCCAGTCGATTCCGGCGTGCATCGACGAGTTCGCGGTGTACTGCGGCGGCGACATCCGCTGCGCCGACTACGCGGCCTCCGGCACCCCGGACGTCGGCCACAACGCGGTGAAGGCGCTGGAGGGTCGCGCGGCCGCGCTGATCGCCAACCACGGCCTGGTCGCGGTCGCGCCGCGGCCCGACAAGGCGCTGCACGTCACCGCGCTGGTCGAGCGCACCGCCCAGATCGCCTGGGGTGCCAGGGCTTTGGGTGGTCCGGTGCCGATACCTGAGGAAGTCAACCGCAACTTCGCGGCGGTGTACGGGTACCTGCGCCAGCAGGGGTGATCACCTCGCCGAGATCGACGAAATGGCGAAATCTATTCGCACTCTTGCGCCCGTTTGTCCCTTTGGGCGTAAATCAAAAGCGGGTGTCCCCCAGCCACAGCGCGCTCACCCCGGACAGCGAGCGCTCGGCATTGTCGAGCACCCCCGCCACCGACCGGCCCACCAGCGCCGCGAACGCCGCGGGCAGCGACGCCGCCGCCGGTTGTGACGACGGCTTGGGCCGCAACAGGTCCATCAGCGACGACCCGGGATATCCGACGGTGCGCACCTCGGCGTCGGGGTCGAGTCCGCCCAGCACCTTCGCGCGGGTGATCGCGGTGCGCAGCCCGCCCAGCTCGTCGACCAGACCGCGCTCCAGCGCGTCGGCGCCCGTCCAGATCCGGCCCTGCGCGACGGCGTCGACGTCCTCGACGCTCATGTCGCGCCCCTGCGCGACCCGCTCCACGAAGTCGGTGTAGACCAAATCCGTCTCGGCGACGATGAGCTCGTGCTGCTCCTCGGTGAACGGCTGATTGATCGACCATGCATCGGCATTTCGGTTGGTGCGCACCGAATCCGAGCTCAGCCCGAGCCGGTCCTTGAGCTCGCGGGCCACCAGCTTGCCGGTGATCACGCCGATCGATCCGGTGATGGTGCCCGGGTTGGCGACGATCGCGTCGGCGCCCATCGACACGTAGTAGCCGCCGGAGGCCGCCACCGCGCCCATCGAGGCGACGACGGGGGTGCCGCCGTCGCGCACCTTGGCGACCTCCCGCCAGATGGTCTCGGAGCCGGAGACCGACCCGCCGGGGCTGTCGACCCGCAGCACGATCGCCACGACGTCATCGTCGGCGGCGGCCTCGCGCAGCGCCGCGGCGATGGTGTCACCGCCCGCGCTCGAGTTGCCCAGCGGCAGCAGGGGCGGCCCGCCGCGGCCGCTGACGATCGGGCCGTCCAGCGTCACCACCGCGATCACCGGTTTGCTCTTGCGGCCGGGAAGCGTGGGTATCGGCGGCCCGGACCGCGGCGCGGTGGCACGCGCATACCGGGACAGATAAAGCCGCGGCGGCGCGTCCTCGGAGTCGGCGTCCCCGGTCTCCGGTGAGATACCCGGGGCGCCAACGAGTTCGGCGATGCGCGCGTAGGCCTCGTCACGGAAGCCGATGCGGTCGACGAGCCGGCTCGTGACGGCGTCGTCGCGCAGCAGCGGGGCCCGGTCGGCGAGCGCGTCGACCTCGCCGGGGTCCAGGTGGCGCGACTCGGCCACCCCCTCCATCACCTGCGCGTGCAGGCTTTCGATGAGCCGGGTGTCGGCCTCGCGGTGGGCCTCGGTGTAGCCGTTCTGCGTGAAACGGTTTGCGGCGGACTTGTACTCGCCGCGGGCGATGAACTGCGCCTCGATGCCCGCCTTGTCCAGCGCGTCGCGCAGGAACAGCGCGTTGGTGGCGAAGCCGACCAGGCCGACCGTGCCCGACGGCTGCATCCACACCTCGCGGAACGCCGACGCCAGGTAGTAGGACATGGTGCCGGGGTAGGTCTCCGCCCACGCCAGCGACGGTTTGGCGTCGCTGAACGCCGCGATCGCCGACCGCAGTTCCTGCACCGGCCCCACCGCGGCGGCCGACAGCTGGACCCGCGCGATCAGCCCCGCCACCCGCCGATCCTCGGCGGCGCGGTGGATGGCGTCGACGGCCTGCCGGAGCACCACCGGGCGACCGCCGCCCGCGATGAATGCGAACGGGTCGAACCCGCCGGTCTCGTTCGGCACCGCCGTCAGATCGAGTTCCAGCACACAGCCGTCGGGCACGCCGTGGTGCCTGGCGGTGTCGATGCGCTGGGCCAGCGCGCGAAGATCGTCGGCGCCGGGGACGCCGGGCAGGAATGCGAACATGCTTCGAGAGTACCGACGCCGCGCAGGCCGCTTCGTGCGTGACTGTGCGGTCTCGTCCGCCGCAACAGCCCGGCCGCAACGAAAAAGGCCCCGCAACCGCGGGGCCCCTTCGTGTCCTGCTTCTACAGTTCGGTCGCCGAACCGCCTGCGGCGGTGATCTTTTCGCGTGCGCTGCCGCTGAACTTGTGCGCGGTGACGTTGACCTTCGCGGTCAGCTTGCCGTCGCCGAGCACCTTCACCAGCGTGTTCTTGCGCACCGCGCCCGCGGCCACCAGCTCGTCCACGCCGACGTCGCCGCCGTTGGGGAACAGCTTGTTGATGTCGCCGACGTTGACCACCTCATAGGTGGTGCGGAACCGGTTGCGGAACCCCTTGAGCTTGGGCAGTCGCATGTGGATCGGCATCTGGCCGCCCTCGAACGTCGCCGGCACGTTCTTGCGGGCCTTGGTGCCCTTGGTGCCGCGACCGGCGGTCTTCCCGCGTCCCGAGCCCTCACCGCGACCGACGCGGGTCTTGGCCGTCTTGGAGCCGGGGGCGGGCTTCAGGTCATGAAGCTTGATGGGTGTCATGGGTTAGACCTCCTCCACCTTCACGAGGTGATGCACGGTCTTGATCAGCCCGCGGGTCTGCGGGTTGTCCTCACGGACCACGGACTGGCGGATACGGCGCAGCCCCAGCGTACGGAGGCTCTCGCGCTGCTTCCAGCGCGCACCGATGGTGCTGCGCACCTGGGTGATCTTCAGCTCTGCCATGGCTAGGCCGACCCTTCTCGTGCGGCCGCTGCGGCCAGTGTCTCGGCCTCGCGCCGGGCCCGCAGCATGCGTGCCGGTGCCACGTCCTCGATGGGCAGGCCGCGGCGGGCCGCCACCTCCTCGGGACGCTGCAGCAGCTTGAGCGCGGCGACGGTGGCGTGCACCACGTTGATCGCGTTGTCGCTGCCCAGCGACTTGGCCAGGATGTCGCGCACGCCAGCGCATTCCAGCACCGCGCGAACGGCGCCGCCGGCGATCACACCGGTACCGGGGCTGGCCGGACGCAGCATCACCACACCGGCGGCGGCTTCGCCCTGCACCGGGTGGGTGATGGTGCCGCCGATCAGCGGAACCCGGAAGAAGTTCTTGCGTGCCTCTTCGACGCCCTTGGCGATGGCGGCCGGAACTTCCTTGGCCTTGCCGTAGCCGACGCCGACCATGCCGTTGCCGTCGCCGACGATCACCAGCGCGGTGAAGCTGAACCGGCGGCCACCCTTGACCACCTTGGAGACCCGGTTGATCGAGACGACGCGCTCGAGGTAGTTGCTCTTGTCACCGTCGCGGCCACGGCCGCCACGGTCGTCGCGACGACCCCGGCCCTCGCGCTCACCGCGCGCTGGGCGGGTGTCTGAGGGGCCGCCGGCGGTTGCCTGCTCGGCCATCATGCAGTCCTTCCGTTGTCAGTCATCAGAATTTCAGCCCGCCTTCGCGTGCCGCGTCGGCCAGTGCCGCTATCCGTCCACCGTAGGTGTACCCACCGCGGTCGAACACGACCTGCTCGATGCCTGCGGCCTTGGCGCGCTCGGCGATCAGCTGACCGACGCGCACGCTGTGGGCCTTCTTGTCGCCGTCGACCGCGCGCACATCCGGCTCGATCGAGGAGGCGGCGGCCAGCGTGGTGCCGTTGAGGTCGTTGACCAGCTGCACGTGGATGTGCCGCGACGAGCGGTGCACGACCAGGCGGGGCAGTCCGGCCGTGCCTGCGATCTTCTTGCGCAGCCGGGCGTGCCGACGCTTCCGCGCGACCCGCCGGATCTCGGAGATGTTGCGGCCCACCGCAGCGCGCTTCGCGGACTCTGTCTGAGAAGCCATGTCTACTTACCTGTCTTTCCGACCTTGCGGCGGATCTGCTCGCCCTCGTAGCGAACGCCCTTGCCCTTGTAGGGATCCGGGCGGCGCAGGCGGCGGATGTTCGCCGAGATCTGACCGACCTTCTGCTTGTCGATACCCGAGATCGAGAACTTGGTGGGCGACTCCACCGCGAAGGTGATGCCCTCCGGCGCCTCGACGGTGACGGGATGGCTGTAGCCGAGCGAGAACTCGAGCGTGTTGCCCTTGAGCTGCACGCGGTAACCGACGCCGTGGATCTCCATCTTGGTGGTGTAGCCCTCGGTCACACCGGTGATCAGGTTGGCCACCAGCGTGCGCGACAACCCGTGCAGCGAGCGGTTGTGCCGGTCGTCGTCGGGGCGGGTCACCACGATGGCGCCGTCGTCGTCGCGCGACACCTTGATCGGCTCGGCCACCGCCAGTTCGAGGGATCCCTTGGGTCCCTTCACCGACACGTTCTGGCCGTCGATCGTCACGTCGACCCCGGACGGCACCAGGACCGGTTGCTTTCCAATGCGGGACATGTCTAAACCTCCCTCACCACACGTACGCGAGGACTTCGCCGCCCACGCCCTCGCGAGCCGCCTGGCGGTCGGTCTTCAGCCCGGACGACGTCGAGATGATCGCCACGCCAAGGCCGCCGAGCACCCGCGGCAGGTTGGTGGATTTCGCGTACACGCGCAGACCGGGCTTGGACACCCGGCGCAGGCCAGCGATGCTGCGTTCCCGGCTCGGCCCGTACTTCAGTTGAACCACCAGCGATTTGCCGACCCGAGCGTCTTCGGTGCGGTAATCGGAGATGTAGCCCTCGTTCTTGAGGATCTCGGCGATGTTGGCCTTCAACTTCGAATGCGGCAACCTCACCTCGTCGTGGTACGCCGAATTGGCGTTGCGCAGACGCGTCAAGAAGTCTGCGATCGGGTCCGTCATAGTCATCGGGCGCTGCTCCTTTTCGCCGCTGCGCTCCGCATCGTCGTCATCGCGGTCATGACAGGGGATTCACCTTCCTCGCGGCGGTTCCCGGTTCGGGCCTGCCGCGCACCTGTTCTCGTAGTGGTCTGCTGTTACCAGCTGGCCTTCTGGACGCCGGGCAGTTCGCCGGCATGTGCCATCTCGCGTACGCAGATTCGGCACAGGCCGAACTTGCGGAACACCGCGCGCGGGCGGCCGCATTTGTTGCACCGGGTGTAGCCGCGCACCTTGAACTTCGGCTTCTTGTTGGCCTTGTTGACCAATGCCTTCTTTGCCATCTAGCTCAGTTCTCCTTGAACGGAAAGCCGAGCGCCCGCAACAGCGCTCGTCCTTCGTCGTCGTTCGTCGCCGAGGTGACGACGGTGATGTCCATGCCACGGGGGCGGTCGATGGAGTCCACGTCGATCTCGTGGAACACCGACTGCTCGGTCAGTCCGAACGTGTAGTTGCCGGTCCCGTCGAACTGCTTGGGCGAGAGCCCGCGGAAGTCGCGGATACGCGGCAGCGCGATCGAGATCAGCCGGTCCAGGAACTCCCACATCCGATCGCCGCGCAGCGTGACGCGGGCGCCGATCGGCATGCCCTCGCGCAGCTTGAATTGCGCGATGGACTTGCGGGCCTTGCGAATCTCCGGCTTCTGGCCAGTGATCAGCGCCAGGTCGTTGACCGCGCCGTTGATCAACTTGGCGTCGCGGGCGGCGTCACCGACGCCCATGTTGACGACGACCTTGACCACGCCGGGGATCTGCATGACGTTGGCGTAGCCGAATTCCTTCTGCAGCGAGTCCTTGATCTCCTCGCGGTAGCGCTGCTTGAGGCGCGGGAGGGTCTTTTCTTCCTGGGCAAGCGAAGCGCCGGGATGGGTCTCTGTGGTCATCAGATGTCCTTGCCGTTGGTCTTGGCGATGCGGACCTTCTTGCCGGTCTCTTCGTCAACGCGGTACCCGACGCGGGTCGGCTTGCCGTCGGAGTCGACGACCATCACGTTGCTGACGTGGATCGGGGCCTCCTGGGTGACGATGCCGCCGGACTGCGCGCCGCGTTCGTTGCTCGACACCGCGGTGTGCTTCTTGATCCGGTTCACGCCCTCGACGAGAACCTTGTTGCGTGCCGGATAGGCCACCAGCACCTTGCCCTTGGCGCCCTTGTCCTTGCCGGAGATGACCAGCACGGTGTCGCCTTTGTGAACCTTCATCTACAACACCTCCGGAGCGAGCGAGACGATCTTCATGAAGCGCTTCTCGCGAAGTTCGCGGCCGACCGGGCCGAAGATGCGGGTTCCGCGCGGGTCGTTGTCGGGCTTGATGATGACCGCGGCGTTCTCGTCGAACTTGATGTAGCTGCCGTCGGCGCGGCGACGCTCCTTGACGGTGCGCACGATGACGGCCTTCACGATCTCGCCCCGCTTGATGTTGCCGCCGGGGATGGCCTCCTTGACGGTCGCCACGATGACGTCGCCGATGCCGGCGTAGCGCCGCCCCGAGCCGCCGAGCACGCGGATGCACAGGATTTCTCGTGCGCCCGTGTTGTCGGCGACCTTCACCCGCGATTCCTGCTGAATCACTAGATCTCCTCGACCTGGTATTTGTATGCACGCCAGATACCGACCTGGACGTGCGCGGTCTTGCTGTCACCGAAGGGCACGCGGGGCCTATCCAGCCGGATTGGCCGAGGTCTGCCCAAGGCAACCGCTTAATACTAGGTCACGACCTGCGATGAACCAAATCGTGCCGGTTCCCGCCGAACGTGGGTTACCAGCACACTCTGCCGCTGGTCAACGTGCGTCGAGCCCACACTCGGCGGCCGGTTCAGGCGTCGGTCACGCAGCGGAAGCCGATGTGGGTGGTCGCGCTGTCCTGCGACTGCGGTGAGCGCGCCGTGGGCCGGTAACGGTGGCAGTACTCCGGGGCGCACAGATACGAGCCGCCCTTGAGCGCCTGGTGCACGGTCGGATCGGCGGGGCCGCTGGGCGTGCAGCAGGGCTTCGGCGGCTGATCCAGCCGGTGGTGGCCCCAGAACCGCGTCGTCGTCCACTCCCAGACGTTGCCGATCATGTCGACCAGGCCGAACGCGTTGGGCGGAAAGGTCCCCACGGGCGAGGTGCCGACCCAGCCGAGCGCGCCGGTGTTGCGGTACGGAAAGTCGCCCTGCCAGGTGTTGGCCATCAACCGTCCGCCCGGGCGCACCTCGTCACCCCACGGGTAGGTGGTCGTCGTGCCCGCGCGGGCGGCGAACTCCCATTCGGCCTCGGTGGGCAGCCGCCGACCCGCCCAGCGCGCGTAGGCCGCCGCGTCCGGATAGGCCACCTGCACGACGGGATGATCCGCCCGCTCCCGCCACGTCGGACCGTCCGGCCCGAACGGGTGCCGCCAGCACGCCCCCGGCGTCCAACTCCACCACTGCCGCCAGTCACGCAGGTCGACGGGCCCGGCGGTCGGCCGGAAGACCAGCCCGCCCGGCACCAGGTCCTCGGGCGCCGCGCCCGGATACAGCGCCGGGTCCAACGGCTGCTCGGCGACGGTGCGGTAGCCGGTGTCGTCGACGAACGCGGCGAACTGGGCGTTGGTGACCGGATGGCGTTCGACGGCGAACGGGGCCACCTCGACGGTGTGCGACGGCGCCTCTTCCGGATAGAACTGCGTCGAGCCCATCCGAAACGGCCCGCCCGGCAGCTCGACGAGCTCGGTGAGCATGGACTCAGGGTAGAGCGACGGCGAAGTCCGCCATCAGCGGCGAGGTCATCGGCTCGAAACCCGGGGTGTCGGCCGGGCCCTCGACGTGCACGGCGACCAGATAGTTGTTGGTGTCGGTCCAGATGTGCGCGATCCGGTCGCCGAACTCGACGGCCTGCTCAAGCGATTCCGACCGCATCCCGAGCAGCTTCTGACCGCTGTAGCCGCACAGCTCGGCGGGCAACACGCTGACACTGCTCACCGCGGACTTTGCCATCGCGTCGTTGGCGTACTTCTCGAACGCCTCGGCCGGATCCAACTGGGTCCGCGCGATCGTCACCGTCGCCCACACCTCGTCGGGGCCCTGCAGCTTGGCGCCGACGTCGCCGTCGCCCGCCGACGTGGACCAGCCCTCCGGGAGGGCCACCGTGATCTTCGGGGCCGCCGGATCGGCCACCGTCGCCGTCACCCCGACCGGCGGAGGATCCGCTGGCATGCAGGTGACCTCCCCGGCGGGCACCGGCGTGCGCGTGGTGGGCACGATGCCGGGTTCGGCGAGATCGGTCTGCGGGGTCGGGATGGCCCGCGTCGACGGCGTCGTCGTCGCGGGAACGGCCACATCGGCCGGGACCGGCACGCCGTCGCTGGTTCTCACGCAGGCCGACACGACACCCGCCGTCAGGCCGAGTGCGACGAGCGCCAGCCAGCGGGTCACCATCAGTCCTTCGCCCCTGTCAATCGCTTCAGTCCTTCGCCCCTGTCAAATCGCTTCAGTCCCTCGCGAAGGCGCGCGCGAACTCGCGTTCCACGTCGATGTACGGCTTGCCTGACACGTCGACGTTGACTTGGGCGATGGTGCCCCCGGTGAACGGGAAAGGTGCCTTGTACGAACGTGATACCGGCGACCCGGTGTTGCGGCCGACGCAGAGCGCCGCCCCCGCGAGGCCGAACGTTCCCGGGTGGATCTTCATGCCGGACATGGAGGCCACCTCGGTGCGGTCGAGGTAGAGCGCGGTGTCCCCGATCGGCGTGTGGCTGCCCTCGGCCGTGCCGGTCCGGGTGAACGCGACCCCGAACGTGTGCCGCCCCGGTGACACGGGCTCCGGCGACGACAACCGCTGCTCTTCCTCGCCGAGGAAGTTGTAGACGTAGTGCAGTCGTCCGTCTTGCAGGAACAGCGCGTGTCCCCCGTGCGCGGCACCGTGTTTGAACACCACCCCTTCGGCTTCGGCGGTGTCGATGGTCACCTCGGCGACGATGACGAACGACCGGCCCGCGATCTCCACGGCGGCGCCCACCGCGACGTAGGCCGTGCCGGGGTAGTACACGTAGTTGTCCCGGGCGCCGGCCAGGCTGGGCCGCCACCGGCTGATGGTCTCCAACATGTCGAGGTCTCCGAGCGGAAGCCCGTTGTACTTGTCGGCCTCGCTGAACCACAACGCCTTGAGCTCTTCGAGCTTCTCGGGGTGCTCCGCGGCCAGATCGCGGGTTTGGCTGCGGTCGGCCTCGATGTGGTAGAGCTCCCAACGGTCTTTGTCGAAGTGCGACCAGCCCGACGGGGACGCCGGGTGCACTGTGTTGGCGAACCAGCCCTTGTGCCAGATCCCCCGGGTGCCGAGCATCGTGTAGAACTGCGTCTCCTTGCCCGTGGGCATGTCCGGATTGGCAAGGGCCGCTGCGAAACTCATCCCGTCCAGCGGCCGTTGCGGGATACCCCTGACGGTGGCCGGCGGCGTGATCTCGAGCAGGTCGTACACCGTCGGGGTGATGTCGCAGACGTTGATGTAGTTGTCGCGTAGTTCGCCGTGCGCGCGGATACCCTTGGGCCAGGAAATGATTGCCGTGTCGGCGATGCCGCCCTCATGGGAGGCGTAGCGCTTGAACAGCTTGTAGGGCGTGTTGAACGCCATCGCCCAGCCGATCGGATAGTGGTTGAAGGTCTCCGGCCCGCCGAGTTTGTCGAGGCACCGCAAGCCGTCCTCGATGGTGTCGATGTAGCCGTTGAAGAACTTGAGTTCGTTCACCGAGCCGTTCGGGCCGCCCTCACCGCTTGCCCCGTTGTCGGAGATGACCACGATGATCGTGTTGTCGAGCTGACCGGACTGCTCCAAATAGTCCAGCACCCGGCCGATTTGAGCATCGGTGTAGGACAGGAAGCCCGCGAACACCTCGGCCATCCTGCAGAACAGCTTCTTCTCGCCGTCGTTGAGTGAATCCCACGGCCGCACCGTGTCCTGCTCCGGCCACTTCTGCCCCTCCGGACCGGTGACGTCGACATACGGGTTGATCGGCGAGAGTTCGGTGTCGGGAGGCACGATGCCGAGCCGTTTCTGGTTCTCCAGCACGATCTCGCGGTAGCGCTCGTAACCCATGTCGAACTTGCCCGCATAGCGGTCCGCCCACTCCTTGAAGACATGGTGCGGCGCGTGCCCGGCGCCCGGACACAGGTAGGTGAACCAGGGCTTGTCGGGCGCGATCACCTTGGCGTCGCGGATGAACTCGATCGTCTTGTCGGTCAGGTCCTTCGACAGGTGATAGCCGTCCTCGGGCCCACCCGGCGCCGCCACGGGGTGGTTGTCGTAGATCAGGTCGGGATACCACTGGTCGGTCTCGCCGCCCAAGAAGCCGTAGAACCGCTCGAAGCCCCGCGCCAGCGGCCAATGTCGTTTGGTGGACGCCAGATTCGACTCCTCCAGCGGTGTCATGTGCCACTTGCCGACGGCGTACGTGTTGTAACCGTTTTCGACGAGCACTTCGGAAAGCAGCGCGGAGTCGGCCGGGATGCGTCCGCTGCACCCCGGGAAGCCCTCGGTGAACTCCTCGATGGTGGCCATCCCGACCGTCGTCGGGTTGCGGCCGGTGAGCAGCGACGCCCGGGTCGGCGAGCACAGCGCGGTGGTGTGAAACTGCGTCAACCGGACGCCCCGTTCGGCGATGCGGGTCATGGCCGGCATCTCGACCAGTCCCCCGAAGCAGTCCCACGTGGCGATGCCGACGTCATCCCAGACGAGGTACAAGACGTTGGGCGCACCCTCGGGCGCCACCGGTGCGGCGTACGGCCCCCAGTCCGGTTCGGAATCTCTGATGTCGAGCGCGATTTTGCCGTTGAACTCCGTCGCCATGGCCCGCAGGCTACACGCGGGAAGCGACGGTTTGCTAAGGATTCGGCGACGTTGCCATAACCGGTTTTCCGTCGAGCCACCAGCCCACGACCGCCAACGGGATCAGCCAGCCCAGCCAGCCCGCGGTTCCGGCGACGAACCACAGGTAGTGCTCCTCGCTGCCGCCAAACACGTTGTCCTGCAACGGATGGAACGCGAGAAAGATGATCGGTGACCAGATCCGGTTCGTGATGACCGAAAGTGCCAGCGTCGCACTGCGAACCATGTGGTGACGGTGCTCGGTGAAGCACCGCCGGCGGGCGGCCGCGAGCCCGTTGAGCGTGAACCACAGCCACAGCGCGCCGAGCACGACATTGCTGGCGGCCAGCACCGGGCCGAACGGCGTTGCGGCCCCGATCACGATGGCCGACGCCGCCGCCGGGACCGCCATCCCGACGTAGACGCGCCCGGTGCGGCGGTGCAGAGCGGGGCGCCGCCGGCGCAGCCCGGGCCAGATCTGCGCGACGGCGGCGACCATCGCGACGCTGCCCAACATCACGTGGGCCACGAGCAACGGGTAGTGGAGCGCGAAGGTGGCCGTGACCCGGGTGCCGCCGGTGAAGTACGGCGGCAACGAATAGGCCAGGAATGCGACGACGACGAGGATCAGAGCCGGCGCGAGCCAGCGACTGCTCGCGCCTGTTGCGTATGCCATACGCATGGAGCGTACGGCATACGCGTCCGCGGGCGCAATCGGCTATCCTCACGACAAATGAGCGATCCACTGCCCCGCGCGCTGGAGATCCTGTGGAGCGAGCCGGGCGCACCCAGACGGTCGGCCGGGCTGAGCCGGGAGCGCATCGTCGCCGCGGCCATCGAGCTGGCCGACGCCGACGGTCTCGGCGCACTGTCGATGGCCAGGCTGGCGGAGCGGCTCGGCTGCGGGACGATGTCGCTGTATCGGCACATCGCCAACAAGGACGAGCTGGTGACCTTCATGCTCTCCGAGGCCACCGGGCTGCCGCCGAACATTCATTCATCGGATTGGCGTGCGGCCCTTGACGATTGGGCTACCGGCCTGTGGTCGGTCTACCACCGGCACCCGTGGATCCTGCAGGCCACCGCGGCGGGTCCCCCCGCCGATCCCGGGCAGCTGAGGTGGCTGGAGGCAGGGCTGGCGGCGTTGGGCGAGACCGGGATGTCCGAACGCGACAAGTTTGCCGCGGTGATGGTCGTGTTGCACTTCGTGCGCGGCGCCGCGGCGGTACACATCGAAGCCGCCCACGTCGCCGGCCCCGACTATCCGGCCCTGCTGCGACGCGTCATCGACGAGGACCGGTTTCCCGCGTTGAGTGCGGCCCTGGCCGACGGCGTGCTCGATGACGCGGACAACGACCGGGAAGCCGACTTCCGCTCGGGGCTGCGCCAACTGCTCGACGGCATCGCCACCCGGGTGCGGTCGAAATAGACTGCGGTACGGCGGGTTTCGATCGGCTCGCGCTCTTTGTCGTGCTCGGGGTTGAGCAGACTGCGCCGGTAGGTGTTGGTCACAGTCGCTCAGCCCTTCTCGAAGCTGACGCCGGCGACGTGCGGGTCGCGCACGACGATGCGTGTCGCGGCGAGATCGTCGATGGTCCAGAGCCAGTCACTTCGCAGGTGTGGCTGAGCGACCAGCGTGCGGCCGTCGCTGCGCACCCCGCCGGTGGCGCGGATGATCTCCGACAGTTCCCAGCCGTCGAAGATCTCCAGGAAGTTCTGTCCGGTATAGCGTTCGGGCTCCTGCAGGTACATCCGCTCGCACCAGTCCGAGCACAGCGCGTGCTTGCGGCCGCCGTACTCGATGATGCGGCGCCGCACCGACTCGGTGCCCTGCGGGGCCTGCGGGGTCAGCCCGAGCAGCGGCGACTGGCACACCCGGCAGATGTGCAGCACCTTGCCCAGCTCGATGAGGTGCTCGATGGGGCTGGTGCGATTCGCCGGGTTCTCGACGCCGATCTCGCGCCAGCGGTCGAAGATTCGGCCGATCGAGCTGTACCAGCCCGGGTAGTGCCGCTCGAACCATTCCTTGTCGGTGTCGTTGGGCAGTTCGATGCGGTAACCGATGAACGGCCACAGCGCGTAGGCCACCGCGAACGCGTCGTGATGCGCCCAGTACGCGTCGCGGCTGGCGTCGGCGAGGTTCTTCGGCGCCTCGAGGCCGAACTTGGAGAAGCGGCCCATCCAGATGCCGCCCCAGTCCTCGATGACCCAGTCGTTCCAGGTCTGCGCCCACGGCTCGGCTCGGTTCACCGCGCCGTACTCGAAGGTCCGGCCGACCATCGAGCTGAAGCCGCGGTGCTGAATCCAGAACGCGTTCTCCAGATCGGTCTGCAGGTACTGCATGTTGTGGTCGTTCTCGATGACCGAGACGATCGTCTGATAGCCGTTGGCCATGTGCCGCAACTCATCTGACTGGATCGACAGGAAGACGGTCGGGGTGACCTCGTCGCCGTTGGCGGCCGCCCACTCGGTCATCGCGACCACGAGGGGGTTGGTGAAGCACGCCTCGGCGACCATCTGCAGGTTCAGCGAGATCAGCACCGGGTCGCCGGAGACGAACGTCTCGCAGGCCTGCTGGCGGTTGCTCCAGAACAGCGGGTTGCCGTGCCGGTGCCCGCGTGAACCGGTGAAGCCGGCCGGGTCGTAGTACTGCGATGCGAAGTACTTCTTCAGGTAGCCAAGCTGATTCGTGTGCCGCACCTCGTCCTCGACCTGGGCCAGATAGCCGTTGCGCTGCTCGGGCGAGACGACGGCGTCCAGCAGCATGGCCGAGCCGCCGATCGACGAGTACTCGCCCAGTTCGAGAAATGTGGTGACGAACTTCATCGCCTCGGCCCACCGCGGCTCGATCCGGCCACCGGCCTGCAGCCGGGCCAGGCTGTCCAACAGCGAACCGTACTGCCGGTCGTCTTTTTCGGTCTCCATCCGGCAGTATTCGCCGACGATCAGCTTGAACTGTTCGCGCGTCCCGCCGTCGAACTCGTATTTGGTGGGGTACTTGGACCGGCCGTCGGGAACCTCCCATCCCATGTCCTGAATCCAGCGGTGCACGTCCTGCGTGCCCACCTTGATCTCCCGCTGGGTGGGTGCCCGGAATCCACCCGGAATGACAGTCATCAACGCTCCTAGCTCGCGACGGCGAAACAACCAGAGCGACGTTAGCCCGGATTTTTCACGGAAACTTGTGTTTGGTGGTGTGTAGATAAGCGA
>NZ_ATDN01000008.1 GCF_004014805.1 Mycolicibacterium elephantis DSM 44368
GCCCATTTCCTGCGGTGTGGTCTCGGTCTGCAGCCGCGCCAGCACGCGCTGACTCATCGTGGGCAGCCGACACGACAGCGTTTCGAGCTCATCGAGGGCGGCCAGCAGATCGGGGCGGGTCAACAAGCTCAGATCGCAGGCGGCCACCTGTTCATAGGCCGCACGCAGTTCGGCGATCGCCGCCTGCAACCCGCTCCCCGACATACCTCGAACATACATTCGAGAACCGACATATCCACTGACTCAAACTTCCGACAGGGTCGCGTTATCCCCAGTCTGGCCGATGTTGAGGACGTTGAGTGAGGCATGGTCCGATCGCGACGAACGGAGATTCCTGCCGAGGAGAAGACGCGGCTGGTGCCGGCGGTCTTGGCCGGTCAGACGACCGGCGCCGAGGCCGAACAGCGAGCTAACAGAGGATAGGTGGACTCGGCGTTTTCATCCTCTGAAGGGATTCTCGCCGTACTGGTCGCGGCTATCGTCACGTCATAACACGGTTCGTTCGGCGCGGGTGTGAGACGGGTTCAAAGGTCGCGGTGAGCGTTGGGGTGCTGCCGAGGGAAGGGGATACCTCGCCGGTCGGCGCACCGCGCCCGGTCCATCGACACTCGAAGTCGAAACCGTCCAGCTCCACGTCCAGTTGTCCAACAACACCGTGTCGTCCTCGCTGACACTCGTCATTGACGACCGTCAGTGACAGGATTACAGTGACGCCATGGCACCCACGGTGTCCACCGCAGTCAGCACGCGTGAAGCGCAACGACTCGAGACACGAGCGCGGTTGTTCGACGCCGCGGTCGCCGAGATCGGCCGGGTGGGCCTAGGCAACGCCGATGTCAGCGCGATCGCGCGCGCAGTTGGCGTTGCTCGGGGAACGTTCTACTTCCACTTCCCGACGAAGGAGCACGTCCTCGCCGAACTGCAGCATGACGAAGAAGCCCGAATCGTTGCCAAACTCGAAAAGCGTTCGTCCCCATCTGATTTAGAATCAGCCCTTTCCGAGGTCATCACCGAAGTGCTGGCCGCCGAGCGGCGGCTCGGCGAAAACATCTTCCGCGAGATGCTGGGGCTCGTGTTCTCGACTTCACGACCCGCGGAAGCACAGCTCGGTGAGCATCCACTCGCCGAGTACGTACTCGGGGTAATGACTCGCGCGCAACACGAGGGCGTGCTGTCGGCTTCCGTGCAACCACACGAGCTGACGATCATCTTCCTCAACGGAATGTTTGCCCTGTTGACGACACTCGCGACAACGGGGGGCGCACGGAGAAGGCTGCTGGACCGATACGTGAAGACGATGGTGACCGGAATGGAGGCGTTGTGAGTACTGGGATCGACGGCTATATGGAGTTTCTCGTCGAGCGAGACGGCGAAGCGGACGCGCTCAACCGGCGCCTCTCCAATCGTGAGGAGTACTTTGCCGACATCGAAAGCAATCCGGTTCGATCGACCCGTCGAATCGATCAGGATGTGTTCAACGCCAACCTCAAACGGCGTCGGCCCGAACCGGGCCTGAGCCCCGAGATGCTCTTCCTGCTGGCCACCGCGAAGCTCAATCAGGCCGAACGTTTCGGGGTCAACCTCGGAGAGGCCTATGGAATCAACAGCGGGAAAGACCGGCCGCGCGAGCGGGTCTACATCGAACTCGAGGAGCACTACCACACCAAGCTGCTCGCCTACGTGCTCGACATCTTCGGATTGCAATTTCAGGTCTCGCCGCCTCCGTTTGTGATGCGACAGTTCGTCAAGCTCAGCGTGTTCACACCCGAACGCCTCGGTGTAGCGGCCGTCGGTGCCGGCGAGATGGCTGGATGCGTGATGTTCGATCAGTTGCGGCGGGTCGGAATCCAGCTGTTCGCCGACGAGCCCGCCGTAGCGGCGCGGATTGATTCTCTGTACCGCGAGATTTTGACCGACGAGATCGGGCATGTCGGCTACTGCGCGGCGACCTGCACGTCGGCCGAACGCGCAATAATGCGTCGGCTCTATCCGTATCTGGGGCGGCTCTTCGCCCGACAGACCCCAGAGATCAGTCAGCTCGTCGATCGCGAGCAACTGCACGCGCTGCTGGACCGGCCGTTCGACGTCGAGGCGCTTTCGGCCGGCCTGCCGCACAGAACGTTCCTCGCCGCACACCCGTAGCATCGCCCTCGATATGTCGCAACAGAAACAGGGCAGAGTGAAATATGCGGCGGCGATCATCCTGGCCGGAGTCGCCGCCGGTGAGGGCATCATCGCCTTCCCGGACAAACCCCGCGAGCTGTGGCGGACATATTCAGCGGCACCGGAGAGGGTAAAGGGATATCTGAAAGACCTTGCCGCACAACGACGCAAGGCCTTCGCCGCTGGCGATGTCGAAGCTGCGTTGCGTGCCACCGCTCCCCGGGAGTGAGGGTGGCGACGACCGCCGCGTATATCCGGACCCAGGCTGCGGTGGCCGGGCTGATCAATTTCGTGGTCAACCCGGCCATCGACTGGCTCTCGTTGCGACACAAGGGAGCTCAGCCGATCTGGGGCGCCGACGGTCTGGTGGTCAACTTCGTCATCACCTCGCTGATCTTGTCGACGCTGGTGGGGATATTCGCCCAGTGGGGCGTACGGCGGGAGAAGAAGGCTGGTCGCGTGCACTCGCGGAACGCGTCGTCGTCGCGCTGGCTGCACCGGTTGCCCCGGCGCGGCTGGGTCGCCGGGCCGGTGCTCGGTGCCGCCGCCGCGGTGGTGGTGATCGCGCTGTTCTGGGCACTGCACGGGCTCGGGATGACGAAATGGTCACTGGCCGCTCTGATGGCGGTCAAGGCGGTGTACTGCGGGCTGCTCGGTTTCCTGGTCGCGCGCTGGGTGATATCGCGTCATCTGGCGTGACCTCGCTCACCCGCTGCTGGCCGGCAGCCATTGGCCGGGTGCCTACTACCTCACGGCTGTGCCGCAGTCGCCCACGTCTGGGAGGGACGGCATCACCGACGCCGGTGACGCGCGATCCGTACGGGCACCTGTTCCCGACGACCTGTGTCCAGAATGTGCCCAAACGAGAAGCAGGCCAGAGCGAAAATACACTCTGGCCTGCTTTCCCCTGTGGAGCTGCCGGGAATCGAACCCGGGTCCTACGGTGTTCCCTCAAGGCTTCTCCGTGCGCAGTCCGCTATGCCTCTGCTCGGATCTCCTGATCACGCGGACAAGTCAGGATGACGATCCCAGTCGCTGTTGGTGTCCCGATGAGTCCCGCGACCGGACTCACCGGTGGATCCCTCTAGCTGATGCCAGACACCGGGTCGAGGGCGCTCCCGGGCTGACAGACTAGCCGTCGCTTAGGCAGCGAGGGCGTAGTCGCGCTGATGAGAATCGGCGCTTATTTGGTTGCAACGACGCTTACGGTGGTCTCTTGCCTGCACCGGCACGCTTCCCTTGATTCGACACTCGAAGTCGAAACCGTTCAGCCCCATGTCTAGTTGTCGAACAACACCCTGCCGTCCTGGCAGGACTATCCATGATACGTCTTCCTCAACGCCGCGCCACACCGATTTCTTCCCGCCCGGGGGCGTAGCGCGTGTTATCCGGCCGCCAGGTCGCGGTGGCGTTTGACCAGGTCGGCGGCCTGCTCGCGCGGCAGCGCGGTCACCACAAGGCCGTCGGGGCCCTCCATCGTCTCGCCGGCGAACATCGCGTTGATGATCGCTTCCTCGGTGGCCTCGACCGTGGCGTAGAACAACCCGTCGATCAGGCGGTTCGCCAGCATCTTAATCTCCGCCACATCGGGTCCGGGTGCGGCGGCGAAATCACCGACGACGTCGTTGCCGGTCGCGAAGCAGAACGCGATGTCGCCGCTGCCGTTCTCGCCGGCGCCGCCGGTACGCGCGATGCCGAGCGCCGCCCGCTGCGCCAGGCGCGCGCACTGCGTCGGGATCAGCGGCGCGTCGGTGGCCACCAGCACGATGATCGACCCGGTGCCCTCCGGCGGCTGCCCGGGCATGAGCGTCGGCGTCGGCGGCGGGGGCAGCAGCCGGCCCACCGGCACCCCGTCGATCATCAGCCGCTCCCGGGCGCCGTGGTTGGCCTGCACCAGCACGCCGACGGTGTGGTCGCCGGCGACCCGCGACGACGTCCCTATGCCGCCCTTGTATCCGTGGGCGATCATCCCGGTGCCGCCGCCGACGGCCCCTTCCTGCACCGGGCCGCCGGACGCGTCGGCGATCGCCGCCTCGACATGCTGCGGGCGTACATGGAACCCGTTCAGGTCGTTGAGAATTCCGTCGCAGGTCTCCCCGACCACCGGCAGCGAGAAGAAGAACTCGTCGCCGCGGACGCTTTTCTCGTGGGCGATCAGCGCGTCTCGGACCACCCCGACGCTGTGCGTGTTCGTCAGGCCGATGTAGCTGGTGAGCTGACCGGACTCGGCGACCCAGTGCTGGCCGGTCAGCTCGCCGTTGCCGTTGAGTCGGTGCGGCGCGGCGAAAAGCGGCCGGTTCCAGGGCTCGTCGCGCGGGATGACGACGGTGACGCCCGTGCGCACCGGCCCGTTACCGGGGTCGCGGGGACCCGAACCCGACACCAACGTGGTGTGCCCGACGCGCACTCCGGCGACGTCGGTGATGGCGTTCAGCGGTCCGGTGGGCAGATCTCCGATGACGATGCCGTGGTCGCGGGCGCGGCTCACGTAGTCAACCTCCCTGTCGCGGTTTGTGTTTCGCCAAATTTATCCGGTTCTTGCGCGGCGACGGCGTCAGATCACATAGTTGAGGTGCTCGACGATCCGACGGCCGACGGCCTCGTCGCCGCCGTAGGCGATGGCGTCGTGATCCAGCGGGGTGCGTCCACCGGCGAGCCGGGTGAACAGCAGCCCGTCGAGCCGGATCGTCGACGTGGGCGGTTCGCCGCCGAAGTCGTCGACCACCTGTGCCCTGCCCGCGACCGCGACGTTGATCGTGCGGCCCAGCGGTCCGGTCAGCTCGATCGACACCCGCGCGCCGTCGGGCGCCCCGCCGAGCTTGCCGACCACGAAGCCCATGCTGGCGGCCATCTCGTCCAGCGAGAGCTCGGCTGCGGGTCGCGCCAGCTCGGCGTCGGCGACCGGTTGGCCGATCGCGTCGCGGATATCGTGCTCGTGCATCCAGCAGTCGAACACCCGCACCCGCATGAACCGCCCGTAGCTGTCCGGACCGGCCGGTGTCATGGTGACGGCGTTCCAGTCGTCTTCGGAGAGCGCCGTCAGCGCCTCGCGTCGGTCGGCCGTGACCGCGCGGAACCGCTCGAGCAGCTCGGCCGGGCTGATCTGCCGCAGCCCACGCACCCATCGTTCGTTCATCGCGCCGATGTCGTTGCGCACGTGCTCGAGCGTGGACACGTCGACGTCGGCGTCGGGGGTCTCCACGCCCTGCAGCATGGACTCCACCCCGATGAGGTGGGCGACGACGTCGCGCACGCTCCATCCGGGCAGCGGCGTCGGCGCCTCCCACTGCGCGTCGTCCAGGCCGGCCGCGAGCGCGGCGATGTCGTCCCAGACCGCGAACAGCCCGGTCAGCACCGCGGATTTGTCGAGGATGGTTGGTTGCCGAGGAGTACTCACGCCGCCGAACGTATCGCTGCGCACCGGCGAGCGTGCGCAAAATCGGGTCGCAGACCGGCGTGTCGCTCGGGGACACGCACTCTCGCCGGGAAGGAGAGCCAGCTAGGTCATGCCTTTGGCGCGGCGGCCCAGCTCGCGGGTGATCTCGCGCTGGGCGTCGCGGCGGGCCAGGTCCTGGCGCTTGTCGCGGGCTTCCTTGCCGCGCGCCAACGCCATCTCGACCTTGACCTTGCCGTCGGAGAAGTACAGCGACAGCGGCACCAATGTCAGGTTGCCGTCCCGGATCCGGCCAATCAGCCGATCAATCTCTTTGCGGTGCAACAACAGTTTGCGGTTGCGCCGCGGCGAGTGGTTGGTCCAGCTGCCGTGGTGATACTCGGGGATGTGTAAGTTACGCAACCACACTTCGCCGTCGTCGACGGTGGCGAACGCGTCGGCGAGCGACGCCTGCCCCTCGCGCAGGCTCTTGACCTCGGTGCCGACCAGCTGGATCCCGGCCTCGAAGGTTTCCAGTATCGAATAGTTGTGTCGCGCTTTGCGGTTCGTCGCGACAACCTTGTTGTTACTGGACCTCGACGGGTCGGCTTTCTTGGCCATCTCAGCGTCGAATGTAGAGCCGCAGCGTGATGTAGGCGGTGATGCCCGACATCGCCAGGCCCAGGAACATCATGAACGGCGCGCTGAAGTACAGCACGTCGGCGTAGTCGACCTTCGCGATCAGGTTGGCTTGGTAGAACTGGTTGAGCGCGTTCTCCAGGAACAGCGCCCGCACCAGAATCAGCCCGATGATCGCGATGATCACGCCGATGAACGCCGCGAGCATCGCCTCCACCAGGAACGGCAGCTGGGTGTACCACCGGCTGGCGCCGACCAGGCGCATGATGCCGATCTCGGTGCGACGGGTGTAGGCCGCGACCTGCACCATGTTGGCGATCAACAGCACCGCGCCGACCGCCTGCACCAACGCGATCGCGAACGCCGCGTTGGACAGCCCGTCGAGCACGGCGAAGAGCCGGTCGATCAGCTCCTTCTGGTTGAGCACGTTCAGCACGCCGGGTTGGCCGACCATGGCCTCGTCGAACTCCCGGTGCTCCTCGGGGTTGTCCAGCTTGACGATGAACGACGCGGGAAACGCGTCACGGCCGGCGACGTCCTTGTACTGCGGAAACTTCGCGATGGCGTCGTCGTAGGCCTGGTCGCGGTTGAGAAACCGCACCGACCGCACGTCGTCACGGTTCTCGATCTGCTCACGCAACGCCTGGCACGGGTCGGCGTCGCAGGTCGGGTCGTTGGCCGAGACGTCGTCGGTCAAGAAGACCTGGCTCTCCACCCGGTCGAGATAGATGGCGCGCGACTGGTCAGCCAGCCGCAGCACCAACAGGCCGCCACCGAACAGGCCGATCGAGATCGCGGTGGTCAGGATCATGGCCACCGTCATGGTGACGTTGCGACGAAATCCGGTGAGGACCTCGTTGATCAGGAAGCCGAAGCGCACTAGCGGTCCATTCCGTACACGCCGCGCTGCTCGTCACGAACCAGCCTGCCCAGTTCGAGCTCGACGACGCGCTGCCGCATCGAGTCGACGATGTGATGGTCGTGGGTGGCCATCAGCACGGTCGTGCCCGTGCGGTTGATGCGCTCAAGCAGATCCATGATGTCCTTACTGGTCTCAGGATCGAGGTTGCCGGTGGGCTCGTCGGCCAGCAGGACCAGCGGCCGGTTGACGAACGCCCTGGCGATGGCCACGCGTTGCTGCTCGCCGCCGGACAGTTCGGCCGGCAGCCGGTTGGCCTTGCCGGAAAGCCCGACCATCTCCAGCACGTCGGGCACCACCCGGTTGATCACCTCGGCGCGTTTGCCGATCACCTCGAGGGCGAAGGCGACGTTTTCGAAAACGGTCTTCTGCTGCAGCAGCCGGAAGTCCTGGAACACGCAGCCGATCACCTGGCGCAGGCCGGGGATGTGCCGACCGGGCAACTTGTTGACGTGGAACTTCGAGACGCGGATGTCACCGCTCGTCGGCGTGTCCTCGGCCAGCAACAGCCGCATGAACGTCGACTTTCCGGATCCCGACGGACCGATCAAGAAGACGAACTCGCCTTTGTCGATCTTGACCGAGATGTTGTCGAGCGCCGGCCGTGCCGACGACTTGTACTGCTTGGAAACACGATCGAGGGTGATCACGGCACGCCAGTGTAGCGGTGCTAGCCAGGCGGAGCCGTCGTCGTCACCGGACCCCAGCCGGGCGCGAACGGCTCCGGGTTCTGCGGACCGGCCGGTGGTGGCTCCACGGTCAGGGTCTGCGGTGCCAGCGGGCCGGGACCGTCCGGGTCCACCACCGTCGTCGTCGGCGCCTCTTCGGTGGTCGGTGTCGTCGTCGGCGTCGTGGGCGTGGTGGTGGTCGTCGTCGGTGGCGTGGTCGTCGGCGTGGTTGTGGTGGTCGTGGTCGGCGGCGTCGTGGTCGGCTGACGCACCCTGGTGCGCGGCACCCAGGTGTAGTCGGGGTCGGGCACAAATCCCGGCGGCACGAACTGCGTCGCCGGTGGGGCCGGCTCCGGCTCCGGCTCGTAGGTCTGCTGCAGCCACAACACGGCGACGAACGCCACGATCAGCACGAGCGTCGACGTGCGGATGCGGCCGCCGAACAAATGGCTCGGAAGGCGCGACTTGCGGTCAGCCATCGGATCGCTCCGACGAGCGCGCGGTGTGAGGCAAGCCCTCCACCACCGGCGTCGCTTCGGTGGGGGTGACCACCCCGGCTTTGCCCAATGCCCGCACCACCAGCACCCGGAGACGCCGGCCGGCCTCGAACTGCTTGCCGGGCAAGGTACGCGCGACCATGCGCAGGTTCACGTTGTCCAGCCCGATGCTCTCCACCCCCATCAGCGATGGTTGGTCGAGCAGGAGATCCTTGAGCATGCGGTCCTCGGTCGCCGCGCCGCCGACCTCCTGTAGCACCTCGTTGACCCGGTTGAGGTCCGCGGTCACCGGGACCGGGATGTCGACCACCGCGCGCGCCCAGTCCTTGGACATGTTCAACGAGCGCACGATGTTGCCGTTGGGAACGGTGAACACCTCGCCGTCGCTGGTGCGCAGCTTGGTCACCCGCAGCGTGACCTCTTCGACGGTGCCCTCTGCGGCATCGGGGGCGCCCACCATGTTCACCTGAACCAGATCGCCGAAGCCGTACTGCTTTTCGGTGATGATGAAGAACCCGGCCAGCAGGTCCTGCACCAGCTTCTGGGCGCCGAAGCCGAGCGCGGCGCCCAACACCGCCGCCGGGGCCACCAGCGAGCCGACCGGCACGTCGAGGATGTTGGTGATCTGCATGGCGACCACCACGAACAGCAGCACGATCGACACCCAGGAGATCACCGACGCGACCGCCTGGCGGTGCTTGGAGGCCTCCGTCCGCACCAGGTTCTCGCCGGTCTGGAAGTCCTCCTCGAGCCGGCGGGTGACCCGCATCGCCGCCCAGCTGATGAAGCGGGCCGCCAGCACCGCGCCGATCAGAAGCAGGGTGATCCGCAGCCCTTTGGTCAGGATCCAGTCGCCGAGGGTGCCGTGCCAGAAGTCATGCCACCCCTGGGCCGGCGAGAACGCGAGATGGCGGCTACTCGTCATCACGTCGGTTACGCCAGCGGATTCCCGCTTCGAGGAATCCGTCGATGTCGCCGTCCAGGACGGCAGCGGGGTTGCCGACCTCGTGCTCGGTGCGCAGGTCCTTCACCATCTGGTAGGGGTGCAGCACATAGGAGCGCATCTGGTTGCCCCACGAACTGCCGCCGTCGCCCTTCAGCGCATCGAGCTCCGCACGTTCTTCCAACCGCTTGCGTTCCAACAACTTTGCCTGCAGCACCCGCATGGCGGACAGCTTGTTCTGCAGCTGCGATTTCTCGTTCTGGCACGTCACCACGATTCCGGTCGGGATGTGGGTGAGGCGAACCGCGGAGTCCGTGGTGTTGACCGACTGGCCGCCCGGGCCGCTGGAGCGGTACACGTCGACGCGCACATCGCTTTCCGGAATGTCGATGTGGTCGGTGGTGTCCACCACCGGCAGCACCTCGACGTCGGCGAACGACGTCTGGCGGCGGCTCTGGTTGTCGAAGGGACTGATCCGCACCAGCCGGTGGGTGCCCTGCTCGACCGACAACGTGCCGTAGGCGAACGGTGCGTGCACCACGAACGTCGCACTCTTGATTCCCGCCTCTTCGGCGTAGGAGGTGTCGAGCACCTCGACCGGGTAGCCGTGCTTCTCCGCCCAGCGGATGTACATCCGCATCAGCATCTCGGCCCAGTCCGCGGCGTCCACCCCGCCGGCGCCGGAGCGGATCGTGACGACGGCCTCGCGCTCGTCGTACTCACCCGACAGCAGGGTGCGCACTTCCATCGCCTCGATGTCAGCGCGCAGCGACTTCAGCTCCTCGTCGGCCTCCGCGAGTTCGTCGGCGCCGCCCTCTTCCTCGGCCAGCTCGTAGAGCACCGGCAAGTCGTCGAGGCGGCGGCGCAGCTCCTCGACCCGACGCAACTCCCCCTGGGCGTGCGACAGCTCGCTGGTGACCTGCTGTGCGCGCGCCTGGTCATCCCACAGGTTGGGGTCGGAGGCTTCGTGTTCGAGCTTCTCGATGCGACCGCGGAGCCCTTCCACGTCGAGCACCCGCTCCACCGTGGTGAGGGTGGAGTCCAGGGCTGCGATATCGGCTTGACGGTCGGTATCCACAGGAAATCAGCGTACCGGCGTGTCGGTTCCACCTCACTGGCGGCAATGGACCGCCTCCGCGTTTAGCATCGGGTGGGAAACCAGCCCGGCGATGACGCGACAGCCCTTTGCACGTCGCCAGGGCAGCGACACGGCCTACAGAAGGTTGAGTATGCGTCCATATCATGTGGCGATCGTCGGCTCGGGCCCCTCGGGTTACTTTGCCGCGGCATCGCTGCTGAAGTACGCCGATGCCAGAGACGACGCCGACCAGGTCCCAGACGTGCGCATCGACATGCTCGAGATGCTGCCGACGCCCTGGGGGTTGGTGCGCTCCGGTGTGGCTCCCGACCACCCCAAAATCAAGTCGATCAGCGCCCAGTTCGAGAAGATTTCGTCCGACCCGCGGTTCCGCTTCTTCGGCAACATAACCGTCGGCGAGCACGTGCAGGCCGCCGAGCTGGCCGAACGCTATGACGCCGTCATCTACGCCGTCGGCGCCCAGTCCGACCGGCCGCTCGGGATCCCCGGCGAAGACCTGCCCGGCAGCGTCGCCGCCGTGGACCTCGTCGGTTGGTACAACGCGCACCCGCACTTCGGCGAGATGGCGCCGAACGTGTCAACCGGGCGTGCCGTGGTCGTCGGCAACGGCAACGTCGCGCTGGATGTGGCCCGCATCCTGGTCACCGACCCCGACACGCTCGCCAGGACCGACATCGCCGACCACGCGTTGGAGGCGCTGGGCGAGCGCGGCGTGGAGGAGGTCCTCATCATCGGAAGGCGCGGCCCGCTGCAGGCCCCGTTCACCACGCTCGAGCTGCGTGAGCTCGGCGATCTGAAGGGCCTGGCCGACGTCGACGTGATCCTGGATCCCGCGGATTTCGCCGACATCACCGACGAGGACCTGGAAGCGGCGAGCAAGACCGTACGCAACAACATCAAAGTGATGCGTGCGTATGCCGAGCGGCCACCGCGCGGCGCCAAACGGCGCATCGTGTTCCGGTTCCGCACCTCCCCGATCGAGATCAAGGGCGACGGCAAGGTGGAGTCGATCGTGCTGGGCCGCAACGAGTTGGTCACCGACAACGGCCGCGTCGTCGCCAAGGACACCGGCGAACGCGAGGAGGTGCCGGCCCAGCTGGTGGTGCGGGCCGTCGGCTACCGCGGGGTGCCCACCCCGGGGCTGCCGTTCGACGATCGCACCTGCACCATTCCGCACACGAAGGGACGCGTCGAGGGCAGCCGCAACGAGTACGTCGTCGGCTGGATCAAGCGCGGGCCCACCGGCGTCATCGGCAGCAACAAGAGCGACTCACAGGAGACCGTCGACACGCTGATCGCCGACCTGCGCGAGGCCGAGTTGGCCGAGCGCGACCCCGATCACGCCGAACAGCTGGCGCGGTGGCTGGTGGAGCGCCAGCCCAAGGTGGTCACCGGCGACCACTGGAAGCTGATCGACGAGCACGAACGCTCCGCGGGTGAACCGCACGGCCGGCCCCGGGTGAAGCTTTCCAGCGTCGCGGACCTGCTGCGCATCGGGCACGGCTGACAACGGTCGCGGCGCCTGAGCGCGATCCTCAGGCGTACGGCGGCGGCCCGCCCTGCGCGGGCGGGATCTCCTGCGGGGCGAACCGCCAGTTGTCGGGGTTCTTTGGCGAGTAGACGACGGGAAACAGCGCGCCCATGGTCGGCCAGTTGTCGACGTCGACCTCGAGGCGCTGATACACCACGTGTTCGTTGACCGTGGGCCCGTTGATCACACCGGTGATCGTCGCGTACTGCTGCCCGGAGACGTCGGTCGGACGCGGGCTGACCCCGGTCACCAGCAGCGTGCCCGACGGCCAGTCGGCGCCGGCGCCGCGGCGACGCATGATCATCGGCCCGGCGATGACGACGATGGCGCCGATGATGAGCAGCATCGCCAGGAATTCCCACACACCGACATGGTAGGACGACAGGCATGTGTTCTGAGGCCGATGACCTGACGCTGGCGATGACGTTGACCGACGAGGCCGATGTGTTGACGACTGAGCGCTTCGGTGCGGTGGACCTCGTCGTCGAAACCAAACCGGACCTCACCCCGGCCACCGACGCCGACCTCGACGTCGAGGCGCGGATCCGTCGCCGCCTGGAGGAGCACCGCCCCAACGACGCGGTGCTCGGCGAAGAGTTCGGCGGGACGACGGAGTTCAGCGGGCGCCAGTGGGTGGTCGACCCGATCGACGGCACGAAGAACTTCGTGCGCGGCGTGCCGGTGTGGGCGACGCTGATCGCCCTTCTGGAGGACGGTGTCCCGGTGCTCGGTGTGGTGAGCGCGCCTGCGCTGCAACGACGTTGGTGGGCGCTCGCCGGGCACGGCGCCTACGGCCGGGTGGGCGCGCAGCCGGAGCGGCGACTGTCCGTGTCGAAGGTCGACGACCTGGACGCGGCGAGCCTGTCGTTCTCGAGCCTGTCGGGCTGGGCGGCGCTCGGGCTGCGTGAGCGCTTCATCGAGCTGACCGACGACGTGTGGCGGGTCCGTGGCTTCGGTGATTTCCTGTCCTACTGCCTGCTGGCCGAAGGGGCCGTGGACATCGCCGCCGAACCCGAGGTGTCGCTGTGGGACCTGGCCGCGCTGGACATCTTGGTTCGCGAGGCAGGCGGCACGTTCACGAACCTGGCCGGGCAGCCGGGTCCGCACGGCGGCAGCGCGGTCGCCACCAACGGCCGGCTGCATGACGCGGTGTTGGCCAGGCTTTCTCAGCCCTCCTGACGTGTGCACACCGCATCCCGCGTGTGAATTGCGCTACAAAGCGGACCGATCTTACTCAAGAGTCAGTTCGGATACCTTACTCTGGAGTCAGTTCGGCAAGCGCGAACGACAATCCCCATAGCGAGGCAGCTGAAAATGACCAACACCCTGCCGTCGAAAAACGGAGCACGGCCGAAGCGCACCGGCAAGGAAAGCGCCGTCGGCCTCAGAAAGCACAAGCGCACGGCGACCGATCTGGGCCTGGCCCTGGTGACGCCGCTGGTCGGGCAGGAGTTTCTCGACCGCTACCACCTGCGTGACCCCCTCAACCGCGGCCTGAAGTACGGCGTCAAGCACGCGTTCTCGGCGGCCGGCGCGGCCAGCAGGCAGTTCAAGCGGGTCACCGGCAGCGGCAACGCGCCGACCCGGCTGAAGAAGAGCGGCTCGGACTACTTCGACCTCACCCCCGACGACGAGCAGAAGATGATCGTCGAGACCGTGAACGAGTTCGCCACCGAGGTGATGCGCCCGGTCGCCCGCGAGGCCGACGACGCCGCGTCATATCCCGAAGACCTCGTCGACAAGGCCAACGAACTCGGGATCACCGCGATCAACGTGCCCGAGAACTTCGAGGGCATCGCCGCGCACCGGGCGGCGGTCACCAACGTGCTGGTCGCCGAGGCGCTGTCCTACGGCGACATGGGGCTGGCGCTGCCGATCCTGGCCCCCGCCGGGGTCGCCTCGGCGCTCACCCATTGGGGCAGCGCCGATCAACAGGCGACCTACCTCAAGGAGTTCGCCGGCGAGAACGTGCCCCAAGCCTGTGTGGCGATCGCCGAACCTCATCCGCTTTTCGACCCGACAGCGCTGAAGACGACGGCCGTGCGCACCCCGAGCGGCTACCGCCTCGACGGCGTCAAGTCGCTGGTGCCCGCCGCCGCGAACGCCGAGATCTTCATCGTGGCAGCACAACTGAACGGCAAGCCGGCGTTGTTCATCGTCGAGTCGTCGTCTCAGGGCCTCAGCGTCACGGCCGATCCCAGCATGGGGATCCGCGCCGCGGCGCTCGGCCAGGTCACCCTCGACAAGGTGACCGTGCCGCTGTCGGCGCGCCTCGGCGAGGACGGTGCCACTGACGAGGACTACTCGGAGGCGATCGCGCTGTCGCGGCTGGGCTGGGCGGCACTGGCGGTCGGGACCGCCCATGCGGTGCTCGACTACGTGGTGCCATATGTCAAGGAGCGGCACGCATTCGGTGAGCCGATCGCCCACCGGCAGGCGGTGGCGTTCATGTGCGCCAACATGGCGATCGAGTTCGACGGGCTGCGGTTGATCACCTGGCGCGGGGCCTCCCGCGCCGATCAGGGGCTGCCCTTCGCCCGGGAAGCCGCGCTGGCCAAGCGCCTCGGCACCGACAAGGGCATGCAGATCGGACTCGACGGTGTGCAGCTTCTCGGTGGCCACGGCTACACCAAGGAACACCCCGTCGAACGCTGGTACCGCGATCTGCGCGCGATCGGCGTCGCCGAGGGCGTCGTAGTCATCTGAGTAGTCATCTGAGCCGTCATTCCTCATCACGAAAGTCTGATCATGGCAATCAATCTGGAACTGCCGAAGAAGCTCGAGGCGGTCATCGAGAAGGCGCACCAGGGCGCCGCCGAGATGCTGCGGCCGATCTCGCGCAAATGGGATCTGCGCGAGCACGAGTACCCCGTCGAGCTCGACACCCTGGCCACCCTCTTCGAGGGCATCTCGGAGGCCAAGACCATCGCGTTCGCCGGCGCCGAGGCCTTCCGCGAGGGCGACGAGCCCAAGGGCGCCAACCACAACGGCGCCAACATGTCCGCGGTGCTCAACGTGATGGAGATCAGTTGGGGCGACGTGGCATTGATGCTGTCGGTGCCTCGCCAGGGCCTCGGCAACGCCGCGATCAACAGCGTGGCCACGCCCGAGCAGCTCGAGCGGCTCGGTAAGGACGTCTGGGCGGCGATGGCCATCACCGAGCCGGGCTTCGGATCCGACTCGGCCGCGGTATCGACGACCGCGACGCTCGACGGTGACGAGTACGTGATCAACGGCGAGAAGATCTTCGTCACCGCCGGCTCCCGCGCCACACACATCGTGGTGTGGGCGACGCTGGACAAGTCGAAGGGCCGCGCGGCGATCAAGTCGTTCATCGTGCCGCGCGAGCATCCCGGTGTCACCGTCGAGCGTCTCGAGGACAAGCTGGGCATCAAGGCGTCCGACACCGCGGTGATCCGGTTCGACAACGTCCGGATCCCGAAGAAGAACCTGCTCGGTAGCCCGGAGATCAACGTGGACAAGGGTTTTGCCGGGGTGATGGAGACCTTCGACAACACCCGTCCTGTCGTCGCCGCGATGGCCGTTGGCATCGCCCGCGCGGCGCTGGAGGAGCTGCGCAAGATCCTCACCGAGGCGGGCATCGAGATCTCCTACGACAAGCCCGCGCACGCGCAGAGCGCACCGGCCGCGGAGTTTCTTCGGATGGAATCCGACTGGGAGGCCGCCTATCTGTTGATGGTGCGCTCGGCGTGGCAGGCCGACAACGACATACCCAACTCCAAGGAAGCGTCGATGGGCAAGGCCAAGGCCGGCCGGGTCGCCAGCGACATCACGCTGAAGGCCGTCGAATTGGCAGGCACCGTGGGCTATTCGGAACAGACCCTGCTGGAGAAGTGGGCCCGCGACAGCAAGATCCTCGACATCTTCGAGGGCACCCAGCAGATCCAGCTTCTGGTGGTGGCGCGCCGCCTGCTGGGCCTGTCGTCGGCCGAACTGAAGTAACACCTTCCAGCTCCCGGCGAGCAGACGCGTACACCCCCGAAACAGCGCGTTTTAGGGAGTGTACGCGTCTGCTCGCGGGAGGGCCGGACCAGCGCCCCGACGGCTTCTGACCGTCAGCGCAAAGGTCCCCGGGGCTCGGTTCAGACCGAGCGAGCCGGGGACCTTCGCGTCTTGTCGAACTGTCAGGCGGCGCCCAGGTGCTGCTGCAGGTCGGGCTTCATCTCCTGCAGCTGCTGGCTCCAGTACTCCCAGCTGTGGGTGCCGTACGGCGGGAAGTTGAAGACGCCGTTGTTGCCGCCCGCGGCGATGTAGTTGTCGCGGAACGTGATGTTGGTGCGGATCGTCAAGCCCTCGAGGAACTCGGCGGGCAGGTTGGCGCCGCCCAGCTCGTTGGGCGTGCCGTTACCGCAGTACACCCAGAGCCGGGTGCCGTTGGCGACGATCTTCGGGATCTGCAACATCGGGTCGTTGCGCTTCCAGGCGCTGTTGGGGTCTTCGGTCGGGCCCCACATGTCGTTGGCCTCGAAGCCACCCGCGTCACCCATCGCCATGTTGATCAGGAACGGCCAGCTGCCCTCCGACGGGTTCAGGAACGCCGACAGCGCCCCGGCGTAGATGAACTGGTCGGGGTGGTAGACCGAGAGGATGATCGCCGAGTTGCCCGACATCGACAGGCCCACCGCGGCGTTGCCGGTCGTCGAGATGCCCCGGTTGGCCGACAGCCACTGCGGCAGCTCGCTGGTCAGGAACGTCTCCCACTTGTAGGTCTGGCAGCCGTTGTTGCCGCAGGCCGGCCGATACCAGTCGCTGTAGAAGCTGGACTGACCGCCGACCGGCATGACGACGGCGAGGCCCGAGTCGAGGTACCACTCGAACGCCTGGGTCTCCATATCCCAGCCGTTGTAGTCGTCGCGGGCCCGCAGACCATCGAGCATGTACACCGCGTGCGGCCCGCCTGGCTGGAATTGGACCTTGATGTCGCGGCCCATCGATGGTGACGGCACCATCAGGTACTCGACCGGCAGGCCAGGCCGGGAAAACGCCTCGGCGGTGGCGGAGTTTCCGGTGAGACCCACCACGCCGGGCAGCACGGCCGCCGCCACCGCGGCCACCGCGAACCGACGGGCCCACGGGCCACGGATCTTGTCAATGAAGCTCATACTGCAATTCCATCCATTTCCGGTTTTGCCGTACACACAGCCATTCCCCCGCGATCGAAGCGATCGCCACCGACGGCGCAGCGATGTCTTCACCGCGTCGTCGTGCCCGTTCGACCGCCCCGCGGCCGTCGAACGGACCGAGAAACTTCAGTTGTCGCGTGTGCAGTAAAACATGTGACCAGCATGTGATAAAGCCCGACCGGCCGCGACGCCCGATTTCGTGCACCCGCCGGCCCCGCCGACAAGGTGTGGGCGAAGAGGCGGACGAGGCGTCGGCGGCGCCGAGTATCGGACCGTAGGCTGCGGTTCATGGCAACGGAGCGCACGCCGCGACTCTCGGTGGAGAACTGGATCGAGGCCGGCTACGCGATCCTGGCCGAAGAGGGCATCAAGGCGCTCAAGCTCGACCGATTGTGCGAGCGCGTCGGCGCCACCAAAGGCAGCTTCTACTGGCATTTCGCCGACATGGCCGGCTACCGCTCCGCGCTCATAGAGGCGTGGGGCGACCTGCGCGACGAGGATCGGCGGTTCTTTGCCGAGGCGAGCGACATGCCGCCGCGCGACCGGCTCTCGCAAATGATGACGTCGCTGGTCACGGCGCGGCACTGGACCCTGGAACGGGCCATGCGGGAGTGGGCCCGCACCGATACCGCGGTGGCCGCCAGCGTGCGCTCATCCGATCAGCGCGTGGTGGACGCGGTGCGCCAGGCGTTCCTCGACTACGGATTCGACGCCGAAGAAGCCGACCTGCGCGCCAACGCCACCTTCGCCGCCGGTATCGGGTTTCTGCACCTGTCGGGGCGTCAGCCCAGTCCTCGCGCGGCTGACCAGCGGGAACGCTTTCTCGACATCATGCTGGGCCGGTAGCGGGCCGCGCTTTCCATACAAAAAAGTATGGTAGCGTCCGGTGACATGCCTCTGACTTCGGCGGCCGACGCCATCACCAGCGAGTTCGTCACCAACCTCGCCGATCGAGCCGCCGAGGCCGAGCGGCTGCGGCGGCTGCCCGCCGAGACCGTCCGCGAGTTCACCGCCTCCGGGTTCACCGAACTTCTCGTGCCTGCGCGCTACGGCGGCGAACAGGCCGCATTTCCGTCGATCCTGGACCCGGTGCGGCGGATGGCCCACGGGTGCGCGTCGAGCGCGTGGACGATCGGTTTCTACGCCCTGCACAACTGGATGCTGGCGCTGTTCGACGAGCGCGCCCAGGAGGAGGCGTTCGCGACGCGGCCCTTCCTGGCGCCGGCCCCCCTGGCCCCCACCGGACGCGGCGTGCCCGCGCCCGGTGGTGTGCGGCTGACCGGCCGCTGGTCGTGGGCCACGGGCGTGATGGACGGCAACTGGGTCATCGTCGGCGCGTTGTGCGGACCGGACGACGCCATCTATCCCGCGCTGGCGCTGCTGCCGATCGACGCGGTGACGATCGAGGACGTCTGGCACACCGACGGCATGCGCGCCACCGGCTCCAACGACGTGGTGATCTCTGATGCGTTCGTGCCCGACCACCGCCTGGTGCGGGTGGCCGACATCTACACCGGCACCGCCCCCGGGGCGGGCCTGCACGACGCGGGCACCTACCGGTGGCCGATGGTGCCCGCGCTGGCCCTGCTGGCGGCGATGCCCGCGTTCGGCAGCGCCGAGCGCGCCGCGGAGATCTACGCCGACCGTCTTTCGGAGCGCGTGCTGGCCTACGAGGGTGTGATGCAGAAGGACAAGCCGATCGCCCAGGCCCGCCTCGCCGAGGCCGAGGTCCGGTTGCGCGCGGTGCGGGCCCTGCTGTCCGACACCGTCGGCGAGATCGAAGCCGCCGTCGCTGCCGGAGACGAGGTGCCCCGACCGGTGCGCGGGGCGGCACGACTGGCCGCCGCCCACATCGTGCACGAATCGCGGGCGGTGATCGGGCTGCTGCTGGAGGCGTCGGGCGCCAGCGCCCACTTCGTCGACAACCCGCTGCAGCGGATTCGGCGCGACGTCGACGTGATCTCCGGGCATGTGGTGTTTGACTACGACACCAGCCGAGAACTGGCCGGAGCCCTCAGACTGGGTATGAAGATTCCCAGAACCGCGATGGTGTGAGGAGAAACCCAGATGGCCGACGACGTGCGCGACCGCATTACCAAGCTCTTCCAGAAGAACGTCGCCAACCGGGTGACGCGGCTGCTGCCGTTCCAGACGCTGTTGGAGACGAAGGGACGCAAGTCGGGCCAGCCGCGCCGCACCCCGCTGGGCGGCAGTCGGGTGGGCAACGAGTTCTGGTTCGTCTCGGAGTTCGGCGAGAACTCGCAGTACATCAAGAACATCAAGGCCGACCCCCACGTGCGGGTGCGGCTGAACGGGCGCTGGCACAACGGCATTGCGCATCTGATGCCCGACGACGACCCGCACGAACGGCTCAGGTCGCTGCCGCAGTTCAACAGCATGGGCGTGCGCACGTTCGGCACCAACCTGTTGACGGTGCGGGTCGACCTCACCGACTGAGCACTGTTGACTCGGCAGCGAAAGTAAAACTAAAGTCAGTTTTAGTTTCTCGCCCGCCGTCGTCGATGGAGTTCACCGTGGAGTCGTTCGTTCACCTCCGAAAAGGCCGCACCCCCAAGCGGTTACACGCCGATCTCGACGGGCTCAAGGACGACGAACTGGGTCGCGGCGGATTCGTCGGACGCACCGCGAACATCTATCGCCGCCACGATCCCACCGCCTACCGCGCCGTCGGTCCGCTACGGCCCCTCGACGTGATGACCTCCGAACTCAAGCCCAGCGACGCCACCGACGCCGCGGGCACGCCGCTGCTGCTGTTCTCCAATCCCGACTGCCGGATATCGCTGAGCAGGCGCACCGAGCCGATGCCGTTCTTCGTCCGCCACGTCGACGGTGACCTGTTGTCCTTCGTGCATGCCGGCGCGGGGCTGCTGGAGACGGAGTTCGGGCCGCTGCGCTACCGCGTCGGCGACTGGGTCTACATCCCGAAGGCCACCACCTGGCGGCAGGTGCCCGACGAGGAGACCACCCTGCTCATGATCGAGGCCACCGACGAGTTCCGTGTGCCGCCGGCCGGGCCACTGGGTCGGCACTTCCCGTTCGACCCGTCGCAGGTGACGATCCCGGAGCCGCAGGCGATCGACGATGACGGGCGGGACGAGTACGAGGTCCGGCTCATCGACGAGGGTGGCCCGACTTCGCTGTTCTACCAACACAATCCGCTCGACGTGGAGGGCTGGCGCGGGGACAACTTCCCGTTCACGTTCAACATCGAGGACTACAACGTCATCGCCAGCGAGAGCGTGCACCTGCCGCCGACCGTGCACCTGTTCATGCAGGCGACCGGTGTTGCGGTGATGAACTTTCTGCCCCGGCCGGCCGAGACCGTGCCCGGCACCGAGCGGCCGCCGTGGTACCACCGCAACGTCGACTACGACGAGGTCTCGTTCTTCCACGGCGGCGACCTGTTCGGCATCCCGATGCCGCCGGGCCTGATCAGCCACGCGCCGCAGGGCGTGCACCACGGCGCGCCGGAGAAGGCCCGTGAACGGGCGCGGCGCAAGTTCGACGAACAGGACCGCGTCGGCTGGAAGGTGATCTCGATCGACACGACGCGGCGGCTCACCCCGTCGGCCGAGGTGCTCGCCCACGACCTGGGGCAGCACGCATGACGGCCACCACAGGGGAAGCGGTCAAGTATGACTACGACCGCATCCCGTATCTCGTTGCCTACCAGAACACTTCGGGTGTGCGCGATGTGTACGGCGGGGTGGCCGAGCTAGTGGTGCTGGAGAGCTATCTGCTCAAGCCGAAGGACAAGCCCTCAGATACCGTGCTGGTGTTCATGCACCCGATCGGCGGCGGGGCCTACCTGCCGATGATCAACGGGCTGGCGCGCGCGGGCCATCACGTCATCTACTGCAACAGCCGGTTCCGCGGCACCGACTCGGCATTGTTGATGGAGAAGGTCGTCGAGGACCTCGGCGAATGCATCAAGGACGCCAAGAACCGGTTGGGATACGCCAAGGTGGTGCTGGCCGGCTGGAGCGGCGGCGGGTCGCTGTCGGTGTTCTATCAGCAGCAGGCGCAGAACCCGACCGTGACCGCGAGCCCGTCCGGCGACGGCCCGGACCTGACCAAGCTGGGGCTGATCCCCGCCGACGGACTGATGCTGCTGGCCGCCCACATCAGCCGCCACGGCACCCTGACCGAGTGGCTGGACGCGTCGATCCTCGACGAGTCCGATCCGACCAAGCGCGATCCCGAGCTGGACCTCTACAACCCGGACAACCCCAACCAACCGCCCTACCCGCCGGAGTTCCTCGAGCGGTACCGCAAGGCGCAGATCGAGCGCAACCGCCGAATCACCAAGTGGGTCAAGCAGAAACTGGCCGAGCTCAAGGCGGCTGGGCGGCCCGACGACGAGTTCGCGTTCGTCGTGCACGGCACCATGGCCGACCCGCGCTGGCTGGACCCCGCCGTCGACCCCAACGAACGCGAGCCCGGCACCTGCTACCTGGGCGACCCGCAGGTGGTCAACAACTCCCCCGTCGGCCTGGCCCGGTTCTGCACGCTGCGCAGCTGGTTGTCGCAGTGGAGCTACGACGACGCCAACGGCGACGCGGTCAAGTGCGGACCCGACATCGCGGTGCCGACGCTGGTGATCGGCAACCTCGCCGACGACGCGTGCACACCGAGCCACACCCGCAGGCTGTTCGAGGCGATCGGGCATCATGACAAGGAGATGCACGAAATCCCAGGCGCCAACCACTACTACGCGGGCGCCGACCAGCGCGACAAGCTGCGCGAGGCGGTCGGCGTGGTCACCGACTGGCTGCACCGGCACGGGTTCTCATCGGCGGGCAAGAGCGAAGCGACTCGGGGTTCAGCACAGTGAGCGTGACGGGCCCGCTGGACGGCATCCGTGTCATCGAGGTCGGCACGCTGATCTCCGGGCCGTTCGCCGGGCGCCTGCTCGGCGACATGGGCGCCGAGGTGGTCAAGATCGAGCCGCCGGGGGCGCCGGACCCGTTGCGCACCTGGGGACAGGCCGAGCTCGACGGACACCGCTTCTTCTGGACCGTGCACGCCCGCAACAAGAAGGCGGTGACGCTGGACCTGCGCAAGGCGGCGGGCCGCGAGCTGTTCCTCGAGCTGGTGGAGCGCTCCGACATCGTCGTGGAGAACTTCCGGCCCGGCACGCTGGAGAAATGGAACCTCGGCTACGACGTGCTGCGCGAACGCAACCGCGGCGTCATCCTGGTCCGCGTCTCCGGCTACGGGCAGACCGGACCCGAGGCGCACAAGGCCGGCTACGCCTCGGTCGCCGAGGCGGCCAGCGGCCTGCGGCACATGAACGGTTTCCCGGGCGGTCCGCCCCCGCGGCTGGCGCTGTCGCTGGGTGACAGCCTGGCGGGCATGTTCGCCGCGCAGGGCGCGCTGGCCGCGCTGTACCGCCGTACGGTCACCGGCGAGGGACAGGTCGTGGACGCCGCGCTGACCGAGGCGTGCCTGGCGGTGCAGGAATCCACCATCCCCGACTACGACGTCGGCGGCGTGGTGCGCGGCCCGTCGGGAACCCGGCTGGAGGGCATCGCGCCGTCGAACATCTACCGCAGCGCCGACGGCAGCTGGGTGGTGATCGCCGCCAACCAGGACACCGTGTTCCGCAGGCTGTGCGAGGCCATGGGCCGTCCCGAGCTCGCCACCGACGAACGGTTCGCCGACCACGGGGCCCGCGGCCGCAACCAGGACGAGCTGGACAAGATCATCGGCGACTGGGCGGCCGACCGCCAGCCGCACGACATCATCGAAACCCTCAGCGCGGCAGGCGTGATCGCCGGCCCCATCAACACCGTCGCCGAGGTGGTCTCAGACCCGCAGCTGCGGGCGCGCGGCATGCTGGTCGAGCACTGGGACGAGCGGGTCGAGCGGTCCGTGCTGGGGCCCGGTGTGGTGCCGGTGCTCTCGGACACCCCGGGCACCGTGCGCAGCGCCGGCCCGGCCGTCCCCGGCCGGCACAACGACGAGATCTACCGCGGTCTGCTGGGCAAGTCGGCCGACGAACTCGACGCGCTGCGGGCGGAAGGAGTGCTGTGAGCGAGCTACCTGCACACGTCGACATCCGCGACGTCTCCCTGCGTGACGGACTGCAGATCGAAGCGCCGATCCCGTTGGAGGCCAAGCTGGAACTGCTGGCCGCGGTCGCGGCGACCGGGGTGCGCGAGATGGAGGCGACGGCGTTCGTGTCGCCGACCAAAGTGCCCGCGCTGGCCGACGCGGCCGAGCTGGCCGGCCAACTGCACAACTTTCCCGGCATCGAGTTCTCCGCGCTGGTGGCCAGCCCCAACGGCGCCAAACGCGCGATCGCCGCGGGCCTGTCGTCGATCGAGTACGTGGTGTCGGCCGCCGACGGGCACAGCCACGCCAACGTCGGGCGCAGCACCGCGGAGGCGACCGCGCTGATCCCCGAGATCGTCGCGATCGCCCACGACAGCGGGGCCTCGGTGGAGGTCATCATCGCCACGGCGTGGGACTGTCCGTTCGACGGACCGACGCCGCCGCAGCGCGTGGTCGACATCGTGACCGCGGCGACCGACGCCGGGGTCGATCGGCTCGCGATCGCCGACACCATCGGCACCACCACGCCGCGGCGCGTCAGCGAGCTCATCGACCGCATTCGTCCGTCCGTCGGTGACCGCCCCCTGGGGGCACACTTTCACAACACCCGCGGCGCCGGGCTCGCCAGCGCCTATGCCGCGGTCTGCGCCGGTGTCACCCGGCTCGACGCGTCCTCCGGCGGGCTCGGCGGCTGCCCCTTCGCGCCCGGTGCGAGCGGCAACATCGCCACCGAAGATCTCGTGTATCTGTTGCGGGACAGCGGTATTTCCGTCGACGTCGACCTGCCGGCCGCGATCACCGCCGCCGGGGTGGCGCAACGCGTTGTCGGCCATGAGCTGCCCAGCTCCCTGCTGCGCGCCGGCGACCGGAAACTGAGCTGAGGCGACCGTGCCCAGGGAACCGTCGGCGACGCTCAGCCCCAAGGGCCGCCAGACCCGTGAGGCCATCGAGCTGGCGGCCCGAAAGTTGTTCGCCGAACGCGGCTTTCACGGCACCACGCTGAGCGATATCACGTCGGCGGCAGGCAAGTCACCCGCGGCGTTCTACCGGTACTTCGCCGACAAGGAAGACCTGTTGGCCACGTTGGCTGAGTCCTTCCTCCACGATGTGGTCGCCCCTTCGGGTTCCACTCTGGCGCTGCCCGAGTCGCCGGACGACGACGCGTTCTTCCGCTCGGTGGTCACGGGCTACTGGAACATGTTCAAGCAGAACATCGGCATCATGATCGCGGTCGCCCAACTCGCCGCCACCCAGCCGCGGTTCGCCCACGTGCAGAACGAGTTTCGCCGCCTCGGCATGGACGTCGTCGCCGCCTCCGTGCGCCGCGCCCAAGAGCAGGGTTACGGCACCGACCTCAACCCCGAACACACCGCGGCGGCGATCGCGCTGCTGTTCGAGAACTTCACCACGGTCTTCGTCGGCACGTCCGGCCTGGACCTCGAGATCGGTGACGAGGATGCCATCGCGACCCTGTCCAAGATCTGGAAGAAGACGTTGTATGGCTCCTAGCCGCGCCCGGGTGGACAACCGCGCTCGGCGACCTAGTTGAAAGGAATCAGTGTGGATTTCGCCCTCCCCGACCACTTGCAGACGCTGCTCGCCGAGATGGACGCATTCATCGAGGCCGAGATCAAGCCGCTGGAACGCGAGCACATCCAGTATTTCGACCATCGCCGCGAGCATGCGCGCACCGACTGGGACAACGGCGGCATCCCCAGGCGTGAGTGGGAGGACCTGCTCTCCGAGATGCGTCGCCGCGCCGACAAGGCGGGCTGGCTGCGTTACGGCCTGCCGTCGCGGTTCGGTGGGCGCGACGGCTCCAACCTCGACATGGCGGTCATCCGGGAACACCTGGCGCACAAGGGGCTTGGGCTGCACAACGATCTGCAGGACGAGTCGTCGATTGTCGGGAACTTCCCGCAGGTCATCATGATGGACCGGTTCGGCACCGAGGACCAGAAGAAGGAGTGGACCGAGGCGCTGATCACCGGTGAGCGGTCGATGGCGTTCGGCCTCACCGAGCCGAACCACGGCTCCGACGCCACCTGGCTGGAGACCCGCGCGGTCCGCGACGGCGACAGCTGGGTCATCAACGGCGCCAAGCGGTTCAACACCGGCGTGCACCGTGCCACCCACGATCTGGTCTTCGCGCGCACGTCGGGGGAAGACGGTCAGGCGCGCGGTATCACGGCGTTTCTCGTATCGACGGACACGCCGGGATTCACCGTGCCGTACTACTGGTGGACGTTCAACATGCCGACCGACCACGGCGAGGTCGAGCTCAAGGACGTACGCGTGCCTGCCGACGCCATCCTCGGCGAAGTCGACCGGGGACTCGAGGTCGGCCAGACCTTTTTGCACGAGAACAGGATTCGCCAAGCCGCCAGCAGCCTGGGCGCCGCGCAGTACTGCATCGACCGCGCGGTGGCCTACGCGAACGAGCGCTCGGTGTTCGGCAAGCCGCTCTCGGTGAATCAGGCGGTGCAATGGCCACTGGTCGAACTGCAGACCGAGGCGCAGATGGTGCGGCTGCTGGTCCGCTACGCCGCCACGGAGTTGGACCGCAACCATCACATGGAGGTGTCCGACAAGGTGTCGATGGCCAACTACCGCGCCAACCGGCTGGTGTGCGAGGCCGCCGACCGCGCGATGCAGGTGTTCGGCGGAGTCGGTTACAGCCGGCACGAGCCGTTCGAGCACATCTACCGCCATCATCGCCGCTACCGCATCACCGAGGGCGCCGAGGAGATTCAGATCAGGCGGGTGGCGCAGCGGATGTTCGGATTCGGTAAGCGTTGAGCGAGAAGCTGACCGCCGCGCTGGCCGAGGTGCTCGAGCCGGTGCTCGGCGCGGGCGTCGTCGTGGAGAACCTGCGCAGGCTCACCGGCGGTGCCAGCCGCACCACGTGGGCGTTCGACGCGGTCACCGACGCCCGGTCGGCGCTCATCCTGCGCACCGGCCCACCCGACGACGTGCACGCCAGCATGGAGCTGGAGGCCACCGTGCAACAGCGCGCGGCGGCCGCAGGCGCACCTGTCCCCCGCATCCTTGCCGCCGACAGTTCACCTGCGGCGCTGGGAAATCCGTATCTGATCTGCGACGCGATCGCCGGTGAGACGCTGGTGCGCAGGATTCACCGCGCGCTCGACGACGCCGGCCGCAGCCGGTTGTTACAGCAGTGTGCGCGGGCGTTGGCCGCGATCCACCGCGCCGACCACGAAGGCGTCGGCCTGACCGCCGCCGACCAACTCGCCGAGTGGCGCGACCGGCTCGACGAGATGGGCGACACCACCGCCCCGTTCGAGTGGGCGTTTCGCCGGCTGCAGGCGCACCGTCCGCCGCCGTCGCCCCAGGTCCTGGTGCACGGCGACTTCCGGATGGGCAATCTCATCGTCGACGACGACGGTCTGGCGGCGGTGCTGGACTGGGAGCTGGTGCACCTCGGCGAGGTGTACGAGGACCTCGCGTGGTTCTGCATCCGGGCGTGGCGTTTCGGCGCCCCTGAAGAGCGTGGCGCGGGTGGGCTCGGCAGCGTGGAGACGTTCCTGGCCGCATACGAGGCCGCGGCCGACATCACGCTGGACCGCGACGTGTTCCGGTGGTGGCTGACCGTCGCGACGTTGCGCTGGGGGGTGATCTGCCGGTACCAGGCCGAGCGGCACCTGTCCGGCCAGACCAGGTCGGTGGAGCTGGCCGCGATCGGTCGCCGGGTCAGCGAAACCGAATGGGATGTACTGGATCTGCTGGCCGGAGGTGGTCCCAGATGACCGGCTACCACGGGCGGCCCACCGCAGCCGAACTCGTCGCGGCGGTGGCCGAGTTCCTCGAGAACGACGTGCGGGCCGCGACGGCGCCGACCGAGCACACCGCCGACGCCGCGCAGGTCAACTTCCACGCCCGCGTCGCCGCCAACGTGCTGCGCATCGTCGAACGCGAACTGCTCGACGAGACGGCCACCGAAGTCGGCGAGGCGCTCACGAGGCTGGGGTATCGCGACGAGCGCGAGCTGGCGGCCGCGATCCGCGCCGGCGAGCTCGACGACCGGCCCGACGAGGTGCTGTCGGCGCTGCGCACCGTGGTGCGTCATCGGCTGGCGATCGACCACCCCGGCTACGCCGACGGGTGATTTGTGTGCGTTCAGGCGCGGTGAGCGCGCGTAAACGCACACAAATCGCTCAGAGCCGACGCGCCCGAACCAGCCAGGCCGGCTCGTCGACCCGGGTGCCGACCGGCAGGCCGATCGCCTCGGCGTGCGCCTCCTGCACGACGCCGCGATACGTCGTCTCCTCCAGCGCTTCGAGCGTCCATCCGGCACCGAACGACTCCCGGATCTCGCGCTCGCTGACCTGCGGGCCGAACCCGCGGCCCTTGTCGGACAACGCCAGCACATGGACCAGCCCGCCCGGCAGACACACCGAATACACGCTGCGCACATACCGCGGGCGGTCGGTGTCGTCGAAGATGTGGAACAGCGCGCTGTCGAGGACGGTGTCGTAGACCGGTTCGGTGCCCAGCGCCATCGCGTCGGCGACCTCGAACCGGGCCTCGACCCCGCGCGCCGACGCGTTCTCGCGGGCCTGTGCGATCGCGTGCGGCGAGTAGTCCACGCCCACCACGTCATAGCCCAGGCGCGACAGCAAGATCGTGTGCTCGCCGGTGCCGCAGCCGACGTCGAGCACCTTGCCGCGGATCAGGCCGGCCCGCTCCAGCTCGACGACCGCCGGCTGGGGCTCGCCGATCACCCACGGCGCGGTCCGGGACTTGTAGATGTCTTCGAATAGGGACAAGGTTGGTGTCGTATCCATGCAGCCGAGTGTTCTACCTCAACGGAACTTGAGGTCAAGAGAGGACCGGGTATGACCGTCGCCTCCGGCGTGATCTCCGCCGTCGCTGATCGCCTGTTCGCCGCCATCGAGAAGGGCGACATCGCCACTGTGGAGCGGCTGTGGAGCGATGACGTGGTGGTCTGGAAGGTTGCCGACCGCGACCGGGACAAAGACCGGGCGCTGCGGGTCATCACCTGGTTCATGGACACCACGACGGACCGTCGCTACGAGATCCTCGAGCGCACGCTGTTCGACGGTGGGTTCGTGCAGCAGCACGTCCTGCACGCCGACGGCCGCAACGGGAAGTCGATCGCCATGCGCGTCTGCATCGTGGTCAAGGTGAACGCCGACGGGCTGATCGACCGGATCGACGAGTACTTCGACCCGGCGGAGATCACCCCGCTGCTGAACCCCTCGCAAACCTCGGAGAAGGTGACATGACAGACGTTTCGGAGTTTCTCAACGACCCGGCGTCGCTCGGCGAATGGCGCCTGGTGCCCGACAAGTCCACCGTCGCGGTCAACGTCAAGTCGATGTGGGGACTGGTGCCCGTCAAGGGCCGGTTCACCGAGCTGAGCGGTGAAGCGCAACTCACCGGCGGGCCAACGGTTTTCGGTCGCGTCGTCATCAAGGCCGCGTCGCTGCGCACCGGGATCGGCAGGCGGGACAGGCATCTGCACTCGGCCGACTTCTTCGACGCGGAGAAGTTCCCCGACATCACCGTGGAGGTCAACGGGCTGACCGCGACCAGGGCCGACACCGTCGAGCTGGCGGGCCAGCTGACGATCAAAGGCACCTCCAAGCCGCTGCCGCTGACCGCACAGGTCGCGGTGTTCGACGACGGGACGGCGCGGCTGGTCACCGAGTCCCGCGTCGATCGCCAGGAGTTCGGCGTCGACGGCAATCTGCTGGGCATGATCGTTGACATGGCGACGATCTCGGGCGACATCGTGTTCCGGCGCGTGCGCTAGCCGTACCATCGGCGCATGGTCGAGTCATCGCGTCCGTTGCGGATCCTGGTTTACAGCGACAATCCTCGGGTCAGGGAGCAGGTCAAGCTGGCACTCGGCAAGCGGGTACACCCCGACCTGCCCGAGTTGACCTACGTCGAGGTGGCCACCGGCCCGATGGTGATCCGGCACATGGACCAGGGTGGGTTCGACCTCGTGATCCTGGACGGGGAGGCCGCCCCGGTCGGCGGCATGGGAATCGCCAAGCAGCTCAAGGACGAGATCGACGACTGCCCACCGATCCTGGTGCTGACTGGGCGCGCCGACGACGCCTGGCTGGCCCGGTGGTCGCGCGCGGAGGCCGCGGTTCCCCACCCGATCGATCCGATCCGCTTGGGCGACGCCGTGGTGTCGCTGCTGCGCACCCCGGTGCCGTAGCTCGAAATGCCGAAATATCCTGTCTCGCTTGCCGATTCAGGGCACGACGGCATAGCCAGACACGGCCAATAGCGATACTAACCAAAACGCGTGGCACCGATCGCAAAGCCCGCTAGGGTGTGGGTAAGCTCACATCGACAGCCCACGAGGGAGCGAATTCGCGGTATGGATTTGTACACGCCGATCCTGGTGCTTGGCGCCATAGCGGCTGCGTTCGCGGTCGGCTCGGTAGGCATCGCTTTGGCGGTCGGCCCCCGGCGCTACAACCGGTCGAAACTCGAGGCCTACGAGTGCGGCATCGAGCCGCTGCCGCCGGAGGACCTGTCACGTCACGGCATCGGTCAGCGGTTTCCGATCAAGTACTACCTGACCGCGATGCTGTTCATCATCTTCGACATCGAGATCGTGTTCCTGTACCCGTGGGCGGTGGCGTTCGACAGCCTGGGGCTGTTTGCACTGGTGGAGATGCTTCTGTTCATGGCGACGGTGTTCGTGGCCTACGCCTACGTGTGGCGGCGAGGAGGCCTGACATGGGACTAGAGGAAAAGCTGCCCTCCGGGATCCTGCTGTCCACCGTTGAGACGGTGGCCGGCTACATCCGCAAGGGCTCGTTGTGGCCCGCGACCTTCGGCCTGGCCTGCTGCGCCATCGAGATGATGGCCACGGCGGGCCCGCGGTTCGACATCTCGAGGTTCGGCATGGAGCGGTTCTCCGCGACACCGCGCCAGGCCGATCTGATGATCGTCGCAGGTCGGGTCAGCCAGAAGATGGCTCCGGTGCTGCGCCAGATCTACGACCAGATGGTCGAGCCGAAGTGGGTGCTGGCGATGGGGGTGTGTGCGTCGTCGGGCGGGATGTTCAATAACTACGCGATCGTGCAGGGCGTCGACCACGTCGTCCCGGTCGACATCTACCTTCCCGGTTGCCCGCCGCGGCCCGAGATGTTGCTGCACGCGATCCTCAAGCTGCACGACAAGATTCAGGAGATGCCGCTCGGCGTGAACCGCGAGGAAGCGATTCGCGAAGCCGAGCGGGCGGCGCTGGCAGTCCCCCCGACCATCGAGCTCAAAGGTTTGCTGCGGTGAGCGAGAACAATAACGGCACCCCGGCAGACGAGCCCGAGGTCATCGCTGTGCGCCGCGGCATGTTCGGCGTGCGGGACACCGGCGACACGTCGGGCTACGGGCGCCTGATCCGGCCGGTCGCCCTGCCGGGCAGCTCGCCTCGCCCGTACGGCGGGTATTTCGACGACGTCGTCGACAAGCTGCACGCCGCGCTGGGCGAGGACACCTACGCGGAGTCGATCGAGCGGGTGGTGGTGTACCGCGAGCAACTGACGCTGGAGGTGTTCCGCGGCCAGCTACCCGTGGTGGCGCAGACGTTGCGCGACGACCCCGGACTGCGCTTCGAGCTGTGCCTCGGCGTCAGCGGGGTGCACTACCCCGACGACGCCGGCCGCGAACTGCACGCCTTCTATCCGCTGATGTCGATCAGACACAACCGGCGGATTCACCTGGAGGTCGCCGCACCGGACGCCGATCCGCACATCCCGTCGCTCTTCGGCGTGTACCCGACCGTGGACTGGCACGAACGCGAGACCTACGACTTCTTCGGGATCATCTTCGATGGCCATCCGTCGTTGACCCGCATCGAGATGCCCGACGACTGGGTCGGGCACCCGCAACGCAAGGACTACCCGTTGGGCGGCATTCCGGTGGAGTTCCACGGCGCCGAGATCCCGCCGCCCGATCAGCGGAGGGCCTACAACTGATGAGCGCAGCCCCCACCCCGCCCGAGCAGGGCGGTGCTAACTCCTCGGGCGCATCCGAGGACGGACCGGTTGTCGTTGTCGGCGGCCAGGATTGGGACCAGGTCGTGCAGGCCGCCCGAGAGGCGGCGACCCACGCCGACGAGCGGATCGTCGTCAACATGGGGCCGCAGCACCCCTCCACGCACGGCGTGCTGCGGCTCATCCTCGAGATCGAGGGTGAGACGATCGTTCAGGCCCGCTGCGGAATCGGCTATCTGCACACCGGGATCGAGAAGAACCTGGAGTTCCGCAACTGGACGCAGGGGGTCACTTTCGTGACCCGGATGGATTATCTCTCACCGTTTTTCAACGAGACCGCATACTGCCTCGCCGTCGAGAAGCTGCTCGGTGTCACCGATGAGATCCCGGAGCGGGCCAGCGTCATCCGGGTGATGATGATGGAGCTCAACCGGATCTCCTCGCATCTGGTCGCGTTGGCGACCGGCGGTATGGAACTCGGCGCGATGAGCGCGATGTTCTACGGCTTCCGCGAACGCGAGTTGGTGCTGAACGTTTTCGAGGCCGTCAGCGGGTTGCGGATGAACCACGCCTACATCCGTCCCGGAGGGGTCGCCATGGACCTTCCGGACGACGCCATCCCCCAGATCCGCGATCTGCTCAAGCTGATGCCGAAACGGCTGAAGGACCTCGAAGACCTGCTCAACGAGAACTACATCTGGAAGGCCCGCACGCAGGGCATCGGCTACCTGGATCTGACCGGGTGCATGGCGCTCGGCATCACCGGACCCTGCCTGCGGTCCACCGGTCTGCCCCACGATCTGCGAAAGGCCCAACCCTATTGCGGTTATGAGAATTACGAGTTCGACGTCATCACCGACGAGGGTTGCGACTCCTACGGTCGCTATCTGATCAGGGTCAACGAGATGCACGAGTCGCTGAAGATCGTCGAACAGTGCCTGGACAAGCTCGAGCCGGGCCCGGTGATGTTGCAGGACAAGAAGCTGGCATGGCCGGCCGACCTGAAGGTCGGTCCCGACGGGCTCGGCAACTCGCCCGAGCACATCGGAAGAATCATGGGGCATTCGATGGAGGGGCTGATCCACCACTTCAAGCTCGTCACCGAAGGGATCCGCGTCCCGCCGGGCCAGGTGTACTCGGCCATCGAGTCGCCCCGCGGCGAGCTCGGAGTTCACATGGTGTCCGACGGCGGCACCCGCCCCTACCGGGTGCACTACCGCGACCCGTCGTTCAACAACCTGCAGGCCGTCGCCGCGATGTGCGAGGGCGGCATGGTCGCCGACTTGATCACCGCGGTGGCATCGATCGACCCGGTGATGGGCGGGGTGGACCGATGAGCATCTTCTTCGAGCTGGGTCAGCGCCCCGACGAACCCGGCCCACCGATAAGCGGCCCCGCGTCATATCCGGAAGACGTCACCGCCCGGCTTTCCACCGATGCCGAGAAGATCATCGCGCGTTATCCGCACCCGCGCTCGGCCCTGCTGCCGCTGCTGCACCTGGTGCAGTCCGAGGACGGCTGCCTGACCAACGCGGGTATCGCGTTCTGCGCCAAGCAGTTAGGGCTGACCAACGCCGAAGTCACCGCGGTGGCCACGTTTTACACGATGTATCGGCGCACCCCGACCGGCGACTATCTGGTCGGGGTATGCACCAACACGTTGTGCGCGATCATGGGCGGCGACGCGATTCTGGACTCGCTGCAGGACCATCTGGGCGTCCACGCGGGCGGGACGACCGAAGACGGCCGCGTCACGCTGGAGCACATCGAGTGCAACGCCGCATGCGATTACGCGCCGGTCGTGATGGTCAATTGGGAGTTCTTCGACAACCAGACACCGGCTTCGGCGCGCGAACTGGTGGACGGGTTGCGTGCGGGCAATCCGCCGCAGCCCACCCGCGGCGCACCGCTGTGCACGTTCCGCGAGACCGCGCGCACGCTGGCGGGCCTTCCCGATCCACGCTCCGGCGGCGACCGGATCGGTGACGCCACCCTCGCGGGTCTGCGGGTGGCGCGCGAGCGCGGCATGACGGCTCCGGACCCCGATGCCGCGGTGGGATCCGACGGCGGCGCGCCCGACGACCAGAAGGCCGCGGCGGAAGCGACGCAGGACGCCCCGGCGCCTGCGCCGTCGGCCACGGTGCCACCCGAGCCGAACACCGCTGAAACCAACCCAGACGCAACGGATTCGCATACATGACCGCACTGACACCCGTACTCAGCAGGTTCTGGGACGAACCGGAGCCGTGGTCCATGGACACCTATCGGCGGCACGGTGGGTACCGTGCGCTCGAGAAGGCATTGGCCATGTCTCCCGACGACGTCATCGCGCTCGTGAAGGATTCCGGTCTGCGGGGCCGCGGCGGTGCGGGGTTCCCGACCGGCACCAAATGGTCGTTCATTCCGCAGGACGACACCGGCGCCGGCGCAAAGCCCCACTACCTCGTCGTCAACGCCGACGAGTCGGAACCCGGTACCTGCAAAGACATTCCACTGATGCTGACGACGCCGCACTTCCTGATCGAAGGCGCGATCATCGCCGCGTACGCCATTCGGGCACGTCATGCGTTCATCTATCTGCGCGGCGAGGTGGCCCCCGTGCTGCGGCGGCTCAACGCCGCGGTGGCCGAGGCGTATGAGGCGGGCTTCCTCGGCGAGAACATCGCGGGCTCCGGGTTCGACTTGGACCTGATCGTGCACGCGGGCGCAGGCGCCTACATCTGCGGTGAGGAGACCGCGCTGTTGGACTCGTTGGAAGGCCGACGCGGCCAGCCCCGGCTGCGTCCGCCGTTTCCCGCCGTCGCCGGGCTGTACTCCTGTCCGACGGTGGTCAACAATGTCGAGTCGATCGCCAGCGTGCCGCCGATCGTGCTCAACGGGGTGGACTGGTTCCGGTCGATGGGCACGGAGAAATCTCCTGGCTTCACGCTGTATTCGCTGTCCGGGCACGTCGCCAGGCCCGGACAGTACGAAGCGCCGCTCGGCATCACGCTGCGTGAACTTCTGGACTACGCCGGCGGCATCCGCGGGGGCCACAAGCTGAAGTTCTGGACGCCGGGCGGTTCGTCGACGCCGCTGCTGACCGACGAACACCTCGACGTGCCACTGGATTACGAGGGCATGGCCGGCGTCGGCACCATGCTCGGCACCAAGGCGCTGCAGATCTTCGACGAGACCACGTGCGTGGTACGGGCGGTTCGTCGTTGGAGCGACTTCTACGCGCATGAATCGTGCGGTAAGTGCACCCCGTGCCGGGAGGGCACGTATTGGTACATCCAGATCTTCGAGCGCCTCGAGACAGGTGCCGGCACGGCGGCTGACCTCGACAAGCTTCTCGATATCTCCGACAACATCCTCGGGCGGGCGTTCTGCGCGTTGGGCGACGGTGCGACGGCCCCCGTCATGTCCTCGATTCAGTACTTCCGCGACGAGTACATCGCTCATCTCGACGGTGGCTGCCCGTTCGATCCGCACGCCTCGACGTTGATGGCCACCGAGGGGGTGGGAGCATGACCATTCCGGCGAGCAGGCGCGAGGATCCCCAGAACAGGCCGGCCGACGCCGAGCCACCGGTCGAAATGGTGACTCTCACCATCGACGACGTCGAGGTCAGCGTTCCGAAGGGCACCTTGGTGATTCGGGCCGCCGAGTTGATCGGCGTGGAGATTCCGCGGTTCTGCGATCACCCGCTTCTCGACCCGGTCGGTGCGTGCAGGCAGTGCCTGGTCGAGGTCGAGGGGCAGCGCAAGCCGATGGCGTCGTGCACGATCACCTGCACACCCGACATGGTGGTCCGCACCCAGTTCACCTCCGAGATCGCCGACAAGGCGCAGGAGGGAATCATGGAGTTCCTGCTGATCAACCATCCCCTGGACTGTCCGGTGTGCGACAAGGGCGGCGAATGCCCACTGCAGAACCAGGCCATGTCGGCCGGCCGCCCCGAAACCCGGTTCGAGGATGTCAAGCGGACCTTCCCCAAGCCGATCAACGTCTCCTCGCAGGTGCTGTTGGACCGCGAGCGTTGCGTGATGTGTGCGCGCTGCACCCGGTTCTCCGATCAGATCGCCGGCGACCCGTTCATCGATCTGCTGGAACGTGGTGCGCTGCAACAGGTGGGCATCGCACCGGGCGAGCCGTTCGAATCGTATTTCTCCGGCAACACCGTCCAGATCTGCCCCGTCGGCGCGCTCACCGGCGCGGCGTACCGGTTCCGGGCCCGGCCGTTCGACCTGGTGTCCAGTCCCAGCGTGTGCGAGCACTGCGCGTCCGGATGTGCCCAGCGCACCGATCACCGGCGTGGAAAAGTGATGCGCCGCTTGGCCGGTGACGATCCTCAGGTCAACGAGGAATGGAACTGCGACAAGGGGCGCTGGGCCTTCACCTACGCCACCCAGGGCGACCGCATCACCAGCCCGCTGATCCGCGGCGAGGACGGCGAGCTGCGGCCGGCCTCCTGGGCGGAGTCGCTCGCGGTGGCCGGTGCCCGCCTGGCGAAGGCCAACGGCCGCACGGGCCTGCTCGTAGGCGGCAGGGTGTCGGTGGAGGATGCCTACGCCTACGCCAAATTCGCCCGGATCGCGCTGGACACCAACGACATCGACTTCCGCGCCCGCCCACACAGCACCGAGGAAACCGAGTTCATCGCCAGCCACGTCGCAGGGCATCCGATGACGGTCACCTACACCGACCTGGAGAACGCGCCCGCGGTGCTGCTGGCCGGCTTCGAACCCGAAGAGGAATCGCCGATCGTCTTCCTGCGGCTGCGAAAGGCCGTCCGTAAGAAGGGGCTGCGGGTGATCTCCGTCGCCCCGTTCGCCACCCGCGCCCTGACCAAGCTGCGCGGACGTCTCGTCAGAGCGGCGCCGGGCGGCGAGGCGGTCGCACTCGACGGCCTGGCGGGCGACGAACAGCTGACGCTGCCGGGGGCGATCATCCTCGCCGGCGAGCGGCTGGCCACCTCGCCCGGCGCCCTTTCGGCCGTAAGCAGACTGGCGGCGCAGACCGGTGCCCGCCTGGCGTGGGTACCACGGCGTGCCGGCGAGCGGGGCGCCGCCGAGGCCGGTGCGCTGCCGAACCTGTTGCCCGGTGGACGACCGGTCGACGATGCGACCGCGCGTGCGGAGACCGCGGAGGTCTGGCATGTCGACGAGTTACCGAGCGCACCGGGGCGTGACACCTCGGCGATACTCGACGCGGCCCGCAGCGGAGACTTGGACGCCCTGCTGATCGGCGGCGTGGAACTCGCCGACCTCCCGGACCCCGATGCCGCGCTGGCCGCTCTCGAAGCCGCCCCGTTCGTGGTGAGCCTCGAGCTTCGGGAAAGCGCGGTCACCGCGGTCGCCGACGTGGTCTTCCCCGTCGCACCCGTGGTGGAAAAGGCCGGCTCGTACATGAACTGGGAGGGACGGCTGCGCCCGTTCGAGCCGTCGTTGGAAACCAACGCGATCCCCGACTCCCGGGTGCTGAACTACCTGGCCGACGAACTCGGGGTCGCGTTGAACATGTCGAACCCGTCGGACGGCCGCGACGAGATGGTGCGGCTGGGGATCTGGGCGGGACCGCGCCCTGCCGCGCCGCAGGTGGCTGCCGCGGCGCCGACCGTGCCCGGCACCGGTCAGGCCGTGTTGGCGAGCTGGCGCATGCTGCTCGACGCCGGACGACTGCAGGACGGCGAACCACACCTGGCCGGCACCGCCCGAAAGCCGGTCGCGCGGCTGTCGGCGGCGACGGCCGCCGAGATCGGGGTCGGTGAAGGCGATTTGGTGACGGTTCGCACCGAACGCGGGGCCATCACGCTGCCGCTGGCGATCACCGACATGGACGACCGCGTGGTCTGGCTGCCGTTGAACTCGGCGGGCTCCGCGGTGCACCAGAGCCTGGGGGTGACGGCGGGAACCGTCGTCTCGATAGAACGGGCTGCATCATGACGCCTGCAATGAACCATCCGGATCCGGCACTGTTCGGAAACGACCCGTGGTGGCTGATCGTCGTCAAGGCGGTCGCGATCTTCGCATTCCTGATGTTGACCGTCCTCGCGGCGATCCTCATCGAACGGAAGCTGTTGGGCCGCATGCAGATGCGGTTCGGCCCGAATCGCGTGGGGCCACGCGGACTGCTGCAGTCGCTGGTCGACGGCGTCAAGTTGGCGCTCAAAGAAGGCCTGATCCCCGCCGGCGCAGACAAGTTCATCTACTTGGCGGCACCGGTGATCGCAGCGGTCCCGGCGTTCATCGCGTTCGCGGTGATCCCGATGGGCGGCGAAGTGTCGATCTTCGGGCACCGCACAGCGCTTCAGCTCACGGACATGCCCGTTGCGGTGCTCTACATCCTCGCCGCCACCTCGATCGGTGTGTACGGGATCGTGTTGGCCGGGTGGGCGTCCGGTTCCACCTACCCGTTGCTGGGCGGCCTGCGTTCCACCGCGCAGGTGATCTCGTACGAGATCGCGATGGGGCTGTCCTTCGTCGCGGTGTTCATCTACGCGGGCACGATGTCGACCTCGGGCATCATCGCCGCCCAGGACGGGACCTGGTTCATCTTCCTGCTGCTGCCGTCGTTCGTCATCTATGTGACGTCGATGGTCGGTGAGACCAACCGAGCGCCCTTCGACCTGCCCGAGGCCGAGGGTGAGTTGGTCGGCGGATTCCACACCGAGTACTCGTCGATCAAGTTCGCGATGTTCATGCTCGCCGAGTACGTCAACATGACGACCGTGTCGGCGTTGGCCACCACCCTGTTCCTCGGCGGCTGGCACGCACCCTGGCCGATCAACATGTGGGACGGCGCCAACACCGGCTGGTGGCCGCTGCTGTGGTTCACCCTCAAGGTGTGGGGTTTCTTGTTCCTGTACTTCTGGTTGCGCGCCACCCTGCCGCGGATGCGCTACGACCAGTTCATGGCGATGGGCTGGAAGGTGCTCATCCCCATCTCGCTGGCATGGATCATGATCGTCGCCGTCGCCCGCGGACTGCGCAACCAGGGCGTCGACGAGATGGCGACGGTGCTGTTCTCCGCAGGCGCGATCATCGCGCTGCTGATCCTCGTCGTGCTGTGGAGGTCCGCGCGCGGCAAGGAAACTCGCAAACCGCCCAGACAGAAGCGGGATCCGGAAGTCTTCCCCGTCCCGCCGCTACCGACCGCAACGACCAAGGAGCGAGCCGATGCGTAAGTTCTTCGACGCGATAGCGGGTTTCGCGGTCACGTTCGGGACGATGTTCAAGAAGCCCGTCACCGAGGAGTACCCGGAGAAGCCGGGCCCGGTCGCTCCCCGCTATCACGGCAGACATCAACTCAACCGCTACCCCGACGGGCTGGAGAAGTGCATCGGCTGCGAACTGTGCGCATGGGCCTGCCCGGCCGACGCCATCTACGTCGAGGGCGCCGACAACACCGAGGAGGAACGGTACTCGCCGGGCGAACGGTACGGCCGCGTCTATCAGATCAACTACCTGCGCTGCATCGGCTGCGGGTTGTGCGTCGAGGCCTGCCCCACCCGCGCGCTGACCATGACCAACCACTACGAGATGGCCGACGACAACCGCACCGACCTGATCTACGGCAAGGACAAGCTGCTGGCTCCGCTCGAGCCCGGCATGCTGCCCCCGCCTCACCCGATGGCCGAGGGCAGCACCGATGAGGACTACTACCTCGGAAACATCAAGCCCGTCACCGAGGACATCCGATGACGCTCGAGTGGGTGGCCGCGATGGCCGCCGAGACCGCCGGCCACACGACCACCCCGGAGGCGGTGCTGTTCTGGGTGCTCGGCGCTGTGGCGTTGATCGGCGCCCTTGGCGTGGTGATCGCGCCCAAAGCGGTGTACTCCGCGATGTTTCTGGCCATGACGATGATCGTGCTGGCGGTGTTCTACATCGCCCAGGGGGCACTGTTCCTCGGCGTCGTTCAAGTGGTGGTCTACACCGGCGCGGTGATGATGCTGTTCCTGTTCGTGATGATGCTGATCGGTGTCGACTCCTCGGAGTCCCTGGTGGAAACCATTCGCGGACAACGCGTCGCCGCGATCGTGTTCGGCGTCGGCTTCGGCATCCTGATGATCGCCGGAATCGGAAACGTCTCGGCCGGCGGGTTCGTCGGGTTGGGGCAGGCCAATGCCGGCGGCAACGTCGAGGGGCTGGCGGCGTTGATCTTCATCCGCTACCTGTGGGCGTTCGAACTGACCAGCGCGCTGCTCATCACCGCCGCCCTGGGCGCCATGGTGCTGGCGCACCGGGAACGGTTCGCGCGCCGCAAGACTCAGCGCGAACTCGCCGAAGAGCGGTTCAAGCCGGGCCGTTACCCGACCACGCTGCCCAATCCCGGTGTCTACGCGCGCTATAACGCCGTCGACGTCGCCGCACGCCTGCCCGACGGGTCCGATTCCGAACTGTCGGTCAGCCCGATCCTGAAGAAGCGGTCCGTCACCTCGGTCAACGGCGGGAACAGCAACCCATGAACCCAGACAACTACCTGTACCTGTCGGCGCTGTTGTTCACGATCGGCGCCAGCGGAGTGCTGCTGCGCCGCAACGCCATCGTCATGTTCATGTCCGTCGAGTTGATGCTCAACGCCGCGAACCTGGCTCTGGTCGCGTTCTCGCGTATGCACGGCCAACTGGACGGCCAGGTGGTGGCGTTCTTCACCATGGTCGTCGCCGCATGCGAAGTGGTGGTTGGCCTCGCGATCATCATGACCATCTTCCGCACGCGCCGCTCGGCTTCCGTCGACGACGCCAATCTGCTGAAACACTAAGGGCACGATGACAACTCCGGTGTGGCTTACGATCGCCCTCCCGTTGGTCGGCGCCGCGATCCTCCTGATCGGCGGCCGACGCACCAACAGCTGGGGCCATCTGTTGGGTTGTGCGGCTTCGATCACGTCGTTCGTGGTCGGTGCGGTGTTGTTCGCCGACATGCTCGGCCGCGACGCCGAACACCGCACGATCCACGAGCATCTGTTCTCCTGGGTTCCGGTGGCCGAACTGCAGGTCGATTTCGGGCTGCAGCTCGACCAGCTGTCGATGTGCTTCGTGCTGCTGATCACCGGTGTCGGCTCGTTGATCCACGTCTACTCGATCGGTTACATGGCCGAGGATCCCGACCGCCGACGGTTTTTCGCCTACCTGAACCTGTTCCTCGCGGCGATGCTGTTACTCGTCCTCGCCGACAACTATCTCGGGCTCTACGTCGGATGGGAAGGCGTCGGTCTGGCGTCGTACCTGCTGATCGGCTTCTGGGCGCACAAACCCTCGGCCGCCACCGCGGCCAAGAAGGCGTTCGTGGTCAACCGCGTGGGCGACATGGGCCTGGCCATCGCGATTTTCGCGATGTTCGCCCACATCGGCTCGATCTCTTATGAAGCCGTCTTCGCCGCCGCACCCCAGGTGAGCGACGGCGCCCTGACGTTCATCGGGCTGCTGCTCCTACTGGGAGCGTGCGCGAAGTCCGCGCAAGTGCCGCTGCAGTCCTGGCTCGGTGACGCGATGGAGGGCCCGACACCGGTGTCGGCACTCATCCACGCCGCCACGATGGTGACCGCGGGCGTCTACCTGATCGTGCGCTCCGGGCCGGTGTTCGAGCTGTCACCCACCGCGCAGTTGGCCGTCGTCATCGTCGGTGCGGTCACCCTGCTGTTCGGCGCGATCATCGGTTGCGCGAAGGACGACATCAAGAAAGCCCTTGCGGCGTCGACGATGTCGCAGATCGGCTACATGGTGCTGGCCGCAGGCCTGGGCCCGGTCGGATACGCGTTCGCGATCATGCACCTGCTGACCCACGGCTTCTTCAAGGCCGGGCTGTTCCTCGGCGCCGGATCGGTGATGCACGCGATGGACGACGAGGTCGACATGCGCCGCTACGGCGGCCTGCGCAAGGCCCTGCCGATCACCTTCGCGACGTTCGGGCTGGGCTACCTCGCGATCATCGGCGTGCCGCCGCTGGCCGGGTTCTTCTCCAAAGACGGGATCATCGAGGCGGCGCTCGGCGCCGGCGGTGTCAAGGGTCCGATCCTCGGCGGCGCCGCGATCCTCGGTGCGGGCATCACCGCGTTCTACATGACACGGGTGATGTTGATGACATTCTTCGGTGAGAAACGTTGGGCCCCCGAGGCGCATCCGCACGAATCGCCGAAGGTGATGACCTGGCCGATGATCCTGCTGGCCATCGGCTCGGTCGGATCCGGTGCGGCGTTCGCGATCGGCGGCACGCTCGAGCGCTGGCTGGAACCCGTTGTCGGAGCACACGAAGTACACCACATCGCGCCGGTCTGGGTCGTCACCACCGTCATCCTCGCTGTGGTGGCGGTCGGCATCGTGATCGCCTACCGGATGTACGGCGTCCGGCCGGTGCCCGAAGAGGCGCCCGCAGGGTCGCTGCTGACCGTGGCGGCACGGAGCGATCTGGGCGGCGACGCATTCAACGAAGAGGTCTTCATGGTGCCGGGGCAGGCGCTCACCAGGGGGCTGGTCAAGCTGGACGAGGGGGCAATCGAAGGCGTGGCAGGAGGGCTCGCCTCCTTGGTGTCTCGAACATCGAGGGGCCTGCGGCGGCTGCAGACCGGGTTCGCCCGCTCCTATGCGTTGGCAATGCTGGCCGGCGCCGCACTGCTGGCCGGCGCGATCCTGGCGGTGCAGCTATGGTGACCTCGTTTCCCTGGTTGACGGTGCTGTGGGCCGTGCCGATCGTCGGCGCCGCCGTGGTGATCCTGCTACCGAGCGCACAGCGGGCGCTGGCCAAGTGGCTGGCACTCACCGTCTCGCTCGTGGTGCTGGTCATCACGGCTTTCCTCGCGGTGCGCTTCGACCCCGGCGGCGAGCAGTACCAGTTCGTCGAATCCCACCGCTGGATACCGTCGTTCGGTACCGGCTACATCCTGGGCCTGGACGGCATCGCGTTGGCGATCGTCGCGTTGGCCGCGGTACTGGTGCCGCTGCTGCTGATCGCGGGCTGGAACGATGTCAGCGACCACGCCGCATGGGGTGGCCGCTCCACGCACGCCTACTTCGCGTTGACGCTGGCGGTCGAGGGCATGGTGATCATGTCGCTCGTCTCGCTGGACGTGCTGCTGTTCTACGTGTTCTTCGAGGCGATGCTGATCCCGATGTACTTCCTCATCGGTGGCTTCGGCGGCGAGAACCGATCCAGCGCAGCCGTGAAGTTCCTGCTGTACAACCTGTTCGGCGGGCTGATCATGCTCGCCGCGGTGATCGGGTTGTACGTGGTCACCGCACAGAGCGACGCGTTCGCCGGCGGCACGTTCGACTTCCGCGAAATCGTGGCCGCGGTGTCGAGCGGCGAATTCGTCGTCGACCCGGCGGTGATGAACCTGCTGTTCCTCGGCTTCATGTTCGCGTTCGCGATCAAGGCGCCGCTGTGGCCGTTCCACCGCTGGCTGCCCGACGCCGCCGTCCAGGCCACGCCCGCCAGCGCGGTGCTGATGATGGCCGTCATGGACAAGGTCGGTACGTTCGGCATGCTGAGGTACTGCCTGCAGTTGTTCCCGGACTCCTCAACGGTTTTCCGGCCGCTGATCATCACGCTCGCGGCGATCGGCGTCGTGTACGGCGCGATCGTGGCGATCGGCCAGACCGACGTGATGCGGTTGATCGCCTACACGTCGATATCCCACTTCGGGTTCATCATCCTCGGCATCTTCGTGATGACCAGCCAGGGCCAGTCGGGCTCCACGCTGTACATGATCAACCACGGCCTTTCGACCGCCGCACTGTTCTTGATCGCCGGATTCCTGGTGTCGCGCAGGGGCACTCGCTTGATCAACGCCTACGGCGGGGTGCAGAAGGTGGCGCCGGTGCTGGCGGGCACCTTCCTGGTCGCCGGGCTGGCCACCCTGTCGCTGCCCGGGCTGGCTCCGTTCATCAGCGAGTTCCTGGTGCTCATCGGCACGTTCGCCCGCTACCCCGCGCTGGCGGTGTTCGCGTCGTCGGCGCTGGTGCTGTCCGCCGTCTACATCCTGTGGACCTACCAGCGGATGATGACCGGCCCCGTGCCTGACGAGTTGGTCACCGGCAAGGACCGGCTGCGCGACCTGGTGCCACGCGAAATTCTCGTCGTCACACCGCTCATCGCGCTGCTGCTGGTGTTGGGCGTCTATCCGAAACCCGCGCTGGACGTGATCAACCCAGCCGTCACCCACACCCTGACCACCATCGATCAGCATGATCCGGTACCCCAGATCGCGGAAGGGCCGACGCCATGACCCTCTCCCCGCCGGTCGTCGAATACGACCTCGTCTCCCCGATGCTCATCGTGTTCGGGGTGGCTATCGCCGGTGTCCTCGTCGAGGCGTTGCTGCCGCGGCAACGTCGGTACGCCTTGCAACTCGCCCTGAGCCTCGTCGGTCTGATCGCCGCGCTGGTGGCGGTGGTGCTGGTGGCGCGCGACATCGCCGGCACCGCCGGAAGATCCGCGGTGATGGGCGCCGTCGTCATCGACGCGCCGGCGTTGTTCCTGCAAGGCACCATTCTGCTCGTCGGCGTGCTGGGCATCCTGGTGATCGCCGAACGCCGCATCCCCGCGCTGGCCAACGCCGAGGGCGAAGGCCGCGGCCTGGACGGCTTCACACCGCAGGCATCCGCGGTGCCGGGCAGCGTCGCCGAGCAGCTGGCCACGAAGGCCGGTGTCATCCAGACCGAGGTGTTCCCGCTGACGATGTTCGCCATCGGCGGCATGCTGCTGTTCCCGGCGGCCGACGATCTGCTGAGCCTGTTCGTCGCGCTGGAAGTGCTGTCTCTGCCGCTGTACCTGTTGTGCGGGCTGGCGCGGCGTCGTCGCCTGCTGTCGCAGGAAGCGGCACTGAAATACTTCCTGCTGGGCGCGTTTTCGTCGGCGTTCTTCATCTACGGCGTCGCGATGCTGTACGGCTACGCGGGCACGCTGGACCTGCGCGGCATCGCCGCGGTGGCCGAGGCCGGGTCGGGCAAGACCTCGCTGGCGCTGATCGGCATCGCCCTGCTGCTGGTCGGCGTGCTGTTCAAGATCGGGGCGGTGCCGTTCCACTCCTGGGTTCCCGACGTCTACCAGGGCGCACCCACTCCGGTCACCGCGTTCATGGCCGCGGCCACCAAGATCGCCGCGTTCGGCGTGATGCTGCGGATCTTCTACGTCGCGTTCCCGCAGCTGCACGAGTACTGGCGACCGGCGCTGTGGGCGGTGGCGATCCTCACCATGGTGGTGGCCACGGTGGCCGCGATCACCCAGGCCGACGTCAAACGCATGCTGGCGTATTCGGCGGTGTCCCATACCGGTTTCATCCTCACCGGCGTGATCGCCGGTAACGAGGCCGGGGTGTCGTCGACGTTGTTCTACTTGTTCGCCTACGGTTTCAACACGGTCGGGGCGTTCGCCGTGGCGGGGCTGGTCCGCGACTCCGCCGATGAAGAGGACACCGCGATGGAGCGGTGGGCCGGTTTGGGACGGCGTCATCCCGCTGTGGCGGTGGTCTTTTCGCTGTTTCTGCTCGCGTTCGCCGGTATTCCGCTGACCAGCGGCTTCGTCAGCAAGTTCGCGGTGTTCAAGGCGGCCGCCGAGGGCGGAGCGATGCCGCTGGTCGTCGTCGGCGTCGTCGCCAGTGCCGTGGCCGCCTACTTCTACGTGCGGGTGATCGTGTTGATGTTCTTCACCGAGCCGCCCCAGGACCCGCCGACGGTGGTGGTTCCCAGCGTGCTGAGCACCGCCGTCGTCACGGTCACCGCGGCCGTCACGTTCGCGCTCGGCGCCCTGCCACAGCCGCTGCTGGACCTCGCCAACAACGCCGACCAATTCCTGAGGTAGCGCACCGCTGCGCCACTGTGCGTTCTCATCCGCAGTGTCCGGCATGTCGCGGATGAAACCGCACAACCACGGCAGATCAGGGCAACAACCCGACCTGGCGGTAGGCGGCCGTCAGGTAGCGCTTCATCTGCCGGAAGTCGGGCGGATCCGGTTGCAGCACCCGGTATGTCACCGCGCCGGCGAGCATGTCGACGCCGACCTCGAGGTCGGCGTCGGGTGACACGGCGCCGTCGGCCTGAGCGCGCCGCAGCATGGCGATCGTGAGCTCGCGGCGCGGCACGATGAAGTGGGTCCAATAGGTCTGCATCAGCACGGGATGGGTGACGGCCGAACCGTAGATCTGGGCGACCAGCGCCCGGAACGTCGGGTCGGCCGCGGTGCGGGCCGCCGCGTCGATGTTGCGCCTCACCAGCTGGTGCGGCGGCGTCGCGGCGATCTCCTCGGCGTCCGGCCAGCGGATGTCCGCGCCGATTAGGTTCTCGATCGCATCGGCGACCAACCGCTCCTTCGTCGACCACCTGCGGTAGATGGTCGGCTTGCCCACCCCGGCGCGTTTGGCGACCTGCTCGATGCTCATCGCCGAAATGCCCTGTGCGATGAAGAGTTCCAGTGCCGCGGTCAGGATTGCGGTGTCCAGCGCCGGATCGCGCGGACGACCCCGGGCCGGAGTCGCCGTCGTCACCGCACGTCTCCCCTGCCCAGCGCCCGGTGCAGCCAGTCGGCCATTTTTTCCCCGGCACTGCCGCGCCAGGCCAGGTGCCCGTCGGGCCGGATCAGCATCGCCTCGGCGTGGCCCGCGTCGTCGTGGCGCAGTTCGACGACGTGCTCGCCGAGATGGGCGTGTGCCGTCGCGGTCAGCGCGTCGTCGCCAACGGACGTCAACAGCGCCCATCGACCGCCGAGTTCGGCGTACAACCGGGTCGGTGCGCCGTCGGCGGCGCGCCGGCAGGCCATGTCGGCGACCCGGTCACCGGGTCGTGGTTTCCTTGCGCACAAACGCTTTTCGGCGAGGGGCCCGCGCCGGTAACTCACCCACAGCTGTGAGGTTCGGTACGTGACGGAGCGCTGCACCCACGGCAGGTTGACCAACGGCACGATCAGCCGATCGCGCAGGAATCTGCCGACCGGTCCCTGGGCGATGTTGACCTTGGTGACGGTGCTGGTGTCGCGCAGCACCTCGGTGGCCAACGGGCGTCGCTCGGCCTGGTAGGTGTCCAGGAGCGCGGTGTCGGCGCGCCCGGCGACCACGAGAGCCAGCTTCCAGGCGAGGTTTTCGACGTCGCCGAGTCCGGTCAACATGCCCTGGCCGCCGAACGGTGCGTGGGTGTGGGCGGCGTCGCCGGCGATCAGCACCCGATCGCGCCGATAGGTGTCGGCGAGCCTTCGGTGTACCCGGAACATCGACAGCCACTCGGTGTCGGTGACCCGCACGTCGTGGCCGGTGCGCTCGGGCAGCATGCGTTCCAGCCGGGCGAGAATCTCGGCATCGGTCGGCTTTTCGGCCGATAGTCCGGGGTCGTAGGCGATGACGCGCCACATGTCATCGGGCATCGGCATCGCGCCGATCATCCCGTCGGGATGGATCCAGCCGGAGGTACCCGAGCGATCGAGGTTCCAGTCCAGCCCGACGTCGGCGAGCAGGAATCGTTCGGAGAGTTTGACTCCGGGAAACCCGATGTCGGCGAGACGCCGCGTCGCACTGTTCGCGCCGTCGCATCCGACCAGCCACGGGGCGCGCACCTCCTCACCGGTGCCCAGCGTGGCAACCACGCCGCCGTCGTGCTGGCGCAGCTTCACCAGCGGGGTGTTCCACTCGATATTTCCGCCGACTCCGGCCAGCCGGTCCCGCAGCGCGGCTTCGACTTTGGCCTGCGAGATCACCATCGGCGGTGCGGCCGTGTCCATTCCGGGGTCGCCGAAGCGTAGCCGCATCACCGGCTTACCCGCGAGGTAGGCGGTGATTCGCATGGCGCGAACCGAGCGCTGGGGCAGGTCGGCGAGCGCGCCGAGCCGGTCGAGAACCTCAGAGCCACGGGCGTGAAGGAAGTTGGCCCGTGAGGTCGTCGCCGGGCCGGCCGCCTTGTCGACGACGCGCACGGCGACTCCCTGCGACAGCAGCCCACAGGCCAGCGCCACCCCGGCGGGTCCCGCGCCCACCACGATGACGTCCGCGCGTGTCATCCCACCTCCTCTATTACGAAACGGGTCCGTAACGGAAGTTTAAGGGGTGGTGGCGGTCGAGGTCCAGCCCGCTACGTTCATGGAATGACCGCCGAAGAGCTCGTCCTCGTCACCGACCACGGCCCGGTGCGCGTGCTGACCATGAACCGGCCCGCTGCCCGCAATGCGCTGAGCCGCGACCTGGTCCGCGCCCTCTACGAGGCCTTTACGCGGGCAGATGCCGACGACGACGTCCGCGTCGTGGTCCTGACCGGCGCCGACCCGGCGTTCTGTGCCGGCGTGGATCTCAAGGAGGCCCAACGCGACGGGTTGGCTTACTTCGAGGAGTTCCGGTCGCAGAGTTGTATCGCCGCGACCGGCAACATGCGCACCCCGATCATCGCCGCGATCAACGGCGCGACGTTCACCGGCGGTCTGGAGATGGCACTCGGCTGCGACTTCCTCGTCGCCTCGGAGCACGCGGTGTTCGCCGACACCCACGCCCGGGTCGGCATCCTGCCCGGCGGCGGGATGACGGCGCGGCTACCCCAGGTGGTCGGCTCGGCGATGGCGCGGCGGTTGTCGATGACCGGCGAGGTGGTCGATGCGGCGCGCGCCGAGCGCATCGGGTTGGTGACCGAGGTCGTCGAACACGGCCGCCTGCTGGATCGCGCCGTCGAACTGGCGGTCCAGATCGCCGAGGTGCCGGGCCCGATCATGCGCGGGCTCAAGGAGATCTACACGACCGGGGCGGCGGCCGTCATCGACCCCGCATTGGGCGCCGAGGAGCGGATCGCGTTCGCCCAGCATCGCGACTTCGAGGGGCTGGGCGATCAGTTCCGCGCGGTGAGCGAGCGCAACAAGCGGCAGATCGAGCGCTGAGTTCGCCGGCGTGGGCCCACGCGAAGCCGGCGAGCGTGCGCAAACTTCGGGTAAATGCCGGCGTGTCGCCCTCAGACTCGCACGCTCACGGTCAAGCCGTGGGGCGCTTGAGGATGAAGCCGACCGTGGGCGCGCCACCGAAATCAGAGTGCGGCGGGGTCGCCATCTCCACCTGCCTGCGCGCCTGCTCGACCACGGGTGTGTCGGGGTCGAGCACGCGCAGGTAGTTCTCGTGGGCGGCCAGCGAGGCGACGGCGTGGTCCAGAAAGCCGTCGACGGCTTCGCCGTGGGTCATGCCCGGCCCGTTCTCGAACAGCCAGCGCGGCGGGTTGGAAAGCGAATCGTAGGACTGTGCAACAGCTTTCGCGAACTCGATGTGATCGCGCTGGTTCGGCGCACCAGGCCCCCACTCCGGCCCGCTGTAGATGGTGACCACAACGTCGGGATTGACCGCGGTGATCGTGTCGACGATCTTTGCGCGCAGTTCCGGGGTGTTGTGGATATCGCTGTCCGGGAAGTCCCAGAACTGCACGTCCTCGACCCCGACGATGGCCGCGGAGCGCCGCTGCTCGTCCTCGCGCAACGGCCCGGCCCGTTCGGGTGCCATCCCCGCGATGCCTCGCTCGCCGCGGCAGGCCAGCGCATAGTGGACTTTCTTGCCCTGCGATGTCCACTTGGCGACCGCCGCGCCGATGCCGTACTCGGGATCGTCGGGGTGGGGCACCAGAACCAGGCAGGTATGCCAATCGGAGGGGAAAGGCTCGACCGCGGACACCGCCCTATGCCACCACACCGTGGACCAGGATGGCCGTGGTCTGCGCCACCCAGTCGTCGCCGAGGGCCTCATCGGGTTGCAGCAGCACACGAAGCAGCGCGGCGCCGCCGATCACCTCGACCAGCCGGTCCGGATCGACGTCGGGACGCACCTCACCTCGCTTGACGGCGTCGGACAACCGCATCCGAACCGCGGCGAACAGTTCGCTGAACCGGTCCATCACCCTGGCGTTCAGCTCCGCATCGGCGGCCATGTCGGCGATCAGCCCCGGTAGGGCAGCGCGCACCAGGCGGCTGGTGAAGACGTCGCGCGCGGCGGCGATCATCGCGTGGATGTCGGCGGTGATGTCGCCGGGCGGCGTCTCGATCGCCGTGGGAGCGGCGGGAAAAGCGGCCTCGTGAACGAGCTCGGCCTTGCTCGACCACCGCCGGTACAACGCGGTCTTCGTGGTGCCCGCACGCTCGGCGACGGCGGCCATCGTGAGGTTCGAATAGCCGATTTCCACAAGTAGATCCGCGGTGGCGCGCAAGATGGCAGCGTCGATACGCGGGTCCCTGGGCCTGCCCGCGCCAGAGGGCTTGTCAACCGATGACGGGTCTGCTTTCATAACGCTACCGACCGTATCGTATTTTGGGCCGACGAAGGAAGGGTTCAGATGGCTACCGAACCGGCTGTCGAAGATGTCAGCCGCCTCGAGCATTCCAGCCGAGACGTCAGCACCTTGCCCGACGTGATGTCGCGGTGGCTGTCGACCGTGCTGCCGGGCGGCGCCACACCGCAGACCACCGTGGAGAGCGGCATCGACGCCAACGGCATGTCTTCGGAGACCATCATCCTGACCGGCCGTTGGGACGAGGGCGGGCATGGCCGGGAGCAGAAGTGGGTGGCCCGCATCGCGCCGGCCGCCCAGGACGTTCCGGTGTTCTCGTCCTACCGGATGGATCACCAGTTCGACGTCATCCGGTTGGTCGCCGAGAAGACCGAGGTGCCGGTGCCGCGGGTGCGCTGGCTGGAGAACACCGGATCCGTGCTCGGCACACCGTTCTTCCTGATGGACTACGTCGACGGCCGGGTGCCGCCCGACGTCATGCCGTACACGTTCGGCGGCAACTGGCTCTTCGACTCCCCCGCCGAACAGCAACGGGAACTACAGGACGCCACCGTCGACGTGTTGGCCAAACTGCATTCGATCCCCGAGCCGCACAACACCTTCGGCTTTCTCGCCGACGGTTCCGACGACAACGCGTTGCGGCAGAACCTGAACTGGCTGAAGTCCTGGTATGAGTTCGCCGTCCCCGACATCGGGCGCTCGGCCCTCGTCGAACAAGCCCTCGAGTGGCTGGAGGCCAACTGGCCGGCCGACACCGCGGCGCAGGACCCGGTGCTGGTGTGGGGTGACTCCCGCGTCGGCAACGTGCTGTACTCCGGCTTCCAGCCCGTCGCCGTGCTGGACTGGGAGATGGCCACGCTGGGGCCGCGCGAGATGGATGCCGCCTGGATGATCTTCGCGCACATGGTTTTTCAAGAGCTGGCGGGCCTGGGTGGATTGCCCGGCATGCCCGACTTCATGCGGGAGGAGGACGTCAAGGCGACCTACACGGCGCGCACCGGCGTCGAACTCGGTGACCTGCACTGGTTTTACGTGTACTCCGGGGTCATCTGGGCGTGTGTGTTCATGCGGACCAGCGCCCGGCGTGTGCGCTTCGGCGAGATCGAACAACCCGAGGACGTCGAATCGCTGTTCTATCACGGGTCGTTGCTCAAGCGGCTCATAGAGAAAGAGGCCTGATGCTCGGACCCATCGACGAGTTTCCCGTCCACCAGATCCCGCAGCCGATCGCCTGGCCGGGGTCCTCGGACCGCAACTTCTACGACCGCTCCTACCTCAACGCCCACGACCGCACCGGCGACATCTTCCTGATCACCGGTATCGGCTACTACCCCAACCTCGGGGTGAAGGACGCCTTCGTTCTGGTGCGGCGCGCCGACACCCAGACCGCGGTGCACCTGTCCGACGGCATCGACTCCGACCGGCTCAACCAGCACGTGATGGGCTACCGCGTCGAGGTCGCCGAGCCACTCAACAAGCTGCGGGTGGTACTCGAGGAGACCGAGGGCATCGCCGTCGACCTGACGTGGGAGGGTCTGTTCCCCGTCGTGCAGGAACAGCGGCACGTGCTGCGCACCGGCACCAGGATCACGCTGGATGCACAGCGGTTCGCCCAGGTCGGCCGGTGGAGCGGGGTCATCGCGATCGACGGCGAGGAGATCACCGTCGACCCCTCGACGTGGATCGGCACCCGCGACCGCTCGTGGGGCATCCGCCCGATCGGCGAACCCGAGCCCCCCGGGCGCCCGGCAGACCCCCCGTTCGAGGGCATGTGGTGGCTCTATGTGCCGATGGCGTTCGACGACTTCGGCATCGTGCTGATCATTCAGGAGGAGCCGTCCGGCTTCCGCAGCCTCAACGACTGCACACGGGTGTGGCGTGACGGCCGGGTCGAACAGCTCGGCTGGCCGCGGGTGAAGATCCACTACACGTCTGGAACGCGAATTCCCCACGGCGCCACCATCGAAGCCACCACGCCGCAGGGAGATCCGGTCGTGTTCGAGGTCGAGTCGAAGCTGGCCGTGCCCATCCACATCGGCGGCGGGTACGGCGGCGATTCGGACTGGCTGCACGGCATGTGGAAGGGCGAGAAGTTCACCGAGCGGCTCACCTACGACATGGCCGACCCGTCGGTCAACGGCCGCAGCATGTTCGGCGTCATCGACCATGTCGGCCGCGCGGTGTGCACCGAAGGCGGCAAGTCGGCGGAGGGATGGGGGCTGTTCGAGCACGGCGCGCTGGGCCGCCACGACCCGTCGGGCTTCGCCGACTGGTTCACCGTCGCCCCGTAAACACCTCGCGAAATAGCATTCCGGGTCGTAAAACCGGCGCCTGAGCAGCCTGGAATGCTATTTCGGCGCCCAGGCGATGACGCCTGCTCAGCTCGCCGTCGCCTGTGGGACGCTGACCCGGCCGAACACCATCGACTCCTCGATGCGGTCGAAGCGGTGATCGATAGCGTCCAGCACGTAGTTGTGCCGTACGTTCCAGGGCCGTTCGGTGCCGGACTTCGGTAACACGTGGGCCGCGCGCTGCACATAGCCGGCGTTGATGTTCCACGCCGGCTTCTCACCCATCGGGCGCTCACCCAGGTGCGGATAGGCGTGGGTGTAGCCATGCGTGTCCATGTAGGAGATCAGCTTGGCGAACGCACGGGCGGTCAGGTCCGCGCGCAGCGTCCACGAGGCGTTGATGTAGCCCACGCACCAGGCCAGGTTCGGCACGTCCTCGAGCATGTGTTCCTTGTAGACGAACCGGTCCTGCGGCTTGAACTCCTCGCCGTCGATGCTCAACGCGACCCCGCCGAGCGCCTGCAGCTGGATGCCCGTCGCGGTGATGATCACGTCGGCGTCGATGCGCTCCCCCGACCGCAGCACGATGCCCTTGGCGTCGATGTGGTCGATGTGATCGGTCACCACGTCCAGGCGCCCGTCACCGATCGCCTGGTAGAAGTCGTTGTCCAGCATGGCGCACAACCGTTGGTCCCACGGGTCGTAGCGGGGGTTGAAGTGCACGTCGACCGGATAGCCCTTGGGCAGGTTCTGGATGGCCTTGGTCCGGATGAAACGCCTGCTGAGCTTCGGCGCCACCCGGGCGAAGCCGTAGATGAAGACCGTGAACAACGTGTTGTAGAACCGGGCGACGTGGTACCCGAGCCGGCCTGGCAGCACCTTGCGGATCGCCTGCACGATGGGGTTGATGCGCTGGGTCGACAACATGTAGGTCGGTGAGCGCTGCAGCATGGTGACGTGGCCGGCCTTCTCGGTCAGCGACGGGATCATGCTGACCGCCGTTGCGCCGCTGCCGATGACGACGACCCGCTTACCCTCGTAGTCCAGCGACTCCGGCCAGTGCTGCGGATGCACCACCTCTCCGGAGAACTCCTCGAGACCGGGGAAGTCCGGCCGGTACGGCTCGTCGTAGTCGTAATAGCCGGTGCCGAAGAACAGGAACCGCGTCCGAAAGGTCTTCGGCTTGCCGTCCTGCTCGGCCTGCACCGTCCACGTGTCGGTGGTGGAGTCCCAATCCGCCGACAGGACGTGGGTGTTGAACTGGATGTGCTTGTCGATGCCGTGCTTTCGGGCGGTCTGGACCAGGTATTCGCGGATGTCGGGGCCGTCGGCGACGTTCTCCGGGCGGGTCCACGGCTCGAAGGGGTAGCTCAGCGTGAAGATGTCGCTGTCGGAGCGGATCCCCGGATACCGGTGCAGGTCCCAGGTCCCGCCGATCCGGGCCCGCCGTTCCAGCACGGTGTAGGAGGTGTTGGGGTTCTTCTCCTGCACGCGGTACGCCGCGCCGATCCCCGAGATACCCGCGCCGATGATCAGCACGTCGGAGTAATCAGTCGGTTCGCCGGCGGCCTGCCCATCGCTCGAGCGCCCATTACCACTCATCGCAACCTCCCTTGGTCCTGCTGAGTACCACGATATGTGTCAGCACCCCAGCGCGTCGACGATCTCGGCCAACGCCGAGGTCGCGATGGGTCCCGGCTGGTAGAGGCAGACGCGATCCGATGCGCCGTCCACGCGGTCGCGGATGTGCGCGGCGATCTGCGCCGGGCTGCCACAGGCGACGATGGTGTGCAGCATCTCGTCGTCGATCAGCGCCCCCATCTCCTGCCACCGGCCCTGCTTGGACAGCGCGTTGAGCTCCGGCTGCAACTCGCCCCAGCCGTGCGTCTCCAGTACCGGGCGGTACGCCGGGGTGGATCCGTAGAACGCCAGCAGCCGACGCGCCGCCGCGTGGTCGTCGCCGCCCACCGACACGATGATCTCCGGGACGACGGCGAAGTCCTCTGCGCGGCGCCCGGCCGCCGCCAGCCCGTCACGCACCGCAGGCATGGTCACCTCGTGCAGGAAGCGCTTCGAGCCGAACGGCATCACCAGCAGGCCGTCGGCGACCTCGGCGGTGGCCCGGGTCAACCGCGGGCCCAGCGCGCCCAGATAGATCGGCGGCGGGCCGTACGGGTTGGGACCCGGGTCGAAGGTCGGCGTCATCAGGGTGTGCCGGTAGAACTCCCCGCGAAAGTCCAGTCGGCCGCCGGTGCTCCAGGCGGCGAACACCGCCCGCAGCGCCCCGACCATCTCCTTCATCCGCGCCACCGGCCGGTCGAAGGCGGCGCCGTAGCGTTTCTCGACCTGGGCCCGCACCTGGGTGCCCAGGCCGAGGATGAAGCGGCCCTGTGCCAGCAGCTGCATGTCGTTGGCCTGGTGGGCGAGCTGAATGGGGTTGCGCGGGAACGCGATCGCCACGTTGGTCATCAGGTCCAGACCGGGCACCGTGGACGCCAGCGTCAACGGCGCGAACACGTCGTGTGGCCCCTCGAACGTGAAGACACCGCTGGCTCCGGCCTCCCGCAGGGCCGTGGCCCGCTCGATTGCATCTGTTGGGCCGAACAGCGCTGTCATGACCTTCACGGCGTGAGAGCCTAATCGGGTGACTATGCCTGCCCTGCCCGCCGCGGCCGATGTGGTGGTCGTCGGCGCCGGGTTCGCGGGCCTGACCGCGGCCCGCGAGCTCACGCGACTCGGTCACGACGTGCTGGTTCTGGAGGGCCGCGACCGCGTCGGGGGGCGGTCGATGACCGCGACGATCGCCGGTGTCCCCGTGGATCTCGGTGCGACGTTCGTCGGCCCGACCCAGGACGCCGTCGTCGCACTCGCCAGAGAACTCGGCTGCCCGACCGAGCCGACGTACGTGCGCGGCAAGAACCTGATCCACTGGCGCGGCCGGGTGCGGTCGTACCGCAGCACGATCCCGCGGCTGTCGATCATCGAGCTGCTCGACGTGTCCCGCATCCACTGGCGGTTCGACCGCGTCTGCCGCCGGGTGCCGGTCGAGGAACCGTGGGCCTCGCCCATCGCCGACATCCTGGACTCCAAGACCCTCGACGAGTGGCTGCGCTACGTCCATGCGAGCGCGTCCACCCGGGATCTGATGGCGATCATGTCGCGGGTGACGTGGGGCGCCGAACCCGACGAGGTCTCGATGTTGCACGCCGTGCGCTACGTCAAGGCCGCCGGCGGCATCGGTCGCATGCTCGACGTCGAGGGCGGCGCCCAGCAGGACCGCTTCCCGGGCGGCACCCAGCAGATCGCGCTGCGGATGGCCGACGAACTGGGTTCGCGGGTGGTGCTGAACGCCGTGGTGCGGCGCGTCGAGCGTCACCGCGACGGCACGCTGACCGTGGGCTCCGACCGCAGTGACGTCACGGCGAAAGCGGTCGTGGTGGCGGTCCCGCCCGCGCACCGAGCCGGCATCGAGTTCCTCCCCGAGCTCCCGCCCGAGCAGGAGAAGCTGGTGAACCATTGGCCCCAAGGCAATCTCAGCAAGGCCTATGTGGCCTACGAAACGCCGTTCTGGCGGGCCGACGGTTGCTCGGGTGAGGCGCTGTCCGACGAAGGCCCGGTCTTCATCACGTTCGACGTGAGCCCGAGCGACGACGGCCCGGGAATCCTGTTGGGGTTCACCGATGCCCGATCGTTTGACGCGCTGCCGGCCGCGCAACGCCGAGAGCGCGCGGTGGCCGGATTCACGAGGTTGTTCGGCGACGCGGCGGCCAACCCGATCGATTACCTCGATCACCGTTGGAGCGCAGAGGAATTCGCTCCCGGCGGGCCAACGGCGGCGGTGCCGACCGGGTCATGGACGACGTACGGCCCGTGGCTGCGCAAGCCGGTCGACAACATCTTCTGGGCGGGCACCGAGACGGCCGACGAGTGGACCGGGTTCCTGGACGGGGCGGTGCGATCGGGTCAGCGCGCCGCAGAGGAGGTGCACCGCACGCTGACGGCGGCCTAGGAGGTGGCCCGGCGGGCCGGGCGGACCGACTCAGCCCGGCGGGCCGGGCGGACCGACTCAGCCAGCAGGCGCAGGTGTTTGTTGACCTCGTCGGGGCGTTCGAGGATCGCGCAGTGCCCGCCGGCCAGCTCGACGTAGTCGGCGAGGTTGGGCACCTCGTTGGCGATGCGACGAGCCGACGTGACCGGCAGCAGCCGATCCTTCTCGCTGCCGATCACCAGCGTCGGCACGACGAGGTTGTTGAGCCCGATGTGCTGCGGTCCCAGGTGGTCGACGAGCGTGCGCGCCCAGCCGCCGCGTCCGGCGGGAGGCGTGGAGGCGAACAGCTCGTGCACGAACGCCGCAATCGCGGGGTCGGCATCGCGGCCGACCGCCAGCATCGACAGGAAACGCTGGTTCGCGCCGTAGATGGCGCGCGGCACCGGCGTCGCGCCGAACGTCTTGAGCAGCGTTCCCGCCGCGCGCACCCGCGCACCCGCCAACGGCGGGGGCACCGGAAGGAGCTGCACGTCACGCAGCAGGTCACCGGTGGTGGTGTTGATGAGCGCGACGGCGGCGGCGCGGTCGGGTACCCGGTCGGGGTGGCGCTCGGCCCACGAGGTGATCGCGATGCCACCCATCGAGTGGCCCGCGACGACCGCACGTTCGCCGTCAGACACCGTGGCCTCGAGCACCGCGTCGAGGTCGGCCGCCAAGTGGTCGAGGCTGTAGCCGTCGCGGCGCGGCGGAACTCCGCTGCGGCCGTGGCCGCGGTGGTCGTAGGCGATCACCCGGTAGTCGCGGGACAGGTCGGTGATCTGGTGTGCCCATACGCGGATGGCGCAGGTGATGCCGTGCGCGAGCACGATCGGGTGTCCGTCGTCGGGACCGAAGACCTCGGCGTGCAGTCGGGTGCCGTCCGCCGATCGCACGTCCACGGGCCGACCCGACGGCAGTTCCTGGACGGGGGCGAAGGCCGGAACCCGCCTGCCGGCGGTTTGACCACGTCTCATCAGCTCTCCGATCGGACTGGGCAACGTTGCCGCATAAGTTAGCTTATCTTCCCGTCCCGCCCGCCGGGGCCACCGGCACGCCCGACGGACGGCGCCGCGGCTGGCGAGGTGGACGACGAGGTTAAATGGGCGCCATGCGCGCGATACAGATAGCCAGCCTGGACGGGCCGCAGGCCGCCAAGCTCGTCGAGGTCGACGAGCCGGACGGCAAGGACGCCGTCGTCATCGACGTGTACGCGGCCGGCGTCGCGTTTCCCGACGTGCTGCAGTCCCGCGGGCTCTATCAGTACAAGCCGGACCTGCCCTACACCCCGGGCGGTGAGGTCGCGGGCGTCGTGCGCAGCGCCCCCGCCGACGCCCACGTGGCGGCCGGTGACCGGGTCGCCGGGCTGACCATGGTCTGCGGCGCGATGGCCGAAGTCGTCGCCCTGCCGGCCGAGCGGGTTTTCAAGCTGCCCGACAATGTGTCGTTCGAGGCCGGCGCCGGCCTGCTGTTCAACGACCTGACCATGCACCACGGCCTTCGGACGCGGGGCCGGCTCGCCGAGGGCGAGACGGTGCTGGTGCACGGGGCGGCCGGCGGCATCGGCACCTCGACGCTGCGGCTGGCACCGGCGTGGGGCGCCTCGCGGGTGATCGCGGTGGTCAGCACCGAGGACAAGATCGAGGTGGCCAGGGCGGCCGGGGCGACCGATGTGGTGCTCGCCGAGGGGTTCAAGGACGCGGCCAAGGAGCTGACGGGCGGACGCGGTGTGGACATCGTCGTCGACCCGGTCGGCGGTGACCGGTTCACCGACTCGCTGCGCTCGCTGGCTCCCGGCGGGCGGCTACTGGTCATCGGGTTCACCGGCGGGGAGATTCCGACCGTGAAGGTGAACCGGCTGCTGCTCAACAACCTCGATGTGGTCGGAGTCGGTTGGGGCGCATGGACTTTCACCCACCCCAACTACCTCGTCGAACAGTGGGCCGAGCTCGAACCGTTGCTGGCGTCCGGCCGGGTGCCTGCCCCCGAACCGGTGGTGTATCCGTTTGAGCGCGCCGCGGAGGCGATCGCGGCGCTGGAGGACCGATCAGCCAAGGGCAAGGTCGTCGTGAAGGTGCGCTGACCCGCGGTCCTTCGCGCGACACTTCCGCCGAAACTGCGCACAGATCGCCGGATTCGCCGAAAACGCGATCTGTGCGCAGGCTCGGCGAACCCAGCGCAGGCTCAGTCGCCGCGCTTGGCCGCGACCTCGCGTTTGACCTCCAGGCGGCGCAGCTTGCCCGACGTCGTCCTCGGCAGCGTGCCGGGTCGGACGAAGGTCACGTCGGACGGGACGATGCCGCAGTCGGACGCGACGCGTTTGACGACCTCGGTGCGGGCGTGGGCCTCATCGGGGCCCCGGAACTCCGCGACGATCACCACCCCGGGACGCACGGAGCGTTCGCCGACACCGACGGCGACGACGGCGCCCTCACGCACCCCGGGCACTGTCGCGGCCACCTGCTCGACTTCGGCGGGAAAGACGTTCCGGCCTGCGACGGTGATCAGTTCCTTGGCGCGCCCGCACACCACCAGGCCGCCGTCGACCAGGTAGCCCAGATCGCCTGTGGCGAACCATTCGTCGGCGCCCAGCGGTTCCCCGCCGCGATAGCCCGTCATCATCGACGTGCCGCGAATCATGACCTCGCCGGCGTCGGACCCGTCTTCGGCCGGCTCGATGCGCACCGACATGCCTCCGATCGGCTCGCCGAGCACCGCGTGACCGGCGTCGTCGACGATCAGGCCCCGGCCGGGTTCGGGAACCGTTACCGCACAGGTGGCTTCGGCCAGCCCGTACGACGGGGCCAGCGCGCCGGCGTCGAATCCGAAACCGGCCATCTCGTCGGCGAACCGCGCGGTGAGACCGCAGTCGACGGGTTCGCCGCCGTTCAGCGCGAAACGCACGCTGCTCAGGTCCACGTCGGTGACGCGCCGCGAATATTTCCCGATCAGCCCGTAGGCCATGTTCGGGGCCGCGGTGATGGTGGCCCGGCTTTCGGTGAGCCAGCTCAACCACCGAAACGGCGAAGCCTGGAACGCCGCGGTCGGCGCCTGCCACACGTCGGTGCCGGCGAGCGCGCCGGCGAGCAGGAAGCTCAATCCCATGTCGTGGTACAGCGGCAACCAGGAACAGCCGACGTCGGCCGGCGTCACACCGATGCGGGCATTCAGACCGCTGAGGTTGGCCAGCACCGCCTCCGGCGACAGCTGCACTGTCCGCGGGGTGCCCGTCGACCCGGCGGTGCCCTGCAGGACGGCCACCGGCGCCGGATCATCCGGTGGGACGAACGTCGTCGAACGCTGCACGGGTGCAACGGAGCCGAGGTCCTTGATGACCAGCGGCCCGTCGGCGGCGGACAACCGTTCGAGGTGGGCGCCGTGGCTGAGGACGTGGCTGATGCCCATGCCGGCAAACCGGGTCAGGGTCCGCTGCGCCCACTGGTCCGCGTCGGCCCCACGTACCGGACCGGGGCCGATCGAGACCGCGGCGCCGGCCTGAAACGCGCCCAGGATCGCCGCGACCAGCTCGACGGTGGGTTCCCCGGTCAGCCCCAGCGCGCTGATGTCGTCGTTGCGCAGCCACTCGGCGATGTTCTCCGCGCGCGCATGCACTTCCGGCCACGGGTGGCGAGCCCACTGCCCGTCGTCCAGCACGGCCAGAAAGTTGTCGCTGCTCGACAGTCGCTCGGCAAGCGCCGCTGCCAACGATTTCATCGCACCCTCGTACGTCTGATCCAGGAACCGGCAACCTCGACGCGGTTCGCTTCCGCCAAGTTAATCGATCGGGGTTCGCTGTGGACGGCTACGTCGGTGTGCCGGCTGGTCGGGACCGGTGCGCGATCATTCGCGCACGAGTCCTCGGCGACCGACGGTAGTTTTAGCCGTGCGCCGCGACGGCGGACGTGTGGGCGAGCGGTATGGAGGTTGTGTGAAAGCCGTTCTGAGGATGCTGGTATTCGGCGTTGTCGAGATCGTGGTGTTCGGCCTGGTGCTGTTCGGCCTCGCAGGAACGTTCGACTACTGGCAGGCGTGGGCTTTCCTGGCGGTGTTCGCCCTCTCGACGTGGCTGCCCAGCATGTACCTGCTGCGGACGAATCCGCAAGCGCTGCAACGGCGCAAACGTGCCGGGCCGGTGGCCGAGACCCGCACCGTGCAGAAGCTGCTCATCGCCGGCTGGTACGCGTCGCTGGCGGCGATGGTCCTCGTGAGCACCCTCGACCATCGGTTCGGTTGGTCCTCGGTCCCGGCGGCGGTCAGCGTGGCCGGTGACGTCCTGGTGGCGATCGGGCTGGGGGTGACCAGCCTGGTGGTGATTCAGAACAGTTTCGCGGCGTCCACGGTTCAGGTGGAGTCGGATCAGAAGCTCGTCGAGACCGGTCTGTACGGGCTGGTGCGCCACCCGATGTACACCGGCAACGTGATCACGATCCTCGGCTTCCCGCTCGCGCTCGGCTCCTACTGGGGGCTGCTCGCCGTCATCCCCGGCGTGACAGCGCTCGTCCTGCGGATCCAGGACGAGGAGAAGCTGCTCCGCGAGGAGCTGGACGGCTACCGCGAATACGCGCAGAAGGCGCGCTATCGCCTGGTGCCGCTCTTGTGGTGATCGCGGATACGGTGGCGCGCCGGCGGTTACGCCGGTTCGCCGCCGGGGCCGGCCGCGGAGCCTTCGCTGACCGAGCTGTCGGCATCCAACAGCCGGCTCAAGCGCCGTACGGTCGGCGCCTCCAACAGCGTCGGCACGGTGAGATGGGTGCCGAGGGCCGTGTTGATCGCGGCGACCGCCCGCATGGCCGCAAGCGAGTCCCCGCCCAGCTCGAAGAACGACTCATCGACCCCGACGCGGTCAACGCCGAGCACCTGGGCGTAGATGCCGGCCAGGATCTGCTCGACCAGTGTGGACGGGGCGCTGTAGGCGCCGCCGTTGTCGTGACCGGTTGGGGGCGCCGGGGCGGGCGGCTGGGCCAACAGTGTCCGCTTGCTCCACCTTTCGAGCCAGGACCGCTTGCCGGCGTTGAGCACATCCATCGACAGGAGCCGGCGGTTCGGGTGACCGGACATCGCGACCAGCACCTGCGTGAACCGCTCCATCAGCGCTTCGATGCCCGCCGCGTCGAACACGTCGGTGTCGAATTGCACGCGTAGCTCGAGTTCGCGGCCCGGTCCGGCCTGCACCGAGAGCGGGTAGTGGTAGAAGTCCCGGCTGGTGAATCCGGTGATGGCCAACCCGTCGACGGCGGGCGGGGTGCCCGTGTCGGTCGGATAGTTCTCGTACACGAAGACGGTGTCGAAAAGCCTTTCCTGGCCGGTGATGCGGTGGATGTCGCTGAGCGCCAGGTGCTGATGGTCGAGCGTGTTGTTGTGGGCGTTCTGCAGCTGATCCAACAAGTCGGACGCGGTGGTGTGCGGCGTGATGGTCGCGCGCACCGGCACCGTGTTGATCAGCAGGCCCACCATCGATTCCGCGCCGAGCACCTCTGGTGGGCGGCCCGACACGACGGTGCCGAACGCGACATCATGCTGGTCGGTCAGCGAGGCGAGCAGAACCGCCCATGCGGCCTGCAACACGATGTTGACGGTGGTGCGGTGGGAACGCGCCAGCTTGCTGATCGCGCGCGTGGTCTTCGCGGGCACCCGGAACACCTCGACGCTTCGCCGCGCGAACCCGAGCTTCTGCGGCGGGCCGACGAGGATCGGTGTTTGGAAGTCGGCGAACAGCTCACGCCAGGCGGCCTGTGCCGCAGCGTGATCCCGCTCGGCGAGCCAGGTCATGAAGCTGCGGTAGGGCGAGGCCGCGGGGAGCCGGTGGCCGTGGTAGCCGGCGAAGATCTCCTGCATCAGGATCGGCATCGACCAGCCGTCGAGCACGATGTGGTGGTTGGTCAGCACGAACCGGTGCCGGTCCGGTGCGATGCGGATGAGCGCCACCCGGAAGGGTGGCTGCTCGACGAGGTCGCACACCGCGGCGCGTTCGTCGGCGCAGATCCGCTCGATCTGCTCGTCGATCCCGAAATCGGCGTCGCCGCCGTCCAATTCGACATATCGCCACGGCGCGACGGGGTCGGCGGGAATCAGCTGCACCGGTTCCTCGAACTGCGGGCAGAACCGGGCGGCCAGGTGCGGGTGGCGGGTGACCACGGTCTGCACGGCGTCGCGCAGACGGTGCGCGTCGAGCGGACCGCTCAACGCGATGTCCAGTTGCACCGCATACACGTCGTCGCCGGAGGACTTCGCGACGCTGGCGTGGTAGAGCAATCCCTGCTGTAAGGGCGTCAACGGCAGCACATCGGCGATCGGGGACTGCCGGTGCAGTTCGTCGAGCTGCTGCTGGCTCATCCGCAGCGGCGCGATGTCCGACGGCGTCAACCCGCCTCCCCCGCGCCGGACATGCGCGCAGATCCCGGCCAGAGCGTCGAACCACAACCGGCTGATCCGCGTGACCGCGGTACGGTCCAGCGCCGACTGCGCCCACGTCCAGGTGGCGTTCAGATGAGGGCCGGTGTCGGTGTCGACGGTGGCCGCGTTGAGTTCGACGGTGTGCATCAGCGAGATCGGCATCGCCGCCGCCCCGGCCGTCAACGACAGTCCCTCTTGGCTGAACCGCCACACATCACCGGATGCGTAGGCCGCCGGGGCGCCAAGGCGCCCAAGGTAGTTGAAGCCGATCACCGGGTCGGTCCCGGCCAGATCCGCATCGGGGTTCAGGTAGCGCAGCAGACCGTAGGTCAGCCCGTCGGGCAAGGCGCGCAGCTGTTCCTTGGCGTCCTTGATCACCGCGCCCAGCGCCGCGTCGCCGGCCACCACCTGCGTCCAGCGCAACCCGCCCAGGGTCAAGCCCACCGGGTACTTGGCCGTGAACCAACCCACCGTGCGTGACAGGTCGATATGTCGACCCGCCGCTGCGGCGGTCTCGGCCAACTCCTCGTCCCGGCCGTGCCCCTCGACGTCGATCGCGATCGGCGCACCGTCGGTCCCCAGGTATTGCGCCCACGCCAACGCGAAAGCGATTAGCAGGATTTCATGCACCGCGGCGTGGAATGCCGCGGGCACCTCGCCGAGCAGCATGTGGGTGGTCTCGGCATCCAGCAGCTCGGTCAGGTATCCGGCCGTGGCGAACGTGTCGACCGCGGGTTGCGGTGCGGGCAGCGCGGCGGGAATCGCGGCCACCCGCCGCCAGGTGTCCGCATGGGCGACGACCTGCGGATCACGGGCATGGTCGGCCAGGATCTCTGCCCACCGGGCGAACGACGTCCCGGCCGGCGGCAACAGCACGGGCTGTCCGCCGCGATGCTGTGTCAACGCGATGTTGAGGTCTTCCAACACGATTCGCCACGAGACACCGTCGACGGCCAGGTGGTGGATGATCAGCGCCAGTTGCCCGGTGGACGTCACCCACAGCGCGCTGACCATCACGCCCTCGGCGGGGTTCAACCGCGACCGCGCGGCCACCAGCGCCTCGTCGGTCAACACGCCCACCGACTGCAGCCGGCTGCGCGCGTCGACCGAATCCGGTTCCGGCACGGTCAACTTCCAGCCGCCCGCGCCGTCGCCCTCGGCACGCAGCCGCAGCATCGCGTGCCGATCCAGCAGCGCCTGCAGCAGCACCACCACGTCGTCATCGGTCACCCCGCTGGGGGCCTGCAACAACACTGTCTGGTTGAACTCGTCGATCGAACCCTCAGCGCCCTTGAGCCACTGCATGATCGGGGTGGCGATCACGGGGCCGACGCCGTCGTCGCTTTCGCTGTCGGAGTCGTCGGCGAACCTGACCACCCGGGCCAGCCTGGCCACGGTCTGCTGGACGAAGATGTCCCGTGGGCGACCGACCAGGCCGGCCGCATGCCCGCGCATGATCACCTGGATGGCTGAGATGCTGTCGCCGCCCAGGTCGAAGAACGAGTCGTCGACGCCGACCCGCTCCAGGCCGAGCACCTCGGCGTAGATGCGGGCCAGGGTTTCCTCGACGGGATTGGCCGGGGCGCGGTAATGGTCGACGTCGGCGTATTCCGGCGCCGGCAGGGCGCGGACGTCCAGCTTGCCGTTGACCGTCAGCGGCAGCGCATCCAGCGACACCACCGCGGCGGGCACCATGTAGGCCGGCAGCCGCTCGGCAAGTTGGGCCCGCAGCCCCGCCGGGTCGTCGATCCCGGTGACATATCCCACCAGTCGCTTGTCGCCGGGCCGGTCCTCGCGGGCGATCACCACCGCCTGCTGCACGCCGTCCAGTTGCGCCAGCGCGGCCTGGATCTCGCCGAGCTCGATGCGGTAGCCGCGGATCTTGACCTGCTCGTCGGCGCGCCCCAGATATCTCAGCTCGCCGTCGGCGCCCCAACACACCAAATCCCCGGTGCGATACATCCGTTGCCCCGGCGCCTCTGCGGCCCCGAACGGGCACGCCACGAACCGCGACGCGGTCAAGCCGGAGCGGCCCACATAACCGCCGCCGACGCCCGCGCCCGCCACATACAGTTCACCGACGACACCGACCGGCACCGGCCGCAACCAGGCGTCGAGCACGAAGAAGCCCAGGTGTGCCAGCGGGACGCCGATCGGGCTGACGGCGCTGTCGGTGTCGTCACTGAGGATCTCGCGGAACGACGCGTGCACCGTGGTCTCGGTGATGCCGTACATGTTGATCAGCCGCGGCGCATCCCGATGCTTGGCCAGCCAGCCCTGCAACCGCGCCGGCTCCAGCGCCTCACCGCCGAACACCACCACGTCGAGGGCGAGCTCGGCCGCCGACTCGGGGGTCAGCTCGTCGACGGACTGCAGCGCGTAAAACGCCGACGGCGTCTGGCTCAACACGTTGACCTGCTCGACGATCAGCAGGTCGTGGAACTCCTCGGGTGAACGGGCCACCTCGTCCGAGACGATCACCAACCGGCCGCCGTGCAGCAACGCACCGAAGATCTCCCACACCGAGAAGTCGAACGCCAACGAATGGCTTTGGGTCCACACCTGTTTCGGCGGCAGCTCCAAGCGGGTGTCGATCGCGTCCAACAGCCGGGTCACGTTGCGATGCGGGATGGCCACCCCCTTGGGCACCCCCGTGGTGCCCGAGGTGTAGATGAGATACGCGATGTCGTCGGGACTCGGCCCCGGCAGGGGGCTGACGGGCAGGCTGTCGACGGCGGGATCCGCCACGTCGATGACCGTGAGCCCGCGCCCGGAGAGCCGATCGGCGAGGGCCGTTGTGGTGACCGCGGCGACCGGTGCGGCATCGCCGAGGACGAAATCCAACCGCGCGTCGGGCACCGACGGGTCGATCGGCACGTACGCCGCTCCGGTCTTGAGCACGGCGAAGATCGCGACGACCGCCTCGACCGAGCGGGGGAACAACAGCGCGACCCGCTGACCGGGTCCCACACCGCGGTCGATGAGCAGGTGCGCCAACCGGTTTGCGGCCTCGTCGAGTTCGCGATAGGTGACGGTGTGGTCGTCCAGACTGACGGCGGCCGCGTCGGGATCGCGGGCGGCCTGCGCCTCGAACAGGGCCGGAATCGAGGTGGTAGCGACCGGTTCGGTCAACGCCGCCCGGTTGCCGATCGTGTCGACGTGGGCGTGTTCGTCGGCGTCGAGGACATCGATCGCGGACAGTGACCGGGCCGGGTCGGCGGTCATCGCCTCGAGGACCCGCCGTAACCGTTCGACGAGGGTTTCGATGCTGGCAGCGTCGAACACGTCGGTGCGGAACTCCACAGTGCCCGAAATGCCTGCGGCCTCACCGGTTTCGGTCCAACGCTCGGCCAGCGAGAAGGACAGGTCCATGCGGGCGGTGTGGGTGTCCAGCGGTAGCTGGGAGACGGCCAGATCGCCCAGTGCCATCGCGCCTGCCGCATCGTCGCCCTTTCCGGGAACGTTCTGCCAGGCCAGCATCACCTGCACCAGCGGGTGATGGGTCAGAGACCGGCTCGGGTTGAGCCGCTCCACGAGCAGTTCGAACGGCACGTCCTGGTGTTCGTACGCGGCCAGGCTGCGGGTGCGCACCTGTGCGAGCACATCGGTGACGCTGGGATCGCCGTCCAGATCGACCCGCAACACCAAGGTGTTGACGAAGAAGCCGACCAGCTCGTCGAGGGCGGCGTCGCGGCGGCCGGCGATCGGGAAACCCACCGCCACATCGGAACTCGCGCTGAGTTTGGCCAGTAGCACGGACAACGCGGCCTGCATCACCATGAAGCCGGTGGCGTTGTGCTCCCGAGCCACCCGGGCGATCTGCTGCTGCAGATCGGCGGGCCAGTCCACCTCGACCCTGGCCCCGCGCTGATCGGCGACCAGGGGGTACGGTCGATCGGTCGGCAGCGCAATGCGTTCGGGCATCCCCGCCAACGCGTCTTCCCAGTACCTGAGCTGCTGGGCGATGCGGCTGTCGCTGTCCTCGAGCTCGCCCAGCTGCGCACGCTGCCACAGCGTGTAGTCGACGTATTGGACGGCAAGCGGTTCCCAATCCGGTGCCTGTCCGGCGCACCTGCTGGCATAGGCCATACCCAGATCCGCGACCAGCGGCGTGATCGACCAGCCGTCGGCGGCAATGTGGTGCACCACCGCCACCAGCACGTGCTCGTCGTCGGCGAGGCGGAAGAGCCTGGCCCGCAGGGGGATCTCTTCGGCGAGGTCGAAGCTGTGCCGTGCCGTCTCCTCGACCGCCTCGTCCACCCGGCTTGCCGGCCATCCCCCGGCGTCGACGACGTCCCAGCCGAACTCGGCCTGGTCGGCGGGAACAATCCGCTGCTGCGGTATCCCGTCGACGGCCGGGAACACCGTGCGCAGAGTTTCGTGGCGGCCGACCACGTCGGCGAAGGCCGCGCCGAGCGCCTCCACGTCGAGCCGGCCCTCCAGGCGCAGCCCCACCGCGAGGTTGTAAACCGGTGAGGGCCCGTGTAATTGGTCGATGAACCACAGCCGGCTTTGGGCGAACGACAGCGGTATCGCCGCCGGGCGCTCGCCGGCGACCAGCGGTTCCAGCTGGTCGTCGTCACCACCCAGTCGCTGCGCCAACTGGGCGACCGTCGGCGCCTCGAACACCGCGCGGACCACGAGGCCGGTATTCATCGTCTTGTTGATCGCGGCCACCAGGCGCATCGCCATCAGGGAATCCCCGCCGAGGTCGAAGAAGGAGTCGTCGACACCGACCCGCTCCAGCCCGAGCACCTCGGCGTAGATGCCAGCGAGGATCTCTTCGGTGGGGTCGCTCGGGGCGCGGTACTGACCGGCGTCGGCGAACTCCGGCGCGGGCAGGGCACGCTTGTCGAGCTTGCCGTTGACCGTCAGCGGCAGCGTGTCCAGCACCACCACCGCGGTGGGGACCATGTAGGCCGGTAGCCGCTCGGAAAGTCGGGCCCGCAGTTCGGCCGGGTCGGCGCTGCCGGTGATGTAGCCGACCAGCCGCTTGTCACCGGGCTGGTCCTCGCGGGCGATCACCGCCGCCTGCTGCACGCCGTCCGATTGGGCCAGCGCGGCCTGGATTTCACCGAGCTCGATGCGGTAGCCGCGGATCTTGACCTGCTCGTCGGCGCGGCCCTGGTATTGGAGTTGCCCGTCGGGCCCCCAGGCCACCAGGTCCCCGGTGCGATACATCAACCGCCCCGGCGCTTCTGCGCCCCCGAACGGACACGCCACGAACCGCGACGCGGTCAGACCCGACCGGCCCACATAGCCGTACCCCAGGCCCGCGCCTGCCACATACAGCTCACCGACCACCCCGGGCGACACCGGCCGCAGCCACCCGTCGAGCACGAAGAACGCCAGATCGGCAAGCGGTATCCCGATCGGGCTGACCGTGCTGTCGACGTCGGCCGCCACGATCTCGCGGAACGACGCGTGCACCGTGGTCTCGGTGATGCCGTACATGTTGATCAACCGCGGCGCATCGCCGTGGGTGTCTATCCACGCCTTCAGCCGGGCCGGCTCCAGCGCCTCCCCGCCGAACACGACTGCCTCGAGCGCGATCTCGGATCCCAGTTCAGGGGAGAGCGCGTAGAAGGCCGACGGTGTCTGGCTCAGCACGGTGATCTGTTCGGAGACCAACAGCGCGTGGAACTCCTGGGGCGAACGCGCCACCGACTCGGGCACCACGACGACCCGTCCACCGCGCAGCAGCGCACCCCAGATCTCCCACACCGAGAAGTCGAAGGCCAGCGAATGGCATTGCGTCCATGTCTGGTTCGCCGAAAGGGGCAGGTGCGGATCGATCGCGTCCAGCAGCCGCGTGACATTGCGGTGCGGAATGGCCACGCCTTTGGGCACACCGGTGGTGCCCGAGGTGTAGATCAGATAGGCCACGTCGTCGGGGCTGACCGGTGGCATGTCTTGGCCGGGGTCGCCGTTCGGAGCCGAGTCGACCTGTCCGACATCGACGATCAACAGGTCGCGTCCGTGCAGCCGGCCGGCCAGGTCGGCGGTCGTGACCGCGGCGACCGGTTCGGCGTCGGTGAGCACGAAATCCAACCGCGCGTCGGGCACGGCCGGATCGATCGGCACGTACGCCGCACCGGTCTTGAGCACGCCGAGGATCGCGACGATCGCCTCGGCCGACCGGGGAAACAGCAGCGCGACCCGCTGGCCGGGCACCACGCCGTGCGCAATCAGCAGCCGCGCCAACCGGTTCGAGGCCTCATCCAGCTCGCGGTAGGTCAGCACGTTGCCGTCGCAGCTGACCGCGGCCGCGTCGGGCGCACGAGTCACCTGCTGGGCGAACAACTCCGGGATCGGCGCCGCGGCCGGGGCGGGAGCGGTCAGCGCCGCGCGGTTGCCCCATGCGTCGAGCTCTTCGAGTTCGTCCTCGTCGTCGAGATCCATCGACAACAGGCGGCGGGAGGCATCGGCGGTCATGACTTCTGCACCGAATCGCCGGACATGGCCGCCAGCACCCGCTGGAACCGGCGCATGATCTTGTGGATGCGGTTCGTGTCGAACACGTCGGTGTCGAACTCCACGCGCAGCACCAGTTCCTTCCCGGGCATCGCTTGCAAGGTCAGCGGGTAGTGGTTGTATTCGCGGCCGTTGACCTCGGTGATGGCCAACCCGTTGGTGGTGTGCATGGCTGCGGTGTCGACGGGATAGTTCTGGAACACGAAAAGCGTGTCGAAGAGTTGGTCATGGCCTGCCGCGCGGTGGATCTCGCTCAGCGCGAGATGCTGATGGTCCAGCGTGTCCATGTGGCAGCGCTGCAGGTCGCCGAGCAGGTCGGCGATCGTGGTGTCCGGGGTGATGGTGGCCCGTACCGGCACCGTGTTGATCAGCAGGCCGACCATCGATTCCGCGCCAGCCACGTCGGCCGACCGTCCCGACACCGCGACGCCGAACGCGACGTCGTGGTGGCCGGTCAACCACGTCAGCAGCTGCGCCCAGGCGGCCTGCAGCACGGTGTTCACGGTCGTGTGGCAGCTGCGGGCCAACTCGTTGATCGCCTCGGTGGTCTCGGCGGGCACCTGGAACGACTCGGTGGCGCGCCGTCCCGGTGTCGTGCGGCCCTTCGGCGCGACCAACGTGGGCGTCTCGAACCCGGCGAGAACGTCCCGCCAGGCCGCGTGGGCGGCGTCGACGTCGCGCTCGGCCAGCCAGGTGACGAACCTGCGGAACGACCCGGCGGCCGGAAGATGCTGCCCGTAGTAGCTGGCGAAGATCTCCTGCAGCAGGATCGGCAGCGACCACCCGTCGAGCACGATGTGGTGATAGGTCATCACGAACCGGTGCTCGTTGTCGGCGGTGCGGATCAGCGCGGCGCGGAACGCCGGCTGCCGGAGAAGGTCACACACCGCGGCACGTTCGGCAGCGCATGCCCGTTGGATCTGCTCGTCGAAATCTACGTTGCTTCTGGCGATCTCGAGGTACTGCCATGGGACAGTCGGATCGGCCGGGATGATCTGCACCGGTTCGTCGAACTGCTGGACGAACCGGGCCGCCAGGTTGGGATGGCGGTTGACCACGGTGTGCACGGCCTGGCGCAGCCGCTCGGAGTCCAGCGGGCCGGTGACCGTGATCTCGAGTTGCATGGCGTAGACGTCGTCGACGTCCTGGCCGCTTGTCGCGTTGACGTGGAACAGCAGGCCCTGCTGCAGAGGCGTCAACGGCAGCACGTCGGCGATGCGGTGTTGCCCGCTGAGTTCGTCGATCTCCTCCTGGGTGAGCCGGGCAGGAGCGATGTCGGAGGGTGTCAGGCCACCGCCGCCGCCGCGGACGTGGGCACAGATACCCCGCAGGGCGTCGAACCAGAGCTGGGACAGTCGGCCGACCTGTGTCTCGTCCATCGCGGAGGGCGCCCAGGTCCAGGTGGCATACAGCTGCGGGCCGTCGTCGGTGTCGACCGTGCTGGCGTTGAGTTCCACGGTGTGCCCCAACGGCATCGGTATCGCCGCGGCGGCGGCGCTGAGCGCGGCACCCTCCTGGCTGACCTGCCACAGTTGACCGCCGGCATCCGCTCCGGTCGCACCCATCCGGCCGAGGTAGTTGAACCCGACGGCCGGTTCGGGTCCGGTCAGGCCGACGTCGGGGTTCAGGTAGCGCAGCAGTCCGTAGGTCAGACCGTCCGGCAGGGCCCGAAGCTGTTCCTTGGCGTTCTTGATCAAGCCGCCCAGCGCCGGGTCGCCGGACACCACCTGCGCCCAGGACAGTCCCCCCACGTTCAGGGCGACCGGGTACTTGGTGGTGAACCAGCCCACCGTGCGGGACAGGTCGACGTCGGGGGCGATGTCTTCGTTTCGGCCGTGGCCTTCGACGTCGATCGCGACGGACGCGTCGGTGTCGAGCATCTGCGTCAACGCCAGCGCGTAGGCGATCAGCAGGATGTCCTGCACGCCGGCGCGGAACGCCGCCGGAATCTCACCGAGCAAGGCGCGTGTCGTCTCGGCGTCCAGTGAGTCCGTGAGGTGCCCCGCGGTGGCGTAGGTGTCCAGTTCGGGTTGCGCGGCGGGCAGCGGTGAGGGCGTGGCCAACACGTCTCGCCAGCCATCGGCTTGATCCACCACCGTCGGGTCGTGGGCGTGGTCCTCGAGCAAGCTCGCCCACCGCGCGAACGAGGTCCCGGCCGCAGGCAGCGTCACGTCTTGACCGTGGTGGTGCTGGGCCCAGGCGATGTTGAGGTCTTCCAACAGAATTCGCCATGACACCGCGTCGACGGCCAGGTGATGGACGATCAACGCCAGCTGGCCGGTGGCGCGCGCCCACAGCACGCTGAGCATCACGCCGTCGGAGAGGCTCAACCGCGACCGCGCCGCCACCAGGGCCTCGTCGGTCAGCGCGTCCACCGAATGCAGAACCGGTGGCACCGAACCCTTCTCGGGTATCTGCAGCGACCACTCCCCCGCGTCCGCGGCGGTCTCGACCCGCAGGCGCAGCATGGCATGCCGATCCATCAGCGCCTGAAGGACCACGCGCACCTCTTCTTCGGTGACACCCTCGGGAGCCTGAACCACCACGGTCTGGTTGAACTCCTCGATCGGGCCGCCGCTGCTCTGCACCTCATGCAGCCACCGCATGATCGGGGTGGCCGGCACCGACCCGACCCCCTCGTCGACCGGACCGTCGGCACCGCCATGGACCCCGACGACCTGGGCCAGCCGGGCCACGGTCTGCTCGACGAAAATGTCACGCGGACGGCACATCACGCCCGAAGCCCGGGCGCGGGCGACCACCTGCATCGACAGGATGCTGTCACCGCCCAGGTCGAAGAACGACTCGTCGACGCCGACCCGCTCCAGGCCAAGCACCTGGGCATAGATCCCGGCAAGGATCTCCTCGATCGCGTTGGTCGGGGCGCGATACCGTCCCGCGTCGGAGTAGTCCGGCGCCGGCAGTGCGCGAACGTCGAGCTTGCCGTTGACCGTCAGCGGCAACGCGTCCAGCACCACCACGGCGGCCGGGACCATGTACGGGGGCAGCTTGTCGGCCAACGCGTTTCGCGCCGCCCCCGGATCCACCGCTTCGGGCGCCGACTCCGTGACGTAACCGACCAGGCGATTCGTTCCTGGTTGGTCTTCGCGGGTGATCACCACCGCCTGCGCCACACCGTTCAACCCCGCCAGCGCGGCCTGGACCTCGCCGAGCTCGATGCGGTGGCCGCGGATCTTGACCTGGTCGTCGGAGCGCCCCAGATACTGCAGCTGCCCGTCGGGTCGCCAGCTCACCAGATCACCGGTGCGATACATCCGCTTTCCGGCCGCGACCGGCCCGCCGAACGGACACGCCACGAACCGCGACGCGGTCAGGCTCGACCGGCCGAGATAGCCGCACGCGACTCCGTCACCGGCCACATACAGCTCGCCCACCACGCCGGGCGGAACGGGCCGCAGGGACTCGTCGAGCACGAACAGCGCCGCGGTCGCCACCGGCGCGCCGATCGGCGCCGCCCCCGAACCCGGCGTCAGCGGTGTGCTCATCGACGCGTACACCGTGATCTCGGTGGGGCCGTAGGCGTTGATCATCACCCGGCCAGGTGCCCAACGGTCCACCACCTCGCCCGGGCAGGCCTCGCCGCCGAGCAGCAACGAAACCGATTCCAGCCCTTGCGGAGACAGCGCCGAGACCGCGGACGGGGTCTGGGTGAGCACGTTGACCCGCTCGCGTATCAGCAGGGCATGGAAGTCATCGGGTGAGCTTGTTACCGATTCGGGAACCACGACCAGCCGCGAACCGCCCAGCAGCGCGGCCCAGATCTCCCACACCGAGAAGTCGAAGGCGTAGGAGTGACACTGCGTCCACACCTGCTCGCGCGGCAGGTGCTCAGGCGTTGACCGCGCCAGGTGGGTCAGGTTGTCGTGGGTGACGGCAACACCTTTGGGCACACCGGTGGTGCCGGAGGTGTAGATCAGGTAGGCGATGTCCTCGGGGGCCGGACCCGGCAGCGCGGGGGCGGGCCGGTGGCCCGCCTCTGCCTCCGGGTCGCCGACCTGCACGACCGGCATGGCTCGTCCGGCGAGTCGGTCGGCGAGTTCGGCGGTGGTGACCGCGACGATCGGCGCCGCGTCGGCCAGCATGAACTCGATACGGGCCGCGGGCACCGCAGGGTCGATCGCCAGATAGGCGGCGCCCGCCTTGAGCGCGGCCAGCATCGCCACGATCGCCTCGCCGGACCGGTTGAACAACAGCGCCACGCACTGACCCGGGCCTGCGCCGTGTTCGATCAGCCTGTGCGCCAACCGGTTCGCCGCGTCGTCGAGCTCGCTGTAGGTCCACGAACGCTCACCGCATGTGACCGCGATCGCGTCCGGGATACGCGCCACATGCTCGGCGAACAGCGCGGGCACCGTCGAGGCGGACGGGTCTGGGCGGGGGGCGGTCAGCGCGGAGAGGTTGCCGAGGCGGTCGAGGTGGGCGTGTTCCTCGTCGTCGAGCAGGTCGATCGACGACAGCCGCTGATCGGAATCGGCGGTCATCGCGGCCAGCACCCGCTGCCATCGCTGGATCAGCGTTTCGACGGTGGCGGCGTCGAACACGTCGGTGCGGAACTCCACCGTCCCGGTGATCCCGGCCGGCTCGCCGGTCTCGCTGCGACGTTCGGCCATCGAGAAGCTCAGATCCATTCGGGCGGCCTGGGTGTCGGCCGGCAGCTGGGTGACCGCGAGATCGCCGAGCGTCAGGCCCGAGTCGGCGGGCAGGTTCTGCCACCCCAACGCCACCTGAACCAACGGGTGGTGGGTCAGGGACCGGGTCGGGTTGAGCCGTTCGACAAGCGCCTCGAACGGCACGTCCTGGTGCTCGTAGGCCGCCAGGCTGCGTGCCCGCACCTGCGCCAGCAGCTCCGCCACCGTGGGATCGCCTGCCAGGTCCATGCGCAGCACCAAGGTGTTGACGAAGAACCCGATCAGCTCGTCGAGCGCGGGGTCGCGGCGCCCGGCGATCGGGAAACCCACTGCCACATCGGAGGTTCCGCTGAGTTTGGACAGCAGCGCGCCGAGCGCGGCCTGCAGCACCATGAAGCTGGTCGCGTTGTGCTCCCGAGCGACCCGGGCGATCTGCCGGTGCAGCTCGGCGGGCCACTCGAGGGTCACCGTGGCGCCGTGCTGGTCGGCCACCGGCGGGTAGGGCCGGTCGGTGGGCAGCGCGATGCGTTCGGGCATTCCGGCCAACTCGTCCTGCCAGTAGGCCAGCTGCGAGGCGATACGGCTGGCGCTGTCGTCGAGATCGCCGAACTGCGCGCGCTGCCACAGCGTGTAGTCGACGTACTGCACTTCCAGCGGCGCCCAGCCCGGGGCGCGCCCCGCGCACCGGTTGGCGTAGGCCGCTCCGAGGTCGGCCACCAGCGGGGTCATCGACAAGCCGTCGGCAGCGATGTGGTGCACCACCGCCGCCAACACGTGCTCGTCGTCGGCGAGCCGGAAAAGCTTCGCCCGCAACGGGATCTCGGTTGCCAGATCGAACGTGTAGCGGGCCGCTTCGCCGATGGCCTGCTCCAGCCGGTCGGCCGTCCATCCGGTGGCGTCGACGACCTCCCAGCCGAAGTCGGCGCGTTCGGCGGGCACGACGAGCTGGCGCGGGATGCCCTCCACGGCCGGGAACATGGTGCGCAACGTCTCGTGGCGGGCCACCACGTCGGCAAGTGCCGCGCCCAACGCGTCGACGTCCAACGCGCCGCTGAGCCGCAACGCTGTCGGCATGTTGTACACCGGCGACGGTCCCTGCAGTTGATCCAGGAACCACAACCGGGTCTGGGCGAACGACAGCGGAACGACGGCCGGTCGCTCGCCCGCGACCAGCGGCTCCAGCGCGGCCTCCTCCCCGCCGATCCGCGGGGCCAGCTGGGCTACCGTCGGCGCCTCGAACAGGGCACGCACCGGCAGATTGGCGTCCAGCGTCTTGTTGATCGCGGCGACCAAGCGCATCGCCGACAGCGAGTCGCCGCCGAGGTCGAAGAACGAGTCGTCGACCCCGACCCGTTCGACGCCCAGCACCTGGGAGTAGACGCCGGTCAGGATCTCCTCGGTCAGGTTGGCCGGCGCGCGGTAGCGGTCGGCGTCGGAGTACTCCGGTGCCGGCAGCGCACGGGTGTCCAGTTTTCCGTTGGGCGTCAACGGAAGCGCCGACAACGGCACGACCGCGGCGGGCACCATGTACGCCGGGAGCCGCTCGGCCAGTTGTGTGCGCAACTTGGCGGGCTCCGCCGTGCCGGTCACATACCCGACCAGGCGCACATCGCCCGGCCGGTCCTCGCGCGCGATCACCGCCGCCTGGTCGACGCCGTCGAGCCCGGCCAGTGCGGCCTGGATCTCGCCGAGTTCGATGCGGTAGCCGCGCAACTTGACCTGCTCGTCGGCCCGACCCACATAGCGCAGCTGCCCGTCGGGGCCCCAACACACCAGATCGCCGGTGCGGTACATCCGCGTCCCGGGGGCCTCACTCGCGGCGAACGGGCAGGCCACGAAGCGCGACGCGGTCAAGCCCGAACGGTCGACGTATCCGACGCCGACGCCGCGGCCGGCGACGTACAACTCGCCGACCACGCCCGGAGGGACCGGACGCAGCCATTCGTCGAGCACGAACAACGCGGTGCCCGGCGTCGGCGAGCCGATCGGCACCACGTCGGCCCCCGCGGTCAACGGGGCGCTTCGTGACGCGCAGATCGTGGTCTCGGTCGGGCCGTAGCCGTTGACCATCACTCGCCCGGGCGCCCAACGGTCCACCACCTCGGGCGGACACGGCTCACCGGCGACGAGCAACGCGGTGGAACCACCCAACCCCTCGGATGAGAGCATCGCCACCGCCGACGGGGTCTGGCTCAGCATGCTGACCTGTTCGGAGACCAGCAGGGCGTGGCCGTCCTCTGGCGAGCGGGCCACCGACTCGGGCATCACCACCAGCCGTCCGCCGTGCAGCAGCGGGGACCAGATCTCTTCGACCGAGGCATCGAACGTATACGAATGCCATTGTGCCCATACCTGTTCCGGCATGTCGGCGTACAGCGACCGCAACAGCTGCGTGACGTTGAAGTGGGTGATCGCCACGCCTTTGGGCACACCGGTGGTGCCGGAGGTGTAGATGACGTAGGCGACGTCGTCGGGCTCCGGTAGCGCGAGCGGCGTGCTCCGCTGGTCGTTCAGGGCCGGGTCGTTGACGTCGACGACGGGCAGCGGCCAGTCGTGCGACCGATCGGCCAGACCGCTGGACGTGATCGCCGCCGCCGGGGCGGCGTCGTTGAGCATGAACTCGATCCGCGCGTCGGGCAGTGCGGGGTCGATCGGCAGGTAGGCCGCCCCGGTCTTGAGCACGGCCAGCATCGCCACGACCGCGTCCGCGGAGCGTTCCAACAGCAGCGCAACGCACTGCCCCTGGCCCACACCGGAAGTGGTCAACAGGTGCGCCAACCGGTTCGCGGCCTCGTCAAGTTCGCGATACGTCATTCCGCGGCCTGCGAAGGTGACCGCCACAGCATCGGGCGTGCGGGCCACCTGTTCGTCGAACAACGCCGGAATCGAGTCGGACGCCGAGCGTTTGGCCGGTGCCGCCAGCACCGCCCGGTTGCCCCACTCGTCGAGCCGCGCACGCTCGGCCTCGTCGAGCAGATCGATGGACGAGACCCGGCGTCCGGGATCTGCGGCCATCGCGGCCAGCACCCGCTGCCATCGCTGGATCAGCGTTTCGACGGTGCCGGCGTCGTACACGTCGGCCCGGAACTCCACCGCCCCGCCGATGCCTGCGGGCTCGCCCGTCCGCGTCCAGCGTTCTCCGAGGGAGAAGGTCAGATCCATGCGGGCGGTCTGGGTGTCCACCGACAGCGGGCTGACCTGTAGATCGCCCAGGTTCAGCCCGTCGGTGAGATCGTCGTCCTTGCCGGGGAGGTTCTGCCACGCCAACGCCACCTGAACCAAGGGGTGATGGGTCAGGGACCGCGTCGGGTTGAGCCGCTCGACCAGGACCTCGAACGGCACGTCCTGATGCTGATAGGCGGCCAGGCTGCGCGCCCGCACCTGTTCCAACAACTCCGCCACGGTCGGGTCGCCGGCGAGATCGACGCGCAGCACCAGGTTGTTGACGAAGAAGCCCACCAGCTCGTCGAGCGCCGGGTCGCGCCGCCCCGCAATCGGGAAGCCAATGGCCACATCGGAACTCGCGCTGAGCTTGGAGAGCAGCACCGCCAGCGCGGCCTGCATCACCATGAAGCTGGTCGAGCTGTGCTCGCCGGCCAGCGCGCGCACCCGCTGCTGCACCTCGGCGGGCCAGTCCACCGCGACGCTCGCGCCGCGCAGGTCGGCGACCGGCGGATAGGGCCGGTCGGTGGGCAGCGCCAGCCGCTCGGGCATGCCGGCGAGGGCCTCTTCCCAGTAGGTCAGCTGCGCGGCGATGGGGCTGTCGCCGTCTTCGAGGTCGCCGAGTTGCGCACGCTGCCACAGTGTGTAATCGACGTACTGCGCGGGCAACGGCGCCCAGTCCGGCGCCCGCCCCTCGCACCGGCAGGCGTACGCCGCGCCCAGGTCACGGATCAGCGGGGTCAGCGACCAGCCGTCGGCCGCGATGTGGTGCACCACGGCCACCAACACGTGCTCATCGGCAGACAGACGGTAAAGCGTTGCGCGGATCGGGATCTCAGATCTCAGATCGAACGCGTACCGCACGTCGCCGTCGACGGCGGCATTGAGCCGGCTCTCCGACCACCCGGTGGCGTCGACGACGTTCCAGCCGAATTGCGCGCGGTCGGCGGGCGCCACCACCTGTCGAGGTGTGCCGTCGGGCGCGTCGAACAGGGTGCGCAGGCTCTCGTGGCGCTCGACCACGTCGGACAACGCCGCGCCGAGCGCGTCGGCGTCGAGTGGGCCCCGCAACCGCAACCCGACCGGCATGTTGTAAACCGGTGACGGACCCTGCAATTGGTCGACGAACCACAACCGGTTCTGGGCGAACGACAGCGGAATGATCTCCGGCCGCTCGACGGGCGTCAACGGCGCCAGCCGACCGGCGCCCTCCCCCACCCGCGGGGCCAACTGGGCGACGGTGGGCGCCTCGAACACCGTGCGCACCGGAAGGTCGACATCCAGGCTGGCGTTGATCGCCGCGATCAGACGCATGGTCGACAGCGAATCCCCACCGAGATCGAAGAACGAATCGTCCACGCCGACGCGGTCCACGCCCAACACCCGCGCGAAGATGCCGGCCAGGATCTCTTCGGTCGGGTTGGCCGGCGCGCGGTAGTGGCCGACGTCGGAGTAGTCCGGTGCAGGCAGGGCACGGGTGTCGAGCTTGCCGTTGACGGTCACCGGCAGCGCGTCGATCACCATGACCGCTGCGGGAACCATGTAGCCGGGCAGCCGTTGGGCAAGCGCGGCACGGGCTTTCGCCGGGTCCGCGGTGCCGGTGATGTAGCCGACCAGCCGCTTCTCGCCCGGCTTGTCCTCGCGGGCGATCACGGCCGCGTGCTCCACACCGTCGATCGCGGTGAGCGCCGACTGGATCTCGCCGAGCTCGATGCGGTAGCCGCGGATCTTGACCTGTTCGTCGGCGCGGCCCAGGTAGTCCAGCTGGCCATCGGGGCGCCAGCGCACCAGGTCTCCGGTGCGGTACATGCGCGTGCCGGGCTCGCCGAACGGGCAGGCCATGAAGCGCGACGCGGTCAGTCCCGGCCGGCGCCAATACCCGACGCCGACGCCCGCACCGGACAGATAGAGCTCGCCGACCACACCGGCGGGCACGGGGCGAAGCCAGGGGTCCAAGACGAAGAACGCCGCCCATGCCGTCGGCGAACCGATCGGCGGGGATCCCGACCCCGGTTGCAGTGGGGCACTGGCGCACAACCACATCGTGGTCTCGGTCGGACCGTAGACGTTGACCATCACCCGATCGGCCGACCACCGATCGACCAATTCCGGTGGGCAGGGTTCGGCGCCGATGACCAACGCCGCATCGACCCCCTCTTCGGACAGCACGCCCGCCGCCGACGGCGTCTGCGTCAGCACCGTGACCTGTTCGCGCACCAGCAGCCGGTGGAACTCCTCCGGGGACCGCGCCACCAGCTCGGGCACGATCACCAGGCGCCCGCCGTACAGCAGCGCAGCCCAGATCTCCCATACCGAGAAGTCGAACGCATACGAGTGGAACTGCGTCCACACCTGGCCGGGCTCCAGCGGCACGCCGATCTGCAGCTCGTGGAACAGTTGGGTGACGTTGCACTGCTTGACCGCAACGCCTTTCGGAACGCCGGTGGTGCCCGAGGTGTAGATGATGTGGGCGACGTCGTGCGGCGACGGCAGCGGCAACGGCGTGCCGGGTTGAGCGGCCACCTCGGGATCGGCGACATCGACCACGAGCAGCCCGTAGCCGTCGAACCGCGGCGCCAGCTCGGCCGTCGTGACCGCGGCGATCGGCGCGGCATCGGTGAGCATGAACTCGATCCGCGCGTCAGGCAGCGCCGGGTCGAGCGGCAGGTAGGCCGCCCCGGTCTTGAGCACCGCCAGGATCACCACGATCGCGTCGGCCGAACGCGGGAACAGCAGCGCCACCCGCTCACCCGGGCCGGCCCCACGGTCGGCGAGCAGCCGCGCCAGCCGGTTTGAGGCCTCGTCGAGCTCGCGGTAGGTGGTCGACCGGCCGTCAAAGCGGATCGCCACTGCGTCCGGGGTGCGAGCCACCTGCGCGGCGAACACCTGCGGCACCGATGTCGGCTCGGGCAGCTGGGTCAGCACCGACCGGTTGCCCCACGCGTCCAAGCGGGCATGTTCGGCGTCATCGAGCAGGTCGACCGCCGACAGCGAACCCTGCGGGTCGGCGACCATCGCCGCCAACACGGTTTCCAGCCGCTTGGCGAGTGCCTTGACGTCGGTGGCGTCGAAAACGTCGGTGTCGTACTCGATTCGGAAACCCAGCGCGTCGCCCGGCTCGGCTTGCACGGTCAACGGGTAGTGGGTGGATTCGCGGAACTCGTACTCGTCGATGGTCAACCCGTCGGCGCCCAACGGCGCGACGGTGTCGATCGGGTAGTTCTCGTACACGAACAACGTGTCGAAGAGTTGATCCTGACCCGTCAGGCGGTGAACCTCGCTGAGCGCCAGATGCTGGTGTTCGAGCGTGTCGGTGTGCGCGCGCTGCATCTGCCCGAGCAGTTCGGCCGTGGTGGTGGTCGGTGTGAAGGTGGCCCGCACCGGCACGGTGTTGATCAGCAGGCCCACCATGGATTCCGAGCCGAGCACTTCGGGCGGCCGACCGGAGTCCACGGTGCCGAAGGCGACGTCCGGCTGACCGGTCAGCCAGCACAGCAGCCGCGCGTAGGCGGCCTGCAGCACGATGTTCATGGTGGTGTGCTGCGAGCGTGCCAACTCGCCGAGCGCTCGGGTGGTCTCCTCTGACACCGAGAACGTTTCGGCGGCCCGGGGTCCAAGGCCCTTCCGGTCCGGCGGGCCCAGCAGGGTGGGAGTCTCGAACCCTGCCAATGCATTTCGCCATGCCTCATGTGCGGCACCGAGATCTCGTTCGGTCAACCAGCTGATGAAGTTGCGATACGGTGGAGCCGTCGGGAGCCGCTGACCGTGATAGCCGGCGAAGATCTCCTGCATCAGGATCGGCAGTGACCAGCCGTCGAGCACGATGTGGTGATTGGTCAGCACGAACCGGTGCCGGTCTGTCCCGGTCCGGATCAACGCCACCCGGAACGCCGGCGCGTCAGCGGGGTCGCCGACCGCGACACGCTCGGCGGTGCAGAGGCGTTCGATTTCCTCGGTGTTGTCCGCGTCCAGTTCGACAAAGCGCCACTGCACCGTCGGGGCGGCCGGGATGACCTGCACCGGCTCGTCGAACCGTTGGCAGAAGCGTGCCACCAGATTCGGATGCCGCGTGAGCACGGTGCGCACGGCATCGCGGAGGCGCTCGGCGTCCAGCGGACCGTTCAGCGAGATGTGCAGCTGTGCCGCATAGAGATCCTCACTGGACTGGGCGGTGTTGGCGTGGAAGAGCAACCCCTGCTGCACGGGGGTCAGGGGCAGCACGTCGGCGATCGGGCCGTGCTCGGCCAGCTCGTCGAGCTGCTGCTGGGTCAGCCGCGCGGGCGCGATATCCGACGGCGTCAGCCCGCCGCCACCGTTTCGCACGTGCGCGCAGATGCCCGAAAGCGCCTCGAACCACAGCCGGCTCAACCGGGAGACCTCGTCGTGATCGAGTACCGACGGCGCCCACGTCCAGTCCGCGCGCAGCCGCGGCCCGGCGTCGGTGTCGACGGTGGCGGAGTTGAGCTCGAGCGAATGGACCAGCGGCATGGGCACGGCCGCGCTGACGCTGGTCAACGACACTCCGTCCGCGGAGATCCGCCACCCCTCGCCGGACCGGTCGCCGGCCGGCCCACCAAGGCGGCCAAGGTAATTGAAGCCGATCGCCGGATCGTCACCGTCGAGTTCCGTGTGTGAGCTCAGGTAACGAAGCAGACCGTAGGTCAGGCCGTCGGGCAGCGCCCGAAGCTGCTCCTTGGCGTCCTTGAGCACCGCACCCAACGCCGCGTCACCGGCCACCACCTGGGCCCAGGGCAGCCGATCCACGGCGAGCGCGACCGGATACTTGGCGGTGAACCAGCCCACGGTGTGCGACAGGTCCACGTCGGCGCCCAGGCCCGCCAGATCCTCGTTGCGGCCGTGGCCCTCGACGTCGATGCCGATCCGCGAGTTGCCGGTGCCCAGCAGCTCGGCCACCGCCAACCCGAACGCGATCAGCAGGATGTCTTGTGTCCCAGCGCGAAACGCGGCAGGCACCTCGTCGAGCAGCATCGCGGTGGTCTCGGCGTCCAGCTCCGCCGAATACCAACCCGCGTTGACATAGGTGTCGCGCTCGGGCCGTGGTGGGGGCAGCACCGTCGGCGCCGAGGCGACCTGCTTCCAGGAGTCGGCGAGCTGAAGCACATCGGGGTCGTCGGCGTGCTCGGCCAGCAACTGGGCCCACCGCGCGAACGATGTGCCCGCGGGAGGCGTCGCCGCCGGTTTGCGCCCCCGCTGCTGGGCCCAGACGGTGTTGAGATCGTCGAGCAGGATTCGCCAGGACACTCCGTCGACGGCCAGGTGGTGGATGATCAACGCCAGATGCCCGGTCGACGGCGCCCACAGTGCGCTGAGCATCCTGCCTTCGGAGGGGTTCAACCGCGACCGCGCGGTCACCAGCGCCTCGTCGCTCAACGCGTCCACCGACTGCACGCAATCCCGGGCCTGCACCGAATCCGGTTCCGGCGCAGTCAACGACCAGCCGCCCGCGCCGTCGTCCTCCACGCGCAGCCGCAGCATCGCGTGCCGATCCAACAGCGCCTGCAGCAGCGCGACCACGTCGGCCTCGGTCACCCCGCCGGGAGCTTGCAGCAGCACCGTCTGGTTGAACTCGTCAACCGGCCCGTCCACCGTCTGCAGCCACCGAATGATCGGGGTGGCCGCCACCGGCCCGATGCCGCTGTCGATGGGGCCGCCGGCGCGGCCGGACACCCCGACGGTCCGGGCCAGCCGGGCCACGGTCTGTTCGACGAACACGTCGCGGGGACGGCACACCAGGCCGGCGGCACGAGCGCGGGCCACCACCTGCATCGACAGGATGCTGTCGCCGCCGAGGTCGAAGAACGAGTCGTCGACCCCGATCCGCTCCAGCCCGAGCACCTCGGCGAAAATGTCTGCGAGGACTTCTTCCACGGCGTCGCCGGGCGCGCGGTACCGATCGCCGTCGCCGTAGTCGGGCGCGGGCAGTGCGCGGGTGTCGAGCTTGCCGTTGACCGTCAGCGGCAGCGCGTCCAGCACGACGATCGCGACCGGCACCATGTAGGCGGGCAGCCGCTCGCCGAGTCGGGCCCGCAGTTCGGCCGGGTCGGCGCTGCCGGTGATGTAGCCGACCAGCCGCTTGTCACCCGGCCGGTCCTCACGGGCGATCACCGCCGCCTGCTGCACCCCGTCGAGCGCGGCCAGCGCGGCCTGGATCTCGCCGAGCTCGATGCGGTAGCCGCGGATCTTGACCTGCTCGTCGGCGCGGCCCAGGTATTGCAGCTGCCCGTCGGGACGCCAGTACACCAGGTCCCCGGTGCGATACATCCGCCTTCCAGCGGCCTCCGGCCCGCCGAACGGGCACGCCACGAATCGCGACGCGGTCAAACCGGACCGGCCGAGGTATCCGGTGCCGACACCTTCCCCGGCGACATACAGTTCGCCGATCACGCCCTCGGGCACCGGGCGCAACCACTCGTCGAGGACGAACAACGCCGCGCCCGGCACCGGCGAGCCGATCGGCACACCCAGCCCGGGTGTCAGCGGCGCGCTGATCGCCACACACATCGTGGTCTCGGTCGGACCGTAGGCGTTGATCATCACGCGGCCGGGCGCCCACTGCTCGACCACCTCGGGCGGACAGGCCTCCCCGACCACGACCAGCACCGCCGTTTCCAAGCCTTCACGCGGCAAAACCCTGACCGCAGAAGGTGTTTGGGTCAGCACGGTGACCTGTTCGCGGACCAGCAGCGCGTGGAAGTCTTCCGGTGACCCCGCGATGTCCTCGGGAACCACGACCACTCGCCCACCACGGAGCAGGGGGCCGAAGACCTCCCAGACCGATACGTCGAAAGCCAACGAATGACATTGCGGCCACACGCCCGCCGGCGGAATTCCGGCGTCGAGGGACCCAAGCAGTTGGATCACGTTGTGGTGGGTGATCGCCACACCTTTGGGTACGCCGGTGGTGCCCGACGTGTAGATGAGGTAGGCGATGTCGTTCGGGCGCGGTCCGGTGCCGACCTCACCCGAAAGGCCGTCGGCCGCAGCGGGACCGACATCGCCGACGTCGATGACCGTCACGTCGGTACCGGCCAGTCGGTCGGCGAGTTCTGCGGTGGTGACCGCAGCGATCGGCGCGGCGTCGGAGATCATGAACTCCATGCGCCCGGCGGGCACCGCCGCGTCGATCGGCAGATAGGCAGCTCCGGTCTTGAGCGCGGCCAGCATCGACACGATCGCCTCGCCGGACCGGTTGAACAGCAGCGCGACGCATTGCCCGGGACCGGCACCGTGTCCGGTCAGCCTGTGCGCCAGCCGGTTCGAGGCCTCGTCGAGTTCGCGGTAGGTCCACGAACGCTCGCCGCAGGTGACCGCGACCGCGTCCGGGATACGCGCCACATGCTCGGCGAACAACTCGGTCATCGTCAAAGCGGACGGGGCCGGCGCCGGGGCGGTCAACGTCGCGAGGTTGCCGAGGCGGTCGAGGTGTTCGTGTTCCTCGTCGTCGAGCAGATCGATCGACGACAGGCGTGCCGTCGGGTCGGCGGTCATCGTCGCCAGGACCCGCCGCAGCCGCGCGATGAGCGTCTCGACGGTGCCCGCGTCGAACACGTCGGTGCGGAACTCCACCGTGCCGCTGATTCCGGCCGGCTCACCGTCCTCACCGTGACGTTCGGCCAGCGAGAAGTTCAAATCCATTCGCGCGGTGTGGGTGTCCACCGGCATCGGGCGGACCTGCAGATCGCCCAGTGCGAATTCGGCGGCGGGATCGTTGATGTCGTTGCCGACGCCGTTCTGCCACGCCAGGGCCACCTGAACCAACGGGTGGTGGGTCAGGGACCGGGTCGGGTTGAGCCGTTCGACGAGCACCTCGAACGGCACGTCCTGGTGCTCGTAGGCGGCCAGGCTGCGTGCCCGCACCTGAGCCAGCACGTCGGCCACGGTCGGATCGCCTGCCAGATCCGCCCGCAGCACCAGGGTGTTGACGAAGAACCCGATCAGCTCGTCGAGCGCGGGGTCGCGGCGCCCGGCGATCGGGAAACCCACTGCCACGTCGGAGGTTCCACTCAACTTCGACAGCACGGTGAGCAGCGCCGCCTGCAGCACCATGAAGCTGGTCGCGTTGTGCTCCCGGGCGAGTCGGGCGACTTGCCGCTGAAGTTCGGCGGGCCAGTCCACGACCACCTTGGCGCCGCGTTGATCGGCGACCAGCGGATAGGGCCGGTCGGTGGGCAGCGCGATGCGTTCGGGCATCCCGGACAGCGCATCTTCCCAATAGGCGAGCTGTGTGGCGATGCGGCTGCTGGTGTCGTCGAGCTCACCGAACTGCGCGCGCTGCCACAGCGTGTAGTCGACGTACTGCACCGCCAGAGGCGCCCATCCCGGAGACCTTTCCGCGCACCGGTCGGCGTAGGCCACGGAAAGATCGGCCACCAGCGGGGTCAGCGACCAGCCGTCGGCAGCGATGTGGTGCACCACCGCCGCCAACACGTGTTCCTCGTCGGAGATCCGGAACAGCCGTGCCCGCAGGGGGATTTCAACAGCCAGGTCGAATGTGTGGCGTGACGTGGCGTCGATGGCCTCACGCAGCCGGCTCGGCGTCCACCCGCTGGCGTCGACGACCTCCCAACCGAAGTCGGCGCGCTCGGCCTCGATCACGACCTGATGCGGAACGCCGCCGGGCGCGGTGATCAGGGTGCGCAGGGTCTCGTGACGGGCCACCACATCGGCGAGCGCCGCACCCAGCGCGTCGACGTCCAATGCGCCGCTGATCCGGAACGCGGCCGTCATGTTGTACACCGGCGACGGCCCCTGCAGTTGATCGAGGAACCACAACCGGGCCTGGGCGAACGACAGCGGGACGTCGGTGGGCCGTTCGGCGGCGACCAACGGCTCCAGCGTGGCCTCTTCCCCACCGATCCGGGGCGCCAGCGCGGCCACCGTCGGCGCGTCGAACAACGCGCGCACCGCGATGCCGGCGTTCAGCGTCTTGTTGATCGCGGCGACCAACCGCATCGCCGACAACGAGTCCCCGCCGAGGTCGAAGAACGAGTCCTCGACCCCGACGCGCTCGAGCCCGAGGACCTGGGCGTAGATGCCGGCCAGAATCTCCTCGACCGGGGTGGCCGGGGCGCGGTAGTGGTCGCTGTCGTAATCGGGCGCCGGCAGGGCACGGGTGTCGAGCTTGCCGTTGACCGTCAGCGGCACCGCGTCGATCGCCACCACCGCAGCCGGGACCATGTAGGCGGGCAGGCGTTCGGCAAGTGCGGCACGGGTTTTCGCCGGGTCGGCGGCGCCGGTGATGTAACCCACCAGCTGCTTGTCGCCGGGGCGGTCCTCGCGGGCGATCACCACCGCCTGCTCGACGCCGTCGAGTCCGGCCAGTGCTGCCTGGATCTCGCCGAGCTCGATGCGGTAGCCGCGGATCTTGACCTGTTCATCGGCGCGGCCCAGGTATTCGACCTGTCCGTCGGCGCCCCACCGCACCAAATCGCCGGTGCGGTACATGCGCATGCCGGGCTCTCCGAACGGACACGCCACGAATCGCGACGACGTCAACCCCGCGCGGCCGACATAGCCGACAGCCACCCCGCGGCCGGCCACGTACAACTCGCCGACCGCACCGGGCGGCACCGGGCGCAGCCACGCGTCCAGCACGAACAACGCCGCACCGGTGACCGGCGCACCGATCGGCACCACCGAGTCCGGTGCTTGCGCGGTCAACGGCGCGCTGATCGACGCATATACGGTGGCCTCGGTCGGGCCGTACGCGTTGATCATCACCCGGCCAGGTGCCGCCCACCGGTCGACGAGTTCCGTCGAACAGGCCTCCCCCGCCACCACCAGCGCGGCGGACTCCAGGTCCTGCGGCGAAAGCATTCCGGCCGCCGACGGGGTCTGGCTCAGCACGTCGACGCGCTCAGAGACCAACAACGCGTGGAAGTCCTCCGGCGACGCGGCGACCTGTTCGGACACCACCAGCAGCCGGGCACCGTGCAGCAGCGCACCGAAGATCTCCCAGACCGAGACGTCGAAGCTGTAGGAGTGCCACTGTGTCCACACCCGGCCCGGCCCCGACGACAGCTCACCGCCGAGCACGCCGAACAGCCCCGGCACGTTGCGGTGAGGTATGGCAACGCCTTTGGGCACACCTGTGGTGCCCGAGGTGTAGATGATGTAGGCGATGTCATCGGCCGTCGGCCCGGAAAGGGTCGCAGCGGGGTCGACCTCATGGGAGTCGAGATCGCCGACATCGATGACCGGCACCTCGAAGCCCTCGAACCGCTCGGCCAGCTCGGCCTTGGTGACCGCGACGACCGGTGTGGCGTCGGCGAGCATGAACCCGACGCGCGCCAGCGGCAGCGCGGGGTCGATCGGCAGGTAGGCCGCCCCGGTTTTCAGCACGGCCAGAATCGCCACGATCGCATCGGCCGACCGGGGAAGCATCAGCGCCACAACCTCGCCGGGCGCCGCACCCTGTCCGGCGAGCACAAGCGCCAGCCGGTTCGCGGCCTCGTCGAGTTCGGCGTACGTCATCGACTGTCCGTCGAAGGTCAGCGCCGGCACGTCGGGTGTGCGTGCCACCTGCGCGGCGAACAGCGCGGGGACCGGCTCGACCGCGGTCGACGGCCCGGTCAACGCCGCCCGCCTGCCCCATTCGTCGATGCGAGCCTGTTCGGTCGGATCGAGCAGGTCCACCGACGACAGCCGCCGTTTCGGCTCGGCGGCCATGGCGGCCAACACCCGTTCGAACCGCTCGATCAGCGCTGCGACGCGTTCGCCGTCGAACACATCGGTGTCGTATTCGACGCGAAGGCCCAGTCGAGGCCCCGGCATCGCCTGCACGGCAAGCGGATAGTGGTTGGTTTCGCGGAAGTTGAACTCGGCGGCGCGCAATCCGTCGGCGCCCAACGACACCGCCGTGTCGATCGGGTAGTTCTCGAACACGAACAGCGTGTCGAAGAGTTGATCGTGCCCGCTGAGATGGTGAATCTCGTTGAGCGCCAAGTGCTGATGCTCAAGGGTGTCGTTGTGGGCGCTCTGCAGCCGGCCCAGCAGGTCTTCGGTGGTGGCCTCCGGGGTGAACGTCGCGCGTACGGGCACCGTGTTGATCAGCAGGCCAACCATCGATTCCGCGCCTGGCACATCGGTCGGCCGGCCCGAAACCGTGGTGCCGAAGGCGACGTCGTGCTGACCGGTCAGCGAGCACAACAGCCGCGCGAACGCGGTCTGCAGCACGATGTTGACCGTCGTCTGATGTGACCGCGCCAGTTCGCTGACGGCCCGCGTGATGTCCTCGGAGATCTGGAACGATTCGATGCCACGCGGCCCGGGCGCCGCCTTGCCCGGCGGCCCGACCAGGGTCGGGGCATCGAAGCCGGCCAGTACCTCACGCCACGCCGCCCGGGCGGTATCGACGTCCCGTCCGGCCAACCAGGTGATGAAGCTGCGATAGGGCGCGGCGGCGGGCAGGCGTTGGCCGCCGAAGCCGGCGAAGATCTCCTGCAGCAGGATCGGCATCGACCAGCCGTCGAGCACGATGTGGTGCGTCGTGAGCAGGAACCGGTGCCGCTCCGGCGCGACGCGGATGAGCGCGGCACGGAAGACCGGCTCGTCGGCGAGGCGGCAGACGGCGGCGCGTTCGTCGGCGCAGACTCGCTGAACCTGTTCGTCGACGTCGCTGTCAGAGCTCAATTCGACGTAGCGCCAAGGCACTTCGGGTTCGGCCGGAAGGATCTGCACGGGCTCGTCGAACTGTTCGATGAATTGCGCCGCCAGGTGCGGATGCCGCTCGGCCACCGAGTGCACGGCATCGCGCAGCCGTTGCACGTCGAGCGGGCCGCTCAGCTCGATGTCGAGCTGCATCGCGTACAGGTCGCTGGCCTGTGCGGTGTTGGCGTGGAAGAGCAACCCCTGCTGCAACGGGGTCAGCGACAACACGTCGGCGATCGGGCCGTGCTCGGCCAGCTCGTCGAGCTGCTGCTGGGTCAACCGCGCGGGCGCGACATCCGACGGCGTCAGACCACCGCCACCGTTTCGCACGTGCGCGCAGATGCCCGAAAGCGCCTCGAACCACAGCCGGCTCAACCGGGAGACCTCGTCGTGATCGAGCGCCGACGGCGCCCACGTCCAGTCCGCGCGCAGCCGCGGCCCGACCTCGGTGTCGACGGTCGCCGCGTTGAGCTCAACGGTGTGCATCAGCGCAAGAGGAAGCGCTCCGGCGACACCCGTGAGCGACAGTCCCTCGGGGGTGATGCGCCACGCATCACCGGAGCCGCCACTCGAGCCGCCAAGGCGGCCAAGGTAGTTGAACCCGATTGCCGGGTCGTCGCCGTCGAGGTCCGCGTGTGAGTTCAGGTAGCGCAGCAGGCCGTAGGTCAGCCCGTCCGGCAGCGCCCGAAGCTGCTCCTTGGCGTGCTTGAGCACCGCACCCAACGCCGCATCACCGGCCACCACCTGGGCCCATCGCAACCCGCCGGACGGGCCGCCGAGGTCGAAGGACACCGGGTACTTGGTGGTGAACCAACCCACGGTGCGCGACAGGTCCACGTCGGCGCCCAGACCTGCCAACTCCTCCTGGCGGCCGTGACCCTCGACGTCGATGGCGATCCGCGAACCACCGGCGCCCAGCAGCTCGGCAACCGCCAACCCGAACGCGATCAGCAGGATGTCCTGTGTCCCAGCGTGAAACGCCGCGGGAACCTCGCCGAGCAGCATCGCGGTGGTCTCGGCGTCCAACTCCGCCGAATAGCGCCCGGCGTTCACATACGTGTCGAGTTCGGGCTGCGGCGCGGGCAGCACCGCCGGCGCCGAAGCCACCTGCTTCCAATGCCCGGCCAGTTCCACCACGCCCGAACGCTCGGCGTACTCGGAAAGCAACTGCGCCCACCGCGCAAACGACGTCCCGGCCGGCGGTAACGCGATGGGTTCCTGGTTGCGGAGTTGAGCCCACGCGAGGTTGAAGTCCTCCAACAGGATTCGCCAGGACACGCCGTCAACGGCCAGGTGGTGGATGATCAACGCCAACTGTCGGGTGGACGCCACCCACAGTGCGCTGAGCATCCTGCCTTCGGAGGGGTTCAACCGCGACCGCGCGGTCACCAGCGCCTCGTCGCTCAACACCTCAACCGATTGCACGCAATCCCGGGCCTGCACCGAATCCGGTTCTGGCACAGTCAACGACCAGCCGCCCGCACCGTCGTCCTCGGCGCGCAGCCGCAGCATCGCGTGCCGATCCAGCAGCGCCTGCAGCACGGCCACCACGTCGGCTTCGGTCACCCCGGCTGGGGCCTTCAGCAGCACCGTCTGGTTGAACTCGTCAACCGGACCCTCGGCGCTCTGCAGCCATTGCATGATCGGGGTGGCCACCACCGGCCCGACGCCCTCGTCGATCACATCGGCGACGCTGCCTGCGACCTCGACCGCGCGGGCCAGCCGGGCCACGGTCTGTTCGACGAACACATCGCGGGGGCGGCACACCAGGCCGGCGGCCCGCGCCCGCGAGGCCACCTGCATCGACAGGATGCTGTCGCCGCCGAGGTCGAAGAACGAGTCGTCGACACCGACCCGCTCCAGCCCGAGCACCTCGGCGAAAATGCCCGCGAGGACCTCTTCGGTGGCGTTGGCAGGGGCGCGGTACCGGCCGGCATCGGAGAACTCCGGCGCCGGCAGGGCACGCTTGTCGAGCTTGCCGTTGACCGTCAGCGGCAGCGCGTCCAGCACCACCACCGCGACCGGCACCATGTAGGCGGGCAGCCGCTCACCGAGTTGGGCCCGCAGTTCGGCCGAGTCGGCGCTGCCGGTGATGTAGCCGACCAGCCGCTTGTCACCCGGCCGGTCCTCGCGGGCGATCACCGCCGCCTGCTCGACGCCGTCCAACTGGGCCAGCGCGGCCTGGATCTCGCCGAGCTCGATGCGATAGCCGCGGATCTTGACCTGCTCGTCGGCGCGCCCCAGATACCTCAGCTCGCCGTCGGCGCCCCAACACACCAAATCCCCGGTGCGATACATCAACCGCCCCGGTGCTTCTGCGGCCCCGAACGGACACGCCACGAACCGCGACGCGGTCAGACCCGACCGGCCCACATAGCCGTAGCTCAACCCGGCGCCCGCCACATACAGCTCACCGACCACTCCGGGCGACACCGGCCGCAGCCACCCGTCGAGCACGAAGAACGCCAGATCGGCAAGCGGTATCCCGATCGGGCTGACCGTGCTGTCGACGTCGGCCGCCGTGATCTCGCGGAACGACGCGTGCACCGTGGTCTCGGTGATGCCGTACATGTTGATCAGCCGCGGCGCATCCCGATGCTTGGCCAGCCAGCCCTGCAACCGGGCCGGCTCCAGCGCCTCACCGCCGAACACCACCACGTCAAGCGCGAGCCCGTCCGCCGCCTCGGGGGTCAGCTCGTCGACGGACTGCAGCGCATAAAACGCCGACGGCGTCTGGCTCAACACGCTGACCTGTTCATCGACCAACAAGGCGTGGAACTCCTCGGGCGAACGGGTCACCGCCTCGGGCACCACCACCAGACGGCCGCCGTGCAGCAGCGCACCGAAAACTTCCCAGACGGAGAAGTCGAACGCCAACGAATGGCTTTGGGTCCACACCTGTTTCGGCGACAGCTCCAAACGGGTGTCGATCGCCTCCAACAGCCGGGTCACGTTGCGATGCGGGATCGCCACCCCCTTGGGCACCCCCGTGGTGCCCGACGTGTAGATCAGGTATGCCACGTCGTCAGCGTCGGGCAACGGCAAACCGTCACCGGGCTGCGCCGCCACCGCGGGGTCGGCGATGTCGACGACCGTCACCCCGCGTCCGGCCAGCCGGCCCGCCAGGTCCCCGGTGGTAACCACGACCGGTGGTTCGGCATCGCCGAGCACGAACTCCAACCGCGCGTCGGGCACCGACGGGTCGATCGGCACGTACGCCGCACCGGTCTTGAGCACGCCGAGGATCGCCACGATCGCCTCGACCGACCGGGAAAACAGCAGCCCGACCCGTTGACCCGAAGTCACGCCGCGTTCGACCAGCAGGTGCGCCAACCGGTTCGACACCTCGTCCAGCTCGCCGTAGGTCAAGGTCTTGCCGTCGCCGCTGACCGCAGGTGCGTCGGGGGCACGAGCCACCTGCGCCTGGAACAACTCCGGGATCGAGGCCCCGCCGGGCACCGGATCCAGCGCCGCCCGGTTCCCCCACCCGTCCAGAAGGTGGCGCTCCTCCTGGTCGCGGACGTCCATCGTCGAAAGGGGCCGCGCCGGGTCGGCGGTCATCGCCGTCAACACACGTTCGAATCGGTCCGCCAGCTCGCGGGCATCACATCCGGCGAACAATTCGCCGACACCCGACGTGCTGAGAAAGAGCTCTTCGTCGTTTCTGATAATGACCAGCCCGAACTGATCCACCATGCCGGTGTGGGTCACGGTTCCCGATCCGGCGGCCCCCGCGAAATCGGCCAACCGGGTGGTCGGAATGAAATTGATTACCGCTCGGGTCGAGGACCGGCCAATACCTTGGAAACGCGCCTTGTTCTCAATGGCGCGGACCGGGAACCGCTGATGCCGCAGCGCCTCTTGGACCCGGTTGTCGACGTGTTCGCAGAAGCCGGCGACCGTCGTGTCCGGCGAAACCTTCAACGCCAGCGGCACGACTCCGGAAATCATTCCGGGCACCAACAGCGTCTCCGGGCGAACGCGTCTGCTCACCGGGAAATCGAGAACAACCTCGGGACCACCGGTTTCGCCATGCACAAGCAGCGCACACGCGGCGGTGATCACCGACGCCCGGCGCACTCCCAAGGCGTGCGACAGCTCGCGGGTCCTGGCGACGACGGCGGGATCCAACTGGATGGGCGCCGACGGCTCATACCCGTCGACTTCGCGCGCGACGCCGGGCACGGGGCCGTACGGCGCTTCCGATTCCAACGGAATGTTGTTTGCCCAATAGGTTTCGTCGGCGGCGTAGTCCTCGGACGCTTCGTATTCGATTTCAGTGTCGATGAGGCTGCGCAGGGATCCGAAAACAGGAGGCGGAATCTGTGCGCCGGTAGCCATTGCCGAATAAACCGCAGCAATTCGGTGGCAGACAATTCCCATGCCAATTCCATCGATAACGATGTGATGGCAACACACGAAGAAATAAAATTGTTCAGCCCGCGTCTGAATCAACGCGAATTTGAACAGCGGCCCGCTCAGCGGCATCACCGCGCGTTGGATGGATGAGGCCGTCCGGTAGGCGTCGCGAACCGGATCCGCTGACGACGTCAGGTCGTAATAGGCCAGCTCGGTGTCCGGGTAATCCCGGACCGTCTGGAAAACCTGGCCGTCCGCCTCGAAAAACGCAGCACGCAGCGGCTCAGCCTCGCCTACCACATGACGAACTGCCCGCTCCAGCAAATCGTGTCTGATCGGGCCTTCGATTAGCCCGAGCATCCCCAGCTGCCACTTGGCGCCAGCCTGTCCGGTTTCCTGGGCAAGCCAAATGTCCAGCTGGCCTCGCGTGAGCGGAAGTGTCCTGTTATCCCGCTCCATCGGACTGCCTCCGCCGTTTAGTTATCAACGGTCTTGCCCTGTGCCAACCTTTCACGCAGACTTTTCGGCCGTATATCGGGCCAGTTTTGTTCGATGTACTCCAAGCATGAAGCCCGATCCGCTTCGCCGTATACCACCCGCCAGCCGGCTGGAACATCGGCGAACGTCGGCCACAGGCTATGTTGCTCCTCATCGTTGACCAGCACAAAAAAGCTGCCCTTGTCGTCGTCGAAAGGATTGATGCTCAACAGTTCTCCAAACCAGCTAGTCGACGTAAGTGGAACAGGTTATGAATCTATCGGAGGGGAACGGCCTCGGTTCGTGGTTTTCGCAGAATCCTAAGTGTTAACTAGATCGCATTCCAGCTACGGCGCGCCGAGCATGATGATGGCGGTTCACTGGCGTTTATACGAAATCGGCAAGCGGCCGTGAAGGCCATAACACTCGCTGTTCGAAGCGCTCGACTGCCGCGTTGCAGGCGGGCATCACCCCGCGATGTCGGTGACATCCCGAGTTTTCTGCTCGGCCCGACACTTGGCTGACGGCGGTATCCGGTCACTGCGACGTCCTCAAATGATGTTCCGTGGTTCGGACGGTCCGAGCTCAGCCTCCAGCGGGTCCGAGCCGTCGTCAAAACGGTATGGACCCTTCAAGATTGGCTGGACCTCCGACGTGGCGGTCGCTCGGGAAGCCGCATCAACCCGCCCCTTCGGCGGCCTCAGCGGTGTATATCCCTAGCACTCCCGGCACCTTACGCCATCGTCAATCACCACGGCTCGCTTTACCCCAACGGCGCCGCGTCGGCGTGCCTGGACTAGCATGGGACGGCCAGTGATAGCAAGGAGCCTCGATCGACGACCGCGGCAGACGGATGTGACCGATCTCGTGCCGTGCGGGCGCTCAGCGCTCCGCCGAATCTGCCAATACCGTTGCGGTACTTATGGATATCGCCGAGATCGGAATGCTGTTGTCGTCGTCGACCGCGTGTTTGATCACCGGGTCGTGTACGTTCAGCCCCGCACTCGTTATGTTGGATTCCACCGTGACCTCCTGATCTGCACCAGCGGATCCGCTCGCAGGCAGCGCCGCGAAACGGCAAATCCGCGCCAGTTGCGGTCAGGAGCCGCCGGTGGGCTGGGCTTTTCACCGTCTAGTAGCTAGGGACCGCAGATGAGCGAAACCGCGCAAACCGTCCTACCGCCGGGCCCTCGGCTTCCCATGTTGGCGCAGTCCGCGTTGATGTTGCGTCACGGGTTGGACTATCTGACTGCCTGTCAGCGCCGCTACGGCGACGTGTTCACGCTGCGCCAACCCATGGTGGGCACGGTCGTCTACGTCGCGGATCCTGCTGTCATCAAAACGGTGTACGTCGGCGACCCGCGTGTCTTCCACGGCGGCGAGGGACACGAGATCCTTCGCGGCGTGCTCGGCGACAGTTCGTTGTTCGTCATCGACGAAGACGAACACCGCGACCGCCGTCGCCTGATGATGCCCGCGTTTCTCCGTGACGCGGTGGCGCGCCAGACCGATGCGATGGCCGAGATCGCTGCCGCGAACATCAGCGGATGGCCGGTCGGCAAGACGTTTCCGGTGGCGACCAAGACCGCCGAGATCGCGCTGGAGGTGATCCTTCGCACGGTTGTCGGCGCCACAGAGCCGGCGCGACTGGCTGCGCTGCGCGAGACCGTGCCGCGGCTGCTCTATCTGACCCCGTGGGAGACCCTGGCGATCGCGAAGCCCAGCCTGCGGAACCGTCGGCCGTGGCGGGCGCTGCGCCGGCGATTCGAAGAGGTCGACGCCCTGCTGTACGCCGAGATCGCCGACCGCCGCGCCGATCCGGACCTGGCCGAACGCACCGATGCGCTCGCCATGCTGGTCCGCGCCGCCGACGACGACGGACGCACGATGGACGACCGCGAACTGCGCGACCAGCTTCTGACCCTGATCCTCGCCGGTCACGAGACCACCGCGACGTCGCTGGCCTGGGCGCTGGAGCGACTGACCCGCCACCCGGCCGTCCTGGCCAAGGCGGTCGAGGCCGCAGACGCCAGCGCGGCGGGCGATCCCGCCGGCGACGAGTACCTCGACGCGGTGGTGAAGGAGACACTGCGGATCCGGCCCGTGATATTCAGCTCGGGCCGAGTGCTGACCGAACCGGCCGAGGTGGGCGGCTACCTGCTGCCGGCAGGCACCACGGTGGACGTGTCGATCGGGCTGGTGCACGCCAGCGCCGCCGTGTACCCGGATCCGGACCGGTTCGACCCGGAGCGGATGCTCGGTGCCGCGCTGAGCCCGACCACCTACCTGCCGTTCGGCGGCGGCAACCGTCGCTGCCTCGGTGCCACCTTCGCCTTGGTCGAGACGCAAGTGGTGCTCCGTGAGATTCTGCGCCGGGTCGAGTTGAGCACCACCACGGAGCCCGACGAGAAGCAGAAGCTCAAGCACGTCACGTTCGTCCCGCACCGCGGCGCGCGCATCAAGGTCCGCGCGTTCAGAAACGTCGCGCCGCCCACGACGACATCCGCGGCGCCGCGGTGCCCCGTCGAGCCCCAGAACGCCACCCAGTCACGGGACTTGCGAACGAGCTAGTCCGCCACCGGGTCCGCTACGAATCGGATCGCCGCCGGCCTTGGGCGAGCTTCTCCACCAAATCGGCAGTGGCGGCGACACTTTCCGCGGGCGTGGTCATCCGGGCGGCGACCTCACGCGCCCGGGCGGCGTACTGCGGGTCGAGGATGGTACGCAGATCGGCGATCAACGATTTCTCGGTCGTGGCCGATAGGCGGCGAGCGGTGCCGACTTTCAATTGCTTGATCCGCCGGCCCCAGAGCGTTTGATCCAGGTCCGTGGAAAGGATCAACGTCGGCACCCCGGCGCGCAGGCCCGCGGCGGTGGTGCCCGTGCCGCCGTGATGTACGACCGCGCGGCAAGCCGGAAACGCGGCCGAGTAGTTCATCGCGGTGACCACCTTGACGTGTTCGGAGCGAGGCACCGCGCCGAACTCGGTTCCGGCCGAACACACCAGTGCCCGCTCACCCAACTGGGCGCAGGCCGCGCTGATCATGGCGAGCGTTCCGGTGCCTGATTCGACCGGCAGGCTGCCGAAGCCGAAGAAGATCGGCGGTGTGCCCGCGGCGATCCAGGAGGCGACCTCGTCGTCGGCGTCGGTGGGCAGATCCAGGGTCAAGGCGCCGACGAAGGGCCGCTGGTCAGCCCATTTCGCCCATTCGTCGGCCAGCCCCGGAAAGCACACCTCGTCGTAGGCCTGGATCTCCAGGCAACCGCGTGCGGTGAGCCGCCACGGCGAAGGGGCTTTGGCCTTCGGAAGGTCGAGTTCACTGCGCTGGACGCCTTCGACCTTTCTGGCGTTGCGCCACGCCAACCACTCGGACACCTTCATCGCTGAACGACCCACTGGCGCAGGCAGGAACGGCACGAACTGGCCGTTGGCGCGCAGTGGGAACATGTGCATGGTGGCCAACGGGATGTCGTAGTACTCGGCGACGTTTCCGGCGGCATCCTCGAAGTTCACCCCGGTGAACAGCAGGTCCGCCCCGTCGGAGAGCGACGTCAGCGTCGCGATGATGTCCTTCCAGCACTCGAGGAAGGGTTTCACCACTTCGCGCCGGTACCTGACCAGGTCCTGCACCTTCCACAAGTTGCGGAAGAAGTGTGTCCAGAAGGTGCGGTGGGCATCCAGCACGGCTTGCAGGTCGGGGCCGTATGCGACCGCGGTCGGACCGGACGCCTCGGCGAAGGCGATCAGGTCCGGCGGGACGGCCATGTGTACTTCATGCCCGCGGCGTAGCAGCTCGCGGCCGACGGCCACCAGCGGTTCGATGTCACCGCGGCTTCCGTAGCTCGCCAACGCGAATCTCATCGCAGCACCTGACCGCTCACCTGGCAGCCGACCTTCACCGGCTCGTCGTCGTACTCAGGCCGCATCCTTGACGCGAGCGAACGCTTCGAGCAGGTCGGCCGCGGCCGCGACGCTCTCGGCGGGTTGGGTCATCTCCGCGCGGACCTCGCGTGCCCTGGCCCGGTATTGCGGCTCGAGGATCTTGCGCAGGTCTGCCACCAACGACTTTTCGGTCGTGGCCGAAAGTCGGCGGGTGGTGCCCACGCCCAGCTTCTTGACTCGAGCTCCCCACAGTGTCTGATCGAGGTCGGTGGACAGCACCAACGTGGGTACACCGGCGCGCAGGCTCGCTGCCGTGGTGCCCGCGCCACCGTGGTGGACGACCGCGCGGCAGGCGGGAAACGCCGCCGAGTAGTTCATCGTGCCCACCACCTTCACGTTGTCGAAGTGGGGGACGTGGCTGAAGTCGCTCGAACCGGCGCACACCAGCGCCCGCTCCCCCAGCTGCGCACAAGCACCGCTGATCATGGCGAGCGTGTCGGCGGCGGACTCCACGGGCATGCTCCCGAAGCCGAAGCAGATCGGCGGCGTTCCCGCCGCGATCCACGAGGCGACCTCGTCGTCGGCCTCCCCCGGCAGCTCCATCGTCAGCGCGCCGACGAAGGGCCGTCGGCCGTCGAACTGCGCCCACTCGTCTGCCAGCCCCGGAAAGCACACCGAGTCGTAAGCCTGGATCTCCAACACGCCTCGTTCGGCGAGCCGCCACGGCGACGGGCCGGTGGCCTTCGGCAGACCCAATTCACGGCGCTGCGGGTCTTCGAGCCGCTTCATCAAGGGCCAGCCCAGCCATTCCGACGTCTTCATTATCGACCGGCCCACCCGGGCCGGCAGGCCCGGAACGAGCTGGCCGTTGGCCCGTATCGGGAAGACGTGCAAGGTGGCGAACGGAACGCCGTACCGCTCTGCGACGTTGCCGGCGGCCTCCTCACCCAGCACGCCGGTGAACAGCAGATCGGCGTCCTTGGCCAGCGACGTCAGCGTCGTGTTGACGTCGTCCCAGCACTGGGCCAACAACCGCCAGTCCTCACGCAGCAGGTCTTTCAGGTCACCGATGCGCCAGAAGTTCCTCCAGAACTTCCGAAGGAAGCGCGCCCAGAAGTCGCGGTTCACGTCCTGCCAAACCCGCACATCGGGCCCGCAGGCAACGGCCGCCGGGCCGGCCGCCTCGGTGAAGCCGACCAGGTCGGGCGAGACCGCCATACACACGTCGTGTCCGCGGCGCACCAGCTCGCGGCCCACGGCGACACCCGGTTCGACATCACCACGAGTTCCGTAGAACGCCAACACAAACTTCATCGCCGAGTTTGCACCTTTGCTTCCCGTGCGGTCTGCTCCGACGAGCCCGGAGCCCGCGCTCCCAGCTCAGCCGCCCGGCAGCATAACCCGACACCCGCAGTACTGACTTGGAATCGCGCGTATTGGCAATCGCTCGAATGTGCCGAGAGAGCCGCCGTCGCCGATCTGAACTCCGGTGTGCGAGTTGCGCTTCGGACGCGTCGCCGAATCGTGTCTCGGCCTGTCGGATCCTACCGGATTCGTCCTGCGGGCCGGCCCGCCCTGGGTCTGCCCGGATCGGGGGCACGAGCAGAGCCACGCGTTCGAGGACGGGCGCGGCCCCCGCAGCGCGACGCTTGCTACACCGTCTCGGTCTCGGTGGCCTGCTTCCTGGCTTCCTGCACTCGCGCCACGTCCTGCGCGGTGTAGCCGATGAGCATCGCCACCACCCCGATGAGGACGACCACCCCGACCAGCCACAGCAGGCCGTAGGTCAAACCCGCGTCCAACGCGCGCAATTGCGCGTCGTTCATGAACTCGGGCGGTCCGCTGGTTCCGCCCAGATGCAGCGTGCGCACCGTGACGGCAGCCTGGACGACGACCAGCACCAACGGTCCGCCGAGGGTCTGCAGCATCAGCGCCACCGCGGACGCGGGCCCGATGCGGTCGAACCCGACGCTGGCCACCAGCGAGAGCGTGAGCGGGACGTTGACCATGCCGAGGCCGAGACCACCGAGGACGATCGGCACCAACAGGTTCGGGAAGTACGGCGCATCGCCGTTGAGCGTCGACCCGTACAGCAGCGCACTCACCACCAGAGTGCCGCCGGTGATAACGACCGCGCGCGGGGGGAGCCATGCCACCAGCCGTGAGGACGTCACCACGCCGACGGTCGTCGCAGCCGCGAACGGAATGAATGCGATGCCGGCCCGCAGCGGGCTGTAGCCCATGATGGTCTGCACATACAGCGAGACCAGCACGGCCAGTGTCAAACTCACCCCACCGACCAGGAACATGGCAGCGTAGACCGCCAACCGGTTGCGCTCCGAGAACAGGCTGAACGGCAGGATCGGGTTCTCGGCGGTGCGCTCCACCCACAGGAAGGCAACGAAGGAAATCAGTGCCACCACACCCGATCCGATCGTGATGGCCGAATCCCAACCCTGCTCGGGGCCGATGGACACCGCGAAGACCGCGGCGGTGCTCGCCACCGTGGCCAGCACGGCGCCCTTCGCGTCGAGCTTCATCAGCTCCGTCTGGGTTTCCCGCAGCGTGGTGACGGCCAGGTAGATCACCAACAGCCCGATCGGCACGTTCACCAGGAACGCCAGGCGCCACGACACCTCGGTGAGCGCGGGACCGACCACCAGTCCGACCACCGCGCCGACGCCGCTCATCGCGCCGAACACGCCCGCCGCCGCATTGCGGACGGGGCCCTTCGGGAACGTGGTGACGATCAGCGCCATCGCCGTCGGCGCCACGATGGCCGCCGCCGCGCCGTGCAACAACCGGGCGCCGACGAGCACGGGTCCCTGCCACGCCAAGCCGCACAACGCCGACGCGAGGGTGAACATCGCGATCCCGAAGATGAAGACGCGTTTGCGGCCGAAGGTGTCACCCAGGCGGCCGCCCAACAGCATCAGGCCTGCGAATGCCACCACGTAGCCGGTGATCACCCAGCTGCGTCCGGCGTTCGACAAGCCCAGTTCGTCCTGGATCTGTGGCAGCGCGTATACCGCCACGGGGCCGTCCATGAACGCCATCAGCAACACGCCGCCGATCGCGATGACCACGCCGACGAACTGTCGAGACAGCAGCGAGGTCGACGGGTCCATGGTCGATGGCTGCACCGGGGTCCGTTCGAGCGGCGCCGCAGTCGCGCGCTCGGCGCTGTCAGTCACCGGCTGACCGTATCAGTCCGGGCACGAGCACAAATTGAGAACTTCCCATTCCGGTTCGTTGTCCGGGCCACAGTCGAAGTCTGCCATTGCGCATGCGCCGGCCACCGCAGGCGCGATACGAGGCCGTGGCACGTCGGCTGTGACCGTACGGCGTCGAAGGTCGACTCCCCCAGCACACTTCGCGCCGTTCGTCGCCGGCGGCCGGGAGGCGCGAACACCCGGACACGGCGGGGCGGGGCCGTTTCACGCGAACCAGCGGCGGGTGCCGCGATCGGGTATGAGGGCCGGTCGGCGGCCATCACCCGGGCGTACCGGGTGCTGCGGCTTTGCTGATGCCGTGGGGGGGTTGCTACGCCCACGTGCCGCGGCGACGGTGCGCCAGCGCAACGATTTCGTGGCGCAGTTTCAACAGGGACGGGCGGATGACCCTGTTGATCTTGTACAGGCGCTGGTAAGTCTCGAACGCCGCCCGAAAACCCTGTTCGCTGGTCCGGTACGCGTCGAAAACGCGATCCAGTGCGGCCTGGTCGACGGGCTCGTCGCGCGTGGCCGCCTGCATCGATCCGTGCGTGACGGAAAACCAGTCCGTGCCGAAGGGCTCGGGTACCGGCCCGGTGCGGGACTGACGGTGCAGGTCCGGGGTGAGGAAGTCGTCGACCGCGCCCTCGTCGCGGGTGTTGAGATCGATCCCGAGCGTCACCGAGATCCGCTTCACCTCTCGGCGCCAGTCCTCGAGGAGTTTGGCGTAGTCGACGAACACGCGCGGCAAGTCCCGGGTGACTCGCTCGGACAACAACGAGTACTTCAGCCACACCGGGCTACCGAGTTCCGGCGGGATGTGAAAGGCCGCCGCGGCCGACGGGATGGACTCCTGCGGAGGCCGCACGGCGATCACGACCGCGATGTCGAACCCGGACAGGCGCGCCGCCTCGAACCACAAGTCGGACAGCAGCGTCACATGCCCGTCCTTGACCACCACCGCCGGCGCGGCGGGCAACGTCGAGAGAAACTCCCGGATCTCGGCGATGCAGGCAGCCCGCTCCGCAGCGTCGAACGCCCCGTCCTGCTGCAGGCGCAGGGACGGGTCGAACGCAGTGCTGTTGTGGCGGCGCACGATCTTGTTGTTGAGGTGAATGGACTCGCGCGGCTCCCAATAGCCGCGCTGATTGTTCCGATCGGCGCCGGCCATCTTGGCCGGAAGCGCGGCGCCGCACAGCGAGAGCACCCGGGTCAGCGCAGAGGTTCCAGACCGGGGCGCCCCCATCACGAACAGCAGGACCGGGCGGCCGCTCTTCTCCACGCCGGTCACGAAGACGACCCCGAGTTCGATGCCGTCGACGGCAGCGCAGGAGCGCGGCGCCCCACCATATGGGCCTCCAACGTCTTTCGGCTCTGACTCATAGCGGCAGAATAGACGCAGGCCCGCGAAATTGTCGTGAATCGCCGGGCAAGTGGCCGGTTGCACTCGACGGGACACGACCGTCGCCCACCAGCGCGGCTGCTCGTCGGCATTACCCTCCCCGCGCCGCCCGGCTGTCCATCCAGCCGAGTTCAGCTATTCAAAGTTGGTTTCGGACAACGCGTTTCGATTCGGCTGGCATGGTCGGCGCCGTCAGGACCGCTGACGCCGCTCGACCCACCGAATGCTCGTCTTTCCCGAGTGGTGTTGACCGACAGGTGATTCCGCCTTATGCCCATGTGCCGCGGCGGCGGTTGGCGAGCGCGCGGACCTCGTAGATCATCTTCATGACGGACGGCCGGAAGTAACGGTTGGCCTTTTCGATGCGTTGGTATCCATCGAACACCGCTCTGAAGTCGCGTTCGTTGACCCGGTACTCGTCGAAGACGCGATCGAGCACGGCCTCGTCCCAGGATTCGTCACGCGCGGCGCGCTGCAGCGTTTCGTAGGTTGTCGAAATCCAGTCCGCGCCGAACAGGTCGGTCACCTGGTTGTTGTGGCGCTCGTGACGCAGGCCGGGTCTGAGGAACTCCTCGATGGCGCTTTCATCACGGGTACCCAGGTCGATCCCGAGCGCCGACGAAACCCGCTTCATCTCCCGCCGCCAGTCCTCGAGAAGGTTGACGTACTCGACGAACACGCGCGGCACGCCGCGGGTCCCCGCTTCGGTCAGCAAATTGACCTTCAGCCACAACGCGCTCGAGAGCTCCGGCGGGACCACACTGCGCTGCGCAACCGAGGCGGCGACCTCCTGAGGGTGACGGAGCGCATTCACGGCCGCCACATCGAAACCGGCAAGCCGCGCCGCCTCGAACCACATGCCGGTCATCAGCGAGATCCGCGGGTCCTTGATGATGACGAACGGCGCGTTCGGCAGCGTCGCGATGAACTCCCGGATCTCCTCGACGCAGGCGGCCTGCTCGGCGGCGTCCAGCGCACCTGCTTCCTGCAACCGCAGCGTCGGATCGAACCCGCTGCTGCCGAAGCGGCGCAGGATTTTCTCGTTGAGGACGTTGGCTGCTCGCGGCTCCCAATGACCGAGCGGATTGTCGGGCATGGCACCGACGAGTGCCGTCGGCAGGGCACCGCCACACAGGGAGAGCACCCGCGCGAGTGCCGAGGTTCCAGATCGGGCCACACCCAGCACGAACACGATCGTCGGGCGCGCGTCGCCGCCTTGCGCGCCAAAAGTCACGCGCGCCTCCCCGCCCCGAATACGGCGAGCAGCACGCGAGCGTCGTGCTCTTTCACGAGTCCTCCACGATCAGGGATCAGGCCGGCCTGGTACAGACGAGGCATCAGAAGCGACCGTCTCCAGGTTGTCGGTTGCTGCCGCGACATTGAACCATGAAGTTCTTGGCGTATGCGACTTCGAGTCCTTGATCGGTCGGTAGTGTTCCGGGCCGTGTGGAGTCCCCTGTTGGCACTGGCCTTCATGTTCGCCGTCAACCCGGTGCTTCTTGCCGTGATCGTGCTGATGATCTCGCGGCCGCGCCCGGTGCAGAACCTGCTGGCCTACTGGCTGGGCAGCCTGATCGTGAACTTTCTCGGCCTGCTGGTCCCGCTGCTGGTGCTGCACCTGACCCCCACGTTGTCGACGTTCTCCGAGGACATGGCGGCCCCGGGTCAAAGCTCTGCCGGGCGGTTCATTCAACTCGGCATGGGTGTGCTCATGCTCGCGTTCGCCGGTTTTCTGGTGGTGCGCTCGGTGCGTGAGCGCGCACGCGTACCGGCGCCGGCCGGTGACGTTCCGGTGCTGGTGCCGGACCGGGCGACCGAGGAGCCGATCTCCGCCGCGTCGCCGTTCGGCAATCCGGACCACGGGGCGGCTGAGGGTGGCTCGATATTCCGGCGGCTGCAACGCCGCCTCCAGAACGCGTGGGAAAGCGGCGCGTTGTGGGTCGCGTTCGTGTTCGGCCTCGGCGGCCTCCCGCCGCCCATGCTGGTCTTCATCGTGGTCACCTCGATCGTGTCCTCGGGAGCCGCGGTCGCCACGCAGTTCATCGCGGTCGTCGTCTTCGTGATCGCAATGTTCGCGGTCGTCGAATTGACCCTCGTCAGTTACCTGGTCGCACCGGCGAGAACCCTTGCGGTGCTGCGCCCGCTGCACGACTGGGCGCTGGCGCACCGGCGGCAGGTGCTGATCACGATCTTCGCCGTGGTCGGGTTGATCTCGGTGGTCAACGGCATCCTGGGGTGACACCGCGGCCTGCGGGTGGGGTCACCGTGCGCGGCTCGCGACGGCCACCGTCGGGCCGAAGCCTCGCCGAGACCGGAACTCGACGGTGATCGCCGGGTCGGCGTGCTGGGCGAGCGCGCGCAGGGCCGACGGACTGTAGGCACGTAGCGAGCTGATGAAGCCGTCGTGCTGCAGCGGCGACAGCTTGGTGAGCGGCAGCACCACCGCCAACAGCATCAGGTGCAGAGGCGCCGGGGGCCTCGGCAGGTCGACGATCAACAGCTTCTTGGCCGCCCGGGTCCCTGACGCGAAGACTCGGGCAGCGGCTTCGGGCGGCAGGTGGTGTAGCGACAGGGCGAACACCGCGAGGTCGTAGTGGCCCTCCGGGGCGTCGATCGCGGTGGCGTCCATCTCGCGCACCGTGGCGCGGGGGTGGCTGCCGAGCTCACTGGCGGCGGCACCGGCCACGAACGTCGGGTCGATGTCGGTGACCGTGACCTCAGCAGTGGGGTGCTTGTCCAGCAGCGTGCTCGACAACCCGCCGAGCCCCGCTCCGAGCTCGAGGATCTTCGGGCAAGGCACGTCGGCCACCTCATCGAGCACCATCCGGGCGCACTTGTGGTGAATACCGATCCAGCGTCGCCTGCCGGCCCGGTCGAGTGCGGCCATGACCTTGCGCTTGAGGTGGTCGACGTCGTCACGGTCCAGGTACTCCAGCCGGTCGGTCTGCAGACGCCGATCCAGCCAGGAGGCATCCGGCCCACCCCGGGGCATGCTCGCAATGTCGCGGGTGCCGCTATCCATGTCGACCATCATGGATCACGGCGGCGAACGCCCACGTACCGGTGCGGGAGTGCCACCGTGGGGACGCCGACTCAGTCAGGCCCCCTGTGGACTTCATCGAGGGAGGTCGCGTCGTCGCGAGTTGTTCCTGACCGTGACGCGCCCCGCAGAAGCATCGCGTGCGAACGCTCGGGTACGCCGGATCACGACGACGTGGCCGTCCTTGAAATGTGCCGGGCTGGTGGCGAACTCGTAGTGGCCGTACAGGACATCGGCGACCGCCCTGACCAGACCGACGAACGTGAAGCCGTTGTAGAGAGTCCAGAAGTCGCAGTAGACGTCTTCGACGACGTATGCGCCGTCGGCCGTCAACGCAGTGTCGAACAGGCACCGGAACGATTCCGTCATGTGGTGGCACGCTTGACTTCCCACATCGACGATGACGTCGAAGGGCCCGAATTCGTACGCCACGTCGCTCAACAACGCGCGGGCCTGACCATCAGCGAGCCGGACCCGAACGCCGTCTGGATTCGCGATCTTCACGAACTTCGAGTCGACGTCGACGCCGACGACGAGGGAGTCGGGGTGAAGAAATTCCCGCCACTTCTCCAGTGAGTCTCCGTAGAAGCCACCGATCTCCAACAGCCGGACCGGCCGCGTTCGATCGACGACAGATTCGTAGATTCTCCAGTGGTCCGGCAGCTGGTGGACGCGGGGGGTGCGGTCGACCACCTCGGTGATCTCGGTGTGTAGTTCGGTGTCCACCGCCGACCATGTGGTCGTTGACGCGAGGTCGGCGCCCAGGTTCCGCAGCATCTGGGTTCGGCCCCGATAGCGGCTGCGCCGAGCGATCGGGGAGAACTTCACCACGACGTTGAGGAAGGGCGGCCCGGTCACCGGATCGATCGACTCCGTATGGCGGGTTGCGTTACGGGCTTACGAGTCAGCGTCACTGCATTGGATGGCAAGCTGGCAACACCTTTTCGGACGAGTGCGGCGACGGTTCCGGGCGACGTGGAGTCGGCGAAGACGATGTTCGCACATCGACGCAACTACCGTCGATGTATGCCGCAACCGGTCGGCCGTTCGGCTGACCAAGCCGACTCACTGTTCAACGCACGCGGCGCAGAAATCCGTCGGGCGCCACCGTGATCTGCAGCTTCTGCGGAATCTCGCGCTCGATCTCGAACTCGGGATGCGATTTCAGGAATTCCCAAACCGCGGTCTTCGGGTTGTCGCCCGGGCCCCATGGCCGGTCGGGGAACATGTCGGCGGGCATGTCCTCGACCAGGGTGTCGAATACCACGCAATAGCTGTCCGGTGTCACCAGCGGGGCGTATGCCGACAGTTCCGCCATCACGTGATCGTGCGTGTGATTGCTGTCGAGGCAGACGAGCGTGGCGCCGTGCCCGCGCGCCAAATCATGAACGCGTTGAACGGTTTCCGGCTCGATGCTCGACCCTTCGACCATCGTGATGTAACGCGACAGCGGATGGTTCTCTATCGCCGCGCGGTTGTGGGACCGAATCTCGATATCCACGCCGATGACCTTGCGACGCGGAGCGCGAGCATCGAGGGCCGTGTCGCCGCTGATCGCCTCACACAGGTCGAGCAGCGCCAGCATCGACGCGCTCAGAATCAGCGAGCCCCCGTGTGCGATTCCCGTCTCGACGATCACATCGGGCTTGACTTTCCAAATCAACTCCTGCAAGCACACGATGTCCTGCGGATATTGGATGATGGGTCGCCCGAGCCACTCGAAGTTGTACGAGTACCGGTTGGTGAGGCTTCGCGCGAGCCATTGTGACGTCAGATCAGCGAGTTCGGAATCGTTGGCGAGCGCTTTCACGTTCTCGGCCACTCTCTGCCGATGGTCGGTCAGCCCTGAGAACCATTCGGCTGCGCTCCAGCTGGTCGCCGGCACTCCGGGCAGCACGTCCAACTCGGTGGGATACGCCGAGGGGTAAAGCAGCCTGACCGGCGCGACGTCCAACGCCTTCGCCAGGACGGCCAACTCTGCCGTACTCACGTGAGCGCGTTGGTGGTTCTCCAACTCCGCGATCGTCGGGTGCGGGATGCGGTATCCGAGCGCATCCGTTCGATCCGACAACCATTGCTGCGAGCGAGAGCCCCGTAGGCGCCTGATTTCGTCACCGACCCGCGCCGTCTGCTCGGCGGACCAGTCTGCCGCCGCACGGTCACAGTGGTCGGCGGACGCGCGACTGTCGGAAGTATGGGCAGACACCGACGAGAACTTAACAGAGTCGCGTCACAATTCGGCACGATCGCGAGGTCCGTGGACGACGAAGATGGTGCAGGCCATAAGTTGGACACGTCCCACAACCCACCCACGAAGCCCGCGATGGATCACTGACCATGACAACCGCTGCGACGAACACCGACGCACCTCTCACGGAGATCAACCGCTGCGAAGTCTGCGGTGGCGATCAGTTGGTGCCGGTGCTCGATCTGGGCCGGCATCCGCTTTGCGATGACCTCGTCGAGATCGGTGATCCGCGCCGATGCCGCGAGTACCCGATCCAGATCGGCTTCTGCTCGACGTGCACCACCGCGCATCAGCGTTATCAGGTGCCCAAGGAAGAACTGTTTCCCGCCGACTACCACTATCGGTCGCGCTTCACCGCGGACGTGCTGAACGGAATGCGCAGCCTGGTGAAGTCGTGCGCGGAACGCCTCGGACCGGTGGCCGACAAGCTCGTGCTCGATATCGGTTGCAACGACGGCAGCCTGCTCGATTTCTTCCGGGAAGCCGGTGCCGAGACCGCCGGCATTGAACCGACCGGCGCCGGTGCTGACGCGGCCGCGAAGGGCCATTTCGTGGTCCAGGACTACCTCAGCACGGCGACGGCGACCGCGATCCGCGAGAGTTTCGGCCGACCGGACCTGATCACGTTCACCAACGTGTTCGCCCACATCGAGGATCTGTCCGGCGTCCTCTCGGCGCTCGAGGTCCTGCTGGGACCACAAACGTCGATCGTCATCGAGAACCACTATTTGGGCGCCGTCCTCGATCGGCATCAGTTCGACACCTTTTATCATGAACACCCGAGGACATACTCGTTCAATTCGTTCAATTTCATCGCCAAGTCACTCGGGCTCGATATCGTCCACGTCGAGTTTCCCGCGCGCTACGGCGGAAACATCAGGGTCATCCTCGGCCACGGCTCTCAGAGCGGGACGGCGACGGCCGCCGAGGTTGTCGCGCGCGAGCAGAACTTCCTGCGGGATTTCGGCCGCCTGGCCCGTGAGGTCGAGCTGTGGCGCGACCGCAAGGGACACCAGATCAGGCGGCTCGTCGCAGAGCACGGCCCGATCCGGGCCAAGGCCTTCCCCGGCCGGGCCGCCATCTTGACGAAACTCCTCGGGTTGACCACGAACGAGATCGTCGCGGTCCACGAGAAACCAGGTTCCATCAAGATCGGGCATTACGTGCCCGGCACGCGAATTCCGATCGTGTCCGACGATGAGCTGTTCGCGCTGGGCCCCCAGGACAAACCTCTGCTGAACCTGGCCTGGCACATCTCCACAGAGATCCGCCGTTACCTCTCCGACAACGGTTACCACGGGCCGGTTTTCGACATTCTCTCGGCCGACGACTTCGAGACCTGAGTGAGCGGTGTTCACGGTCCTGGGTTCGGGGTTCGGCCTCTACGGCTATCTGCCGGCTCTGCTCGAGTCCGGTCATGACGTCGCGCTGCCGGTCCGTTATCGGTCGGCGGTCAGCGGTCGCCCAGAACTTGCCCGGTATGTGCGCGAGGTGGTCTGGTGCAGCGATGTCGACGAAGCCCTCGGCGCATCGAGCGGAGTGGCCGTCGCCCTTCGCCCACAGGACCAGGCGCTGTGGGTGCCACGCCTCATCCAGATTCGCGGCATCGGTCAGCTGATTCTCGAGAAGCCGATTGCGCCGACGCCCGAATCAGCGGCGTCACTACTGGCGCAAGTCGAGAATGCAGCGAAGCGCTACCGGGTGGGATATACGTTCCGCTTCACCCCGTGGGCAGCCAGGTTGACATCGGCACTTGCCGAAAAGACGGAAAGAATTTCCTTCGTCTGGAATTTCATGGCGCACCACTACCGCACCGACGTCGTCAACTGGAAAAGGCTGACCTCGACCGGCGGCGGCGCTGTTCGATTTTATGGCATTCACGTAATCGCCCTGCTTGCCGAGCTGGGCTATGACGACGTCTCGGCGTCGACGGTCGCGGGGGCCACAGCTGACGAGATCCAACGCTGGCAGGCGACTTTCACGGGGCCCGACCTGTGCCCGTTCACGCTGTCGATCGACAGTCGAGAAGCTAACGCGTCTTTCTCGATCACCGCATACACCGGCCGGGTGGCGGCGCCCCTCGCCAGGCAACCTGACCCGTTTTCCTCCAGCGACTCGGGCACGGTCGAAGGACAGGACGCGCGGGTGGGCGTCCTCCGGCAGTTGTGCGACTCGTTATCCGCCGGGGACGACGGCCATGCCGAACGTCAGCGGGCCATCGTCGCGCTCTGGAAACTGGTCGAGACGAAATCCCGACGCGTCCCCCTGGTTCAGGCCGAAGACTGAAGGCTCATGCGGTCGCCCATTCCAGGTGCGAGTCGGCTGCGTCGGCGACGAACGCGGAGAGGTCGGCGGCGCTCGACACTTCACCGTGTTCCAGCAGCCGGCGATACCAGTCGGCCGTGTGGCGGATCGCCGTCTCGACGGTCCAGACGGGCCGCCAGCCGAGCTGCGCCTTCGCCTTGGTGCTGTCGAGTTGCAGTAGCCCCGCCTCGTGGAGCGCCGGACCGGTCGCCACGTGCCACTCGAGCTGGGGCCACGCGCGGGCAAGTTCTTCGACCACCTGCTCGACGCGGCGGTTCCCGTCCCCGTCGGGGCCGAAGTTCCACGCCTCGGCGCAGTGGGTGTCGCCGGCCAGAAGCCGCTGGCCCAGCAGCAGATACCCGCTGAGGCAATCGAGCACATGCTGCCAGGGGCGCGTACTGTGCGGCGCGCGGATCGCCAAGGGCCGGCCGGCGCTGACCGCACGCACCAGATCAGGAATCAGCCGGTCCTCCGACCAGTCGCCGCCGCCGATCACGTTGCCGCCCCTGGCCGTTGCGAGCAAAGGGGCCGACGGATGTTGCAGCAGCGCGCGCCGATAGCTCGCGGCCGCCAACTCGACACCGGCCTTGGACGCGCTATAGGGGTCGTGACCTCCGAGCCGGTCGTGTTCTCGGTATGCCCATGGCCATTCGCGATTCTCGTAGCACTTGTCGGTCGTGACCACGACGACGGCGCGCACATCCGGGGTGTGACGCACGGCCTCGAGCACGTTCACCGTGCCCATCACGTTGGTGGCCCATGTGGCCGCCGGTTCGTGGTAAGACCGGCGGACCAGCGGTTGGGCCGCCAGATGAAAGACCATCTCCGGTCGCCGTGCGGCGAAGACCCGTCGAAGAGCCGCCTCGTCGCGAATGTCGACGCGGTCATCGTCGAGCGACAGCTTCAACAGGTCCCAGTGACTGGGTGCCGAAGGCGGGTCCAGCGCGACACCGCTGACCTGGGCTCCCAACGCCTGCAGCCACAGACACAACCAGCTGCCTTTGAACCCCGTATGGCCCGTGACCAACACCCGGCGCCCTCGATAAGCACCCCCGAAGGCTTTCAACGCCAGCATTTCCACGGCGCTTCGCCGCTGTCCCACAGATCTTCGAGCACGTTCTTGTCGCGAAGGGTGTCCATGGGCTGCCAGAAGCCGGAATGCTCGAAGGCCATCAATTGGCCGTCGGCAGCCAATCGCCCCAAAGGCTGGCCCTCCCAGGCGATTTGGTCTCCTTCGATGTAGTCGAGTACGGCGGGCGACAAGACGAAGAACCCTCCGTTGATGAACCCCCCGTCGCCCCGTGGCTTCTCGACGAAGCGGGCTATCCGGTCACCGTCACGCTCGAGTGCCCCGTAACGACCCGGCGGAAGCACCGCGGTGACCGTGGCGTGGCGCCCGTGCTGGCGATGAAACTCGATGCTCTTGGCGATGTTGACGTCGCTGAGCCCGTCGCCATAGGTGAAGCAGAACGACTCTTCGTCCTGAATGTAGGACGCCACGCGCTTCAACCGACCGCCCGTCATGGTTTCGTCACCCGTGTCGACGAGCGTCACCCGCCACGGTTCTGCGTGACGTTCATGCACTTCCATTTTGTTGGCCGACATATCGAAGGTGACGTCCGACATGTGCAGGAAGTAATTGGCGAAATACTCCTTTATCATGTAGCCCTTATAGCCGCAGCAAACGACAAAATCGTCGATGCCGTGGCTGGAGTAAAGCTTCATGATGTGCCACAGGATCGGCCGTCCGCCGATCTCCACCATCGGCTTGGGTCGGGCAACGGTTTCTTCGGTGAGGCGGGTTCCCCGTCCGCCGGCCAGCAATACGGCTTTCATGGTGTTCGCCGGCTTGTCAGTTGATATCTTCTCGAGCGTCCGTGCTCTGCAAGACCGGCGGAGTAACTCGACCGGCCTTCCACCATGACAATCATGTGTCCGAATATTTCAGCGGGAATATTGTTCGAGTACAGTTCCATGAGGTGGCGGATGAGAAAGAAGGAACCCAACCTCTCTGAGAGAAATCCGACCGCCCTTATCTGGTACGTGTTGTAGCGCCTCAACCGATCGGCATGGCGTTGCACGAACGGTCTGCTCACCCGCTCGATCGCCGACAACGTCTGCACCAGCCACGGCTTGGGAAAGATTCCCAGCTCGACTCCGCCGGGGATGAAGTGCTTTGCCGCCAGGAATTCCGACGCGGAGTCGGAGTCCAGTACACCCATCTCCACCGCTATCGACGTGTAGTCGAGAATATCTCTGCGGTGATGAATCGTGGCGTAGTGCCTACTCACCGAATTCTTGAAGTACAGCGGTTGCGCGACAAGGAAATCGTGGCCGGCTCTGGGGGTGAACGTCGCAGGCCCAGCCGCGTCGACCTCTTTTTCACAGCTCAATTCCCGCAGGGTCGGGTAACGAACCGATTCCACCCCTTCGGGGTAAGGAAGAATTCTCTTGCGATAGGACGAGATTTCGACGAGCCTGGTGTCGTCGGAGGCTTTCTCCAATGCGATGGGTAACACGTGCGTTCCCGCGGCGCCCAATGCGATCGGCCTGGCCTCATGCCAAAACTGATCGAGGTTTTTCACGTGCAGCGGAGAGTCGGTCTGGAAGTCCCCCATGGCGATGCATTCGTCATACCAACTATCGGGTATCAGGGGCGTCGCATGACTAACGCAGTATCTACGGATCATGGGCAATCGACCGGGCCATCGGTGACCAAATCCGACTAGACATGGACGAATAGTAGCTTCCGGCCCACGGCCTGACCCCGGATGGCGGTCTGGGCCGCGAGGCGCGTTCGATGACCGCAGCAAATCGCCATCGTCCCGCGCGACGCCGCCCACCTCTCGGGGGTTTCCGCGAGCGGGGCCTGCACCCAGGTCGATCAGCGGCAATGAATGCAATTCGCGCCTCCGGCGACAGCCGAGGCCGTAGGTTGCTAGACGGCACACCGCATCGGGAAGAGGGGAACTGTGGACGAAGTGATTCGGGGCCTGTGTGCCAGCGCCACGCGGTTTCAGCTGTGGACCGACTTCCTGCAGGCCAACCGGGTCGAGTCGATGGCCGAGATCGGCGTGTACCGGGGCCGCTTCGCCGCGGAGGTGCTGGCCGCATGCGACTCGATCCGCACCTACTACATGGTCGATCCCTGGCGCCACCTCGACGACTGGAACAAGCCCAGCAACACCGACGACGCCCGGTTCGCCGCTTACCTGGCCGAGACCGAAGCGAACACTGAATTCGCGGCGGACAAGCGCGTCATACTGCGTGGCACGACGCTGGAGGTCATCGACCAGATTCCCGACGCCGGCCTCGATTTCGCCTATGTCGACGGTGACCACACGCTGCGTGGTATTTCGATCGACCTCATCAACGTATGGCCCAAGATCCGTGACGGCGGATGGATCGGCGGAGACGACTTCGCGCGCACGGTGTGGCAGCACGGGGACCGCTTCGAACCCACCTTGGTGTTCCCCTTCGCGGTGTACTTCGCCGAGGCGGTGGGCGCGCGGATCTTCGCCCTGCCGTACCAGCAGTTCCTCATCTGTAAAGGCCAGGGCTTCGAGTTCGTCGACCTCACCGATAGCTATCCGGACACCACTTTGCAAGGGCAGTTCAAGCTCAAGCGCGTGCTGCGCGGCTGGTTCACCGACACGATGAACGTACTGAAGAGTGAACGCAGGAAAACCACGCCCACCCGTCCGTCGACCAGGTCCGAAAAAGCGTGAGTGTCGTGGACACCGTTGCCCCACCACCGATTCCGTCGATCGCACTCATCAGCCCTGATCGCACAGGTTCGGTAGCCGGCGGCAAACGACGTAGCTTTCGCCACAACTCGGCGCAAAGCGGTCAGGCCTTCTCTCCAACTCGGCTAGTTTGACCTTGGGCGAAAGGCCGTCCGAACAGCTCCGCGAACTACCGCCCGCGCATCGGACTCGGGCCGCGCCTGTGAAAAAAGCTCCTCGAAAGAAGGTGAAGGGATATGGGGGACCCGCTCGTCACGCCGATCGCGCTGATCGGAATGGCCTGCCGACTTCCCGGCGGCATCGAGTCGCCGGAGAAACTCTGGGAGGCGCTGGTGCGCGGCGACGACCTGGTCACCGAGGTCCCCGCCGATCACTGGGACATCGACGAGTTCTATGACCCCGAGCCCGGTGTACCCGGCAAGTCGGTGACGCGATACGGCGGTTTCCTGGACGACATATGGGGTTTCGACGCGTCGTTCTTCGGTCTGCGCACGCATGAGGCGACGCACATGGACCCGAACCACCGGTTGTTGATGGAGGTCTCCTGGGAGGCCATCGAGCACGCCGGCGTGGATCCACGCTCGCTGTTCGGGTCCAAGACAGGCGTTTTCATGGGAGTGGTCCATGACGACCACCTCGTGATGACCTATGAAGCGGGCCTGGTACACGACCCGTACACGTACCCCGGCAACACGCCCAGCATGGCGTCGGGCCGCATCGCGTTCTGGCTGGGCGCGCACGGTCCAGCGCTGACGGTGGACTCCGCGTGTTCGACCGGGATGTTGACCTTGCATCTGGCCTGCCGCAGCCTGAACGACGGCGAGAGCGACCTGGCCCTGGCCGGCGGGGTCAACACGATGATCTCCGCGCTCATGAACTCGTGCGGGTCGGCGCTGGGCATGTACTCCCCGACCGGCTGCTGCCATTCCTTCGACGCCGCGGCGGACGGGTTCGTGCGGTCCGAGGGATGCGCCGTTGTCCTGCTCAAGCGTCTGCCGGACGCGGTGCGCGACGGTGACCGGATCCTCGCGGTGATCCGCGGCACCGCGGCCAATCACGACGGCCGCACCAAGACCATCTCCAGACCGTCGCTGGAGGCGCAGGCCGATGCCTACCGCGCGGCGCTGGCGGCCGCAGGCGTCGACGCCACCACGGTCGGCATGGTCGAGGCCCACGGAACCGGCACCCGGGTGGGCGATCCGATCGAATTCGGCAGCCTCGCCCGGGTATACGGCACCGACGGCCACAAGTGCGCGCTCGGATCCGCCAAGAGCAACTTCGGCCACACCGAGGGCGCCGCAGGCACATTGGGGCTGATGAAGGCCGCACTCGCCCTGCAACACGGGGTGGTCCCGCCGTCTCTGCACTTCACCCGCCTGCCCGACGATCTCGCCAAGATCGAAACCGGGCTGTTCGTGCCAACGGCCGTCACGCCCTGGCCGTCGCGTCAACAGCAACAGCCGCGGCGAGCGGCCGTGTCGTCGTACGGGCTGAGCGGGACGAACGTGCACGCCGTGCTGGAGGAGGCCCCTGCTCCCGCGCGCCAGGAGGCGGCCGCCGCCCCGGCCGGCTCGCTGGTATACGTGCTGTCCGCCACCTCGAGCGAGGCGTTGCGTCGGACCTCGGCGCGGCTGGCCGACTGGGTGACCGCCCGCGCCGATCAGCTGGTCGCCTCCGACCTGGCCTACACCCTGGCGCGTCGACGTGGGCACCGGCCGGTGCGCGCCGCGGCGGTCGCCGCGGACCTCGCGGAGCTGACCGAGCGTCTGCGGGAAGTCGCCGACAGCGGCATCGAGTATCCGGCCGCGGTCGGCCAGGACGACCGCGGACCGGTGTGGGTGTTCTCCGGGCAGGGGTCGCAGTGGGCGGCGATGGGCGCGGCGCTGCTGAAGACCGAGCCGGTGTTCGCCGCGACGGTCGCCGAGGCGGAACCGTTGATCGCCGCAGAAGCGGGTTTTTCCGTCACCGAGGCCATGTCGGCCCCCGAGACGGTCACCGGCATCGGCCGCGTCCAACCCACCCTGTTCACGATGCAGGTCGCGCTCGCCGCCGCGATGCGCTCCCACGGCGTCCACCCGGGCGCCGTTGTCGGGCATTCGATGGGTGAGGCCGCCGCCGCCGTCGTCGCAGGGGCGCTCTCGCTCGCCGACGGGGTACGCGTCATCTGCCGCCGCTCACGGCTCCTGGCCACCATCGCCGGTGCCGGAGCGATGGCCTCGGTGGAGCTGCCCGCGCGACAAGTGCGCGAGGAACTGGCCGCGCGCAACCTGTCAGACGTGGTCGTGTCGGTGATCACCTCGCCGGAATCCACTGTGATCGGCGGATCGCCCGAGGCGGTGCGGGATCTGGTGGCGATGTGGGAGCGCCGCGACATCACCGCGCGCGAGGTGGCCGTGGACGTCGCATCGCACTCGCCGCAGGTCGACCCCATCCTCACCGAACTCGCCGACGCGTTGGCGGAGCTCAACCCGTCGACTCCTTCGGTTCCGTTCTACTCGGCGACGTTGGACGATCCCCGCAGCGAGGCGGTCGTGGACGCCCGGTATTGGGTGGACAACCTACGCCGCCCGGTGCGGTTCGCCGACGCGGTGCAGGCGGCGCTCGAGGACGGCCACCGCGTGTTCGCGGAGCTCTCGCCGCACCCCTTGTTGACCCGCGCCGTGGAACAGACGGCGAAGTCTGCCGACATTTCGGCGCAAGCGCTGCCGTGCCTGTTGCGCGATCAGGACGTACCGCACGGCTTGCGCGAGTTCCTGGCGAATCTTCACTGTGCCGGTGCCGCAGTCGATTTCGCGACGCTTTACCCGGGTGGACGGCTGGTCGACGCGCCTCTGCCGACATGGACGCATCGCCGGTTGCGGATCGGCTCCGGTGATGCGAGCCCGCAGGCGGGCGGGCTGGGCGCCCGAAGCCTCGCGGTGCATCCGCTGCTCGGCGCGCATGTGCGCCTGCCTGAAGAGCCGGAACGGCACGCGTGGCAGGGTGAGGTCGGTACCGCGGCGCTGCCCTGGTTGGCCGACCATCAGGTGCACAACGTGGCCGCCCTCCCCGGTGCGGCCTACTGTGAGATGGCCCTGTCGGCCGCTCGCACCGTGCTCGGCGAAGACTCCGAGGTTCGCGACATCCGCTTCGAGCAGATGCTGATGCTGGACGAGCAGACCTCGATAACCACACTCGCCTCGGTCGACGCGCCCGGCGTCGCCGACTTCGAAGTGGTGACCGATCGCGAAGGCGAGAACATCCGGCGCGCTGTCGCCCGCCTGCATGTGACCGACGATGAGCCGGCGCCACAGCACGACATCGCCGCGCTGCTCGCCGCGCACCCGGTCCGCACCGAAGGAGATGAGCTACGGCAGCTGTTCGGTTCGCGCGGGGTTCAACTCGGGCCTGCTTTCGCGAGCCTGGTCGCCGCCCACACCGGCGATGACCTACCCACACTGCTGGCCGAAATCGCGCTGCCGCGGGCGATTCGGGCCCAACAGAGCGCCTACGGTATCCACCCGGTGTTGCTCGACGCCGGCTTCCAGTGCGTCGCCGCGCATCCAAGCCTCAACGAAAGGGCCGACGACGACGCGCTGCTGGTGCCGCTGGGCGTGCGACGGCTTCGCATCCGTGACACGGCGGGTAAACCGCGGTACTGCCTCGTCCGGTTGACCGCGCAGGACCGGACCGGTGTCGAGGCCGATATCGAAATCCTTGACGAGTCCGGTGCGGCGGTACTGACCATGCAAGGGTTCCGCCTGGGCAGCAGTGCCGAAGGAAGCGACGCCGAACGTGTCCTCGCCGAACGGCTGCTCGCCGTCGAATGGCAGGAGCAGGAGCCGCCGGCCGTGGCCGACACCGAACCCGGCGAGTGGCTGTTGATCACCACCTCCGACGTCGAGGCCACCCTGCCGACCAGGCTTCTCGATGCGATGAAAGCCCTTGGTGCGCAGTGTGACTGGTTCAACTGGCCGCAGACCGGGGACCAAGCGACCTATGCGGACCAGCTGGGCGGCCGGCTGAAGGCAAGCGCTGTCAACGGCGTGGTCGTGGTCTTCCCGTCAGCGGCGGAGGAAGTCGACGAGGACGGTTTGGTCCGGGCCCGCGCGCACGTCTCGGCGCTGGTGCGGATAGCCCGCGAACTCACCGAATCACCGGGCGCGCCGCCTCGGCTGTTCGTGCTGACCCGGGCGGCTCAGGCTGTCGAGGATCGGGACGAGCACAACCTCGACCAGGCCGGGCTGCGCGGACTGATCCGGGTGGTCGGCGCCGAACATCCGGAACTACGTGCCACGCATATCGACGTCGACGCCGGCTACGACCCCGAGGGGGTGGCGGCGGAACTGCTGTCCGGCTCGAACGAGGACGAGACCGCTTGGCGCGGCAGCCGATGGTATGTCGCGCGGCTGCGGCCCACACCTCTGCGGCCGGAGGAGCGCCGCACCGCCACGGTGAGCCATGAGACCGACGGTGTGCGGCTGCAGATCCGCACTCCCGGTGACCTCGGGACGATGGAACTCGTTGCCGCCGAACGTGTCCCACCGGGCCCGGGCGAGATCGAGGTGGCGGTGAGCGCCTCCAGCATCAACTTCGCCGACGTGCTGGTCGCGTTCGGCCAGTACCCCAGCCTCGAAGGGCTTCTCCCCCGACCGGGCACCGACTTCGCAGGCGTGGTGACAGCGGTCGGCCCCGGAGTCACCACTCACCGCGTCGGCGACCATGTCGGCGGCTTCTCCAAGAACGGCTGCTGGGCCACCTTTGTGACCTGTGACGCGCGCACCGCCGTCACATTGCCGCCGGGACTGACCGATGAGTTGGCGGCGGCGACGACAACCGCGTACGCCACCGCTTGGTACGGGTTGCACGACCAGGCCCGCATCGCACCGGGCGAACGGGTGTTGATCCACTCCGCCACCGGCGGTGTGGGGCAGGCGGCCATCGCGATCGCCCGCGCGGCGGGTGCGGAGATCTTCGCCACCGCGGGCAGCCCGGATCGTCGGGAGATGTTGCGGGACATGGGCATCGAGCATGTGTATGACTCACGCAGCACCGAGTTCGCCGACCTGATCTGCCGCGATACCGATGGCGCCGGTGTCGACATCGTGCTCAACTCCCTGACCGGCGCCGCGCAGCGCGCCGGCTTCGAACTGCTGGCCATCGACGGGCGGTTCGTGGAGATCGGCAAGCTCGACGTCTACGCCAACTCCCGGCTGGGCATGTACCCCTTCCGGCGCAACCTCACCTTCCACTACGTCGACCTGGCGCTGATGGTCGAAAGCCGGCCCGAGCGGGTCGGCGAGCTGCTGCGCCGCGTCTACGCGCTGGTGGCAACCGGCGAACTTGCGCCACCGCAGCGCACTCATTACCCACTTGCCGAGGCGGCCACCGCGATTCGCGTGATGGGCGCGGCCGAGCACACCGGCAAGCTGGTGCTCGACATTCCGCGCAGCGGACACACCACCGTGGCATTGCCGCCGGAACAGGCTCAGGTCTTCCGGCCCGACGGCGCCTACATCATCACCGGCGGGCTGGGCGGGCTCGGGTTGTTCCTCGCCGCCGAGATGGCTGCGGCGGGGTGCGGCAGGATCGTGCTGACAAGCCGCTCACAACCCACCGCGGCGGCGCAGCAGGCGATTTCGCGGATGCGTGAAAGCGGCACCGAGATCCACGTGGAATGCGGGGACATCGCCGAGCCGGACACCGCGGGGCGCCTGGTCTCCGTCGCCACCGCCACCGGGCTGCCCGTGCGCGGGGTGCTGCACGCCGCGGCCGTGGTGGAGGACGCCACTTTTGCGACCGTGACGGACGACCTGATCGAACGAGACTGGGCGGCAAAGGTTCACGGCGCCTGGCACATGCACCGGGCCACGGCCGAGCAGCCGCTGGACTGGTTCTGCTGCTTCTCCTCGGCGGCCGCGCTGCTCGGCTCGCCGGGGCAGGGGGCATACGCCGCGGCCAACAGCTGGCTGGACGCCTTCACCCACTGGCGCCGTGCCCAAGGCCTACCGATCACCACGATCGCATGGGGGGCATGGGCCGAGATCGGCCGCGCCGCATCGCTGGAGGAAGGCCGCACCACCATGATCGCGCCTCAGGAGGGCGCGCACGCCTTCCAGACGCTGCTGCGTCACGACCGCGCGTACACCGGCTACATGCCCACCGCGGGTACGCCGTTGTTCACCGCGCTCGTCGGGCGCAGCCCGTTCGCCGAAGCGTTCAAGACCGCGGGTGACACGCAGCACGACACCGCCGCGGTGCGGGCGGAGTTGCTGACGCTGCCCCGAGACGAGTGGCCGACGCGGCTGCGGCGCCTGGTGGCCGAGCAGGCCAGCCTCATCCTGCGCCGCACGGTCGATCCCGACCACCCGTTCCCGGACCATGGCCTGGACTCGCTGGGTTTCCTCGAACTCCGCAACCGCATCGAATCCGAGACCGGTATACGCGTGACACCCAAGGCCATCGCCACCCACAACACCGCGCGTGCGCTCGGCAAACACCTGGCCGATACGCTGGCGAGTGAGCAGACCGTGCCGGCGGCGGTGTGATCGCCTCTGCCGCAACGTGAACAGGCCGCAACTGCAGGCTGCATCCAAAGGAGGCTGATAGGTGGCTGGGCGGATACGTCGTGCGCGCGAATCCCTGCGAGCTCGTCGCGCATCCCGTGCTGATACGCGGCCCGACAATCGGCTCGCGGTGGCGGACGAAGCCTTGCTGGCAGAGCATCACGCCGCCGACATGAACGTCATCATCCAGGTCACGTGGGTGTATAAACGTCCCGTCGACGTCGACGCGCTGCGACGGTTCCACTACTACCTCGGTCGGGGTCTGCTGGGGCGTCGCATCGAGCCCCCGGTGCTGCCGACAGCGCGGCATCGGTGGGTCGTCGATCGAGGACCGGTGGACATCGACATCGCCGAAACCCCCCGTCCGCGCGCAGAACTCAGCGACTGGGTGGACGAGCGCTCCCAACTGCCCATCGATCCCGAGAAGGGACCTGGCTGGCATATCGGCGTGCTTCCGATGACCGACGGTTCGACAGGGATCTGCCTGGTGCTCTCGCACAACCTGATCGACGGCCTCGGCCTCGCCCTGGTGATCGTGGAAGCGGTCCTCGGCAAGACCCGCGAGCTCGGCTATCCGCTGCCACGATCGCGCACGCGAGGACGCGCAGTGCTTCAGGACGCCCGCCAGACGGCACGCGATCTTCCTGAGGTGGCGCGGGCACTCACCACGGCGGCACGTCTGGCACGCAAGCAGGACCGTCCCCAACCTCCGAGGGAGCGGCCACGTCGGTCAAAAGCCCTCGCCGTGCCCGGCGATGACGACGTCGTTCTCGTGCCCGCGATCACGATCTACATCGACCTCGACGATTGGGATGCGCGCGCGGCAGCGCTGCGCGGAGCCAGCCACACGATGGCCGCGGCGTTCGCCGCGAAGTTCGGCGAGCGAATCGGACGCTGGCGCGCCGATGACGGCTCGGTCACCCTGCAGATTCCCATCAGTGACCGCACCGAGGAGGACACGCGTGCGATGGCGCTGTCGTATGCGCGGGTCAAGGTCGACCCGACCCCGCTGACGACGGACCTGAGCGACATCCGCGCCACCATCAAGCAGACGCTGCACACGATGAAGGAGACGCAGGAAGAGACCAAACAGCTTCTCTGGCTGCCCGCAATCACCCCTGAGCGTGCACTGAAGCGGATGGTGGCCAGGATGCCGGCCGATCCCGATCAGCCGGTGTTCTGCTCCTACCTCGGCGATTTGAACTCGCTGATCGGTTGCCCGGCAGGCACCGCCGCCGAGTACGAGAACGCAAGGGGGACCGGCCAACGGGAATCACGGCGGTTCCTCGACCAGATCGGTGGCCGAATGATCATTTTGTCCGGGCGCATCAACGGCAAGATCTTCATCAGCGTCGGCGCCTACCAACCGGGTGCCGAGAACACCAAGCCGGCCCTCCGCGAACTGGCCAAGCGGACGATGGCCGACTTCGACCTGACCGGCCACATCGACTGATCGGCCGGCCCTGGCCGCGCTGCCCGGAGCAGGCGGAGCCCAACGGCTCACGACCCGCTCCGGCCAGCGGTGCGATCAGAAGCTGTTGCAGGTGGCGAAGGCCGCCTCGATCGCCGGGAGGTACGGCTGCATTTGCGGCGCGGTCGCGACATGTTGCGCGGTCTTCGCACGCTGCTCCGGCCCGGCGGCGAGGAACTCGTTCAGGCCCCGCTGCACGATCGGCGTTTGGTTGAACGCCGCAGCGACTTGTGGGTTCTGCGCCTCAAGCGCCGCCACCAGTTGCGTGTAGGTGCACGTGGTGTTGATGGCCGGGCCCAGGTCAGGAGCCGCGGATGCGACGCCGGCCCCGGCACCGAGCGACAGTGCGACACCGCCCACCACAACAGCCAGCCTGGTCATCGACAGTTGGATCATGTACCGAATTCCTCCCTGACATGTGATCCCCGACCGTACAGACTCTAGTGGCCATTGCGGGATCTCCCCAAACTTTTTGGGAACGGGTTAGCCCGTCACTCCTCTATCGCGCGCGCCTTGAAAAGCGTTAGCTGACGGGGGTACTTGAGTCTCGGGAACGAAGACGCCGTGCCGCGGCGGCCGGACGTGGGTGCACCCGCAGCGGCCACCAGAACCACCGGCCCAGCAGCGCCGCGATCGACGGCGTCATGAACGCGCGCACCACCAACGTGTCGAACAACAGGCCCATCCCGATGGTGGAGCCCACCTGACCGATGATGCGCAGGTCGCTGACCACCATCGACAGCATCGTGAAGGCGAAGACCAGACCGGCGGCCGTCACGACCTTGCCGCTGCCGCCCATGGCCCGGATGATGCCGGTGTTCAACCCGGCGCCGATCTCCTCTTTCATCCGCGACACCAGCAGCAGGTTGTAGTCCGACCCGACCGCCAGCAGGATGATCACCGACATCGCCAACACGAGCCAGTGCAACTCGATGCCGAGGATGTGCTGCCAGATCAGCACCGAGAGCCCGAACGCCGCGGCCAGCGAAAGCGTCACGGTCCCAACGATCACCAGAGCCGCGACCAGGCTTCGAGTGATGATCAGCATGATGGAAAAGATCAGACAGACCGCCGCTGTCGCCGCGATCAACAGGTCGTATGCGGACCCGTCGCGTAGATCTTTGAAGGTGGGGGCCGCACCGGCCAGGTGGATCTTGGCGTTCTCCAGCGGAGTGACCTTCAGGGCCTCCTCGGCGGCCGTGCGGACGGCGTCGACGCGCGAGATGCCTTCGGGCGTCCCCGGGTCGTCCCGATGCGTGATGATCAGGCGGAGGGCCTTCCCGTCCGGCGAGAAGAAGAGCTCCATGGCCCGCTTGAAGTCCTCGTTCTCGAACACCTCGGGCGGCAGGTAGAACGAATCGTCGTTCTGGGCCTCGTCGTAGATCCTGCCCATCGCGGTGGCGTTCTGCGTCGTGTCGTCGACCAGCGCCAGCATGCCCGACATGGTGCTGTACGTGGTCAGCAGCATGGTGCGCATGGCTTTCATGGTCGCGATCATCGGCGGGAACTGGACGAGCAGTTCCTTCTGGAGGTAGTTGAGTTGATCGACCTGTTCCAGGATCTGGTGCATCTGCACGCTGATCTGGTCGGTGCCGTCGAGCCCTTCGAATATCGATCTGATCGCCCAACAGATCGGGATGTTGTAGCAGTGCGGTTCCCAGAACAGATAGTTGCGAAGCGGCCGGAAGAAGTCGTCGAAATTGGCGATGTTGTCGCGCAATTCGTCGGTGATCTCCGAGATTTCCTTGTTGACCAGCGTCGTCTCATTGGTGATGTCGCTGATCTGTTGCATCAGCGAATAGGTGCGCTCCATCTGGCTGATCATCTTGTCCATGTTCTCGACCTGGTCCAGCATGCCCTCGACGCGCTCTTTTCCGAACGGGAGGATCTGCATCATGCCGGCGCTTTGCAGGCTGAGCTGAAACGGAATGGAGGTGCGCTCGATCGGGGTGCCCTCCGGCCGGGTGATCGACTGCACGGACGCGATACCGGGAACCGCGAAAATGCGCTTGGCCAGTTTGTGCAGAACCACGAAGTCCGCTGGATTGCGCATGTCGTGGTCGGCTTCGAGAATCAGGATGTCGGGCATCATCCGTGATTCCGGGAAATGCCGCTCAGCCGCCGCGTATCCCTCGTTCGCGGGAATGTCCTGAGGCACGTAGAGCCGGTCGTCGTAGCTGGTCTTGTATCCCGGCAATGCCAGTAGCCCGATCAGCGCCACCGCGCACGACCCGATCAGGATGGGCGCAGGCCACCTGACGATGGCCGTCCCCAACCGTCGCCATCGGCGGACCATCACCTTGCGTTTGGGCTCGAACAGCCCGAAGCGGCTTCCGACGGCGATCACGGCCGGAATCAACGTCAGTGCCACCGCGACCGCGACGACCATACCCACCGCGGAGGGAATGCCCATCGTCTGGAAGTACGGCAGCCGGGTGAAGTTGAGACAGAAGATGGCGCCCGCGATGGTCAAACCTGAGGCCAGCACCACCTTGGCCACGCTGCGATAGGTGGTGAAGAACGCCGTTTCCCGGTCCTCGCCGGCTTGGCGGGCCTCGTGATAGCGGCCGGTGAAGAAGATGCCGTAATCGGTGCCGACGGCGATGCCGAGGGACACCAGCAGGTTGACCGCGAACGTCGAAAGCCCGAGGATGCCCTGATCGCCGAGGAACGCGACGACTCCCCTGGCCGCCTGCACCTGGATTCCCACCATGAGTAGCAGGAGGATGACGGTGGTGATCGAGCGGTACACGAAAAGCAACATCGTGAAGATCACCGCGAGGGTCACCAGGGTGATCGTGATGATCGACTTGTCGCCCGCGTGGTTCATGTCGGCAACCAACGGCGCCGGGCCTGTGACGTAGGCCTTGACCCCCGGCGGCGCCGGTGTGCGTTCCACGATGTCGCGGACCGCTTCCACGGACTCGTTGGCCAGCAATTCGCCCTGGTTCCCGGCAAGGTTCAGCTGCACGTAGGCAGCCATCCGGTCGGGGCTCTCCACGCCGGACGCCGTGAGCGAATCACCCCAGTAATCCTGGACGTGCTGCACATGCCTGGTGTCGGCCCTCAGCTCGCGGATCAACTCGTCGTAATAGAGGTGTGCCTCTTCGCCGAGCGGCTCCTGGCCCTCCAGCACGATCATCGCCATGCTGTCGGAATCGGATTCTTCGAACACCTCACCCATGCGCTGCATGGCTTTGAACGACGGTGCGTCCTTGGGAATCACCGACACGGAGCTTTCCCGGCCGACCTGTTCCAGCGACGGAATCACGAAGGTCGCCACGGCGATGAGGGCCAACCAGCCGATGATGATCGGCACCGCCAACCGATAGATGATCCGGGCGACCAGTGACCGGCCCTGGTCGACCTTCAGGTCGCTCATGCGGCCTTCACCGGGAAGGAGGTATACGCGTTCATCGCCGCTAGCGCTCGTCCCTTTGCAGAAGGGAACGCACCAGCGGCCGTGGGTCTCGTCCGCGCCGTGCTGCGGCGACGGGGCGCGGGTGCACCCGCAGCGGCCACCAGAACCACCGCCCCAGCAGCGCCGCGATCGACGGCGTCATGAACGCGCGCACCACCAACGTGTCGAACAGCAGCCCGACCCCGATCGTGGAACCGAGCTGGCCGATGGTCTGCAGGTCGCTGACCACCATCGACAGCATCGTGAAGGCGAAGACCAGACCCGCAGTCGTCACCACCTTGCCGCTGCCGCCCATGGCCCGGATGATGCCGGTGTTCAACCCGGCGCCGATCTCCTCTTTCATCCGTGACACCAGCAGCAGGTTGTAGTCCGACCCGACCGCCAACAGGATGATCACCGACATCGCCAGCACGACCCAGTTCAGCGGGATCCCAAGGATGTGCTGCCAGATCAGCACCGACATCCCGAACGCCGCGCCCAGCGAAAGCGCCACCGTCCCAACGATCACCAGGGCCGCGATGAAGCTGCGCGTGATGATCAGCATGATGGAAAAGATCAGACAGAGCGCCGCTGTCGCCGCGATCAACAGGTCGTAGGTCGAGCCTTCGACGATGTCTTTGACCGACGCCGCGGTGCCGGTGAGGTAGATGTCGGCGCTTTGCAGCGGCGTTCCCTTGAGCGCCTCCTCCGCGGCGGTCATGATCGGGTCGACGCGCGACATCCCCTCCGTCGTCGCGGGGTCGCCCCGCTGGGAGATGAGCATGCGCGCGGCCTTGCCGTCCGGTGACAGGAAGACATCCATGACGCGCTTGAAGTCTTCGTTCTCGAAAATCTCCGGCGGAAGATAGAACGAGTCGTCGTTCTTGGCGGCGTTGAACGCCTTGCCCATCGCGGTGGCGTTCTCGGTGGTCTCCTCCATCTGCGAGAGGATCCCGGACATGGTGCTGTGCATCGTCAGCATCATCTGTCGGGTATCTCGCATGGTCTGGATCATCACCGGGAACTGCTCGGCCATCTGCGGCAGAAGCTGATCCAGTCGATCCAGGTTTTCGACCAGCCCGCGAAGTTTGACGGTGATCTGGTCGACGCCGTCGAGCGTGTCAAAGACGGACCTGACCGCGAAGCACAGCGGAATGTTGTAACAGTGCGGCTCCCAATACAGGTAGTTCCGGATCGGCCGGAAGAAGTCGTCGAAGTTGGCTACGTTGTCGCGCAACCGGTTCGTGATGTCTTCCAGTTCATGCGTGTTCGCGACCATCTCATGAGTCGTGTCGACCATTTCCTCGGTCAGCGCCTGCATCCGCTGCATGATCGCGATCGTCTCGAGCATGTCGTCGGCCTGCACGAGCAGGTCGTCCATGCGCGCCCGCTGGAAAGGGATCAACTGCGACTGGCTCGCGCTGCTCATGCTGAGCATGAACGGAATCGTGGTGTTGTTGAGCGGTTCTCCGCCCGGGCGGGTGATGGCTTGCACCCGCGACACGCCTTCCACGGCCTGAACGGCCTTGGCGAGTTTGTTCAACACCAGGAAGTCCGCTGGATTGCGCATGTCGTGATCGGCCTCGACCAGCAGAATGTCGGGGGCCATCATCAGCGACTGGGGAAAATGTCGCTCAGCGGCCGCGTATCCCACGCTGGCGGGAATGTCTTGCGGAAGATATTTCTGGTCGTTGTAACTGGCCTGGTAACCCGGCAACGCCAGGAGACCGATGAGCGAAATGGCCAGAGTCGCGGCCAGGATGGGTGCGGGCCACCGAACGATCGCCGTACCGATCCGGCGCCACCGACGGACCGCGAGTTTCCGCTTCGGTTCGAACAACCGGATGCGACTGCCCGCGGCGATCACGGCCGGCACCAGCGTGACGGCCACCAGCACCGCGGCGACCATGCCGACCGCGGTGGGAACACCCAACGTCTGGTAGACGGGCAGCCTGGTGAACCGCAGGCACAGCACCGCTCCGGCGATCGTGAGGCCCGACGCCACCACCACCTTGGCCACGCTGTGGTAGGTGGTGTAGAACGCTGATTCCCGGTCCTCGCCGGCTTGACGTGCCTCCTGATAGCGGCCGGTGAAGAAGATGCCGTAATCGGTTCCGGCGGCGATCGCGAGCGGCACCAGCAGGTTGACCACAAACGTCGTGATGCCGATGACCTGTAGATCGCCCAGTAATGCGACCGTCCCCCTGGCGACCAGCAACTCGACGACGACGATCACGAGCAGAAGGGCGACGGTGATCACCGATCGGTAGACCAGCAGCAACATCGTGAAGATCACCGTGAAGCTCAACGAGGTCACGAGGGCGACCGTCCGGTTGCCTGCAGGGCCGAGATCCGCGGCGAACGCGGCGGGGCCGGTGACGTAGGCCTGCACACCGGGCGGCGGGGACGTCCGCTCCACGATCTCCCGCACGGCTCGCACGGAGTCGTTCGCCGAGGTGCCATCCCGATTGGCGGTGAGGTTCACCTGCACATATGTGGCCTTGCCGTCGGCGCTCTGCGCAGCGGCCTCGGTGATCGCATCGCCCCAGAAGTCCTGGACGTGCTGTACGTGGGTGGTGTCGGCCCGCAGCTCCCGGATCAGCTCGTTGTAGTAGGCGTGCGCGTCATCGCCGAGGGGTTCCTCACCCTCCAGCACGATCATCGCCACCGCGCCCGAATTGGCCTCTCCGAACACTTCACCCATGCGCTGCATCGCCTGAAACGACGGTGCGGCGATCGGGTTCATCTCGACCGCGTTTTCCTTCTCGACCAGCTCCAGGGAGGGCACGGCGGTGGTCAGGAAGAAGGCGATCGCCAACCACACGAGGATGATCGGCACCGAGAAGCGATAGACCATCCGGGCCACGAATGGCCGACGTTTGGCCGTCTGCAACGGCTGCGTCGTGGGTTCGCTGGCGTGGGTCATGCGGCCTTCAACACGCAGTAGGTGAACGCGTTCACGCCTTGGCGCACTCGTTCGGCTTCGACCTTGTCGCCCACGGTGATGCGGCAGCCGATGGTGTCACCGGTTCCTTGCGCCGAGATGCTGCCGATGGCCGTCGCCTCCGAGATCGGAAACTCCACCGACCACGGCAGCGGGGCGCCCTCGACCCGCTGCGGGTCGGCGTTGTCATCGAAATAGCTGATGTCCGCCACGGATCCCGGCGGGCCGAATACCTCATACGTGAGGTGCTTCGGGTTGTGGGGCCGGCGCTCCTCAGTATCGGTGCTGGCATACGTGGGGCGGTGCTCGTTGCCGAAGACGTTGTGCAACCGCGACACGGTGAACCCGCCTGCCACGGCCACGACCGCGATGACGAGCGGGATCCACAGCCGCCTCAGAATCCTGAAAATGTCAGATTCCCTTCTGTTCCAAGTCCTGGTGCCGTGAGGCTGCTCGGTCGGCCATGCAACTGCGCGCTTGCCGCGACGCGCCAGACGGCGTTCCTAAGACGCGGTGTCGCGCAGGCGAGCCGTGCGGTGGTCACCGCAAATGCGCGGCGCCCCCGGGAGCACAACCCGATCGTGGAGGGTGCTCCGTGCTGCTCCTCCCAAAATCCGGTCATTCCCGACGAGATCGTAATCCATTCGTCCTGCGTAGTACGCCCAGTCCCAAGATTCTCAGGAACCTCACCGGCAAATCAGATCATGGACGTTAATTTCCCGCAAAACCGCCCCGCGCGCCGATGGTGCGCCCGCAGGAAAAGGGTGGTTCTAGCAGGGCACGGGCGGGATCGAGACAGCGTCGTCGGCACCCGTCCGCCGAGCCGACCACATCGGCACGGCTTTGTCGCCCGAGCACGCGAAAAGCCGGATTGACCGACGTGATCTGTTGCAGATATTGGGCATTCGCTCGCCGGTGATCGAGCGGGTACGGGGTGGAAGCGCGCCGCACGGCCCGGCCGACCCGGCCGGACCGCTTTTGGTCGGTGATCCGCGTTCGCTAGGACAATCGGCATGCCCGCGGGTGGCGACGCCGGTTCGGGCCTGGGGCGGGAGCGACCCCTGCGGGCGCACGCTGCAACGGCGGGGTTCACCCCCTCTCGGACGAGCTGGCGTGGGTTCCCGGTGCGGGCATGTTGGTGTCCGCATACGGCAGGGACCGCCGTCCTGCTCGGTGTTTCGCCTCCCCGGGACAACGACGGGCGGCTGGTGCCAGCAATTTCTCGGTCGAGTCGTGTTCGGATCGGAGGCGCGTGCGCACGGTCGCCGGCCTCCTGTTGCGCCCCGCGGGCTCAGATCGGGTTTCTCCCACTCGCCACCGAGCGGGCATGAGCGGGGACCGGGGCGTCATCGGGCAACTCGACCCTGATCGCGCGTTCGGGGCAGGCCGCGGCGCCGTCGATGGCCTTCTGGTAGAGGTCCTCGCCGACGTAAGGTTTGACGACGACGCAGTAGCCCTCCGCGTCGGCTTGGTATATCTCCGGGGCATGCGAATAGCACACGCCCCATCCCATACAGCGGTTCCGGTTGACGACCACTTTCACCATTTCGCTGTCGTCCACCGCGGGTGCGGCGAAACGTGCCCGCATGTCGTCTTGTGTCGCCGGGCTGAGCCCTCGCTTGGTGATCAGGTTGACCGCGCGGTCCACCAGCTGGGCGTTGCCGGTCCGCCGGAGTAGCGATGGGCAGTCCCCGATGCCCACCCGGATGCCCAGCCCTCGGTCCAGTGCATGCTCCCAAAGCTCTTGACACCGTTCGGCAGAGCTCATCGCGTAGGGGACGACGACGATCTCGCGGTCGATCCACTTGGGGATCCGTGAGACCAGGAAGTCGAGGACGTCGGGGTCGGGCTCGTTGTGCGACACCCACCGATCGGAGAAGAACAGCTTGATGTTCAACGGTTCCCGCAAGATCCCGATCCGGGCTGCCAACGTCACCCAGCGCAGGTCGACGGCGTTGTACACCGCGATGCTGGGCACCAGCCCGAGGGCCTTGAACCGGTCGAGTTCGGGAGGATATGTCGGGTGTGAGCCGTTGGACCGCTCGCTCACCTCGAACCGGCTCTCGTCTTCGCACCACGCGACGTTCTCGACGTGCTGGGCCGGGGCGAACGGCGCGAGCAACAACGCGGCGCCGGACGGTGGGCGCTCGGCCAACGCCCAGATGTGCTCGAGGTTGCCGGTGTAGCCGGGGTAGGCCAGCGGATCGACATCGCGGGCCACGGTGGACAGGACGGCGCGGGAGACCTCGTCGTCGGCCCAGGCTTGTCGGCCGTCGTCGTAGCGGGCGTGGTAGTGGACCACGGTGGCCCCGTGCCGGATGCACTCCACGACATCGCGGGCCGTCTCGTCGGCGCCGTACGGCACGTTCGGGTTCTCGTCCTTACTGGCCTCCCCGTTCACGGAGACTTCCAGGTACACCTTGCCGTCGTCGCGAAAGCTCACTGCATCACGCCCTTTCTTCGCCGGTGCCCCCAGCACCTCGCCGGCGGGCACCGGCGCTCGCAGCCGAAAAGTCGCTCTGGCCAATGCGTCCGGTGACGGACTAGAGTTTACACAAGTATCAATTGTAAAAATACTGGCCCTTCCGAGGCGGACGTTGCTCGACGAGACCGAGCCGCCTGGTGCATTACCAAAGGAGGAACATCATGCGCGTGGTAGTGGACCGTGATCGATGTGAGGGCAATGCGTTCTGTGTGAACATCGCGCCTGCGGTCTTCGAGCTCGACGACGACGAGTACGCCGTGGTGATCACCGACCCCGTCCCGGTCGAGCAGGAGGCGCTCGCCGAGAAGGCCATCGAGGCGTGCCCCCGCGCAGCGCTGTCACGCAGGGATTGAGGACCTACGACCCCTGCCGCGCGGTCGCCCACACGTCGACGCGGTGCACGGGCAGACCGTGACCGGGCAGGAGGTGTTCGACGGGCAGCGAACGCATGCGTTGCTCGCTGCGCGCCGCGGCGCCGGAGTCGACGATCTCCGGGGTGAACCACGCCTGCCCGCGCGCGCTGAGCACCGCGTCACCGGAGATCAGGGTCCGGCTGTCGGCATGCCAGAACGCCGTCGAGTCGTCGGTGTGGCCAGGCACGTGCAGCACCTCCCAGCCCCTCGCGCCGGGCAGCGGCTGACCGTCGGCCAGCGGCTGAGCCCCGCCCAGGGCGTCACCGACCATCCCCTTGCCGCCGCCGTACCCCGCGATGCGGGGCCCTTCGGCGAAGCCGCGCAACCCCGTCAGGTCCAGCGGCTGGCTGATCAGGGTGGGCCAGATCTTGGCGACCGCGCTCAGCGCCGGGGTTCGGGGCCGGCGGGTGCCGTCCAGGTAGCTCAGCGTGACCTCGGGAAGGTGCAGCGCCACCCCGTGCTCGGCGGCCAACCGCGGTGCCCCGGCGACGTGGTCGCTGTGACCGTGGGTGGCCACCACTTCGGCGACGGTGCCGCGGTACACCGACAGCACGCCCGCGACGTCGTCGGCGCTGCCGGGCATGCCCGCGTCGACCACGACGTAGGACCCGTCGCCGCCGATCAGGTAGCAGTTGAAGATCCACCGGGACAGGCGGATCACACCGATGTCCTTGAGCGGCTCAACCACCAACGCCATGCCAGCCCCCTTCGTCGCGCACCACGGGAGCCCGTGTGAACCGCCGCCATCCTCGCACCCGCCTTAACGCAGAAGGTTGGATTCGGGACTCTTGCGCCGTCGGTCGGATAGCCGGAGGTCGCCAACCCGGGAATGCAGAACGGCCCCCGGAGTTTCCTCCGGGGGCCGTTCTCTTCAGTAGCGGGGGCAGGATTCGAACCTACGACCTCTGGGTTATGAGCCCAGCGAGCTACCGAGCTGCTCCACCCCGCGTCGGGTAAACGCAAGGTTACCCAAGGGGCGGGTGCACGGCCAAATCGCGCGGTCAGCAAGGGCGTGAATCAGCTGACGGCTGAATTCGGCCGCATGGGCCCGCCCCGCGAGTGTGCGCAAACTCGTACTCGAGCACGGCGTGTCGCCCGCAAACGCGCACGCTCGCCAAAAGGTGCGGCTAATTGGCGGTCTGGTACTTGTCCATCGCGTCGTCGAGGCGCTGCAGCGCCTGGCCGAACTCGCCGAAGTCGCCGCTCTGCTGAGCCTGCCGCAACGCGTCCAAGGCACTGTTGACCTCTTCCAGCGCAGCGGCTTTGGCTGACGACAACTGCGTCGGCACGCCGGGCGATGCCGCGGCGGGAGGCGGCGCAGGCGCTTCGGGGGCACGCCCCCGCTGGTTCGCGGGCGGCGACGCGGCCGGTGCCTCCCCGTCGGTCGGTGTCGCGGCCGGCGGCGTACCGCCGGGCATCGGCGCGGGCCCGGTGGCGGTCGCGTCGGCGCCAGGCCCGAACAGTTCGGTGAGCGCGTCGCGCACCGTGGGGCCGTAGCCGACCTTGTCGTTGTACATCATCGCCACCCGGATCAGGCGGGGGTACGTCGACGCGGCGTCGCTGGTGCCCGGCGAGGCGTACACGGGTGCGACGTAGAGCAGCCCACCCTGGACCAACGGCAGCGTGAGCAGGTTGCCCCACCGGATGCGGTTCTGGTTGTCGCGGCCGATGACGCCGAGGTCCTGGCTCACCGCGGTGTCGGTGCTGATCGCGTTGAACGCCAGCTTGGGACCGTTGACCTGACCCGGAACGGTGAGCACCGTCAGCTTGCCGTAGGTCTCCGGGTCGGAACTGGCGCTGATGTAGGCGGCCAGGAAGTCGCGGCGGAACCGGTTCATCGCGGTTGTGAGCTGAAACGACGCCGAACTGTCGTTGGCCGCAAGGTCCCTGGCCACGATGTAGTACGGCGGCTGGAAGCTGCTGGCGGTCGGGTTCGGGTCGAGCGGCACGTCCCAGAAGTCCGACGTCGAGAAGAACGTCACCGGGTCGTCCACGTGGTACTTGGCCAGCAACGCGCGCTGCACCTTGAACAGGTCTTCGGGGTAACGCAGGTGCTGGCGAAGCTCGTCGGAGATCTCGCTCTTGGGCTTCACCGTGTCCGGGAAGACCTTCATCCACGCCTGCAGCACGGGATCCTGCTCGTCCTGGGCGTACAACGTCACGGTGCCGTCGTAGGCGTCGACGGTCGCCTTGACCGAGTTGCGGATGTAGGAGACCTGCTTGTCGGGTGGCAGCCGGTTGAAGGCGACCTCGTTGGAATCCGCGGTGGCGCTGGACAACACCGTGGACTCCGAATACGGATAGTTGTCCAGCGTGGTGTAGCCGTCCACGATCCACACCATGCGCTTGTTGACGATCGCCGGGTACACGGTGGTGTCGGTGGTCAGCCACGGGGCGACCGCCTCGACCCGGTCGGCGGGATCGCGGTTGAACAAGATCTTGCTGTTCTCACCGATCACGTTGGAGAACAAGAAGTTCCGCTCGGCGAACTTGGCGGCGAACAGCGACCGGGCCAACCAGTTGCCGACCGGCACACCGCCTCGACCGGTGTAGGTGTAGTTGCGCGTCTCGGTGCTGGTCTCGAAGTCATACTCCCGTGGCGGGCCGTTCTCCCCGACGATCGCGTAATCGGCCGGGGTGTTGGCGATCACCGGGCCGTAGTAGATCCGCGGCTGCTCGAGGGGCGCGGGGCCCTGGTTGATGATGCCGTCCGGGCCGACCGCGTTGACGAGGAACTCCGGATATCCGCCGTTCTGGTTGGGGTCGTTGGCGATGCCGCGCACGGTGTTGGCCGGTGACGCGATGAAGCCGTTCCCGTGGGTGTACACCGAGTGCCGGTTGATCCAGTCGCGCTGGTTGTCGATCAGCCGGTCGGGGTTGAGCTCTCGGGCGGCCACCACGTAGTCACGCAGGTTGCCGTCGGAACCGGTGTAGCGGTCCATCGCCAGCTGATCGGGGAAGTAGTAAAAGTTCTTCCCCTGCTGGAACTGGGTGAACGCGGGGCTGACGATGGTGGGATCCAGCAGCCGGATGTTGGATGTGGTGGCCCGGTCGGCAGCCACCTGCTGGGCCGTCGCCTGCGCATCGCCGCTGTAGCTGCGGTAGGTGACCACCTCGTCGGTCAGCCCGTAGGCGTTTCTGGTGGCGCCGATACTTCGGCTGATGTATTCGCTTTCCTTTTGCGCCGCATTGGGTTTGACGCTGAACTGCTCGACGATCAACGGCCAGCCGGCGCCGACGATCAGCGAGGACAGCAGCAGAAGCACCACGCCGATGGCCGGAATACGCAAGTCGCGCAGCACGATCGCGGAGAACACCGCCGCGGCGCAGATCACCGCGATGGCCATCAGGATCAGCTTGGCGGGCAGCACCGCGTTGATGTCGGTGTACCCGGCGCCGGTGAACGGCTTGCCGGTGCGGGTGTGGCTCAGCAGTTCGTAGCGGTCAAGCCAGTACGCGATCGCCTTGAGCAGCATCAGGATGCCGACCAGCGAAATCAGCTGGATGCGTGCCGAGCGGCTGAGTGCGCCGGTCCGGCCGGAGAGCCGAATACCGCCGAACAGGTAGTGGCCCAGCAGGTTGGCGATGAACGTCAGAAACGCCGCGACAAACAGATAGTTCAGCACCAGCCGGTAGAACGGCAGGTCGAACGCGTAGAAGCCCAGATCCTTGCCGAACTGCGGATCGGTGATACCGAAGTCACCGCCGTGCAGGAACAGCTGCACCGTCTGCCACTGCCCGAGGGCGAAGAGCCCGGCGAACAACCCGATGATCGCGGGCACGCCGATGCCGACGAGCTTCAGCCGGGTCATCACCGCGGTGCGATAGCGCGCCACCGGGTCGTTGGGTCCGTCGGTCGGAACGAACACCGGTCTGGTGCGGTACGCCAGCGCGAGCCCGGCGAAGACGATCGCCCCGATCAGCAGGGTGACCACCAGGAACAGGATGATCTGGGTGAACAACACGGTGGTGAACACCGAGCGGTAGCCGAGCTCACCGAACCACAGCCAGTCGACGTAGGCGTCGATCAGCCGCGGGCCGATCAGCAGCAGGAGCACGACGGCCACCCCGACCGCGATGAGAATCCGGCTACGTCGTGTCAGCGTCGGCATTCGTGCCGCGGGCCGCATACCCACTCGTCAACTCCAGTCTTACCGATCTCCCACGTCGACACCCGACGTCAGAACAACTGTACGCAAGCGCGGTGCCCTCGGAATTCAGCAGTGGGGCCGTTCGCCATCAGCGGAAAGCGCCTCCAAGGCATCCACCGCAGTGGCGAGGGTGTCCACCTTGATGAGTTCCATCCCCTCCTGAGGTGCCGACTTGGCCTCTTCGCAGTTGTCGGCGGGCACCAGAAAGACCGTCGCGCCGGACTCCCTGGCAGCCAGCATCTTGTGCGTGATGCCGCCGATGCCGCCGACATGCCCGTCGCCGCTGATGGTCCCCGACCCCGCGACGACCTCGCCGCCGCTGAGGTCTCCGGGGGTGAGCTTGTCCACGACCGCGAGGCTGAAGATCATCCCGGCCGACGGGCCACCGACGTTGGCCAGGTTGAAGTCGATGGAGAACGGCGCCCAGGGCGCGTCGAGCACGCCGATCCCGAGGTATCCCTGCTCTCCCTCGGGATGTTCACCCATGGTGATAGTCGCGACGCCGGGCGGGCCGTCCTTGCGCCGGTAGTCCAGCTCGATGGTGTCCCCCGGCCGGGTCTGCTTGACCAGGGCCTGGAACTCTTCGAGGTTGGCGACGGGCTTGCCGTTGACCCCGTCGATCGCGTCGCCGTCCTGCAGCTTGCCTGCCGAGGGACCGGGGTCGTTGACGTTTTCCACCGTGACCGCCATCGGATAGTCCATGTGGAGCAGCGCGGCGTACTCGGCGCTGCGCTCGGATTGGCGGAAGTCGGTGGTGTTGGCCTCGTTGACCTCTTCTCGCGTCTTGTCGGGCGGGTAGACGAAATCGCGCGGCACCAGCTGTTCGCGCCCGGACAGCCACAGCACCAGCGCCTGCCCCAGGGTCAGGCCGTCGCGCTGGGAGACGGTGGTCATGTTGAGTTGCCCCGACGTCGGATAGACGTCGGCGCCTTCGATCGAGACGACCTCCTTCCCGTCGACCTCACCCAGGGTGTTGAAGATCGGCCCCGGGCCCAGCGACACGAAAGGCACGACCACCACCGACGCCAGCACCCCGAAAACCAGGATGGGGACGAGGGCGACGAGCAACGTCAGGGTTCGCCTGTTCACGCCGCCCAATCTAAAGGTTGGGCGATGGATGCCCTGGACAGTGACCGGTGTTCGCTCTGCGCGTGACCTGCCCGGCGACACGACGCGACGCTGGTGAGTACGGTTGAAGGCATGGCTGACCCGCCTTTTGGCTTCTCTGCCGGCGACGACCCGGAGCGCGACAAACGCAAGAACGATCCGGACTCCGGCGGCAGCGGCGCCGGCGATCCGTTCGGGCTCGGCGGCGGAGCCGAGTTCGACATGTCGCAGCTCGGCCAGATCTTCACCCGGCTCGGCGAGATGTTCAGCGGCGCAGGTGGTGCGATGGCCGGCGGCAAGACGTCCGGTCCGGTGAACTACGACCTGGCCCGAAAGCTGGCGTCGAGCCAGATCGGCTTCGTCGCACCGATTCCCGAATCGACCGGCGCCGCGGTGCGCGACGCCGTACACCTCGCCGACACCTGGCTCGACGGCGCGACCGCGCTGCCCGCGGGCACCACCACCGCGGTGGCGTGGACACCCGCCGACTGGATCGACAACACGCTGGACACCTGGAAGCGGCTGTGCGACCCGGTGGCCGAACAGATCTCCACGGTGTGGGCGTCGGCGCTGCCCGAAGAGGCCAGGAGCATGGCGGGCCCGCTGCTGGCGATGATGGCCCAGATGGGCGGCATGGCGTTCGGCTCACAGCTGGGTCAGGCGCTGGGCACGCTGTCGCGAGAAGTGTTGACGTCCACCGACATCGGGCTTCCGTTGGGGCCCAAGGGGGTCGCTGCGCTGATGCCTGAGGCGATCGAGGCGCTCACCGAGGGCCTCGAACAGTCGCGCAGCGAGGTGATGACCTTCCTCGCCGCGCGTGAGGCCGCGCACCACCGCCTGTTCAGCCACGTGCCGTGGTTGTCCAGCCAGCTGCTCAACGCCGTCGAGGCGTTCGCCCGGGGCATGAAGATCGACATGAGCGGCATCGAGGAGCTCGCGCAGGGGTTCGACCCGGCCTCGCTGGCCGATCCCACCCAGCTCGAACAGCTGCTCAACCAGGGGATCTTCGAGCCGAAGGCGACCCCGGAGCAGACGGCGGCGCTGGCTCGGCTGGAAACGCTGCTGGCGCTGATCGAGGGCTGGGTGGAGACCGTCGTCACCGATGCGCTGGGCGAGCGGCTCCCCGGTACGGCGGCGCTCTCGGAGATGCTGCGCAGGCGGCGCGCGACCGGCGGTCCGGCCGAGCAGACCTTCGCCACCCTGGTCGGACTCGAGTTGCGTCCCCGCAAGCTGCGTGAGGCCGCCGCGCTGTGGCAGCGGCTGACCCAGGCCGTCGGCGCCGACGCGCGCGACGCGGTGTGGCAGCACCCCGACCTGTTGCCCACCGCCGAGGACCTCGACGAACCCGCCGGTTTCATCGACCGGATGATCGGCGGCGACACCAGCGGGATCGACAGCGCCATCGCGGAAGCGATCGCCGATCTGGAACAGGGCTCCACCGAAGACGGCGACGAGCCCACCGGCTGAGCCTGTGGATAACCCGATCGGGGTTTGACCGCGGCCGTGGCAGAGTCATCGCATGCGGCGCTACGGGCTCAACCCGGCCACCCCGATCCTGCTGCGGCCCGACGGCGTGGTGCAGGTGGGCTGGGATCCGCGTCGCGCGGTCGTGGTGCGTCCCCCGTCGGGTATGACCGCCACCGTGCTGGCCGATCTGCTCCGGCGGCTGCAATCGGGTGCCACGCTCGGCGACCTCCAGTGTCACGCCGCCGACGTCGACCCCACGCTGATCGCCGACCTGGTCACGATGCTGGTCGACGCCGGTGTCGTCACGGCGGCCGCGCCACGGCGGACCCGCGCGGCGGCGGTGCGCATCCACGGCAGCGGGCCCCTCTCGGACCTGCTCTCAACTGCGCTGCGCTGCTCGGGTGCCCGCGTCACCCACAGCGCCCGAAACAACGCCGGCGCGCCGTCTGAGCCCACCGACCTGGTGGTGCTGTCCGATTACCTGGTCGCCGACCCGAGGGTCGTGCACGATCTGCACGCCGCCGGGATCGCGCACCTGCCGGTGCGGGTGCGCGACGGCACCGGACTGGTCGGGCCCTTGGTGATTCCCGGCGTGACGAGCTGCCTGGGCTGTGCCGATCTGCACCGCAGTGACCGCGACGCCGCCTGGCCCGCCGTCGCGGCCCAGCTGCGCGACACCGTCGGCACCGCCGACCGGGCGACCGTGCTGGCGACCGCGGCGCTGGCCCTCAACCAGGTCGACCGCGTGATTCGCGCCGTCCGCGAGGAACGCAGCACCGACGAGCCGTTGCCGACGCTGGACACCACGCTGGAGTTCGACGTCAACGTCGGGTCGGTGGTCGCGCGCCGCTGGTCACGCCACCCGAGCTGCCCATGTTGAAAACGTCTGTTGCCAACTTGTTGCAGAGCAGTCAACGCCGTCAGGGATGATGGTCTGGTGAGTGAGATCAAACGGGGCCGCGCCGCGCGGAACGCGAAGCTGGCGAGCCTTCCCGTCGGCATGGCGAGCCGGGCCGCCCTCGGCTTCGGGAAACGGTTGACCGGCCGGTCGAAAGACGAGGTCAACGCCGAACTGATGGACAAGGCTGCCCAGCAACTGTTCACCGTCCTCGGCGAGCTCAAGGGCGGCGCCATGAAGGTCGGGCAGATGCTGTCGGTGATGGAGGCCGGGGTCCCGGAGCAGTACGGCAAGCCCTACCGCGAGGCGCTGACCAAGCTGCAGCGCGAGGCGCCACCGCTTCCCGCGGCCAAGGTGCACCGGGTGCTCGACGCGCAACTGGGCACCCGGTGGCGCGAACGGTTCTCCTCCTTCGACGACACGCCGGTGGCGTCGGCCAGCATCGGGCAGGTGCACAAGGCGGTGTGGTCGGACGGTCGCGAGGTCGCGGTCAAGATCCAGTACCCGGGCGCCGACGAGGCGCTGCGCGCCGATCTCAAGAGCATGCAGCGAATGGTCAAGGTGCTCAAGCAACTTGCCCCCGGCGCCGACGTGCAGGGCATCGTCGACGAGCTGATCGAACGCACCGAGATGGAACTCGACTACCGGCTGGAGGCCGACAACCAGCGTGCGTTCGCGAAAGCCTATGAGGGACACCCGCATTTCGTCGTCCCGCGCATCCTGGCCAGCACGCCCAAGGTGGTGATCCAGGAGTGGATCGACGGCATCTCGATGTCGGTGATCATCAGGGAGGGCACACAGGAACAGCGAGACATCATGGGCACCAGGCTTTTCGAGCTGACCTATGATGCGCCGCGACGCCTGGAGATGATGCACGGCGATGCGCATCCGGGCAACTTCATGCTGCTACCGGACGGCAAGATGGGCGTCATCGACTTCGGCGCCGTCGCGCCGATGCCCGGCGGGATCCCACCCGAACTCGGGATGGCGACGCGCTACGCGCTCGCCAAGGACTACGACAACCTGCTGCCGACCCTGGAGAAGATCGGGTTCGTCCAGAAGGGCGAAGACGTTTCGATCCGCGAAATCGACGAGATGCTGCGGCCCTATGCGGAGCCGCTGCAGGTCGAGCTCTTCCATTACACCCGCAAGTGGCTGCAGAAGATGACCGTCGCCGACATGGACCGGTCGGTGGCCCAGGTCCGTACCGCCCGCCAGATGGATCTGCCCAAGGAGCTGGCGATTCCGATGCGGGTGATCATGTCGAACATCGCGATCTCGTGTCAGCTCCATGCGCGCGTCCCTGCCAGAAGCCTTACCACCGAACTGGTTCCGGGGTTCGCCGAAGAAGCCGCCTGATCACCCGCGAGGCGCGAAGCGGGCGAGCGGGGCGAAACTGCGGTGAGATCGCGATTTTCGCTGATTGCGCGATCTGTGCGCAGTCTCGACCTCCGCCGGGCGAGCCCGGCAGTGCTTACGCCGCTGCCGGGCTGTCCTCGGTGTTCTTGCGCGGCCGGCCGCGCGGGCGCTTGCGCGCGATGACGGTACCGCGGTCGAAGATCTCGCCGCCCCACACGCCCCACGGTTCCTGACGTTCCAGCGCGGCGGCCAGGCACTCGGCGCGGAGCGGGCACTGTCCGCACAGCCCCTTGGCGCGTTCGAGGTCGACGGGGTCGTCGGCGAACCACAGGTCGGGATCCCCGACGTGACACGGCACCGCCCGCATCGTCTTGGTCCGGCATGTCTGGGTCGACATGTCTGTCCTCTGCTTCCTGGTCGAGGGTTTTCGCATCTGTCTTCTGACGGATCCGGGACCAGGTGTTCGGTGGCTGAGCGATCTCCGAAAAAACTGGCCACGGATCCGATGACTGCGGTTCCGTGGCCTTTCGGCGTGATCGTGGGCTCTTCTAGATGGGGCCCCAATCCACGGAACGTGCAGTCGCGGCGGCGGCGGCGCGGCGCTTACGCTGCGGCGTGCTGCCTGCCGCGGCGGCGGCATGCGCGGGAATGACGGGATGCGCCGGGGTGGCGACTCGGAGGGTCCGTGACATGCCGGCAATGCCCGCGACATGGCCTACGCCGGTGAACGCGTTGATGCTCGCCATGATCTCGGCACCCTCCTCTCGCACGATGAAATTCACAGCAGGTGTGTGATCTTGAGGCTAAGGGTAACAGCGTGGCCGCACAAACGAATTTTTGACCAGCGGTTTTGGCACGATCTTTACGACGATTGGCGGCCCTTGACGAGCGCGAGGACGTCGGGGCCGAACTGCTCGAGCTTGCGCGCCCCGATGCCGGGAATCGCCACCAGCGCCGCATCGTCGGCGGGCAGCGTCTCGGCGATCGCGATCAACGTGTTGTCGGTGAACACCACGTAGGCGGGCACGTTCATTTCCTTGGAGGTGCGCAACCGCCAGTCCTTGAGCTGTGCCAACAACTCTTCGTCGATGTCGGACGAGCAGGTTTCGCAGCGCCGCAACATGATTGCGGGCGGTGTCGTCAACACGCTGTTGCAGACGCGGCAGCGTGGCGTGGCCCCGCGGGGCCGCCGCGGCCGAGACGAAGCCGCGTCGGTCGACGACTGCGGCGCGATCCCGTTGAGAAACCGTGACGGCTTGCGGCTCTGCCGTCCGCCAGGGGTCCGCGCCAATGCCCAGCTGAGCGCCAGATGTATTCGGGCTCTTGTGATTCCGACGTAGAGAAGTCGGCGTTCCTCTTCGACCGGTTCGCTGTCGGCGCCGTGGGCCAGCGCATGGGAGATGGGCAGGGTGCCGTCGGCCAGCCCGACCAGGAACACCGCGTCCCATTCCAGCCCTTTCGCGGCGTGCAGTGATGCCAACGTCACCCCTTGCACCACGGGGGGATGCCGCGCGTCGGCACGCTGGCGCAGTTCGGCGAGCAGGGCACGCAGATCCAGCGATGGGCGTTGGGCGACTTCCTCGTCGACGAGTTCGGCCAGCGCCGTCAGCGCCTCCCACCGCTCACGTGCCTTCGTGCCCGCGGGCGGCTCGGCGCTCAGGCCGAGCGGACCGAGCACCGCGCGAACGGTTTCGGGCAGTCCGCCGTCGTGGTCGGCATCGCGTTCGGCCGCGCGCTGCAGCGCGACCAGCGCCTGCCGGATCTCCTGGCGGCTGAAGAAGCCCTCGCCGCCGCGCACCTGGAACGGGATCCCGGCCTCGGTCAGCGCTTCCTCGTAGACCTCCGACTGGGCGTTGATGCGGTACAGCACCGCGATCTGCGCCGGTTCGGTGCCCGACTCGATGAGCCGCTTGATCTTCTTGGCGACGCCGTTGGCCTCGGCGACCTCGTCGGGGTATTCGGCGAAGGTCGGATTCGGCCCGGGAGCGCGCTGGCCGACGAGATGAAGCTTGCTGCCTGCCATCCGGCCGCGGGCGCCGGCGATGACCCGGTTGGCCAGCGACACCACCTGCGGGGTGGAGCGATAGTCACGTTCCAGCCGGACCACCGCCGCGTCGGGGAAGCGGCGCGAGAAGTCCAGCAGGTAGCGCGGTGTGGCCCCGGTGAACGAGTAGATCGTCTGGTTGGCGTCGCCGACGACGGTGAGGTCGTCGCGGTCGCCGAGCCACGCGTCGAGCACCCGCTGCTGCAGCGGCGTGACGTCCTGGTACTCGTCGACGACAAAGCAGCGGTACCGGTCGCGGAACTCCTGGGCCACCGCGGCGTCGTTCTCGATCGCCGCGGCGGTGTGCAGCAGCAGGTCATCGAAGTCCAGCAGCACATCGGCGCGACGGGACTTGAGGGTCTCGTAGCCCGCATAGACGGCCGCGACCTTGTCCGCGTCGAACGGGATGTCGCGGCCTGCGTCGGCCACGGCGGCCGCGTATCCCTCCGGGCTGATCAAAGAGCCCTTGGCCCATTCGATTTCGCCGGCGAGGTCGCGTACGTCGTCGGTGCTGGTTTGCAGCCCGGCGCGATTGGCGGCCTGGGCCACGACCGCGAACTTGGTGTCGAGTAGCTGCCATGACGTGTTACCCACCACCCGCGGCCAGAAGTAGGACAGCTGGCGTCGCGCCGCGGCGTGAAATGTCATCGCCTGCACGGAGTCGGCCGACACGCCCGCCCAGTCGTTGCTCAGCGCTCGCAGCCGGCCGCGCATCTCCCCCGCCGCCCGCTGCGTGAACGTCACCGCCAGCACCTGCGAGGCGGCGACGTGTCCGCTCACGACGAGGTGAGCGATGCGCCGGGTGATGGTGCGGGTCTTGCCGGTGCCCGCACCGGCCAGCACGCAGACCGGGCCACGCGCGGCGAGCACGGCTTCGCGCTGCTCCTCGTCGAGGTCGTCGACAATGCGCAACGAATCGACCTCTACCGACATGCGGTCCATCTTGACAGCACGCGGTGACAAAACCCGGGACGGCGTCGGGCATGTTGGGCGCGTCGGCTACGTTGAAGGCGTTATGAGCGCTGCTGAGAATCCCCAGGTGACGATGTACACCACGTCGTGGTGTGGCTACTGCTTTCGGCTGAAGAAGGTTCTGCAGGCCGAGGGTATCGAGTTCACCGAAGTCGACATCGAGTCCGATCCCGAGTCGGCCGAGTTCGTGGCGTCGGTCAACGGGGGCAATCAGACCGTTCCGACGCTGAGGTTCGCCGACGGGTCCACGCTGACCAACCCGAGCGCTAAGGACATCAAGGCCAAGCTGGCGAGCTAGTTGTTCTTCGTGGGCAGGTTGTGAACGCGTAAGCGTTCGATGGGTGCCTTG
>NZ_ATDN01000009.1 GCF_004014805.1 Mycolicibacterium elephantis DSM 44368
GGCGGCAACGGCGGATTCGGCGGCGCCGGAGGGCCGGGCGGCAACGGCGGCGCCGGAACCAGCGAGGGCGGTGGGCTCGGGTTCGGCGGCACGGGCGGCGACGGCGGCAGCCCCGGCGGCGCGGGCGGTACCGGAGGCACCGGCAGCACCAACAACGGCAACAACGGAAACAACGGATGACGCCAGCCCCGGGTCGACGGTCGCCCCCGCCGTCGGCCCGGGGCACCCCGCACGACAGAAGGAGTCAACCGATGAAGAAGTTCATCATCGAGCGCGAGGTCCCGGAAGCCAGTGAGCTCACGACGGCCGAACTCGCCGAGATGTCAAGGAAATGCAACATCGCCGCGGCGTCGATGGGTGTTCCGTACCGGTGGGTCACCAGCTACGTCACCGGCGACAAGATCTACTGCATCCACGAAGCCGACGACGAGACGGTGGTGCGCGAACACGCGCGGCGGTGCGGCTTCAAAGCCACCACCTTGGCCGTCGTGATCGCGGAGTTCGGGCCGCACACCGCCGAGGTCTAGGGCTGGTCCCAGGTGTGCACGGGCTCGTTGCTGTGCATCCGTTCGCAGTACAACCGCAACATCTCGGCCAACGCGTCGGGCCGCGACATCCCGCCCTGCTGCAGCGCCGCCACGGTGGCCACCTGCCATGCCGACCCGTTGCGGCCGGTCTTGGCGCGGCCTTCGATCACGCCGAGGTAGCGGTCCCGCACCTCGCCGGCAACCTCCCAGCGGCGCAGCCCCTCATCGGCCATCGGCAACAGCTGCCGCAGCACCAGTTCGTCGGGGGTCACCTCGCCAAGCCCGGGCCAGTACAGCCGCGCGTCCATGCCCTCGCGCGCGGATTCGATGAAGTTATGTTGTGCCGCAGCAAAACTCATCTTCGTCCACAGCGGGCGGTCCTCTTCGGACAGCGTCCGCAGCGTGCCGTAGTAGAACGCGGCGTTGGCCATCATGTCGACGACGGTCGGCCCGGCGGGCAGCACCCGGTTCTCCACGCGCAGGTGGGGACGGCCATCAACCACGTCGTACACCGGACGGTTCCAGCGGTAGATGGTGCCGTTGTGCAGCCGCAGCTCGGCCAGCCGCGGGGTGCGGCCCTGCGCGAGTTCAAAGGCCGGGTCCTCGTCGGTCAGCTCGGGAAGCAGCGACGGAAAGTAGCGCACGTTCTCCTCGAACAGGTCGAAGATCGAGGTGATCCAGCGCTCGCCGAACCACACCCGCGGCCGCACCCCCTGCGCCTTGAGTTCGTCGGGGCGGGTGTCGGTGGCCTGCGCGAACAGCTCGATGCGGGTTTCGGCCCACAGGTGATGGCCGAAGAAGTACGGGGAGTTGGCGCCGAGCGCGAGTTGCGGGCCGGCCAACACCTGCGCGGCGTTCCAGTTCTGCGCGAACTCGGCCGGTGAGACCTGAAGATGCAGCTGCATGCTGGTGCACGCGGACTCCGGTGCGATCGACTCGGTCTGCAGGCTCAGCCGTTCGGGGCCTGCGATGTCGATGAGGATGTCCTCGCCGCGGGCGGTGAAGATGGAGTCGTTGAGCGCCTGGTAGCGGGTCGATTCGCTCATCCACCGGCCGGACAGGTGTTCGGGCATCAGCGTCGGCAAAATGCCGATCATCACGATGTGCGCGTCGTGGTCGTTGGCCTTACTCTCGGCCGCGTTGAGGCTGGCCCGCACGTCGTTCTCCAGCTCGAGCGCCGCCCGGCCAGGCAGTGGCCGCGGGGGAACGTTGAATTCGATGTTGTACGCGCCCAATTCGGTTTGGTAGGCGGGGTCGGCGATCGCCTCGAGAACCTCCTGGTTGGTCATGGCGGGCTGATACGCGGAGTCGACGAGGTTGCACTCGATCTCCATGCCGGTCAGCGGCCGCTCGAACTCGAAACTGGATTGGTTGAGCATGGTTTCGAAGACGTCGAGGCACTGCTGCACCTTGCGCCGATACTCACGCCGGTGCGCGTGGCTGAAGTCGGTCTGCTTCACATCTTCGCCCACACCGCCGATGGTTCAGTGTCGGTGACGCTTGCGCAAGTAAATCGCCCATAATCAGCGCGAACAGGACGTGACCGCCACCCGGCCCTGCGGCCGAGACCGCATACTGGGCGGGTGAGCAGGCCGGCAACCGACGACCTCGACCAGGGCGGCCTGGAGCAGGTCGCCACCGTCGACCGGGTCGCCTCGCTCACCGGCATAAGGGCCGTCGCAGCGCTGCTCGTCATGGGCACCCACGCCGCGTACGGCACGGGCACATACAACCGCGGATATGTCGGGCTGGTTTTCGCGCGGATGGAGATCGGTGTCGCGATCTTCTTTGTGCTGTCGGGCTTTCTGCTGTTCGGCGGGTGGGTGCGCGCGGCCGCCGCGGGCACCCAGCCGCCTTCGGTGAAGCGTTATGCCCGCAACCGGGTGCGACGCATCATGCCGGCCTATGTGGTCACGGTGCTGATCGCCTACGTCGTCTACGAATTCCGCGAGATCGCACCCAATCCCGGCCACACCTGGCACGGCCTGGCCCGCAACCTCACCCTGACGCAGATCTACAGCGGCAACTACGTGATTGCATACATGCATCAGGGGCTGACCCAGATGTGGAGCCTGGCCGTCGAGGTGGCGTTCTACGCGGTGCTGCCCGCGCTCGCATACTTGATGCTGGTGGTGCTGTGCCGGCGCCGGTGGCGACCCGGACTGCTGTTGGCAGCCCTGGCCGCACTGGGCGCGCTGAGCCCGCTGTGGCTGCTGGTGATCCACACCACCGACTGGCTGCCCAACGGAGCGGGCCTGTGGCTGCCGCACTACCTGATCTGGTTCGTCGGCGGCATGATCCTTGCGGTGTTGGCGGTCAACGGAGTTCGTTGCTACGCGATGGCGGCGCTGCCGGTGGCCGTGGTCGCCTATCTGGTGGTGTCCACCCCGATCGCGGGCCGAACCGATGCTCCCGCATTGGATTTGAGCGAAGACATCGCGAAGGTGATGTTCTATGGGGCGATCGCCACCTTGGTGGTCGCACCGTTGGCGCTCGGCAACCGCGGTTGGTATGCGCGGCTGCTGGGCAGCAGGCCCATGGTGTGGCTCGGTGAAATCTCCTACGAGATCTTCCTGGTGCATGTCATCGTGATGGAGATCGTGATGGTGTCGGTGTTGCGTTGGCCGGTCTACACCGGTTCGGTGATCGGATTGTTCGCCACGACGCTGGCTTTCAGCATTCCGGTCGCGTGGCTGTTGCACCGGTTGACCAGGCCCAGGGTTCGCCGGTGACCGTTTGAAGGTGCAGCCGCTGGGAACTCACGACCTGTGACCACCGTGCGACGGGCAGTGCTGACGTTCCTTGCGGGCCACCCGCAGGTGTACGACATCCTGCACGCGGTGGTGGGCATCTACACCGAGCGTCGCGCACGTCAGCGACGCGCGAGCACCACCTGTGGACTCACCAGCCCGCCGCGCAGCTGAACCTCGATGGCCGGGTCGGCGTGCGCCGCAAGTGCTCGTAGCGCCGAGGGGCTGTAGGAGCGCAACGAGCTGATCACCCCGTCGTGCACGAACGGGACCAGCGGCGCGAACGGCAACATCACCGCCAGGCGGGCCAGATGCAGCGGTGACGGCGGCCGGGGCAGATCGATGATCAACAGCGTGTCCGCGACCCGGGTGCCTTCGGCGAACGCCCGTGACGCCTGGGGCGGCGTCAGATGGTGAAACGACAACGCGAACACCGCCAGATCGAAGTGGCGGTCGGGTGCGTCGATGTCGGTGGCGTCCATCCGCCGTACGGTCACCCGCGGATGCGCGCCGAGGTCACCAGCGGCGATCGCGGCCACCGACGCCGGGTCCACGTCGGTCACGGTCAGTTCGGCCGTGGGATGCCACTCGAGCAGCTTGCGCGACAACCCGCCGTGCCCGGCGCCGAGTTCCAGGATCTTCGGATCGGCCACCTCGGCCAGCTCGTCGAGGACCAGATGCGCGAAACGCTCTGTCTCGCCGAAGAATTGCCCCGTCCACTCCAGGGCCTGGATGACAGCGCGCTTGCGTTCCTGACCGGCGGCGTCGGCGTCGGTGTCGCGGTCGAGGTACTCGAGCCGGTCGGTCTGCAGCAACCGGTCCACGCAGGACGCGTCCGGGCCGCCGCGGGGCATGCGCGCGATGTCGGCGACTGAACGGGTCATGTAGACCATGATGGACGATTGCGACCGCCCTCAACCAGGTGAAGTGACAGGAGCATGACATTGGCCGAGTTCGTCGCCGCGATCGACCAGGGCACCACCAGCACCCGCTGCATGATCTTCGACCACGGTGGCGCCGAGATCGGCCGCCATCAGCTCGAGCACGAGCAGATCCTGCCGAAGGCCGGCTGGGTCGAGCACAACCCGGTCGAAATCTGGGAGCGCACGGCGGCGGCGATCCAGTCGGCGCTGAACAACACCGATCTGTCGGCAGGCGACCTGGCCGCGCTGGGCATCACCAACCAGCGCGAGACGACACTGGTGTGGAATCGGCGAACCGGACGACCGTATTACAACGCGATCGTGTGGCAGGACACCCGCACCGACCGCATCGCCTCGGCCTTGGAGCGCGACGGCCGCGGTGACGTGATCCGCCGCAAGGCGGGTCTGCCGCCCGCCACGTATTTCTCCGGCGGCAAGCTGCAGTGGATCCTCGACAACGTCGACGGGGTGCGCCGCGACGCCGAGAACGGCGACGCGATCTTCGGCACCGCGGACACCTGGGTGCTGTGGAACTTCACGGGCGGAACCCGCGGCGGGGTGCACGTCACCGATGTGACGAACGCCAGCCGCACGATGTTGATGAACCTGGAGACGCTCGACTGGGACGACGAACTGTTGTCGTTCTTCGGGATTCCGCGCCAGATGCTGCCGGAGATCCGGCCGTCGTCGTACCCGGCGGCCTTCGGAACCACCCGCGACGACGGGCCGGTCGCGGGTGAGGTGCCGTTGACCGGGATTCTCGGCGATCAACAGGCCGCGATGGTCGGCCAGGTGTGTCTGTCCGCCGGCGAGGCCAAGAACACCTACGGCACAGGTAATTTCCTGCTGCTCAACACTGGCGAGAAGATCGTGCGCTCCGAGAACGGGCTGCTGACCACGCTCTGCTACCAGTTCGGTGACACCAAACCCGTGTATGCCCTAGAGGGTTCGATCGCGGTCACCGGATCGGCGGTGCAGTGGCTGCGTGACCAGCTCGGCATCATCCCCGACGCCGCGCACAGCGAGGCGCTGGCGCGGGAGGTCGCCGACAACGGCGGCGTGTATTTCGTGCCGGCTTTCTCCGGGCTGTTCGCACCGTACTGGCGCTCGGATGCCCGCGGCGCGATCGTCGGGCTGTCGCGGTACAACACCAACGCGCACCTGGCCCGCGCGACGCTGGAGGCGATCTGCTATCAGAGTCGTGACGTCGTCGACGCGATGGAAGCCGACTCCGGGGTGCACATGGAGGTGCTCAAGGTCGACGGCGGCATCACCGCCAACGATCTGTGCATGCAGATCCAGGCCGACGTGCTCGGGGTCGACGTCGTCAAGCCCGTCGTCGCCGAGACCACGGCGCTGGGCGCGGCCTACGCGGCCGGGTTGGCCGTCGGGTTCTGGGAGAACGCCGACGACCTGCGGGCCAACTGGCAGGAGGGCAAGCGCTGGACGCCCCAGTGGAGCGAGGAACAGCGCGCCGAGGGCTACGCCGGTTGGCAGAAGGCGGTGCAGCGCACGCTGGACTGGGTCGACGTCGAGTAGCGATTTGTGTGCGTTCAGGCGGCGGCGTCGAGTTCGCGTTTGGTTTCGTCGTCGAGTTCGATGTCGGCGACGGCGGTGTTCTCCTCGAGGTGACTCACCGACGACGTGCCCGGGATCAGCAGCACGTTCGGGGCGAGCGACAGCGTCCACGCCAACGCGACCTGCGCGGGCGTGCGACCAAGCCGCTCGGCCTCGCGCCTGACGGCCGGATGCCCGAGCACCGGGTTGTCGGGCACGAACGCCGAGCCGAGCGGAAAGAACGGGACGAACGCGATGCCGTGCTCGATGCAGGCGTCGAGCACCGGCTGCGATGACCGGTCGACGAGGTGGTAGGCGTTCTGCACACAGACGATCTCGGTGCGGTCCAACGCGATTCGCAGGTGCTCGGCGCTGACGCTCGACAACCCGATGCCGCCGATGAGGCCCTCGTCGCGGGCGGCGATCATCGCGGTGAGCTGACGGTCGAACAGGTCGCGGTCCACAGGCGGCGCCGCGGCGGGGTCGCCGGAGTGCAGGCGCAGATTGACCGCCGCCAGCCGGTCGGTGTCGAGCGTGCGCAGGTTCTCCTCGATGCTCGCCCGCAGGTCGTCGGGTTCCTGCGCGGGCAGCCAGGCGCCGGCCTCGTCGCGTCGGGCCCCGACCTTGCTGACCAGCGCGAGGCCGTCCGGATACAGGTGCAGCGCCTCACGAATCAACTCGTTGGCGACGTTGGGTCCATAGAACTGCGCGGTGTCGATGTGGTTGATGCCCAGCTCGATGGCCCGGCGCAGCACCGCGATCGCCGTGTCGTGGTCGCGGGGCGGGCCCAGCACCCCCGGCCCCGGCAGCTGCATGGCGCCGAAGCCGACGCGTCCGACATGAAATGAGCCCAGCGGAAAGGTCTGCATGGTTCATACGTACACCGCTCCCGCCGGGCTTATTCCACTATTCCGACTCGCCGAGGATCCCGTAGATCTGGCGGCGGGCATTGTTGACGATGTCGAGAATGCGTTGCCGCTGTTCCTCGTCGGCGGCGAAGGCCGACTGCGCGACGGCGCCCATCAACTGCGTCACCGCGTTGTGCAAGTCGACGTGGCCGGGTTCGATGCCGTCGGCGATCGCCTCCCACGGGGGAGTCTCCACCTTCTCGGCGGCGGCGCGCCCCTCTTCGGTCAGCTCGAAAAGCTTTCTGCTGCCGTCTGATTCGGATGCGGTGATCAGGCCTTCGTCGACGAGCAGCTGCAGCGTGGGATACACCGACCCGGGGCTCGGCCGCCACAGGTTCTGACTGCGCTCGGCGATCTCCTGGATCATTTCGTAGCCGTGCATCGGCCGCTCGACGAGCAACTTGAGGATGGCGGCGCGGACGTCGCCGCGGCGGCCACGGCCGCGTCCGCCGCGGCGACCGCCACGCGGGCCCGGACCGAAACCGAACCCGAACGCCGGGCCGCGCCACCCGGGACCGAAGCCGGGAGGGCCCTGGAAGCCGGGGCCGTCGTGCTGGCGGACATGCTCTCGCAGATGGTCGCGGAAATCGCGGCGGCCCTGACGGCGCAACTGATGAAGGGCTCGCCAGTCGCCGGCGCCGAACCCGAAACCCCCGGGCGGGGAGGCAAATGGAGTGGACATTGGGCGCTCCTTGGTCTGTGGTGTGCGGACGCACCGAGACGTTCTCGATACGTTGACGATATATCGAGAACTATCGGTGATGCAACGCTTAGTTGCGGCGTCCGCGGCGATCCATGGCTTCGATGACCGATTGCGCCCATTGGGTGTGCATCTCGTTGGAGCGCAAACCGAAGTCCAGGGCCGCGTGCGCGAAAAACGACCCCTCGTCGTCGGTCCACTCGACGGAGTCGCGCAACTCTTCAAGCCGCTTGCGCTCGGCGGCGCCGTGCTCGGCCATCGCGGCCAACTGCTCACGGGCCTGGTCAGGCGGGATCTCGCCGAGCAGAAACACCCGCAACAGGGCTGCGCTGCGAAACGGCGGATCCTCCTGCGGATTGGCCACCCACCGGCGCAACTCCTCGCGGCCGGCATCGGTGATGCGGTACTCCTTGCGCCCACGCGCGCCGATGTTCGACACCTCGATCAGCCCGCCGGCCGCGAGCTTGTTGAGCTCGCCATAGAGCTGGCTCTGGGTGGCCGGCCACACGTTGGCCATCGACTCCTCGAAACGTCGAAGCAGGTCATATCCACTGCCCGGCTGCTGAGCGAGCAGTCCAAGCGCCGCGATGCGAAGGCTCACGCCGCAATATTACCTCCAGTATTGACATGTCATAAGTGACATGTCAGTGTGGTCCCGTCGCGCGTTAGGAGATGCAGATGACCGACACCTCAGATTCCTCGACCCTGTTCGGCTCCGACCAGTTCTTCCTGCGGGGCAACTACGCCCCGGTCACCGACGAACTCACCGAGTTCGGCCTGCCCGTCGAAGGAACGATCCCGCCCGAACTCGATGGCTGGTACCTGCGCAACGGGCCCAACCCGCGCCAGGCCACCGCGCACTGGTTCGTCGGCGACGGCATGATCCACGGTGTGCGGATCGAAGCCGGCCGCGCCGCGTGGTACCGCAACCGCTGGGTGCGTACCGACAGCTTCGAAAACGACTTCCCGCTCTACAACGCCGACGGCACCCGCAACCTGCGTTCCAGCGTCGCCAACACCCATGTGGTCAACCACGCAGGCAAGACGCTGGCGCTCGTCGAGTCCTCGCTGCCCTACGAGATCACCAACGACCTGGAGACGTTGGGCGCCTACGACTTCGGCGGCAAGTTGGCCAACTCGATGACCGCGCACCCGAAGATCTGCCCGACGACCGGGGAGATGCACTTCTTCGGCTACGGAAGCATCTTCGCGCCGCACGTCACCTATCACCGCGTCGAGGCCAACGGTGAGCTGAGCATCAACCGAGGGCTGGACGTTCCTGCGTTGACGATGATGCACGACTTCGCGTTGACCGCCAACTACGTCGTGTTCCTGGACCTGCCGATCGTGTTCGACCTCGACATCGCGATGAAGGGCGAAGCCGACATGCCGTATCGCTGGGACGACAACTACGGCGCGCGGTTCGGGGTGCTGCGCCGCGACGATCCCTTCGGTGAGGTGCGGTGGTTCGACGTCGACCCGTGCTACGTCTTCCACGTCGCCAACGCCTACGACACCGGTGGTGACCGCATCGAGCTGCACGCGATGCGGTACCCCGAATTGTGGCGTGACAGCGGCGGTTTGGACGTCGACGCGGTGTTGTGGAGCTGGAGTATCAACCTGCGGACCGGCGCGGTCACCGAGCGTCAACTCGACGACCGGCCCGTGGAGTTCCCCCGGATCGACGATCGACTGGCCACGCTGCCGGCCCGCTATTCGGTCTCGGTGGGCGACAAGAAACTGGTGCGCTACGACCTGGGCACCGGCGCCGCCGTCGAGCACGCCTTCGGCACCGCCGAATCACCCGGCGCCCCCGGTGAGGCGGTGTTCGTGCCATCGACGTCAGGGCCCGCCGATGAGAGCAGCGGCTGGTACCTCTGCTACGTCTATGACCCGTCGCGCGACGGCAGCGACCTCGTCGTCATCGACGCATCGGACTTCGCCGGCCCGCCCGTCGCCAGAATCAAGCTGCCCCAGCGGGTTCCGTTCGGCTTCCACGGAAACTGGATCAGCGCCGGCTGACGTTCCGTTCCTCGGCCGCGAACGTTCCTTACCGCTCGACAAATCGCCGAATTTTCGACTGGTACGGAACGTTCGCGGCCGCTAGCTCGGGGGTGTGAAGCCGCCGGGGTCTGGCGACGGCGGCGAACTCGGCGGAGGCGGTGGAGGTGGTTGGTGTGTCGGCCACTGCGGTTGTGGGGTCGCGGGAGACGCCTTCAGTCGCGCCAGCTCCCGACGGTGCCGCTCGGCCAGCACCGCGGCCAGCACCTGCTGCGGGGGAGTGCCGGGCGGTGGCGGGGGTGAAATCTGTGCGACGACGTCGGCGGCGATCCGGTAGGCCATCTGGTCGCGTACCGTCGGATTCAATTGCGTTGCCCGGCTGAGAAACTGCCGCGCCAGCTCCGCCTGGTCGGGGCGCAGGCCGGACAACTGCAGCGACGCCGCCCACCACGCCAGGTGTGGCGGCATCATCGGCGGTGGGGCCAGCCGCGGTGCGCGCTCGCTGATCACCACGGTGCCGGCGAAGATGTCGCCGATCCGCTTGCCCTTCGCCGACAGCAGGCTGCAGATCACCGCGGGCCCACCGGTGAACATCCAGATCTCGATCACCCCGGACAGCGCGCGAAACAGCGCCTGCCGGAAACGCTCCGGGCCTCCATCGTCGGACACCACCCGCAGCCCCATCACCAGCTTGCCCAGCGAGCGACCGCGCGTCGCCGTCTCCCAGGCCAGGGGATAGCCGACCAGCGTGACGACCGTGAAGATGATCAGCACCGCGCCCGACAACGCCGGATCGAACCGGTCCAGTGTCGAGGCCCACAGCACCACACCGGTGATGTAGAAGATCAACACCACCGTCAGGTCGATGAGCGCCGAGGCCACCCGAACCGGTAGCTGGGCGATCTGAACATCGAGGACCACGGCGTCGCCGGTGACGACGACCGGTTGTTGCTGGCCGACCATGATTTGCACGCTACTAGGATTCGCGGTGTGGATGTCGACGCGTTCGTCCAGACGCACCGGCCGACGTGGGCCAGGCTCGAGCAGCTGGTCAAGCGGCGTCGCAGGCTGACGGGCGCCGAGGTCGACGAACTGGTCGACCTTTACCAGCGGGTGTCGACACATCTGTCGATGGTGCGCACCGCCTCCACCGACGCGGTGCTGATCGGGCGGCTGTCGAGCCTGGTAGCCCGGGCTCGGTCGGTGGTCACCGGTGCACACGCGCCGATCTGGCGGGAGTTCGCCCGGTTCTGGACGGTGTCGTTTCCCGTTGTGGCCTACCGGTCGTGGCGCTGGTGGCTGGCCACCGGGGTGGCCTTCTTCATCGTCGCCGCGTTGATCGCCGTCTGGGTGGCAGGCAGCCCCGAGGTGCGGGCCACCATCGGGACCCCCAGCGAGATCGAGCAGATGGTCAACAACGATTTCGCGTCGTACTACAGCGAGAATCCCGCGGGGTCGTTCGCTTTGCAGGTGTGGGTCAACAATGCGTGGATCGCGGTGCAGTGCATAGCGTTTGCCATCCTGCTCGGAATCCCGATTCCGTACATCGTGTTTCAGAACGCCGCCAACCTCGGGGTGGCCGCGGGTCTGATGTTCGGAGCCGGTAAGGGCGACATCTTCCTCGGACTGATCACCCCGCACGGGCTGATCGAACTCACCGCGGTGTTCCTGGCCGCTGCCGTCGGGATGCGGCTGGGCTGGTCGGTGGTGGCACCGGGTGACCGGCCGCGAACGCAGGTGTTAGCCGAACAGGGCCGCGCGGTCGGCGCGGTCGCCATCGGACTGGTGGCGGTGCTGCTGGTCGCGGGGCTGGTCGAGGCGCTGGTGACGCCCTCGCCGTTGCCGACGGTTGTCCGCGTCGCCATCGGTGTGGCCGTCGAAGTCGCGTTCCTGGCCTACATCGTGTACTTCGGCCGGAAGGCCGCGCGGGCCGGAGAGACCGGTGATCTCGAGGACGCCCCCGACGTCGTCCCCACCCGCTAACCCGCGCGCGTCATGCAGCGCGAGCAGACGTGAAAACCCCCGAAAGCAGCGATTTTTGGGGGTTTTCGCGTCTGCTCGCCGAAAAAAGGCGTCACAGGCGGCCGGCGGCTTTCATCGCCAGATAGTGGTCTGCCAGCGCCGGTGCGAGGTCTTCGGGGGGTGCGTCGACGACGTCGACGCCCGCGCGCAGCAGCCGGGCCGCGATCGATCGCCGGTCGTTGCGGGCGCGTTCGGCCGCGGCCGCGTCGTACACCTGCGCGGCGTCGGCACGCCCGGCCGCCAGCTTCTCCACCCGCGGATCGGCCACCGCCGCGATGAGCACCTCGTGCTTGGCCGACAACTGGGGCAGGACGCCCATCAGCCCCTCGTCGAGCGCCGACGCGTTGAGGTCGGTGAGCAACACCACGAACGCGCGTCGGCGCACTCGCCGCTGCACCGCCGAAACCATCGCCCGGGCATCGGATTCGACCAGAGCGGGCTCCAGCGGCGCCATCGCCTCGACCAACTGGGCGAGCAGTTCGGTGCGTGACGCGTTGAACACCGCCGCGCGGGTCACCCGGTCGTGGGCCAGAAAGTCGACATGATCGCCCGCCCTGGACGCCAGCGCCGCCAGCAGGAGTGCAGCATCCATGAACCAGTCCAGCCGGGGCCAGCCCGCAGGGTCGTGGGCGGTCGGGTCCACGCCGACGCGACCGGCCGACGTGCGTCCGGTGTCGAGCACGATGACCACCCGCTGGTCTCGCTCCGGGCGCCAGGTGCGCACCACGACGTCGCCGCCACGAGCCGTGGCGCGCCAGTCGATCGAGCGGACATCGTCGCCGACGACATACTCGCGCAGCGAATCGAACTCGGTGCCCTGACCGCGGATCAGCACTGGTGTATTACCCTCCAGTTCGCGTAGCCTGGCCAGCCGCGACGGAAGGTGCTTGCGGGAGAGAAACGGCGGCAGTATCCGGATCCGCCAGGGCACCCGGTGCGAGGTCTGCCTGCCCGCCAGCCCCAGCGGCCCCACCGAGCGCGCGGTGACCAGGTCCGAAGTCTGATCGCCACGGCGCACCGGCGACAGTATTGTCACGAGCCGAACCTGTTGCCCCGCCGTCACATCGACCGTGTGTGTGCGGGGGCGCGCCCGGCCGCTCGGGGGCCACGCGTCGCGGATGACACCGCGCAGCCGCCGTCGGCCGAGGTTCTCGACGACCAACACGGCCGCCACCGGCTGGCCCAACCTCGCAGCGGTATCACCGGACCGTTCGAAACGCAGCCGACGCGGGCTCGCCGCCAACGCGCCATCGATCGCCATCGCCCCGACCAGCACCGCCAGTAGCACAGCGAAAGTTTCTGCCGGCCAAGGTGAAACCGCGATCGGCAGAACCAGAAGAAGCGCGACCAGGCCGGTACGGCGGGTGAGAACCACTAGCGCGGCACCGGTACGGCCGCGAGGATGGCGTCCAGCACAGTGTCGGGATGCGCGCCCTCGAGCTCGGCCTCCGGCCGCAGTTGGATCCGGTGTCGCAGCGTGGACCGCGACATCGCCTTGACGTCGTCGGGGGTCACGTAGTTGCGGCCGGACAGCCAGGCCCACGACCGGGCGGTGGCCAACAACGCCGTCGCCCCGCGCGGTGACACACCCAGCTGAAGCGCCGGCGAATTCCTTGTCGCCGCGGCGATGTCGACGATGTAGCCGAGCACCTCATCGGCAACCAACACCTGCCGCACGGCTTCGCGCCCGGCGCGCAGATCAGCGGCGCCGGCGACGGGCCGAACGGCCGACAGATCCCGGGGATCGAAGCCGCGGGCGTGCCGGTCCAGGATCGCGATCTCCTGCTCGCGGCTGGGCAGCGGAACGTTGAGCTTGAGCAGGAACCGGTCCAGCTGGGCCTCGGGCAGCTGATAGGTGCCCTCGTACTCGATCGGGTTCTGCGTGGCCGCGACGATGAACGGATCGGGCAGCGGCCGGGCCTCGCCCTCGACACTGACCTGACGTTCCTCCATCGCCTCCAGCAGGGCCGCCTGGGTCTTCGGTGGAGTGCGGTTGATCTCGTCGGCCAACAACAGGTTGGTGAACACCGGCCCTGCATGGAACTCGAATTCGGCTGTGCGGGCGTCATACACCAGCGACCCGGTGATGTCGCCGGGCATCAGGTCCGGGGTGAACTGGACGCGTTTGAAGTCGAGTTGCAATGCCGCGGCCAGCGCGCGGACCAACAGGGTCTTGGCCACGCCGGGTACGCCTTCGAGTAGCACGTGCCCCCGGCACAGCAGCGCGATCACCAGTCCGCTGACGACGGCGTCCTGCCCGACGACGGCCTTGGCGATCTCCGTGCGCAGCGCCAGCAGGGCGTTTCGCGCTTGTTCCGATTCGGCTGTCGGGCTAGCTGGCTGAGTCACGACTGTGCGACCTGCCTTTCGAGGTTGTCGAGTTCACGGGCGAGGTTTACCAGATGGCTGTCGTCGGCCGGCGGCGGACCGAACAGTGTGTGCGCCACCTGCTGCGGGGGTAGCCCGCAGCGTTCGGCGACCGACTGCACGATCGCGGTCGAGTCGGCGCCGCGGCCGAGGCCGAGCCGAGGCACCATCCGCTGCAGGGTGGCCGTCCGCAACGCGTCGGCGGCGCGGTCCCGTGAGCGGGTGGACCGATACAGCCTGCCGAGGCCTTCGACGGTCTCCGACGCGCGCACCACCACGGGAATCTTCTCCGCGACCAGGGGCCCGACGCGACGGCCCTTCCAGAAGGCCAGCAGGACCACGACGAGGCCGAGCTGCCACACGATCCAATTGACGCGGTCCGGGATCATGTCGAAAATACTTGCTGCGCCGTCGGATTCACCTTCTAGACGCTGCGGCGCGTACCAGATCACACGCGGATTGGTGCCGACGAGGTTCATCGCCAACGCCGCGTTGCCCTGCTTGAGCAGCCCGCCGTTGGTCATGAAGTCGGCGCTGCCCACGACGGTGATGACCCGTCCGTCGTCGGTGTAACGCACCAGCGCCCCGCCATAGCACCGGGTCACGGCGGCGTCACCGGCCGCCTCGTAGGCGTCGCTGATGCCGAACTGCACTGTGCCGGCGCGGGTGGCCTCCCGCAGGTCGCAGTTCGGCGCGTCGTCACCGTAGGTTGTCGAACCGCTGCGCTCGACCTCCGGCGCCAGCGCCTCGCGGGTACGCGATATCGGTTGCACGACAAGACGATCCCCAGGAAGTGCGGCCAGCCGCCGCAGGATGTCCTCGTCGACCAGGAAATAGGTTTGCACCACCACGATCAGCGTGTCGGGTCCGGCCGCCGCTTCGACCGCGGCGATATCCGGCGCCTCGACCACGTCGACACCCTGTTCGCGCACCACGGTGACCAACGCCCGCGCGCCGTCCGCCGATGTGGAGGTGGCTTCCATCCGCCCGCCAGGTGTCGGCGTCATCAGATACGTGGTCAGCAGCGCGAGGCCGACGATGACGAGGAGCGCGAGCACCACCCACCGGGCACCGCGTAACCGTTGCCGCAGTGGGGGCGCCACGACGGAGTCGGGCACCGCCTGGTCGGTGGCTGCGGTCATCGCACCTCCGCCCAGCCGTCGGTGGATACCGGTGTCACCGCCCCGCCCGCGCCTGATGCCGGATGGGTGCGTCTGAGCCGGTCGTCGAGGTCGACGATGAGTCGGTAGGCGGCCTCGGTACCAGGTCGCTCGCCGTAGGTGACGTCGTTGAAAGCGGTTGCGGCCACGTGCAGTTGGTCGGCGAGTTCCGGCAGCACCCGTCCGGCGTCGCGGGCGAGTTCGGTGGCTGTTCGCCCGGGGACGGGTTCGAGCACCGCCGACTCTTCGAGTTGGCGGGCGACGGCGCGCAGCCGGTGGCGGATCGCCGGCGCCCAATCACCGGCGGCGGCAAACTGTTCCGCCGTCCGGCGGTGCTGGGCCGCGCTCAGGTCGTACCCGGAGAGCACCGCGTGCTCGCCGGATCGTGCGGTGCGCATGGTGTGGCGAATCACGCGGACCGCGACGATCAGCGCCACCGCCACCAGGATCCCGAGGACTGTGATGGTCAGCCAGCCGCCCGGCATCGAGGACGCCTCGCTGAGCAGCCGATAAAGCAGGTCGTTGAACCAGTCCTCGATGCGGTCGGACAGTGACGCCTTGGGGTAGATGGGCTTTGCGAGTTCGCGCTGCGCGATTTCGTGGGCGGCATCGCGGTCGATATCTATCGTCAGCACGTCAGCTCTGGCCGGTCAGCCACAAATGGTCGGTCGATTCGGCCGGGGCGCCGGGCCCGTAGCCGGCGCCGGTCTGCAACACCAGGTCGAACGCCTCGGTGCGGATCCTGGCGTCGGTGTACTGCAGCACCACCACACCGGCATTGAACGGTGAGGTGATGATCTGTCCGATCGCACTGCCGACGGACAGCAGGACCAGCGCGACCAACGCCATCACCGTGGATGACGCGGCCATCATGAGCATCTGACCACCGAAGCTGAACGGGATCGCGACCGCGACAGCGATCATCTGCGCGACGATGGCGGCCAGCAGTCGGATGCCCAGCACCCGCCAGAAGTTCGGCTTGACCAACCGGAACGACCGCAGCACGGCCGCGACGATGCCGTGGCGCTCCAGCACGATGATCGCCGGCACGAAAGTCAGCATGGTGCCGAGGTAGAACAACGCCGCGATGAGCCCGAACACGAGCGGAACGGCCAACACAACCGCCGCCGCGCCGCCCGCGGCGAATCCGATCCACGCGATGAGCCCCACCACTGCGGCGATCAACAGGACGGCGCCGAGCACCTCGAGCACGGAGAAGCCGATCAACGCCCACAACCGGCCCCGAAGGCGTTGCCACGCTTGTCCGATGGTGATGCCGGCGCCGAACACCGCACGGCCCACGACGACGGTGAGCAGGCCGCTCAGCAAGATGGCAGCCAGCCCGCTGGCGACGCCGCCGGCGATACTCGACAGCGAGGAGCCGAGCAGTAAGTCGGTCGAAACCTCTTCACCGCTGAGTGCCGGGTCGAGCTGTCCCGCGACGGCCAGCGGCCCCACCGACAACACGAGCGCGAGCAGTTGGGTGATCACGACCACGACGGTGGTCAGCCCCAGGGTCGCCTTGGGGTTGGCGCGGATGTAGGTGATGGCGCCGTTGAAGATGTCTGCCAGTGTCAGCGGCCGCAGCGGGATGACGCCGGGCCGAAGCGGCGGTGGGGCGCCGTAACCGGGTGGGACACCGTACCCGGGCGCACCGTACCCAGGTGGCACGCCGTAACCGGGCGGCGGCCCGTAACCAGGCGGCGCACCGTAACCGGGTCCGGCATAAGGCGGCGCGCCGTAACCCGGCGGCGGATAGCCCGGCGGATATCCGGGCGTCCCGTATCCGGGTGGATAACCCGACGTCGGTGGGCCGGGCATGGCGGGTCCACCGGCGGGGTTACTCATGGTCACCATCCTGTCGGCCGCGGCGCGAATTGACAACGTCGTCGGCAGCGACGCGCCGTCGTCGGCGTAGGTTTGGCCTCATGTCCGAAACCCCGACACTCAAGAAGCGGTTGCGCGCGGACCTGACGGCAGCGATGAAGGCACAGGACAAACTGCGCACCGCGACGCTGCGGATGCTGCTCACCGCGATCGGAAACGAGGAGGTGGCGGGCAAGACCGCGCGGGAGTTGACCGACGACGAGGTGCTCAAGGTGCTGGCCAGGGAGTCCAAGAAGCGTGGCGAGGCGGCCGAGATCTACACCCAGCACGGCCGCGGCGAGCTGGCCGCCAACGAGCACGCCGAGGCGCGCGTCATCGACGAGTATCTGCCGACGCCGCTCACCGACGCCGAACTGGCCGACGTCGTCGACACGGCGATCGCGCAAGTCGCCGAGGAGATCGGGGAACGGCCGAGCATGAAGCAGATGGGCCAGGTGATGAAGGCGGCGACGGCCATCGCCGCAGGTAAGGCCGACGGCGCCCGCCTCGCCGCGGCGGTCAAAGCCCGGCTGTAGCCGGTTTTCCGGGAAGGCGCCCGGGTACCCAGAAGCCATGACGCGCTTCGGATACACCCTGTTGACAGAACAAAGCGGGCCCAAAGAGCTTGTCCACTACGCCGTTTCGGCAGAACGCGCCGGTTTCGACTTCGAAGTGAGCTCCGACCACTACTTTCCGTGGCTGTCGTCCCAAGGCCACGCGCCCTACGCGTGGTCGGTGCTCGGTGCCGTCGCCCACGCCACGGAGCGGATCGAACTCTTCACCTACGTCACCTGCCCCACCCTGCGCTACCACCCGGCCATCGTCGCGCAGAAGGCCGCCACGCTGCAGATCCTCGCCGACGGGCGGTTCACCCTCGGCCTCGGCACCGGCGAGAACCTCAACGAGCACGTGGTCGGCAAACGCTGGCCGACGGTGACCCGACGCCAGGAGATGCTGCGCGAAGCCATTCAGATCATCCGCGAGCTGTTCACCGGGGAACTCGTCGACTGGAAGGGCGAGCACTTCGAGGTCGACTCCGCGCGGCTGTGGGACCTGCCCGACACCCCGGTGGCCATCGCCGCCGCCGTCTCCGGCGAACGGTCCGTGAACACGTTCGCGCCGCTGGCCGACCATCTGATCGCGGTCGAGCCGAACAAGGACCTCGTCGACGCCTGGCACGACGCGCGCCGCGCCACCGGCCTGCCGGGCGACGTGCGCGTCGTCGGGCAGATCCCGATCTGCTGGGATCCCGACCGCGACGCCGCTGTGCGGCGCGCCCACGACCAGTTCCGGTGGTTCGCCGGAGGCTGGGCGGTCAACTCCGATCTGCCGACGACGGCTGGGTTCGACGGTGCGACGCAGTTCGTGCGCCCGGAGGACGTCGCCGACTCGATCCCGTGCGGACCGGATCTCGACGCGATCGTCGACGCGGTGAGCAAGTACTGGGAGGCCGGGTTCACCGACATCGCGATGGTGCAGATCGGTGATGAGGACCAGGATCTGTTCCTCAAGGAGGCGGCCGGCCCACTCCTGGAAAAGCTGCGATCCGCCGCGGCGTGAACAGTTTGGGGCAGTTCACCCCGGGTATCCGGCCCGGATCTGAACAGTCCAACAGCCGGGAGGCGCCCATGTTCGTCCACAACAAAGATCTCCAGTTCGAGGTTCGGGTCAGCGAGCCGGACCCTCGATTCGCCACCCTGCTTCAGGAACAGTTCGGCGGCGCCAACGGCGAACTCAAGGCCGCGATGCAGTACTTCACGCAGGCATTCGTGCTGCGCCAGAAGAACCCGAAGATGTACGACCTGTTCATGGACATCGCGACCGAAGAGTTCAGCCACCTGGAGATGGTCGGGTCGATGATCACGATGTTGCTCGACGGCCTCAACGACGACCTCAAGATGGCCAACGAGCGATGCGACTGGATGCCCGCGGTGGCCAGCCGCGACGGCCGCGACGAGATCATCCACAGCGTGGCCGTCAATCCGTTGTTCTTCACGCTGTCCGGGGGTGGTCCGGACGTCAAGGACTCCGCGGGCGTGCCGTGGCAGGGCACCTTCGTCAACGCCAACGGCGATCCGACCGTCGATCTGCGCAGCAACCTGGCGGCCGAGTCGCGCGCGAAGATCGTCTACGAGTACCTCAAGCAGTTCACCGACGATCCGGGCGTGCAGGACACCCTGACGTTCCTGATGACCAGGGAGGTCGCCCACTTCCAGCAGTTCACCGCGGCCCTCAACGAGCTGCCGGTGAACTTCCCGCCCGGGCAGCTGCCCGGTGACGACCGGTTCCAGAACGTGGCGTTCAACATGTCCAACGGCGCGGGCTCCGTGCGGGGACCGTGGAACGAGGGCCAGGGGCCGTGGCCCGAGGGCATGAAGTGGGACTACGTCGAAAAGCCGGAGCAGCAGTGGCTTGGAACCAAGAAACGGGAGAACAAGGGCGACCAGCGGTGCCCCGAGGGCCAGCCCGCGGTGCAGAGCGAAAAGCCGTTCACCCACGAGCAGCACACCGCCACCAGCTGATCGAGTCCGAAAAAGGCCGGTGCTCAGCGGCACCGGCCTTTTCGCGCGCTCACTTCATCTGGGGGTCGGGTGGATTGTCGGCTTCGCGGCCGCTGGCGGCGTCGCGGACGTGGTCGACCAGCGCGGCGCCCATCCCCGTCGTCTTCTGCACCAACGAGTTACCGGGTGTGTCCGGGTGTGGCCGCGTCGGCGCCACCTTCTTGGCGGCTTCCAATTTGTCACCGATCTTTTCGCGGTCCTCCCGGCTCACCGCGGCCTCGAACTTCGGCCACACCACCTCCTGCTCGTAGCGGATGTGCTCCCGTCCGACCTTGACGAACTCTTGCAGCGCGTCGTGATAGTCGGTCTCACCGGGGTTTCCGTCTTCGAGACGCTGCAGAAGTTTCTTGCCGGCCTGCTCCTGGCTGATGGCCTCGTCGGCCAGCTCGTCGCCGTCCTCGAGCGCGTCGCGCACCGCCGGCCAGAAGAACTGCTCCTCGATCGCCTCGTGTTGGGACTCGGCGATCACCAGGTTGGTGACCATGGTTGCCAACCCGCTGCGCTGGGCGCCGTCACCGGTCGGCGCCCCGTCGAGCACCTCCAGCATGCCGAGCACGCTCTTGTGGTCTTCACGCAGAAACTTCAGTGCGTCCATTTCCTTGCCTCTTACCTTCCGAGAGTCATAGTCCGCTGCGCATACCCGAGGCCAGGCGGTTGAAACAGACCCGCGGCGGGTAGTTGGATTCCATGACGCGCGGAAAAGGAATCTACGACGACGAAAACGCCGACGGGCCCAAGGGCGGTCGGCCGGGACCCAAAGACGAAGGCAACGAAGGCGGAATGGCAACCCGCGAGGTCGCTCCCGATGTCGCGGAATCCGGCGGCGAGCCGACAGCCTGAAAGACCCCTTGAAAGACCCGGGGTGTCACTGCGTGTCGCGACCCTCACGACTGCGCCGATAGGCCGCGCGCCGAAACTCCCCGAGCCATCGCGGAAGCAGCGTGACGTCGGGGTCGCTGTGCAACGTCGGATCGAACGCGACGTCGTCGCTGCTTGGGTCGAGATGGCGAAGCGTCAGCCGCGCCAGCGGCTGGAACTGCCCGGCCCCCGGCGCCTGATCGATGTCGAAAACCAGTCCATCTGAATCGATTTGGTCACGCACCGCTTGCAATGACAGCCCACTGGACTCCAGCGGGGTGACCAGCTTGGCCCGCACCCACCATGCGGTACCGCGGTATTGCAACGGCATCAGGCTGGAGAACGTCGCGCCCTGCCACCGAACGATCGGCGAGAGCACCATCCGGCTGCCGCCGAGCGTCGACGCCAGCAGCACGTCCCACGGCGTGCAACCGTGCAGGTCCTGCGGAGGCGGCATGCGCCACGCCACCCCGGCGACGTCCGGCAACGGTCCCGGCAGCCCGCCACCCTTCGACACCCTGGCGACCACGTCGCACGACCTCATCGGCAGGCCTTCGCCGTCGGGTGCGATCCGCTCGAGCAGCCCTTCGGCGAGCACGCCATTGGGGTGAAACAACCGGCGACCGCGCAGGGCCGCGCCGAGCCGGACCGGCAGCGCAGCGATGTCAGAAGTACCCACGGTGGTGGTGTGCCCGCGTACCGCTGGAACAAAACCGGGTTTCAATCGCCGGGATATAGGGCATTAATTCACGGCTAGTGCTGCGACGCCGCAGTGAACTTTGTCGAAAGGCCGATGTGACTACTGCCTACACCGACCTGAGTAGCCCGGTCGCAGTCGAGGGTGTCTATGCCCCGCAAGAGGACTCCCAGCTTCTCATTGATGTCATGGAGAAAACCGGTCTGGCGCAGGACCACCGGGTCGCCGACCTGTGCACGGGTTCCGGCGTGGCCGCCATCGCGGCCTACGAGCAGGACGCCGCACAGGTCACCGCGTTCGACATCTGCGCCAAGGCGGTGCACTGCGCACGCAACAACGCTGCGACCGCAGGCGCCGACGTCGCGGTGCACCTGGGCTCGTGGGCGCGTGCCGTGGAGTTCGGGCCCTATGACCTGGTGATCTGCAACCCCCCGTACCTGCCGCACGATCCCAGCCTCGACGACGCGCTGCCGTCGCACATCGGGCCCGCCCGCGCGTGGGATGCGGGGTTCGACGGCCGCCTGGTTCTGGACCCGTTGTGCGCGGCGGTGCCCGCGCTTCTGGCCCACGGTGGTTCGTTGCTGGTGGTGCAGTCCGAGTTCGCGAGCCCGCGACAGACGCTGGGCGCCTTGGCCGCCGCCGGGCTGGACGCGGAAATCGTTGCTTACCAATGGATCCCATTCGGGCCGGTGCTGACCTCACGGGCCGAATGGCTGGAGCGCACCGGCCGCCTCGAGCCGGGGCGCCGCGAGGAGGAACTCGTCGTGATCCGAGCCGACAAGCCATGAGCGACAGTCAGCCGCGCACAGTGCGGATCGTTCAGTCGGGACCGATGATGGTGCAGGGCCCGGTGCGAATCGAGTTGCCCGACGGCAGCGTCGTGGAGTCCGACCGGTTCATGGTCGCGATCTGTGCGTGCAAGCGCAGCAAGGATTATCCGTTCTGCGACACCAGCCATCGGTGCAAACGTCGCGCCGAGGCGACCAAGAAGTCGTCAGACAAGCGGTCGGCGTAGCGACGAGCGGTTGTCGGTCCAGCAGTCCATCAGGTGCTTGGCCAGCCGCTCTTCCACCACGTCGCGGGCCCGGATCCCGAACACCACATCGCGTTCCAGCTGCGGTTCACGCGCGACCAGATCCCCGACGACGTCGGTACGCACGACCTGTTCGTGAACGGCATCGGCGACGACGTGCTCCTGATAGAACGCCACGCACGGTTCGGGGGCGCCCATCCGTTCAAGGGCCTGCACCAGCCGGCGCGAACCGGGCGAGGAGGTGATCTCCGTCGACGCGAAGTGCCCGATGGTGGCCCCGCGAAGCTCCCGGTGCAACCCGAACAGCGACATCAGGTTGACCGAGGCCAGCGCATCGGCCGACACCGAGTCGAGGTAGCCGAGGTAGGACGAATCCAGCCCCGCGGCATCCATGAGGTCGGCGTACAACTGCTGGTGGACGTGTTCGCCACGGCCGCCGCCGAATTCGTCGAACTCGACCGCGACGAAGGCGGCCTTGGCGTGTCCGGCCAGCCGGGGGATCGCCCAGGCGTGCGGATCGGCTTCCTTGAGGTGATACACCGAGCGATGCACGAAGTACTCCTGCATCTGCTCCCAGGTGCCCTTGTCGCGCAGATAGTAGGACGGACCGTCACCGTCGACGGGTTCGACCGAGAGTTTGTCCATCTCGGCCGCGGCGGTGTCCTCGGCGGAGATGGGACCGACATCGTGGCGCACCGCGCTGAGGAAGATCTCCTCGAGGCGGCCCCGCAGATGCAGCAACGACGGATTCCACTCCCAGCGGGGGCTGACCCCCGCGAACCCGCGATAGTGCAGCTCGTAGCAGATGTAGAGCGCCAGCTGCATGTCCAGCCCGTAGGGGTCGGCCTCGGCCACCGGAACATCGATCGGGTGGGCGTGCAGCGCGGGGCGATCCCGGCGCAGCAGGTCGATGATGGTGGCGGACAGCGGCCCGACGGCCTGGGGCAAAGCGGGTTCGACGAGAGCCGAGGGCGTAGAAGACGTAGAAGACAGGGTCACGGCCTTGCTTATTCCCCGCATCGGTGCCGGTCAAACCGTTTAGACGTCCGCTCTCGCGGGTAGCCGGCAGGCAACATGGGTCGAGGGGATCGCAATGTTGGAGCTGGACGTGCTTCTGGCGCTTTACTTCTGTGGCTGGGTCGTCGTCTCGATAGGTCTGTATGTCGCGGGTAGGCGGTTCGCGGACGACGCCGCGCCGCACACGTTCGGGGTCAGCGTCCTCGGCGGGGCGGTGTGGCCGCTGCTGCTTGTCGGCGTGGTCGAGGCGAGCTCCATCGTGGTGCTGACCAAACTGCAGCCGAAGCCGGCCGAGGACGTCAGCGTTTGTTGAGCATGCCCGCGTCGACGGGCACGACGCTGCCGGTCACGTAGCGAGCGTCGTCGGAGGCCAGCCACGCCACCGCGTTGGCGACGTCGCGCGCCTCGACGCAGTCGACCGGCATCGCGTTCTCCAGCACGCGGGCGAAGGCGGGTTCGTACTGCTTGAGCAGGCTGAGATCGCCGTTGTTCGACATCGGCGTCGCGACCGTGGTCGGCGCCACGCTGTTGACCCGGATGTAGTGCGGGGCAAGGTAATTGGCGTATGCACGCATCAGGCCGACGACGCCGTGCTTGGCGGCGGTGTACCCGAGCATCCCGCCGGAGACCACCGGGGCGCCGATGAGGCCGCCGGTCGAGCTGGTCAGGATGATCGATCCGCCGCGGTCCTGCGCGAGCAGCGTCGGCACGGCGACCCGCAGCGTGTTCCACACCCCTTTGAGATTGACGTTGACGACGTCGTCCCACTGCTCGTCGTCGGAGGCCATGCTGCCCGGGCCGATGCCGGCGTTGGCGACCACGATGTCCACCCCGCCGAGCTCGGCCACGCCGTCGTCGAAGGCCTTCTGGAGTGCCGCGACGTCGCTGACGTCGGCCTCGCGGGCCACGATGCGCCGGCCGAGGGACTCGACCTGCTGCACGGTCTCGGTCAAGTCCTCCGGCGTGGACATCGGGTAGGCCACGGTGGCGTATTGCGCGCACACGTCGACCGCGATGATGTCGGCGCCCTCCTCGGCGAGGCGGACCGCGTGCGCGCGGCCCTGGCCACGCGCGGCCCCCGTGATGAAAGCGACCTTGCCCTCGACCTTGCCCATGGCTACTCCCCGTTTCAGCGTCCCGAAGTCAGATGCCGCAGACAGTAGCGGTGGGTGGTTATCCAGAAGGCGAAACGAATCGAGTTCGCAGGAAGTCCTGCATTCACTGAGTCGGGGTGGCGGGATTTGAACCCACGACCTCTTCGTCCCGAACGAAGCGCGCTACCAAGCTGCGCCACACCCCGCGTGAAGCCACGACAGCCTATCGCACCGGCGGGGGGCAAAGCCAAACGCTCCGGCGCCGCGTTCGCCTCGCGATTTCTACCGCAGGGCTGTGGAAATGGTCCCGCGCACGACCCTGGTGCAGAAATCGCGAGCGGGGCGGATCCTGCGACCGGCGATTGTGGGCTGCGACACGCCGAGGGATGGATGGCGATGTCGGTGGCGTTATGCACACTGACGCACAAGACGACGAAGCGAGGCGTGCGATGACCGTGCTAGGCGCATCCATCTACGTGGGTTTCTTCATCCTGGCCGCGCTGTGGCTCTTCCTGACCTCTGACGGCCCCCTGCTCGACGGGTCCGACGATCACCGCAAGCGACCCGAGCGTTCGAACTCGGACAGCACCGCGGCGGCACCGGAGGAGTCCAGCCCCTGGCTGGTCAGCCACTCGTCGCAGAAGTAGGTGTCGTCGTAGCGGTCGCCGCTGTCGGCCAGCAGCGTGACCACTGAGCCACTACGACCTTCGGCCAGCATCTCCGCCAGCAGCCCGAACGCACCCCACAGATTCGTGCCCGTCGACGGGCCGACCCGCCGGCCCAGCACGGCGCTGGCATGGCGCGCCGCGGCCACCGATGCGGCGTCGGGAACCATGACCATCCGATCGACCACGTCGGGCAGAAACGAGGGTTCCACCCGTGGCCTGCCGATCCCTTCGATGCGTGACGACATCCCGGTCACCACGTCGCGGCCCTCCACGTACGACGGGTAGAACGCCGAGTACTCCGGGTCCACCACGCACAGCTTGGTGGCGTGACGGCGGTAACGGATGAACCTGCCGATCGTCGCGCTGGTGCCGCCGGTGCCCGCGCCGACGACGATCCAGTCCGGTATCGGATGGGCCTCGTCTCGCATCTGCTCGAAGATCGACTCGGCGATGTTGTTGTTGCCGCGCCAGTCGGTGGCCCGCTCGGCGTTGGTGAACTGGTCGAGATAATGACCGCCGGTCTCCGCGGCGAGCCGCTCGGCCTCCTCGTACATCTGGGATGACTCGGCGACGAAATGGCAACGGCCGCCTTGTGATTCGATGAGTGCGATCTTGCTGGCGGAGGTGGACTTCGGCATCACCGCGATGAACGGCAGGCCCAGCAGCGCGGCGAAGTAGGCCTCCGAGACCGCCGTCGACCCCGAGGACGCCTCGATGACCGTGGTGTTCTCGTGGATCCAGCCGTTGCACAGCCCGTACAGGAACAACGACCGCGCCAGCCGGTGCTTGAGGCTTCCGGTGATGTGGGTGGATTCGTCCTTGAGGTACAACTGCAGGTCGCAGCGATCCGCCCAGGACGACGGCAACGGGTAGCGCAGCAGGTGGGTGTCGGCGCTGCGCCGGGCATCGGCCTCGATGAGGCGGACGGCATTGTTGACCCACTCGCGCGAATGGTCCCGGGTGGCGACGGCGCTCCGCAAGGCTTACCGCACGGACACGCTCGGATGGGACTGGCCCACCCGGCTGCCGACGTCGCGCCCACCCGTCGGCGCGGGCACCAGCGTCAACAACGTGGCCTCCGGGCGGCAGCAGAACCGCAGCGGCGAATACGGTGACGTGCCGATGCCCGCCGACACGTGCAGCTGCATGTGCGCGCCCCACCGCGACGGTCCCTTGGCCCGCGAGCGGTCCAGGCCGCAGTTGGTGACCAGCGCTCCGTAGAACGGCAGGCACAGCTGTCCGCCGTGGGTGTGGCCGGCCATCACCAGCTGGTAACCGTCGGCGGCGAAGCGGTCGAGCACGCGGGGCTCGGGCGAATGCGTCAGCCCCAGCTTCAGATCAGCCGCGGCAGGCGCCGGGCCCGCGATGGTGTCGTAGCGGTCCCGGGACAGGTGCGGGTCGTCGACGCCGGCGGCCGCGATCCGCAGCCCGTTCACGGTGAACTCGCGGCGGTTGTGTGTCAGGTCCAGCCAGCCGCGCTCGGTGAACGCCGCCCGCAGGTCCTGCCACGGCAGCGGTTCGCCGTGCACGCGGTGGCCGGGGTTGGCCAGGTAGTTCAGCGGGTTCTTCGGGCGTGGGCCGAAGTAGTCGTTGCTGCCGAAGATGAACACCCCGGGCACTGCCAGCAATTCGGTCAACGACTGCACCACGGCGGGCACGGCCTTCGGGTGGGCGAGGTTGTCGCCGGTGTTCACCACCAGGTCGGGTTCCAGCGCCACCAGTTCGCGCAGCCACGCCTGCTTGCGCCGCTGGCCCGGCCGCATATGGATATCGCTGATGTGCAGCACCCTCAGCGGCGACGTCCCCGGCGACAACACCGGCATGGTGACCTCGCGCAGCACGAAGGCGTTGCGCTCGATGATCGAGCCGTATGCGATGCCGGCTGCCAGCGCACCCGCGCTGACCGCGGCGGCGCTTTTCAGGGTCGACGGCGACGACCGAGTCGTCGAACGGGGTGAACGAGCAGGCATGTCAGTGAGCCTACTGCCATTCGCCAACGGTTACCGCTTTCCAAAGGTCGGCGTGGGAAACCCATAGTGCGAATCAGCCCGGCGGCGGCGCCGGCGCCGGGGGCGGCGGCGGCCCGAGCACGGGAACGGTGATCGGCGGCAGGCCAGGAATCTGCACGACGGTCTCACCGACGGGCACCGGCAGCCCCGGAACGCCCGGCGGAGCCTCCGGCGCCGGTGGCGGGGCCGGAGGGATGCCGTTGGAGATCTGTAGCGTGATGATCGAGCCTGGGACCGTCTGCCCGGACGGCGACGTACCGACCACCGTGCCGTACGACGACGAACTGTTCACCGGCGTCGCGTCGTTGGCGACCTGGAAACCCGCGTCGCGCAGCCGCTGCCGAGCGGTGTCCTGGCTCAGGCCGGCCACGCTGGGCACCCTCGAACCGGGCGCGCCGTCGACGAAACGCGGATCGGTCGGCGGCAGATTGACCTCCCCGAAGGCGGTCGCGATCGGCTTCATCGCCGCGAACCAGGTGCGGGCGGGCTCGTTGCCGCCGTACAGGTTGCCGTTACCGCCGCACTTGCGCAGCGGGAACGAACACAGCGATCCCGGCGACGCCGAGTCGTCGTAGATGTAACTGGCACCGGCCAGCTGGTTGGTGAACCCGAGGAAGCCCGACGAGCGGTGCGCCTCGGTGGTGCCGGTCTTACCCGACATCGGCAGATCCCAGCCCACCGAGCCCGCGGCACCCGCGGCGGTGCCGGCTCCCTTGTCGTCCTTGCTCAACGCGTTCGCCAGCGTGTTGGCCAGCCCGTCGGGCACGACCTGTTCACACGTCTCCGTCGTCACCGACACCTGCTCGCCGTGGCGGTCGATGACCTCGGCGATCGGGTTGGGCGGGCACCACATCCCGCCCGAGGCCAGGGTCGCGGCGACGTTGGCCAACTCGAGCGGATTGACCTCGATGGGCCCCAGCGTGAACGAGCCGATGTTCTGGCGTTTGACGAAGTCGGCCAGGCTCTCGTTGCTTTCGGGGTCGTAGTCACGGGCGGTGCCGGGCAACGCGTAGGACCGCAGCCCCAGCTTGACCGCCATGTCGACCGCGCGGGGCACCCCGATCTGCGAGATCAGCTTGGCGAACGCGGTGTTCGGGGAGGTCGCCAGCGCGTCCGTCACGTTCATGCTGCCGCGGTAGTTGCCCGCGTTCTCCACACACCATGTCGCAGGCGGGCAGCCCCTGGCGCCGCCGCTGCCGAGCCCTTTGGCCTGGAACCGGGCCGGCGCGTCCAGTTGCGCGTTGATCCCCATGCCCATCTCCATCGCGGCCGCGACCGTGAAGACCTTGAAGATCGACCCGGCACCGTCGCCCACCAGTGCGAACGGCTGCGGCTGCATGGTCTCTTCGGCATCGGAGTTCAGACCGTACGTGCGGCTGCTGGCCATCGCCAGCACCGGATGGGACTCCTTGCCCGGCCGGATCACGCTCATCACGCTGGCGACACCGTCGCGCTCGGCGTCGGCGAACTGGTTGACCGCCGACTTCACCGACGCCTGCACGTCGGGATCCAGGGTGGTCTTGATCAGGTACCCGCCCTTGGCGACCTGCTCCTTGCTGATGCCGGCGCGCGCCAGGTACTCGAGCGCGTAGTCGCAGAAAAACGCGCGATCACCGGCGGCGATGCAGCCGCGCGGCAGTTCCTTGGGCTGGGGGAGGATGCCGAGGGGCTTCTCCTTGGCGGCGCGCAACGCCGCGGCCTCATCGGGCAGGTTCTCGATCATCGTGTCGAGCACGACGTTGCGGCGGGCCAGCGCGCCGTCGGGGTTGGTGTATGGGTTCAGCGTGCTGGTGGACTGCACCAGCCCGGCCAGCAGCGCCGCCTGCTCCCAGTTGAGTTCGGAGGCGTCGACGCCGAAGTAGGTCTGCGCCGCGTCCTGGACACCGAACGCGCCGTTGCCGAACGACACCAGGTTCAGGTAGCGGGTCAGGATCTCGGGCTTGGTGAACGTCTTGTCGAGGGTCAGCGCCATCCGGATCTCGCGCAGCTTGCGCGCCGGGGTGGTCTCGACGGCGGCGCGCCGTTCGGCCTCGGTCTGCGCGATCACCAGCAACTGGTAGTTCTTGACGTACTGCTGCTCGATGGTGGAGCCGCCGCGGGTGTCGAGGTTTCCGGAGAGATAGCCGGAGAGACCCGTCAGCGTGCCCTGCCAGTCCACGCCGTTGTGCTCAGCAAACCGCTTGTCCTCGATGGACACGATCGCCAGCTTCATGGTGTTGGCGATGTCTTCGCTGGGCACCTCGAACCGGCGCTGCGAGTACAGCCACGCGATCACGTTGCCCTGCGCGTCGACCATCGTCGAGACCTGCGGGACCTCGCCCTCGACCAGTTGCGCGGACCCGTTGGCGACCACGTCGGAGGCCCGGTTCGAGATCAGCCCGAAGCCGCCGACCACGGGAAACATCAACGCGGCCGCCAGCACGCTGGCCAGCAGGCAACACCAGGCGAGCTTGATGACCGTGACCGACGTCGGCGGCCGCGGTGGCTGGCTCTCTGGCATGGCTACAGAGTAACTACGCGGCTCGGGCCGCAAAACGGGCAGCGGCGATCGGCCGGCAAAAAAAACGTCCGAGCAGCACACATATCCTCGTCTCCGTCAATTTTGCGCGGTGACTGCACGGTCGTCCCAAAAAAGGTGGGGAACTACCCATTGCGCGAAACCCTCTGACCACCTAAGTTGAGCTAACAGTGCGATGCAGGTCACATAAGACCCCCCCACTGTGGCGTAGATCGCAATCGCGCTCTACACCGGACGACATGGCCGCCACGGCGATGGCAGGGCGGCAGGGAAAGAAGGGATTTCTCGGGTGTCAGCAACTAGGCCCGCGGCTCGCAGGACAAGCACGACTTCGTCCGCCCACACTGTTGTCCACGGCGCCGAAGCCGAAGCTCGTATCGCTTGGGTGTCTCAGGCTCGATGCCGTCAAACCGATCCCGACGAACTGTTCGTACGCGGGGCCGCGCAGCGTAAAGCCGCGGTGATCTGTCGGCACTGCCCGGTGATCTTGGAATGTGGCGCCGACGCCCTCGACAACCGCGTCGAGTTCGGCGTGTGGGGCGGCATGACCGAACGCCAGCGGCGCGCCCTGCTCAAGCAGCACCCCGAGGTCGTTTCCTGGGCCGATTTCTTCGCCGCCCAGCGCAAGCACCGCAGCGCCGGCTAGGCCTGCTACGCGGCTGACGACGCCTCGCCGGTGATCTGATCGGCGATCGCGCGCAGCGCCTCCAGATCCGACACGTCGAACGGCAGCGACGGCACGCCGACGATCGGCACGTGCGGGTTCGCTCCGGTGAACCGCGACAGGAGCCGGACCTCACGTTTCGCCGTCATCGCGCGGTCGGCGTGGATCCTGAGCACAGCCGCGGTCAACGAATTCGGGTCCTTCTTCTCGAGTTCCTCGGCGGCCTCCTCCGCCTTCTCCGCGTGCAGGTCGCACAAGGTCGGGTGGGTGCGGTTGAGGATCAGCCCGGCCAGCGGCATGTGCTCCTCGGTGAGCCGGTCGACGAAGAACGAGGCCTCGCGCAGCGCGTCGGGCTCGGGCGCCGACACCACGACGAACTGGGTGCCGCGACGCTTGAGCAGCTCGTAGGTGCGGTCGGCCTTCTCCCGGAACCCGCCGAAGGTTGCGTCCAGCGATTGAACGAAATCGGCTGCGTCGGCGAGCATTTGAGAGCCCAACACAGTCGACAGGGCCTTCATCGCCAGTCCGACGGCGCCGGTCACAAGGCGTCCGAAGCCTCGGCCCGGCGCCAGCAGCAGCCGCCACAGTCGGCTGTCCATGAAGCTGCCCAACCGTTTCGGTGCGTCGAGAAAGTCCAAGGCGTTGCGCGACGGCGGAGTGTCCACCACGACGAGATCCCATTTGTCTTGCGCGAGAAGCTGCCCCAGCTTCTCCATCGCCATGTACTCCTGTGTGCCGGCCAGCGAGGTCGCGACGGTCTGATAGAACTGGTTGTCCAGAATCGCGTCGGCCCGATCGGGGCCGGAGTACTGGATCACCATCTCGTCGAAGGTGCGGCGCATGTCGAGCATCATCGCGTGCAACTCGCCGGACACCTCGGGAGCCAGCGGAACGCGCTGGGGTGAGTTGCCGAGATCGGCGATGCCGAGCGCCTGGGCGAGACGCCGGGCGGGGTCGATGGTCAACACCACCACCGTGCGGCCGTATTCGGCCGCCCGCAGCGCCATCGCGGCCGCCGTCGTCGTCTTGCCGACACCGCCTGCGCCGCAGCACACCACGACCCGGTTGGACGTGTCCTCGAGGATCGAGCGCATGTCGAGGGCGGGCGGGGTGGTGCTCATCTACGTCTCCTCAATGGTCTGATGGGCTTACCGGACGCCCTGCTGCGCAAGCGCTTCGGCGAGCTCGTAGAGGCTGCCCAGGTCCACGCCGTCGGGGATCTGCGGCAGTGCGAGGCGTGCCACGTCGAGCGCGTCGAGTTGCTCGGCACTCTCGGCGCGCGCCTTGATCCTGGTGGCGTGCTGGATCGTTTCGGTGAGCAGGCCGGCGAAATCTTTGTCGGACAACGTGATTCCCACCTCGTCCAGAGTGGACCGCACCTCGTCGGCGTCGATGTCGCCCTCGGCGGCCTTGGCCAAATCCTCCGGCGACAGGTAGGCCGGGATGTTGCGGTTGACGATGACGCTGCCGATCGGCAGATCGAGGGCTCTGAGCTCTTCGATGGCTTCCAGCGTCTCCTGGATCGGCAGCGCCTCCAGCAACGTCACGAGATGAATCGCGGTGAGATCGGAATGCAGCACCTTGACGACGCTTTCGGCCTGACCGTGCACCGGCCCGCCCTTCGCCAGATCGGAGACGGCCTTGGTGACGTCGAGGAACCGGGCTATGCGCCCGGTCGGGGGCGAGTCAACGACCACGGCGTCGTACACCGGTTGCTTGCCCTTTTCGGCGCGCGTCACGATCTCGCGGATCTTCCCGGTGAGCAGCACGTCGCGCAATCCGGGTGCGATCGTCGTCGCGAACTCGACCGCACCGATCCTGCGCATCGCGCGCCCGGCCAGGCCGAGGTTGTAGAACATGTCGAGGTATTCGAGGAACGCCGCCTCGGTGTCGATCGCCAGCGCGTTGACCTGACCGCCGCCCTCGGCTGTCGCGATCTTCACCTCTTGATAGGGCAGCGGCGGAACGTCGAAAAGCTGTGCAATCCCTTGTCGCCCTTCAACTTCCACCAGCAGCACCTTGCGGCCACCCGCCGCCAGTGCCAGTGCCAGGGCGGCGGCGATCGTCGACTTGCCGGTGCCGCCCTTGCCGGTGACGAAGTGCAGGCGCGCCTTGGTGAGGCGAGACGGCCAGCCGATGGAATGTCCGCCATTGATAGTGGAAGCCACCTGTGCATGCTAACGAAGTGGTTTGCGGGCTCATGACGGCCGCAGCCTCATTTGACCGCCGGATAAGCTCGGGACATGACCGAACCGACCCGCTGGGAGTACTCCACCGTCCCGTTGCTCACGCACGCGACCAAGCAGATCCTCGACCAATGGGGCGAGGACGGCTGGGAACTGGTGTCGGTGCTGCCGGGGCCCACCGGCGAGCAGCACGTCGCCTATCTGAAACGACCGAAATGACGCCGGCGCCGGAGGGCCGGCGACATCAGACCCCGGCTGCCAGGTTGGCCGAGCTGGGCATCGAACTGCCCGAGCTGGTGCCGCCGCTCGCGGCCTATGTGCCCGCGGTGCGCACCGGCAACCTGGTCTACACCGCCGGTCAGCTGCCGATGAAGGACGGCGCGCTGCTGCAGACCGGCAAGGTGGGCGCCGAGGTCAGCCCCGACGAGGGCAAGGCGCTGGCGCGGGTGTGCGCGCTCAACGCGCTGGCCGCGGTGCACTCTCTGACCGGCATCGACTCGGTCGCCCGGGTGGTCAAGGTGGTCGGGTTCGTCGCGTCGGCGCCGGGGTTCTACGGCCAGCCCGGGGTGGTCAACGGCGCCTCGGAGCTGTTCGGTGAGGTCTTCGGCGACGCGGGCGCGCACGCCCGGTCGGCGGTCGGGGTGTCGGCGTTGCCGCTGGACGCGCCGGTGGAAGTCGAGATCATCGCCGAGGTGGTGTGAGCGAGCGGTGACCCTCGAGCATCCCGCCTACGGGCGTCTGCGGCCGGTGACCGATACCGCGTCGGTGCTGCTGTGCGACAACCCGGGGAAGATGACGCTCGAAGGCACCAACACCTGGGTGCTGCGCGGTTCGGGCAGCGACGAGTTGGTGCTCGTCGACCCGGGGCCCGATGACGACGACGAGCACGTCGCCCGGCTCGCCGAGCTCGGCAAGATCCCGTTGATTCTGATCAGCCACCGCCACGAGGACCACACCGGCGCCATCGACAGGATCGTCGAGCACACCGGCGCGGTGGTGCGCTCGATGGGCAGCGGGTTCCTGCGAGGGCTGGGCGGACCGCTCGCCGACGGGGAGGTCATCGAGGCCGCGGGCCTGCGGATCACCGTGATGGCCACCCCGGGCCACACCGCGGACTCGGTGTCGTTCGTCCTCGACGATGCGGTGCTGACCGCCGACACGGTACTGGGCCGCGGCACGACGGTGATCGACAAGGAAAACGGCAGCTTGCAGGACTACCTGGAGTCGTTGCGGCGGCTGCGCGGGCTGGGCCGGCGCGCGGTGCTGCCCGGGCACGGTCCCGAACTCGCGGATCTGGAAGCCGTCAGCGACATGTACTTGGCGCACCGCGAGGAACGGCTGGAGCAGGTGCGCGCCGCGTTACGGGACCTCGGCGACGACGCCAGCACGCGCCAGATCGTCGAGCACGTGTACACCGACGTCGACAAAGAGCTCTGGGACGTCGCCGAATGGTCCGTCCAGGCCCAGCTGGACTACCTACGGGCGTAAGGGGGCACACAAATTCTCGCCCAAAGGGACGAACGGGCGGGAAAGTGCGAGTGAATCCCGCCATTTCGTCGATCTCGGCGAAGGAAAAGGCGGAAAGACTAGCGGGCGCGGCGGGCCAGACGCTCGGAGTCCGAGATCAGCACGCTCTTGCCCTCCAACCGGATCCAGCCGCGGTGCGCGAAGTCGGCGAGCGCCTTGTTGACGGTCTCCCGCGAAGCCCCGACGAGCTGCGCGATCTCCTCCTGCGTCAGGTCGTGCGTCACGCGCAGCGCCCCGCCCTCCTGGGTGCCGAACCGCTGCGCCAGCTGAAGCAGCTGCTTGGCCACGCGGCCGGGCACGTCGGTGAAGATCAGATCGGCCAGGGCGTTGTTGGTGCGGCGCAGCCGGCGGGCCAGCACCCGCAGCAGCTGCTCGGCGATCTCGGGGCGATCGGCGATCCACGACCGCAGCGCGTCGCGGTCCATCGTGACCGCGCGCACCTCGGTGATCGTGGTGGCGCTCGACGTCCGCGGGCCGGGGTCGAAGATCGACAGCTCGCCGAACATGTCCGACGGGCCCATGATGGTGAGCAGATTCTCGCGGCCGTCCGGCGATCGTCGCCCGATCTTGATCTTTCCGGACACGATGATGTACAACCGGTCGCCTGGCTCCCCTTCGGCGAACACGGTGTGCCCGCGGGGGAAGTCGACGGGCTGCAGTTGCTTGGTCAGCGCCGCCACGGCGCTGGGTTCGACCCCCTGGAAGATTCCGGCCCTCGCCAGGATCTCGTCCACGTTGCCCCTCTTAGCCTGTTGGGTGATATGACATGCGCAAGCCGACCTCTAGCCCGGCTAGCAAAATCAGTCTAGAGGTATCCCAATTCGCGACCAGCCCACGCTACACACGATTGGCATGTCGAGTCGGCTGAAAACCCGGATTGGCGCCCCGGTGACCGTAATACCGCGTTGGCAAATCCGATGTGGCTCCGTTGCTGGTCAGCCCGTTGCTCGTCGAATCGTGGGAGTGCCGGTGTTGCCGCGCTCGGTCCAGCGCGGTGCCCATCCCGTCGCGGGCCAGCGTGTCGACGTCGGCCGCCTCGGCGTGCGCCAGGAAAGCGGCCACGTCGCTGGCCGACACCGTGCCGCGACCGAGGCCGGCCTCCAGCCGATCGAGGCCCAACGTCGCCAACATCAGCAACCCCGGAATCAATCCGACCAGCAACCACGACACAAGGCTGAAGTAAACACGGCCAAGGTCTCAGCGGGATCACGAATTGTCACCGGTCCGCCGTAGCGTTGGTCGGCGATGTCTGACGTCGTCAGTAGGCTGGCTTCCGTGACGGTGGGCGAGACATCAACGGACAAGCCGGCCGCGGCCAAACGCGCTCGAAAGAACTGGGACCGCGAAACCCGCATCGGCCTCGTCCGTCGGGCACGGCGAATGAATCGGAAACTTGCGCAAGCATTTCCACATGTCTACTGCGAACTGGACTTCACCAACCCGCTCGAGCTCACGGTCGCGACGATCCTCTCCGCGCAGAGCACCGACAAGCGTGTCAACCTCACTACCCCCGCGTTGTTCAAGCGCTACCGCACCGCCCGCGACTACGCGCAGGCCGACCGCGCCGAACTCGAGGAACTCATCCGGCCCACCGGCTTCTTCCGCAACAAGGCCAGCGCGCTGATCCGGTTGGGCCAGGAACTCGAGGAGCGGTTCGACGGTCAGGTGCCGTCCACCATGGAGGAACTCGTCACGCTGCCCGGGATCGGCCGCAAGACCGCCAACGTCATCCTCGGCAACGCGTTCGGGATCCCCGGCATCACCGTCGACACCCATTTCAGCAGGTTGGTGCGGCGGTGGCGGTGGACCGACGAGGAAGACCCGGTCAAGATCGAGCACGCGGTCGGCGAACTGATCCCGCGCAAGGAGTGGACCGATCTGAGCCACCGCGTCATCTTCCATGGCCGTCGCGTCTGCCATGCGCGTAAACCGGCCTGCGGGGTCTGTGTGCTGGCCGACGACTGCCCCTCATACGGCCTCGGGCCGACCGACCCCCTGGTCGCTGCGCTCCTGGTCAAGGGGCCTGAAACCGAGCACCTGCTGGCGCTGGCCGGGCTGTAGCCCGCCCGGGTGAGAAGACATGCGCAGCTCGACCCGCTGGACCGTCGCGGTACTGGTCGTCCTCGTCGCGCTGGGGATTGCGCTGTGGGCTGAACTGGGCGACGACGGCGACGCCGGCACCGGCTCGGGAGAGCCGGGGACCGCCCGCGACCGCCGCGACGCCGACACTCCGGAAGCCCTGGCCGGACCCCGAGCGCAGGCCGACCTGCCGCCGTGCCCGACGCCGGGGGTCGGCGAGGGGCCCGAAGCCCTGCGCGGCATCACCCTGGAGTGCGCCGGGAACGGCGCGATGGTCGACGTCGCCGAGGCGCTGGCCGACCGGACGGTGGTGCTCAACCTGTGGGCCTACTGGTGCGCACCGTGCGCGGCCGAACTGCCCGCGATGGCCGAGTACCAGCGCCGGGTCGGGCCGCAGGTCACCGTGCTGACCGTGCACCAGGACGAGAACGAGACGGCGGCCCTGTTGCGGCTGGCCGAACTGGGCGTGCGCCTGCCCACCCTGCAGGACGGGCGCCGGTTGATCGCCGCCGCGTTGCGGGTACCGAACGTCATGCCCGCAACCGTGGTCCTTCGCGCGGACGGTAGCGTTGCCGACGTCCTGCCGCGCTCGTTTGACAACGCCGACGAGATCGCCGCGGCGGTCAACCCGTCGATAGGAGTTCCGGGGTGAGTTGGGTCAGCGAAGAAAGCCCGCTGACCCCGCACGCGGCGCCGCCGTGGCTGAAGCCCCTGCTGGACAACACCGACCAGGTCAAGCGGGCATATCGCCGCCGGGTGCCCCCCGAAATGCTGGCCATGGCGATGACGGCCGGCGCGATTCCCGGCGCCGGCCGGGACGCCGCGGTGTTGGTGCTGTTCTCGGGGTCCCCGCAGGCGGGCGCCGACGGCGCGCCCGAGGACGTCGACCTGCTGGTCACCGTGCGCGCTACGACGCTGCGGCATCACGCCGGTCAGGCCGCGTTTCCCGGCGGGGCCGCCGACCCCGGCGACTTCACCCCGGTCCACACCGCGTTGCGCGAGGCCAACGAGGAGACCGGTATCGACACCGGACGACTGCACCCGGTGGCCACGCTGGAACGGTTGTTCATTCCGCCGTCGGGTTTTCACGTCGTGCCCGTGCTGGCCTACTCTCCGGACCCCGGCCCGGTCGCCGTCGTCGACGAAGCCGAAACCGCGATCGTCGCGCGGGTTCCGCTCCGGGCGTTCATCAACCCGAAGAACCGAATCATGGTGTACCGCAAGGAGAACACCCGTCGATTCGCCGGTCCGGCGTTCCTGCTGCACGAGATGCTGGTATGGGGATTCACCGGCCAGGTGATCTCGGCGATGCTTGATGTCGCGGGGTGGGCGCAGCCGTGGAACACCGAGGACGTCCGCGAACTCGACGAGGCAATGGCGCTCGTCGGGCACGACGCCGGTTACGGTGAAGCACAACCATGACTTCGTCGCAGTGGCTCGACCTCGTTGTTCTCGCCGTCGCCTTCATCGCCGGGCTTTCGGGATGGCGCTCCGGCGCGCTGGGTTCGCTGCTGTCGTTTCTCGGCGTGGTGCTCGGCGCTGTGGCCGGCGTGCTGCTGGCCCCGCACGTGGTCGCCAGCATCGACGGTCCCCGCACCAAGCTGTTCGTCACCTTGTTCCTGATCCTCGCCCTGGTGGTCGTCGGTGAGATCGCCGGCGTGGTGCTGGGCCGCGCGGTGCGCGGCGCCATCCGCAACAGGGGGCTGCGGGCCATCGACTCCCTGGTCGGGGTGGCGCTGCAGATCGTCGCGGTGCTGGTGGCCGCGTGGATGCTGACCTATCCGCTGCAGTCGTCGGATCAGCCCAACCTGGCCGCCGCGGTGCGCGGTAGCCAGGTGCTCAAGGAGGTCAACGACCTCGCGCCGACCTGGTTGCGCTCCGTGCCGAACCGGCTGTCGGCGCTGCTGGACACCTCCGGTCTACCGGATGTGCTGCAGCCGTTCGGGCGCACCCCGATTGTCGCCGTCGACGCACCCGACGCCTCCCTGGCCGTCGACCCGGTGGTGGCCGCCACCCGGCCCAGCGTCGTGAAGATCCGCGGCGTCGCCCCGGGCTGCCAGAAGGTGTTAGAGGGCAGCGGGTTTGTGGTGGGCCCCAACCGGGTGATGTCGAACGCACACGTGGTGGCAGGCTCCGACAGCGTCACCATCGAAGCCGACGGCCAGACCTATGAGGCCTACGTGGTGTCCTACGACCCCGAGGCCGACATCTCGATCCTCGACGTGCCGGACCTCGCGTCGCAGCCGCTGGAATTCGCCGGGACCGCCGCGTCGACGGGAACCGACGCCGTCGTGATGGGGTATCCCGGCGGTGGGGACTTCGTCGCCACACCGGCCAGGGTCCGGGAGATCATCGAGCTCAGCGGACCCGACATCTACCGCACCAGCACGGTGGAGCGTGAGGTGTACACCATCAGAGGCACTGTGCGCCAAGGCAACTCGGGTGGCCCGATGATCGACCGCGACGGCAATGTGCTCGGGGTGGTGTTCGGTGCCGCCGTGGACGACGCCGACACGGGGTTCGTGCTGACCGCCGACGAGGTGTCGCGTCAAATGGCCAAGGTCGGCAACTCCGAGCGCGTCCCCACCGGCACCTGTATCTCCTAGCCGTCAGCCGTACACCTGCGCCAAGAAGCGCGACAGTTGCTCGTTGACCGCTTCCGGCGCCTCCTCATGCGCGAAATGCCCTGCGCCGTCGATGGATACGTACCGGCCGTGCGGTGCGTAGCGCTGGGTCCGATACACCGGGTCGGCCAGCACGTAGGGGTCGGCGTCGCCGCGCAGATGCAGAATTGGAACGTTGATCGGCCGTCGCATCGACTGCATGAACCGTCGTCCCTCACCGCGCAGCTGGCTGCGCACCGCCCAGCGCTGGTATTCCAGCGCCGAGTGCGCCGCCGACGGGATCTGAAATGCCCGACGCATGTGCCCGATGGTTTCAGAGAAATCATCGGAAGCAAGCCATTTCGCGCTGGCTCGACTGCGCACCACGCGTTCCAGCTCCTCGGCGTCGCGGCGGGTCAGCGCGCGCTCGGGCCAGATCGGCACCTGGTAGCGCAGCAGCCACGGCAGCAACGCCGAGCGTTGGTCGCCCTGCCTGAGCGCGGAGGCGCGAAGGGCCACCGGATGCGGCGAGCTGACCACCGCGATCGCCCGCACCGCCCGCGGGTGCAGCACGGCGGTCGCCCAGCAGACCAGGCCACCGTCGGCGTGGCCGACCAACGTGGCCTCGTTGTGGCCGAGCGCGCGTACCAGCCCGGCGGTGTCTCCGGCCAGGGTCCAGCCGTCGTAGCCGCGGGGCGGTTTGTCGCTGTCCCCGTATCCGCGCAGGTCGACAGCCACCACCCGGGCGCCCGTTAGCCCGCGCAACTGGTGACGCCACGACCACCAGAACGACCCGAAACCGTGCAGCAGGATGACCAGCGGCCGGTCCGTGGCCGGCGCCGCATCGGCGTCGGACCAGGCCGGTTCGGCGGCGTCGGCTTCGACCACGTGGAACCGAATTCCGTTGGCGTGCACGCCAAGATGACGCCATGGGCCGTCGATGCGGACCACCGACGGATCGGGCGGTTGCCCGCGGGGCATTACCAGCCCGATGGGTCGGTGGTCGATGCCGGCTTGCCGTCGCCGGCCGCGAGCGTCTTGGCCTTGTCGTGGCCGGGGGTCAGCGCCTCTGGGATCTCCTTGACCGATTCGATGGTCTGCTGCGGACCGCGGATGCGACGCACCTTCAGGTAGCCGAGCAAGCCGAATATCGCCGTGACGACGACCATGATGCCGAACACGATCAGGAACGCCGCCCAGCGCCAGATCCAGGTGTCAAGCAGTTCGGCGACGAAAAAGAAGAAGAAGAACGTGGAATAGAACAGCACCACCAGCGCCAGAACGAAGTAGACGCTGCCGGTGAGCCCTTTCCTGACGTCACGGGTGATCTCGGCCTTGGCCAGTTCCACTTCCGCGCGGACCAGCGTCGACACCTGCGTGGTGACGTCCTTGACCAGGTCACCGATGGACGGGTCGGCTTTGGGGGCGTGTGGATCGACCAGTGGTATCGACGTCACGGTGGTCGGCGCGCCATTCCTGCGATCGCTCACGAACAGTTCCTCCCGCCTCGGCTATCGGTCGCGTTCATGTTGCCATGTCGGGAGTTGCCATGTGGCGTGCGGCTGACCACGGGCCGACCGAAGTTAGACTGGCTGCGTTCCAGCAAGGCAGGTCGGGCAGCGATTGAGGAGACATCTTTGAGGATGAGCGGCCGCTGCCTGAGTCGTCTGGTCACCACCCTCGCCGCCCTTGCCGGGCTGGTGGCCCTGGCCGGGTTGGCCCCCGTGGCCGCCGACGCCGCCGAGCCGGTGGTGCTGGGCGGCGGGTCCGGTCTGGTGGTCAACGGCGAGACCATGTGCACGCTGACCGCGATCGGCCACGACAACCGCGGCAACCTGGTCGGCTTCACCTCCGCACACTGCGGTGGACCGGGGGCGCAGGTCGCCGCCGAAGAAGCCCCGGACGCCGGCGTGGTGGGCACGATGGTCGCGGGCAACGACGCGCTGGACTATGCGGTGATCCAGTTCGACCCGGCCAAGGTGCAACCGGTCAACAACGTCAACGGGTTTCAGATCGACGGGCTGGGCCCCGATCCCGTCGTCGGCGACATCGCCTGCAAGCTGGGACGCACCACCGGTTACTCCTGCGGGGTGACATGGGGCCCGGGCCCCGAGCCCGGCACCTTCGTCAACCAGGTGTGCGGGCAGCCGGGTGACTCCGGCGCCCCGGTCACCGTCCACAACCGCCTCGTCGGCATGATTCACGGCGCATTCTCCGAGAAACTGCCGACCTGCGTCATCAAGTACATCCCGCTGCACACGCCCGCGGTGACGATGTCGTTCAACACCCAGCTGGCCGACATCACCGCGAAGAACCGGCCGGGAACGGGTTTCGTCCCGATCGGTGCTTCCTGATCCGCAGCGCCTGGGCGTTACTTGCCCGTGCGGATGTTCTCGAAGACGCTGGGGTCCACCAGGGTTGAGGTGTCACCGAGTTCGCGGCCCTCGGCGACGTCACGCAACAGCCGGCGCATGATCTTGCCGCTGCGGGTCTTGGGCAGTTCGGGCACGACGTGGATCTCGCGCGGCCGGGCGATCTTGCCGATCTCCTTGGCGACCTGTTCGCGCAGAATCTCGACCATCTCCTCGCCGCTGGACTTGGCGTGCGTCTCCAGGATGACGAACGCGCAGATCGCCTGTCCGGTCTGCGCATCGCTGGCCCCGACCACGGCCGCCTCGGCGACATGTTGGTGCCCGACGAGCGCCGACTCCACCTCCGCGGTCGAAATCCGGTGTCCCGAAACGTTCATCACGTCGTCGATGCGGCCCAGCACCCAGATGTCACCGTCGGCGTCGTAGCGGGCGCCGTCACCGGCGAAGTACCAGCCCTGCTCTTCGAACCGCTTCCAATAGGTGTCCTTGAAGCGCTCCGGGTCCTTCCAGATGCCGCGCAGCATCGACGGCCACGGCTGGTCGAGCACCAGATATCCGGTCACCGGTTCACTGTCGGGTGGGCTGGGCGGAATGCGGTTGCCGTCCTCGTCGACGATCTGGGCGCAGATCCCCGGCAGCGGCGCCATCGCCGCGCCCGGCTTGGTCGCCGTCACCCCGGGCAGCGGGGAGATCATGATGGCCCCGGTCTCGGTCTGCCACCAGGTGTCCACCACCGGGGTCCGGTCCGCGCCGATCACCTGGCGATACCAGCGCCACGCCTCGGGGTTGATCGGCTCGCCGACCGAACCCAGCAACCGCAGGCTGGACAGGTCGTGGGCGTCGGGGATCTCCCGGCCCCACTTCATGAAGGTTCGGATCAACGTCGGAGCAGTGTAATAGACCGTGACACCGTACTTTTCGATGATCTCGAAGTGTCGATGCTCGCTGGGGGAGTTCGGGGTGCCCTCGTAGACCACCTGGGTCGCGCCGTTGGCCAGCGGCCCGAACACGATGTAGCTGTGCCCGGTGACCCAGCCGATGTCGGCGGTGCACCAGTACACGTCGGTCTCGGGTTTGGAGTCGAACACGTAGTAGTGGGTGTAGGCCGCCTGGGTCAAGAAGCCGCCGGTGGTGTGGATGATGCCCTTGGGCTTGCCGGTGGTGCCCGACGTGTAGAGCAGAAACAGCGGATGCTCGGAATCGAAGGCCTCGGGGGTGTGTTCGGGGGAAGCGCTGTCGACGACGTCGTGCCACCACACGTCGCGACCCTCGGTCCACGGGATGTCGATGCCCGTGCGCTCGACCACGACGATGTGCTGGACCGACGGCTGGCCCTGCACCGCCTGATCGGCGCCCTCCTTCAGCGACACCGCCTTCCCGCGTCGGTACTGCCCGTCCGAGGTGATCACCAACTTGGCCTCGGCGTCCTGGATGCGGGCCGCCAGCGCCGAGGCCGAGAAGCCGGCGAACACGACCGAGTGCAGCACGCCCAGCCGCGCGCAGGCCAGCATCGCGATGATGGCCTCCGGGATCATCGGCATGTAGATCGCGACCCGGTCCCCGGTGGTCAGGCCGAGCGCGGTGAACGCGTTGGCGGCCTTGCAGACCTCCTCCTTGAGCTGCGCGTAGGTCAAGGCGTGCGAATCACCGACAGGTTCGCCCTCCCAGTACAGGGCCACCCGGTCCCCGTGGCCGGCCTCCACATGCCGGTCGACGCAGTTGTAGGCCACGTTGAGCTTGCCGCCGACAAACCATTTCGCGAACGGCGCGTCCGACCAGTCCAGTACCTCGGTGAACGGGGTGTCCCAGGACAGTCGCTCGGCTTGCTTGGCCCAGAACGCCAGCCGATCCTGCTCGGCCTCGCGGTACAGCTCCGCTGTCGCGTTGGCTTGCGCGGCGAATTCAGGGGAAGGCGGATAGACGGACGGTGCTTGGGCGGGCTTCGCCGTTGTGTCGGTCATGTCTGTGAGGGTAGTCACCTGAGGCGTCGCGCACGCCGGCATGTCACAAGCTGTCGGGCCGCGCGCGAAACGTGGTGGCTGCCGGGCGCGCGGGCTGGGCTAGCGTGGCTGCCGTGACCGCTTCCGCAAGCCCGTTGACCCCGCTGGTCGAGCTGCCCGGGGTGGCGCAGGCCTGTGAGGAGGCGCGTGAGGCGCTGGGGCGTGCGCACCGGCACCGCACCAATCTGCGCGGCTGGCCCGCGACCGCAGCGGAGTCCGCGCTGCGGGGTGCGCGCGCGTCATCGGTGCTTGACGGTGGCTCGCTGCAGTTGGCCGAGGGCAGCGAGCTCGACCCGGTGCTCGCGGGGGCACTGCGGGTGTCGGAGGCGCTCGAGGGCGGCGAGACGACGCTGGTGCGGGTGTGGCGGCGCGCTCCGTTGCAGGCCATCGCCCGGCTGCATGCGTTGGCGGCCGCCGACCTCGTCGACGACGACCGGCTGGGCCGTCCCCGCACCGACCCCGAAGTCGGGCAACGGCTCACGTTGCTGGCCGACATCGTCACGGGCAGCGCCGGGCAGGCGGTGCCCGCGGCGGTGCTCGCGGCCGTCGTGCACGGTGAGCTGCTCACGCTGGCGCCGTTCGGCAGCGCCGACGGGGTGGTGGCCAGGGCGGTGTCGCGGTTGGTGACGATGTCCAGCGGGCTGGACCCGCACGGCCTCGGTGTGCCCGAGGTCTACCTGATGCGTCAGTCCGGTGACTACAAGGCCGCGGCGCGTGGCTTCGCGTCGGGGACGCCCGACGGGTTGACCGCGTGGTTGTTGCTGAGTTGCCGGGCGCTGCACGCCGGTGCGCGCGAAGCATTGTCGATCGCGCAAGCCACGGGTTCGCAGCCGTCTTAGCGCCCACGACACAGGCCGCAGACGACGCGATGCGGGCGGCGCTCCGAAGTGATTTCGGCTCGCCGCCCGCTAGCACGGACCCCGGTTACCAAGCGTGCAAGGTGGGCTGCGTGGGTGGCCTCGGCGTCTTGTCGATGCGCTACGGCTGCAACCCCACCCAAAGGGTTGTCGAGGCCGTCCGCTTTTCGCAAATACGCAGGCCCGCAACACTTCTGCCTATTTCGCGGCATGTGCTCCGCGTGGGTACTCGGAACCCGTGCTAGGAGCTTGGTTCGGGAGTCCGAGCCTTCTCTTCCGGCTCGGCCTTGGCCTCGCCAAGCTTCCGTGCTTCCTTTGTACCCCGTGACCGCGGTCACAGCAAGGGCCAAATGACGCAGCGGTTCCGGATCGTTATGCGCCCCGAATCGGGTGCCCGCCGCGGGGCGGAATCGGTGTTCAGAACGCGAAACGGCGCAGCAGCGAATAGGTCAGCGCGCCGGCCGCCAGTGCGCTGACGCCGACCGCTGCGGTGGTGGCCATCGCGGCGCCCGACGGCGCGGGAATGCGGTCGCGCAACGACACCGGCCTGGAGAAAATCAGCACCGGCCAGCCGCGCGTGGCGGCTTCTTTGCGCAGGGCGCGATCCGGGTTTACCACGGTCGGGTGGCCGACGATTTCCAGCATCGGCAGATCGGTGATCGAGTCGGAATAGGCGTAGCAGTGTTCCAGTGCGTAGCCCTCGCGGGTGGCGAGCTGGCGAATCGCCTCGGCTTTGCCTTCGCCAAAGCAATAGAACGCGATCCCGCCGGTGTAGCGGCCGTCTTCGACGACCATCCGCGTCGCCATGGCGTGGGTCGCACCGAGCGCGCGGGCGATCGGCGCGGCGATCTCTTCCCCTGACGCCGAGACAATGACGACGTCGCGGCCGAACAACTTGTGATCGGCGATCAGATCGGCGGCTTCGGCGAACACCAACGGGTTGACGATGTCGTGCAGCGTCTCGCCGACGATCGACTTCACCTGCTCGACGTCCCAGCCCGCGCACATGTTCGTCAGGTAGCTACGCATCCGGTCCATCTGGTCGTGGTCGGCCCCGGACATCAGAAAAAGAAACTGCGCATAGGCCGACTTCAAAACGGCCCGCCGATTGATTAGCCCTTGGTTGAAGAAGGGTTTGCTGAACGCTAACGTGCTCGATTTCGCGATCACCGTCTTGTCGAGGTCGAAGAACGCCGCGGTCTTGACGGGCTCGCCGGCAGGTGCCGCCGACTGCGGAACTGTCAACCGTTCGGTTGACGGCTGCGGTTCGGTCACGGCGCCAGCATAGGTCGGGTCGCGTGACACACGCCGAGCCTCCGGACAAAGTGGCAGTTCACGAAGGTAGCCGCCACGGTCGCCTGCCCTGCTTTTCTGTGCTTTCTTCAGCAAGTAATCCTTGCGTCGATCCGCACTGGCGTGTGTATAGTGAGCGTTACCCGGCCTACGTCGGGTGTGCATCAGCCCGACCCCCCGGGGCTGATACACGACGACCTCCGCCTCCTCCCCCCCTGGCGGGGGTCGTCTCTTTTTCCACGTCCTTTCGCAACGCGGATATGTTGCGCCGCCACTCGACGTTGCGGAACGCGATTTTCGCCTCGCCGGTGAGCCCGCGGGCTATCCACATCTGCAAACTCATCCACAGATTCGGGTGTGCTCATGGCGCGGTCTGGGGTTTGCCCGACAGGGTGGATTCATGGCCAGCACCCAAGGCATCCTCGCGCTGATCGACGACCCCGCCCTGCGCGGTGACGTCGACCGGGTGTGCGCCGCCGTCGGCCTGCAGGCCGTCCATGCCGCCGAGCCGTCGAGCCGCAAGGTGTGGGCCGGCGCGGCGGCCGTGCTGCTCGATGTGCTGGCCGCTCACCGGTGCGCGCAACGGGCCCTGCCCCGTCGCAACCGCGTCGTGTTGGTGGGGCGACGCGAACCGATCGCCGCCGACTGGGAAGCCGCGATCGCGGTCGGGGCGCAACGGGTGATCACGCTGCCCGAGCAGGACGCCGAGCTGATGGCCGAGCTGGCCGACGCCGCCGAGGCGGTCCGTGATGATGCGCCGCGCGGAGCGGTGCTCGCGGTGATCGCCGGGCGCGGCGGCGCGGGCGCCTCGGTGTTCGCTACCGCACTGGCCCGCACAGCGTCGCAGTCCACGAAAGCCGCCGAGGCCTTGCTCGTCGACGTCGACCCGTGGAGCGGAGGCATCGACCTTGTGCTGGGCAGCGAAGCCGATCCCGGGCTGCGCTGGCCGGACCTGCTGTTGCAAGGCGGTCGGCTAACCTACGCCGCGCTGCGCGACGCGCTGCCGCACCGTGCCGGGGTGACCGTGTTGTCGTGTGCCCGCACCGGCGGTGACATCGATCCCGCACCGCTGGCGGCGGTGCTCGAGGCCGGCAGCCGCGGCGGTGTGACCGTGGTCTGCGACGTACCGAGACGATCGACCGCGGCCGCCGAGACGACGCTGGCCTCCGCCGATCTTGTCGTTGTCGTCGTGCCGGCCGACGTGCGTTCGTGCGCTGCGGCGGCGGCGGTGGCGCGGTGGGTCACGACGGTCAACCCGAACGCGGGCGCGGTGGTGCGCGGACCCGCGCCCGGCGGCCTGAGGCCACGTCAGGTCGCCGAGATCGTCGAGCTGCCGTTGTTGGCCGCGATGCGTCCGCAGCCCGCGGTGGCGCGCATCCTCGAGCGCGACGGTCTGCGCCTGCGACGACAGTCTCCGCTGGCCGTCGCCGCCGGCCGGGTGCTCGCCGTGGTGCGCGAGCATTCCGTGGTGGAGGCGGCATGAGCGCCTCGCTGATCGACCGGGTCCGGGAGCGGCTCGCCGCCGAAGCGCTGAGCGCCGCGGCACTGCGCCCGAACGTCGTCGCCGAAGCGATTCGGGCCGAGTCCGGTGGCCTGCTCGGCGACAGCGAGGTGCTGCGCGGCCTGCAGCTGGTGCAGACCGAGCTCGCCGGCGCTGGTGTGCTGGAGCCGCTGCTGCGCGCCGAAGGCACCACCGATGTCCTGGTGACCGCGCCCGATGCGGTGTGGGTGGACGCCGGCGACGGCTTGCGCCCCAGCGAGGTTCGATTTTCCGACGAGGCGGCGGTGCGCCGGCTGGCGCAGCGTCTGGCCTTGGCGGCGGGCCGGCGCCTCGACGAGGCCCAACCATGGGTGGACGGTCAGTTGAGCGGGCTGGGCACCGGGGAGTTCACCGTGCGGCTGCACGCGGTGCTGCCTCCGGTCGCCGTCGGCGGCACGTGCATTTCGCTGCGGGTGTTGCGGCCCGCCACCCAGGACCTCGCGGCGCTCGGCCGCGCCGGCGCCATCGACCCCTCGGCAGCGGCGCTGCTCGACGGCATCATCCGCGCGCGGCTGGCCGTGTTGATCTCGGGCGGCACGGGCGCGGGAAAGACAACCCTGTTGGCGGCGCTGCTGGGGTCGGTGCCCGCCCACGAACGCATCGTCTGTGTGGAGGACGCCGCCGAACTCGCCCCCGCCCATCCGCATCTGGTCAAGTTGGTGGCGCGGTGCCCCAACGTCGAAGGCGCCGGCGAGGTGGGGGTGCGAGAGCTGGTGAGGCAGGCGTTACGGATGCGTCCGGACCGGATCGTCGTGGGTGAGGTCCGCGGCGCCGAAGTGGTCGACCTGCTCGCGGCGCTCAACACCGGTCATGACGGCGGCGCGGGCACCGTGCACGCCAACAGTCCCGCCGAGGTGCCGGCCCGGCTCGAGGCGCTGGCGGCCGTCGGTGGGCTCGACCGCGCGGCCCTGCACAGCCAACTCGCCGCGGCGGTCCAAGTGGTTGTGCACGTCAGCCGCGGCCGTTCCGGCCGCCGAAGGCTCACGGAGATCTCGGTGCTCGAGCGCGGGCCCGACGGCACGGTGCGTGCCGTGCGCGCATGGCACGTCGACGGCGGATCCGGTTGCGGCGCGGAACGACTGCGGAGACTGATCGAAGAACGGCGATCATCATGAGCGGCGCGGCACTGGCCCTCGCGCTCGCCCTGGTGGTCGCACCCGAACCCTCCCGGCGCGTCACGATGCAGCACCGAGCACCCGGCCGGTCGTCGACATCGTCGGCACGGACCCGGCTCATGGCGCTGGGATGCCTGGCGGTGGCCACCGTGCTGGTCATGATCGTCGCGCCGCCCGGTCTCGTGGTGGCCGCCGGCACGGTGGCCGTCACCGCGGAAGCCCGTCGTCGCCGTCGGGTCCGCAACCGGCGCAGCGCATCGGAAGCCGCCGCGCTGCAGGGTGCGTTGGACGTGCTCGTCGGTGAACTGCGGGTGGGTGCGCATCCGGCGACCGCCTTCGAGACGGCCGCCCGGGAAGTCGACGGTGGCATCGCCGCGTCCTTGCGCACCGTCGCCGCGCGGGCCCGGATGGGCGCCGACGTCGCCGCGGGGTTGCGTAGTGTCGCGCATCGGTCGGCGCTTTCCGCGCACTGGAACCGTCTGGCGGTGTGTTGGCAGCTGGCCCAGACCCACGGCCTGGCGATCGCGACGCTGATGCAGACTGCGCAGCGCGACATCGTTGAGCGCGAACGGTTCTCGACTCAGGTCAGCGCCGCCATGGCGGGTGCGCGCACTACGGCCGCGGTGCTGGCCGGGCTGCCGGTGGCCGGGGTCGGCCTCGGGCAGATGATCGGCGCCGATCCGTTGGGCCTTCTGTGCTCCGGCGGCGCGGGTCAGTGGCTGACGGCGATCGGGGCGGCGCTGGTCTGTGCCGGCCTGGCGTGGTCGGACCGGATCACCGATCGAGTGCTGAAATGACTACAGCGGCACTGCTTCTCGCGGCGGTCCTGCTGGTCGGGCCGGGCGCCGCCCGCACACTTCCGGCGGTGGAGGCACCGAACCCGGCGGCGATCCAACCGCATCGTGGTCGACCGGACCCGCTCGCCGCCGCATCCGCGCTCGACGTGTTCGCCGCCTGCCTGCAGTCCGGGATGGCGGTGTCGGCGGCGGCCGAGGCGTCGGCGACGCTCGCCCCGACCCACCTCGGGCGGTTGCTGACCCGGGCTGCGCAGCTGTTGGCATTGGGTGCCGATCCGGCGTTGGCCTGGTCGGACCCCGCGGGACACCGGGATCGACACACCGACGCGCTGCTGCGGCTGACGCGGCGATCGGCGTCGTCGGGTGCCGCACTGGCCGACGGCGTCACGGATCTGGCCGGCCGCACGCGCGACGACGCCGCCGCCGACGCCCGCGCGGCGGCCGAGCGGGCCTCGGTGTTGATTGCCGGACCCTTGGGGTTGTGTTACCTGCCGGCGTTTGTGTGCCTGGGCATTGTGCCGGTGGTCGCCGGATTGGCCGACGACGTATTGCGCTCCGGGGTCTTGTGATTCAACAGGGAGAAAGGAAATCCGATGCTGGCGAGAAAGATTCGGGCAGCCCAGGCGCAGCTTGCGATGCTGCTGGTCGACGAGGACGGCATGTCCACCGTGGAGTACGCGATCGGCACCGTGGCTGCCGCGGCGTTCGGCGCCATCCTGTACACCGTGGTCACCGGCGACTCGATCGTCAGCGCGCTGACGAACATCATCAACCGCGCGCTGAGCACCAACGTCTAGGGGAGGAGCGCGGGGGTGCGACGGTGGAGGCGGCGTTCGCGCTCGCGGCGCTCGTCGCGGTCCTGATCCTGTGCGTGGCCGGGCTCACTGCGGTGTCGATGCACATCCGCTGTGTCGATGCGGCACGAGAGGCCGCCCGGCTCGCGGCGCGCGGCGACGACGGGGCCGCGGCGGCGCGCAGCGTCGCACCCGACGGCGCAATGGTGGGTGTGCGGCGTGAAGGCGGATGGGTGGTCGCGACGGTCAGCGCGCGATCGGCGCTGTTACCGGGCATCACCGTCGCGGCGCGGGCGGTGGCGGCGGCGGAACCCGGCGCGCGGTGAGGACGGCTCGGCGACGTTGGTGGGTGTCGCGGCGATGGCGGTGCTGTTGGCGGTCACCGTCGGCGCGGTGTACGTCGGCGCGGCGGTGATCGGTCGGCACCGTGCACAGGCGGCCGCCGACCTGGCGGCGTTGGCGGCGGCGAGTTCCATGGTCGACGGCTCGGCGGCGGCGTGCAGCCGGGCAACCGAGATCGCGCACGCAATGGACGCGACGGTCGCCCACTGCGCAGTGGAGAACCTGGACGTCGTGGTGGCCGTGGATGTCGACGTTTCGGTGGGACGGCTGGCGGTGGGCCCGGCGCGCGCCGTCGCCCGGGCAGGTCCGGTCGAGACAAACCACGCAGCTTCCTCGAAACTGCAGCTACTGCGGAAAAGTGCGAGTAGCACACACAATAACGGCAGTCTCGACGCTCATACGGGGTGACGCAGGGCCGCCAGGAAGTTCGCGGAGGTGGCCACCGCACCGAAGACCCCACCCGACATGGTGACCATCTTCAGCGCGGCGCGGTAGTTCTCGTCGTCGACGGCGGCGGTGCAGTCGGCAAGGAGCAGGCACTCGAAACCGCGATCGTTGGCCTCCCGCATCGTCGTGTGCACGCACACATCGGTCGTCAGACCGGTCAACACGAGGTGGGTGATCCCCCGACGCAGAAGCAGCACATGCAGATCGGTCGCAAAAAAGGCGCCCTTACCGGGTTTGTCGACGACGGGTTCACCGTCCAGTGGCTGCAGTTCGGGGATGATCTCCCAGCCGGGTTCGCCACGCACCAGAATCCTGCCACGCGGACCCGACGACCCGATCTCCGCGCCCACGCGCCGGGACCGCCACCGCTTGGTCGCGGGCAAATCGGACAGGTCGGCCCGGTGCCCCTCGCGGGTGTGGATCACCGTGAGACCGGCCTGCCGTGCCGCGGCCAGCACGGTGACGGCGGGGCCTACGGCCTGGCGCAGCCGAGCGATGTCGTAGCCCATCCGGTCCACATAGCCGCCCGGCGCACAGAAGTCGCATTGCCAATCGATCATCAGCAGCGCTGTCCGGGACGGCGCGATCCGGTCGTCGTATGGCCAGTCGTACGGCCGCGCAGCGACGTTCACTCGGTCGAGTGATCGCAGGCCGGCCCGACGCTCGACGACTCGGCGAGGGCTTGTTCGTCGAATGCCGCGGCGAAGTCGGGTACCCCGTCTCCCTCCGGAATGTTGCCCTCGGCGACCGCCCACGTAGCCAGGGTGTGCAGGCCGTCGGCGGCGGGCTGATCCAACACCAGCTCGTAGTGATAGCCGGACACCACATCACCCAGCGTGCTTCCCTGAAGGCCGGTCGCCTCACCAACGGCGTTGACCGCGCGTGGATTTGACTCCTCCAGCAATGTCGAGGCGCACTGCAGCGCTGCGAGCAGCCGGGTGATCTGGTCTCGTCTGCTGTCGAGCACGTCAGTGCGGGTGTTGATGTAGACCCGGCTGGTGTAGGGCGGGTCGCTGCGGAACACCACCGCGTCGTCGGCCCAGGCTTCACTGATCTGCGTGGCGTAGGGCTCGAAGATGGCGGCCGCGTCGATGTCCCCGCGTGTCAGCGCGGTGCGCAGCTCGGGCGGGGCCACTTGGACCAGCTCGGCTGACACACCGTGTTCGGCGAGTGTGGTGGCAGCCATGTAGTGCGCGCTTGTTCCGAACGTCGTACCGACCCTGCGCCCGTTGAGATCTGACAGGCTGGTGATGCCCCGTCGGCCGTCGGCGATGATCCGCATGTTGTTGTGGTAGGCACTCTGCGCCAGCACCCGCACGTCATCGGAGGCGATGATCCCCGCCGACGTCGGCGCATCCGCGGCCGTCACGACGTCCACTGCGCCTCCGGCGAGGCTTTCCATCGCGGCCGCCCCCGAGGCGAAGTTCACCACGTCGACCTGAACGCCGGCCCGCTGAAAGAGGTCGAATGCCTCGGCGACGGGCACCTGCGCCCACGCGGGGTCGACCACCACGCCCAGGCTCAGCCGCGGATTCTCAACGGATGACGTTGCACCGCAGCCGGCCAACACGAGCACCGACAACACCACGACCACGGTTTGTCGCAGAAGAGTTTTCACGGCACACCTTCACTCGGGCGGGCTGGGGCGCAGGTCGACCGACCGCAGCGACGTGCGCGGCGTCCCGGCGGGAGTCCATTCGAAAGGAACCGCCTGCGACCGATACACCAGCGACGTCAACGTGAGCCGGTCGACTCCCGCGACCCTGGGTTGTTTGACTTCGGGTTCACCGGCCACGCCGTACCCCGCATACGGGCTGTGGTACTCCCACACCACGTCCCCGCCGGCAGTCACCTGGAAGATTCGGCCCGCCATGCCCTCGGTGATCAGCGTGTTGCCGTTGGGCAGCCGCTGGGCGTTGCTCACGAACGAGCTGAAGAAAGTCCACGACGGCAGCCCGGAGTCCTCGGCCGTGTACTGCCAGACGATCTCTTGCGTGCTGGGGTCTATTTCGAGAACCCTTGATCCGGCGTAGATTCCGATGCCGGCGGGCGGGTAGCCCGCACCACCCTGGTTGTCGAACACCAGGATGTTGCCCGCGCCGGGTAGGCCGGGCGCGATCAGGTGCGGGTTGTGCTGGCCACAGATCTGGTCGAGCGGACGCGGCACCTTGTGCGCGTTGATGCGCTGGTGCTGTGCGCCTGCCGGGTCGTCGAAGTAGGGCCCCAGTTTCCAGTTCACCGCCCCCGACGACTTGTCGATCAGGGCGACGATGTTGGCCTTGCGGAGGCTGACCAGGATGTTGTCGGGATGAAAGACGCTGTCGGCTTGCTCGACGTGCCAGCGGTTGGGGCCAAGGGATTTGGCGCTGTTCATCTCCAGATAACCCCAGGGGTCCTCGGGGTCGCGGTCCACCGTCGCACGTAGCGCGGCCCAGCCGTCCGCGGAGAAACCGAACTCGTCGAGATGGTCACCGGCCAGCCAGCTCCACACGATCTCGCCGTCGGGGGCCACCTCGTACAGACCTTGATCGCCGACGACGTGGTCGCCAAGGCCGGGCACCACCCGCGGTGCCGTCACCAGGATCAGCCAGTTGCCGTTGGGGAGCAGCTCCCAGTCGTGGTTCTGCCGGGCCGCCCCGCCGGGCGCCTGCCCACCCCACTCCCACACGCGTTCGCCGTCCCAACTGAGCTGGCCGATGGTGCCGTTCGCGTAGATCCCGCCGAGGGCGTCTCCGCTGTCTGACAGCTGCACCCCGACGTCGCCGAGGCGTCCGCCGTTGAGCGCCGGGTCGAGGATTCGCGGCGGCACCCCGGCATACGGCCATTCGTGGACGACGGTGCCGGTGAGGTCGATCAGCCGGGTGACCGAATCAGCCCCGGTGAACAGGACATAGCTGTGGTAGACACGGTCCGGGTCGAGATAGGTGACGCCGGCCAGACGAACGAATGACATTCGGGTCAGCGTTGCCGACGCCGCGCGGTGGGGGAACCGTCCCGATCGGCGTGATCGAAACCCTTGGCCGGACGCGCGGGCTAATCCGCGGGAATCTCGTCGGCACTGGGTTGACGCAGCATCGTCAGCCCGGCGTAGGTGTCGTCGTCGAGTCCGATCCGGTTGACTGTGACGTGCACCGGTGTCCATCCGCCGTCGGGAGCGGCCATCCGCAGCACACCGGAGGCGGTGCCCGAGGCGAATTGCTTTGCCATCTCTTCCATTCGGGAGCGGTCGTCGGGATGCACGGAGTGCTCACCGGCCAGGCTGGCGCGCCAGTTGAAGAACGGCGCCGGATCGTCGAGCCACTTGAGCAGAGTCCAATCCGTCAGATCGACCAACGCGCGATGCACGCCGGGCTGGGCCAGCCCGGCAAGGATCCGCTGGGCCAGATCGTCCTGCCTGCCGGCCTCCTCGTCGCGCTCGGCACGCCAGTTCATCGCCCGCGACAGCAGCCGTTCGCCGTCGCCGTCGTCGGGTTCGAGCACCGCCCGGACCACGAACCCGACGGTGATCCGCTCGCCGCGGTAATCGGTCACATCCCAGGTGCTGCAGAACGTCGCCCCGGGCTCACGCCGGATCACCATCGACAGCACCTTGGCCTCGCTCGGGTTCAGGTCCCGCTTGGGCAGGTCGTCGGCGAACGTGCGGCCGTGCGTCGGCTCCCGATCGGGGTCCCACCCGCTGTTGGCCAACGATTCGGGCGTGGCGGTCGCGACCCCGCTGTCCAGATCCCACACCAGCGGGCCGACCACCGGCCGTTCCGGCGGCTCCATATCGGGTGGCCCCACCCACACCTGGACGCCGTGGATCCGCCCGTCGGTCAGCTGCACGACCTCGGTGCGGATCACGCGGTCATTCTTCGGGGTGATGCTGGACAGCCCCTGGCCGGCGCGGACCGTCTCGCCGATCGCCGTCTGGATGGCCATGAGGTGGGGATTGCGCCGCAGGAAGGTGCTGATGGGAACCAGGTTATGGGTGCGACGCCCCTGGGCGACCACCACGGGCTCGGTGCCAAGGGTCTCCACGAGCAGCCAGTCGTGGGTCATGTGGGCCACCTTACCGGCGCTCCGCTGCCCCGAACCGCCAGCCCGACCTTTCCGCTGACTCATCAACGCGCACCGCGAAGTTCGTTCAGCACCAACCGCAACACCCGCACCGCGCCGTCTTTGTCCAACGGATCATTTCCGTTGCCGCACTTCGGGGATTGCACGCACGACGGGCAGCCGGACGGGCACTCGCACGCCTCGATGGCCGCGGCCGTCGCCGACCACCAGGTGTCGATACGCCGGAAACCGCGGTCGGCGAACCCGGCGCCGCCGGGGTGGCCGTCGTAGACGAAAATCGTTGGCAACCCGTGGACGGGGCCGACCGCCGTCGACACCCCGCCGATGTCGCCGCGGTCACAGCTGGCGATCAGCGGCAACAGGCCGATGGCGGCATGCTCGGCGGCGTGCAGCGCCCCAGGAATCCGCAGCGGATCTAATCCGTTGCGCTGCAGGGCCTCGGGCGTGATCGTGCACATGACCGCGGTGGTGTCCAAGGTGCGTGTCGGCAGGTCCAGTTCGACGAAGTCGATCACCTCGCCGCTCATCCTTCGGCGCAGGTAGCCGATCACCGTATTGGTGACCGCGACCGGTACCAGCCCAGTGGTGACTTCTCCGTGTGCTTCTCGCTCGCCATCGCCGGTGACCGCGATGTCGGTCAGCTCCCGGGCGAACGTCGTGTACCCGGGATCGTCGGCGTGGACGAACGCCACCCCGTCCTCGAGGTCCAAGGAGTCCACGATGTAGCTCTCCCCCTGATGCAGATAGACCGCGCCGGGATGAACCGACGCGTACGCCTGGCCCACCCCCGTGCTGCCCAGCATCCGGCCCGTTCCGGCCTCCAAGATGGCGATCTGGCCGCCGGTGGAGCCCCGAATGTCCACCGCCGGATGAGGATCGACGCCGGGAGCCGGGAAGTAGCCGTTCGCACGCCGGCGCAGCAGCCCGTCGTCGACGAGCGCCTCGGCCACCGACTCCGCGTCCCACATCCGCACCTCCGCATCGGTCAGCGGGAGTTCAGTTGCCGCGCAGAGCAGTTGTGGGCCGAGCACGTACGGGTTGGTCGGGTCGATGACGACCCGTTCGATGGGCTTGTCCAACAGCGCCGCCGGGTGGTGCACAAGGTAGGTGTCCAGCGGGTCGTCGCGGGCGATGAGCACGATCAGCGCCCCCTGCCCTCGGCGCCCGGAGCGGCCGGCCTGCTGCCAGAACGATGTCACGGTACCGGGAAACCCGGCCAGCACCACCGCGTCCAGGCCGGCGATGTCGACGCCCAGCTCCAACGCGTTGGTCGTCGCCAGGCCGCGCAGTTCACCGTCGGCCAGTGCCTGTTCCAGGGCGCGCCGGTCCTCGGCCAGATAGCCGGCCCGGTACGACGCCACCCGGTCGGTCAGGTCCGGCGCCAGTTCCTCCAGTCGGGACCTGGCGCCCAGCGCGGTGAGTTCGGCACCCCGGCGCGACCGCACGAACGTCAGCATGCGGGCGCCCTCGGCGACCAGGCGGGCCATCACCTGCGCGGCCTCCGCGCCCGCGGAACGTCGTACCGGCGCGCCGTTTTCGCCGACCAGATCCAGCAGCAACGGCGGCTCCCACAGCGCGACGGTGCGCGCCCCCTGCGGCGACCCGTCCTCGACGATCTCGGCGACGGTCTGCCCGATCAGCTCTGACGCGGTGACCGCGGGCTCGGATGTGGTGGCGCTGGCGAAGATAACCGTGGGCATCGAACTCGTCGGCGAGTAACGCGCACACAGCCGCAGCAGCCGGCGCAGCACCATCGCCACATTGGAGCCGAAAAGGCCGCGGTAATAATGGCATTCGTCGACGACGATGTAGCGCAGGTTGCGCAGGAACACCGCCCAGCGGGCGTGGTTGCGCAGCAACGACAAATGGATCATGTCGGGGTTGGAGAAGATCCACCGTGATCGCTCCCTGGCGAAGCGCCGGACATAGGAGGGGCTGTCACCGTCGTAGGAACTGGGTGCGACGTCCGGTATCGGCACCGCCTCGGTGAGCGCCACCGCCGCGCGCAGTTGGTCGTGACCCAGCGCCTTCGTCGGTGAGAGGTACAGCGCCCGCGCCCGCGAATCAGCCCGCAGAGCCGTCAGTATCGGCAACTGGTAGGCCAGCGACTTGCCCGACGCCGTTCCGGTGCTCAGCACGACGTGGCGGCCGTCATGGGCGAGGTCGGCGGCGACGCGCTGGTGCGACCACGGGGCTTCGATACCGCGATCATGGAACGCGCGCACCACATCTGGGTCGGCCCACGGCGGCCAGGTCCGGGGCCGACCCTGACGGGCGGGAAGATCCGCGACGTGACGCAACGGATTGGGCCCGTCAGCGGCGATGTCCTCGACCACGCCGGCGAGTAGCTCGCGGCCGAAATCCGCCATTTTGCGCCCCTCCTGAGAGTCCTCTAGCGCAATTGTGCCCACTTGCTTTGTGCCGAGAACTGTCGCAGCAGCGCGGAACGTGGTTGACTAACGGCGGTCGCAGCTTCTGTGTTCGTGTATTTGCACTCGCAGGATCGATGTTGCGATCGCGGTTCCTGCGAGGGTTGTAGGTCGGGTCGAGTTCCGAGCACTCCACGAAGGATGGCGGTCGGAACCGGCCCGGTGTACCGAACCACGGTGGACCGCACCCGGTGAATAAGAGAAGGAAACAACAGGAAATGCCACAGGGAACTGTGAAGTGGTTCAACGCGGAGAAGGGCTTCGGCTTCATTGCGCCGGAGGACGGATCGGCTGACGTCTTCGTCCACTACACGGAAATTCAGGGCAGCGGCTTCCGCACCCTGGAGGAGAACCAGAAGGTCGAGTTCGAGGTCGGCCAAAGCCCCAAGGGGCCGCAGGCCACGGGTGTTCGGGCCATCTAGAAAGACCAACTCAAACCAGGCAGCACCCCGCGCGAATCCAGAGTCGGACGGCGCGGGGTGTTTGCTTTTGCGTGCCGCTGCGGCCCGGCGGACACGGCTGAGGCGCGAAACTGGCTTACTGTCGGCATGTGAGCCAGCTGTCGTTCTTCTCAGCGGAGTCGGTGCCACCTGCGGTCGCCGACCTGACGGGGCTGCTGGCTGCTCCCGGCCAGGTGGTGCTGGTCGGGTCCGGAGACGACCAGGCCGCGCGCCTTTCGGTGGTCGTCGACGCGATGTGGCGGGCGGAGGGGCTCGCCGAGATGGTGATCGAGGCGGGCCTGCAGCCCGAGATCACCCGCACCGACGAGAACACGCCGCTGGTGCGCACCGCGTTGGACCGCCGGTTGGTCCCGATGGCCGTGGCCTGGACCCGCGGCGCGGTCAAGACGGTGCCGCCGCAGTGGCTGCCCGGCCCCAGGGAACTGCGCGCCTGGACGCTGGCCGCGGGCACCCCCGAAGCCGACCGGTACCTGCTCGGGCTGGATCCGCACGCCCCGGACACGTACGCGCCGCTGGCGTCGGCGATGATGCGGGTCGGCATCGCCCCGACCCTGATCGGCACCCGCGGATCCCGTCCCGCGTTGCGGATCAGCGGGCGCCGGCGGCTATCGCGCCTGGTAGAGAACGTGGGGGAACCGCCCGGCCACGTCGAGGCGTTCCATCAGTGGCCACGCGTCTGACGGTGGTAGACAGGGGGCCAGTTTGCGTCGGCTCGCGTGGGGTGCCAAATTGTCAGTTGCCTTTCCCGGCGAGGATCCATGAGATGCATGGATAGCGCCGCCGGTGGGCAACCGAGAAGTGGAGCGTAGACACAGGTGGTTGACGAGGGCCGCGGCAGCGGCCGCAATGGAAGCGTGCGGCGACTCGTCATAGTCGAGTCGCCTACCAAAGCACGCAAAATTGCCAGTTACCTCGGCTCCGACTACATCGTCGAGTCCTCCCGCGGCCACATCCGCGACCTGCCCAGAAACGCCGCCGACGTGCCCGCGAAGTACAAATCCGAACCGTGGGCGCGCCTCGGGGTGAACGTCGAACAGAACTTCGAGCCGCTCTACATCATCAGCCCGGAGAAGAAGAGCACGGTCAAGGAGCTCAAGGACCTGCTCAAGGACGTCGACGAGCTCTACCTGGCCACGGACGGCGACCGCGAGGGCGAGGCCATCGCCTGGCACCTGCTGGAGACCCTCAAACCGCAGATCCCGGTCAAACGGATGGTGTTCCACGAGATCACCGAACCCGCCATCCGCGCCGCCGCCGAGGACCCCCGCGACCTGGACAACGACCTGGTCGACGCGCAGGAGACCCGGCGCATCCTGGACCGGCTCTACGGCTACGAGGTCAGCCCGGTGCTGTGGAAGAAGGTCGCGCCGAAGCTGTCGGCCGGCCGGGTGCAGTCGGTGGCGACCCGGATCATCGTGCAGCGCGAACGCGAGCGGATGGCGTTCCGCAGCGCCGGCTACTGGGACGTCACCGCCGAGCTGGACGCCAGCGTGTCCGACCCGCAGGCGTCCCCGCCCACGTTCACCGCCAAGCTCAACTCCGTCGACGGGCGCCGGGTGGCCACCGGGCGCGACTTCGACTCGCTGGGCCAGGTCCGCAAGCCCGACGAGGTGGTGGTGCTCGACGAGGCCGCGGCCACCGCCCTGGCCGGCGGCCTGCGCGGCGCCCAGCTCACGGTGTCCTCCGTCGAACAGAAGCCCTACACCCGGCGGCCGTACGCGCCGTTCATGACCTCGACGCTGCAGCAGGAGGCGGGCCGCAAGCTGCGCTTCTCCTCCGAGCGCACGATGAGCATCGCCCAGCGGCTCTACGAGAACGGCTACATCACCTATATGCGCACCGACTCGACCACGCTGTCGCAGTCGGCCATCACCGCCGCGCGCAACCAGGCCCGCCAGCTCTACGGCGAGGAGTACCTGCACCCGTCGCCGCGGCAGTACACCCGCAAGGTGAAGAACGCCCAGGAAGCCCACGAGGCCATCCGTCCGGCCGGTGACGTGTTCGCCACGCCCGGCCAGCTGCACAGCCAGCTCGACACCGACGAGTTCCGGCTCTACGAGCTGATCTGGCAGCGCACGGTGGCCTCGCAGATGGCCGACGCGCGCGGCACCACGCTCTCGCTGCGCATCGCCGGAGCCGCCCCGGCGGCGACATTGGACGGGGGCCAGTCCTCCGTTCACGAGGTGGTGTTCAACGCCAGCGGCCGCACCATCACGTTCCCGGGCTTCTTGAAGGCCTACGTCGAGAGCATCGACGAGCAGGCCGGCGGCGAGGCCGACGACGCCGAGAGCCGGCTGCCGCGGCTCGAGCAGGGCCAGCGCGTTGACGCCAAGGAGCTGACGGCCGACGGCCACACCACCAGCCCGCCGGCGCGCTACACCGAGGCTTCGCTGATCAAGGCGCTCGAGGAGCTCGGTATCGGGCGGCCGTCGACGTACAGCTCGATCATCAAGACCATCCAGGACCGCGGTTACGTGCACAAGAAGGGCAGCGCGCTGGTGCCCTCGTGGGTGGCGTTCGCCGTCATCGGGCTGCTCGAACAGCACTTCAGCCGCCTGGTTGACTACGGTTTCACCGCGGCGATGGAAGACGAGCTCGACGAGATCGCCGCCGGCAACGAGCAGCGGACCAATTGGCTGAAGAACTTCTACTTCGGCGGCGAGCACGGGGTCGAGGACTCGATCGCGCGCTCGGGCGGGCTCAAGAAGCTCGTCGGGGTGAACCTCGAGGAGATCGATGCTCGAGAAGTCAACTCCATCAAGCTGTTCGACGACGACCAGGGCCGGCCGATCTATGTGCGGGTGGGCAAGAACGGGGCGTACCTGGAGCGGATGGTCACCGGTGAGGACGGGCAGCCCACCCCGCAGCGGGCCAACCTCAAGGACGAGCTCACCCCCGACGAGCTGACGCTGGAACTCGCCGAGAAGCTTTTCGCGACACCGCAAGAGGGCCGGCTGCTGGGTATCGACCCGGAGACCGGCCACGAGATCGTCGTCAAGGACGGCCGGTACGGTCCGTACGTCACCGAGGTTCTGCCGGCGCCGCCCGAATCCGAAGGCGGAGAAGACGGTTCGGCGGGCACACCGGCCAAGAAGGGCAAGAAGCCGACAGGCCCCAAGCCGCGGACCGGTTCGCTGTTGCGGTCGATGGACATCGAGACGGTGACGCTGGAAGACGCGTTGAAGCTGTTGTCGTTGCCGCGCGTCGTGGGCGTCGACCCCAACACCGGTGAGGAGATCACCGCGCAGAACGGGCGTTACGGCCCGTATCTCAAGCGCGGCACGGACTCTCGTTCGCTGGCCACCGAAGAGCAGCTGTTCGACATCACGCTCGAGGAAGCGCTGAAGATCTACGCCGAGCCGAAACGCCGTGGCGGACAACGGGCCTCGGCGCCACCGCTGCGTGAGCTGGGCAACGACCCGGCGACGGGTAAACCGATGGTGATCAAGGACGGCCGGTTCGGCCCCTACGTCACCGACGGGGAGACCAACGCGAGCCTGCGCAAGGGCGATGACGTCCTGTCGATCACCGACGAGCGCGCTGCCGAACTGCTCGCCGACCGCCGGGCGCGGGGCCCCGTGAAGCGGAAGAAGGCCGCCAAGAAGAAGGCCCCCACGAAGAAACGCTGACGCCTTCTTGTATGCGCCCAGAGGGACGTTTGGGCGGAAAAGTGCGAGTAAAAGCCACCAAAACGTCGATCTCGGCGCGCGGCGGGGGCGCCAAGCGGGTGATCAGGTACGCACGTCGGCGTCGGCGTCGATCCTCTCCGGCGACCGGTTCACCGGGCGGGCCAACTGCGTCGGGGCGGTGCGGCCCCGCAGCTCCACGACCTCGCCGACGTCCCAGCACAACGCCTCGGCGTCGAGCGCACCGCTGACCGCGACCGCCGACGCCAACACGTGACCCTCCTCGAGCTTGGCCAGCTCGGTCAACCGGGCGGCCTCGTTGACGGGGTCCCCGATCACCGTGTACTCGAAGCGGGCCTTGGCGCCGATATGGCCGGCGATCGCGCGCCCCGCGGACACCCCGATACCGAACTCGGTCTGCCCCAACACTTCGATCAGTTCGTCGTGTAGTTCCCGCGACGCCGCCAGCGCCGCGCCGCACGCGTCGGGATGCTCGATCGGCGCGCCGAAGATCGCCAGCGCGGCGTCGCCCTGGAACTTGTTGACGAACCCGCCGTGGCGGTTCACCGTGTCGACGACGACCCGGAAGAAGTCGTTGAGCAGGTTGACGACGTCGGCGGCCGGAATGGTCGCGGCCAGCTGTGTGGAACCGACGAGGTCGACGAAAAGTACTGCCACATCACGCTCCTGGCCGCCCAGCTCGGTGCCGCGCTCGAGGGCACGACGGGCCACGTCTTCGCCGACGTAGCGACCGAACAGGTCGCGCAGCCGCTGCCGCTCGGCCAGATCGCGGACCATGTCGTTGAATCCGGCCTGCAGCAACCCCAATTCGCTGGCGTCGTAGATCTGCATGTGGGCGTTGTAGTTGCCGCGCTGCACCTCGCCCAGCGCCCACCGCAACTGCCGCAGCGGGTCGGCGATCGACATCGCCACCAGCACCGTGCCCGCCAACCCGACCACCAGCGCGGTGATGGCCAGGATCAGGATCGGCGTGGTGAGGCTGCTGGCGGGCGCGGTGAGGATCTCGAACTTGCTGGCCACCACCGCCAGCACGATCGCCAGGATCGGCACGGCGGTGGACAGCACCCACGTCATCACCTGGCGCAGGATCACGCCCGGCGCGCGGAAATTCTCCGGAACCCCGCCGCGCAGCGCTGCCACGGCCACCGGGCGCAGTATCCGCTCGGACTGCAGGTATCCGATGATCGCCGTCGCGGTGGCGCCCAGCCCGCTGGCCACCGCGATCACCGGCGCCGAGCGGCTGGCCACCGGCCAGCTGGCGACGATGAACACGATCGAACCGAGGAACCAGTTCATCACGTTGATCAGCGACCGGTAGTACGGCATTCTCAGCGCCCTGGTGCGGGCCAGCTCGGTCTCGGCCGGATCCCGGTCCCCGAGCAGCATGTCGCGGCGCTGCCAGCGCATGACCGGGATCAGCAGCCGCAAGCTCAGATACGACGCGACGGTGAACGAGACGAACAGAAAGCCCAAGAACACCGCGAGGTTGAAGACCGGCAGATCCTGCAGCTGCAGGCGGTCCTCGGGCGGCAGGCCGAAGCGCAGAAAGCTGACCACCAGCAGCGCGCCGATGATGTCGGCCTGCAGCATGCCCAGCGTGAACACCGGCCACGGGGTACGCGCCACCCACCGGACGAACGCGCTGATCCGCCCGATCGGTATCGCTTCTGAGGCCACGCGTCAACCGTATCGGGCGTCGGGGACGCAGACGTGGGCTGTGAGACACACGTGTCGGTTCGCAGCACTACTGTTATCGGCGATGACGGGTGTGTTTTCGCGTCTGGTCGGCCAGCACGCGGTGGAAGCCGAGCTTGTGGCCGCTGCGCAGGCTGCACGCGGTGACGCACCTCACAGCGGCGGCTCCGAGACATCCACGCCACACACCATGACCCACGCGTGGCTGATCACCGGCCCGCCCGGGTCGGGCCGTTCGGTGGCGGCGTTGTGCTTCGCCGCGGCGTTGCAGTGCACCTCGGACGGCGTGCCCGGCTGCGGGACCTGTCGCGCCTGCTCGACGACGATGGCGGGCACCCACGCCGACGTGCGCCGGATCATCCCCGAGGGGCTGTCGATCGGGGTCGACGACATGCGCGCGATCGTGCAGATCGCCGCGCGGCGGCCGTCGACCGGGCGGTGGCAGATCGTGCTGATCGAGGACGCCGACCGGCTCACCGAAGGTGCGGCGAACGCGCTGCTCAAGGTCGTCGAGGAGCCGCCGCCGTCGACGGTGTTCCTGCTGTGCGCGCCGTCGGTGGACCCTGAGGACATCGCGATCACACTGCGGTCGCGGTGCAGGCATGTGGCGCTGGTGACGCCGCCGGTGGAGGCCATCGCGAGCGTGCTGATCGAGACCGACGGGTTGCCCGAGGAGCAGGCCCGCTGGGCGGCGTCGGTCAGCGGCGGCCACGTCGGCAGGGCCCGGCGGCTGGCCACCGACGAGGATGCCCGGACGCGCAGGCAGCGAGCGCTGGGGTTGGCGCGCGACGCCGCGACGCCGGCGCGGGCGTACGCGGCGGCCGAGGAGTTGGTGGGGGCGGCGGAGGCCGAGGCCTTGGCGTTGACGGTCGACCGCAACGAGTCCGAGACCGAGGAGTTGCGTACGGGGGGCGGGGGGGGGGGGGCGGGGGCACCGCGGGCACGCTGCGCGGTACCGCCGGAGCGCTCAAAGACCTTGAGCGACGCCAGAAGTCACGCCAGACCCGCGCCTCGCGCGACGCACTGGACCGTGCGCTGATCGATCTGGCCACCTACTTCCGCGACGCGCTGCTGGTGGCCACCGAGGCCCGTGACGTCCAGCCCAACCACCCGGACATGGCCGACCGCGTCGCCGCGATGGCCGCCCACGCCTCACCGGAGAAGCTGCTGCGCTGCATCGAAGCGGTGCTGGACTGCCGCGAGGCGTTGGCCGTCAACGTCAAGCCCAAATTCGCGGTCGATGCGATGGTCGCCACCGTCGGCCAAGCCCTGCGCGACTGAGTTGGGACCACGGCCGGGCCTGCCGTAGACTCGTGCCGCCGCAAAGGCACGCCACCTTAGCTCAGTCGGCAGAGCGGCTCACTCGTAATGAGCAGGTCAGGAGTTCGATTCTCCTAGGTGGCTCCATCGCGACCATCGCGACCATCCGTCGCCGTCAGCACCTCCTTGGCGATCGTCATCGCGGAGTTGGCCGCCGGAAACCCGGCGTAGCCGCTGCAGTGATAGATGACCTCGGCGATCTCGGCGTCGGTGAGGCCGTTGTTGCGGGCGATCTGGAAGTGGATCGACAGCTCGTCGCCGGCGCGCAGCGCGATCAGCGCGCCGAGCGTGACGAGGCTGCGGTCCCGGCGGCTCAGCCCGTCGCGGGTCCACAGCCGACCGAACACGTTGTCCATGGCAAGACCGAGCATCTCACCGCCAAACGAACCCTGGGGCAGCTCGACGTCGCCGTCGGGCAGCACGCCGGGAAGCAGCTCGCGGAAGACTCGAAGACCTTGTTCGCGCACATCTGTCATACCGACAGCGTGGCAGAGCCGGGCTGCCGGTTATCGGGGTGCGACGAACCCGACCGGCCCCGACGCGATGCACACCGACAGCGCGGCCGTGTTGGCGCGCACGTCGATCGCATCGCCTGCCCCCGCCAGCCGCACGTACACCGTGTTCAACCCGGGTCGCACCGGCACCTTGACCTCACCGCCCTCCGACAGCGCCATCGTCATCGACCCGTCGCTGTTGGCCAGGTAGTTGATCTCCGCCGTCCAGTCCGCGGGCAGCAGCGGCCCGTCGAGCGGCATCCGAACCGGCGCATCCGGCTGCACCAGGTACCCGCAGTTGGGCTCCGGTCCCTCCATGATGCTGCGCACCCAGGTGACCTTGGCGTCGACGACATGTCCGCTGCTGTCCAGCATCCGCAGTTCTGTTGTTGCCGAGGCGAACTCGGGGCGCTCGGGCAGCAGCGCGAACATGCGGCTGGCGCGGTTCTCCGGGCCGACGACGCGCTGCAGCACGAGTGGGTCGACCTCCTGGTCGAGCATGGGCGCGCTCGACGTCCTGGCGGCTTCGGCCAGTCCCGCCGCCGCGTTGCGCAGGTATGGGCGCGCCGGGTTGTCGCGCCAGCTGGTCAGAAACGTCGAGGTCGAGTACAGGCTGCTGGCCACGAACGCCACGGCCAGCACACACACCACGACGGTGCGGGGGCGTGAGGCGTCCAGCCAGCCCGAGCTCGCCCGGTTGGGTGCGCACAGGCCGACGGCGGCCAGCAGCGCCAGCACCACCACGAGGTCGGGCAGATACCGCAGCGTCTGCGCCAACTCCAGCGCGGTGAACTGCGATGAGCGCATCAGATAGATCGGGATCTGGCAGGCCGCCGCATAGCCGAGGGCCACCAGCCACACCGGACCGATGCGCTGCTTGCGGGCGAAGCTGACCGCCACCACCGCGGCCAACGCCGCCCAGCCCAACACCATCACCGTCACCGGCGGGGTCCCCCACGGCGACGCCGGCGCCCACCGCTGCCAATTCCACGGGCCTCCAGCCAGACCCGGAACGATGCCGTGGGTCACGGAGCGGCGCAGCAGATCCCACGTCATCGCCACATCGCCGCTCCACCGCTTCTGGTCCACCACGACGAGGTACACCACGACCCACGCCGCTGTCACCGCCACGCACGGCACCCACAGCCGAATCCCGCGCCGCCACACCGTCGTCACCGATCCGGCGCCGGTGACGTGGGCCAACAGCGCGGCGATCGTGAACGCGACGAACGGGATGACCGCGGCCTTCTCGAAGAACAGCAGACCGCCGATGAACACCAGGGTGCCCGTCACCGCGTACCGCCGATTCCCAGTGCGCACCAACAGGATCGCGTCTCCGCACACCCAGGCCAGCGCCGCCAGCATCGGCAGCGAGTTCAGCGCCGCGGCCCACCACGCGAACCCGGGAACGGCCAGCGGAGTGAACAACGCGAACGTCAACGGCGCCAACAGCACCGGGCGCCAGCCGACGATGACGTGCAACGTGCGCAGCAACGCCAGCGATGCCAGCAGCTGCAGCACCACCAAGCTGATCGCCGGCCCGATCCAGTTCAGCGGCGCCAGTCTGGTGATGCCGCCGGCGAGCAGAAACGCCGCGGGCATGACGTGGCCGTCGTGGTCGTCGAACAGGTACTGCGGCGACAGCAGGTTGTGTGTGCCCGCCCGGCCGATCAGGATCAGGTCGTCCCAGTAGAAGTAGCCGCCGAACGCCAGCGTCGCCCTGATGGCCAGCTGCACGACGATCAAGGCCACCGCGGCGCAGGCCACCCGGTTGCGAAGCAGAGACCTAGCCCGGATAGGCCGCTCCCGCCTGCTGACGGGCGACCCACGCCGACCGCACCATCTCTTCGACCGAATGCCGCATCCGCCAGTCGAGGTCCCGGGCGGCCAGGTCTTTCGACGCCACGATGCGGGCCGGATCCCCGGGGCGGCGCGGCCCGACCGTCGGCTCGAAGTCGATGCCGGTGACCTGGCGGATCGCAGTCATGATCTCGCGCACCGAGGTGCCGCTGCCGCTGCCGAGGTTGTACACCGCCTCGACCGGAGCGCCGGCGGCCAGACGCTTGGCCGCGGCGACATGAGCTGCCGCGAGATCCGAAACGTGGACGTAGTCACGCACGCAGGTGCCGTCGGGGGTGGGGTAGTCGTCGCCGTTGATCCTGGGAGTCTCGCCGCGGTAGAGCATGTCGAAGACGACCGGGAACAGGTTGTGCGGGCTGACGTCGAACAGCTCGGGCGAACCGGAGCCCACCACGTTGAAGTAGCGCAGGCTCGTGTGTCGCAGGCCGGTGGCCCGGGCGACGTCGCGCACGATCCACTCGCCGACCAATTTGCTCACCCCGTAAGGCGATTCGGGGGTGGTCGGGGTCTCTTCGGTGACGGTGTCGACGTCGGGGGTGCCGTAGGTGGCGGCGCTGGAGGAGAACACCAGCATGTCGGTGCCGGTGGCCGTCATCGCGTTGAGCAGGTTGACCATGGTCGTGACGTTCTGCTCGTAGGTGCGCAGCGGCTCGCGCACCGAGACGCCCGCGTACTTGAACCCCGCGATGTGAATGACGCCGGTGACGTGGTGGTCACGCAGCGTCTGTGTGACGAGTTCGGTGTCGAGCAGGCTGCCGCGCACCAACGGCACATCGGCCGGGACGAACGACTCCAGGCCCGTGGACAGGTCGTCGATCACCACCACCGCCAGGTCGGCGTCGCGCAGCGCACGCACCACGTGAGAGCCGATGTAGCCGGCTCCGCCGGTCACCAGCCAGGTCATCTGCTCTCCCTCGCGATAGATCGAAGTCGCATCCCGGCAGCATAGGTGCGGCTGCCCCGGGCCCGCGTCGTCACCGGGTGCTCTTGGCCAGCGCGGCCAGGTGCACCGCGATGCCCACCAGCGGACCGCACAGCAGCGCGATCACCGTGCGGGTTTCCAGCGGCAGCGGAAGCAGCAGCAACAGCGTCGAGGTGAGGGTCGCCGACACCCAGCCCAGCGAGTACGCCCGATGCAGGGCGGCCGCGACCGCTGCCGCTCCGGTCAGCGTCAGCAACGCGATCGCCACCGCCGCGGCGGTCAACCAGGCCAGCAGCGCCCCGCCGGCCAGGTACTCGGGCCCGAACGCGGCGCGCAGCAGCCACGGCCCGAACACCCCGGCGGCCAGCACCCCCGCCAGTCCCAGGCCGCTCACCACGGCCGCCGGTGCCGCCAGCGCCCGCATCCGTTCGGTGCGCTGGTCGACGAAGTGCGCGATCAGGTTGCCTTGCATCGCGGTCAGCGGGACCAGCAGCGGGGCACGGGTCAGCGTCACCGCCAGGATCACCACGCCGCCGGCGGCGCCCAGTTCGCCCGTGGTGGCCTTGAGCAGCACCGGGAAGCCCATGACCAGGATCGCGCTGGCCCCGGCGGCGGCGATCGAATGCGCCGCGCCGCGCAGAAAGGTCGCGGTGCCGCCGGGGGTCAGCAGGCCGGCGGCTTCCCGCGTGGCCGGCGAGACGACCAGCATGATGAGCCAGGCCACCGCGCCGGCCACCGTGGCCCAGAGGTAGCCGACCAGTTCCCACCCGACCACGAACGTCGCCGCGGCCACCACCACCCGCAGCCCGGCGTCGGTGACCATCAGCGCGCCGTAGGGGGTCCACCGGTTCAGCCCGGCGAGCATGCCCAGCAGCGCGGCGTGCAGACAGAACCCGGCCAGCCCGGCGGCCAGTAGCGCGACGCTGAGCCAGCGCGCCTCGACGAACACCTGCGCCGACCACAGCGGTGACGTGGTGACGATCAGCACCGCCGCGACCACCCCGACCATGGCCGCCACCTTGATCGGATGGGTGCGCGGCCCTTCGGCGACCTCGACGTAGCCGGCCGAGCGCACTTCCCTGGTGGCCTCCTGCAGCAGGCCGAACGCGGCGCCGGTGACCAGGCCAAACGCGCCCCAGAACACCCCGAACACCGCGAAACCGGAGGGCTCGAGATCACGCGCGGCCAGATACAGCACCGTGTATCCGCACAGCGCCGACGCCGCGGTGGCCAGCCCGACCCGTGCCACGCTGCCTCGCGTGACCGGACCGGTGGGTGTTCCGGCGTCGGTCACGACGACGGTTCCAGCGCGGGCAGTGCCTGTTTGTACAGCCAGGCCTCGAACAAGGGGTGCAGCGACTCGTCGGCGTAGTGCGACGCCAGCTCGGTGAAATCGTCGGTGGCGACCGTGGCGTGCCGGTAACGCTGGGTCCAATCCCGAAGCAGCGCAAAGAAGTTGCGGTCACCGATGCTTTGCCGTAGCACGTGCAGGGTCAGGGCGCCGCGCTTGTAGACCCGGTCGTCGAACAGGTCGGCGACCCCCGGGTCGGCCAGCACCAGATCCTGCGGCGCATCGGCCAGCCGCTGGTGATGGTGCCGTGCCCATTCGGCGGCGCTGCGTCCTCCGGAGTGTTCCGACCACAACCACTCGGCGTAGCAGGCGAACCCTTCGTGCAGCCAGATGTGTTGCCAGCGTTCGACGGTGACCGAGTTGCCGAACCACTGATGGGCCAGCTCGTGGGCGATGAGCCGCTCGGCGCGGCCCCTGCCGGTGCAGTGGTTGGCGCCGAAGATCGAGATTCCCTGTGCTTCAAGGGGTATCTCGAGCTCGTCGTCGGTGACGACGACGGTGTACCCATCGGCGAGCGGATAAGGCCCGAACCGCTCGCAGAACAACTGCATCATCTGCGGCTGACGGGCGAAGTCGGAGGCGAAGTTCTCGCGCAGCCGCTCGGGCAGCACCGCGTTGATCGGAACACCGTTCTCGGACACCGGATATCGGTCGTAGCGTCCGATCTGCAAGGTCACCAGGTATGTGGAGGTCGGCTCGGGCGGTTCGTAGGTCCACGTGGTCATCCCGGCGTGCGCTTGCCGCGAGATCAGCTTGCCGTTGGCGACGGCATAGTAGGCGCTTTCGGTGCGGATCCGGACACGGACGCCGGCCTTGGCGCTGGGCCGGTCGTCGCACGGGAACCACGTCGGCGCGCCGTTGGGTTGGCCCGCCACCAGCGCACCGTCGGTGAGTTCCTCGAATCCGACGTCGCCCCAATGGGATCGGATCGGTCGCGGGTGGCCGCCGTAACGCACGACGATCGTCATCGCGGCGCCGGCGGGCAGTTCCTGCGCCAAGGTGATGTGCAGCTTGCCCGCCGACGCGCGGAACTTGGTGGGGCGCGCATCGTTGACGGCCACTTTCGAAACCGACAGCGCCCCGGACAGATCGAGTGTGAACGTGCGCAGCGGCGCCGACGTCACCGCGGTGATGGTGGCCGTCCCGGAGAGCCGGTTTGTCGCGACCTTGTATTCGAGGTCGAGGTCGTAACGGGAGACCCGGTAGCCGGAATTGCCGCTGTTCGGCAGGTAGGGGTCGATGATCTCCGTCACGCTGCGGTGTTCTCTGACTTCCTGGCCTTGGCTCGCGATTTGCCTCCGCGTTTGGCGCGCAGTACCTCCCACGGCGCGATCGGGTTGCCCAGCCACCGGGTGAAGGCCGGCACCTTGTCGCCGCGCATGACGAGCGAGGCAGGCCCGACAGTGGCGCCCGCCCCGATACGCGATGCGGGCAGGGCGACGCAGTGCGGTCCCAGCGTCGAACCTTCTTCGAGGACGACGGTGTCCAGCACCATGATCCGGTCGTGAAACAGGTGGGTCTGCACCACGCACCCCCGGTTGACGGTGGCCCCGTCCTCGATCGTGACCAGGTCGGCCTCGGGCAACCAGTACGTCTCGCACCACACGCCGCGCCCGATCGACGCGCCCAGCGCTCGCAGCCACCAGTTCATCACCGGCGTGCCGCTTGCGGAACGGGCGAACCACGGCGCGGCGACGGTCTCCACGAAGCTGTCCGAAACCTCGTTGCGCCACACGAACGACGACCACAACGGATGCTGCCCGGCGCGGATACGGCCCAGCACCGCCCATTTCGCGGCCACGGCGACCGCTCCCGCCAGCGCGCCCGCCACCAGCAACACCACGCCGCTGCCCAAGGCGGCCCACAGCCAACCGAACTCGGTGGCCAACCACTGCAGGCCGAGCAGCACCGCGACACCGATCGCGAACGTCACGATCAGTGGAACGATCCGGCAGGCCTCCACCAGCGCGCGCTGGGCCTTCAGGCGCGACGGCGGATCGAACGTGCGCTGCGTGTCGGCCGCGGTGGGCCTGCGGCGCAACCGAACCGGCGGGCTGCCCAGCCACGACGAGCCCGCCTTGGCCTTGGGCGGCGCCGCCGACAACACCGCCACCAGGCCGTCGTCGGGCACCTTGCGTCCCGGCTGGACGATCGCGGAATTGCCGAGAAACCCGCGCTTACCGACCCGCGCCTTCGCCACGTGCAGCCAGCCGCCTCGCAACTCGTAGGACGCCACCATGGCGTCGTCGGCCACGAACGCGCCGTCCTCGATCACCGTGAACTTCGGTGTCAGCAGCACCGTCGAAATCTCGGTGCCGCGCCCGACTTCGGCGCCGAGCGCACGCAGCCACCAGGGTGTCAGCAGGCTCGCGTACAGCGGGAAAAGGTAAGTGCGCGCCGCGTCCATGAGCCGCTGGGTGGCCCACACCTGCCAGCCCACCCGGCTACGCACCGGGTGATAGCCCTCGCGCAGCCCGACCGAGAGCATCCGCACCCCGATCAGCGTCAGCGCGGCGTAAGTGAGCACCGCGACCAGCGTCGCCGCCGGCGCCCACAGCAGCGCGGGCCCGATCGCCGCGGTCACCGACGCGGTGTCGCGCACGGCCCAGCCGATCACGACCAGCCCGGCACCGAGCGCCACCAGCGGCAGCCCACCCAACAGCATCGACGTCACGCCGTAGACCGCGGCCCACAGCGGCGCGGGTGACGGCCGCTGCTCGGGCCATGGATGGCGAACCTTGCCCGCCTTCGCCGCTGGGGAGCCCTTCCAGTACTGGCCGTTCTTGACCTTGCCGTGCACCCCGGAACCGGGTGCCACATCGGCGTTCTTGCCGACGACGGCCCCTGGCAGCAGTGTGCTGCGCGCGCCGATGCTGGCGTCGTTGCCGACCGTGATCGGGCCGACGTGAAAATGGTCCCCGTCGATCCAGTGCCCGGCCAGATCCACTTCGGGTTCGACCGCGCTGCGGTGGCCGAGCCTGAGCATTCCCGTCACCGGCGGGGTGGAGTGCAGATCGACGCCCTTGCCGACCCGGTTGCCCAGTGCGCGTGCGTAGAACACCAACCACGGTGCGCCCGCGAGGTTTTCGGCGCCGCTGGCCTGCGCCAACCGTTCGGCCACCCACACCCGCAGATGTTCCGGCCCACCGCGGCGATACGTGCCGGGTTGCAGGCCGCCGAGCAGCATCCGGGCGCCGAGCGCCGCGATGCCCATCCGGCCCAGCGGGGTGACGAACAGCACGAAACCCACTGCCACCCACCACCAGTCGATCGGGCGGACCCACGGCAGGACCGCGGCCGCGACGTTGTTCGCGAGGGCCAGCCAGACCGCCCACTGCAGGCCGGTCAGCGTCGCCAGCGGCAACGACAGCACGAGCTGGGCCGCCTGGGTCAGACCCGGCAGCGGTTCGACGGTGCGCGGCTCGGCCACCGGAGGCGGCGCGAGCTCGTCGAGGAAATCCGCGAACGACCCCAGCCGGGGATGGTCGTAGAGGTCGCCGACGGTCACCTGTGGATAGCGTTCGCGCAGCGTCGAGACCAGCTGCGCCGCGGCCAGCGAGCCGCCGCCGAGCGCGAAGAAGTCGGCGTCGGGACCGGTGATCGGTGCCGCCAGCACCTCCCGCCACAACTCGGCCACCCAACCCGCCGTGCCGGTCAGGTCCGGCGTCTTCTCACCGTCGCCGCCGGGCACCGGCCACGGCAGCGCGTCGCGGTCCACCTTGCCCGACGTACGGGTCGGCAGCTCGTCGACGCGCACCAGCCGCGGCACCAGGGCGGCGGGCAGCATCTGGGCCAGCCTCGAGCGTGCGTCACCGAGGTCGAACGTCGGGTCGGCGCTGACGACGTATCCGACTAGAACCGTTGTGCCACTTGAAGTCTGGCGTACCGCGGCCGCGCTGCCGCTGACTCCGGGCAGGTTGACCAGCGCGGCGTCCACCTCGCCGAGCTCGATGCGACGCCCGCCGATCTTGACCTGGTCGTCGGCCCTGCCCACGAAGTACAGCCCGTCGGATTCCAACCGCACCAGGTCGCCGCTGCGGTAGGCGCGCGACCACACGAGCGTCGGCATCGGCGCGTACTTCTCGCTGTCCTTGTCGGGGTCCAGGTAGCGGCCCAGGCCGACGCCGCCGATCACCAGCTCGCCCACCTCGCCGTAGGACACCGGCTGACCCCGCGCGTCCACTACGGCCAGGTCCCACCCGGCCAGCGGCATTCCGATGCTCACCGGGCCGCGTCCGTCCAGTTTGGCCGCGCAGGCGACGACGGTGGCCTCCGTCGGGCCGTAGGTGTTCCAGACTTCGCGGCCATCCACGGCGAGCCGCTCGACCAGCTCCGGCGGGCAGGCTTCACCGCCGAAGATCAGCAGCCGCACGGCCTCCAGCGCCTCGGCGGGCCAGAGCGCCGCGAGTGTCGGCACCGTCGAGACGACCGTGATGTCGCGCGAGACCAGCCACGGCCCCAGATCGACACCGCTGCGCACCAGCGAGCGGGGTGCGGGCACCAGGCAGGCGCCGTGCCGCCAGGCCAGCCACATCTCCTCGCAGGACGCGTCGAACGCCACCGACAGCCCGGCCAGCACCCGGTCGCCCGGGCCGAGCGGGTTGTCCTGCAGGAAGAGTTGCGCTTCGGCGTCGACGAAGGCCGCCGCGCTGCGGTGGGTCACCGCAACACCTTTCGGCGTCCCGGTGGATCCCGAGGTGAAGATGATCCACGCGTCGTCTCGGGCCAGCGGCCGCACGGCACGCCAACCCCGCGAGGAGCCGGGACCGCGGACCAGGCCCTGCTCGGTGATGATCGCCACCACGTCGGCCTCGGTGAACACCAGTTCGGCGCGCTCCACCGGATCGTCGGCGTCCACCGGCACGTAGGCGGCGCCCGTGGCCAGCGTCGCCAGGATCGCCACGTACAGCGCGTAGCTGCCCGAGGGCATGCGGATGCCGATGCGGTCGCCCCGGCCGATTCCGCGGGCGGCCAGCCAGTCGACGGTTTCCTCGATGTCGGCGATCAGCTCGGCGTAGGTCAGTTGCACGGTGCCGTCGTCGAGCGCCGGCGCGTCGGGATGACGTTGCGCGGTCTCGTAAAGGATGTCGATGAGCGTGCGCGGTGGCGGTGCGTACGACGACAGTGCGTACTGAGGGGGCACCTCCGGAACAAAATCCCCAGTCACGCCTACAAAGTACTAAGCCGACCCGCCCGTGCCCCGGCGCCGCACGGTGGCTGAACACAATTGTGACAACGACGGCGGCGATGGTCGCGACAGCGCATCGGCCGGGGGTGTAACCGCTGGTTCGGCGGGTATTCCTCGGTTCGAATTTCGCGTCGGGGAGACCACCTGGCAGACTCGCCGCTGGAGGGGTATTCCTTCGTCGCGGTATCGTCATCACGTCGGCCGTCATCGGGCGACCGGTACCGCGGGCTGACACGACGGGTCGTGGCGGTGGAAGAGACCTCCGGCGCTTTGACGACCGGAGGTTTTGTGAACGTAAGCGGGCTCGAGTGGGCGATCACGCTGAGCGTGACGATCGCCGTCTTGCTGTTCGATGTGGTGGTGATCGGCCGCCGGCCGCATGAACCGACCCGGCGCGAGACCGGAACGTACCTGTCGATCTACATCGGTCTTGCGGTGGCGTTCGGGCTGTGGACCTGGTTCTTCCACGGCAGCCAGTTCGGGCTGGAGTTCTTCGCCGGCTGGCTCACCGAATACAGCCTGTCGGTGGACAACCTGTTCATCTTCTTGATCATTATGGCCAGCTTCAACGTGCCGAGGATCTACCAGCAGCAGGCCCTGCTCGTCGGCATCATCCTGGCACTGATCTTCCGCGGTATCTTCATCGCGCTCGGCGCCGTCGCGATCAACCAGTTCTCTTGGGTCTTCTACATTTTCGGTGCGTTCCTGCTTTACACCGCGTTCGGTCTCGTGCGCGACACCGATCACGACGACGACGCGGAGAACCGCGTGGTGCGCTTCGCCCGCAAGCACTTGAAGTTCACCGACACCTGGGACGGCCTGCGGCTGTGGGTGCGGGAGAACGGCAAGCGGGTGATGACGCCGATGTTCCTCGTCATCGTCGCGCTGGGCACCACCGACCTGATTTTCGCGCTGGACTCGATTCCCGCGATCTACGGTCTGACCCAGGAGCCGTACCTGGTGTTCACCGCGAACGTGTTCGCGCTGATGGGGTTGCGACAGCTGTACTTCCTGCTGGGCGACCTGCTCAAGCGGCTGGTCTACCTGTCGCAGGGGCTGGCGTTCATCCTCGCGTTCATCGGCGTGAAGCTGGTGCTGCACGCGCTGCATGAGAACGAGGTGCCGTTCATCAACGGCGGCGAGCATGTGCCGGTGCCGGAGATCCCCACCCTGGTCAGCCTCGGCGTCATCGTGGTGACGCTGATCATCACCACCGTGGCCAGCCTGTACAAGACCCGGGTGCACGACGTGAAGAAGAACGGCGCCGAGGCGGGCGCGGACGAACCCGAGCCCGAGCCGCACCCCCGCCAGGGTTAGCTGGACACTAGCTAGCCGGGCTAAAAATGCTGTTAGGCGAACCGTTTCAGGTCGAATATAACTGGAAATTGGCGCAGCAAGTACTGCTTCTGGAGCTTGGCCAATGCCATTTTCGTCGGAACCTGCGTCGGAACCTGTCGGCTAATTAAGGTTTCGCGAATTCGGCGCCTTGTCTTACGATGTCGACGGAGTTAGCTGTCGGAATCATCTTCGAAGAAAGCGGGGCCTTTCGTGCGTGACGTCACCTCTGGCGCGGACCGTCGATCGCGATGACGACCGAGGCGACGAAAGGCAGCGCAGCATCAGGCACACAGGCAAGCTCCGACGCCGAGCGAAAACCCAAGAGGGCACGCATAATCGGCCTCGACGGTGTCCGGGGTCTGCTGTGCCTGAGCATTGCCATCACCCATGTGACCGGCTATTACACGAAGAACACCGCCGACACCTGGAAGACCAACTTGTTCGGCTTCTCCCTGGTGTACTTCTTCGTGCTCAGCGGCTTTCTATTGTTTTTGCCGTACGTGCGAAACCTCGCCGCTCAAGATCGGCGCGTCCGGATGCCGAACGTGCGCGATTACGCGATCCACCGGCTTGCCCGAATCATGCCGGCGTATCTCGTAATTTTCTTGATCGTCAATTTTGTGTTGCGGCTTTCCTATCGTGAGAACGCGGCATTGATGCCCGATGACGCACGCACCGGGATCGGCATGATCACCGACCCGGCGGAGTTGCTGGCCAACCTGGCGCTCGTGCAGACCTACATTCCGGCCTACATCCAGACCGGCATCGGCCCGTCGTGGTCGCTGACCCTGGAATACGCGTTCTACCTCACGCTTCCGCTGCTGGGCTGGGTGATCTTTCGGATGCACCGCCGCGGCAGGCGCGACCCGTACCTGGTGGCGCTGGTTGCGCCCACCCTCCTGCTGGGCATCGGGCTGCTGGGCCGCGCGTTGACCCCCCTGGTCAATCGCTACGCGGGGACCTCCGACTTCATCCTGCTGAACTGGGGCCCGAACATCGCCGCGGTGTTCACCAGGAGCCTGCTGGCCAACGCCGACAACTTCGCGATGGGCATGTTCGCCGCGGTGGTGTTCGTCGCGATCGAGCACGGCGCGCTGGCGGACCGGGTGGCCCGACGCATCCGGGTGCTCAGTGCCACGGCGATCCTTCCGGTCCTGGTGGTGGGCGCCGCGATGTTCGTGGTCGCGGTGTCGTTCGTCACCGCGGTGGTGGGGGTGGTCGCCGCGCTGATGATCCTCGTCGTCGTCGTTCCGCTGGCGCGAGGGCAGAAGTCCAAGCTGGCGCGCGCCCTCGACGTGCGACCGATCCGCTACGTCGGCGAGATCTCGCTGTCGGCGTATCTGTGGCATTTTCCGCTGTTGTTGCTGCTCGGCCAACTCGGCTGGATGGCAGGCGACACGTTGCCGGGCATGCTCTTCAACATCGCCGTCCTACTCGGCGTGACGGTTCTCGCCGCGAGCGTGACCTACTACCTCGTCGAGAAACCGGCGATGAACTACGCCAGGTCGGTGCGAGCGGCGCGTTGACGCCCGCCGCGCAATGCGGCGTCCCAAGACACCGAATGCAGCTGTGCCGCATCGAAAATGTCGGTTGAGCCGGTCAGTGCGCCTGCGTCTTGAACCGATCGATCGATGCCTTGACCTCGGCCTCGGCCTTGTCGCGTCCCACCCAGTCGGCGGCCTTGACGAACTTGTTCGGCTCGAGGTCCTTGTAGTGCACGAAGAAGTGCTTGACCTCTTCGAGCACCTGCTCGGGCACGTCGGCGAGGTCCTGGATGTGGTCCCAGCGCTTGTCGCCGGCGGGCACGCACAGCACCTTGTCGTCGCCGCCGGCCTCGTCGGTCATCTGGAACATCGCCACCGGACGCACCTCCACGAGGCAACCGGGGAACAGCGGCTCGGCCAACAGCACGAGGGCGTCCAGCGGATCCCCGTCCTCGCCGAGGGTGTTGTCGATGAATCCGTAGTCGGTCGGATAGCCCATCGAGGTGTAGAGGTAGCGGTCCAGCTTCACGCGTCCGGTGTCGTGGTCCACCTCGTACTTGTTGCGCGAACCCTTCGGGATCTCGATGACTACGTCGAACTCCACCGGCGGCTCCTTGCCCTGTGCACACTGTCTTGCGGTCGGGGAACACCCTAATGGAGCGATACGCTGCTGTACGGGGCGGTCGACAGATCAGGAGAGTTATGCGGCCCACGAGGTGGGGGCCATCGACCCAGGTGCTGGTCGGTGTGGCGGTGCTGGTGCTGGTCGCCGTCGTGGTTGCCACGGCGGCCGTGCTGACGACGGGGCACACCGACGCGGCGGCGATCAAACCGACGCCGCCCGCCGCCACCGCCGCCCCGGGCGTCGTGCCGGTGTCGGAGTCCGCGCCCAAACCCCGGCCCGACCGGCTGGCGGCCGTGTTGGCCCCGGCCCTGGCCGACCCGAACCTCGGCCACTTCACCGGCCGCATCGCCGACGCGATCACCGGCGAGCAGCTGTGGGCGCAGGGCGCCGACGTCCCGATGCAGCCCGCGTCCACCAACAAGACGCTCACCGCGGCCGCCGCGCTGCTGGCCCTCGACCGCGACGCCCGGCTGACCACCCGGGTGTTCACCGGCGACAAACCGGGCGTGGTCGTGCTCAAAGGCGGCGGTGACCCGACGCTGTCGGCCGCGCCCGAAGGCCAGGAGACCTGGTACCGGGATGCCGCGCGCATCAGCGACCTGGCCGAGCAGGTGCGCCGCGCCGGCATCGACGCGACGGCCGTGGAGGTCGACGTCAGCGCCTACAGCGGGCCGACGATGGCGCACGGCTGGGATCCGGGTGACATCGACGGCGGCGACATCGCGCCGATGGAGTCGGTGATGCTCGACGCCGGCCGCACCCAGCCGGTCAGCGTCGACTCGACCCGGTCGAAGACGCCCGCGCTGGACGCGGGCCGCGCGCTGGCCGTGGCGCTGGAAGTCGATCCGGCGAAGGTCACCGTGTTGCCCGGCCCGTCGCGGGGCGGCAAGGAGATCGCGGCCGTGCAGTCGCCTCCCCTGATCAACCGGTTGCGGGAGATGATGAACGCCTCCGACAACGTGATGGCCGAGGCGATCGGACGTGAGGTGGCCGCCGCGGTCGGCAAGCCGCAGAGTTTCGACGGCGCCGCAAGTGCGGTGCTGGGCGAGTTGAAGGCCGCCGGAATCGACACCACCAGAGCGCGGCTGTTCGACTCCAGCGGGTTGTCCGTCGATGACCGGCTCACCGCCAAGACGCTTGACGAGGTGGTCAGCGTCGCGGTCGGCGACGAGCAGCCCCGGCTGCGGCCGCTGGTGGATCTGCTGCCGATCGCCGGCGGCAGCGGAACGCTGTCCAACCGCTTCCTCGGCACCGAATTCAGCCGGGAGGCAGCGGGTTTCCTGCGCGCCAAGACCGGGTCGTTGACCGGAACCAACACGCTGGCGGGATTCCTCACCGACGCGGGCGGGCGGGCGTTGACGTTCGCCTTCATCTCCAACCACGCCGGCCCGATGGGTCTGGTCGCGCTCGACACTGTCGCCGCGACCCTGCGGTCGTGCGGGTGCAGCGCATGAGTCCGGCCACCGAGACCAAGCTCACCGTCGGGCGCGCCGTCGACTGGGAGTTCGCCGCCACCGTCGGCGCCAGACTGGCCAGGCCCGGTCCCGTCACCACCGACTACACCCGCCAGCAGGTCATCGAGCAACTCAGCGAGGCGTCGCGGTCGGCGGAAATCCCGGTGCGCGACGTCACCGGGCTCACCGAGGGCGGCGAAATCCCCGACGCGCGTATCGTCGACCGCCCGCAGTGGGTGCGCGCCGCCACCCACTCGATGCGCGTGATGACCGGCGGCCTAGACGACGGGCGCCCGGGGTTCCTCACCGGCCGGATCACCGGCGCGCAGACCGGTGCCGTACTGGCGTTCGTGTCCTCGGGCATTCTCGGCCAGTACGACCCGTTCGGCTGCGGCGGCGGCGAGCTGTTGTTGGTGTACCCGAACGTGATCGCGGTGGAACGCCAACTGCGGGTGCAGCCCTACGACTTCCGGCTCTGGGTGTGCCTGCACGAGGTCACCCACCGGGTGCAGTTCCGGGCCAACCCGTGGCTGGCCGACCACATGTCGCGCGCGCTCGCGGTGCTCACCGACGAAACCCAGAACGATGTCACCGAGGTGGTCGGTAGGCTGGCCGAGTTCGTCCGGGACCGGCGCGCCAACGCTGAAAGCGATGCCGCCGAACCGAATTCGTCTGGTGTTCTCGGCCTGCTGCGCGCCGTGCAATCCGAACCGCAGCGCAAGGCGCTGGACCAGTTGCTGGTGCTGGGCACGCTGCTGGAGGGTCACGCCGATCACGTGATGGACGCCGTGGGCCCCGCGGTGGTGCCGTCGGTGGCCACCATCCGGCACCGCTTCGACGAGCGACGCCGCCGCAAACAACCGCCGCTGCAGCGGCTGGTGCGTGCGCTGCTGGGGTTCGACGCGAAGCTCAGCCAATACACCCGCGGCAAGGCGTTCGTCGACCACGTCGTGTCCAAGGTGGGAATGGACCGGTTCAACGCCGTGTGGTCGGGTCCCGAAACCCTGCCGCTGCCAAGTGAAATCGACGAGCCGCAACGATGGATCGACCGGGTGCTCTAGCGGCGCTGCACAAGGCCGTCGCCGCCTTCGCCCGAAACTTCTGCCCCGCCGACGAGCACTGGTGTGTGGCGCTGTCGGGCGGCGCCGACTCGCTGGCGCTGACGGCGGTGGCGGCGAAACTGAAGCCGACCACCGCGCTCGTCGTCGACCACCAGCTGCAGCCGGACTCCGCCGCGGTGGCCGCGACCGCTCGCGATCAGGCGCTGACGCTGGGCTGCGTTGGCGCCGAGGTGATCCGCGTCGACGTCGGCACCGAAGGCGGACCGGAGGGCGCGGCGCGCACCGCGCGGTACCGGGCACTGGACGACGCCCGCGACGGCGCGCCGGTGTTGCTCGGCCACACGCTCGACGATCAGGCCGAAACCGTGCTGCTGGGGTTCGGTCGCGGCTCGGGGCCGCGCTCGATCGCCGGAATGCGGCCCAACGACCCGCCGTGGGGTCGTCCGCTGCTGGAGGTGCGTCGCAGCGTGACGCGGCAGGCGTGTGCAGAGCTCGGCGTGACGCCGTGGGAGGACCCGCACAACACCGACCCGCGGTTCACCCGGGTGCGGTTGCGCACCGAGGTGCTGCCGCTGCTCGAGGACGTCCTCGGCGGCGGTGTGGCCGAGGCGCTGGCCCGCACCGCGGCCGCGTTGCGCGCCGACACCGACGCGCTGGACGAGCTGGCGCGCCAAGCGCTGACCGAGGCCCGTGTCGACGCCGGCCTCGACACGTCGCGGCTGGCCGTGCTGCCGGAGGCCATCCGGCTGCGGGTCATTCGCGGCTGGCTGCTCGCAGGCGGGGCCAGCGGTCTGACCGCCAAGCACATTCGCGGGGTGGACACGCTGGTGATGGCGTGGCGGGGGCAGGGCGGCGTCGCGGTGGGCTCGCCGCTTCGCAACCAGCGGCTGATCGCGACGCGCCGCGACGGCGTGCTGAGCCTGCACACCGAACCGGTCTGAGGCACCCGCGCCTTGGTCGCAGGATCGCTCCCATGGCACGCTGTGGGCGTGGCTGAGCAATCCACCGAGCTGTACTCCGGCGACATCAAGTCTGTGCTGCTTCCGTCCAACGAGATCCAGGCCAAGGTCGCCGAGCTCGGCGCCCGCATCGGCGACGACTATCGCGAAGCGGTCGCGCCGAACGGGCAGGATCTGCTGCTCGTCACCGTCCTCAAGGGCGCGGTGTTCTTCGTCACCGACCTCGCCCGCGCGATCCCGCTGCCGACGCAGCTGGAGTTCATGGCGGTCAGCTCGTACGGCTCGTCGACGTCGTCGTCGGGGGTGGTGCGCATCCTCAAGGATCTCGACCGCGACATCCACGACCGCGACGTGTTGATCGTCGAGGACGTCGTGGACTCCGGGCTGACGCTGTCGTGGCTGCTGCGCAACCTGGCGTCGCGGCGGCCGCGCTCGCTGCAGGTGTGCGCGCTGCTGCGCAAGCCCGACGCGGTGCGCGCCGACGTCGACATCGCCTACGTGGGGTTCGACATTCCCAAGGAGTTCGTCGTCGGCTACGGCCTGGACTACGCCGAGCGCTACCGCGACCTGAGCTACATCGGCACGCTCGACCCCAAGGTCTACGAACAGGGCTAGAACTGCCCAAAGGGACAAACGGGCGCCAAAGTGCGAGAAGAATCGTGCAAAACGTCGATCTCGGCGCAAGATGAGGACATGGCCCTCCGAATCTGCCCGCTGTGCGAGGCCACCTGCGGCCTGACGTTGACGATCGAGGACGGCCGGGTCACCGGCGCCCGCGGCGACCGCGATGACGTCTTCAGCAAGGGGTTCATCTGCCCGAAGGGGGCCAGTTTCGCCGAACTCGACAACGACCCCGACCGGCTCACCAGGCCGCTGGTGCGGCGCGGCGGCGAGCTGACCGAAACCAGTTGGGAGGACGCGTTCGAGACGGTCGCCGACCGGCTCGGTGCCGTCGTCGCCGAGTACGGCGGGCCGTCGGTCGGCGTGTATCTGGGCAACCCGAACGCGCACACGGTCGCCGGCGCCCTCTACCCGCCGTTGATCGTGCGGGCGCTGGGCACGCGCCAGGTCTACTCGGCGAGCACCCTGGACCAGATGCCCAAGCACGTCGCGCTGGGCCACATGTTCGGCAGCCCCGTCGCGTTCACCGTTCCCGACCTTGACCGCACCGACTACCTGGTCATCATCGGCGCGAATCCGCTTGTCTCCAACGGCAGTCTGGCCACCGCCGCCGACTTCGGCGGCAAGCTGCGCGCGCTGCGCAACCGGGGCGGCCGCCTCGTCGTCATCGATCCGGCCCGCACCCGCACCGCCGAAATGGCCGACCGCCACCTCGCCCCGCGGCCGGGCACCGACGCGGCGCTGCTGTTCGCCGTCGTGCACACCCTGTTCGACGAGGACCTCGTCGCCCTCGGCGCGCTGGTGGACTCCGTCAACGGCATCGACGACGTGCGTGCCCTGGCGGCGGATTTCGCCCCGGAGGCCGTCGCACCGTACTGCGATGTGCCCGCCGAGGACATCCGGCTGCTGGCCCGGGAAATCGCGGCCGCGCCGTCAGCGGCGGTCTACGGCCGAATCGGCACGTCCACAGTCGAATTCGGCACGATCGGCAGCTGGCTCGTCGACGTCGTCAACGTCCTGACCGGCAACCTCGACCGGCCCGGCGGGGCGATGTTCCCGCTGTCGCCGGTCGCTCCGGCGCCGCGACCGCCGAAGGCCGGCCGCGGATTTCGCACCGGGCGCTGGCACAGCCGCGTCTCGGGGCACCCCGAGGTGCTCTCGGAGTTTCCGGCCGCGGCGCTGGCCGAGGAGATCGAGACCCCTGGCGACGGCCAGCTCAAGGCGCTGATCACCATCGCGGGCAACCCGGTGTTGTCCGCGCCCGACGGCGACCGCCTCGACCGTGCGCTCGACGGGCTCGGCTTCATGCTTTCCATCGACCCGTACCTCAACGAGACCACCCGCCACGCCGACGTCATCCTGCCGCCCCCGCCGCCGTCGCGCAGCGCACACTTCGACTTCGCGCTCAACAATCTGGCGGTGCGCAACAACGCCAGGTACTCACCGCCCGCGCTGCCGTTGGGCGACCGCCCCGACGAATGCGAGATCCTGGCGCGAATCGCGTTGGTCCTGTACGGGGTTGGCGTCGACGGTGATCCGGCGCTGGTCGACGAGCAGGTGATCGCCACGACGCTGGCCGCCCAGAGCGGCGATCCGCACTCGCCCGTCGCCGGCCGCCCTGTCGAGGACCTGACCGCGATGCTCGAAGACGGCCCCGGTTACGAGCGCCGCCTCGACATGATGCTGCGCATCGGCCCGTACGGTGACGCGTTCGGCGCCAAACCTGACGGGCTGACGCTGGCCCGGCTCAAGGCCGCCCCGCACGGCATCGACCTCGGCCCGCTGCGACCGCGACTGGCTCAGGTGTTGCGAACCCCAACGGGCCGAATCGAACTCGCCCCGCAGCCGTTGACCGCCGACGTGCCGCGGCTACGCGCGGCGCTTCGGGAGCGCGCCGACGGTTACCTGCTCGTCGGGCGGCGGCACCTGCGCTCCAACAACAGCTGGATGCACAACCTGCCCGCGCTGAACGGCGGATCCAACCGATGCACGCTGCGGATCCACCCGGACGACGCCGCCGAGCTCGGCCTCACCGACGTCGCCGTCGTCAAGGGTCCCGGTGGTGAACTCCTGGCACCGATCGAGTTGGAGCCGGGCATGCGCCGCGGTGTGGTGTCGCTGCCGCACGGCTGGGGACACGACCGCGGCGGGACTGGGCAGGAGGTCGCATCAAATCGACCGGGCGTCAACGTCAACCAGCTCAACGACGGTAACCGGCTCGATCCGCTGTCGGGAACCGCTGTGCTCAACGGCATTCCGGTGGACATCGCGCCCGCGGACTGAACCTTCCCCCGCGAGCTGGGTCCACCTGGCAGCGCCGAGCAGACGTGAAAACCCCCAAATGCGGTGGAACAAGGGGGTCTACGCGTCTGCTCGCGCCAAGGTAGTTCGCCCCGTCAGGTGAGCTCCCACACCACCGTCACGGTGAATCCGACCGTCTGCTCGCCGGGTTCCAGTGGTACGGCGGCCATTTCGGCACCGCGGGGAGTCGGCAACGGGGTGGGCGGCTGCTGCTGGCCCCCGGCCTCCGAGATCGAGATGACCTGGCCGAGATCCAGACCCGACAGCTCGGCGTACTGCTCGGCGCGGTCCCTGGCGTCCTCGAACGCCCGGCCGCGGGCATCGCGGACCAACTGCGAGTCGTCTTCGAGCGTGTAGTTCACCGAGTTGATCCGGGTGGCGTCGCCGCCGCTGCTGACGATCAGCGCCAGCGCCTGCGACGCCGCGTCGAGCTGCCGGATCTTGATGTCGATCGAGTTGGTGGCCCGGTAGCCGACGATGGTCTGCGGGTTCGCGCCGCCGCCCGCGAACTGCGGCTGCAGGCTGACCTGCGCGGTGCTGATGTCCTTGGGGTCCACGCCGGCGTCGACCAGCGCGTCGATCACCGCCTGCTGGCGCTCGCTGGTCTGGTTCATCGCGCCGGTCACATCGGGCGCGATGAACTCGATGGACGCGTTGACATTGAGAGTGTCCGGCTCGCCCTGCACCTCGCCGGAACCCTGCACGGTCACGTGCCGCGCCTCGCCCTGCTCGCTGGAGACCGGCCCCGATGTCGCGTCGCAGCCCGCGACAGCGACGGTGAGCCCCGCCGCGGCGAGGGCGAGCAGTCTGGTCGGCGTCTTCACTCGTGCAGCGATCGGCATGCCTGGCACGATACCGTCAGGGTGTCACCAGGACCTTGCAATGCTGGTCGGGCTGCGCCAGCTCGTCGAACGCCGCGCCCACCCCGGCCAGGTCGACCTCCCCGGTGATCAGCGGCGCGACGTCGATCTCGCCCTCCGCGACGGCCCGCAACGCCTCGCCGAACTCGTTGAAGTCGTAGGCGAATACGAACTGCACGCTGATCTCCTTGGCGGTGCCGAAGAACGGCACCACGGTGTCGGGCTCCATGCACACGCCTGCGACCACCACCCGACAGCCTGCGGGTGCGCGTCGCAGTAGGTCGTTGAGGATGCCGGGCACCCCGACCGCCTCGAACACCACCGCGGGCTCCGCGGTGTCGAACGGTGAACCCTGCGCGGGGTCGAGGGTTTCGTGGGCGCCCATCGTGCGGGCCAACTCCCGTCGCTTCAGCGAGAAGTCCGCGGCCACAATGTGTTCCACTCCTCGGTGCCGCAGCGCGGCGATGACCGCGATGCCCACCGGCCCGCAGCCGAGCACCAGCGCCGTCTCGCCGCGCGAGATCGCCGACTTGTTCACCGCGTGCAGCCCGACGGCCATGGGCTCGGTCAGCGCGGCATGGCGCGGATCCACCCCGTCGGGCACCGTGAGCAGCAGCGGCGCCGACAACAGCATCCGTTCGGCGTAGCCGCCGATCGTGGTGTTGGAGTACACGATCGGCTCCACTCCGGTCGCGGTCAGCAGCGCGGGAACCGACGTGACGGTCGTGCCCGGCGCGGGGGCGTCGGTGTCGGGTCCGGCCTCGATCACCTCGGCGCTGAACTCGTGCCCGAGATACACGTCACGGGACAGATCCAGCCGCATCCCGCCACCGCCGGGCAGCCCCGACATCTCGGCGCTGAGCCGCACCATCTCCTCGCCGTGCTTGGCGAAGTGCAGATCCGATCCGCAGATGCCGCACGCCTTGACGTCCACGAGCACCTGGCCGGGTCCCGGCACGGGTTCGGGGACGTCGTCGCGCAGCACCATGCGCCCGTCGCGCAATACCGCGGCCCGCATCAGCTTTCCGGGTTCTTGAGTTCGTCGGTGTGTTCGGCGATCGCGTTGACGATCGCCTCACCCGCCCGGCCGAGCAGCTGGTCACGCATGTCCTTGGCCCAGTCGTGCGACGCCCGCGGCGCACTCAGCTGCCCTTTGAAGTGCGGGATGACCTCGCGGGCGAACAGTTCGTAGGAGTGGTACGTCGCCTGCGGTGACGCCCAGTCGTGGCCGAGCAGAAGCAGGGTCCCGAATCCGCCGGACTGCTCGAGCAGGTCGTGGATGTAGGTGACCGCGTCACCAGGGGTGCCGATACAGCAGTTGCCTTTGGCCGCATACTCTTCGACGAACTCGCGCGGGGACTGCTCCTCGCCCTCGACGCTGTTGGACAGCGGGACGAACCCGGCGGCGCCGAAATAGTTCGCGAAATCCTGCAGCCCGTAGGTGCAGTCCTCGATCGCCTGCTCGCGCGTGTCGGCCAGGTGCATGATCGACAGCACCCGCCAGTTGGTGCGGTCGGGTTCCGGCCGGCCCGACTTCTCGGCCTGGTCGACGACGACCTGCCAGGTGTTCTCCAAGGCGGCGTATCCGCCCGGCACCGACATCGACAACGAGAGCAGTGAGGTGCCGAGCGCACCGGCCAGCCGCGGGCCGGACGGTGAAATCATTGCTGCCGTGGATATTTCGGGATAGGGCCAGGTGTACGGCCGAATGTGAAGCGCGGCGTCGCGCAGCGTGAACCAGTCCGACGTCCTGGTGATCCGCTCGTCGGGTGCGGCGCGGAACAGGGCCAGGATCGCCTCCAGCGACTCCTGCATCATGCGGCGCTGGTCCACCGGATCGATACCCATCATGTAGGCGTCCGACGGCAGCGCACCCGGGCCGGTGCCGAACATCACGCGCCCGCGGGTGATGTGGTCGAGCAACACCCAGCGGTCGGCCACCATCAGCGGATGGTGGTAGGGCAGCGACACCACGCCGGTGCCGAGCCGGATGTGCTTGGTGCGCTCGGCCGCCGTGGCGATGAACACCTCCGGGCAGGCGATCAGCTCATAACCGCCGGAGTGATGCTCGCCGAACCAGACCTCGTCGTATCCGAGACGATCCAGGGCCACCGTGCGTTCGAGGTCGTATTCCAAAGCGACGGTGGGGGATTGGCCGACGGGGTGAAACGGCGTGATGAACACCCCGAAGTTCAACGGACGCGTCATCTACATCTCCAATCGCTTGAGAAACCCGATGAGTTCGGCGTTCACCTCGGTGGGACGCTCCTGTTGGATCCAGTGGCCCGCGCCCTCGATCATCACCTCGCGGTAATCGCCGGAGACCAGGTCGCGCACGCGGTGGCGGGGCGTATAGGCCAGCGTCGGGTCCGCGGTGCCGCCGATGAACAAGGCGGGCACGGCGATGGTGGCGGCTGGAATCCCCGACGGTGCGGTCAGCTCCCAGTTGAGATCGAAACAGCGATACCAGTTCAGCGGCGCGGTGAACCCGTGCTCGGTGAACTCGGCGACGTAGTGGTCGAACTCGTCCTGGCTCAGCCAGTCGGGCAGGCCGGCCGGCTCGGGGATGCGCTCGATGAAGCCTTCTGGGCCCGGCTGGACCATGCGCAGCGAGGCGGCCTCATCCGAGGTGGTCAACGAGCCGAACAGCTTGCGCATCGTGGTGGCCGGATCGCGGTTGAGGTCCTCGTCGGCGGGCCCGGGCTCCTGGAAGTACAGGATGTAGAAGAAGTTGTCGCCGAAGAGCCTGCGGAACGCCTGGGTGGTCGGCACCCGCGACCGCGGCACCGGCGGCACGCTGAGCCCGGCCACCCCGGCGAACCGGTCCGGATGCAGCAGCGGCGCCGTCCACGCCACCACCCCGCCGAAGTCGTGGCCGACGATCGCCGCCCGTTCCGCGCCGGCGTCGTCAAGCAGGCCCACGAGGTCGGCGCTGAGCTCGACGACGTTGTAGGCGTCGATCGCATCGGGCTTCGACGATCCGCCGTAGCCGCGCTGGTCGGGCGCCAGCACGTGGAAGCCGGCTTCGGCCAGCGCCGGGATCTGGTGGCGCCATGAGTACGCCAGTTCGGGGAAGCCGTGGGCCAGCACCACCAGCGGGGCGCCACGGTCGCCGGCCTCCACTACCCGCAGTCGCACGCCGTTGGTTTCGACTGACCGCTCGGTCGGGGTGAGCACGGTCACTACCAAAGCACAGTCCGTCGGCCGAGTGTGAGGTTGCGGCACGCCCCCGGCGCTCGAAGCGTGTGGGTAACCCACGTTCGTCGGCAAGGGGTCGGCACCCGCCGGGAACCTTGATTCGTTGGTCTCGCGGTAGCCTGGAAGTTCCTAGCTGCACGTATCGGAAGGAGACCGGCCGCGGGCGGCCGAAACACATGACGCCGACGAAGGCCGAGGCTTGATGAACCGCAAAAATGTGATCCGCACGCTGACCGTGATCGCGGTCCTGTTGCTGCTGGGTTGGTCCTTCTTCTACTTCAGCGACGACACCCGCGAGTTCAAGCCTGTCGACACCACGGTGGCGATCGCGCAGATCGACGGCGACAACGTCAAGAGCGCGCAGATCGACGACCGTGAACAGCAGCTGCGGCTGGAGCTCAAGAACGGCAACGCCGACACCTCCGACAGCGACAAGATCATCACCAAGTACCCCACCGGCTACGGCGTGACGGTGTTCGAGGCCCTGCAGAGCAAGGGCGCCAAGGTCAACACGGTCGTCAACCAGGGCTCGATGCTCGGCTCACTGCTGATCTACCTGCTGCCGCTGCTGTTGTTGGTCGGCCTGTTCGTGATGTTCTCGCGGATGCAGACCGGCGGCCGGATGGGCTTCGGGTTCGGCAAGTCGCGGGCCAAGCAGCTGTCCAAGGACATGCCCAAGACCACGTTCGCCGACGTCGCCGGCGTCGACGAGGCGGTCGAGGAGCTCTACGAGATCAAGGACTTCCTGCAGAACCCCAGCAGGTATCAGGCGCTGGGCGCCAAGATCCCCAAGGGCGTGCTGCTCTACGGTCCGCCCGGCACCGGCAAGACGCTGCTGGCCCGCGCCGTCGCGGGGGAGGCCGGCGTGCCGTTCTTCACGATCTCGGGCTCTGATTTCGTCGAGATGTTCGTCGGCGTCGGCGCGTCCCGGGTTCGTGACCTGTTCGAGCAGGCCAAGCAGAACAGCCCGTGCATCATCTTCGTCGACGAGATCGACGCCGTCGGCCGTCAGCGCGGCGCCGGCCTCGGCGGCGGCCACGACGAACGCGAGCAGACGCTGAACCAGCTGCTGGTCGAGATGGACGGCTTCGGCGACCGGCAGGGCGTCATCCTGATCGCCGCCACCAACCGGCCCGACATCCTCGACCCGGCGCTGCTGCGGCCGGGCCGCTTCGACCGGCAGATCCCGGTCACCAGCCCCGACCTGGCGGGCCGGCGGGCCGTGCTCAAGGTGCATTCGCAGGGCAAGCCGATGGCGCCCGACGCCGACCTCGAGGGGCTGGCCAAGCGGACGGTCGGCATGTCCGGCGCCGACCTGGCCAACGTCATCAACGAGGCGGCGCTGCTCACCGCCCGCGAGAACGGCACCGTCATCACCGGGCCCGCGCTGGAGGAGGCGGTTGACCGGGTCGTCGGCGGGCCGCGCCGTAAGAGCCGCCTCATCAGCGAACACGAGAAGAAGATCACCGCGTATCACGAGGGCGGGCACACGCTGGCCGCGTGGGCGATGCCCGACATCGACCCGATCTACAAGGTGACGATCCTGGCGCGCGGCCGCACCGGCGGGCATGCGATGTCGGTGCCCGAGGACGACAAGGGCCTGATGACCCGCTCGGAGATGATCGCCCGGCTGGTGTTCGCCATGGGCGGACGCGCCGCCGAGGAGTTGGTCTTCCGCGAGCCGACCACCGGCGCGGTCTCCGACATCGAGCAGGCCACCAAGATCGCCCGCGCGATGGTCACCGAGTACGGCATGAGCTCCAAGCTCGGCGCGGTGCGCTACGGCACTGAGCACGGCGACCCGTTCCTCGGCCGCACCATGGGCACCCAGGCCGATTACAGCCACGAGGTGGCCCGTGACATCGACGACGAGGTCCGCAAGCTCATCGAGGCCGCCCACACCGAGGCGTGGGAGATCCTCACCGAATACCGCGACGTGCTCGACGTCCTGGCCGGCGAGCTGCTGGAGAAGGAGACGCTGCACCGCCGCGAGCTGGAGGCCATCTTCAGCGAGGTCAAGAAGCGTCCGCGGCTGACCATGTTCGACGACTTCGGTGGCCGGGTGCCGTCCGACAAGCCGCCGATCAAGACGCCGGGCGAGCTGGCGATGGAACGCGGCGAGGAATGGCCCAAACCGGTGCCCGAGCCGGCGTTCAAGGCCGCGATCGCGCAAGCCAGCAAGGAAGCCGCCGCGCGGCAGGCCCAGAACGGCGTGAACGGGCACGGCGGTAACGGCGCTCCCGCTGCAGGCCCGACCCAGCCGGACTACGGCGCCCCGGCGGGCTGGCATGCGCCCGGATGGCCGCCGCAGCAGCATCAGCAGCAACCGCAGCAGCAGCCGCAGGGTTACTGGTACCCACCGCCGCAGCATCCCGGATGGCACCACCCCGGCGGTGCGGCTGCGCCGTATCCGCCGTACCAGCAGCCCTATCCGCAGCAGCCGGCGCCGAACCCGAACGACGATCAGGGCCAGGACACCGGACGGTCGAGCGGGCGGTCCAACCCCCCGACGCACGGCTGACACCCGGCCCGACAGGAGGCTAAATGACGCGGTCGCACCGCAATTCGGTCACGACCTCACCCGGGACCTTCTCGCCCGCGAAATTCGACCAGACGCGCGTCGAGGCGGCGGTGCGGGAGTTGCTGATCGCGGTGGGCGAGGACCCCGACCGGCACGGGCTCGAGGCGACCCCGGCCCGGGTGGCGCGGGCGTATCGGGAGTTGTTCGCCGGTCTGTACACCGACCCGGATACCGTGCTGGACACCACGTTTGACGAGCAGCACGACGAACTCGTGCTGGTCAAACAGATCCCGCTGTACTCCACCTGTGAGCACCACCTCGTGTCGTTTCACGGCGCGGCGCACGTCGGCTATATCCCGGGCGCCGACGGCCGGGTGACCGGCCTGTCCAAGATCGCGCGCCTCGTCGACCTGTACGCCAAACGTCCGCAGGTACAGGAACGGTTGACAGGACAGATCGCAGATGCGTTGATGCGCAAGCTCGATCCGCGCGGCGTGATCGTCGTGATCGAAGCCGAGCATCTGTGCATGGCGATGCGCGGCGTGCGCAAACCCGGTGCCATCACCACCACTTCGGCGGTGCGCGGACAGTTCAAACACGATGCGGCATCGCGCGCCGAGGCGCTGGATCTCATCCTTCGGAAGTGACCCCGCCCAGCCCCATGGTCCGCCGGGAGACGCACGTACAGGTCATGGGGGTCGTGAACGTCACCGACGACTCGTTCTCCGACGGCGGGCTGTTCCTCGACCGTGACCGCGCGGTCGAACACGGACTGGCGATGGCCGCCGACGGCGCCCAGATCATCGACGTCGGCGGCGAGTCGACACGGCCGGGCGCCACCCGCATCGATCCCAAGATCGAGACGTCGCGCGTCTTACCGGTGATCAAAGAGCTTGCCGCCCAAGGGCTCACGGTCAGCATCGACACCATGCACGCCGAGGTGGCCCGCGCCGCGCTGGAAAACGGCGCCAAGATCGTCAACGACGTCTCCGGCGGTCGCGCGGACCCGAACATGGCGCCGCTGCTGGCCGACGCCAAGGTGCCCTGGGTGCTGATGCACTGGCGCTCGGTCGGCGCCGAACGACCGCACGAGGTGCCCGCCTACCGCGACGTGGTCGCCGACGTGCGGGCCGAACTGCTGGCGACCGCCGACACCGCGGTGGCGGCCGGGGTCGACCCTGGCCGCCTGATCATCGACCCCGGACTGGGTTTCGCCAAGACCGGACAACACAACTGGGCGCTGCTGCGCGCACTGCCGGAGTTCGTCGCCACCGGGTTCCCCGTTCTCGTCGGCGCCTCCCGTAAACGCTTTCTCGGGACGCTGCTGGCCGACGTCGCCGGAGAACCCCGGCCGCCCGCCGGGCGGGAGACCGCGACGGCGGTGATCTCCGCGCTGGCCGGTCTGCACGGCGCGTGGGGGGTTCGGGTGCATGACGTACGAGCTTCGGTCGACGCGCTCAAGGTGCTCGAGGCGTGGTCAGGGGAGACGGGGAAGGACTCCGGTGGCTGACCGAATCGAATTGCGCGGCTTGATCGTTCGCGGCAACCACGGTGTCTACGAGCACGAACGCCGCGACGGGCAGGAGTTCGTCGTCGACATCACGGTATGGGCCGACCTGACAGCGGCCGCGGCCAGCGACGACCTGGCCGACACCATCGATTACGGCGGGCTGGCGAAGCTGGCGGCCGACATCGTCGCGGGTCCGGCGCGCAACCTGATCGAGACGGTGGCGGGCGAGATCGCCGACGCCGTGCTGGCCGACCCGCGCGTGGAAGCGGCCGAGGTCACGGTGCACAAACCGGGGGCACCCATTCCGTTGGACTTCGCCGACGTCGCGGTGGTGGCTCGGCGGTCCCGCGGCGACGGCCGGCGGCACCGCATGACTTCCAGCGAGGAGCCGAAGGCGGATCGCGCATGACGACTTCCAGCGAGGAGCCGAAGGCGGATCGCGGATGACGACAGTGGTGTTGTCCATCGGCTCGAACATCGGCGACCGGCGGGCACGGCTGCAGTCGGTCGTCGACGGGCTCGCCGAGGCGGTGCGGGCGGTATCGCCGGTCTACGAAACCGAGCCGTGGGGCGGGGTGGCCCAGGACCCCTTCCTCAACGCCGTGGTGATCGCCGAGGATCCGGGCCGCGACGCGCTCGGGTGGTTGCGGCGTGCGCAGGAACTGGAACGCGCCGCCGATCGAGTGCGCGCCGAACGCTGGGGGCCCCGCACGCTCGACGTGGACCTGGTCACCTGTCGTGACGGAGACCGCGAGGTGATCTGCGGCGACGACGATCTGACGTTGCCGCACCCGCGTGCGCACCAGCGTGCGTTCGTCCTCATCCCGTGGCTTGCGGTGGAACCCGACGCGACGCTGACCGTCGACGGCATCGTCCGCCCGGTGCACGACCTGCTCGCCACGCTCGACCCCGACGACCGTGCCGGGGTGCGACCGACCGACCTGGCGCTGAGCTGATGGGCCCCACTCGCATGCGCGACCTGACCGCCGCGACGGCGATCATGGTGGTCCTCGGTTATCTGCTGGTGCTGCTGCTGTACCGGTGGTTTCCGCCGATCACCGTGTGGACGGGGCTGTCGCTGCTCGCGGTCGCGGTCGCAGAGGCGGTCTGGGCCTTCTACATCCGCGCCAAGATCCGCGACGGGCAGATCGGCGACGGCCCGGGTTGGCTGCATCCGCTGGCGGTAGCCCGGTCGGTGGTGATCGCCAAGGCGTCGGCGTGGGTGGGTGCGCTGGTGCTCGGCTGGTGGTTGGGCGTGCTCCTGTACCTGCTACCACGGCGTTCGACATTGCGTGTCGCGGGCGAGGACACCGCGGGCACCGTCGTGGCGGCCGGGTGCGCGCTGGCGCTGGTCATCGCCGCGCTCTGGCTGCAGCATTGCTGCAAGTCACCGAACGAGCCCGAGGACAACGCCGACGCCGCAACCGATTAAGGGCGCATCGGCGGCGGCGCGCCGAATCGCCGCTGCGGTCGACACGCGAGGTGACCTGTGCCGGGTACAGTCTGGCCCATGACCGATCTGGCCCGCAGCGCCCGGCCGCGGCGCAGCGGCCGCAGGCCGAGTTGGGTGCTGTTGAGTGCGTTGCTGGTCCTTGCGATCGCGGCCAGCTCCGCTTTGGTGTTCACCAACCGGGTGGAATTGCTCAAACTCGCGGTCATCCTGGCGTTGTGGGCCGCCGTGGTGGCGGCGTTCGTGTCCGTGATCTACCGCAGGCAGAGCGACGCCGATCAGGCCAAGGTGCGAGACCTCAAGTTGGTCTACGACTTGCAGCTGGAGCGCGAGATCTCGGCCCGCCGCGAGTACGAGCTGTCGGTGGAAACCCATCTGCGCCGTGAGCTCGTATCCGAGATGCGCGCCCAGGCTGCCGACGAGGTGGCCGCGCTGCGGGCCGAACTTGCTGCCTTGCGCAGCCATCTGGAGGTGTTGTTCGACGCCGAGCTGTCGGACCGGCCCGCGCTGGAGACCGAACGCACGACCGTGCGGGCTTACAGCGATTGGGCGCGTGACGAATCCCCCTCCGGGCGGCTCGGCGCCGGCCGCCTCGACGCCGGCTACCGTGACGACCTCAACGCCCAGACCGACGAAAGCCCGATCATCGACGTCTCGGCTGAGCCCCATCCGCCCGAGTTCGACTGGGGCGCCCCGCAGCCAAGCGCCGCAGGCGCGCACCACAGGGCCGCAGAGCCAGAGCCAGAGCCCGAACCGGAGCCGGAGCCGGAGCGTCCGCGGCACTTCGCCGAGGCGCCGCCGGCCTGGACGCCACCGCCACCGGCGCCGCCGCCACCACCGCCACCACCGCCACCGCCGCCCCCGCCCCCACCTCCGCCGGCGCCGGAACCCGAACCCGCGCCCAGCCACCTCGGTTGGGCCCCACTCGAAGAACCCGCGCCTCAGCCCGAGCCGACCAGGCATGACCGGGCAACCGACTGGCAGCCCGCACCGGCCGACGGCCAGTGGCTGCCGCCGGGAGCACCGGGGAGCAACTGGGTGGCTCCGGCGGAGGAGGGTCCCGCCGCCGAGGAGCCCGCCGCGGAGTACGTGGGCAAGCGACGCGCACCCGAGCCGACACCGCCGACACCGCCGGCGGAATACGAACCGCCGCGCCGCGGCAGGCACTCGGCGCCGGCCGAGGTCACCGACCCCGGCCGACCGGGCGCGCAGCCGACCACCGCCGACGAGCCGGAGCAGCCGGTGCCGCGACGACGGCGGCGCGCCGCCGACGGCGAAGAGACCGGTGGCCAGTCGGTCGCCGAGTTGCTCGCCCGGCTCCAGGCCAGCCCGACAGGGGGCGGGCGTCGTCGCCGCCGCGAGGAATGAGTTAGTCTTTTTCTGACCGTCCGGTACCCGCACCGCGAGACTGGAACGTACGCACTTCTGACACTCAGCGAGGTCGCTGCATGGGGACGCCCGACGTATTCCGCCCCGCGCGGCTCTCTGTGGGCATCATTTCCGCTGGTCGGGTGGGTTCCGCCCTGGGTGTGGCGCTGGAGCGTGCGCAGCACGTCGTGGTGGCCTGCAATGCCATCTCGCAGGCATCCCGCGAGCGGGCGCAGCGCCGGCTGCCCGACACCGTGGTGCTGCCGGTCGACGAGGTCGCCGCCCGCGCCGAGCTGTTGTTGCTGTCGGTGCCCGACACCGACCTCGCCGGGCTGGTGTCGGGGCTGGCCGCGACCGGGGCGGTGCGGCCGGGCACCATCGTCGCGCACACCTCGGGCGCCAACGGGGTGGGTGTGCTGGCACCGCTGGCCGAGAACGGCTGCATCCCGCTGGCGATCCATCCGGCCATGACGTTCACCGGCTCCGACGAAGACATCGACCGGCTGCCCGACACCTGCTTCGGCATCACCGCCGCCGACGAGGTGGGGTACGCGATCGCGCAGTCCCTGGTGCTGGAGATCGGCGGTGAGCCGTTCCGGGTCCGCGAAGACGCTCGCACGCTCTACCACGCGGCGTTGGCGCACGGCAGCAACCACCTGGTCACCGTCCTTCTGGACGCGGTCGAGGCGCTGCGTTCGGCGTTGTGGGGTCAGGAACTGCTCGGCCAGGAACTGGTCGGAAACGCGCCGGGCGGGCTCGCGGAACGGGTCGTGGGGCCGCTGGCGCGAGCCGCGCTGGAGAACGCGCTGCAGCGTGGGCAGGCCGCGTTGACCGGTCCGGTGGCTCGGGGCGACGCATCCGCGGTCGCAGGGCATCTGACGGCCCTGGCGGAAGTGGATCCGCAACTGGCACAGGCATACCGGTCCAATTCGCTGCGTACCGCCCAGCGGGCGCATGCCCCCGACGAGGTGTTCACGGTGCTGCAGGAGGCCGGGCGTTCATGATCGATCATCAATCTCAGTTCACCGCGGGCGATTTGAACGTCTACGCCAACCCGGGTGACGTGTCCGCCGTCACCAGGGCGCTGCGCGCCACCGGGCGCCGCGTGACACTGGTGCCGACGATGGGCGCCCTGCACGAAGGGCACCTGGCGCTGATCCGGTCCGCGAAACGCGTCCAGGGCGCGGTCGTGGTGGTGTCGATCTTCGTCAACCCGCTGCAGTTCGGCGCGAACGAAGACCTCGACGCCTATCCGCGCACGCTGGACGACGACCTCTCCGCGCTTCGCGACGAAGGCGTCGAGATCGCGTTCACCCCGACCGTCGCCGATATGTACCCCGAGGGCATCCGCACCTGCGTGCAACCGGGCCCGCTCGGGCAGGAACTCGAAGGCGCCGTGCGGCCAACACATTTCGCCGGTGTGCTGACCGTCGTCCTCAAGTTGCTCAACATCGTCGGCCCGGACCGCGCGTTCTTCGGCGAGAAGGATTACCAGCAGCTCGTCCTCATCAGACAGATGGTCGCCGACTTCAACCTCGCTGTCGGGATCGTCGGTGTCCCCATCGTGCGGGAGACCGACGGGCTGGCGATGTCGTCGCGCAACCGTTACCTCAGCCCGACGGAACGCGAGCAGGCCGGGGCGCTTTCGGCGGCGCTGCTGGCGGGCATGTACGCGGCGGGGGAAGGAACCGCGGCCGCGTTGGACGCCGCGCAAGGAGTGCTCGACGAGGTGCCGGCCATCGAAGTCGACTACCTGGAGGTGCGGGATCCCATGCTGGGTCCGGCGCCGACCACGGGCGCGGCCCGCATGCTCGTCGCGGCCCGGCTCGGTCGCACCCGGCTGTTGGACAACATCGCCATCGACATCGGCGTGCCGTCCGGCCCCGGCCCGCACGTTGAGTACGACGAACACGAACTTCCTTGGAGGAATTGATGTTACGGACCATGCTGAAATCGAAGATTCACCGCGCCACGGTCACGCAGGCGGATCTTCACTACGTCGGGTCGGTCACCATCGACGCCGACCTGATGGACGCCGCGGACCTGCTCGAGGGTGAGCAGGTCACGATCGTCGACATAGACAACGGCGCTCGGTTGGTGACCTACGCCATCACCGGTGAACGCGGCAGCGGGGTGATCGGAATCAACGGCGCCGCAGCGCATCTGGTGCATCCCGGTGATCTGGTCATCCTGATCGCCTACGGCACGATGGAGGACGCCGAAGCGCGCAGGTATCAACCGAAGATCGTGTTCGTCGACGCGGACAACAAGCAGGTGGACCTCGGGCACGACCCCGCCCATGTGCCGGCCGACGCCGGCGAGCTGATGTCGTCGCGGTGATCGTGTGCTGCTCGCGATCGATGTTCGTAACACCCACACCGTCGTCGGCCTGATATCCGGTTCCGGTGACCACGCGAAGGTGGTGCACCACTGGCGAATCCGCACCGAGCCGGAGGTCACCGCCGATGAGCTCGCGCTGACCATCGACGGGCTGATCGGCGACGACTCCGAGCGGCTGACCGGCGCCTCCGCCCTGTCCACCGTCCCGTCGGTGCTGCACGAGCTGCGCGAGATGCTCGACCAGTACTGGCCCTCGGTGCCGCACGTGCTGATCGAGCCGGGTGTGCGCACCGGCATTCCGCTTCTCGTCGACAACCCGAAAGAGGTCGGCGCCGACCGCATCGTCAACTGCCTGGCCGCGTTCCACAAGTACGGCACCGCCGCGATAGTCGTGGACTTCGGTTCCTCGATCTGCGTCGACGTGGTCTCCGCCAAGGGGGAGTTTCTCGGCGGGGCGATCGCCCCTGGGGTCGAGGTGTCCTCGGACGCCTCGGCCGCCAGGTCGGCGGCGCTGCGCCGGGTCGAGCTGACCCGGCCACGCTCGGTGGTCGGCAAAAACACCGTCGAATGCATGCAGGCCGGCGCCATTTTCGGGTTCGCCGGGCTGGTCGACGGCCTGGTGCAGCGCGTCCGCGACGACGTCGACGGCTTTTCGGGCTCGGACGTCACCGTGGTGGCGACCGGACACACCGCACCGCTGCTGCTGCCCGACATGCGCACCGTCGAGCACTACGACGAGTACCTGACGCTGAGCGGTCTGCGCCTGGTGTTCGAACGCAACCGCGACAGCCAACGGGGGCGCCTCAAACAAGCCCGATAGGCTGGCAGGCCGTGACCTCAGCTGATACTCCCGACGCCACCGACATTCCCGAGCAATACCGGATCCGTCAGGCCAAACGTGAGCGGCTGCTGGCCCAGGGCAAGGACCCGTACCCGGTCGAGGTTCCCCGCACCCACACCCTTGCCGAGATCCGCCAGGCTTACCCCGACCTGGCCGCCGACACCAAGACGGGCGACATCGTCGGCGTCGCCGGCCGGGTGATGTTCGCGCGCAACGCGGGAAAGCTGTGCTTTGCGACGCTGCAGGAGGGTGACGGCACTCAACTGCAGGCGATGTTCAGCCTCGACCGGGTGGGCGAGGAGTCGCTGGAGGCCTGGAAGGACGATGCCGATCTCGGCGACTTCGTTTACGTGCACGGCGAGGTGATCAGCTCGAAGCGCGGCGAATTGTCTGTGCTGGCCGATTCTTGGCAAATTGTTTCCAAGGCACTGCGCCCGCTGCCCGTCGCGCACAAGGAGATGACCGAAGAGGCGCGGGTGCGGCAGCGCTACGTCGATCTGATCATGCGTCCGGAGGCGCGCCAGATCGCCAGGCAACGAGTCGCCGTGGTGCGCGCGATTCGCTCGGCGCTCGAGCGGCGCGGCTTCCTGGAAATCGAGACGCCGATGCTGCAGACCCTGGCAGGCGGCGCGGCCGCGCGGCCGTTCGTCACCCATTCCAACGCCCTCGATGCCGACCTGTATCTGCGCATCGCCCCGGAACTGTTCCTCAAACGTGCCGTGGTCGGCGGTTTCGAGAAGGTTTTCGAGTTGAATCGGGTGTTCCGAAACGAGGGCGCCGATTCCACGCATTCTCCCGAATTCGCGATGCTCGAGACATATCAGGCGTATGGCACCTACGAAGATTCCGCCACCGTCACCCGCGAGCTTATTCAGGAGGTCGCCGACGAAGCGATCGGCACCAGAAAGGTGCCATTGCCGGATGGCACTGTCTATGACCTAGACGGTGAATGGCAGAGCATTCAAATGTATCCGTCGCTGTCGGAAGCTCTCGGCGAAGAGATCACGCCGGAAACTCCGGCCGAGAAGTTATGGGAGATCGCGGACCGACTCGGTGTGGAGATTCCCCGAGACCGCGGCTACGGGCACGGAAAATTGGTCGAGGAGCTTTGGGAGCACACCGTCGGCAACACGCTGTGGGCGCCGACCTTCGTCCGGGACTTTCCAGTGGAAACGACGCCGCTGACCCGCCCGCACCGCGAGATCGAGGGGGTCACCGAAAAGTGGGACCTTTACGTTCGCCGGATAGAACTCGCCACCGGCTACTCTGAACTCATCGACCCCATAATCCAGCGGGAGAGGTTTGAAGCCCAGGCCCGTGCGGCGGCCGCGGGTGACGACGAGGCAATGGCCCTCGATGAGGATTTTCTCACCGCGTTGGAGTACGCGATGCCGCCCACGACCGGCACCGGAATGGGCATCGATAGGCTGATGATGGCTTTGACGGGCTTGTCGATTCGGGAGACTGTATTGTTCCCGATTGTTCGACGTCACGGCTCCTAACCTGGACGATTTCCGAATATGTTGAATGGTGTCCACACATATGGCAGATTGGTCCCCAGGTTCGAGAACTAAAAGCTGGATCTAGTTCTCAAGTAGAAGGGCATGAGCAAAATGGCGAAGAAAGTGACCGTCACGTTGGTCGACGATTTCGACGGCGAAGGCACAGCCGACGAGACCGTCGAATTCGGCCTCGATGGTGTGACTTACGAGATCGATCTTTCTTCCAAGAATGCCGCGAAGCTGCGTAACGACTTGAAGCAATGGGTGGAAGCCGGTCGCCGGGTGGGCGGCCGCCGGCGGGGCCGCTCTGCTGGATCGGGCCGCGGCCGCGCGGCGATCGACCGGGAACAGAGCGCCGCGATCCGGGAATGGGCGCGCCGTAACGGCCACAACGTGTCGACCCGTGGGCGCATCCCCGCCGACATCATCGACGCGTTCCACGCGGCAACGTAGAAGGCCGTTGCTCACACGCCTGTGTTCGCCGACCGACCCTGTCGGTAGCCGTCAGTGTGCTCGTTCGCCGCTGGCGAACTCGTCGCGCTGCTCGATCCGGAAACGAATCCGCCTTCCGGCGCGTTGCTAATCGGTAGCCACCGGGTAACCACTCGATGGCTGTCCGGGTCTCGTGGTTGTCCGCTCTCAGCAGACCGCCGGACGGGGCGGCGGGGAGCACCGCCCATTAGAGTGGACGGCAGGTGCAGTGCGTTTCCGGAGCCTTTCGGGGCGGGCGGCACCGTACCTATTGATGGAGAGCAGGTAACCACCGATGTTTGAGAGATTCACCGACCGCGCCCGCAGGGTCGTCGTCCTGGCTCAAGAAGAGGCCCGGATGCTCAACCACAACTACATCGGCACCGAGCACATCCTCTTGGGACTCATTCACGAGGGCGAGGGCGTGGCGGCCAAGTCGCTGGAGTCGCTGGGCATCTCGCTCGAAGGCGTGCGCAGCCAGGTCGAGGAGATCATCGGCCAGGGCCAGCAGGCGCCGTCCGGGCACATTCCGTTCACCCCGCGCGCCAAGAAGGTGCTGGAGCTGAGCCTGCGCGAGGCGCTGCAGCTCGGCCACAACTACATCGGCACCGAGCACATCCTGCTCGGGTTGATCCGTGAGGGCGAAGGCGTCGCGGCCCAGGTGTTGGTGAAGCTGGGCGCCGAGCTGACCCGGGTGCGTCAGCAGGTCATCCAGCTGCTGAGCGGATACCAGGGCAAGGAGGCCGCCGAGGCCGGCACCGGTGGCCGCGGAGGTGAGTCCGGCTCGCCGTCGACGTCGTTGGTGCTTGACCAGTTCGGTCGCAACCTGACCGCCGCCGCGATGGAGGGCAAGCTCGACCCCGTCATCGGCCGCGAGAAGGAAATCGAGCGGGTGATGCAGGTGTTGAGCCGGCGCACCAAGAACAACCCGGTGCTGATCGGTGAGCCCGGCGTCGGCAAGACCGCCGTCGTCGAGGGGCTCGCGCAGGCGATCGTGCACGGCGAGGTGCCCGAGACCCTGAAGGACAAGCAGCTCTACACGCTGGACCTCGGTTCCCTGGTGGCCGGTAGCCGCTATCGCGGTGACTTCGAGGAACGCCTGAAGAAGGTGCTCAAGGAGATCAACACCCGCGGCGACATCATCCTGTTCATCGACGAGCTGCACACGCTGGTCGGTGCGGGTGCCGCCGAAGGTGCCATCGACGCCGCCAGCATCCTCAAGCCGAAGCTGGCCCGCGGCGAGCTGCAGACCATCGGCGCCACCACGCTCGACGAGTACCGCAAGTACATCGAGAAGGACGCCGCCCTGGAGCGCCGCTTCCAGCCGGTCCAGGTCGGTGAGCCCACGGTGGAACACACCATCGAGATCCTCAAGGGACTGCGCGACCGCTACGAGGCCCACCACCGCGTCTCGATCACCGACTCGGCGATCGTGGCCGCCGCCACACTGGCGGACCGCTACATCAACGACCGGTACCTGCCGGACAAGGCGATCGACCTGATCGACGAGGCAGGCGCCCGGATGCGGATCCGCCGGATGACCGCGCCACCTGACCTGCGGGAGTTCGACGAGAAGATCGCCGACGCCCGTCGCGAGAAGGAGTCCGCGATCGACGCGCAGGACTTCGAGAAGGCCGCGCGGCTACGCGATCAGGAGAAGCAACTGGTGGCTCAGCGTGCCGAGCGCGAGAAGCAGTGGCGCTCAGGCGATCTCGACGTAGTCGCCGAGGTCGACGATGAGCAGATCGCCGAGGTGCTCGGCAATTGGACCGGTATCCCCGTGTTCAAGCTGACCGAGGCCGAGACCACGCGCCTGCTGCGCATGGAGGAAGAGCTGCACAAGCGCATCATCGGCCAGGATGACGCCGTCAAGGCCGTCTCCAAGGCGATCCGGCGCACCCGCGCCGGGCTGAAGGATCCCCGGCGCCCGTCGGGCTCGTTCATCTTCGCCGGCCCGTCCGGCGTCGGCAAGACCGAGCTGTCCAAGGCGCTGGCGGAATTCCTGTTCGGCGATCAGGACGCGCTGATCCAGATCGACATGGGTGAGTTCCACGACCGGTTCACCGCCTCGCGGCTGTTCGGTGCCCCTCCGGGCTACGTCGGCTACGAGGAGGGCGGCCAGCTCACCGAGAAGGTGCGTCGCAAGCCGTTCTCGGTGGTGCTGTTCGACGAGATCGAGAAGGCCCACCAGGAGATCTACAACAGCCTGTTGCAGGTCCTGGAGGACGGACGTCTGACCGACGGTCAGGGCCGCACGGTCGACTTCAAGAACACCGTGCTGATCTTCACGTCGAACCTGGGCACGTCCGACATCTCTAAGGCGGTCGGGCTCGGTTTCTCCAAGGGCGGCGGTGAGAACGACTACGAGCGGATGAAGCAGAAGGTCAACGATGAGTTGAAGAAGCACTTCCGCCCCGAGTTCCTCAACCGTATCGACGACATCATCGTCTTCCGTCAGCTCACTCAGGACGAGATCGTGCAGATGGTGGACCTGATGGTCGGTCGGGTCGCGGAGCAGCTCAAGAGCAAGGACATGGCCTTGGAGCTGACGGACAAGGCCAAGCAGCTGCTTGCCAAGCGCGGGTTCGATCCGGTGCTGGGCGCGCGGCCGCTGCGCCGCACCATCCAGCGCGAGATCGAGGACCAGCTGTCGGAGAAGATCCTGTTCGAGGAGATCGGACCCGGCCAGCTCATCACCGTCGACGTCGAGAACTGGGACGGCGAGGGCGACGGCGAAGGCGCCGTGTTCACCTTCACCGGCACCAAGAAGCCGGCCAAGGTGGAGGAGCCCGACTTGGCCCAAGCCGGTGCGGCAGGCGTAATCACCGCGGCCGAATAGCTCCATCACGCAAAGCCCCCGAACCCCGGTTCGGGGGCTTTTGCGTTCCCGGAGTCTCCGTTCGGCAGGCGATTGCTTACGATGTGCGGTGTAATCGGCAGGCAGTGGAATCTGGTGAGAATCCAGAACGGTCGCGCCACTGTGTCAAGTCAGACCCACGGCCTGTCGTCCACCTCCGACCGGGACGCGAACTCCCCGAAAGGACACCGAAATGACCTCTTCTGAGGCCCGCAGGTCGATCGCTCCTGCCATCGACTTCTCCGCGGCCAAGGCAGTCGCCTGGCTGACGCTGACCGCGTTCTTGGCGCTCCTGGTTCTGTACTTCGTCGGGATGGATCAGGGCGCGACTTCGGTGTTCGGCAATAACACCGTCATCCACGAGTTCGTGCACGACGCCCGCCACCTGCTCGGCTTCCCCTGCCACTGACCCATGGAGAAGCAGATAATCGGGCGCGGCATTCTGGCCGGCGCCCTGGCCGGACTGGCCGCGTTCGTCTTCGCCCGGATCTTCGTCGAACCGGTGATCGAGCGGGCGATCGGCTACGAGGAGGGCATCGGCGCCGCGCATGAGGCGCTCCACGGCGGCCACGGCGGACACCACCATGGCGGACACCACCATGGCGGTGAGGCGTTCGAAGGGTTCACCCGCGGCGTGCAGGCCAACATCGGCATGGGCTTCGGGGTGCTGGCCTTCAGCGTCGCCATCGGTGCGCTGTTCGCGGTGGTGTTCGCGGTGACGTACGGACGCGTCGGTGACGTGTCGGCGCGGCTGCTGTCGTTGTATGTGGCGGGCGGAATGTTGTTGAGCCTGTTCATCGTCCCCGCGTTGAAGTATCCGCCCAGCCCGCCCGCGTTGAGCCTGGACGAGACCATCCGCCAGCGCACGCTGCTGTACCTGCTGATGGTCGCGCTCTCCGCCGCATTGTTGGTGGCCGCGGTGTATCTCGGGCGCCGGCTCGCGGAGCGGTTGGGCGCGTGGAACGCGGGGCTGGTGGCCGCCGGTGGCTACGTGGTGGCCGTCGCGGTGGTGATGTTGATCCTGCCGACCATCGACGAGACGCCGGGGCCGCTGCGCGACGCCGCGGGCAACATGGTGTACGACGGATTTCCCGCCGACGACCTCTACGAGTTCCGGCTCTACTCGCTGGGCACCCAGGTCGTGATGTACGCGACGCTCGCGTTGGTGTTCGGTGCGATGGCGGCCCGGCTGCTGGAGTCCAAGCGGCGGGAGAACTCCATCCCGGCATGACCGAAGTGGTCCGGCTGACGCTGGTGTCCCACGCCATGACCGGTGCGATGGCGGCCGGCCGGTTTCCCACCGACGAGGCGCTCAACTCCGTCGGGCACCGCCAGGCCGGTGCGTCGATCGAACTGGGTGTGGTCGACGCCGCGTACTGCGCACCCGAGAAGCGGACCCGCCAGACCGCGGATCTGCTCGGCCTGGCGGTGACGATCGACCCGCGGTTGGCCGATCTGGACTGCGGCCGCTGGCGAGGCGACGTGCTGGGCCGGCTGCCTCCGGATGATCTGGCGATCTGGTTGACCGACCCGACGAGCGCGCCGCACGGCGGTGAGACCGTCGTCGCGCTGGTCGACCGGGTACGGGACTGGATGGACGGGCTGCCCGAGCGTCGCGGTCGGCTGATCGCGGTGACCCACCCGGCGGTGGTGCGCGCCGCGATCCTGGTCGCGCTGGATGCACCGCCGAAGTCGTTCTGGCGCATCGATGTTGCGCCGGTGAGCCGCACGGTGATCCACTACCGCGGGCACGCCTGGACGCTGCGGTCAGCGCCGTAGCTCACCGCCTCCGGGTTCCCGGTGAGCGTGACTGCCCGGGTGCACCAGCCTCCGTCGCCCTTCAGAACCGGATCAGGCCACGCAGGTTCAGGCCGCTGTGCATGTCCGCGTAACCCTGGTTCACCTCGTCGAGCGTGTACTCACGGGTGATGAGCTCGTCGAGCTTGAGGCGGCCGGCCTGGTACAGCTCCAGCATGCGGCGGATGTCCAGCCGTGGGTTCGACGAGCCGAAAAGACATCCCCTGACCTGCTTTTCGTACAGCGTGAGGTCGAACAGCGACATGTCGACGGTCGCCGATCAGGTCGTCGTCCTCGACCCCGACCCGCCGGAGAATCTGCGCGACGCTGTCGTGCGGGCCGCGGCCGTGTGTCCGGCGCAGGCCCTGCGGGTCGTCTGACGCCGACCGAGCGCTGCGGCCCGTGTCGTGGCTCAGCCGATCGGCACCAGATCGAAGGTCTGGTGTGCGATCGACAAGAGCCAGCCCGCCGCGGTGGGGCTGCGGAAGCGCGGCCAGTTCAGCTGGAAGCTGACGACCCACGGCTGCCCGGTGTGATCTACCGCGTACCAGCTGAACGTCAAGTCCCCGGGCAGGTTTCCGCCCTTCGCGCCGATGTAGGTCCACTTCGACTCGTCGAGCTCGATGCCGGGAATGGCCGATAGGATCTCCTTGACCGGCGCCGCCTCGCCGACCGCCCCGGCCTGGAGCGCGGCGTGCACCCGGCAGATGTCTTCGGCGCTGCCGTACCACTCCGCGCCGAACTCCGACGCCGGCGAGTGGGTGCGCTCCGGATCCGGTTGATACGGACGCGAATTCGTCTGCTTCAGCAGGGCGGCGCGGCCCTCCGGGGATGCGCTCTTCCACTGGTCGCGCAGATCGGGTTCGCCCCAGCCGACCGAGAACAGTTCGTGCATCGTCGGGAACGGGGTCATGCTCGCCGGATCGTGATGGCCGGCGGTGACAAGCGCCCGTTCCACGGCGCCTGTGCCCACCCGTTCGATGAGCAGGTCGGTCGCCATGTTGTCACTCGCTGAAATCATCTTTTGGGCAGCGGTTCTCACCGATATCTGAGCACCGGCCGGCGGCTGCTCCGAACCGGACGAGCCGACATCCTTGGCCCGTTTGGTGACGGTCAACGAGTCGTTCCAGTCCAGCGTGCCGTCCTTCACCGCCTCCGCGACGGCCAGCAGCACATACAGTTTGAAGATCGAGGCCAGCGGCAGTGACAGGTCGGTGTTGGTTCCGGCGACCACGCTGCACTCCCGGGTGTCGAGATCGACTTTGGACACCTGATAGCTGTAACGCGCACCGGATTTCGTCAACTCGGCGTCGATGTCCGACCAGCTGTCGACGGTCGGTGGCTGCAGCGACACGTCGAGCCGGTCCACCATGCCCGCGTCGTCGGTGCGCAGGGTGATCTCCTGCTCGACCCCGTAGGACGTCACCACATTCAGCGTCGCCTGCCCGGCGCCGAGGTTGACGCCCGTCACGGTGAACGGCCGGTCCCACCAAATCTTGTCGAGTTGCGCCACGATGTCGTCGACCTCGTCGGGCGCGGCGAGGGTGCGCACGCCGACCTCACCGATCGGCCAATCCGAGTTCAGCATGTCCATGGTCTGCTTTGCCCGCAGACCAGGCGGGGTGTTGATCTCGATCGGCACGCCGTACGCCGCATCGGCCCGTTCGGACACAGCCGGTTCGGGGGCGCGCGTCGCGCATCCGGCCGACGCGACCACCAGCGCGACCGCGACCGCTAGGCCGGTCGCCCGGCGCGGGACAGCCCTGCCGCTATTTACTGCCACCCGCAACGTCAAGGACGACCTCGAACTCCAGTAGGGATGCGCCGGTGGCCACCGGATTGGCCTGCTGGCCCTTGTGCGCCTCGATGGCCGGGCCGGTCGCCCACGCCTGGAACGCCTCCTCGGACTCCCACTGGGTCACCACGAAGTACCGATCCTCGCCCTTGACCGGCCGCAGCAGCTGAAAGCCAAGGAAACCGGGCTGGTTGTCGACGGCGTGGGCGCGGTGAGCGAACCGTTTCTCCAGTTCGGGGCCCGCATTCGGAGGCACCTCGATTGCATTGATTTTCACCACGGGGTTCTGGCTCGACATGCGCATCAGGCTACCGAATGGGTGCGCGGCGCTCCGAGGCGTGATGATGTCGGCATGCAACACGCCTCGGGGGGCCACGGCGCCCTGACCCACCGCGGCGGCAAGGGCCGCCCGCTGGTGCTGGTACACGGCCTGATGGGGCGGGGTAGCACCTGGTCTCGCCAGCTGCCCTGGCTGACCCGGCTCGGCGAGGTGTACACGTACGACGCGCCGTGGCATCGGGGACGCGACGTCGACGACGCGCACCCGATCAGCACCGAGCGGTTCGTGGCCGATCTCGGCGACGCGGTGGCGGACATCGGCAGGCCGGCGGTCATGATCGGGCACTCGATGGGCGGGCTGCACTCGTGGTGTCTGGCCGCCACCCACCCGGATCTGGTCGAGGCGCTGGTCATCGAGGACATGGCACCCGACTTCCGCGGCCGCACCACCGGCCCGTGGGAGCCATGGCTGCACGCCCTGCCGGTGGAATTCGACTCCGCGCAACAGGTCTACGACGAATTCGGGCCCGTCGCCGGCCAGTACTTCCTCGAGGCGTTCGACCGCACGGCGACCGGCTGGCGACTGCACGGGCACCCGAAGGTGTGGATCGAGATCGCCGCCGAATGGGGCACCAGGGACTACTGGCGAGAGTGGGCCGCGGTCCGTGCGCCCGCGTTGCTCATCGAGGCGGAAAACTCCGTCACGCCCCCGGGCCAGATGCGCCGAATGGCCGAGACCGGTTGGCGGGCAACATATCTGGCTGTACCGGAGGCGGGCCACCTGGTGCACGACGACTCGCCGCGGGCCTACCGGCAGGCGGTGGAGTCGTTTCTAGCGACGCTCGCCGAGCGCGCCTGAGGCCGGCCAGGCCGGCTGCTGTTCGAAGCGGGTGCGCACCGCGTACAGGTCGTGCTCCAGGCGGGGCGTGTCGCGGTCGTCGACCGGGTCGGACCCGTAGGCACGGCCGGCGATCAGCGTGGCCAGCCAGAACTGGTCGACACCCGGCCGTGAGCGACCGGCGGCCCAGCTGACGGCGAAGGCCACCGCGAAAGGCGCGATCAGGATCAGAAAGGTCAGGGCAGTCGTCATGGCAGTAATCATTCGCTAGTAAAAATTCCGCCAACAGTGGCAGAAATGACACGCCGAGATAAAATGCTGCCATGGCTTTGAAAAGCGCATCTGCGCTGGTGCTGGACGGTCTAGCGATTTTCGAGTTCGGCGTGGTCTGCGAGGTGTTCGGCATCGACCGCTCCGCCGACGGCGTGCCCAACATCGACTTCAAAGTGTGCGGACCGCAGCCTGGTCGGCCGCTGTCCACCTCGGTAGGTGCGACGCTGACGCCCGATCACGGTCTCGGCGACCTGGTCGGTGCGGACCTGGTGGCGATTCCGGCGATCGGCAACTCGGAGTATCCGCCCGAGGCACTGGAAGCGGTCAGGGCGGCCGCCGACTCCGGTTCGATCGTCCTCACGGTCTGCTCAGGGGCGTTCGTCGCGGGCGCCGCCGGCCTGCTCGACGGCAGGCCGTGCACCACGCACTGGATGCACGCCGACGAACTCGCCCGCCGGTATCCGACGGCCAAGGTCGACCGCAACGTGTTGTACGTCGACGACGGCAACCTGATCACCAGCGCGGGCACCGCGGCCGGTATCGACGCCTGCCTGCATCTGGTGCGTCGCGAGCTCGGCAGCGAGGTGACCAACAAGATCGCCCGCCGCATGGTGGTGGCGCCTCAGCGCGACGGCGGCCAACGGCAGTACATCGACCAGCCGATCCCGGTGCGGTGTTCGGAACGCTTTGCGCCGCACCTTGATTGGATTTTGGCGAACCTCGACCAGCCGCACACTGTTGCGACGCTGGCCGCCCGTGCGCACATGTCCGCCCGCACGTTCGCCCGCCGATTCGTCGAGGAGACCGGGCGCACCCCCATGCAGTGGGTCACCGACCAACGGGTGCTGTATGCGCGCAGGCTGCTCGAGGAGACCGACCTCGACGTCGACCGGATCGCCGAGCGTTCGGGTTTCGGCACCGCGACGCTGCTGCGGCATCACTTCCGCAGGATCATCGGCGTGACGCCGTCGGACTACCGGCGCCGGTTCGCCTGCGCATCAGACGGGCAGCCAGCCACCGCCTGAGCTCTCCGACCGCGAACGTGGGTTACCCGCACACCTTTACGCGGATTCGCGTGACACCACCCCACACTCGGCGGTCACGGGTTGCCCTCTCCGGCGAGCGCGTAGCGGCCGTCGTCGGTCTGCTCCACCAACCCGTCGACCAGCAGTGAGTCCAGGGCGCGGTCGCGTTGCGCGGTGTCGGCCAGCCACGCGACGTCCAGCTCTGCCCGGGTGACGGGAGAGTCTTTGGCGCGCAACACATCCAGTAACCGGCCGCGGGCCTGGCGGTCGGTGCCCGCGTACCGCTGCGGCCGTCGCGCAGGGGTCGCAGAGGCCGGATATCCGCGCGAACGCCATGCGCAGACGCTGAGCGGGCACCCGGCGCAGCGCGGCGCCCGGGCGGTACACACCGTCGCGCCGAACTCCATCAGCGCAACCGAAAACCGCGGCGCGTCATCGCTTTCCGGCAGCAACGCCGCCACATCGGTGAGGTCGCGTGCCGAGGGGGCGGCGTCCGCGCGACCGTGCACCACCCGCGTCACCACCCGGCGGACGTTGGTGTCGACGACCGGAACCCGCTGCTGGAAGGCGAAGCAGGCGACGGCACGCGCGGTGTAGGCGCCGATTCCCGGCAGGGTCAACAGCGTGTCGACATCCGAGGGCACCACGTCGCGGTACTGGCCGGCGATCACAGTCGCGCACTCGTGCAGCCGTTTGGCGCGGCGCGGGTAGCCGAGCTTGCCCCAGGCGCGCAACACGTCGGCGGCACTGGCCGCGGCGGTCGCCGAGGGCGTCGGCCACCGCGCCACCCAGGCTTCCCACACCGGCTGCACCCGCGCGACCGGCGTCTGCTGGAGCATGAACTCGCTGACCAGCACCTGCCACGGCGTCACTCCGGGCCGCCGCCACGGCAGATCGCGGCGTGCGCCGTCGTACCAATCGAGCAGCTGGGGCACAATGTCAGTCATGCCGCACACCAGCCCGGTAACCGCGTGGAAAGCACTCAAAGAAGGTAACGAGCGGTTCGTCGCGGGCAAACCCGTGCATCCGAGCCAGGGAGTCGAGCACCGGGCCGGCCTGGCCGAGACGCAGACACCGACCGCGGTGGTGTTCGGCTGCGGCGACAGCCGGGTGGCCGCCGAGCTGATCTTCGATCAGGGACTCGGCGACATGTTCGTGGTGCGCACCGCCGGGCACGTCATTGACGCCGCGGTGCTCGGCTCGGTCGAGTATGCCGTCGCGGTGCTCGACGTGCCGCTGATCGTGGTACTCGGTCACGACAGCTGCGGGGCGGTCAAGGCGACGCTCTCGGCCCTCGATGAGGGCGTGGTACCGGGCGGCTACGTCCGCGACATCGTCGAACGCGTCATGCCGTCGATCCTGCTGGGCCGCCGCGACGGCCTGACCAGGGTCGACGAGTTCGAAGCCCGCCACGTCATCGAGACCGGCGCGCAGTTGATGGCGCGGTCAACGACCATCTCCGAGGGGGTGGCCGCGGGCACGCTGGCGATCGTCGGCGCCACCTACCACCTGGCCGACGGCCGCGTGGGGTTGCGGGCCCACCTGGGTGACATCGGCGAAGCCTGACGCGCGACACGCCGAGGCGCCTCGGACAACTGGGCGTGACCTGGGCTTATCGTGGCCGTGTGCTGGATCTGGAACCGCAAGGCCCGCTACCTCCGCAAATTTACTGGCGGCGCAGGGCGCTGGCGTTGGGCTTGGCGGTCCTGGTCATCGGCGTGATTTCGGCGATCGTGGTGGCAATCGTGGCCAACACCGGGTCGGCCGAAACCACGAACGCCGAGCAGGCGGCCGAGAGCCCCGAAGCCGCACCGACCCCGCTGCCCGGCGAAAACCCCGAAGTCAAGTCGCCCGTCATGCCGCCGCCCGAGGCGGCCCCGCCGGCGACGCCCACACCGACCGCGGCGGTGACCCCGCCGCCGGTGCTCAAGGAGGGCGACGACTGCCCGGACTCCACGCTCGCGGTCAAGGGCATCACCAACCAGCCGCAGTACGTGGTGGGCGATCAGCCGAAGTTCACCATGGTGGTCACCAACATCGGTCTGGTCTCGTGCAAGCGTGACGTCGGGGCGGCCGTGCTGGCCGCGTACGTCTACGGGTTGGACAACAACCGGCTGTGGTCGAACCTCGACTGCGCACCGTCGAACGAGACGCTGGTCAAGACGTTCCAGCCCGGTGAGCAGGTGACCACCGAGGTGACCTGGACGGGGATGGGTTCGGCGCCGGGCTGTCCGCTGCCGCGTGAGCCGATCGGTCCGGGCACCTACAACCTCGTTGTGCAGCTGGGCAATTTACGTTCGGCGACGGTGCCGTTCGTCCTGGCCGAGCAGGCGCAGGTGCCGCACGCCGAGGGCGCGCCGCTGCCCGGCCCGGCCCCCGCGGCGGGCTGACTTCCGCCTCTAGATCGCGCCGAAACGCCGATCTCGGCGGCGGCCGAGACGAGAAGCGATCAGGCCAGTCGGTCGGCGATCGTGGATTCGGCCAGCTGGGAAAGGCCCTCGCGAATGTGGCGGGCCCACATCGAACCGATGCCCTCCACCGACTGCAGATCGCCCGCACTGGCCGCCAGCAAGCCCTGAAGCGAGCCGAACGACCGCACCAACAGGTCCACGTGGGCGAACTGCAGCCGCGGAATGCCGGCCATCGCGCGATAGCCCCGTGAACTCATCGCCGAATCCTGCGCCTCCATCGTGGACGGATACCCGAAAACCCTTGCCAGCGCGGTGAAGTCGAGCAGTTCGTTGTCAGACAACGCGTCGAGCTCTTCCAGCGTGGTTCGCACCTGCTCGGTGGTCGGCGGATCCGGGTTGGCGTGATAGTCGCGCACGATCAGCTCGCGGGCCGTGTCGTTGTCGCCGACCAGCTCTTCGACCTGAAGCTTGAGCTGACGCCCGTCGGTGCCGAGTTCGACCACGTCGGCGTCGATCTCCAAGCTGATCCGGCGCACCATCTCGAGTCGCTGCACCACCGTCATCACGTCGCGCAACGTCACGAAGTCCTCGATCTCGGCCGTCGACAGCTGCCTGCTGACCTCGTCGAGGCGGGTCTTGTAGCGCTCGAGGGTGTCGATGGTCTGGTTGGCCCGCGACAGGATCGTCGCCGAATCGGGAACCACGTGGCGCTCGCCGGCCACATAGACGGTCACGATGCTCATCGAATGGCTCACCGAGATCACCGGGTAGCCGGTCTGGATCGCTGTGCGTTCGGCCGACCGGTGCCGGGTGCCGGATTCCTCGGTCGGGATCGACGGGTCGGGCACCAACTGCACGTTGGCCCGCAGAATGCGGCTGCCGTCGCTGGAGAGCACCACCGCGCCGTCCATCTTCGAAAGTTCGCGCAGTCGGGTCGGCGCGAAGCGGATGTCGAGCTCGAAACCGCCGTCGCAGATGGCTTCGACGCTGTCGTCGTATCCGATCACGATCAGGGCCCCGGTGCGCCCGCGCAGGACCCGCTCCAGGCCGTCACGCAGGGCGGTGCCCGGGGCGAGCCGTGCGAGCGTCTCGCGCATCGTGGGGCGCGCCAACTGCACCACTTTGCGCCCAGACCGGCCGCCCGCCTTCACGGCCATCGGCCCCCTCCTAGGATCGGTCGCCGTTATCGGTCATCTTTGCTGATATCCCGCAATACCCGCAATGCCGCGCCGATGTTGTCGGCCCCGATCGCGCGCAATCCGTTCGGCACCGACGTGACGCCCGGCGGCACCACGGCGCGGGTGAAACCCAGCCGCGCGGCCTCGGCGAGCCGCCGATCCATCCCGGCGACGCGCCTGAGGTCACCGGCCAGCCCGACCTCACCGATGGCGATGACGGCGGCGGGTACCGGCAGGTTCATCTTGGACGACGCGATCGCGACCGCGACCGCCAGATCTGCGGACGGGTCGGTCAGCCGCATGCCGCCGACCGTCGACAGGTAGATGTCGTGACCGCTGATCCCCAGCGCCGCGTGCCTGTCGAGCACGGCGGTGATCATCGCCGCGCGTGCGGAGTCGATGCCGCTGACCGCACGCCGCGCCGGCCCGTTTGCTGGCGGGCCGATGAGCGCCTGCACTTCGCCGATCAGCGGTCGCTTGCCGTCGAGCGTCACCGTGATCGCGGTGCCCGCCACCGGTTTGGGCCGCAGGTCGCGGAACAATCCCGACGGGTCGGCGACCCCTTCGATTCCGTTGTCGTGCAACAGGAAACAACCGACCTCGTCGGCCGCGCCGAACCGGTTCTTGACGCCGCGGACCATGCGCAGCAATGACGCGCGGTCACCTTCGAAGTGCAAGACGACATCGACCAGATGCTCCAGCGAGCGCGGACCGGCGATGGCCCCGTCCTTGGTGACGTGGCCGACGAGTATCAGCGCGACGCCCGATGTCTTCGCCGCCATCGTCAAAGCGGTGGTGACCGCGCGCACCTGGGTCACGCCGCCGGTCACGCCGTCGGCCTCGGAGGTCGACATGGTCTGCACGGAGTCGACCACCACGAGGCTGGGCTGCACCTCCTCGATGTGCCCCAGCGCCGTGGACAGATCCGATTCGGCGGCGAGATAGACCTCGTCGTGTGTGCAGCCGGTCCGTTCGGCCCGCATCCGGATCTGGCCCGCCGACTCCTCACCCGACAGATACAGCGCCCGCTTGCCCGCCTCGGCCCACCGGTGTGCGACCTCGAGCAGCAGGGTCGACTTGCCGACGCCGGGATCGCCGGCCAACAGTGTCACCGAACCCGGCACCAGCCCACCGCCGAGCACCCGGTCGAGCTCGTCGACACCGGTGCGGAAGTGCCGGGTGCGGCCCGGGTCGATCGAGCTGATCGGCACCGCGGGCGAGGCGGGGGCCACGGCGCGCCGAGTGGGTGCGCCGTTGACCGCGGCCAGCATCGTCACCTCGTCGACGGTGCCCCAGGTTCCGCAGTCCGGGCAGCGCCCGACCCACTTCGGGGTCAGGTGGTGGCATTCCGAGCAGCGGTACTGCGAACGCTGAGCTTTGGCCACGCTGTGACGTTAGCCCCGCGGACCGACAGAACAGCCTCGGTGAGCTGCCGTGTCGCCGATTCGCGGTCAGTGACCGCCCGAGTGACCGCCGGTGTCCCGCACGTCCTCGCGGCGCGGCGCCTCACCCGCGGACAGCGGCACCTGAACGGTGCCTTCGCCGGCCTTCTCGAACTTGAAGGTGAACTCGTACGTCAGGCCGTTGGTGATCGGCTTGGTCAGCGACACGCTGGCCTCCGCGGCCTCGGCGGCCTCCAGGCTTTCCAGCGGTGTGATCTGGCCGTCGGGAGCGCCGACGATCAGCACACCGCCGGCCGGCAGTGTGGTGTCACCGGTCAGCGTCACCGAGCCGACCTCGGAGGTGATCGACACCAGCTTGTCGTCGTGCTCCCGCGACTGGTTGGACGCCTGGAACATCAGCTCGACGTCGGTGCCGGGCTGAACGAAATCCGATGTCTGGATGACCTGCAGGTGGATGTTGCGGAGGGCGACATCGCCGATGTTTGCGCTGGTGCCGTTGACAGCGGGCTCCTGCATGGTGGTCTGGGACACCTGCCCGGCGCCGCAGCCACTGAGCGCACCACCGACTAGGACGGCAGCGGCCACCCCGCAAGCGGCCATTTTGAAGCGGTCCACACGTGCCTCCTGCTCGACCGTCGAGCGACCGAACACGGTCGCGGGATTCGACTATGCAGAGTAGTAGGTGCGCTGAACGGGCGGTAGCAGAGGTGGCACCCAAACGTCCCCGGCCACTGCAAAGCCCGCTCCGACAACGCCCGCACGGCACCCGCGGTGGGTCCACGCATTGCACGTATTCATCAACCTGTCAAGCCCCGACCCCCACCTGCGGTGCCCCTGACCTGCACAGTTGGTCCGCACGCTTCTTCGGCCCGTGCTAACATTGGGTTGTGAAAGGGGCTCGAAACTGATGATTTTCAAGGTCGGAGACACCGTTGTTTATCCCCACCACGGTGCTGCGTTGATCGAGGCGATTGAAACCCGAACCATCAAAGGCGAACAGAAGGAATATCTCGTCTTGAAGGTCGCCCAAGGGGACCTCACGGTTCGAGTGCCTGCCGAGAACGCTGAATACGTCGGGGTGCGTGACGTGGTCGGCCAGGAGGGTCTGGACAAGGTCTTCCAGGTACTCCGTGCTCCGCACACCGAAGAACCGACCAACTGGTCGCGCCGGTACAAGGCCAACCTCGAGAAGCTGGCCTCCGGCGACGTCAACAAGGTCGCCGAGGTGGTTCGCGACCTGTGGCGTCGGGACCAGGAACGCGGCCTGTCCGCGGGCGAGAAGCGGATGCTTGCCAAGGCGCGGCAGATCCTGGTCGGTGAGCTCGCGTTGGCCGAGAACACCGACGACGCCAAGGCTTCGAGCATCCTCGACGAGGTGCTGGCCGCCGCCTCCTGACGGCCATGACGGGCCTGCCACGGATCGGGCTCGGCACCGACGTTCACCCGATCGAGGCCGGACGGCCGTGCTGGCTGCTGTGCCTGTTGTTCGATGACGCCGACGGATGCGCCGGTCACTCCGACGGGGACGTGGCCGCACATGCGTTGTGCGACGCGCTGCTGTCGGCGGCCGGCCTCGGCGATCTCGGTGAGGTGTTCGGCACCGGCAGACCCGAATGGGGCGGCGCGAGCGGTGTGGACATGTTGCGCCACGTTCTCGAGCTGGTCACCGCCGCCGGCTTCCGAGTCGGCAACGCCGCGATCCAGGTGATCGGAAACCAACCCAAGATCGGCCCGAGACGGGCCGAGGCCCAGCAGCTGCTCTCGGAGCTGCTGGGCGCCCCTGTTTCCGTGTCGGCGACGACGACGGACGGGCTCGGGCTCACCGGACGTGGAGAGGGTATGGCCGCGATCGCCACGGCCCTGGTTGTCGCCGCCGCCGACGGGCCAGGCACAGCCGATGCGGGATATGCGCAAATAGGCCGGTAAGCTGGCGCGTCGTGACCAATCGCGCCGGAGCTCCCGCCATGCGGCTCCACGACACCATGAGCGGTGGCGTACGCGATTTCGTGCCAGTCAAACCCGGTCACGTGTCGATCTACCTGTGCGGGGCGACCGTGCAGGGGCTGCCGCACATCGGCCATGTGCGCAGCGGGGTGGCGTTCGACGTGCTGCGACGCTGGCTGATGGCCAAGGGTCTCGATGTCGCGTTCATCCGCAACGTCACCGACATCGACGACAAGATCCTCGCCAAGGCGGCCGATGCCGGTCGGCCGTGGTGGGAGTGGGCCGCCACCTACGAACGGGCGTTCACGGACGCCTACGACGCGCTGGGCGTGCTTCCGCCTTCGGCTGAGCCCCGCGCCACCGGCCACATCACCCAGATGGTCGAGCTGATCGAGCGACTGATCGAACGCGGCCACGCCTATGCCAGCGGCGGCGACGTGTACTTCGACGTGCTCAGCCTGCCCGGCTACGGCAAGTTGTCCGGCCACAAGCTCGCCGACGTGCACCAGGGTGAGGGAGTGGCCACCGGCAAGCGCGACCAACGCGACTTCACGCTGTGGAAGGGCGCCAAACCCGGTGAACCGTCCTGGCCCACACCGTGGGGCAGGGGCAGGCCCGGCTGGCACACCGAGTGTGTGGCGATGTGCGAGGCCTATCTCGGCTCCGAGTTCGACATCCACGCCGGCGGCATGGACCTGGTGTTCCCGCATCACGAGAACGAGATCGCACAGGCGGAGGGCGCCGGCGACCACTTCGCCCGGTTCTGGCTGCACAACGGCTGGGTCACCATGGGCGGCGAGAAGATGAGCAAGTCGTTGGGCAACGTGTTGGCGATTCCGGCTGTGCTGCAACGGGTCCGGGCCGCCGAGCTGCGTTATTACCTGGGCAGCGCGCACTACCGCTCGATGCTCGAATTCACCGAGACCGCGTTGGCCGACGCCGCGCGGGCCTACAGCGGCATCGAGGATTTCCTGCACCGGGTGCGCAACCGCGTCGGCGCGGTCGTTCCCGGGCAGTGGACGCCGAAGTTCGCAGCCGCCCTCGACGACGATCTGGCGGTGCCCGCGGCGTTGGCCGAGGTGCACGCCGCACGCGCGGAGGGCAACCGGGCGCTGGACGCGGGCGACCACGACACCGCGCTCGCGCAGGCGATGTCGATCCGGGCGATGATGGGCATCCTCGGCGTCGACCCGCTCGACGAGCGCTGGGAATCCAAGGACGAGACGCGGGCCGCGCTGCGGGCGGTGGAGGTGCTGGTGGCGGCGGAGTTGCAGCGCCGGGAGGACGCCCGGGCACGGCGAGACTGGGCGGAGGCCGACGCGATCCGGGATCGGCTCAAGGAAGCCGGAATCGAGGTCACCGACACCGCCGACGGACCGCAGTGGACGCTGCTCGACAGGTACACGAAGTAGATGGCTGGCAATTCACGACGCCGGGGCGCGGTGCGCAAGCCGGGAACCAAGAAGGGCCCGAAGGTCGGCTCGGGTGGGGTGCGCAGGCGCGGCCTGGAAGGCCGTGGACCCACTCCGCCCGCACACATGCGACCGAACCATCCCGCCGCCAAGCGTGCCGCCAAGGGGCAGCGGCGCCCCGCCCGCAAGACCGACGAAACCGAGATCGTGTTGGGCCGCAACCCGGTGCTGGAGTGCCTGCGCGCCGGGGTGCCCGCCACCGCGTTGTACGTCGCGCTCGGCGCGGACGCCGACGAGCGGTTGACCGAATCCGTGCGCATTGCGGCGGATTCGGGCATCTCGATCCTCGAGGTGCCTCGTCACGACCTCGACCGCATCGCCGCCAACGGCCTGCACCAGGGTCTGGCGCTGCAGGTGCCGCCCTACGCCTACGCGCATCCCGACGATCTACTGGCCGCCGCGACCGCATCGGGCTCGCCGGCGCTGATCGTGGCGTTGGACAACATCTCCGATCCCCGCAACCTCGGCGCGATCGTGCGTTCGGTTGCCGCGTTCGGCGGCCACGGCGTGCTGATCCCGCAGCGACGGTCCGCGTCCGTCACCGCGGTGGCGTGGCGGACCAGCGCCGGTGCCGCGGCCCGGCTGCCGGTGGCCAGGGCGACGAATCTGACTCGGACACTGAAGAGTTGGGCCGACGCCGGACTACAGGTGGTCGGTCTGGACGCGGGCGGAGACACCACGCTCGACGAGCTCGACGGCACCGGACCGATCGTCGTCGTGGTCGGCTCCGAGGGCAAGGGGTTGTCGCGGCTGGTGCGGGAGAACTGCGACATGGTGGTGTCCATTCCGATGGCGGGGCCTACCGAGTCGCTGAACGCATCGGTGGCCGCAGGCGTGGTGCTGGCCGAGATCGCCCGCCAGCGCCGCGGCTGAGTCTTATCGGCGGCGGGATCACACGCCGACCAGCTTCATGCTCAGCCACAGCGCGAGCACCGCGACCACGAGCGTGAGTGGAACCGTGCACAGCCCGACGCGACTGAACTCGCCGGCGCGCACCGAGATCTCGCGACGGACCACCCCCCGCCACAACAGGTTGGCCAGCGATCCGACGTAGGTGAGGTTGGGGCCGATGTTCACGCCGATCAACACGGCCAGCACGGCCCCAGGAGACGACACCAGCGGCAGCAGCACGAGCACGGCAGGCAGGTTGTTCACCACGTTCGACAACACGGCCGCCACCACTGCAAGCCCCAACAGGGCAGCCAGGCCTTGACCGGCGGGCAGCACATCGCGGACCGCGGCACCGAGGCCGTTGGTGATCACGGCGGCGACCACCACCCCAAGACACAGCACGAACACCAGGAACGGAACATCCGCGGCCGCTGCCATGCCGCGCACGGTGCTGGTGCGCCGCACCAGACCGCGGGCCCCGAGCACGACCACCCCGGCGAGGGCTGCCCACGCCGGGGAGAACCCAAGCATCGAAACCCCACCGAACCCAATCAGCGTCAGCCCCAGCACCACAAGTGGCACCACCGGAACGTGCATAGGTTCGCCGGACGGTCGAGGTGGCCCAACGACCGCAAGCTCGCCGGCGAAAACCCAACGCAGCACCACGAATTCGACGGCTATCGCCGCCATCCAGGGCAACGCCATGACGGCGGTGAACTGCAGGAACGAGATTCCGGCCGCGGTGAACGCCAAGAGGTTCGTCAGATTCGACACCGGAAGAAGCAGTGAGGCGCTGTTGGCCAGATGCACCGTGGCGTAAGCGTGTGCCTTGGGTGGAACGGCAAGCATCCGTGCCGTCGCCAGCACCACCGGGGTGAGCAGGACCACGGTCGCGTCCAGGCTCAACACCGCGGTCGTCACCGCTGCTGCAACGAAAACCTTTGAGTAGAACTTACTTTGACTGCCGACACTTGTGCGGGCCATGGCCGCCCCGACGGCGCGGAACACGCCTTCGTCGTCGCACAACCGGGCAAGTACCAGCACGGCCGCGAGAAAGCCGACCACCGGCAACAGCCGGTTGACCTCCGCCAGGGCGTCGGGCACGGAGATCACCCCGAAACCGACGAGCATGCCCGCCGCCGGAAGCGCGACGATCGCCTCGGGCCACTTGTGGGGGCGAACGGCGGCGAAGAACACCACGACGGCCAGCGCGAGCAGCGCCAGCGTCAGGCCCACGGATCGGTGCGCTGCCAGAGCGTGGGCAGATGCAACTCGACGCCGTCCTCGACGGCCAGCCGGGACAGCACCCGCATCGAGACGTCCAGATCGTCGGTTGCGTACGGCAGAGCCAGCAACGGCTTGTGCAGCGGGCGGAAGAAGTCATCCCAGTGGATGAGCAACACGCGCCGGGCGCCGACGGCGCGCACGGTCTCGGTCCAGTACTCCACGAGGTAACTCTCCGGCTGCAGGCCCAGTTGTCCGACGCCGAGGCACACCACCTCGGCCCGCTGTCCCGCCAGCGCTTCCCGGACGTAGCCGGCGCTGCCCTGGATCAGCAGGCGTCGGCCCGACGCCCGATGGTGTACCAGTGTCGACCACGCTTCGCCGCACCTGTATGCCGACACCCTCACCGGCGGTACGACCGGTTCGGTGATGACACCGGGGAACCGGTCCGGCGGGCTGTGTCGGCTCTCGATCAGCGTGACGTCGTAACCGCCCACGGTCACCGTTTCGCCGGAACCGACGACCACCAGACGGTCCTCCGGTAGCCCACCGCCGCGGCCGACGTGTGCCGCCGACGTGCCGCCGACCAGCTTGGCGCCGGTGCGATCGGCCACCACCGCGCTGTCCATCACATGGTCGTAGTGGGTGTGTACGGGCAGGACGGCATCGAGCCGGTCCACGCCCATGCGCGCCAGGTACCCGGCGATGCGCGACGTCGACGGCGACAACTTGCGCGAGCCCAGCTCCACCAGCCCGGGCCGGGTGAAGAAGCCGTCGGTCATCACCGCGGACCAGCCGTCGTCGATGAGCAGCGTGGCCACACCCGCCCAGGTGACGGTCAACGCGGCGTCGGCGCGCGCGGCCGGGGCGTCGAAGTAGGACTGGTAGTCCCCCAATTTCGGGCGCCCGGGCTTCAACCGCACGCCTGCACTCTATGCGCAGCCAGGATCTCGGCTCACACGAACGGCCGAAGCTCGACACCCTCTTTGAGCAACCGGGCCCGAACCGCGTTCGCGATGTGCACCGCCCCCGGCGAATCCCCGTGAATACACACCGATTCCACCGTGACCGGGATCATCGACCCGTCGACCGCATCCACCCGGCCGGTCGCCACCATCGTCGCCACCCGCTCGGCTATCTCATCCACGTCGTGCAGCACCGCGTTGCGTTCGCGGCGCGAGACAAGTTGTCCGTCAGGGCGATACGCGCGGTCGGCGAACGCCTCCGACACCGTTCGCAGACCCAGCTCCTGCGCCTCGGCGAAGAACGCCGAGCCGGCCGGCCCGAGCACCGGCAGCTCACGATCCACGGTGTAGACCGCCTGGGCGACCGCCCGCGCCTGCACCCGGTTGGTGACGATCGCGTTGTACAGCGCGCCGTGCGGCTTGACATAGCGCACGGTCGATCCGGCCGCCTGTGCCAACGCCTGCAGGGCGCCGATCTGGTAGATGATGTCGGCGGTCAGTTCATCGGGCGGCACGTCGATGAAGCGGCGGCCGAAACCCGCGAGGTCCTGGTAGCCGACCTGTGCACCGATGGCCACCCCGCGCTCGACGGCCGCCCGGCAGGTGCGCGCCAGCGTCGCCGCGTCGCCGGCATGAAAACCGCAGGCCACGTTGGCGCTGGTGACCATGTCCAGCATTGCGGCGTCGTCACCGAACTGCCACACGCCGAAACTCTCGCCCAGGTCGGCGTTCAGGTCGATGTGTGAATCACCGGCGTCAGCCATGCCCCCAGCCTAGTGCGACAGGTCGCCACTGGTTTTCGGAGACGAACTCGGCCAGCGGTCGAGCATGCGCCCAGTCGTCGAGTTCCAGTGCCGGCCGGTCCGGAAACTCGGGTACCGGCCCCAGACACAGGATCGCCACCGGTTCGGCGCCTTCCGGGATGCCGAGCAGTTCGGCCAGCGACACGGGCTCGAAGATCGACACCCAGCCCATGCCGAGCCCCTCGGCGCGGGCCGCCAGCCAGAGGTTCTGGATGGCGCAGGACACCGACGCCAAATCCATCTGCGGCAGCGTGCGCCTGCCGAACACGTGGGCCTCCCGGCCGTCGCCGAGGGCCACCACGAAAAGCTCCGCGCAGTCCAGGATTCCCTCGACCTTGAGGGCCAGGAACTCCTCGCCGCGCGGGCCCAACGCGCGTGAGGTGTGCAACCTCTCCTCGTCGACGAGGCTGTGGATCTGCCTGCGCAGTCGCGGGTCGGTGATGCGGATGAACCGCCACGGCTGCATCAGGCCGACACTGGGCGCCGCGTGCGCGGCGTGCAGCAGTCGGGCCAGGACATCCTCGTCGACGGTGCTGTCGGGCACGAAGCGGCGCATGTCGCGGCGCTCGGCGATGGCGCGGTAGACAGCGCGCCGCTCGGCGGAACTGAACGCGTGTCTGCTCACCGGGCCAGCTTAGGTGGCACGATCGTCGGGTGACCCGTGAGCATGTGCTGATCAGCGCGCGCACGCTCGCCCAGCGCCTCGACGCAGGCGAGCGGCCGACGATCCTCGACGTCCGTTGGCAGTTGGACGAACCCGACGGCCGCGCCGCCTACGAGCGCGGCCACATCCCCGGCGCCGTCTACGTGTCGCTGGAAGACGAGTTGTCCGATCACGCGGTGGCCGGGCAGGGCCGCCATCCGTTGCCTTCGGGCCGATCCGTCGAGGCCGCGGCGCGACGCTGGGGCGTGCGGGCCGAGACGCCGGTGGTGGTGTACGACGACTGGAACCGGGCCGGTTCGGCGCGGGCGTGGTGGGTGCTGACCGCGGCGGGCATCGCCGACGTGCGCATCCTCGACGGCGGCCTCGCGGCGTGGACGGCGGCAGGCGGCGCGCTGGAAACCGGCGTCGCCACACCCGAACCTGGCGACGTCACCGTCGCACATGACGACCTGTACTTCGGGGCACGCCGCGCGCTGACCGCCGAGCAGGCGGCCGGCGTGCCGCTCCTGGACGCGCGGGCGCCCGAGCGGTTCCGCGGCGAGGTCGAGCCCATTGACCCTGTCGCGGGCCATATCCCGGGGGCGCGCAACCTGCCGAGCACCAGCGTGCTGGCCGCCGACGGCACCTTCCTGTCTGACACGCAACTCGTCCAGCTGGCCGGCGACGACGCGGTCGGCGCGTACTGCGGATCGGGAATCACCGCGTCGGTGGTCGTCGCCGCGCTGGCCGCGGCAGGTCGCGACATCGCGCTGTACCCCGGCTCGTGGTCGCAATGGTGCACTGACCCAACGCGTCCCGTCGAACGCGGCTAGCCGGCCGCCGGTGTGCGGGTGCGGCGGCCCACCACCCAGCACACCAGGAAGATGGCGAACGAGATGATGGTGACGAACACCGACACCGGTACGCCTGGCGCGAGGGACAGCAGAATGCCGCCCACCGCGGAGATCTCGGCGAAGATCACCGATGCCGCGATGGTCGCGCCGGGCGAGGCGAACACCCGTGCCGCGGCGGCCGCGGGGGTGATCAACAGCGACATCACCAGCAGGGCGCCGACGATCTGCACACCCTGCGCGGCGGTGACCCCGACCAGCGCGGCGAACACGATTCCCAACGCGCGCACCGGAACTCCGCGACCAGCGGCCACTTCGGGGTCGACAGTCGCGAACAGCAGCGGCCGGTAGGCCACCAGCAGCACGGCGACCACGGCCACCGACACCGCGGCCAACAGCGTCAGCCCCGAGTAGCCCACGCCGACGATCTGGCCCGTCAGCAACGCGAAGCTGGTGCCGGTGCGGCCCGGGTACAGGTGGATGAACAGCACCGCGAGACCGAGGCCGAACGCGAGCACCACCCCGATCGCCGAATCCCGTTCACGGGCACGCTGTCCCAAGAAACCGAACAGCACGGCGGCCAGCGCGCACCCGACCAGCGCCCCGACGCCGACGTTGAAGCCCGCCAGCAGCGCGAAAGCCGCTCCGGTCAGTGACAACTCGCTGGACCCGTGCACCGCGAACGACATCTGCCGCATCACGATGAACGGGCCGATCAGCCCCGACACCAGCGCCAGCAACGCGGCGGCGAGCAACGCCTGCTGAACGAAGTCGCGGTGCAACAGGTCCGCGGTCACCTCGAAGGACAGCAGGTTGTTCAGCAGATCGCGGAGCCGGTCAGTCATGGACGTGTCCGCTCGCGTGGCCGGAGTGGTCGATGTGCTCGCCGAGGACTACGTAGCGGTCGCCCACCTTCACCACGTCGATGTCGGCACGGTACAACTCCGACAGCGTGGCCGAGGTCATCACCTCCTCCACGGTGCCGATGCGGAATCGACCGCCGACCAGGTAGAGCACCCTATCCACGTACGGCACAACGGGATTGACCTCATGCGTGACGAAAAGTACGGCGGTGTCGGCCTCGCGCCTTCTGGCGTCGATCAGCCTCGACACCAACCGGGCGTTGGCGGGGTCGAGGTTGAGCAACGGTTCGTCGCACAGCAGCAGTACCGGATCGGTGGTCAGCGCCTGGGCGATCCGCAGCCGCTGTAGCTCCCCGCCGGACATCACGCCGACCGGCACCCGGGCCAGCGTCTGCCCGTTGACCTGCTCGAGGGCCCGTTCGACCGCAGCGTGTTTGGCGGCCCGGTCCCGCAGCGTCGTGATGCCCCAGCGGTGCCCGTCGTATCCGAGCCCGACGAGATCGCGTCCCCGTAACGACAACCCCTGATCGACGGATCGGTGCTGAGGCACGTAACCGATTCGGTCGCTGCCCTTTTCGACCGTGCTGCCGCAGACAGTCACCGCCCCGGCCGTCAGTGGCAGCTGACCCAGCAACACCTTGAGCAGCGACGTCTTTCCGGTGCCGTTGGGGCCGAGGACGGCGAGGAATTCACCGGCGCGCACCGTGAGGTCGAGCTGATCCCACAGCACGCGGTCGCCGAACGCCAGGCGGGCGCCGGTGAGTTCGGCGACGACGTCCACAACCACAGATTATCGGCCCGCCTCGGCCGCCGTACCCAGCTCGCCGGCCAGCTGTTCGGCGGTCTGACGCTGCCAACTCAGGTAGTCGGTGCCCTCGGGAAGGGTCTCGGTGACCGTGACGACGGGAACCCCTGCGCGCGTCGCCGCCTCGCGCAGCTGCTTGGTCACGCCGGTTTCGGTCTGCGGATTGGACAGCAGCGCCGAGACTTCGCGGTTCTCGATCAGGTCCAGCATCTCCGCCAGGTCGGCCGGGGAGGGGTCGGCGTCTTCTTCGACCGCGTTGCTGAACCCCGCGGGGGTCTTGTCGGTGATGCCTGCGTTGGCGAGCAGGTAATGGGCGACGGGTTCGGTCGCCACCACCGCCGCTTCGGGGTGGGCCTGTGCGATGGCCCGCTCGGTCGCCAGGATCTCGTCGGCGCCGGCGCCGAACGCGGCGGCGTTGGCGCGGTAGGCGTCGGCGTGGTCGGGGTCGACCTCGGCCAGTCGGTCGGCGATCTGCGCGGCGACGGCCTTGGCGGTCGCGGGGTCGTAGGAGACGTGTTCGTTCGCGGACGCCTGCGGGTCGGGGCGCAGGGAGTACGCGTCGACGACCACCACGTCGGGTTGGTTGGCCAGCACGTCCTGCACCCACTGGTCGTAGCCGCCGCCGTTGTGGACCACCAGCGACGCGTCGGTGATCGCGGCGGCATCGGCGGGGGTGGCCTGGAATGAGTGCGGATCGGCGACGGTGCCGCTGACGATGGAGGTGACCGACGCGTGGTCGCCGACGACGGCGTCGGCGACGCTGCCCCACACGTCGGTGGAGGCCACGACGGTCACGGCGCTTTCGTGCTCATGGGGCGACGCGCTTTGCTGCTGGGTGCATCCGGCCAGCCCGGCCACCACCGCGACCGCCGCGAAGGCGACCAACCCTGCACGCATGTGCGACTCCCTGATGGATTCAGATAACAATGAAAACCGTTTCCAAAAACTCTAATGCACAGTAGCCCGGAACGCGCAAGTCGATGGGCTAACGTCCAGAACATGTCGAGGAGTCCCACGCCCAGGCGGCGTGCGACCCTGGCCTCACTCGCGGCCGAACTCAAGGTGTCGCGGACGACGATCTCCAACGCCTACAACCGCCCCGACCAGCTGTCGGCCGACCTTCGGGAACGCGTGCTCGCAACGGCCAAGCGGATGGGCTACCCCGGGCCGGACCCGGTGGCCCGCTCGTTGCGGACCCGCAAGGCCGGCGCCGTCGGCCTGATGATCACCGAACCGCTCAACTACTCGTTCAGCGATCCCGCCGCGCTGGACTTCGTCGCCGGGCTCGCCGAGTCCTGCGAGGAGGCCGGACAGGGGCTGTTGTTGGTGGCGATCGGCCCGAACCGCACCGTCGGCGACGGGTCGGCGGCGGTGCTGGCCGCAGGTGTCGACGGCTTCGTGGTGTATTCGGCCTCCGACGACGACCCGTACCTTCCCGTCGTGCAGCAACGGCATCTGCCCGTGGTGGTGGTGGACCAGCCCAAGGATGTCCCCGGTCTGTCGCGGGTCGGCATCGACGACCGAGACGCGATGCGTCGGCTCGCCGAATACGTGGTGGGCCTTGGTCATACCGAGATCGCGTTGTTGACGATGCGGCTGGACCGGGACTGGCCGCACCCCGGATCACGGCCGACAGTCGCGGACCCGGAGCGGCTTGGTATGCCGCACTTTCACGTCCAACGGGAGCGGATCCAGGGCGTGTACGACGCGATGACCGCGGCCGGACTGGACCCCGCGTCGCTGACGGTGGTGGAGAGCTACGAGCACCTGCCGACGTCGGGCGGTGCGGCCGCGGAGGTGGCGCTGGAGGCCAACCCGCGGGTGACCGCGCTGATGTGCACGGCCGATGTGCTGGCGCTGTCGGCGATGGACTACCTGCGCGCCAAGGGCGTCTACGTGCCGGGGCAGATGACGGTGACCGGCTTCGACGGGGTGCCCGAGGCCCTGCGGCGGGGCTTGACGACCGTGGCGCAGCCCAGCATCGAGAAGGGACGTCGTGCCGGGCAGTTGCTGCACCGCCCGCCGCGGTCGGGCCTGCCGGTCGTCGAGATGCTCGACACCGAGGTGGTGCGCGGTCGCACCAGCGCTCCGCCCGCCTAAAGTTCGTGCAGTTCCGGGGTGGTGCGCAGCGTCTCGATCATCGGCGCCACGGCGTCCTGCAGCGGCGGCAGTTCCGGCGCCATCGCCAGGGCGGCGACGACGGCCAACCGGGCCGCCGTCTCGGTGACCCGAAACACCCGTTGGTCCACTGGACGCAACCCGAGCGCGACGGCTGCCGCGTTGTAGGTCGCGATGTCGCCGGGCCCGAGCAGCGCCAGATCGGATTCGACTGCGCCCACAGTGACCATCTCGAAGTCCGACCACAGTTCGCCGCGGCTCGTGGTGAGCATGTTGTAGTAGGGCGCATCGCCGTGGATGACCTGTAACCCGACACCGGGAAAATAGGATTCGAATGCTGCGCGCGACGTGAGCACCGGCGCGATCACCGCCCATTCTCGTTGTGCGCGAGCAAGATCCGACGCCGGAAGTAGATCGTCGCGGCCCTGCAGTGCGACCAGTCCGTCGGGGATGTGGCCGAAGGGCGCCCAGAAACGGAGTTCGCCGCCGTCGTAGTCGCGCAGCGCCGCGTGCAGCCGGGCGGTCTGCTCTACGCGCTCGGGCATGTTCGGTTCCGCGTCGGACACCTGTTCGACGAACTGCCAGAACGTCATCGAAAAGCCTTCTCGGCGAACGGGTTGAGCGCTGACGAGCGGGCTGGGCGGAACCACCGGGTGACCGCGGTCGGCGAGCCAGCCGGCCACCGCGAGTTCGGCGCGCTGCTGGGCGGCTTGGGCGTCAGGAGATTCCTTGTACGACGGCGGCAGCACGGTCGGCACCCGAACCACCACCGGTGACGGCGCCAGGTGCACGACGACGGAGAACATGTCGTGCAACACGCGAGCGTTGTCGACTTGTAGTCCCAACTCGGCGCCGGCCGCGGCCGCAGCCGCCACCGCCCGCGCGGTACGTGCGGAGATCTCGTCAGGGGTGAGCATCCCCGCCAGTATCGCGACGCGCCCGCAACCCGTCGACCGGTTTTCCCCGCGGCGAGATCGACGAAATGGTGGGTGTTACTCGAACTTTCCCGCCCGTTTGTCCCTTTGGGCGCTAGCGGCGCCAGCGCCGCGGCGGCGGGCCTCGAGGAGGTACTGCAGCGCTTCGGCGACGTCCTCCGGCGCATCGACGCGATACTGAGCCAGCGACTCGCCGGGCCCGACCTTGACCGTGACATCAGCGTCGCCCCGCAGCCGCCGAAACGCCTTCTCGTCGGTGACGTCGTCGCCGAAAAACACCACCGCCGAAGCGTTTTCCTGCTCGCGCAGGACATCGAGCGCCAGCCCCTTGTCGGTCTGGATCACCGCGAACTCCAGCACCGCCTTGCCCTCGGTGAGTTGCACGTCCCAGGCCTCTGCGGCCGCGCGCGCCTTCGTCAGCGCCGCCTCCCCGTCGGCCGCCGACGCGTTGCGCACGTGCAGCGCGACGCTGGCCGGTTTGGTCTCGACGGTGACACCGGGGTGATCGGCGGCGATCGCCCGCAGTTCGGCGGTGATGCGGTCCAGCAGTTCGCGGTCGATGTCGTTTGTGAAACCGGACGTGAACTCCGCGCCGTGGCTGCCCACCAGGTGCAATCGCGGCGGCGGCTCCGGAAACCCCGACAGTGAGCGCAGCACTTCCAGCGCCCGACCGGAGATCAACGCGGCCGCGGTGTCGGGCAGCTCGGCGAGTTGGCCAAGGGCTTCGGCGGCCGCCGCCAGCGGGCGGGCGTCGGCGGGGTTGGCGACGATCGGTGCCATGGTGCCGTCGAAGTCGGATGCGACCAGCAGTCGCGGCGCCGCGGCGACCGAGGTGAGCGCACGCTGCAGATCGGCCGGAAGCACCCCTAGATCTTAGGGTGCTCGCCGTCGCCGATGAGCAGTCGCACGGCGAGGTCGAGACGCTTGCTGACGTCGGTCGCCGACGCGCGTCGGGTCAGCCAGGCCAGCAGGTTGGACAGCCACACATCCGAGATGACCCTCGCGATGTGGTACTGGTCCTCGGTGGGTTCGCCGTCGGCCATGGCGCGCGCGAACATCGAGTCCATCAGCTTGCCGACGTGATCGACCTCCCCGGCGGCCGACGCGTCGGCGAACACGAACGCCCGTGTCATCGCCTCGGTCAACAGCGGGTTGCGCTGCATCGCCCGGTTGAGTTTGCTCACCATCAGGTTCAGCCGCTGATACGGCGTGCCGCCGGACATCGCCGCGCGGTCGGTCTTGGCGTCGATGCGCTCGAACTCCCGACCCAGCGCCGAGACCAGCAGGTGCACCTTCGACGGGAAGTAGCGGTAGAGCGTGCCGACCGCGACGTCGGCGCGTTCGGCGACCGCGCGCATCTGAACCGCCTCGTAACCGCCTTTGGAGGCGATGGCCAGGGTGGCGTCGAGGATGCGCTTGCGGCGCTCCCGCTGGGCTTCTGAACCGAGTTCGGACTCGGCGAGCACTGCCACGTTCATCACCTGCCGCGGCCGCGAACCCGACCCTGCATCCGAGTCGGTTCGTGCGGGCTGCGGCGGGCCGGACATGCGGTAGTTGGCTCCCTCATCTTGATCTTGCGCGTTCGGCAAAAACGATACGCATGCCGATCCTCATTTTCTCACTTCAGTGCCGCGATGGCACCGACGTGTCCTGCTGTAATGGCGGTCGACTTGACGGTCGACCACTGGCACTATTAGAACACGTTCTAGTGAGGAGCACCGCCTTCTCGCCCAATCGCTAGGAGTCTCGGTGTCGGTGTCGTCCAAACAGCCCGTTGTTGACGAGCAGCTTGCCGCACGTGAACTGGTCCGAAGCTGGGCTGCGGGGTCGGGCGCCATCGAGGCCGCGCGCGACGTCGAACGCGGCAACGCCGACGCCTGGCGACCGGTGTACGACCGTCTGGCCCAGCTAGGGATATTCGGCGTGGCGCTCTCGGAGGAACACGGCGGCGCCGACGGAACGGTCGAGGACTTGTGCGCGATGGTCGACGAGGCCGCCGCTGCCTTGGTGCCCGGACCTGTCGCGACCACGGCATTGGCCACCCTGGTGGCCGAACGCCCGGATGTGCTGCAGGCGCTGGCCTCCGGCGAGCGGGTCGCCGGGGTCGCGCTGTCGGCCGACCTGACTTTCGACGACGGCCGGGTGTCGGGCACCGCAGAGTACGTATTGGGCGCCGACGCCTCCGGGGTTCTGGTGTTGCCGGCAGGGGAGACGTTCGTTCTGGTCGACGCCACCGCACAGGAGGTGTCGGTCGAACCGCTGAAGGCCACGGACTTCTCCCGGCCGCTCGCGCGGGTCGTGCTGGACTCGGCCCCGGCCGAGGCGCTGACCGTTTCCCGCCAACGCGTCACGGACCTGGCCGCCACGGTGCTGGCCGCCGAGGCCGCCGGATTGGCGCGTTGGACGCTGCAGACCGCGACCGAGTACGCGAAGGTGCGTGAGCAGTTCGGCAAGCCGATCGGCAGTTTTCAGGCCGTCAAGCACATGTGCGCTGAGATGCTGCTGCGTTCCGAACAGGCGTCGGTGGCGGCGCGGGACGCCGCACGGGCCGCCGTGGCCGACTCCGAGGGGCAACAGCTGTCGGTGGCCGCCGCGGTGGCCGCGGCCGCGGGCATCGACGCGGCCAAGGCCAACGCGAAGGACTGCATCCAGGTGCTCGGCGGCATCGGTATCACCTGGGAGCACGACGCGCACCTGTATCTGCGTCGCGCCTACGGCATCGCGCATTTCCTGGGCGGTGCGCAGCGTTGGCTGCGGCGCGTCACCGAGCTCACCCAGCAGGGGGTGCGCCGCGAGCTGGACATCGACCTGGATTCGGTCGCCCATCTACAGCCCGAAATCGCTTCCGCGGTAGCCGAAATAGCGAAGCTTCCCGTCGAGAAGCGACAGGTCGCGCTGGCCGAGGCGGGCCTTCAGGCGCCGCACTGGCCGCGCCCTTACGGGCGGGAGGCCGGTCCCGCCGAGCAGCTGCTGATCGATCGGGAACTCGCGGCGGCCGGCGTCGCACGTCCCGATCTGGTGATCGGATGGTGGGCCGTGCCAACCATTCTCGAGCACGGCAGTCCCGAGCAGATCGAGCGGTTCGTGCCTCCGACGCTTCGCGGTGAGCTGATCTGGTGCCAGCTCTTCAGCGAGCCGGGTGCCGGCTCGGACCTGGCCGCGTTGCGTACGAAGGCCGTTCGGGTCGACGGCGCGACCGCGAGCGGCGCCAAAGGCTCCGGATGGAAGCTGACCGGTCAGAAGGTGTGGACCTCTGCGGCGCAGAAGGCGCACTGGGGCGTCTGCTTGGCCCGTACCGACCCTGACGCGCCGAAACACAAGGGCATCACCTACTTCCTTGTCGATATGACATCGCCGGGCATCGTCATCCGGCCGCTGCGCGAGATCACCGGCGACGAGCTGTTCAACGAGGTGTTCTTCGACGAGGTCTTCGTCCCCGACGAGATGGTCGTGGGCAACGTGAACGACGGCTGGCGACTGGCCCGCACGACGTTGGCCAACGAGCGGGTCGCGATGGCGCACGGCACCGCGTTGGACAACCCGATGGAGGAGCTGCTCACGACGGTGGCGACGCTGAAACTCGATGCCGCCGAGCAGGACCGGCTCGGGGAGCTCATCGTCGCGGCTCAGGTGGGCGCGCTGCTGGACCAGCGGATCGCCGAGCTCGCGGTGGGTGGTCAGGATCAGGGCCCGCAGGCCAGCACGCGCAAGCTGATCGGTGTGCGCTACCGGCAAGCGCTCGCCGAGTTGCGGATGGAGCTCTCCGAAGGCGGCGGCGTCGTGGAGAACGACACCGTCCACGGCTTCCTCAACACGCGTTGCCTGACCATCGCCGGTGGCACGGAGCAGATTCTGCTCACCCTCGCCGGGGAGCGACTGCTGGGCCTGCCTCGCTAGTTCGTTGCTAGTTCGTCCCGCCGAGCAGACGCGAACTCCCCTGGTTCGCAGCCGAATTGGGCGATTTCGCGTCTGCTCGCGGAGAGGGTCGCTCGGGGCCGGGAGGCGAGGTCAGCTGAAGGCGGCCTGCGCGCAGGCGTCCGGCGAGGTGAGGTTCACGCCCGCGTAGACCACCTGGATGTGTGCGCAGACGATCAGCGGCACGTCGGTGCGCGGTGTGCCGGTGCGCGCGTCCACCGGCCAGGTCTGCCCGTGAAAACGGAACTTCTCCGGTGGTCCACCGCCGAAGTAGATGGTGGTGAACTCCATGTCGGTCAGCGACTTGAACATCCGGGTGTTGGGCGCGTCGGACTTCGCATCCACATAGACCGTGCGATCCATCGTGCGCAACGTCGTGGTCTGGCGTGCCCACAGGTCGCCGGGGAAACCGATGATGCCTTGCGGTGTGCGTAGATGGGCGCGGGTGTCGAAGAAGCATGTGCCTTCGGCCGCAATGCAATTGGCGCTGACTTCCATCTCCAGCGAGGTCGCGGCATCGACGGGTATCGATGCGGTGGCGGTGTCGACCGCTGCCGTCGACGTCGGGACGGGTGCGACGAGCGCGAGCGCCAACCATGCCGCCGGGACCGCCCCGAGCATGCCGCGCAACCGCTTCACGATTCTCCTTTCGGTGCGGCGAATGCTAGCCCGCCGGCTACTCGTCGTAGGTGAGTTCCACCGAATCCGACCGCGGCTTGGCCTGGCAGCCCAGGATCAGGCCCTCGTCGAGGTCGGACTGCTCGAGCACGTCGTTGACCTCCATTTCGACCTCACCGCTCTTCTTGAGCACCGCGCAGGCGCCGCAATGACCTTCGCGGCAGGAGAACGGTGCGTCAAGGCCCTTGTCCAGCAGCACGTCGAGCAGCTTGGCGTTGCGTGGCCAGGTGATCTCGTGCTTCTCACCGTCGAGCGTGACGATCGCGGTGGCCGGGCCCTCGGCGCTGTCGTCGTCCTCTGAGTAGTCGACGACCACCGCTTTGAACGGGTCGGACTCCAGCGACTTGAACACCTCGATGTGGATCCGACCGTCGTCGGCGCCGGCGTTCTTGAGCGCCTCCTCGGCCGCGGCCATGAACGGTGCGGGCCCACAGATGTAGGTGTCGTGGGCTTTGTACGGGGCGACCAGGCCTGCGAGCGCCGACGCGGTCGGCAGCCCCTGCACGCTGACCAGCCAGTGCACGACGGTGAGCCGGTCGGGATACTTGGCCACCAACTCGCGCAGCACCTTGCCGAAGATGACCGAGTTCTCGTCCTCGTTCGCATAGATCAGGACCACCCGGCCACCGCCCTCGGCCAACGCGGACTTACAGATGGACAGCATCGGCGTGATCCCGCTGCCCGCGGCCAGCAGCAGGAAGTCGCTGTCGAGTGTCTTGGGCACGAAGGTGCCCGAGGGGGCGAGCACGTGGATCTTCATGCCGGCGTGGGCGTGGTCGCACAACCAGTTGGACGCATAGCCGTCCGCGGTGCGTTTGACGGTCACCGTCATCGGGTCATCGGTGAAAGGCGAGCTGCACAGCGAGTAGCAGCGCGCCACCGAGCCGGTGCGCTCGCTCGGCACCCGCAGCGTCAGGAACTGCCCGGGCGCGTAGCGCAACCGCTCGGCGGGAATCTCGGATCCGTCGGGAACCCGGAACACCAGCGACCGCGCGTCGGCGGTCTCCTCGACCACCTCGCCCACTTCGAGCTCGAGCACGTGGCTACCGAGCGGCTCATCGGTCACGACGCTCTACCCTTCTCAGGCTCAAAACTGCCCATAACTAGAACAGGTTACAGAAATGCATGTGTGCAGGTCCAGCCTGCTGATGACCCCCCGTACTCGACATGAATCGTAACGTGTTCTAATCTCTTTCTAGCGGTCTGGTCTCGCGCAAACGCCCAACGCCAGGTCCTTACCTCGGGAGGTAACCAGTGACATCCATTGAACAGCGTGACGTGGAGGCCGTCCTAGCCGGCATCGACGACCTGCTGCCGTTGATCACCAAGCGCGCTCAGCAGACCGAAGACCTGCGTCGGCTACCCGACGAGACGGTCGACGAGCTCGACGAGCTCGGCTTCTTCAAGCTGCTGCAGCCCGAGCAGTGGGGCGGCACGCAGTGCGACCCGACGCTGTTCTTCGAGGCGGTGCGCCGGCTGGCCAGCGCCTGCGGCTCCACCGGCTGGGTCGCATCGATCATCGGCGTGCACAACTGGCACCTCTCGTTGTTCGACCAGAAGGCCCAGGAGGATGTCTGGGGCGACGACCCCAGCGTCCGGGTCTCATCGTCGTACGCGCCGATGGGGGCGGGCACCGTGGTCGACGGCGGCTACATCGTCAACGGGTCGTGGAACTGGTCCTCTGGCTGTGACCACGCGACGTGGACGTTCGTCGGCGGCCCGGTGATCAAGGACGGCAAGCCCGTCGACTTCGGCAGCTTCCTGATCCCGCGCACCGAGTACGAGATCGACGACGTGTGGCATGTCGTCGGGCTCAAGGGCACCGGCAGCAACACGCTCAAGGTCAAGGACGTGTTCGTGCCGCGGCACCGCTTCCTGTCCTACAAGGCGATGAACGACCACACCGCGGGCGGCCTGCAGACCAACACCGCGCCGGTGTACAAGATGCCCTGGGGCACAATGCATCCGACCACCATCTCGGCACCGATCGTCGGCATGGCCTACGGTGCCTACGCCGCGCACGTCGAGCATCAGGGCAAGCGGGTGCGCGCGGCGTTCGCCGGGGAGAAGGCCAAGGACGATCCGTTCGCCAAGATCCGCATCGCGGAGGCGGCCAGCGACATCGACGCCGCGTGGCGCCAGTTGATCGGCAACGTCGGCGAGGAGTACGAGCTGCTGAAGGCGGGCCGGGCGATCCCGTTCGAGTTGCGCGCCCGCGCCCGCCGCGACCAGGTGCGGGCGACCGGGCGCGCGATCGCCTCGATCGACCGGCTCTTCGAGGCCTCCGGTGCTACCGCGCTGAACCTCGACGCCCCGGTGCAGCGGTTCTGGCGAGACGCGCACGCCGGCCGGGTGCACGCGGCCAACGACCCGGAACGGGCGTACCTGATTTTCGGAAACAACGAGTTCGGTCTGCCGCCGCAGGACACGATGGTCTGATGACTTCGTTCGCGGCCGAAGCTGCCCAGCAGCAGGAGATCACGTTCGAGTCGACATCGCGCTTCGCCGACGTGCGCGGCAAGGGTCGGCCCATGCGGCTGCACTACCACGAAGCCGGCGTCGGTAACGAGCAGACGGTGGTGCTGCTGCACGGCGGCGGGCCCGGTGCGTCGAGCTGGTCGAACTTCGGGCGCAACATCGCCGTGCTCGCCAAGCACTTCCACGTGCTGGCCGTCGATCAGCCCGGCTACGGTCACTCCGACAAGCACACCGAACACGAGCAGTACAACCGCTACAGCGCCACCGCGCTGCTGGATCTGTTCGACAACCTCGGGATTGAACGTGCTGCGCTGGTGGGTAATTCGCTCGGCGGCGGCACCGCGGTGCGGTTCGCGCTCGACAACCCCAAGCGTGCGGGCCGGCTGGTGCTGATGGGCCCAGGCGGGCTGAGCGTGAACCTGTTCTCACCCGACCCCACCGAGGGGGTCAAACTGCTCGGCAAGTTCACCGCGGAGCCCACGCGCGAGAACATGGAGAAGTTCCTGCGCATCATGGTCTACGACCAGAGCCTGATCACTCCGGAGCTGATCGACGAACGCTTCGCGATCGCCAGCCAGCCGGAGTCGCTGGCGGCCGCACGCGCGATGGGTAAGTCCTTCGCCGGCGCGGACTTCGAGCTCGGCATGATGTGGCGCGAGGTGTACAAGCTGCGTCAGCGGGTACTGCTCATCTGGGGTCGTGAGGACCGCGTCAACCCGCTGGACGGCGCGTTGGTCGCCCTCAAACAGATTCCGCGGGTGCAGTTGCACGTCTTCGGGCAGTGCGGACACTGGGCCCAGCTGGAGAAGTTCGACGAGTTCAACAAGCTCACAGTGGATTTTCTAGGAGGCGGATCATGAGCATCCGGTCACTGGGCTATCTGCGGATCGAGGCCACCGACGTCGCCGCATGGCGCGAGTACGGGCTGAAGGTACTCGGCATGGTCGAGGGCAGCGGCCAGGTGGAGGGGGCTCTCTACCTGCGGATGGACGACTTCCCCGCGCGGCTGGTCATCGTTCCCGGCGAACACGACCGGCTACAGAGCTCGGGCTGGGAAGCCGCGAACGCCGCAGGGCTGCAGGAGATCCGCAACCGCCTCGACGTGGAAGGCACCCCGTACAAGGAGGCCACCGCCGCCCAGCTCGCGGACCGCCGTGTCGACGAGATGATCATCTTCGACGACCCGTCCGGCAACACGCTGGAGGTGTTCCACGGCGCCGCGCTCGAGCACCGCCGCGTCGTCAGCCCCTACGGCCACAGGTTCGTCACCGAAGGGCAGGGCCTCGGACACGTGGTGCTGACCACCCGCGACGACGCGGAGTCACTGCACTTCTACCGTGACGTGCTCGGGTTCAAGCTGCGCGACTCGATGCGGTTGCCGCCGCAACTGGTCGGTCGGCCCGCCGACGGGCCACCCGCCTGGCTGCGCTTCTTCGGCGTCAACCCGCGCCATCACAGCCTCGCCTTCATGCCCGGCGAAACCCCAAGCGGCATCGTGCATCTGATGGTCGAGGTGGAGAACAGCGACGACGTGGGCCTGTGCCTGGACCGGGCGCTGCGGCGTAAGGTGCCGATGTCGGCGACGCTGGGTCGGCACGTCAACGACAAGATGCTGTCGTTCTACATGAAGACCCCGGGCGGCTTCGACGTCGAATTCGGTTGCGAAGGCCTGCAAGTCGACGACAAGGACTGGATCGCCAGGGAGAGCACCGCGGTCAGCCTGTGGGGTCACGACTTCAGCATCGGTTTCAAGAACTAGTGTCCGCAGAGACGTTGGACCCGTGCACCTTCCGCAGTGTGCTCGGTCAGTTCTGCACGGGGATCACCGTGATCACCACCATGCACGAGGACACGCCGGTCGGATTCGCCTGCCAGTCGTTCGCGGCGTTGTCGCTAGACCCTCCGCTGGTGTTGTTCTGCCCGACCAAGATGTCGCGGTCGTGGCAGGCGATCGAGGCCAGCGGTCGGTTCTGCGTGAACGTGCTGCACGAGAACCAGAAGGACGTCTCGGCGACCTTCGGCTCCAAAGAGCCCGACAAGTTCGCCGGAATCGACTGGCATCTCTCCGAACTCGGCTCACCGGTGATCAAGGGCACGCTGGCCCACATCGACTGTTCGGTGCACTCGGTGCACGACGGTGGCGATCATTACGTGGTGTTCGGGGCCGTGCACTCGCTGTCGGACGCCCCGCACCGCACGGCGCGGCCGTTGCTGTTCTACCGGGGCCAGTACACCGGCATCGAGCCCGACAAGACCACGCCGGCGCAGTGGCGCGACGACCTGGAGGCGTTTCTCACCGCCACCACCGACGACACCTGGCTCTAAATACAGCCCGCGGCACACGGGTCCGCAACGGGCAGCGACTCGGGCGGTGGCGCGCTCGGGTCCGCCGGCGGCAGCTGCTCGGTCAGGTCGACGTCGTGGTCGAGGTTCGGCGCCATCGGAATCACGTTGCACAGGAAGCTCAGCGCCAACTCGCACGGCGGAGGTCCGGGCTGCGCACCGGCGGGAGCCGCCGACAGCGCCGCTGCCGCGGCCATGGCCGCCGCGGTGATCAGCGCCTTGGTGTACACCGGCTCACTGTAACGCCTGTTCGCGGAGGAAGTCGATGACCGTCGCGGCCGCCTCGGCGTGCATGGTCTCGTTGAGGACGTCGTGGCGCGCGCCGGGGAACTCCGCGATACGCAGCGCCTCGATCTGCTCGGCGTACGCGCGGACCGGCCCGATCGGCGCGATCGGATCGTTGACGCCGTGCAGCGCCAACGTCGGCACCGCGAGCTTGGGAAGTTCGGAACCGAACCTGTCCCACGCCCAGTCGAGCTCCCGTGTCAGCGTCGCCCCGTCGGCGTCGAGGAAGGCCAGCGGGTCGTTCTCCAATGAGTCGAGATAGAAGGGGTCTGAGGAGAGCCACCCCGGATCGAGTTCCACAAAAGTGTCGCTGTCGAGCATGTCGGGGATCGGCACCAGCGGTGCACCGGAGACGACGCCGGCCCGAAAGCGTTCGGGCTGGTTCAGCAGGCGGAACAATGTGACGACCGACCCGAACGAGTGGCCCTGCGCGATCACCGGCAGCCCGGGCCGGTGCTTCTCGGCCAGCTCGGTCAACGCGTCGGCCAGCGCGGAGCTGTCCTGAATCGAACCGAAGTCGCCCCGCGGGCCCGGACTGAGGCCGTGGCCGAACTGGTCCACCGCCCACAGGTCGATGCCCGCCGCGTTCAGCGCGAAACCGTAACGGTGGTAGAGCCCGGTGTGCTCACCGAAGCCGTGCAGAAAAACCACGACGGCACGAGGCTCGGCGGCGGCCCAGTGGCGGTAGTAGGCCCGGCCCTTCGGATGGTCGATGAACGGCATGGACTGACTGCAGCAAGTCTCGCGCTGAAGCGCAAGCCCCTGCGGTGGTCAACCTCGGCCGAGCAGGACGTCGTGGTTCTCGGCCATCTGCGTGCGGATGGCGTCGACGACGGCCGCGACCTCGGGCCTGCGTAGCGTCTCGGCCCGGGTGACGAGCCAGTAGGTCAACCGGACGGCCACCTGGTCCGGCAGGACCCGGATGAGGTCGTCATGGCGGTCGGCCATGAAGCACGGCAACAGGCCAAGCCCGGCGGAGGCCCTCGTCGCCTCGACGTGCACGAAAACGTTTGTGGACGTGACCGATTCACGCATGTCGGGGGCAAAACTGGTGGCGACGTCGAGGTCGTCGACCTGCAGCATGGCGTCGATGAAGTAGACCAGCGGGAAGCGGGACAGGTCGGCGATACTCGTCGGAGTGCCGTGCTTGCGCAGGTACTTCCGTGCCCCGTAGAGGCCGAGGCAGTAGTCGCCGAGCCGAATCGCCTTGGCACGGTGCACCTTCGGTTCGCCGACCACCACCTCGACATCCAACCCGGAGCGCTGCTGGGTGGCCGGGCGGGTGGTGGCGACGATCTCGACGGCGATCTTGGGGTGCTCGCGCTGTACCCGGGCCGCGGCGGGCGCGGCGATGTAGGCCGAGAAGCCGTCGGTGGCCGAGATCCGCACGACGCCTTCCAGCGCGCGGTCGCCACCGCTGTCGACGCTCAGCGACCGCACGGCGGATTCGACCACCTCGGCCGCCGACAACGCCTCGCGGCCGAGGTCGGTCAGCTCCCACCCGCCCGCGCCCCGGGTCAACACCCGCCCGCCGATCGACTGCTCGAGTGCGGCGATGCGCCGAGAAATCGTGGTGTGGTTGAGCCCGAGTTCCTCGGCTGCGGTGGTGTATCGGCCGGAGCGGCCGACGGCCAGCAGCACCAGCAGGTCGTCGGCACTCGGATGTCCCGTCGTCGCCGTCATGATGTGCATTTTTGCAGATCGGCACTGCAGGTTTGGCTATTGCGGGGGAACGAACCTGCATGAATACTCACAGCCGGGTCTGTGCCCACAGTCACAACCAGAGGAGCGCCGGATGAGCATCACGGACGAACCGAAGCCGCAGCCCGGCGGGGCCGGCCCGATCCCGACTGGGCTGAAACGGGTGGTGGTCGCCTCGATGGCCGGCACCGTCGTCGAGTGGTACGAGTTCTTCCTGTACGCGACCGCGGCCACGCTGGTCTTCAACAAGGTGTTCTTCGCCGAGGGCACCAGCGAGGCCAGCGGGCTCATCGCCGCGCTGCTGACCTACGCGGTCGGGTTCGTCGCGCGCCCCCTCGGCGGGGTGGTGTTCGGACATTTCGGCGACAAGTACGGCCGCAAGAAACTGCTCCAGTTCGCGATCCTGCTCGTCGGCGCCGTCACCTTCCTGATGGGGTGCCTGCCGACCTACGCGCAGATCGGGGTGTGGGCGCCGATCCTTCTCGTCGTCCTGCGGTTCCTTCAGGGCTTCGCGGTCGGCGGCGAGTGGGGCGGCGCGGTGCTGCTGGTCGCCGAGCACAGCCCGACCGACAAGCGCGCGTTCTGGGCCAGTTGGCCGCAGGCCGCGGTGCCCGTCGGCAACATGCTCGCCACCGTCGTGCTGCTGATCCTGACCCAGGCACTGTCGGAGGCGTCCTTCTTGTCATGGGGCTGGCGAATCGCGTTCTGGCTGTCGGCGGTCGTGGTGGGGATCGGCTACTACATCCGCACCAAGGTCTCCGACGCCCCGATCTTCGTCGCCGCACAACAGGAGGTCGAGCGCGCCAAGGCGGTGTCCTACGGCGTGGTCGAGGTGTTGAAGCGTTATCCCCGTGGGGTTTTCACGGCGATGGGGCTGCGCTTCGCCGAAAACATCATGTACTACCTTGTGGTCACGTTCTCGATCGTCTACCTCAAGACCCACGTCCACGCGGACACCAGCGACATTCTGTGGTGGCTGTTGGCCGCCCATGCGGTGCACTTCGTGGTCATCCCGCAGGTGGGACGGTTGGCCGACCGCTTCGGGCGCCGACCGGTGTACATCGTCGGCGCCATCGCCGCGGGCTGCTGGGGCTTCTTCGCGTTCCCGATGATGAACAGCGCCAACTACCTGCTGATCATGGGCGCGATCGTCGCCGGCCTGGTGATCCACGCGTTGATGTACGCGCCGCAGCCGGCGCTCATGGCCGAGATGTTCCCCACCCGCATGCGGTACTCCGGTGTCTCCCTGGGATATCAGGTCACCGCGATCATCGCCGGTTCGCTGGCGCCCGCGATCGCGACGTGGCTGCTGGACAGGTTCGGCTCCGCGGTACCGATCGCCCTGTATCTGGCGGGCGCGGCGGCGATCACCCTGGTGGCCGCGCTCGTCTCAAGGGAAACCAACGGAATCGACCTCGAGACCGTCGATCAGGCCGACCGCGACGCCTTGGCGAAAGCGGGTCGGTTATGACCGATTTGGACGGCCGTACCGCGCTGGTCACCGGCGCCGCGAGTGGAATCGGTGCAGCCTGCGCCCGTGAACTCGCTGCCCGCGGGGCGCAGGTCACCGTCGCCGACGTCGACGCTGACGGCGCGCAGACCGTCGCGGACGAGATCGGCGGAAAGCCCTGGGCCGTAGACCTTTCCGCGGTCGACGCCCTCGAAGACCTGCGGCTGCAAACGGACGTCCTGGTCAACAACGCCGGGGTGCAGTACGTCAGCCCGATCGAGGACTTTCCGCCCGAGCGCTTCCGGTTCATCCTGGCGCTCATGGTCGAGGCGCCGTTTCTGCTGATCCGCGCGGCGTTGCCGCACATGTACGGCCAGAAGTTCGGCCGGATCATCAACATCTCGTCGGTGCACGGACTGCGGGCATCGGAGTACAAGAGCGGCTACGTGACAGCCAAACACGGGCTGGAGGGCCTCTCGAAAGTGACTGCCCTGGAAGGCGGCTCACGCAACGTCACCAGCAACTGTGTCGATCCGGGCTACGTGCGCACGCCGTTGGTCACCAAGCAGATCGCCGACCAGGCGCGTCGCCACGATGTTCCCGAAGATAAGGTGGTGGAGGAGATTCTTCTGAAGGAGAGCGCGATCAAGCGGCTGGTCGAACCGGAAGACGTTGCGTCGCTGGTGGGTTGGCTTGCCTCCCCCGCCGCGGCGATGGTGACGGGCGCGTCCTACACCATGGATGGCGGCTGGAGCGCCCGATGACCGAGACCGTGATGGCACAGTGGACGCCGACCGAGGAAGACATCGCGGCGGCGCGGGTCACCGACTTCGCCCGGTTCGTGAAGACCCGCACCGGCACGCTCCACGAGGATTACCGGTCGCTGTGGCAGTGGTCGGTCGACGACCCGGCCGCGTTCTGGGCGGCGTTGTGGGACTACTTCGAACTCGGCGACCGACCGGAGGTGGTGCTGGCCGCCGAGACCATGCCCGGTGCGCGGTGGTTTCCCGGTGCCAGGCTGAACTACGTCGACCAGGTGATCCGTAACGCGCGCACCGACCGCCCAGCGGTGCTGTACGTGACCGAGGACGGTTCGATCACCGAAGTGAGCTGGGCCGAACTTCTGGGCCGCACCGCGGCTTTCGCGCAACGGCTGCGCGAGCTAGGCGTGACCGCCGGTGACCGGGTGGTCGGGTATCTGCCGAACATTCCCGAAGCGATCATCGCGTTCCTGGCCACCGCCAGCGTCGGCGCGATCTGGAGTGCCTGCGGGCAGGACTACTCGGCCAAGGCCGCGTTGGACCGGCTCGGTCAGCTCGAGCCGACCGTATTGGTGACCGCCGACGGATACCACTTCGGCGGGAAGTTCCACGACAAGAGCGCCGATATCGCGGCCATGCAGGCCGGCCTGCCATCGCTGCGGGCCACCGTGATGGCAAGTGAGCTGAACAGCTCGACCGACGCGGACAAGCTGACCACCACCGCGGTGGACTTCGATCATCCGCTGTGGATTCTGTTCTCCTCGGGGACCACCGGGCTGCCGAAAGGCATCGTGCACGGCCATGGCGGGGTCGTGCTGGAACACCTGAAAGCCACTGCGCTGCAGTGTGATCTGGGCCCAGACGACACGTTCTTCTGGTACACCAGCCCGAGCTGGATGATGTGGAACTTCCTGGTCGCCGGCCTGCTGGTGGGGACAACCATCGTCTGCTACGCGGGCAGCCCGAATTCGCCGCGCCCGGACGGGCTGTGGGAGATCGCCGCGCGGGTGCGGGCCACCCTTCTGGGCACCAGCCCCGGCTACGTGCTCGGCTGCGCGAAGGCGGGTGCGGTGCCCCGCACGGACCACGACCTCTCGGCGCTGCGCAGCGTCGGCATCACGGGATCGTCACTGCCGCCGTCGACGTCATTGTGGTTGCGCGACAACGTCGGCGAGCACGTCCAGGTGTCCTCGATCAGCGGCGGCACCGACGTGGTTTCGGCGTTCATCGGCGGGGTTCGCACGGTGCCGGTCTGGCCGGGGGAGTTGTCCGCGCCGTACCTCGGCTGTGCGCTGGACGCCTGGGACGAGTCGGGCAACCCGGTGCGCGGCGAGGTCGGCGAGCTGGTGATCACCAAGCCGATGCCGTCGATGCCTGTCGGCTTCTGGAACGATCCCGACGGATCGCGTTACCGCAGCGCGTATTTCGATATGTTTCCCGGCGTGTGGCGGCACGGCGACTGGATCACGATCACCGAGCGCGGCAGCATCATCGTGCACGGCAGGTCGGACTCCACGCTGAACCGGCACGGCATCCGGATGGGCAGCGCCGACATCTACCAGGTGGTCGAGCGGATTCCGGAGGTCGCCGAGGCGTTGGTGATCGGGGTCGAACAGCCCGACGGCGGATACTGGATGCCGCTGTTCGTGGTGCTGGCCGACGGCGCCGAACTCAGCGACGAGTTGCGCGACCGCATCAAGACCGCGATCCGCACCGAGGTGTCGCCGCGGCATGTCCCCGACGAGATCATCGCTGCCCCCGGGGTGCCGCATACCCGCACCGGCAAGAAGCTCGAGGTGCCGATCAAGAAGCTGTTCGGCGGCGCCGACCCGGCGAAGGTGGTCGAGCGCAGCGCCGTCGACGACCCGGCACTGCTGGACTGGTACGCGGACCTCAAGCGCTGACTCGGTTGCCACGCGCCTCTGGGCGCGTGGCGCGTCCTGTCGGTGGGGCGGGGTAGTGTCGCACATATGTTCGAAGTGGTGTCGGATGCGGAGCTCATCGACTACATGGGTGAGGA
>NZ_ATDN01000010.1 GCF_004014805.1 Mycolicibacterium elephantis DSM 44368
CGCAGTGGTGGGGGTGGTGGTGATGGCGTGGATGACGATGGCGGTGGCGCGGGGGTCGGGGGCGCTGGCGCGTGGGCAGTGTGGGCTGTTGCAGTGACACGCCAGCTGCTCGGCTCCGGCGGCGATCGCACCCAGGGCGGCGGCGCGGCGTTGACCGGCGCTGCGCGGATCCGCATCGCACACGCTGGTGCTCAGCTCGAGGATGCGTTGGTGTAGCAGCGCGGCATCGGGGGCGGTCAGCCGGCCATACACGGAGGCGGTGCCGGTGGCGTCATCGGGCTTGCCGATCTGCACATCGCAGTTGCGCGCGGCTTCATGAAAGCGCCGCCGGGCATCGGGGTCATGGGTTTCCACGATGGCGTCGATGGCCAACTCCAGGCGCTGCTGCGACAGCGCGCCCCACCCGCGGGCGTGCTCGGCGATCGCGGCATCGATACGGGCGGCCAACTCCGCGCTGATGACCAGGTGGGTGCGCCAGGTGATGGTGGACACCAACGCCGCGCTAATGGCCCCGGTGCTGAACAGGGCGGCGACCTTGGGTAGCCGCTCGCGCAAAGCGAGCCCGATGGCCAGTTGTTGTTTGGCGCGGTGATGGCTGATGCCCATCGCCGCGGACACTTCGGCGGCCGCGCACGCCCACAGATCCACCAGCCACTTTTGGCGTTCGTCGTCTTCGGGTTCCGTCGCGCGTGCGGCCAGCTCCCCGGCCGCGGCCAGCCGCCGCGCCGCGGCCTGGGCTTCGGCGCGGGTGCAGGCCTGGATCTCGGCCACCAGATCGGCCTCCTCGACCGACCGAAACTCCGAACCGAACATACGTTCGATACTGCCAAAGGGGTCTGACAAAACAGACCCCGCAGGTCAGCGGCTTATCTGGCCTAGTTCATGCAGCGGTCCCAGTACTCGACTTGGTGCCGCCCTGACCGGCTGCCGAGTCCCCGGTGCCCGCGTTGTCCGCCGTACCGGGGGTGCGCGACGCCGGTTTCTCAGCGACATCGGTTCCGGACGCGGTCGTAGAGAATTCGGTCTCCGAAGACGTTTCCTCGTCCTCGGACAGAGCGTCATCCTCCGCTGGGGTTCCGTCCGCTTCCAGGACTTCGTCCTCCGCCAAGGTCTGGTCCTCCGACAGGGCCTCTACGTGTGGATCGACCTCTTCCTCCGCGACGGTGGCATCCTCGGGTAGCGCTTCGTTCCCCATCGCAGTGGCGTCCTCAATCGAAGAGTCGTCATCCACCGTCGTCTCGGCAGCCAACGGAGTGGCGTTCTCTGACTCATCCTCGTCGAGGCGCAGCGGCTGCCCCGCGGATCGACGGGTGGTCTCGTTCTCGGCAGCGGAGGAGGCGAGGTCATCTGTTTGCACGGTGGGCACGCCGAGATGCGGAGCAATACGACGCAGGATGTGGATCAACGTGTCAGTCAACACATTCGGAGGCGCATCAGGACGCGGATACAGCAGGTTGTCCTCTGCCCACGCCGTCAACGGGAACAGCACCGGGTCGATGATCAGATTGAGCAAATCGGGCACGCCCAGCGAATTCAAGACGCTGTCAAACGCCGTCGCCACTGGCCCCTCGATCGCCGCGAACGCTTGGAACGGATTGAAGTAGGTGTTCAGCTGTCGCACCGCATTGCGGTAAGGAACACCGATCACATTGGCCGACAACGCCTCCAACGACTCCAGTTGCGCCGTCAACAGTTCGTAGCCCGGAAGTTGGCCGCCGAAGATCCTTGCCGCGTTGTTGGCGCCCTCGACAACCGCTCCCGCGAGCTGGATCGCGAAGGTCACCGGATCGATCACCGGAATCAGCTGCGCCGGTGTGGGTTCCCCGAACGGGATCGTGCGGTCGTAGCCCGCATCGACCAGCACCCTGAAGAATGGTTCGAAGACGTCGATGACCTGTTCAGGTACTCCGAACAGACGGAAGGGGTCGAACAGCGGCAGATCCTCGGTGGGGATCCAGTAGTAGGTGGTGTCACCGTATTGCTGGACCACGGTGCCCGGGACGTATTTCGGGCTGTTGGGATCGAGGCTGACCTCCGGACCGTAGAGCGCGTGCACGAACAGCACACCGAATATCGCGTTGAGGGTCGCCACCGGGTTGAACAGAAACTGCGGGGTGTCGGCCAGACCGTCGAACTCACGCACGATGTCGATCGTCTCGAACCCGAGGTCGGTGGGTGCCGCGCCGTTGAAGGTGAAGTCGAAGAACGGGATCGTGATGCCTGCCAACCGCGAAGCGATCCCGCCGTTCGGCCGGTTCCCCACCCCGATACCCACGAAGATGACTTCGGGCACCTCCTCCCCCCGTGCCTTGCGTTCCGCCAGCTCTGCTTTCACCCGCATCGTCACCACGGTGCTCTGTGAGAAGCCGAACACCACGAACGGTTCATTCTGCTCGGCCATGGCATCGAGCAGCAGGTCGATGCCGCCCTCGACGGACCCGTTGATCCCGATGATCTGTGAGCGTTGCCGCACTGCGATCGGGGTGTACCCCGCCGCGTCGGGAACGGTCGGTGCGATGAAGTCCCTCACCGCAGAGTCCATGAATCCCTGGCTGGGAACGGGAAATGTGGTGCCATCCATGATGAGTGCGTTGGTAAGCAGCCGCACGGCTGTGGGAAGCGTTGTGGTCCAACCCAACGCGGCTGTAAGGGTCAGTGCCAGCAATGAAAGCAGGAACCTGTTCACGCGCCGCCCCGGTCGGCGGTGCGTTGCATCGCGTCCATGCATTGCTGCAGGGCGAACGCCGGGTTGAACTCGATGTGCTTGGTGGGTCCGGAGTATTTCAGGATGTGTCCGGCCGGGAAGAAGTACACCTCACCGGCCACTGCTTCCTCGTCGGGCCGGTCGGTGTTGGGATACGTTGCGCTGACTGCTCCTTCAACGACATAGCCGTAATGCGGGCACATGCACAACCCGCCGGGCAACCCGCCGATCCGGTAGAGCTCGGTGCAGTCCAGCGGGTGAACGACCGAAGTGAAGCCGACCTCCATATCACCCCACTGCACCGAACGGAATCCGTCTCCCGCCGCAGGCCAGCGGCCACCGCCGCCACTCGGAAGATCGGTTGGTTTGGCGTGTGGCATATCGGCCTTTCGGGTCAGTCCAGCTTCTCCAGCCGGAACGGCATCTCGATTTCGGTCTTCTCGTTGAGGCTGCAGCCGCCGCTTTCACCCGACGTCTTGTCGAACCCGGCGAACAGTCGGGAGCCAGGCAGCATGAACCCGTCGTCACCCACGGGAAAGAAGCGGTAACTCTGGTGACCCGTCACCGTTCTGCCGCTGCCGTCCGCGCACCGCTGCCAGTCGGCTAGATCGCGCTTGACGATGTATTCGCCGTTGCGGACGGTGATTTCGGCACTCCAGCCCGCGTCACTGTCCACAGTGCCGCTGCAGGTGACGACGTTCGTGCACGTCATGGCGATGGTCCACACGCTTCGGACGGTGGCCTGGTTGCGGCGGACTTCGTTGGTGGTGGCCCAGCCGCCGTTCGAGGTGGCCAGGAAGGTGCCGTTGAGGGCCCAGTCGGCGGCCGCGTGCGCGCGGGGCGCGGCGACGGCGCCGGCCACCACAACCGCGGTCAGCGCCGTCACCAGAGTCGCAACGCGCATCAGCTCACCGGCGTGAACCGAAGGTGCAGATCGGTCAGGCCCCGCAGAATGTAAGTCGGCTCGTACGTCAGCCGTCGGGCATCGGGCGGTCCGTGGAATCGCTCGTCGAGGTCGATATCGGTCATCCGCGCCAAGATTCGCTCCAGCGACACCCTTCCCTCGACACGCGCCAGCGGAGCGCCGGGACACGAGTGCGCCCCGCGTGCGAACGCGATCTGCTCGCGCACGTTCTTGCGGTCGAGCCGGAACTCGTGCGGGCACTCGAACCTGTCCGGGTCGCGGTTGGCCGCCGCCGCGGAGATCATCACCGTCGTGCCGGCAGGGATATCCACTCCCCCTAGCGTCGTCGACCGCACCGCCAGCCGGAATTCGGTCTTGACCGGGCTTTCCATCCGCAGCGCTTCTTCGATGAAGATCGGCACGAGGGTGGGGTCGTCACGCAGGCGCTGCTGCAGTTCTGGCCGCTCGCACAGGATCAGCAGGGCCGCACCGAGCAGCTTGGCGGTGGTCTCCTGGCCGGCACCGAACAGGAAGCTCGCCGTGCGCACCACCTCGGTGACCGCGGGTTGGGAGCCGTCGGGGTACGTCGCCGTGGCGAGATCGCTCAGCACGTCGTCACCCGGGTGGGCGCGCCGCTCTTCGATGTACGCGCTGAACTTCTCGTCGAGAAACTCCAGCGGGTTGATCGCCGCCGCATCACCCTCGATGTTCCCCATCAAATGCGGGTTGGCCAATGCGTCCCGGAACTCTTTGTGATCCTCACGGGGGACACCCAGTAGGTCAGCGATCGCCAACAACGAGAACGGCTTGGAATACGCGGTGAGGAACTCACATTCGCCGCTGTCGACGAACTCGTCGAGCTGGCTGTCGGCCAGCTCCCACAGGAAGTCCTGATTGGCCTTGAGCCGACTGGGCGTCAGAAGGCGCGACAGGATCGAACGGGCCCGGGTGTGGTTGGGCGGGTCCATCGCGACCATGTGCTCGTGCAGCGGCATCTGGGTGCGGTGCGCGTCGATCTGGTCGCGGATGTCGTCCCCTTCGGGGGTGAACGGCAGCGGCGGGAACGGGCCGCCCACGGCCACACAGTTCGACCACTGCTCGGCGTCCTTGAACACCTCGAGAGTCTCTTCGTATCCGGTGACCGCTACGACACCGTGATGCGGTTCTCTCACGGCCCGACCCTGGCTGCGCAGGTACTCGAAGTACGGATGCGGGTCGGGTACGAAAACCGGGCTGGTGAAGAAGTCGATGTCACCGAAATCGGATTTGGTCACTGATCAACACCTTTCGCGAACTGAGGGGTGCCGCCGAGTGCGGTCAGGCAGAAGTTCCACAGGTTGTCCTTGACGAGCTTCAGTTCACCACGACTGTCGTCGGCAAAGGCGTAGAAGTGATAAACCGACCGGACCAACTCGCCGAGGAACCACGAGTCCCATTCCGGATCAGAAGGCTTGAGAAGCCCCATTTCGATCGCCGTCTCGACCTCGGTACGCAGCAGCTCGATGAATGGCTTCTCGGCTTCGGCGAGCTCCTTGGGAAACTGCCGGTGCAGCCGCCACCGGGTGGACACCACGAATTTCGCCAACGCCGAATCCTGACGGTCGCCGTCGAGGCGTTCCAGCGTGCTCGTGATGTAGAACCGCAGACGGTCGAGCGGATCAGTGCGTCCGCTGGCCGCTTGCGTCCACCGCTCGCACGCCTCGGTCATGGCGTCGCCGATCAGTGCCAGCAGTAGTTCGTCCTTGCCGGCGAAGTAGCGGTAGAAGGTCTGGAGTGCAACGCCCGCCTCCGCGACGAGTTCCTGCGTGGTGAATTGGTCGCCCTTGGTGGCGATCAACCGCCTTGCGGCATCGAGCATCTGCCCGACGTGCTGGGCGATCCGCACGCGTGAGCGCTGCACCGCCGCGGACCGTTCGACGGCGCGTTCGACCCACGTTTCGGAGGGTGCTCCTCCGTTCATGATGTCGGAGACAACACGACGACGGGAATCGGCCGATCCGTCCGTGCTTGGTAGACATCGTAGTTCGGCCACAGCCCGGTCATGATGCGCCACAGCCGTGGTTTCTCCTCGGCGGTCGCGGTGCGCCCGGTCACGGCGATGCGCTCATCGCGCACCTGGATCTCGGCGGCGGGGTGAGCCCGGAGATTGAGGTACCACTGCGGATGCATCGGAGCGCCTCCCATGGAGGCCACGACGAGGTAGTCGTCGCCGTCGCGGCCGAAGATCAGCGCCGACGTCCGCGGCCGGCCACTGCGCCTGCCCGTGACCGTGAGCAGCAGGGTGGGCACACCGTTCCACAGGTAGCCCACCTCGCCGCCGGTATCGCGGTAGGCCGCGATGTGATCGTCACCGACCAGCGTGAGATCTGGTGCGGTGTAGTATCTTTCGGTCATAGCACCTCAGGCCGGGTCGAAGAGGACGGGAATCGCGGTCGCGCCGCGTTCGTACAGGCCGACGAACCGGGGTGGTTCGGCGTCGGGTTCAAGTCGCAGGTTCGGCAGGCGGTCCAGCAACGCCGAGATCGCGACGGCCATCTCGGCCCGGGCGACGTGCATACCCAGACAGATGTGTGCGCCCTGCCCGAAGCCGAGGTTCGGCCGCAGCGGGCGGTGGATGTCGAACTCGTCGGGACGGTCCCATCGCCGCGGATCCCGGTTGGCCGCACCGATGTTGATGTGCACCACCGAGCCGGCGGGTATTTCCACGCCGCCGAGTTCGGTGTCCCGCATCACCCAGCGGGAAAACATCGGATCGGTCGGCATCCAGCGCACCGACTCCTCGATCGCCGGCCGCAACAACGAGCGGTCCTGCCGTACGGCGTCGAGCATCTCCGGGCGTTGCAACAGCGCGGTCAGCGTCGTGCCCATCTGCTTCCACGTGGTGCCCGAACCGGCGCCGAGCAACAACAGGACAAAGGAATCGATCTCGCGTTCGGTCAGGAACGTGGTGTGCCCGTCGTCGTCGGTGATCTCCGCCTGAACCAGCACGCTGATCAGGTCGTCCTGCGGCTGTTCGCGCCGCGCCGCGATCACCGGGCGGATCAGTTCGATCACCCGCTGCGGGTCGCGCGCGAGCGCCGCGCGTATCTCGAGTGCCTGCTCGACGGGAACCCCGAAACTACCGGTGATCGTGAGAATCGGGATGGCCGCGCAGAAGTCGACATTGAGCTCCGCATGACCGTCACGCGCGAACCCGTCGATCAGCATGTCGACGGTCGCCGAGATCCAATTGTCGATCCACCAGTTGCAGTTCGACGACAAGAACGACGGCTGCACCAGCGCGCGGTAACGCTTGTGCTGTGCACCGTCCATGGACAGCATGCTGTTGGTCAGACCCAGCGGGCCGTTGTCGAGGTCGACCGGTTCGGGCGACGATGCGAACACGTCCGGATCCCGGTGCGCGGCAAAGCATGTCTCGTAGTCGAACAACGTGAAGTGGGGCCGGTCAGGATAGGGCAGGCCGTGGAAGTACATCGCGCCCTCACAGCCGGTGAGCTCGTGCAGAACGCCGGGCAGCACGGGCCCCTGCTCACGTAGCCGATGCCAGATCGGATACGGATCTTCCTGGTAGGCACCACCGCTGAGCTCGTTGTAGGAGCTGCGCAGGTCGAACAGTTCGCGCAGACGCTCGCGGTCCAACAGCTGGGAGGTGCTCATCGGGCCACGTACCCTCCGTCGACCGGCAGTGCCACCCCGGTGACGTTGCGCGCCGCGTCGGACACCAGGTACAGCGCGGCCTCCGCACAGTCCTCGGCGGTGATCGCACGGCCCAGAGGGTGCTGTGCGCCGACCTTCTCGGCGATTCCGGCACGCTGCGCTTCGCCCACTTCCAAGCCGCCCGCCGCCATGAAGCCGGTCAGCGGCATGGCCGCCGGGCAGATCGCATTCACCCGGATGCCGAACGGTGCGGCTTCGATCGCGACCGCGCGGGTCAGCTGCAGCACGCCGCCTTTCGTCGCGCCGTATACCGGACCGCCCCACGCCACCAACCCGGCCACCGAGCCGGTGTTGAGGATCACGCCGCCGTCGCCCTGCGCTTTGAACTGCAGCACAGCGTGTTTGCAGCCGAGGAACACTCCCCCGAGGTTGACCGCGACCAACCGGTTGAAGTCCTCGAGCGTGTGGTCCTCGAGGGTTGCGCCGAGCCGCGGGGTCGGAATTCCGACGTTGTTGAAGACGATGTCGAGCCGGCCGAACGAGTCGACCGCAGCGGCGATCATCGACCGGACCTGCTCGTCGACCGACACGTCGACACCCACCGCGACCGCGGTGCCGCCGGACCCCTCGATCCGGCGGACCGTCTCCTTGGCCTGGTCGAGGTCGACATCGGCCGCCACCACCCGCGCACCTTCTTCGGCGAACCTCAGCGCGGACGCCCGACCCACTCCCGAGCCGGCGCCGGTGACGACGGCGCTCTTGCCGTCGAGGACTCCGCCGCTCATGCGCTCGCCAGCACGGGCGGCTCGGCGGGGGTGAAGCGGTACAGCTTTTCGGCATTGCCGCGCAGCAGCTTGTACTGAATGCCTTCCGGCAGGTCTTTCATGGTGCTGCGGGCGACCTCGATGCAGTCCGGCCAGGTGGAGTCCGAGTGCGGATAGTCGGTCTCGCACATGATGTTGTCCTCGCCGAGCTCGTCGATGCTCTTGATCGCATGACGGTCCTCGATGATGCAGCCGAAGATGTGGTTGCGGAACGTCTCGCGGATATCGAGCGTGTCCAGATCCGCTGCGTTGCCTGCGTGACCCATGAACTTCGTGCCGCGCTTGACCCAGTACCGCTGCTTGTCGAGGACCTGCTCGGCGCGTTCGAGAAAGTAGGGCATCCAGCCCATTTCGCCCTCGGACAGCGCGATTTTCAGGTTGGGGTAGCGCTGGAACAACCCGCTGAACAACCAGGAGAGCATGGTTCCCGACGTGCGGGAGGCGCCCCAGGTCAGATTGGCCATGAACGGCGCGTCACTGCAGATCTTGGGTAGCTGCGACGACGAGCCGACATGCATGCTGGCCACCATCCCGGTCTCGTTGGCCGCCGCCATCACGGGCTCCCAGTATCCGTCGGGATCGTGAATGGTCGGCAGCCCCAACGGCTCCGGGTTCTCCGAGAAAGCGAACGTCGTCACGCCCCTGGCCGCCATGCGCTCGATCTCCCTGGCCGCCAGCGGTGGATCCCACATCGGGATCAACATCAACGGGATGTACCGGCCGGCGGCCGCCGCGCACCATTCCTCGACAAGCCAGTCGTTGTAGTGCTGCAGGCATTCGAACCCGAACTCACGATCGCTGGCTTCCATGAAGAGCTGCCCGCAGAACCGGGTGATCGTCGGGAAGCACAGCGAGGCAAGCACACCCGCACGGTCCATGTCCTCGACGCGCGCCTTGGGGTCATAGCAGCCCGGACGCATCTCGGCATAGGACAGCGGTTCGGGGCTGAACTCCTCCTTGGATTTGCCGACCACCGCGCTCAACCCCGAGTTCGGGTAGCGCTTTCCGTCGTAGACCCACATGTCGACCCCGTTCTCGTCGGGTTCCATGTGCGGCGCCTTGTCGCGGTCCTTGGCGGCGACGCGGTCCACCCAGAGGTTCGGTGGTTCGAGGATGTGGTCGTCGACCGAGATCAACCAGTTGAGGTCATAGTTGGCTGCATCGCCGTCAGCGCTCATCGTGAAAGCTCCCCTATCGACATGTGTTTGACTTCCTGGAACTCGCGGATCCCGTCGGGGCCCCGTTCGCGGCCGAGGCCGCTCTGCTTGTATCCGCCGCTGGGGGCGTAGGCCGAGAACACTGTGGTGTTCACGTTGACCGCCCCGGTGCGCAGGCGACGCGCCACCTGCACCGCCGTCGCCACATCCGCCCCGTACACCTGGCCCGAGAGTCCGTAGATGCTGTCGTTGGCGATCGCGATTGCGTGATCGAGGTCGCGGTACCCGAGCACCGCGATCACGGGGCCGAAGATCTCATCCTGCGCAGCGGGATTGGCGTTGTCGGGAACCTCGAGCACGGTCGGTTCGACGTAGTAGCCGCGGCTCAGCCCGGCCGGCCGGCCGCCGCCGCAGACCACCTTGGCGCCGTGTTCCTCGGCCGACGCGATGATCCGCTCACACTTGTCGCGCTGTGCGGCGCTGATGACGGGCCCCATGGCGGCGTCGGACTGATCGGGCGGTCCCACCTTGATCGAACGATAGGCACCGCTGACCGCCTCCACCGCCTGCGCGCGCAGATCCTCGGGAACCAACATGCGCGTCGCGGCCACGCAGGCCTGTCCGGCGGTGCTCATCACCACCATCGCGGCACCCGCGGCGACGCGGTGAATCGCATCGGGCAGATAGATCTGCGCCGACTTGCCGCCCAGTTCCAGCGAGACCCGCTTCACTGTCGGCGCCGCCTGCGCCAGTATCTTTCGGCCCGCCAGGGTGGAGCCGGTGAACGACACCATGTCGACGGCCGGATGGGTGGTCAGCAATTCCGCAGCAGCAGTGCCGGATTCGACGACGACGCTCAACGCACCGGCGGGCAGCCCGGCCGCGTCGGCGGCCATACCGAAGACCAGCGACGAGATCGGCGTCAACGGACTGGGTCGCAAGATGACCGAATTGCCTGCCATGAGCGCCGGTATGAGCTTCTGAAAGCCCATGATCAGCGCGGCGTTGTAGGGCGTGATGGCCGCGACCACCCCGACCGGCTCATGCCTGCGGATGCTCAACGCGACCCGGCCGCGCACGAGATCGTCGACCGGAACGGGGCTGGCCTCTTCGTGGGTCATCGACTGGTACAGGTCGATGGTCTGGCGGGCCAGTCCGACCCCGGCACGCAGCTGCGTCATCTCCGCGAACCGGGTGGGTTGGCCGGCCTCGGCGACCATGGTGGGCACCAGGATCTCGGCGCTGCCCTCGATGTGGTCGACGAACGCATGCAGGATCCGTGCCCGGTCCGCCACTGCCAAGTCGGCCCACAGGCCGGCGTCGAAGCTGCGGCGCGCCTCGCCGATGGCGTGCTCGACCTGATCGAGCGGGGTGACGGTGACGTCGGCGACGTGGGTCTCGTCGGCGGGATTCTCGACGCTGACCACGTCGTCGCCGGTCACCCAGCAACCCGCAACGTATGTCCGCCGCTCCGCGAGAATCGCCACATCGCCCCTTTTCCGCGTTAACCGACCACGTCACAGTAGAACATAGTTCTACTTTTGACCATCTTGAGGTTCTGAAATTCGCTGTGTATTCTTCTCGTCACCACAAGTGTGAGATTTCGGTCACATCCTAGGGGGAGCCGTTGGTCGCCGCTAGCAAGTCGCTGAACGCTTCATGCGTCCCGGCTTGAAGCCTCGGCTGCTGGCCGGGTCGCTCGCGGTGCTCGGCATGGCCGGCGTCGTCGCGCTGGCGATCGCGATGTTCAACGGCAGCTTCACCGCCACGGTGCCGCTCACCGTGCTGACGGACCGCGCCGGCCTGCTCACGGATCCCGGCGCGCGGGTCAAGCTGAACGGGGCCCAGATCGGCACGGTCTCAGAGATCACCGAGCTGCCGAACGGTCGCGCCGCACTGAAGCTCGCGATCGAACCCGCCCGGATGGCGCTGCTGCCCGACAACGTCGATGTCCAGATCGGCGCCAACACGGTGTTCGGCGCCAAGTCAGTCGAGTTCGTCCCCCCGCCAGACCCCTCGACCGTACCGCTGCGCGCGGGCCAGGTGCTCGATTCCGAGCATGTGACGGTCGAGGTGAACACGATCTTCGAAGACCTCAACGCCGTTCTGCAGCACGTCGATCCGGTCAAGCTCAACGAGACCCTGGGTGCGATGTCAACGGCGCTGACCGGTCGCGGTGAAACGTTCGGCCGCTCGTTGCGAGACTTCAACTCCTTTCTCGCAAAGATCGAACCGAGCCTGCCTGCGCTGAGCCGCGAGCTGCAGGCGTTTCCCGATGTCGCCACCGCTTACGCCGACGCCGCGCCCGACCTCATGTCGATCATCGACAACGCCAGCCAAATCAGCCGCTCGCTGGTCGACCAGCATTCGGCCCTCGACAGATTCCTGGTGTCCAGCATCGGGTTGGCCGATATCGGCAACGACGTCATCGGCGGCAATCGTGAGCCGCTCACCGACCTGATGCGGCTCATGGTGCCGACCACCGACCTGACCAACGAGTACCACGAGGCCCTCACCTGTTCGCTGACCGGCGTCATCGCGTTCGCGCTCAAGCCGCCCGCGCCGGTGCCCGGCGTGAATGACCTCGGCGCCCTGACGCTGGGGTTGGAGCGCTATCGCTATCCACAGGACCTGCCGAAGGTCGCCGCGACTGGTGGACCGCAATGTGAAGGGCAGCTGCCGCTGAAGTTCAACACGTACCCGCCCAAACTCGTCGCCGACGTCGGCACCGACCCGACCCGGTACGGCAACCAGGGCCTACTGCTGAACTCCGACGGTCTCAAACAGTGGTTGTTCGGCCCCATCGACGGCCCGCCGCGTAACACCGCACAGTGGGGTCAGCCGGGATGAGCCTGACGCGGACCATTCTCAAGTTCGGCGCCTTCGCCGCCGTCATGACGGTTCTCACCGCCAGCCTGTTCTTGATCTTCGGTGAATTCCGAAGCGGTTCCAGCCGAAGCTATTCGGCGGTCTTCGCCGACGTCTCGAGCCTGGAGCCGGGTGATTCGGTACGGGTGGCCGGGGTTCGGGTCGGCACCGTCGGCACCGTCACGTTGCGACCCGACAACACGGTGTTGGTCGGGTTCGACGCCGACGAGGACGTGGTACTCACCAGCGGCACGCGCGCCGCGGTGCGGTATCTCAACCTCGTCGGTGACCGGTACATGGAACTCGTCGACGGTCCAGGATCAACCCAAATGCTGCCTAGCGGTGGACAGATACCCGCGGACCGCACGCAGCCGGCGCTGGACCTCGATCTGCTGCTCGGCGGGCTCAAACCGGTGATCCGGGGACTGGATCCCGACGACGTCAACGCGCTCACCAACGCACTGGTGCAGATCTTCCAGGGCCAGGGCGGCACCTTGCAGTCGTTGCTCAGCCGGACCTCGTCGTTCTCGAACACTTTGGCCGACAACAACACCGCGCTGGAAAGCCTGGTCGACAACCTCGACGCGGTGCTAGCCATCCTCGGTGAGGAGGGTGAGCGGTTCTCGGGTGCGCTGGACCGGTTCGAACAGCTGACGTCGGAGTTGGCCGCCGACCGCAACACGATCGGCGATGCCGTCACCGCGCTCAGCACCGGCACGGCGTCGATCGCGCGGTTGTTGTCCGAGGCCCGTGCCCCGCTGGCGGGAACGGTCGACGAACTTCACCGGGTGGCTCCGCTATTGGAGAAGGACAGGGACCTCATCGAGGTTTCGCTGCAACGCGCACCCGAGAACTACCGCAAGCTGGCCAGGGTCGGCTCCTACGGCAGCTTCGTGAACTACTACCTCTGCGGTATCACGGTGCGCGTCACCGATCTTGAAGGCCGCACGGCTGTCTTCCCGTGGATCAAACAACGAGACGGAAGGTGTGCGGAACCGGATGCTTAAGTACCGCGGCGCCAACCGGAAGCGGGCCGGCTTCATCGGAGTCCTGCTCATGGTGTTGGTCGTCGCCGTCGGGCTGCAACCCGAACGCCTGATGTCGTGGGCCACCGCGGTCCGGTACTACGCCGAGTTCGCCGAGGCAGGCGGGCTGAGCCCCGGCAACGAAGTCAAGGTCTCCGGGGTCAAGGTCGGCACCGTCACCGACGTCGCGTTGGGCCGACACGGTGCGGTCGTGACGTTCGTCGTCAAAGACACTGTGCGCCTCGGTGATCAGACCACCGCGCACATCAGGACGGGGACGCTGTTGGGTGCGCGGATCCTCACGCTGGAGCCCGACGGTGGGACCGCCATGAATTCCGGCGACATGATTCCGCTGTCGCGGACCGGATCGCCCTACTCGCTCAACGAGGCGGTCAACGACTTGACCACCAACGTCGCCGCGACGGACACCGCCACGCTGAACCATTCCCTCGACACACTGTCGGCCACCCTCGACCAGATCGCCCCGACCCTGGGACCCACCTTCGACGGGCTGACCCGGCTGTCGCGGTCGTTGAACAGCCGCAGCGAGACACTGGGCACGCTGTTGCAGAACGCCGCCGCGGTCACGCAGGTGCTCGCCCAGCGCAGCCACCAACTCAACACGCTGATTCTCAACGCCAACGACCTGCTCGCGGTGCTGGTGGAACGCAGGCAGGCGATCAGTGAACTGCTCGCCAACACCAGCGCCGTCGCCAAACACCTGACGGCGCTGGTCAAGGAGAACGAAGCCGAGCTCGCCCCGACGCTGGACCGGCTCAACGCGGTGACCGCGATGCTGGAGAAGAACCGCGACAGCCTCTCCGCGGCGCTCCCGGGGCTGAAGAGGTTCGAGATCACCACCAGCGAGGCGGTTTCCAGCGGGCCCTACTACAGCGCCTACGTCCCCAACCTCATACCTCCCCAGTTGCTCCAGCCGTTCTTCGACCACGCGTTCGGCTTCCGGGCGGGCGATCCGCACATGCCACGCGCGCTGTTCCCGTGGCCGCGCAACGGGATTCCGGGAGGCTAGCGATGACGCGGTCGAAGTCTGTCCTGCTCGCGGCGCTGATCGTCATGTTGGTCGCGGGCACCGCGGTGGTGGTGCGCCAGACACTTTTCGCACCGAAGATCATCACGGCCTACTTCTCCTCGGCCACCGGGCTGTATCCGGGCGACGACGTCCGGATCGTCGGGGTGAAGGTGGGCCGGATCCGGTCCATCACCCCGCAGCCCGACCGGGCCGAGGTTACCATCGAGGTGGACCACGACGTGCGGGTCCCCGCCGACGCCAAAGCCGTCATCGTCGCGCAGAACCTGGTCGCCGCGAGGTACGTGCAATTGGCGCCGTTGTACCGCGAGGGCGAGCCGCAGATGCCGGACGGCGCGGTCATCGACCAGGCGCGCACCGCGGTTCCGGTCGAATGGGACGAGGTCAAGGAGCAACTGTCCAGGCTGGCAACCGAACTCGGACCGGACAGCACACTATCCGGTAGTTCGGTGGGCCGGTTCATCGAAAGCACCGCCGACGCCATGGACGACAACGGCGCCAAGCTGCGGGAAACCTTCGCGGTGCTTTCGAAGCTCGCGCGCACCCTGTCCGACGGCAGCGGCGACATCGTGGCCACCATCGAGAACCTGCAGACCTTCGTCACCGCGTTACGCGACAGCAGCGACGACATCGTGCTGTTCGGGAACCGGCTGGCCACCTTCAGCACCGTCTTGGCCGACAGCAGAAACGATCTGGAGGCCGCGATCGCGGAATTGGGCGTGGCTGTGGGCGAGATCCAGCGCTTCGTCGCGGGCACCAGGGACAGGACCGCCGAACAGGTGCAACGTCTCGCCAACGTCACGCAGGTACTGGCCGACCATCGGTCCGATGTGGAGAACATCCTGCACGTCGCGCCTACGGCGTTCGCCAACTCCTACCACATCCTCAACCCGAATGTCCCTGGCGCGCTCGGCACGTTCGTGCTCACCAACTTCTCCAACCCAGTCGCGTTTCTGTGCGGCGCGATCGGTGGCATCGCCAACGCCACCGCGCCCGAGACCGGCAAGCTGTGCGCCGAATACCTCGGGCCCGCGCTGCGGTTGCTCAACTTCAACATCCTGCCGCAGCCGCCGATCAACCCGTTCCTGATGCCGTCCTACACCCCGGACAAGGTGGTGTACGCCGACCCCGCGCTCGCACCCGGCGGGGGCGGTGCCGCCGATCCACCGGAGCCGCCGCCGGCGGTGTCGGCCTACACCGGGGCCGGTGACGCGCCGCTGCCGCAGGCCCCGCCGTCGCTGCAGGGCATGTTGTTGCCTGCCGAAGTCCCGGGAGGGTCACCGCCATCGTGAACACGCGTGCCTTACGACGAAGCGCCGCGGCCGGGATCTGCGCCGCGGTGACGCTCACCTCGTGCGGATTCGGCGGGGTGAACACGCTTCCGCTTCCCGGTGCGGTGGCCAGCGGTCCTGGTAACGACTTCTATCACGTACAGATCGCCAATATCGGGACGCTGGAGTCGAATTCGCCGGTAATGATCGACGACGTGGTGGTGGGCAGTGTCGGGACCATCGACGTCGTCGACTGGCATGCCGAGGTCGAGGTGCGGGTGAAACCCGGCACCGTGGTGCCCGCCAACGCGTTGGCCACCGTCGGGCAGACCAGCCTGCTGGGCTCGATGCACGTGGCGCTCGACCCGCCGATCGGTGAGCCGCCGGCCGGCCGACTACAGCCGGGCTCGACGATCGCGCTGAATCGGTCGTCGACCTATCCGTCCACGGAGCAGACGCTGTCGTCGCTGTCGGTGATCGTCAACGCCGGCGGGCTCGGGCAGATCGGTGATTTCATACACAGCACCGCCACTGCGCTCTCGGGCCGAGAGGCCGACGTTCGCGACCTCATCGCTCGGCTCGACACCTTCGTGGGAACGGTTGACGAGCAACGGGATCGGTTCGCCGCCTCCATCGAGGCGCTGGACCGGCTCACCGGTGTGCTGGCGGCTCAGCGGTCTGACATCACCGACGCGCTACACACGGTGCCGCCGGCGCTCGACGTCCTACTGCAGGAACGCGTCCAGTTGGTCACCGCGATGCAGAAGCTGGGCGAGTTCAGCGACACCGCGACCGAACTGATCAACTCCACCCAGGACGACCTCGTCCGCAACCTGACGAATCTCGAACCGACCCTGAAGGCCCTCGCCGACGTCGGTCCGTACCTCGGCACGGTGGTGGCCTACCTGCCGACATATCCGTTCTCGCAGAACTTCATCGACCGCGCTATCCGCGGCGACTACATCAACATCTTCGCGGCCATGGACCTGACCGTGCCGCGGCTCAAACGCTCGTTGTTCCTGGGTACCCGGTGGGGCGACCCGAACGCCGACTTCGTCCCCGCACCGGGCGACCCGGTTCACCTCAACTACACCTACGCACCGCTCAACGTCGGTATGACGCCGCCCGCGCCGTTGGATGTACCCCGTCCGCAGACCGCACCAGATCCCGTTGCGCCATCGGTGCTTCCGGTGGCCCCGCCGGTGCCGACGCCGCCATCGCCTGCGATCTTCGCCGGGCCCTACCCCGCCGGGGAGAGCTGATGCTCAGCCGCATCGTCCGCACCCAGCTCATCGTGTTCACCGTCGCGGCGGTGATCGCCATGGCGGTGATGGTGTTCGGCTATCTGCAGGTGCCGACATGGCTGGGCATCGGGCACATCAAGGTGACCGTGCAACTGGACGGCACCGGCGGGCTGTACCGGTTCGGCAACGTCACCTACCGCGGCGTGCAGATCGGCAAGGTGTCCAGCGTGGAGCCGACCGCCTCGGGCGCCACCGCGGTGCTCTCCCTGAAGGATTCGCCGCGCATCCCCGCCGACGTCGAGGCACATGTGCGCAGTGTGTCGGCCGTCGGCGAGCAGTACGTCGACCTGGTACCCCGCGGCGACGGGCCCCCGTTCCTGGAGAACGGTGCGGTGATCGGCAAGCAGGACACCACCATTCCTCTCAAAGTGGGCCCGGTGCTCGACGAGCTCAGTGCCATGGTCAAGAGCGTGCCGAAGCAGAAGCTGTCCGATCTGCTCGACGAGTCGTTCCTCGCGTTCGACGGTGCGGGCTACGACGTGGGGTCGCTGCTGGACTCGGGCGCTCGGATCGCCGCCGACGCCGACGCCACCGCCGACCGTACCCGCATTCTCGTCGAGGACAGCGAGCCGCTGCTCGACTCGCAGGTGCAAAGCACTGAGACGCTGCGGGTCTGGGCGCACAGCCTGAGTGCGGTCACCGGTCAACTCGTCGACAGCGATCCGGACATCCGCACGGTGCTCGACACCGGTCCCGGCGCCGCCGACGAGATCGCACGCCTGCTTGAGCAGGTGAAGCCGACACTTCCGGTGCTGCTGGCCAACCTGACCACGGTCGGCGAGATCGGCGTCACCTACAACCCGTCGCTGGAACAACTGCTGGTGCTGCTGCCGCCGTACGTCGCCGGCTTCGGTTCACTGTCGCAGCTGAACAATCCGGTGGGCCTGTCGTTGGGCGGCTTCTCGTTGATGAACGGTGATCCGCCGCCGTGCACGGTGGGCTTTCTGCCGCCGTCGCAGTGGCGTTCACCCGATGACGAGACGGTGATCGACACACCGGACGGGTTGTATTGCAAGCTGCCGCAGGATTCACCGATCGCGGTGCGCGGAGTGCGCAACAACCCGTGCATGGGTAAGCCGGGAAAGCGGGCGCCGACGGTGGAGATCTGCAACAGCGACGAGCCGTACAAGCCGCTGGCGATGCGCCAGCATGTGTTGGGACCGTACCCGTTCGATCCAAACCTGGTGTCGCAGGGGGTGCTTCCCGATGACCGCGTGCTGCCTGACAGCCACACCTTCGCGCCGATCGAGGGGACGCCGCCCCCTCCGAACGCCGCTGCCGTACCCTATGACCCCCGCACCGGCCGCTACATCGGGGACGACGGCCAGGTCTATGAGCAGACCGATCTGAAGAGGCAGCCGACGACGTGGCAGGAGCTGTTTCCGCACTGATCCGTCAGATCGGCGCCGACGAGTACGCCACCACCCCGCCGAAGTGCGGTGCGGCCTGACACGCCAGGCCGATCGACACTTCGCGCTGCCGGTCACCGGCGCGCCGCGACAGCTGCAAATAGCACTCCAGCATCTGCGGCACGCCGTGCATGCGGCCGTTGCCGAGCGCACCGCCCCCCGACAGGGCGGGCACCGCGCCGGGACGGTCGGCGTCGATGCCGCCCGCCTCGACAAAGCGGTGGGCCTCCCCCACCGGGCAGACGCCGAGCACCTCGAGCCAGAACCACACCAGCGGCGAGAACCCGTCGTAAACCTGTGGCAGGTCAACGTCATCGATGCTCAGACCGGTCTCGCGCCACAGCCGCGCCGCGGTGCGCGCTCCGCCGTCGACGATGTCGTCCAGCGGCCAGTGCATGGGCAGCCGGCGCGGCGGTGGCGCGCTGCCGGCGTAGCCCGCGACGTATACCGGTGGGTGCGGCAGATCCCGTGCCCGCTCGGCGGTGGTGAGGACGAACGCGGCAACGCCGTCGACCGGGATGTCGCAGTCCAGTCGGCACACCGGATCGACCAACTGCGGTTCGGCGAGGTACTCCGCCGTGGTCAACTGCCTGCCGTGCCAATACGACCACGGCAGCCGGGCGCCGTTCCTACGGGCTTCGGTCACCACCGCGGCCATCGACTCCCGGCGGGCGCCGAACCGCTGCAGGTACTCGTTGTAGGGCAGCGCGATCATCGCCAGCGGGCCGAAAAGCCCTTGCGGCGCCGACCATTGCGCGGCTCCTCGTACCTCCCGCATCGGGTTGCCGTGGTAGCTGCCCGCCGGGTTGTGCAGCGCGCGGTGCACCACGACATAGTCCGCCGCGCCGCTGATCAACGCGTTGACCGCCATGCCGACCGAGCCGCTGAGCTGCCCGATGCCGTCGAACCCGGCGACGTAGGCCGGCGTCGCGCCGAGGCTGCGCGCCAGCCAGGTCGGGGAGACGATCGTCACGCCGTCGACGAGCTGATGTCCGCCTGCGCTCGGCAGCATGGCGGAGCCCACGAAGCCGTCCACCACGTCCACCGTCAGCCTCGCGTCGGCGATCGCGGCGCGGGCGGTGTCCACCGCCACCGCTCCCAACGGGCGTTTCGCGCGCCGTTCGATCGCGCTGTGCGCATAGCCGACGACGGCGACCCGGTTGCGGATGGGATCGCTCATCGCGCCAACTCGAAAGCGGGAACGGCCATTTCGTCCGAGAGGTCCTCGAATGCCACCCGCACCGCAGCACCGAGGTGCAGGTCGGCACCCACGCCGTCGAGCAGGCGGCCGATGAGCCGCAGGCCCGGCTGTTCGGCGAGTTCGACGTCGACGAGGACGAACGGCAGGTCGAAGCCCGGCAGGAACGCCTGGCGCACCACCGTCCAGGACCGCACCGTGCCGCGACCGCTGACGGGGGTGAACTCGTAGCGGGGATCGGTGGAGCCACACGCCGTGCACACGACGTCGGGCGGCATGGTCAGCACCGCGCACCGACCGCATCGGGCGACGGTCAGAACGTGTTGCGCGGCCGCCGCCCAGTACGGCGCCGATGTCTCGTCTGGCACCGGCAGCGGGCGTTGCGATGTCACGGAATCACGCCCCGCTCGGCCAGCGCGCCGATGCGGTCCCAGTCATAGCCCAGCTCCTCCAATACCGCCTCGGTGTGCTCACCGTGTTCGGGCGCGCGCCGCAACTCGGGCGGCCGTTCGTCGAATTGCACCGGGACACTGGGTAGGCGATAGGTGGTTCCGTCGTCGGTCACCACATCGCCGATGTAGGAGTTGGCCAGCACCTGCGGGTCCTCGGCGACCTCGGCGATCGTCTGGATCGGCGCCCACGGCGCGTCCAGCTGCGCCAGCGTTTCCTTCCACTGCGCCAGCGTGCGTTCGGCGAAGACCGCGTCCAGTTCGGCGACGCATGCGGCCGCGTTGGCGCGCCGGGCGGCCAGATCGACGAACCGCGGATCGTCGGCCAGCTCGGGCCGTCCGACGGTGCGGCAGAAGTCGGCCCAGTACCGGTCGCCCTGCAAGAACATCAGCTGGATGTGCCTGCCGTCCTTGGTGCGATAGGTGGCGGTCAGCGGGTTGACCATCGGGCCGCGGCCCGAAACCGGTTGCGCTTCACCGCCGTTGAGGGTGGCCAGCAGGTCGGAGGACAGCATCCACATCGCGGTCGCCAGCAGCGAGACGTCGACCACCGACCCCGTTCCCGTGCGGGTCCGTTTGAGCAAGGCGGCCGAAATCCCGAACGCGAGCGCCATCGCGCCGTTGCGGTCACCCATCGCCCCGCGCTGGCTGATCGGATAGTCGCGTTCGGCCGGGGTGAGCATGTGGCCGACGCCGCCGCGCGCCCAGAACGCCGAGCTGTCGTAACCCGGCTGATCGGCGTCGGGACCACGCACGCCGAAGCCGTGCCCGCGGGCGTACACCAGGTGCGGGTGGCGTTCGCGCACGGCGTCGGCGCCCAGGCCCAAGCGGTCCAGCGCGCCGGGACGAAAGCTGGTGAGCAGCACGTCCGCCGACGCCAGCAGATCGTGCAGCACGTCGAGGCCGCCAGGGTCACGCAGGTTGAGCGCGACGGAGCGCTTGCCGCGATTCGCCAGTGCCATGGACAGATTGACGCCGCCGCGGTCGGTTCCGATGCCCTGGGTGGCGAGCCCGCGGTACGGGTCGCCGTCGAGTCGCTCCACCCTGATCACGTCGGCTCCCCAATCGGCGAGCAAGGCGCCGGCGACGGGCACGAAGACCCACTGGGCCAGTTCGATCACCCGGATTCCGTCAAATGCGCCGCTCTGCGTCATCGCCCGCCTTTCGGCTACTTCAGGCAGCTGCCCGCGTCGATCGGAAGCGGGACGCCGGTGATGTAGCGGGACTCGTCGGATGCCAGAAACAGTACGGCGTTGCTGATGTCGACGGACTCGACCCACGGAATCGGCAGCATGTGAAACATCTGACAGATCGGCTTGATGTCCTCGGGTCCCGGGTTGTCCAGGTCGGGCCGGAAAGCCTTGTAGGTGGACTCGTTCAGCAACAGGTCGGTGCCCACATGGGTGGGATGCACGGAGTTGACTCGGATCGAGAACTGCCCCAGTTCGACGGCGAAGGTTCGCATCAGCCCGACCACGCCGTGCTTGGCGGTGACGTAATGGCCCACGTGCGGATAGGCTTTCAGGCCTCCCACCGAGCTCGTCAGGATCACCGATCCTCCTCGGTCGCCGGCCTTGATGTGCGGCACCGCGGCCTTGACCGATTTCCACACCCCGGACAGGTTGACGTCGAGCATCTGCTGCCAACGCGGTTCGTCCATCTCGTCGAGCATCGCACCGGGCGTGCCGATTCCGGCGTTGGCGACGACGACGTCGAGGCGGCCGAGTTGTTCCACTCCCGCGTCGACCGCGGCTTTCAACGCCTCGAAGTCCCGCACGTCCACCTCGGCGGTCACCACGCGCCGGTCGAGCGCCTTGACCAGGTCGGCGGTTTCGGCGAGGTCGGCGGGTGAGGCGCCCGGTTCCGGCGTGCCCTCGATGTGGCGGCAGACGTCGACCGCGATGATGTCGGCGCCCTCCTGAGCCAGCCTGACCGCGTGACTGCGGCCCTGGCCTTTCGCCGCGCCGGTGATAAGGGCCACCTTGCCCGCTACCCGTCCGGTCACTTCAGTCTCCTCACAGTGCGTGTGTACGTTGAACCTGCTGCCGCACAAGGTATTTCTGGACCTTGCCGCTGGCCGTGCGCGGGAAGTCGTCGGCCTGGTGCAGCTCCTCGGGCCATTTCTGCCGCGCCACCCCCGCGGCGTCGAAGTGGGCCCGCACCTGCTCCCGGTTCGGCATCGCCTCCCCGGGCCGGACCCTGAGCACGGCGACGACCCGCTCGCCGAACCGCGGATCCGGCGCGGCCACCACGATGGCCTCGGCCACCTGCGGCATCGCCAGCAGCACCTCCTCGACCTCGATGGCCGAGATGTTCTCCCCGCCGCGGATGATGACGTCGGCCTTGCGGTCGGTGATCGTCAGGTAGCCGTCCTCGTCGAGCACCCCGACGTCACCGGTGTGATACCAGCCCTCGTCGTCGAACGCGCGCCTGGTGAGCTCGGCGTCGAGGTAGCCCAGGCACAGATCCGGTCCGCGGGAAAGGATCTCGCCGTCGGGCGCGATCCGGATTTCCACCCCCGGCCGTGCGTTTCCGTCCGTGTACAGCCGTTTCTCCGGCGCCGCATCGGGTCTCGAGCCGGTGATCGACGGATGCTCGGTGCTCCCGTAGGACCGGGTGACGACGAGCCCCAGATCGGTCAACCGACGGGTGACCGCCACCGGCACGGCCGACCCCCCGAGACCGAGGTAGGGCATGTACTGCAGATGTTCGTCGGTGAAGTCCGGGTGGTCCAGCAGGCTGGTGATGAAATACGTTGGGCCACCGCCAAAGCCGACACCGTCGTTCTTCACCAACGCGAGCACCGCCGCGGGGTCCCACGCGTCGCAGAGGTGCACCGGCAGGCCCTCCAGCACCGGGCACAGCAGCCCGCCGAGCATGCCGATGAAGTGCCCTACCGGCAGCGCCATCAGACTGCCCGCCGGGTTGTGCACATGGTTGGCCGCGAGCTGACGGATCTCGCATCCCAGGGTCTGGTGGCTGTGCACCACGCCTTTGGGGTCGCGGGTGGTGCCCGAGGTGAACGCGATCAGGGCCGGTCCCGCCGGATCGGTTTCGGCGACGCCCGCCATCGGCTCGGCCGCCAGCAGCGCGTCGAAGTTGTCCTGCCCGTGCGAACCCACCACGCCGACGACCGGCACGTCGCCGCACAGATCGGGGTGGTACTTCATCCGCCCGAACTCGGTCGCGGTGATGAAGACCCGCGGTCGCGCGGTCCCGAGAATGTGGCTGAGTTCCTTGCGGCCGTAGAAGTGCACGATGGGCACGACGACCGCGCCCAGCAGCGCCGAGGCCCAGAACGTCGCAGCCGCTTCCATCCAGTTCGGCAGCTGGAACGCCACGACGTCGCCCGGCCCGACGCCGCGCGCCCGCAGCCCGGCCGCCAGCCGGCGGGCCACCCGTTCGACATCGCCGTAGGTGCCCGCGTACGGCCGCTGGTCGGAATGGACCCGGAACACGACGTCGCGCCGCGACTGCAGGGCCGCGCACAGCTGGTCGCCGAGGGTGTCCGACGTCCACCAGCCCTCGGACTCATACCGCGTCCGCAGCGCGGCGGGGATGTCGCGACTGCGGATCACCGACTCTCCCTGTCCAGGTGGCAGATGGGCAGGTGTCACCATAGCAAGGCTCTCGCTGTACGAGAGTCATATTCTACTTTTACATGCAGGTTATGTGACCTCACGGCGCCACGATCACGACAAACTAGGCTGGCCGCATGCGGATTGCGCTGGCGCAGATCCTCAGCGGCACCGAACCTTCGGCCAACCTGGGGTTGGTCGAGGACTACACGCGCCGCGCCGCCGACGAGGGCGCCCGACTGGTGTTGTTCCCCGAGGCGACGATGTGCCGGTTCGGGGTGCCGCTCGCGCCCATCGCGGAGCCGCTCGACGGGCCGTGGGCGTCGGGCGTGCGGGCCATCGCCGAGCGCGCGGGCGTGGTCGTCGTCGCGGGCATGTTCGTGCCGGCACCCGACGGACGGGTGACCAACACCCTGATCGCGACCGGCCCCAGCTCCGACGGTTACATCGACACGCACTACGACAAGATCTACCTCTACGACGCGTTCGGCTTCAAGGAGTCCAAGACCGTAGCGCCGGGCCGTGAGCCGGTGACCATTGAGATCGACGGCGTCACTGTCGGCCTCACTTTGTGCTACGACGTCCGCTTCCCCGAGCTGTATGTCGAATTGGCCCGCCGCGGAGCGCAACTGTGCACCGTGCACGCCTCATGGGGCAGCGGCGACGGCAAGCTCGACCAGTGGACGCTGCTGGCCAGGGCCCGCGCGATCGACACCACCGGCTATGTCGCCGCCGTCGACCAGGCCTACCCCGGTGACGACATCGCAGCGGTCGGTCCCACCGGGGTGGGCGGCAGCCTGATCGCCTCGCCGGTGGGCGAGGTGCTGGCCTCGGCGGGCCCCGACCCGCAGCTGCTGGTCACCGACATCGACCTGGCCGCGGCCGAGAAGGCCCGTCAGACGATCGCGGTGTTGAGCAACCGCGCGGAGTTCATCTCGTCGGGTAAGGCAGAATCGCGGGGATGACTGATCCGTGGTCCCGCCCGGAGCCGCCCGGCCCACCACCGCAACAGCCCGGCCCACCACCGCAACAGCCCGGCCCACCGCCACAGTTCCCGGCAGGCCCGCCGCCCCAAGGTGGCCCGCCACCGCAGGGACCGCCGCCACCGCCGCCAGGGCCCCCGGGTCCGCCGCCCGGGCCGCCGTCCGACGAAGAGGACGCGTCGCTGTTGGGCAAGCTCGCCAACCTGTTGCGCGATCCGCTGTCGATCGTGCTCGTCCTCGTCATCGTGTTGGCGCTGGCGTTCGCCGGCGTGCTCGCCGGTGAGCTCTACGCGCGCAACCGGGCCAACACCGTGGTGGCCAGCGTCGTGGAATGTGTGGTGGAGGATCAGGCGAGCGCCTCGTTCGGCGTCATGCCCCCGTTCCTGTGGCAGCACATGACCGGCCACTACACGAACATCCACATCGAGACGGCGGGCAACCAGGTCCGCGAAGCCAAGGGCATGAAGGTGACCCTGACGATCAAGGATGTGCGCCTCGAGGACACCGCCACCTCGAGTGGTTCGGTCGGCTCGCTGGTCGCGAACATCACCTGGACGACCGACGGTATCCGGCGGACGATCGCCGATTCGATTCCGCTCGTCGGCGCATTCGTCAACGGGGTGACGACCAACCCGTCCGAGGGCACCATCGAGCTGCAAGGAACGCTGGGCAGCATCAAGGCCAAGCCCACCGTCGTCAACGACGGCATCTCCCTGCAGGTCACCGAATTGACCGGGTTGGGTTTCACGCTGCCTCGCGAGGCCGTGCAGCCGGCGCTGGACGTGTTCACCGCTCAGCTGACGGAGAACTATCCGATGGGTATCTCGGCGGATTCGGTGCGGGTCACCGATTCCGGTGTGGTGAGCCAGTTCTCGACGAAGAACGCGTCGATGCCGAAGGGCGAACAAGACCCCTGCTTCGCGGAACTCTAGGGCTCAGTCGTTCGGGTCGCGCCACCGGAAGCTGTTGACGTACTTGCCCATATCCATCGCGAGCTGAAGATTGGCCGCGGACGGATGCCCGGGCCCGTCGTCGGGAGTGAACTCGTGGTAGGGCCCGATCGCCGCGGCCACCAACGCGTAGTCGTGTTTGACGGCGACCATGACGATGAGCCGTAGCCGGCTGAATGTTCCACTGGCGCCCTGCGGGTATTCGTCGACGACGACGCCGTAGCCGGGTTCGTATCCGACCATGGCGTTGGGGATCTCGTAGTCGGTGACGGCGTCGGGGAAGCGCTCGCGGATCAGGTCTCCGGCGATCTGTTCCGCCGACTGGTTGTGTGCCGGCATCCCGAACAGGTGCATGGTGCCGGTGTCGCCGCCGACGAACTCCAGCTCGACCCCGTCCGGGTTCAGCGTGGCCTCGTAAGCCGTTCCCGGGCCCGGGTATTGCACCGTGAACGCGCCGTCGCTCGAAACAAACCGCGGGTTGGAGTCGACCTGCTCTCCGAACGGCGGACGCCCGCAGTCCGGCGGGCAGACGAACGCCACGGGAGGCGGGGTGAGCACCGCCGCGGCGGCCACCCCGCCCGCGGCCGCGACGCCGACGCAAGCGCCCAGTACGGTGAGCACCCGGGTGAGGCTGGTCTGACGCACCGGCGCGGGTGACTCCGCCGTCGTTGCGCGTCGCGCGGCACGCGACGTACGCGACGCCGCGAGGCTGGCCACCCCGCAGTTCGGGCAGAACGCGGTATCGGCGACGACGTGCTCACAGTGCGCGCACACCACACGCCGGTCCGGATCAGCGGCCTCGTCGGGCTCATGCAGCAGCACGTGCTGCAACCCGATCCGCAGTGCCAGCAGGGCGACCATCGCGATCGCCACGTGCAGCGCGAAATGCTGACCGTGCAACAGCGGGGACACCTCGAGCAGCCCCTGGCCGGCGTAAAGCCCAAGGGCCACAAGCACACTGACGACGATCATCCGTGTTCGCCCCGACCACAGCGCGGTGCCGACCAGGCCGCCGATCGCCGCGGCGGTCAACGGAATCGCCGCACCCACGATCCCGGCCATCGTCACCATCCCGCTGACCGGCCAGCCCTTGGCGGTGATGCCGGTCGCGAACTCCGGAGCCAACCGGGTCAAGGACGCCGCCGCGGTGAACGTGAGCGCGCTCCATGAGCCGAGCGCGAAGCCGTCCAACGATTCGCGGTCGGACTGGCGAAACGCCCGCGTCACGCCCACCGGGATGAGCATGAGCACCGCACTGATGACCGGTATCGCGACGCCGAGAACATAAGCGTGCGTGTCGGTTTCGGGGCCGAACAGCGCGATGTCGTACGCGTCGGCGAACATCGCCCCGAGCAACCACGCCCACCCGACACCGATGCCGACCCCCAGCACCGTGGTCAGCGCCAGCGAACGCAGCGGCAGATCGCGATGCGCATCGGCCTCGTACAGGTACAGCGCGAACACGATCGGCAGCCCGAGCGCGCACACCACCATGAGCGGCGCCTGCCAACGCAGCAGCGCCAACCCGATCGCCGTCACCGCCAGAGCGGCCAACGCCACGCGAAATGGGGTGCGGGAGCGGTGCGGCAGGCGCGGGAACAACGAGCTGGCCGCCGCGAGCCGCAACACGGGTTCCCACGCCGCCGCGGCGTAGGCGCCCATGCGCAACCGGCCGCGACCGTCCCGGGTGCTCACCGCGGGGCCGCTCCGGTCTGCAGGTCGAGCAGGTTGCGCGCGAGGTTGTAGGTGTTGGGGCTGCCGAGCCCGGTGACCAGGTCGTAGCCGGGTTGGGCGAGGTCGACGGCGTTGCCGCCGCGGCGCACGTCGCGGAAGCCGGGCAGGTTCGATCCGGCGGCCACCCGGTACAGCTGCGGGTTGAGGTTGCCCAGCGGGCGGCCCCCGTTGGCGACGATGTACTGGTTCATCAGCACGGTCAGCGCGGCCCAGATCGGCGCCGCCTGGGACGTGCCGCCGCCGAGCACCTCCCGCTGGTCGAAGATGAACCGCACCCCGGTGAACGGGTCCGCGACCGCGGCGACGTCGGGTGAGAGCCGTTTACCCTCGGTGTCGCGATCCACCGCCAATTTTTCCTGCCATGTCGGGCGGTCGAAAAACTGCGACACCCCGCCGCTACTGCCCTGCGACAGCGGCGAATCCACCCATGCGTGCTCGGCGCGCCACTGACCGCGCGGCCCGGTCGACAACGTGGTACCGCCGACCGCGGTCATGGTCGGCAGCGATGCGATGGAGTCCAGCCCGACGTCGTCCGGACCCGGCGGCGACGACCACTCGTCGCCGCCTTTGCATTCCAGCCCCCCGTTGTCGCCGCTGGCGTCAAACGCCGACGTGCCGTTCTCCTGGGCCGCCGTCAACGCCGCATGCACCGGAGCGAGATCGGCTGCGGTCACCAGCTTTTCGCAACCCCAGCCGATCGACAGGCTCCACACCGCACCGGGGAACTGCCGGTCGACCGACTCGAACAGCCGGCCGATCTTCTCGTAGGCGCCGTCACCCTCGACGGTCGGTCGGGCGTTGACCACCACGAGCTGCGCGTCGGGTGCGATGGCATGTGCCACTTGCAGATCCATCGCTGTCTCGCCGCGGGTCTCTTCGGGTTTCCCGCCCACCCAGATCGGCGTGAACCGCGGCAACCCGGACGTGTCCGCGAACATGTCGAGGTCGTCCTGCTCAGCGCCGTCGAACGCGAAGAACACGATCGTGGCGCCCTTGCCGGTGAAGCCCGCATCGGCGAGCGGTGTCGCGTTGTACACCTCGAGCAGGCCCGTCGGCGTCAACCCGCCCTTGGGCACGTCGAGCGGAAAGAACCCGGGTGCCAGTCCGGAAACCTTGGTGTGGTGCGGCGTGTAGCTCATGATCCGGCCGACCTCGGTGACCGATCCGCGCAACGGCATCGGCACCGACGGCTGCGCCGGCGACGCGTAGAACAGCTGCCCTTTCGGACCGCGGAAGTCGCGCACCGGTACGTCGAACGCACGCGCGATGTCCTCTGCGGCGCCCTCGACGATCGCCCAAGTGTCACCGGAACGCCATCGCACCCGCAGGTTTCGGGCCTCGGCCCAGTCCATCACCGCCGACGGTCGATCCGCCGCGGCGAGCGTGACGGTGAGCTGAGCGTGGGCGGCGCGCGATCGGCCCAGATCGGTCGAACTGGCCAGCAGCGCCGCAAACGGGCCGGTGATCAGCTCCGGAGTGCGTGGCGCACATCCGGCCGACGCCCCGATCAGCAGCGCGGCCCCGACCACGGCCGCGACCCGGCGGCTACTGCCCCCGAGGACCGTGGTGGGGACCAGGAGTCGGACCTGGGGCGGGCGGCGCATAGACGGTGGGTGAGAACGGATTCGGCCCGGGGTCGATGCGTGGCGCCTTCTCGGTCGGCGAGACCGGGGCCGCCGGGGCCGACGTCGTGGCGGTCGTGGTGGTGGTGGTCGTCGTCGTCTCGGGGGCCTGCTCCTCTTCGCTGGAGCAGCTCGCCGTGAGCGCACCCATGGCGACGATGGCACCCATGCCGGCAACGGCCGCAACCCGGCGAGGCCAACGGTTCTGTTCAGTCATCTCGTGATCCTATCCGTGCGTTGCCCTCAGAGCCAGCAAATTAGATATGACGTCAATTAGACGCGCTGATCGTACTTGATCCCGTCGAGCACCGTGCGCGTCCCGGAAAGACCCAACCGGGTCGCGCCCGCGTCGAGCATCGCGATGGCGTCCGCCGCGGTGCGGATGCCGCCGCTCGCCTTTACCCTGATCTGGGGACCGACCGCGGCGACCATGATCTCCACGGCACGCACCGACGCCCCGCCCGCCGGGTGGAAACCGGTCGAGGTCTTGACGAAGTCCGCACCCGCTTCCGCGGCTGCCGAGCAGGCATCGGCGAGCGCACGCTCCCCGACGAGTTCCAGCAACGCCGCGGACTCGACGATCACCTTCAGCGTGACGGCTTCGCCGACCGACGCGCGTACCGCTGCCACGTCGGCCCGCACCGCTTTGAAGTCGCCCGCCACCGCGGCGCCGACGTCGATCACCATGTCGATCTCGTCGGCGCCAGCAGCCGTGGCGAGCCGCGCCTCTTCTGCCTTGACGGCCGAAAGATGTTTGCCTGACGGGAATCCCACGACCGCGCAGATCTTCTGGGCGTCCGACCGCGACCGAGCCGCCACCGAAACCATCGACGGCGACACGCATATCGCGTACACCCCGAGTCGGGCGGCCTCGTCGGCCAGTCGCTCGACGTCGGCCTCGGTGGCCTCCGGTTTGAGCAGGGTGTGGTCGACCATCGCGGCCACGTCCGCGCGACTGTAGGAGCCCACCGCTAGAACGGTTCTTCGGTGCCGCCGGGGTTGCACCCCGCGTACGCCATGGCGTCGTCGCTGACCTCGGGCCGCCACGGTTCCAGGTTCCAGCTCGACTTGCCCGGCTCCACGAGCTCGGCGTAGTACCAGTGGCATACGAACTGTGCCCGCATTCCGGGGAGGTCGGCGTCGGGCGAAAGTGCCAGCACCTCGGCCCAGGCCTGGGCAGGACCGATCGGGCTGGCCAGCGCGGCGGCCTCGCGCCCGGACTCGGTCGGGTACACCCTCAGGCTCGACAGGTCGCCCCACTTCGCCCACTCGACGTCGTCGATGTACGGCGGGGCGGGCGTCGTCGGGTCGGCCGACCCGACGGGCGCGAGCGCGACCGCGCCCACCACACCGGCCGCCGTGACGGCGAGCGCCAGCAGCGGGCGCACTACCGCGACTTTCCCTGGACTTCCAAGATCTTGGGTCGTACGTCGACCAGATAGACACCGGCCGCGACGGCCGCGATTGCGGTGCCCATGATTCCCAGCACCAGCGCCAGCAATGCCCCGATTCCGAGGATCACCAGCCACACCGGCTTGGTCAGCTTGTCGACGGCCGTATAGGCGTCGGGGCGCTGCATGGCGGCGTGCACGAACGCGTACACGACCGTCACCAACACGGCGATCTGCAAAAAGAAGAGGACGTAACCCACTAGGCCTTCGAGCTGCACGCCGTCAAGCCTATGCGGGTTACGCCCTCTGGGCGAATTTCCGCCGAACTACTTCTGCGTGACCTTCTTCGCCGCGGCCTTCTTGGCAGGTGCCTTCTTGGCGGGCGTCTTCTTCGCCGCAGCCTTCTTGGCAGGCGCCTTCTTGGCCGGCGCCTGCTTCTCGGCCTTCTTCGGCAGCTCGACGCCGACCAGCTTGGCGGCCCGCTCGCCGACCGCGCGGGTCTGCGCGGCGACGTTGCCCAGCGCCTCCTGCGTCAGCTCGACAGCCTGGTCGGTGTAGCCCTCGACGCGCTCTGCGGCGTCGGAGAGGCCGGGCTGGCTGCGCAGCCGCTCCAGCGCGACCTCGCCGCGCTCGACGAGCTTGTTGTACGTGCTCTGCGCGGCGTCCGCGTAGGTCTCGGCGAGCTTGCGCAGCTCGTCGCTGCTCAGCCGCTCACGCAGCTCCTCGAACTGCGACGGCAGCTCTTCCTGCAGCTTGCTGATGCGCTCGCGACGCTCCTCGAAGGTGGTGCGGGCGTCGCTGCGGGCGTCACCGGCACGCTCACGCAGGGTCGCGACGATCTCGTTGACCCGCTCCAGCGCCAGGTCGGCGGCGCCCACCGCGGCGAGCAGCGGAGCCTTCAGGTCGTCAACGGTCGGCTGGTTCTTGGCGGGGGTGTTCTTCGCCATGGTCGTGGTTCCTTTCGAAGTTGGTTAGTGGTCAGTGCGTGGATGGGTTGGTCAGTCGGAATTCGTCAATCAGTCGGCTCCTCGTCTGCCTGCGTGGCTTGGGCTTCGTTCTGCTGACAAAACGACGTGTAGATGTCGAGCAGCACCTGCTTCTGCCGCTCGGTGATCGCCGAGTCGGTGATGATGGCGTCGCGCACCTCGCTGGTCTCGCCCGGTTCGAGGATCCCGGCCCGCACGTAGAGCACTTCCGCGGAGACCCGCAGCGCCTTGGCGATCTGGTTGAGCACGTCGGCAGAGGGTTTGCGCAATCCCCGCTCGATCTGGCTGAGGTAGGGATTGCTGACACCGGCCTTCTCGGCCAACTGACGCACGGATACCTGTGCAGCCTCACGTTGCGAACGGATGAAGGTGCCGATGTCTTGTGCAGCGTTCTGCGCGGCGCTGGACACGACGACGGCGAGGTTTTCATCCTGCGACATGCAAGCCCCCTCGTGCGTTGGGTATCCGGAATGCGACATTTCCACCCTACGACGCAGTGCTAACTTTTGCAAGCACTAGTTAGCGCAGGTCAGAACAGTAGTTGGGCTACCGAATAGATCACCAGGCCCGCCATCGCGCCCACCACGGTGCCGTTGATCCGGATGAACTGCAGGTCACGGCCGACGTGCAGTTCGATGCGCCTGCTGGCCTCGTCGGCGTCCCAGCGCTCGATCGTCTCGGTGATGATCGCGGTGATCTCCACCCCGTACTCGCCGACCAGGTGCGAGGCGGCGCGGATGATCCAGCCGTCGACCTTGTCGCGCAGGTCGGCGTCGTCGCGCAGGCTCTCCCCGATGTGCACCACGGAGTCGGCGATGCGGGTTCGCAGCGCCGAGGAGGGGTCGTCGACCGACTCGAGGATGATGCGTTTGGCCGCGCTCCACGCGGTCTCGGCGGCCCTGGCCACCTCATCGCGGGCCATGACCTGTTCCTTGACGTTCTCGGCGCGCTGGATCGTCGCCTCGTCGTGCTGCAGGTCGTCGGCGAACTCGAACAGGAACCGGGTGGCCGAGCGCCGCAGTTCGTGATCGGGGTCGCGGCGCACCTTGTCGGTGAAGTCCATCAGCTCACGGTGGATGCGGTCCCCGACGAGATGATCGACCCATCGCGGCGACCAGGTCGGCGAGTCGCGTTCGACGACGCGCTCGATGATGTCGCCGGCGTTCAGGGACCACTGGAAGGCCCGGTCGGCGAGCAGCTGAAGCAGCGCTTCCTGCCGGTGTTCGGCCAGCAGCGTGGCCAGCACCCGCCCGATCGGCGGGCCCCACAGCGGTTCGGCGAGCCGTTTGACGATCATCCGGTCGAGCACCTGCTGGACGTCCTCGTCGCGCAGCATCTCCACCAGAACCCTTAGCACCCTTGAGGTCTCGGCCGCCACCCGTGCGGCGTGCGCGGGCTCGCACAGCCACTTGCCCAGCCGGCCCGCCACGTCGGCGTCGCGCAGCTTGGTCGCCACCACCTCCGGTGACATGAAGTTCTCGCGGACGAAGTTGCCGAGCCCTTCGCCGAGTTGATCCTTCTTGCGTTTGATGATCGCGGTGTGCGGGATCGGGATCCCCAGCGGGTGCTTGAACAACGCGGTGACCGCGAACCAGTCCGCCAGCGCGCCCACCATTCCGGCCTCCGCGCCGGCTCGGACGTAGCCGACCCAGCCGGGTGCGCCGTGGGACTGGGCCCAGGTGCAGACCAGGAAGATCACGGTGGCGCCGACGAGGAAGGACAGCGCGACGATCTTCATCCGGCGTAGGCTGCGGCGCCGCTCGGCGTCGGCGAAGCTGTCCACGCCCGCGAGCGACTCGGCGAAACTGGGACGGTCCCGGGTCACGGCGCGTCGGCCGGTGTCGGGTCTGTGTGCCACCACACCATCATCCGCTATGCCGCGCGGGGCCGGCCGGTCCGAACGCCCGAAGTCAAGATCAGCCGTACTATCGGAGGAACTAGGGAAACGGATCACGGAGAAAGTGGCACAGCAGAACGAGGCCGTGGCGGTCAAGACCGACGGGCGCAAACGGCGGTGGCACCGGCACAAGGTGGAACGCCGAAACGAGCTGGTCGACGGCACTTTGGAAGCCATCCGGCGCCGCGGAAGCAACGTCAGCATGGACGAGATCGCGGCCGAGATCGGCGTCTCGAAGACGGTGCTGTACCGCTATTTCGTCGACAAGAACGACCTGACGACCGCGGTGATGATGCGGTTCGCGCAGACGACGCTGATCCCGAACATGGCCAGGGCGTTGTCCTCGGACCTCGACGGCTACGAGCTGACCCGCGAGATCATCCGCGTGTACGTCGAAACGGTGGCCGCCGAACCCGAGCCCTACCAGTTCGTCATGGCCAACAACTCCGCGAGCAAGAGCAAGGCCGTTGCGACCTCCGAGCAGATCATCGCCAGGATGCTCGCGGTGATGTTGCGCCGGCGCATGAACGCGGTCGGCATGGACACCGGCGGCGTCGTGCCGTGGGCCTACCACACCGTCGGCGGTGTGCAGCTCGCCACACACTCGTGGATGAACGACCGGCGTATGAGCGCCGACGAGTTGATCGACTACCTGACGATGCTGTCGTGGAATGCGTTGCGCGGCATCGTCGAGGTCGGCGGATCGCTGGAGAAATTCCGCGAGATGCCGCATCCGTCTCCTGTGCTCCCGCCGAAGGACTAGCCACGGCTAGCCTTCCAGAATGTCCTCCTCCGAAATCCCGCGCCTGCTGAGGTTCCGCGCCGGCGACAAGGTCGCCGATATCGATCCGCGTGCCACACCGGGTTTCGACGGCGACAAATCGGACGGCGCCGAGCGGCAGAGCGAGCGCAGCACGCGGCTGGCCGAACTGCAGGAGCTGCTCTACGCCAACCACAGGGCACGCGACGACCACCGCTCGGTTCTGTTGGTGTTGCAGGGAATGGACGCCGCGGGCAAGGGCGGGATCGTCAAACACGTTGTCGGCGCCGTCAATCCGATGGGCGTGCGCTATACCGCCTTCGGCAAGCCGACCGAGGAGGAGCTCGCGCACCACTACCTGTGGCGCATCCGCAAGGCGTTGCCGCCCGCTGGACATATCGGCGTGTTCGACCGATCCCACTACGAAGACGTGCTCGTCGTGCGGGTACACGACCTGGTGCCGCCCGAGGAGTGGGAGCCGCGCTACGACGAGATCAACGCGTTCGAGCGCGAACTCGTCGACGGCGGCATGACGCTGGTCAAGGTCGCGATGTTCATCTCCCTCGACGAGCAGAAGGAGCAGCTGCTCGAGCGGCTGGACGATCCGACGAAGCACTGGAAGTACAACTCGGGCGACGTCGACGAACGCAGGCTGTGGCCGAAGTACCAGGAGGTCTACCAGGCGATGCTCGATCGCACCTCGACCGATTTCGCGCCGTGGCACGTCGTGCCGTCCGACCGCAGGTGGTACAGCCGGCTCGCCATCACCGAGCTGCTCATCGAGGCGCTCAAGCGGCTCGATTTGTCATGGCCGCCAGCGGATTTCGACATCGAGACCGAACGCCGTCGGTTGATGGAGTCCTGACCGGAGCTACCCGTCCGCGCGCCACTTCCCGGTGAACGCGGCGACCGATGCAGCGACCTGCGCGGTGGCGCCGGCCGGTTCGGGAAAGGCGTTGGCCAGCCCCTCGACCGCCCGATCGGCCAGCGGACGCCACTTGTCGATCCAGCCGACGACGACGGCGCGGTTGTCGGGGTTGGCGCTGAGCGCATAGCGGGCCAACGCGACATGCCAGTCCTGGTTACGCACCGTGTCGACGTTCGACTCCTGCAGGAGCGCTGCGGTCAGCTGATCGCCGTGATCGATCGCCAGCTGCGCGAACACCTCCTTGTACAGCGCGTCCAGGGCCGGCTTGAGCACCAGGTTCAGCGCGACGAACGACTCACCCCAGTCGTAGGCGATCAGCAGCTTCTCCAGCGCTACGCGGGCCGGTTGCCACACTGGGTCGTCCTCCCAGATCTGGCGTGTCGCTTCGGTATTGGCTAGATGCGTACCGTGTGTCAACGACAGCGACTTAGATCGATAGCCCACCCACTGCAGGGCGCGCAGCTCATCGGCCGCCTGGAAGTACGCCGCGTTGGTGATGTAGGCGCTGGGCGCCAGTTGGCCGACGTAGAGGCTGCTCAGCTGCAGGACATGGAACAGGTAGCGGGCCGGGGTGTAGAGCCGGGCGAGGGTCTTTACCCAGGCCTGGCCCAAGCCGGTGTCGAGATCCTGCGACTCGTAGCGGTCGACGACGCCTTCGGCATAGACCTCGCGGTCGTGCTGCAGCGCGATGTAGCGGCGGTAGTTCAGCGCGGCCGGGTCGCGGAAGCCCTCCCAGTCCGGCGCCTGCAGCGCCGACCCCTCGCGGTACTTCAGGTACCACTGGTTGATCGGCGCGTTCGGATCGAGGTCGAACGGCGCGGGTTTGCGGTTGAAGTGATAGTGGAACTTGCCGGTGACGATCTCGTATTCGGAAGGCTTGCGCCGGGTTTCACCGGCGATACTCCAGGTTTTCAGCCTGCGCGGGGTCGCGCTGGAAGTGGTGCTGGTCAACGTCTCAATCCTCTCGATCCAGGTACCAGTGCAGTTCGTCGTCGCCGAGATAGCGGATCCGGCCGGCGAAGCCGACGAGCGCCGGCTCCAGCGTGTGCAGCGGGAACTCCTGTCCGGCAGCCTCTTCCAGGCTGGCGCGGGTGATCCGCAGGAACCGCGGGGCGTGGATTCGCACGTATCCGGCATGGTCGTCGATGGTGATCTCGGTGTCCGGGTTGTCGGCCTGGGCGGCTTCGATGACCGCATCGACGATTGCGGGGTCGAAGCCCCGCACCACCGGCCCGACGGGTTTGTCCTGTTCTGCGGCCGCGGTCATCGAGGCTCTCTTCTGTCAGTGAGATGGCGATCCGGTCGCCGTCCAACCGGACCTGATGGCGGGTGAGCGTGCAGTTGTCCGGGTTCACGCCGGCGCCAGTGTCGAGGTCGAACTCCCAGCTGTGCGCCGAGCAGGTGAGTACCCCGTCGGTCACCTCACCGTCGACCAGCGGGAAACCCGCATGCGGGCACAGCCCGTCGTACGCGCGGATCTCCCCACCCGGCAGGTGCGCCAACAGGATCGGGCGATCCTCGATGACGACCTCAATGACGTCGCCCTCCCACAGGTCGTCGAGCGTGGCCACCGGGATCCAGGTGTCGGCGTCAAGCATAGAACGCCTCGACGTGATCGAGCGGACCGACGCCGGCGGCGCCGATGCGTTCCTGCGGATCGAGTACTTTGCCGTTGTGCCGCAACCGAATCGGTACATCACGCTTGGCGACTCGGTGCCCGACGACGTGGTGGGCGATCGCCGCGCCCACCGCCTCGACGGTGTCCTCGTCGTCGACGGGGATCAGCAGTTCCAGCACATCGCCCTCGAACAGGGCGGTCAGCGGTAGCAGTGCCATTGGTTCAACCCTTCGTCCCGTTGTGCGCCCACGCGTAGTTGTCGGCGTCCTGGCCCTGCTCCTCGGGAGACAACCCGAAGTACTGCAGCACGGTGCCCAGATCGGGCGGGCTGACCTCCCCCGACAGCACCCGGTCGATCAGCGACTGGTGCCCGGCGAACCGGTCTGGGCGCTGGGTGAAGATCCACTTGCAGGGCTCGGAGCAGAACACGTACTTACGGCCGTTGTGCACATGCGTCGGCGGGGTGGCCTCGGTGTGTGCGCCGACGAGAACACCCGCGGCCCGCACGATCGGCAGCTGGCACAGGTTGCACGTGATGGGCAGCGTCTCCGGCAGCGTTGCGGCGATATCGCCGTTGCGCACATTCTCGGTGATGACGTCCCAGTGCCGGCCGAAGTGCCGATTCCAGCCGGGGTACTTCTCCTCCAGCCAGAGCCGTTCGGCCTTCGACACGCCGGCGTCGGGGTTCCACCACACGGTCGGCCGGTAGTACCACACCCCGAGGTGGATGGCGTGGTGATACCAGGTCAGCTCGTTGATGAACTCATCCCAGTACCAAGGGAATTCGAGTCCGTAGTCGCGGAACTGGTCCGCGAACTGCTTGACCACCCAGTCCTCGATGAACTCCTTGAAGCTCATCCGCCGGCTCTCCAGTGGGGTGTAGTAGTCCATGGACAGGCCGGTGAGCAGCGCGAAGATGCGCCACGCCCGCCAGAACATGTGGTCGATGAGGAACTGGCCCCAGTCCTTCTCACCATTGTCGATGAGCACCTTGATGGTCGGTTCGCCCTGCTGGGCGTGCCGCGCCTCGTCGGTCTGGATGGAGCTGATCAGCGAGCCGAACTCCAGATCGCCGACGTCGATGGCGTCGGCGGCCATCCCGAGAAACTGCAGATTGGTGAACCCCGTCTCCAGCGTGAACGTCAGCTGCAACGCGATCGACAACGCGTCGTTGGCGACGAACATGTCGTCGAACAGGTACCGCACCGCCAGGACGATCCAGTTGTTGGTGTGAAACGCCTTGAGCGCCCAGTCGCCTCGCGGTTCCTTGTCCAGCAGGCCGTACGGGAAGAACGTCTGGATCTGCCCGTGCCGCACCTCGTCGAGGGCGCCGAACGTCGCGGTGTTGCGCCAGGCCGCCGATCGACCGAACCGGCCCATCCGCGCCTCGCCGATGGAGGCGAGGTACTCCGGCATCGAGATCGCCCCGTAGTGCGCGACGATGACCGACTTCCAGCCGGGATCGAGCTGGTCGAACAGCTTGGAGCGGGCGACCGCGTTCTTCAGCGAGTAGGTCGTGGTGTCCTTGGTGACCTGGTTGTGCACGTACTCGCGGTACGTGATCTTGTACGGCTCATCCCATTTGAGCCAGGCCTCGGCCGGAACCCGGTGGGTGCCCGACAACTCCTCGGGAAACACCTCGTCCTCGCTGACGTAGCGGAACGCCCAGTTGGTGTCGCGGGCGAGGTCATACCAGTCACTGCGGGAAAGCTGGGGCATTCGCGCGTCCTGTCTGTCGATGAGAGCTGGTTTGGGCTGTGTGACGCGCGTCGACCGGTCGGTGCACGCGATGCGGACATCATGGAAGAGATTCCGAGGAGTCCTAAGAATTTCGATCAGCCTGATTCGCTACCTTCGGGCCAACCCGTGGCGGCAATACCATCCGAGCCGTCTACTTCGGCCTGTCGAAGCGAGGCCGACCGAATCGACGAAGGGATGGACGTGTCGGTCACCGACGAATATCTAGCCAACAACGCCACTTACGCCGAAACCTTCTCCGGCCCGCTGCCGCTGCCGCCGAGCAGGCATGTCGCGGTCGTCGCGTGCATGGACGCCCGACTGGACGTGTACCGAATCCTCGGCCTCAAAGATGGCGAGGCACACGTCATCCGCAATGCCGGCGGGGTGGTGACCGATGACGAGATCCGTTCGCTGGCGATCAGTCAGCGCCTGCTCGGCACCCGCGAGATCATCCTGATCCACCACACCGACTGCGGCATGCTGACTTTCACCGACGACGAATTCAAGCGGCAGATCCAGGAGGAGACCGGAATCAAGCCGGAGTGGGCCGCCGAGTCGTTCTCCGATGTCGAGGAGGATGTCCGGCAGTCGCTGCGCCGCATCGAGGCCAGCCCGTTCGTCACCAAGCACACCTCGGTGCGCGGGTTCGTCTTCGACGTGGCCACCGGCAAGCTCAACGAGGTCACGGTCTGAGGAGCGACGGCTCCCGCCACGGGAGCCTCGACGCCAAGATCGTCGCGGCCCTCGATCTGGCCGGTGCCGCACTGCAGGTGCTGGCCAGGCGGGCGGCGGCGCGTCATGGGCTGTCGGTCACCCAACTGCGGGTCCTGGGCTGGCTGCACGTCGGTCCGCCGCCGCTGGCCCGCAGCACCACGCTGGCCCGCGAGCTCAACGTCGCCGATCCGACGGTCAGCGATGCGATTGCGGCGCTGATGCGCAAAGGGCTGGTGGAACGCCGGCGCGACCCCGACGACCGGCGCCGGCACGACCTGGCGTTGACGCGCGAAGGGCGAACGGTAGCAGCCGATCTCGCGCGCTGGCCCGCACCGGCGGAGATCGCCACCTCGAAACTCGACGGTGCGGCCGCCGAGGACCTGCTGCAGAGCCTGTCGGAGGTGTTGGCGCGGCTTCAGGAGCTGGGCCTGCTGCCCGTGTTGCGGGCCTGCAGCACGTGCGCATTCCTGGGGACCGCCGAAGATGGCGGGTACCGCTGTCTGGTCGACGGCGCCCCGATGACGGTCACCGATCTGCGGGTCGACTGCGTCGACCATCGCGAGCGTCCCCCGGGGCGAAGTGGCCAGTTATGCAGCGCGAATTCATGAAACGCGTGTCATAACTGGCCACCCGACGACGTTGTCAGTGGAACTGACCCTCTTCGGTCGAGCCCTTCAGCGCGGTGGTCGAGCTGTTCGGGTCCACCGTGGTGGCGATCCGGTCGAAGTAGCCGGCGCCCACCTCGCGCTGGTGCTTGGTCGCGGTGTAACCGCGCTCCTCGGCGGCGAATTCGCGCTCTTGCAGCTCGACGTACGCGCTCATCTGGTTGCGGGCGTAGCCGTAGGCCAGATCGAACATCGAGTAGTTCAGGGCGTGGAAGCCGGCCAGCGTGATGAACTGGAACTTGAAGCCCATCGCGCCCAGCTCCTTCTGGAACCGCGCGATCGTCGCGTCATCCAGATGCTTCTTCCAGTTGAACGACGGCGAGCAGTTGTAGGCCAGCATCTGATCGGGGAACTCGGCCTTGACGCCCTCGGCGAACTTCTTGGCCAGCTCAAGGTCCGGCGTTCCGGTCTCCATCCAGATCAGGTCGGCGTACGGCGCGTAGGCCTTCGCCCGCGCGATGCACGGCTCCAGACCGTTCTTCACCCGGTAGAAGCCCTCCTTGGTGCGCTCACCGGTGATGAACGGCCGGTCGCGCTCGTCGACGTCGGAGGTGATCAGGGTCGCGGCCTCGGCGTCGGTGCGGGCGATGACGACCGTGGGCACGTCGGCGACGTCGGCCGCCAGGCGCGCCGAGGTCAGCGTGCGGATGTGCTGCTGGGTCGGGATGAGCACCTTGCCACCGAGGTGGCCGCACTTCTTCTCCGAGGCCAGCTGGTCCTCCCAGTGCGAACCGGCGACACCCGCGGCGATCATCGCCTTCTGCAGCTCGTAGACGTTGAGCGCGCCACCGAAGCCGGCCTCGCCGTCGGCGACGATCGGGGCGAGCCAGTTCTCCACCGACGTGTCACCCTCGACCTTGGCGATCTCGTCGGCGCGCAGCAGCGCGTTGTTGATGCGGCGCACCACCTGCGGCACCGAGTTGGCCGGATACAGGCTCTGGTCGGGGTAGGTGTGACCGCTCAAGTTGGCGTCACCGGCCACCTGCCATCCGGACAGGTAGATGGCCTTCAGCCCGGCGCGCACCTGCTGCACGGCCATGTTGCCGGTCAGTGCGCCGAGGGCGTTGACGAACTCCATGTCGTGCAGCTGGTTCCACAGCACCTCCGCGCCGCGGCGGGCCAGGGTGTGCTCCTCCACGACGGTGCCCTGCAGAGCCACCACATCCTCGGCGGAGTACTCGCGGGTGACGTTCTTCCACCGCGGGTTGGTGTCCCAGTCTTTCTGGATCTCTTCGGCGGACCTCGGCTTACCGACCGTCGACATGGTTGCCTCCAATGTGTGAGAGTTGCTAACAGCTGAGCGACAAAACTGTCGTAATAATCCGAGCATGCCCTACGCCATAACAGCAGGTCCAGTCGTTTCAGTTGTCAAGTTCAGCGAAGGCTCAGCAAAAACTTGCAAAGATTGCGAAGAACGATTTCGCTGAACCGTTTCAGTTGTTACCCACCGGTAACACATTTCCGCAGGTCAGTACGCCCGTACTGTTAAACGGGCGGAGTCAGAGCTCGAAGATCGCGGCGACGGCTTTGGTCTCCTCGCCGACCGCGTATGTGAGCGTTGTAACAGTGCGATCGGTCAGCTCCGGGCCGAATTGATCGGTCGATCCGGGCGGGTACACGTGCGAGATGATCTCCAGCTTGTCGCCGAGCGCGACGGCGGCATCGTGTTCGATCGCCACCCGGATCGGCTTGCCCTGCAGTTCGGGCGTGGAGAACAGGTAGTCCTCGATCACCGTCCAGTACACGGAGTTGTTCATGTGGTCGAAGATGTCGATGTCGGCGACCCGGACCGGATACTCCCGGATCTGTGCGGCATCCTCGCGGCTGCCCGGTTTCAGGTACGGCTTCCAGCGCAGGCGATTGACCTCGGTGGTGCGCCGCAGGCCCTCGATGAAGTCGTCGGCGATGCGCGCGGGCCCCTGGGTCTCGCGGTTGATGTTGATCCAGAACGCCTCGGATTCCATCAGCCCGCCCTTGCGCCCGTCTATGCGTACCCGCATCTCGCACCACCGGTTCGACGTGCCCGAACACCAGCGGCGCAGCCGCAGCATGTCCTGGAACTCGATGGGTCTGATCAGGTCGATCATCGTGCGCCGGACGATCCAGAGCGGGTGTGTCTCCTCGTAGCCGAGCTCACGCAACTGGTCGGAGCCGATGTCCTGGATGTGGCGGGTCGCGGCGTCGAAACGCAGCCGGCCGTGGCGGTCGATGTCGGCGACCCGTAGCGGCCACTGCCTGTCGAACACGTCGGGATGCGGGTCCGGCACCGGCATCATCACCTTCGCCAAACCCTGGTCACCTGCGCTAGCCGCCATGGGTGTTTCTCTCCTGTGTCCCTACCGCTAAATCCTCCCACAGCCGCGTCCCTGCCAACGATGCGAAGGCGGCCTTCACAGCGAGGTTAAGGTGGGTGACGTGGCCAAGACATTCGTTGGTTCGCGGGTCCGTCAGCTCCGGACCGAACGCGGACTGAGCCAGGCCGCGCTCGCGCAGATGCTGGAGATCTCGCCGAGCTATCTCAACCAGATCGAGCACGACGTGCGCCCGCTGACCGTGGCCGTGCTGCTACGGATCACCGACGTGTTCGGGGTGGACGCGACGTTCTTCGCATCCGAGGACGACACCCGGTTGGTGGCCGAACTCCGCGAGGTCACCATCGACCGCGACGTGGACGTCGACGTCGACCTCGCGGAGGTGGCCGACATGGTGAACTCCCATCCGGCCCTGGCCCGCGCGATGGTGAACCTGTACCGGCGCTACCGGTTGACCACCACCCAGCTGGCGGCCGCGACCGAGGACAGGTACTCCGAGGGCAGCGGTAGCGGATCGATCACCATGCCGCACGAGGAAGTCCGCGACTACTTCTACGAGCGGCAGAACTACCTTCACGAACTGGACACGGCCGCCGAGGATTTCACCATCCGCATGGGCATGCACCGCGCGGAGCTGCGGCGCCAGCTGGCCGACCGGCTCACCATGGTGCACGGCGTGCACATCGTGCAGCGAAGCGATCTCGGCGACACCGTGCTGCACCGATTCGATCCGGACACCAGGACGCTGCAGATCAGCGATCACCTGTCCTCGGGTCAGACGGTGTTCAAGATGGCCACCGAACTGGCCTACCTCGAGTACGGCGACCTGATCGACAAGCTGGTCGAGGAGGGCAAGTTCACCAGCGCGGAGTCCGCGATCCTGGCCCGGCTCGGGCTGGCCAACTACTTCGCCGCCGCAACGGTGTTGCCCTACCGGCACTTTCACGAGACCGCCGAGAGCTTCCGCTATGACGTGGAACGGCTCTCGGCGCACTATTCCGTGTCCTACGAGACCATCTCGCACCGGCTCTCGACGCTGCAACGGCCGTCGATGCGCGGCGTGCCGCTGTCGTTCGTGCGGGTAGACCGCGCCGGGAACATGTCGAAACGCCAGTCGGCCACCGGCTTTCACTTCTCCGCCAGCGGCGGTACGTGCCCGCTGTGGAACGTCTACGAGACGTTCGCCTATCCGGGCAAGATCATGGTGCAGATCGCCCAGATGCCCGACGGACGCAACTACATGTGGGTGGCCCGCACCGTCGAGCGCCGCGCCCGGCGCTACGGCCAGCCCAGCAAGACCTTCGCCATCGGGCTCGGCTGCGAACTGCGCCATGCGCACCGGCTCGTCTACTCCGAGGGACTGGACCTGTCCGGGGACAACGCCACGCCGATCGGCGCCGGATGCCGGGTCTGCGAGCGGGACAACTGCCCGCAACGCGCCTTCCCCGCGCTGGGTCGGGCGCTCGACCTCGACGAGCACCGCAGCACCGTGTCGCCCTACCTGGTGAAGCAGCCCTAGACTCAATTTGGTGAGTGCAATCGAGCCCGCGCGCATCGCGCCCGGCGGATTCAAGGAACTCGGCCCGCTCAACTGGGCCATCGCCAAGCTCGGCGCACGGGCGATCCGGGCTCCACGGTTCAGCCTGTTCAATGTCCTTGGCCAGCATCGGCTTCTGTTCCTGACCTGGCTGCCCTACAGCGGAATACTGCTCGGGGTGCTGAGCAAGCTCCCGGTGAAAGACGCCGAGACCGTCATCCTGCGCGTCGGTCATCTGCGCAACTGCGAGTACGAGTTGCAACAGCATCGTCGGCTGGCCCGCACCCGCGGCCTGGGCCCGGAGCTGCAGGCCAAGATCTTCGAGGGCCCCGACGCCGAGGGCCTGACCGACCGGCAACGCGCGCTGATCACCGCCACCGACGAGTTCGTCGTCACCCGCGGCGTGTCTCCTGAGACATGGGCGACGCTCGCCCGCCACCTGACCAAGCAGCAGCTGATCGAATTCTGCATGCTGGCAGCGCAATACGACGGGCTGGCCGCGACGATAACCACACTCAAAGTGCCGCTGGACTTCCCGGATTAAGCCCGTCGATCAGGGCTTCACCTCCGAGTAGACCTGGCGGAATTTGCCGCTGCGCGGGTGCACCCGCGGCGGCTCGGCGGCCACCTGGACGTCCACCGGGCTCGCACCCAGCCCCGCGAGATGGTCCCGCAAGCGCGCCCGGACCCGGTCCTCGACCTCCCCCCTGGTTGCTGTCGGCTGCACCGTCAGGCGAACGACGAGCCTCGCCGGACCTGTCTGCACCAGCTGACACCGTGCCATCCCGGGCGTCTGCTCGGCGACCGTCGCGATGGCCAGCCCGGATACGTCGACGACGCGACCCGCAGCACCGGTGAACCTCAGCACATCACCGGTTCGCCCACGTACGTCGATCTCCGGAAACGGGCTACCGCAGGGACAGGCCGCCGACCGCATGGTGACGCGGTCCCCGAGCGGATACCGGATGACGGGCTGGATGCGGTTGGCCAGGTTAGTCACCAGCACGTCGTCGGATACCCGCCCCGGCGGCGTCGGCTGATGGTTCGCATCGACGGGTTCGACGATGTACCAGTCGGTGTTGACGTGCAATCGCTGATGGGCGCACTCGTAGGTCAACCCGGGCGCTTCCGACGCGCCGTAATAGCTTCCGACCCGACATCCGAATGCCGCTGAAATCTGTTGGCGCACAGTGCTGGTAAGCGTTTCACCGGCCGCGATGACCAGTATCGGCCGCAGGTGCAGGCGGCCGGCGGCCTGTTCCTGCGCCAAGACCTGCAGCACGCTGGGATAGCCGCTCAGCAGCACCGGTTGGAAGTCGTTGAGTTCGGCAACCAGGGTGCTCAACGGCGCCAGCGCCGAGAACAGCCGCTGCGATCTCGCACGCCACGGCAGCATGCGGTGCCTGCGGGCGATCATGGTGTTCGCCAGGTAATGCCCGTCAGTGACGAACACCGCGGCCATCCGGCCCTTCCCTCGAGCCAGCGCCCACAGGGTGGGTAGCGACAACAGCGCCGTGGACACGCTGCGGACGTAGCCCAGGGCGTTGTAGACGGCCAGCGCGCCATGGTCGTGCAGCAGAATCGCCGGCGTTCCTGTGGCGCCCGAGGTCGTACACACGATGTAGCGACCCAAGAAGTCGGACCCGATCAGGCTCGGGTCGGCGATGAACGTCTCGACCCGGTCACGGCGCACCGCCCGGTCGGTGACCCAGTCGTCGAAGTCCGCCATCAGCTCACCCTTGGTGATGACCGGGAGTTGATCGACGCCGGAAAGATGCTCGGGCACATCGCGGTAGCGTTCGGCAAGCAGAGGCGAGCCGGCGCGCGCGTAGTCGACGAGCTCCCGCAGACGACGACGTTGACGTCCGACGATGCCTGCCTGCCCTTCCCGCGCGGCGCGCCGGCAATCGCAGGCAGCGCTTACATCGGTCCGGACGCTCACCCGTCGCAGGCTACAGGTAGGTCACGCCGAGAACGACCAGCGAGAACAGCACCGGCGAGATTGGCAGCGCGCACAGAAACGCCGCCAGCACCTCCGACTTGCGTTGGTACGCACGCCAGCCCAGCACTCCACATACCGCGCCGAGGACGAACGACAGCGCGGCGACCACCAACACCCAGCTGCTGACCGTGCTGGTCGCGGTGGCCAGCGAGATCCCGGCCAGCCACAGCACATGGCCGACCAGCAGTCCGCCGATACCGGCGACCCAGATCGCTCTCAAAAGTTGATCATGTGGCCGGCCAGCCCGTGGAAGCACTCCTGCAACGCCTCGGACAGCGTCGGGTGGGTGTGCACGTTGCGGGCCAACTCGTTGACGGTCAGGTCCCACTTCTGCGCCAGGGTCAGCTCCGGCAGCAGTTCAGAGACGTCGTGGCCGATCAGGTGGCCGCCGAGCAGCTCACCGTGTTTTCCGTCGGCGATGACCTTGACGAACCCGCTGGGATCGCCGAGCCCGTGTGCCTTGGCGTTGGCGGTGAGCGGGAACTTGGCGACCTTGACGTCGTAGCCCTCGTCGCGCGCCTGCTCCTCGGTGAGCCCGAAGCTGGCGACCTGCGGCTGGCAGAACGTCGCCCTGGGCATCATCCGGTAGTCGCCGAGCGCCAAAGTCTCTGCACCCGCGATGGTTTCGGCCGCGACCACGCCTTGCGCCTCGGCGACGTGCGCCAGTTGCAGCAGTGCGGTGACGTCGCCGATCGCGTAGATGTGCGGCACGTTGGTGCGCATGTAGTCGTCGACGCCGATGGCCTTGCGGTCGGTGAGCTGAACGCCGGCGGCGTCGAGCCCGTAACCCTCGACGTTGGGGGCAAAACCGATGGCCTGCAGCACTTTGTCGGCCTTGAGCTCGTCGGACTTGCCGTCCTTGCTCACCTGGACCGTCACCGTCGAACCGTCATCCTCGATGGACTCGACCTTCGTGCCGGTGAGGAGCTTCACGCCCAGCTTCTTGAACTGCTTCTCGATCTCCTTGGAGACCTCGGCGTCCTCGTTGGGCAGCGCGCGCGGCAGGAACTCGACGATCGTGACGTCCACGCCGAAGTTGCGCAGTAGGTAACCGAACTCCATCCCGATGGCGCCCGCGCCCGCGATGACGATCGACGACGGCAGCTCGCGCGTCATGATGAGTTCTTCGTAGGTGACGACGTTTTCCGACAGCGACGTGCCGGGCACCAGCTTGGTGCTGCTGCCGGTGGCGATGATCGCGTTGTCGAACGTGACCGTCTCGGTGCCGCCCTCGTTCAGGTCGACCTCGAGGGTGTTGGCGTCCTTGAACTTCCCGTACCCGTGGATCTCGGTGATCTTGTTCTTCTTCATCAGGAAGTGCACACCGGTGACGCGACCGTCGGCGACCTTGCGGCTGCGGTCGAACGCCACCCCGTAGTCCATGGTCGGCTCGCCGCTGATGCCGAACAGCTTGGCGTCCTTGGTGATGATGTGGGCGATCTCCGCGTTGCGCAGCAGCGACTTCGACGGGATGCAGCCGACGTTGAGGCAGACGCCGCCCCAGTACTTGGGTTCGACGACTGCGGTGTTCAGCCCGAGTTGGGCGGCGCGAATGGCCGCGACGTATCCGCCGGGACCGGCTCCGAGAACAACGACGTCATAGTGAGTCACGTTCATCACCCTAGTGCCAAGACCAGCGGCCATGGGCCGGGCGCGAATCTATGAAGCCCGCGTCAGTACGGGATCAGGCCACCGAAGCAGCGGCTGGCGTATTCGCAGAACTTCAGGCCGTGTAGCACCGCCGCACCGCCGGTCGCCGCCAGCGGGGCCGACATCACCGCGATCGCCAGTGCCGAGATCACGGGCCGGTCCGGAACCATCGCCATGATTAGGCCCGCGACGGTGCAGACCATCACGAACACCAACACGACGAACACCGGCGGCGTCTTGTCGATCGACTGGAACCACCAGTAGTACATGCCCCACCCGGCCGCGCCCGCCACGATCCACACGCACGCCACCACCCCGACGAACATCCAGCGCTTGAGGAACTGGTAGCTACCGGCGACGACGAGCGGGTGCGCCGGGGCGGGCAACGGCTCCGACGGCGGCTGGTCGGCCGGGGCCGAAACGGGCACTTCGCCGGTGAACAGCGGTGTGTAGGGCTCGGTCGGCTCGCCGGCGAGGACCTCGGGGCCCGCGGTGTCAGGCACCGTGCACCACCTGCATCGCGACCAATGTCCCGAACCAGCCGGGAGCGATGGCCAGCACGAACGCCCCGACGGTGGTGACCCAGCGTCGGCCCGACAGCAGGATCGTCAGCATCCCGACCGCGCTGGGCACGCCGACCACCAGCGCGATGACGATGTCGGGCCGGACCGTGGCGGTGACCAGCACCATCGCGGCGATTCCGGTGATCACGCCGACCGCTGCCCCGACCAGCATCGCGCTGGTCAGCAGCCATGGGCGCGGCAGCGGTATCACGCTTTCGAGGTTAACGCCGAACGGGCGTCAGACCTCTGAGCCACGCCCCAGCGGCGGTGTCGGTGTCGGGCGCACGCCCTTGGCGAAATCCGCGCCGGTGACCGGTGCCTGCTCGGCCAGCAGCGTGTTCTCCGCGTCGGTGAACGCCCGGCCGCGAGACAGGAACCGCATGCCTTCGGGGGCCTCGACGCTGAACCCGCCGCCGCGCCCGGGCACGACGTCGATCACCAGCTGAGTGTGTTTCCACGCCTCGAACTGCGGGCCCGAGATCCACACCGGCACGCCGTTCCCGACGTCGAGGATTCCGAGCAGGATGTCGCGGTCGCCGACGAGGAACTCGCCGTCGGGGTAGCACATCGGCGAGGAGCCGTCGCAGCAGCCGCCGGACTGGTGAAACATCAGCGGGCCGTGTTTGGCCTGCAGCCTGGCCAGCAGGTCCGCGGCCGCCGCGGTGATCAGCGCCCGCGGCGGCACCCCCACGCCCTCCGCCGAACGTTCCGTACCACTCGAATTTCCGCCGGAATTTCGAGTGGTACGGAACGTTCGCGCCGATCGGGAGATCAGAAGAAGCCCTGCGCCTTGTCGCTGTAGGACACCAGCAGGTTCTTTGTCTGCTGGTAGTGGTCGAGCATCATCTTGTGGTTCTCGCGGCCGATGCCGGACTGCTTGTAGCCACCGAACGCCGCGTGCGCCGGGTAGGCGTGGTAGCAGTTCGTCCACACCCGCCCGGCCTTGATGTCGCGCCCCGCCCGATACGCCGTGTTGCCGTTGCGCGACCACACCCCGGCGCCGAGCCCGTACAGGGTGTCGTTGGCGATGGCGATCGCGTCGTCGTAATCCCTGAACGACGTGACGGCCACGACCGGGCCGAAGATCTCCTCCTGGAAGATCCGCATCTTGTTGTGGCCCTCGAAGATCGTCGGCTGCACGTAGTACCCGCCGGACAGGTCGCCGCCGAGTTCGGCGCGCTCACCGCCGGTGACGACGCGGGCGCCTTCGTCCTTGCCGATCTCGATGTAAGACAGCACCTTCTCCAGCTGGTCGTTGGACGCCTGCGACCCGATCATGGTCTCGGTGTCCAGAGGATCGCCCTGGCGCACCGCCTTGGTGCGGATCGCGGCCAGCTCGAGGAACTCGTCGTAGATGTCGGCCTGGATCAGCGACCGCGACGGGCACGTGCACACCTCGCCCTGGTTCAGCGCGAACATCGTGAACCCCTCCAGCGCCTTGTCCTGGTAGTCATCCGCGGCGGCCATCACGTCGGAGAAGAAGATGTTCGGGCTCTTGCCGCCGAGTTCCAGGGTGACCGGGATCAGGTTCTGCGACGCGTATTGCATGATCAGCCGGCCGGTGGTGGTCTCCCCGGTGAACGCGATCTTGGCGATTCGGTTGCTCGACGCCAGCGGTTTGCCCGCCTCGAAGCCAAACCCGTTGACCACGTTGATGACTCCGGCGGGCAACAGGTCGCCGATCAACGACATCAGGTACATGATCGACGCCGGCGTCTGCTCGGCGGGCTTGAGCACGACGGCGTTGCCTGCCGCCAGCGCGGGCGCCAGCTTCCAGGTCGCCATCAGGATCGGGAAGTTCCACGGGATGATCTGGCCGACGACCCCGAGCGGTTCGTGGAAGTGGTAGGCGACGGTGTCGTCGTCGATCTGGCTCAGCGAGCCCTCCTGGGCGCGGATGGCGCCCGCGAAGTAGCGGAAGTGGTCGACGGCCAGCGGAATGTCGGCGTTGAGCGTCTCGCGGATGGGCTTGCCGTTGTCCCACGACTCGGCCAGCGCGATCGACTCGAGGTCGGCCTCGATGCGGTCGGCGATCTTGTTGAGGATGTCGGCGCGTTCGGCCGGCGCGGTCTTCCCCCACTGCGGTGCGGCCGCGTGGGCGGCGTCGAGCGCCTTGTCGATGTCGGCTTCGGTGGACCGCGCGACCTCGCAGAACGGCTGACCGGTCACCGGAGTCGGGTTCTCGAAGTAGTCACCGGAGACGGGTGGCACCCACTGGCCACCGATGAAGTTCTCGTAGCGGGTCTCGTACGCCATCAGTGCGTCCGCCGAACCGGGACGAGCGTAGACGGTCATCAGCGACTCCCTCCTCAGACGGTGTAACCGACCTCACACTACGCCGAGCCGCCACAATGGCTCTGTGACGGCTGACGGAACCGACGACCCGTACCTCTGGCTCGAAGACATCAGCGGCGAAGAGGCGTTGGACTGGGTGCGCAAGCACAACGAACCGACGCTCGCCAAGTTCGGCGGCGAACGCTTCGAGCAGATGCGCGCCGAGGCGCTGGAGGTGCTCGACACCGACGCCCGCATTCCCTATGTGCGGCGTCGCGGCGAGTACCTCTACAACTTCTGGCGCGACGCCGACAACCCGCGCGGGCTGTGGCGGCGCACGACCCTGGAGAGCTACCGCAGCGAGGAACCCGAGTGGGACGTGCTCATCGACGTCGATGAGATTGCGTCCGCCGAGGACGAGAACTGGGTGTGGGCCGGCGCCGACGTGATCGAGCCCGGCTACCACCTGGCGCTCGTCCAGCTTTCGCGCGGCGGCTCGGACGCCGCGGTGGTGCGCGAATTCGACATGGCGACAAGACAATTCGTATCCGGCGGGTTCGAGCTGCCCGAAGCCAAGACACAGATCACCTGGGCGGACGAGAACACCGTCCTGGTCGGCACCGACTTCGGCGAGGGTTCGCTGACCGAGTCCGGCTATCCCCGCCTGGTCAAACGCTGGCGCCGCGGTCAGCCGCTCACCGAGGCCGAGACGGTGTTCAGCGGGGCGGTCGACGATGTCATCGTCGCGGCGGCGGTGGACCGCACGCCCGGATTCGAGCGCACCATGATCAGCCGGGCGATCGACTTCTTCAACGACGAGGTCTACGAACTGCGCGGCGAGGAACTCATCCGCATCGACGCGCCCACCGACGCCAACGTGTCGGCGCACCGCGATTGGCTGCTGATCGAGTTGCGCACCGACTGGTACACGGGGACGGCGCAGTACGTCGCCGGGTCGCTGCTGGCCGCCGACTACGACGAGTTCCTCGCCGGCACCGCGGAACTGGTGGTGGTGTTCGAGCCCGACGAGCACACCTGCCTGAACCAGTACGCCTGGACCCGCGACAAGCTGGTGATGCTGACGCTGGCCGACGTCGCCAGCCGCGTCGAGATCGTGACGCCGGGGACCTGGCAGGCCGAGCCGGTGCCGGGGTTGCCCGACAACACCCACACGGTGATCGTCACCACCGACGACCTCGGCGACGAGGTGTTCCTCGACTCCAGCGGGTTCGACACTCCGTCGCGCCTGCTGCACGGTCCGGCGGGCGGCGAGTTGACCGAGATCAAGCGGGCGCCGTCGTTCTTCGACGCCGCCGACCTGGTGGTCACGCAGCATTTCGCCGAGTCCGACGACGGCACCGTGATCCCGTATTTCGTTGTGGGCCACCGGCATGTCGACGCGACGGGACCGACGTTGCTCAGCGGTTACGGCGGGTTCGAGGTCGCCAACACACCCAGCTACAGCGGTGTGCTCGGCCGGCTGTGGTTGGCCCGCGGCGGCACCTACGTGCTGGCCAACATCCGCGGCGGCGGTGAGTACGGCCCGAGGTGGCACACCCAGGCGATGCGCGAGAACAGATATCTCGTGCACCAGGACTTCGCTGCTGTGGCAAGGGATCTCGTGGCGCGGGGCATCACCACCGTCGAGCAGCTCGGCGCGCAGGGCGGCAGCAACGGCGGGTTGCTGATGGGCGTGATGCTGACGCAGTACCCGGAGCTGTTCGGTGCGCTGGTGTGCAGCGTCCCGCTTCTGGACATGCGTAGGTTTCACCTGCTGTTGGCGGGGGCGTCATGGGTTGCCGAGTACGGCGATCCCGACGATCCGGCGGACTGGGAGTTCATCTCCAAATACTCGCCGTATCAGAATATCTCCGCCGACCGTCGCTATCCGCCGGTGTTGATCACCACCTCCACCCGCGACGACCGGGTGCATCCGGGCCACGCCCGCAAGATGACGGCGGCGCTCGAGGCGGCCGGCCATCCGGTGTACTACTACGAGAACATCGAGGGCGGGCACGCCGGCGCGGCCGACAACGCCCAGATCGCGTTCCGGTCGGCGTTGATCTACGAGTTCCTGTGGTCGGTGCTCAGCCGACCAGCTCGTCCCCGAGGAACCGGTCGGGTCCGGTGACGCCGGGCAGGACGAAGAAGAAGCCGCCGCCGACCGGCAGGATGTACTCCTCGAGCGGTTCGCCCTTCAACCTGCTCTGCACGGTCAGGAATCCCTTCTGCAGGCTGCGCTGGTAGGCGATGAAGGCCAGCCCCTGATCGAGCCGGCCCGCCCCGTCGAAGCCGCGCGAGTAGTTGAATCCGCGGCGCAGGATCAGGTTTTCGTCGGTCTGCGGGGTGCGCGGGTTGGCCAACCGGATGTGCGCGTCGAGCGGGATCCGCTTGCCGTCGGGATCCGAGGGATAGTCGGGGTCGGCGAATTCGTCGGACATGCCCAGCGGCGCGCCGCTGATCTTGTTGCGTCCGAAGATCGCCTCCTGCTCGGCGAGCTGGGTGCGGTCCCAGAACTCGACGAACATCCGGATGATGCGCACTGCCTGGTATGACCCGCCGACCGCCCACTGCGGCTCGCCGTCGTCGGAGCCGACCCACACGTGCCGGTCCATCACAGCGGCGTCGTTCACATCCAGGTTGGATGTTCCGTCCTTGAACCCCAACAGGTTACGCGGTGTGGTGGCTTCCGAGGCCCGGCCGGCGCCGATGCCCCGGGCGTAGCCGTCGACCATCCATCGCAGCACGAGGTCGCTTCGGGTGCGCCGCATCAACTGACGCAGCGCGAACTGCACGGTGTCGTTGTGCCCGGCCTCGAAGATGATCGACAGATCGCCGTGCGACAGTTTGGGGTCCAGCCGGTCGTTGGCCAGAAACGGCATCGTGACCAGTTCTCTGGGCTTGCGGTCGGCCAGCCCGAACCGGTCGTCGAACAGCGACGCCCCGACCCCCACCACGATGGAGAGATTGTCGGCGGGCGGCTTGTCCCCGAGGATGCCGGAGTCCACCGGCGGGTATTCCGGGTCCCGCACCTCCGGCGGCCTGCCCGCCATCAGGCCGCGGATCTCGTCGGTGAGCGCGGCCAGCGTGTCCGCCAGCGCGGCACGGTCCTTGGACAGCACGTTGAACGACGCCACCAGCCCCTGCTCGGGCACGGGCAGCGCGGTGATGCCGGTTTGGTGCGGACCCTCGAACGGCACGAACGCGGGCTGGGGCGCGGCGGCCGGTCCGTCGTCGCGTGCGCAGCCGACCAGGCCGGCGCCGACGCCGACGGCAGCCCCGGTGCCCAACGCCCCAGTCACGAAGGCCCGGCGTGAGATGCCGGCCCGGCGCAGCCGCGGAGTCACTTCAGCTTCAGCACCCCTGCGACTTGAGACATGTTCTCGGAGAGCCCGGCGAGCTCCGCCTTGAGTTTGTCGATCGTCGGCGGGTCGACGGTCACGCCGGTGCAGCGCGGGGACGGGTAGGGATCGTTCTCGGTGCAGAACAACACCCAGCCGTCGCCGCGGCGCAGCGGGCGCATGGTGTCGAACACCGAGTTGATCCCCGCGTCGATCTTGCCGAGCAGCGCCGGATCGGCTTGCACGAGCGCGGGATTCAACTTGCCGACGGCGTCACGGGCGCCTTGGAGGTTGGCGTCGAAGTCCCATAGGTCGGTCTTGGAGTAGCGGTCCTCCTCGCCGGTGATCTTGCCTTCCGACACCTCTTCGATCAGCTCCGCGGCGCCGTTGGCCACATCGACCGGTTTCACCTCGACCGAGGGGAACTGCTCTTTGAGCGCCGCGACGTCCGAGTCGAGCTGGTCGGCGAACGGGGCGGCGCCCTCGGTGGTGTTCTGCTCGAACAGGATGTACTCCAGCCGGTGCCATCCGGTGAACTCGGGATCGTCGGCACCGGCGAAGTCGTCGACGCGGGCGTCGATCTTGCGGTCGATGTCTTCGACCAGACCCGCGATCGGCTCGATGCGCTCCCACGGCACCCGCGACGGGGCGTAGGCGTCCTGCGCTGCCTGCAGGTCGCCTGCGCGCACGGCGTCGGTGAAAACCTTGACGACGCGCTGCAGTTCGTCGATGTTGCTCGCGACGTAGGCCTGGTAGTCGGCGGCCGCCTTGTCCAGCACCTCAGCGGGAACCGCTGCCGCCGCGGACGTCGTGGTCGCGTCGGCGGTCGTGGTGGCGTCGGTGCTCGCGGAGTTCCCGCTCGAGCAACCGGCCAGGATGAGGCCGGCGGCTGCCACGGGCGCGCACCATGCGGTGTAGCGGTTCATCTGGTACCTCTCGGTTGGGGCGAGGCTGAACATAGCACTTAGCGCAGGCTAACGGAGGGTCACCTAACCTGGCGGGCTCGGGGTGGCGGCGATAGAGCAGAAAACGTGTGCCGATCCCGCACTCGCGCCACACTGCAGGCATGCCGACAACGCCGCAGTTCGAAACTCTGCTCTACCAGGACCAACCGCCCGTCGCCACCATCACGCTGAACCGGCCGGAACGCCTCAACACCATCGTGCCGCCGATGCCCGACGAGATCGAGGCGGCCATCGGCCTGGCCGAGCGCGATCCCGCGATCAAGGTCATCGTGCTGCGCGGGGCCGGGCGCGCGTTCTCCGGCGGGTACGACTTCGGCGGCGGCTTTGCGCACTGGGGTGAGGCGATGAACACCGACGGCCGCTGGGACCCGGGCAAGGATTTCGCGATGGTCAGCGCCCGGGAGACCAGCCCACACCAGAAGTTCATGGCGATCTGGCGCGCGTCCAAACCCGTCATCGCGCAGGTGCACGGCTGGTGCGTCGGCGGCGCCAGCGACTACGCGTTGTGCGCCGATATCGTCATCGCCAGCGACGACGCCGTCATCGGCACGCCGTACGCCCGCATGTGGGGCGCCTACCTGACCGGCATGTGGCTGTATCGGCTGAGCCTGTCGAAGGCCAAATGGCATTCGTTGACCGGCGAACCTCTCACCGGAAAAGAAGCCGCCGCAATCGAACTCATCAACGAATCGGTGCCCTTCGAGAACCTCGAGGCCAGGGTGCGCGATGTCGCGGCCAAGCTGGCGAAGATCCCGCTGTCGCAGCTTCAAGCCCAGAAGCTGATCGTCAACCAGGCCTACGAGAACATGGGCCTGGCCTCCACCCAGACGCTCGGCGGCATCCTCGACGGGCTGATGCGCAACACCCCCGACGCGCTCGGATTCGTCGAAACCGCTGCTAAACAAGGTATTCGGACCGCCATCGAACAGCGCGACGGCCCGTGGGGCGATTACAGCCAGGCGCCGCCGGACAAGCGGCCCGACCCGTCACACGTCATCGAGCCCTAGAGTCACAAGTCGCCAATTGGGGTGCAAATCGGCTCGAATCTGCCCCCACTTGCGGCGAAACTGCAGTTATTGTGCTGGCTACTCGCACTTTTCCGCGATAAGTGCAGTTTCGCGGCAAATGCAGTAAGCGCCACCTCAGATGCGCGCGCGCAGCTCGATAAGCGCGTCCAGGTCGCCGAGCGCGCGCAGGGTGTCGTTGAGGTGCGTGCAGGTGCTGGTGCCGACGAACTCGCCGCGAATCCGGCCGCGCAGCTCGGCGACCGTCATGCCCTGTACCCGGCGCGCGCTGCCGATCGCACCCGGACATTCCTGCCACGGCAACACCCGCACCTCGGCCCGGATCGAGGTGAGCGTCCGCGTCGACGTGTCCACCGAACCCGCCACGGTGTACTCGTGCACGATCGTCTCGATCCCGTCGCTGTCCATGTGCGAGTCACGGAAGTGCGCGTCGAAGTCCGCCGAGCCGTCGTCGGACGGGCGTAGATCGAGCCGCCGGTATCGGCGCATCCCGTTGGCACGCAACGGTTCAACGGCGTGCACAGAGAAGTCTAGCGGGGGCGCCGCGGGACCGTGTGCGGTCGGGATCATGTCGTGACGCCGGGCGAACGACACCATCGAGGCGTCGGACGCGAACCCCGCACAGATACCCGTGATGCGGTCCGCAGTCCCCTCGGGAAGTCTCTCCTCGGTGCCGAGTTCGGTCGCCGTGTGCTGCTTCGCATAACCGGATACCAGCGCGGCACCGACCCAGTCGTCGAGCAGCAGGTGCAGAAGGCTGGCCCGCCGCGCTTCGCCGGGCAGCAGCTTTCCCACCGTGGAGCGAAAGCCCGGCCCGACGCGGTGGCCCACCAGCCGGCCCAGCCGGTCGTCGTGCGGCACGGCGGAGATGTCGTCGACAACCCGGTCCGACAGGTGCGCGCGGATGCCGAGTTGGCCGAGCACACGCGGCGCGCCGGATCCGCCCACGACGTCGCCGGCGCGCAGGTCGACGACGGAGTCCTGGTCCCCGACGGGATGGGTGTCGATGGTGCTGGTACGGCGCAGAGCGCCGGCGATCAGCGGCGGCGACGCCTCGACGGGCTGCTGCGGGCCGAGGATGTCCGACACGAACGGCATGGGTCGACCGTACCAATGCGAAGCTGTACTAAGTGTCGCGGCGGCGCCACCCGCCCAGCATCGCCACCAGCACGCCGAACACCACCAGCGCGGCGCCGGCGGCCAGCGTCAGGTTGAGCCAGTGGTGCAGGCTGTCCTCGGCGTGCACGACGACCGCGTCGGCGATGAGACGGATGTCGCCGGTGGTGCGGTTGAGCGCGTCGTTCACATGCCCGCGCGCCACCTCCAGGCCGGCCCATCCGGCAGCGCCCACGATAAGTGCCGAAACCCCCAGCGCAGCAAGCGTTTTACCGCGTGACCGGGACGCCGCCAACGTCAACAGGGCGAAGACACCGGTCAGGATCGTGGCGCCGACGGTGATCCACGGTCCCCACGTCGACACCTGCCGCAGGCGGCCCGGGTGCAATCCCGTGGTTTCGGGCACGGTGATCGGGACGGTCAGGGTCTGCGGCACGTCGAGGTCGATGTCGCCGAGCAAGTCCTTTATCGACGGGTCGTTGAGCATCGGGGCGATGTCGATGTACCAGCGGTCGGTGCCCTCCTCGCGCTGGACGGAGTCGGTGAACATCCACCGGTGCGCGATGCGGTTGGCTTGGCCGAACTGTCCGGGAAACCCGGCGCTGCTGGTGTAGGCGTCGGTCCCGCGGCGGACCATGTCCCGGTTGAGGGTGTAGCCGTTGTCGGCGGCGAAAGAGATGACCTGCCTGGCCAACTCGGCGGCCATCGCGCTCTGCAGCTGGGGGTCCTTGGCCGCTGAAGCCGCGAACGACGCATAGCCGTCCTCGCTGACCACGTTTCGCTGGACCCACATCGCCGGGACCGCCACCGCAAGAAGAAGCGTGGTGACGAGCCACAGCAGCATGGTCGCCACCAGCCGCACGCGTATGTCCTCCTTAAGGGGCAGGGGTCAACGCCGCGAGCTTACTTCGCCACCCGCCGCGGCCGCGCCAGGGCCAGCTTGGTCATCAGCTTGTTCATCCGCTTGAGCGCCTTGAGCGAGTTGTTGTAGTAGGTGCCGCCTGCGCCGATGTTGGTGCGCGGCGCCACGACCGTCTCCTGGCGGCAGAACTTGCGCATGCCTTCGGGTCCGCCGAACCTCGCCCCGATACCGGAGTTCTTCCAGCCGCCCATCGGCGCCGTGGTGCACATCAGGTTGGAGATCACGTCGTTGATGTTCACCGCACCGCAGTCCAGTTGCAACGCAATCGATTTGGCGCGCTCGACGTCCTTGGAGAACACCGACGCCGACAGGCCGTACGGGCTGTCGTTGGCCAGCCGGATCGCCTCGGCGACGCTGGCCACCTTCATGATCGGCAGCGTCGGTCCGAACGTCTCCTCGGTCATGCACGCCATCGAGTGGTCGACGTCCACCAGCACGGTCGGCGGATAGAAGCTGCCGGGGCCCTCGGGCCGCTTGCCACCGGTGAGCGCTTTGGCTCCTGCGGCGACGGCCTCGCGGACGTGCCGCTCGGTCACCTCGACCTGGCTCTCGTCGATCAGCGAGCCGAAGTCATGCCCTTCGCCCGCGCCCATCTTGAGGTTCTCCACCGCGCGCACCACCGCGTCGACGAACTTGTCGTACACCGGCTCCAGCACGTACACCCGCTCCACCGACACGCAGGTCTGGCCGGCGTTGAACATCGCGCCCCACACCGCCGCGTTGGCCGCCAGCTCGATGTCGGCGTCGTCCAAGACGATCATCGGGTCCTTGCCGCCCAGCTCCAGGCTGACCGGGGTGAGCCGGCGCGCGGCGCGCTCCATCACCTTGGCCCCCGTCGTGCTGGAGCCGGTGAACTGGATGTAGTCGGAGTTGTCGACGACGGCCTCGACCGCCTCGCGGGCGCCCTGCACGATCGCCATCACCTCCGGCGCGCCCGAGTCCAGCCAGCCGCGCAGCAGCAGCTCGGCGGTCAACGGGGTGCGTTCGGACGGTTTGAGCAGCACCGCGCAGCCGGCCGCCAGCGCCGCGAGGCCGTCCATCAGCAGGTTGGCGACGGGGTAGTTCCACGGCGCGACGATGCCGACCACCGGATAGGGCCGGTAGTGCACCTCGACTTTCTTGATCGCCAGGAACGGCAGCGCCGCGGGCCGGGTCTCTGGGGCCAGCGCCTTTTCCATCGTCCTGATGTAGTACGAGGTGATCATGATCAGCAGCGGGACCTCTTGGGCGGCGTCGGTGGCCGACTTGCCGGTCTCCTTGATCAGCAGCGACTCGATCTCGTCGCGGTGCTCGCCCATCCACACCGCGTAGCGGGCCAGCACCTTGGCCCGGCCCTTGGGGCCGCGGGCCTCCCACTGTTTCTGCGCGTCGCGCAGCCTCGCCGCCATGCGTGGCACGTCGGCGGGGTCGGTCCACCGCACGGTGCCGGCGACGGCGCCGGTCACAGGGTTGCGGACGGTTCCGGTGTCGGGCAGCTCAACGTCAGGGGTGGCAGTCATAACCCCATGCTAGCCACGTCCTGTGATCCAGATCGCACGCGGGTTGACACGTGTCAAGTCCGGTTCCGCGAGGAGGGCCGCGATGCAGACCAGCGACGTGCCCAGCAGCACCCCGCCGAGCGTGTCGGTGAAGTAGTGAAAGGTCGTGCCGACCCCGATCACCGCCAGCCCGACATACACCGTCGCGAACACCAACGCCCACAGCGCACAGCCGGTCACCAGCACGAACAGGCCCAGCACGACGGTCGTCGTCGTGATATGGCCACTCGGGTAGGCCAGTCCCCCGCCCTTCTCGCGACCGAACAGCGGCTTGATCAGCTGCACCAGCAGATAGGCGCCGTACGGCAGCACGGTCGCGATGACGGCCAACCGCCACCGTCGTCGATACAGCGCGAAGCCGACAACCGCGGCCCCGACGATGATCAGCGCGAGCGGGTTGGCGAACCCCTGCAGGTCGCGCGTCGGGCTGTGGCTGTAGCGGTGAAACCAGTCATCCAGGCCGGTGCTCGACTTTCCGACTGCCCAGCCGAGCAGCACCATCGCGAGCAATCCGACCGGCGGCCACCACCGGATCACGCAATGCCGCGCAGGTAGGCGGCGGCACCCAGGTGCTGGGCGGCGTCGTCGACGATGCTCACCAGCCGCACCCCGGCGGTCACCGGTGGATCCCAGTTGGGGTCGACGACGCGGCTCAATTCGCCGGGCGTGACCGAGGCGATGTACTCGAGCGTCATCTTGTGCACGGCGCGGTAGTAGCCGACGAGCAGATCGGCCGACGCCCGCACCTTGGCGACCTCTTCGGGACCGTGCCCGTAGCCCATCGCGTCGCGAGGAAGGTCGAGGTCGAACCGGTCGACCCAGCCGTCGCGGAACCAGACCTGCTCGGTGCCGGCTATCGCGCAGAGCTGCAGATCCTGTTGCCGCGCGCTGTGCCAGATCAGCCAGGAGATGCTGTTGGCCTCCTGGGTCGGGCGGTAGAACGCGACCTCGTCGGTCAGCCCGTCGGTCAGCTCCTCGGCGTGCTCGATCTGCCGGGTGAACATGTCGCGCAGCAGCTCGCGAACCGCCGAGATATCAGAGTCAGCCATATCCCGACGGTACTCAGTCCGCCTGCGGCGGCGCGCCACTGGAATAGCCGTGGAAGACCGCCTCGATGTTGTTGCCGTCCGGATCGCGCACGAACGCGCCGTAATAGCCCGGGTGGTACTCCGGCCACGGCCGCGGCGCGTGCAGCGACTCGGCGCCCGCCTCCAGCGCGGCGTCGTAGAACGCCTGCACCGCGTCGGTGTCGGCGGCCTGGAACGCGAAGTGCACCTCGCGGTTGGGGCCCGCCGCATCGCCGGCGTTCATGTCGGCGATCCAGAAGTCGGGCTTGCCGTCCCGCCCGTAACCGATGGCGACCTGGTAGTCCAGCTGCCGGGTGTAGCCGAGCACGCCGAGCACCTTGTCGTAGAACGCCTTCGACTTCTCGAAGTCCGCACAGTTGATTCCGAAGTGGTCGATCACCGGCTCATCGTAGATTCGAGGTATGACATATGACCTCGTGATCCGTGGCGGCACCATCGTCGACGGCCTCGGCGGCGAACCCTACGTCGGCGACCTGGCGGTCTCGAACGGGGTGATAGCCGCAGTGGGCACGGTGGACGGCACCGGGACGCGGGAGATCGACGCGACCGGGCTGCTGGTCACCCCGGGCTTCGTCGACCTGCACACCCACTACGACGGCCAGGCCGTCTGGTCGGACCGGCTCACCCCGTCCTCGGCGCACGGCGTGACGACGGCGGTGATGGGCAACTGCGGCGTCGGGTTCGCTCCGTGCCGCGCCGAGGACCACGACGTGCTGGTCGACGTGATGGCCGGGGTCGAGGACATCCCCGGTGTGGTGATGGTCGACGGACTGCCGTGGAACTGGGAGACGTTCCCGGAGTTCCTCGACGCGCTGGACGCGCGCCACCGGGATATCGATGTGGCCGCGCTGCTTCCGCACTCCCCGCTGCGGGTGTACGTGATGGGCTCCCGCGGCGTCGACCGCGAACCGGCCACGCCCGAGGACCTCGCGATGATGCGCAAGCTCGCCGCCGAAGCGGTCCAGGTGGGCGCGCTCGGGTTCGCGTCGTCGCGGTTCACGTTGCACAAGACGCAAAGCGGGCGCCCGATTCCCAGCTACGACGCCGACCGCGCCGAGATCGAGGCGATCGCACGCGGCGTCGAGGACGCCGGCGGCGGGCTGATCCAGTTCGTGCCCGACCTCGTCGCCGGTGACTACGAACCGGTGCTGCAGACGGTGTTCGACGTCGCCGAGGACGTGGGGCTGCCGGTGACGTTCACGCTGGCGATCGGCAACGCCGGTGATCCGTTCTTCGTCGACGCGCTCACCATGGTCGAGAAGGCCAACGCTGCCGGCGGCGACATCACCGCGCAGATCTTCCCGCGGCCGATCGGGCTGGTGCTGGGGCTGGAGCTGTCGGGCAACCCGTTCGTGACGTATCCGAGCTACCAGGAGATCGCGGGGCTGCCGCTGGCCGAGAAGGTCGCCGAGATACGCAGACCCGAAGTGCGCGAACGCATCCTGGCCGACACCCCGGCATCCGACGGGCACCCGCTGATGTTCGCCGCGCAGGCGTTCGAGTGGATGTTCCCGCTGGCTGATCCGCCGAACTACGAGCCGCCGCGGTCGGAGAGCATCGCCAGCAGGGCCCGCGCCCGCGGCGTCAGCCCGCTCGAGGAGGCCTATGACCGGCTGCTCGACGACGACGGGCACGCCATGCTGCTGGTCACGCTGGCCAACTTCCGTGACGGCAGCCTTGACACGGTCGCGGAGTTGATCCGTCGCGAAGACGTCGTGCTTGGCCTCGGTGACGGCGGCGCGCACTACGGAATGATCTGCGACGCAAGCTTTCCCACGTACATGCTGGCGCACTGGGCGCGCGACCGCGCGTCGGGGCGGCTGACGGTGGCCGAGGCGGTGCGCGAGTTGACGTCGGCGCCCGCGCGGGTGGCGGGCCTGGCCGACCGGGGCCGGATCGCGGTGGGATACAAGGCCGATCTCAACGTCATCGACCACGCCGCGGTGCGTCTGCACCGGCCCGTCGTCACCTACGACCTGCCCGCGGGTGGTCGACGCCTGGACCAGAGGGCCGACGGTTACGTCGCGACCATCGTGTCGGGCGAGGTCATCGCCGAGAACGGGGTGCCGACCGCGGCGCGCCCCGGCCGGTTGATCCGCGGCCGTCAACCGGCGCCGAGCGGGAAATAGGATGGCGATATGAGCGTCAAAGTCGACCTCGACGGGCTGGCCGACGCGCTGGCCGATTTCACGTTCGCCTACCTGATCACCGTCGGCGACGACTACCGCGCCCACACCGTCGCCGTCGAGCCCACCCTCACAAGCGGCGTGCTCGACGTCGGTTCCGTCGGCACCACCACGCAACGCAACATCGAGGCGCACGGCGACGTCACCGTGGTGTGGCCGCCGCGCGAGCCCGGCGGTTACTCGTTGATCGTCGACGGAACCGGTCGGATCACCGACAGCGCGTTGCGGGTCGAGCCGACGCGCGCGGTGCTGCACCGCAAAGCGACCCCCGACTCGCCGAAGACGAGCCCGGACTGCCTGCACGACTGCGTGCCGCTGAAGAAGTAGCCGCGCGCACGAAAAAGCCCGGGCTGCCTAGGCAACCCGGGCTTTCCCGTTGGACAGACTCAGAAGTCCATGCCGCCCATGCCACCGGTCGGGTCGGCCGCGGCTGCGGCTGCCTTCTCCGGCTTGTCGGCGACGACGGCCTCGGTCGTCAGGAACAGCGCCGCGATGGACGCCGCGTTCTGCAGCGCCGAACGCGTCACCTTGACCGGGTCGGCCACGCCCGCCTTGAGCAGGTCCTCGTACTCACCGGTCGCGGCGTTGAGCCCCTCACCGGCCTTGAGGTTGCGGACCTTCTCGGCGACAACGCCGGGCTCCAGGCCCGAGTTGGCGGCGATCTGCTTCAGCGGGGCCTCCAGCGCGACCCGGACGATGTTCGCGCCCGTGGCCTCGTCACCGGTGAGCTTCAGCTCGTCGAGCACCGGGGCAGCCTGCAGCAGGGACACACCGCCACCGGCGACGATGCCCTCCTCCACGGCGGCCTTGGCGTTGCGCACCGCGTCCTCGATGCGGTGCTTGCGCTCCTTGAGCTCCACCTCGGTGGCGGCGCCGGCCTTGATCACCGCAACGCCGCCGGCCAGCTTGGCCAGCCGCTCCTGCAGCTTCTCGCGGTCGTAGTCGGAGTCGCTGTTCTCGATCTCGGTGCGGATCTGGGCGACCCGGCCCGCGATCGCCTCGCTGTCACCGGCGCCCTCGACGATGGTCGTCTCGTCCTTGGTGACGACGACCTTGCGGGCCCGGCCCAGCAGCGAGATGTCGGCGCTCTCCAGCGACAGGCCGACCTCCTCGCTGATGACCTGGCCACCGGTGAGGATCGCCATGTCCTGCAGCATCGCCTTGCGGCGGTCACCGAAGCCCGGGGCCTTGACGGCGACGGACTTGAAGGTGCCGCGGATCTTGTTGACGACCAGGGTCGACAGCGCCTCGCCCTCGACGTCCTCGGCGATGATCAGCAGCGGCTTGCCGGACTGGATGACCTTCTCCAGCAGCGGCAGCAGATCCTTGACGGTCGAGATCTTGGAGCTGACCAGCAGGATGTAGGGATCCTCCAGGACCGCTTCCTGGCGCTCGGCGTCGGTCACGAAGTACCCCGAGATGTAGCCCTTGTCGAAGCGCATGCCCTCGGTCAGCTCGAGCTGCAGCCCGAAGGTCTGCGACTCCTCGACGGTGATGACACCCTCGTTGCCGACCTTGTCCATCGCCTCGGCGATCAGCTCACCGATCTGCAGGTCACCGGCCGAGATCGCGGCGGTGGCGGCGATCTGGTCCTTGGTCTCGACCTCCTTGGCCGACTTCAGCAGGGTCTCGGTGATCTTCTCGACGGCCTTCTCGATGCCACGCTTGAGGCCGAGCGGGTTCGCGCCCGCAGCGACGTTGCGCAGGCCCTCGCGCACGAGCGCCTGGGCCAGCACGGTGGCGGTGGTGGTGCCGTCGCCGGCGACGTCGTCGGTCTTCTTGGCGACTTCCTTGACCAGCTCGGCGCCGATCTTCTCGTACGGGTCCTCCAGCTCGATCTCCTTGGCGATGGACACGCCATCGTTGGTGATCGTGGGGGCGCCCCACTTCTTCTCCAGCACGACGTTGCGACCCTTGGGCCCCAACGTCACCTTTACCGCGTCGGCGAGGGCATTCAGGCCCCGCTCGAGGCCGCGGCGGGCCTCTTCGTCATACGCAATTTGCTTGGCCATTGCGAAGTGTTTCCTCCGGATTGGGGATGGCACATCTGTTGGCCGGGTGCAGTGCCCGCGACGGACGGCGTTGGGTGTGCTCCGCGGGTGCGGCCCCTTGCCTCACCGTCCCGACCTAGCACTCACCGGTCGCGAGTGCCAACTGCATTCTTAGCACTCGACCATGGAGAGTGCAAGGTCGTCGGGGACTAGGCTCAGCCCCGATGTCGCTCTGGAATCCGCGCGACGTGCCGCCCTATCCTCCGCCCAGGTACACCCAGGACGAACCCGAGGCCAGCGCATGGCTGAAACGGGGTGACGAACCGCCGGACTACGACGCGTTCGGCCTGGTGCAGTACCGCTATCTCGCCAACCAGGAGGCCACCGACGGCGACTACGGGCTGTACCGCGTCGACATCGCCCCGAACGCCGGCGGCCCGGGGCCGCATTTTCACCGCGCGATGTCCGAGGCCTTCTTCGTGCTCTCCGGGACGGTGACGGTCTACTACGGCACCGACTGGACCGACGCGCACCGCAACGACTTCCTCTATGTCCCGCCCGGCGGCATCCACGGCTTCCGCAACGAGGCCGACGCGCCGGCGTCTCTGCTCATGTTGTTTGCTCCAGGCGCCCCGCGCGAGCACTACTTCGAGGGTCTGGCCCAGCTCGGCGACATGACCGACGCCGAGCGCCGAGAATGGTTCGTTCGCAACGACAATTTCTTCGTCGACACGTGACCCGGGAAGGATGCGAACGCGTAATCCGTTGCGCTAGGCTGCTTACCGATCAGTGAGGAGTCTTGGGTGCGGGTTGGTTCAGCGCCCGACACCCAGGCTTTAAGAGGCTGGCAGCGTCGGGCTTTGGTGCGGTATCTTGGCGCCCAACCGCGCGATTTTCTGGCCGTCGCGACGCCCGGTTCCGGTAAGACGGCGTTTGCCCTGCGGGTGGCCGGTGAGCTGCTGGCCGACGGCACCGTCGAGCGTGTCACCGTCGTCGTGCCGACCGATCACCTCAAGACCCAGTGGGCGCTGGCCGCCGCCAGAAGCGGGATCGCGCTGGACCCGAAGTTCACCAACTCGTCGGCGCTGACGTCCTCGGAGTACCACGGCGTCGTCGTCACCTACGCGCAGGTGGCCAGCCACCCGACCCGGCATCGGGTGCGCACGGAGAACTACCGCACGCTGGTCATCTTCGACGAGATCCACCACGGCGGGGACGCCAAGAGCTGGGGCGAGGGCATGCGCGAGGCGTTCGGCGACGCCACCCGCCGGCTGGCGCTGACCGGCACGCCGTTCCGCAGCGACGACAGCCCGATCCCGTTCGTCACCTACGAGCCCGACGGCGACGGCGTGCTGCGCTCGGTGGCCGACCACACCTACGGGTATGCCGAGGCGCTCGCCGACGGCGTGGTGCGCCCCGTGGTGTTTCTGGCGTACTCCGGTGAGGCCCGCTGGCGCGACAACGCCGGCGAGGAGCACTCGGCGCGGCTCGGCGAGCCGCTCACCGCCGAGCAGACCGCACGGGCCTGGCGCACCGCGCTGAACCCGGCGGGCGAGTGGATGCCCGCGGTCATCGCCGCCGCCGACACCCGGCTGCGCCAACTGCGCCAGCACATGCCCGACGCCGGCGGCATGGTGATCGCGTCCGATCAGACCGCCGCGCGGGCATACGCCGAGCTGCTCACCGAGATCACCGGCGAAGCGCCGACCGTGGTGCTCTCCGACGATCCCGGTTCCTCCGACCGGATCAGCGAGTTCTCCGCTGGCACCAGCCGGTGGCTGGTCGCCGTGCGGATGGTCTCCGAAGGGGTCGACGTGCCGCGGCTGGCCGTCGGCGTCTATGCCACCAGCGCGTCGACGCCGCTGTTCTTCGCCCAGGCCATCGGCCGGTTCGTCCGGTCGCGCCGGCCCGGGGAAACCGCGAGCATCTTCCTGCCTTCGGTGCCCAACCTGCTGTTGCTGGCCAGTGAGATGGAGGCCCAGCGCGACCACGTGCTCGGCAAGCCGCACCGCGAGACCGACGGCGACGACGAGTACGTCGAGCGCCGCAAGTCCGAACCCAGCGAACTCGACAACGGCTTCGAGTCACTGGGCGCCGACGCCGAGCTGGACCAGGTGATCTTCGACGGGGCGTCGTTCGGCACCGCGGCGCCCGCAGGCAGCGAGGAGGAAGCCGACTATCTTGGCATCCCCGGCCTGCTGGATGCCGAGCAGATGCGAGACCTGTTGCGGCGCAGGCAAGAAGAGCAGCTTGACCGCAGGAGCCGCGCAGTCGGCGACATCCAAACGGACACCGCGACCGGTGAGGTGCCGCGAGCGTCCACCCACAGGCAGCTGCGCGAACTGCGCCGCGAGCTCAACGCCCTGGTGTCGATCGCCCACCACCGCACCGGTAAGCCGCACGGCTGGATTCACAACGAGCTGCGCCGGATCTGCGGCGGTCCTCCGGTGGCGGCGGCCACCACCGAGCAGTTGCAGGCACGCATCGAGGCGGTCCGCACGCTGCGGGCGTGATCTCGCTATTTTTCGGCGAGCTGAGCCAGGTGCTTCAGCGAGTTGTCCAGGTGCGCCGCCTCGAACGGCGGGAACTGGATGTGTTCGCGCAGAACCGGCGGCACCTGCGACCAGTCGTAGGTCAGCGTGACCTCCGTCTGACCCGGTCCGGTGGACGCGAGGTCGTAGCGCCAGTACCAGCCGCCGAATTCGAGTTCGGCGTCGTCGGGCCCCTGACCGGGCCGCCATGCGATGGCGTGCGGACGGTCGAAGACCTCGACGCGGTTGGCCATCTCGTACTCCTTGTCGGGATGGTTGTCGTGATACATCGCCATCCGGAAGACCTGCCCGGCTTCGCTGATGCGCTCACCGGTCAACGGCTCGCGCACCCACCCGGTGCCGTCGATCGCCTGATGTGTCGACGGGTCGGCCAGGACATCGAAGACGACGTCGATGGGCGCGCTGACGGAGGTGCTGACGCACATGCGTTCTTCAGTCATAGCTGTATCGACCGCCGACGGTCGCGAAACTCATCGCTAGGTGAGCAGCCCGCAGCCGGCCACTCCGCACAGCAGCGAGCTGGTTAGCAGCGCCGGCCAGCCCAGCACCGCGACCACCAGCGCCGCGATGTTGGCGAAGACGGTGAAGTCAGCGCTGAGCGCGTGTTTGAGCTGCCCGATCAGCTCGATGTGAAGCATCGCATAAACCACGCCGATCACCGTGTACGCCAACCCGATCCACAGCACGAGCTCGAGCAGAGTGTTGATCCCCCGCCGCAGCAGCGCCTGCTGCACGCGTTCCCACATCGTCATCGCTAGAGCCCGAGAAGCTCCGGCAGGTCGGCCACCGAGTCGATCACGTGGTTGGGCTGCATCGCGAACTCGTCTGCCGCCCAGCGGTCCAGCGTCTCCTGCCGGAACTTGCCCGTGCGCACCAACACCCCCGTCATCCCGACCACCTGGGCCGCCAGCACGTCGTTGTTGAGGTCGTCACCGACCATGTACATCTCGTCGGGCTCGACGCCGAGACGGCTTGCGGCCGCGAGGAATCCGTCCGGGGCCGGCTTACCGACGGCAGTCGCCTTGCGGCCGGAGGCCTCCTCCATGCCGATCAGGTACATCCCGGTGTCGATCCGCAGACCGTCGCTGGTGGTCCACGCGGTGCTGCGGTGCATGGCGACCACCGGAACGCCCTGGGCCATCCAGTCGTACACCCACGACAGGGTCGGATGGCTGTACTCCGGTCCCGCGCCCCCGAGCAACACCACGTCGGGCTTGTCCGGGGCCTTCGGCCCGCTGAACTCGGTCGAGTACACGATGTCGATGCCGGGCATGTCCTCGGCGATCTGACCGCTGTTGACGAGAAAGCAGCGGGCATCCGGAAAGCGGTCACGGACATACTCGGCCGTCAGCACCGCCGCGGTGACGACCTCGTCGGGGCGCACCGCCATGCCCGCCTCGGTCAGCAGTTCGGCGATCTGGACCCGGGTGCGCGTCGTCGTGTTGGTCAGATAGGAGCAGGCAACCTGGTGCTCCGCCAGTAGGCGCAGCGTCCTCGCCGCGCCCTCGATCGGTTTCCATGACGTCACCAGGACACCATCGATGTCGAAGAGCACTCCACCGATAGCCATTGCCCGACATTAAACGGCAACCGATTCAGCGCAAGTCGGACCCCACCCGAGCCCACTCGGTGTCGGCGACCCACGGCGATGCCTCCGCAGCAATCGACCACGCCAACTCCGCGGGCACATCGATCACCTGATAGTGCTTGACCCCCGCCGCCGTGGCCGCGATCAGCGTCGCCACTCCGGCGCGGCGCTGCATCAGCGTCTGCCGCACGGTCCAGCCGATGATGCCCGACGCCTCGATGCAGTCGCGGCGGCGCTGCAGGCTGCCGGTGCGCGCGACCAACCAGCCGTCCCCGACCCGGTGCCCCAGCGACCGGGTCCGGTCGTGCGCCAGCAGCGCGCAGCCCACCGCGAGCACGACGCACAGCAGCCAGGCCCACGTCGGCGCCGCGGTGACGGCCAGCACAACGGCGATCACCACAGGCGCCACCATCGCCCGCGTCCACCGCCGTCGCGTGGCCGCCGGGCCGTGCGCCCGCAGCGGACCGCTGACCACCTCGGGCCGCTCGATCAGATCCGTCAGCACCGCCTCGGCCGTCGCCCGGGGGCACGGGGGCAGCAGCAGCGACGCCTCCCCCACCCCGCCGACCCCGGTCATCACCGCGTCCAGCCGCGCCCCGCCGAACAACCGCACCAGCAACGGCTCCCGCAGCGACCCGCCGCGCAACCTGCGCATGTCGAAGGTGTGCTCGCGCACCCGCAGCAGCCCGAGCCGCAGGTGCAGCACATCCGCGTCGCGCCGCAGCACCAGGTTCCCGTAGCTCAACAGCGACTGCAGCACCGACAGCACCACCGACGCCAGCAGCACCACGATCGCCGCCACCGCGACCGTCGTCGCCACCCCGAACTGCTCGGCGACGTCGACACCCGACTGGGCCACGTCCGAATCCCGCAGCGCCGCACCGGCGCCCATCTGATAGACCAGCCCGGCGGCCGCCGCGATCATCGCCAGCCCGGTGAAACTCAGCGGGCTGTACCGCAGCCACGACGGATCCCACTTGGCCAGTACGCGGCCCGCGGGCGCCTGCTCTTCGTCGGCGACCGCCAGCGAGTCCGCCAGCAGGATCGCCCGTAGCCGGGGCACCTCCTCGGCCTGCACCGCGTCCAGCGCGAACACCGCGTCGCCCCTGGCCTCCTGGCCGGTGCTCACCCGCAGCACCGTCAGTCCCAGCATCCTGTGCAGCAACCGGGCCTCGGTGGACACCGACCGAATCCTGTTGCGCGGCACCGAGATCACCTTGCGTTGCAGTACACCGGTGCGCAGCTGCACATCGGTGGGCCCGATGCGGTAGGTGGTCGTGAACCAGCGCGCCGCGCCGTACGCCACCGTCGCGGCCACCACCATCACCACCACCGCGGGGTTGCCGGTCGCCGAACCCAGCACCAGCGACCCGATGATCACCGGGATCTGACGCATCACCTCATGCACCGGATGCACCAACAGCATTCGCGGGCTCAGCCGGTGCCACACCTCGGTCGGGGCTGCGGGCGGCCAGCTCACGTGGCGTCCTCCGCGCCCAGCGCCGCGACGTCGGTCAGCTGCGCGACGATCTGGTCGGCCACCTCGGTGTCCAGCGCGACGATGCGCACCGCACCGGCCGACGACGCCGTCGTCACCGTCACGGTGGACAGCCCGAACAGCCGGTCCAGCGGCCCGCGTTCGGTGTCGACGGTCTGCACCCGCGATATCGGCGCGATCCGGCGTTCCTGCACCAGCCAACCCGAACGCGTGTAGACGGCCCGCCCGTCGATGTCCCAGCGGTGCACGCGGTACCGCCACAACGGCACCACCACCACGAAGACCGCGACGCCCACCGCCGTCGCCGCCGCGGCGGTCACGTGCAACCACCACGCTCGCGGGTCGACGAGAAGCCACACCAGCTGGGCGAACGCCAGCACCAGCCATGGAATCGCCGCGCCGATCGCCCACACCAGAGGCGCCTTGCGGCTCGGCGGATGGGCGGGTTCAACCAGATCCATGATTCGAGCATGACGCACGTCGGGCTGAGTATGTTGATCGCATGACCGCCAAATGGACCGCGGCCGATGTGCCGGATCAGTCAGGCCGGGTGGCCATCATCACCGGCGCCAACTCGGGGCTGGGCTATGACACCGCGGCGGTGCTGGCCGACAAGGGCGCACATGTCGTGCTCGCCGTGCGCAACCTCGACAAGGGCAGGCAAGCCGTCGATCAGATCAAGTCGGGCAGCCCCAACGCCGACGTGACGCTGCAAGAGCTCGACCTGTCGTCGCTGAACAGCGTGCGCAAGGCCGCAGCAGAGCTGCGCGCGGCCCATCCGCGCATCGATCTGCTCATCAACAACGCAGGCGTGATGTACGTGCCGAGGCGCGAGACCACCGAAGACGGCTTCGAGATGCAGTTCGGGACCAACCACCTGGGCCACTTCGCGCTGACCGGGCTGCTGTTGGAGAACATGCTGCAGGTCGGCGGGTCACGTGTCGTGACGGTCAGCAGCGTCGGTCACCGGATCCTGGCCCGCATCCATTTCGAGGATCCGCATCTGGAGCGCAAGTACAACCGGGTCGAGGCCTACGGGCAGTCCAAGCTGGCCAACCTCATGTTCACCTACGAGTTGGCTCGCCGCCTCAAGGCCAAGGAGGCCCCCACCATCGCGGTGGCCGCGCACCCCGGGCTTTCGGACACCGAGCTCATGCGCCACCTGCCCGACTTCATCCCCGACTTCGTCTGGAAGATCGTCGCCCAACCCGCCGACAAGGGTGCGTTGCCGACGCTGCGCGCGGCCACCGACCCGGGCGTGCAGGGCGGTCAGTACTACGGACCCGACGGCATCGGCGAGTCCAGGGGGCATCCGAAACTCGTTGCTTCCAGCGCACAGTCGCACAACGAAGACATTCAGCGTCGGCTGTGGAGCATGTCCGAAGAGCTGACCGGCGTCACCTTTCCCGTCTGATGCCCGGTCTGCTACGCCCTGTCGAGGAACACCAGCGCGTCGTCACGAGCCTCATCGCGCCCCGGCCCGCCGTTGGCGTTCCGCTCGCCGACGCGCTGGGCCTGGTGCTGGCCGACGACGTCGTCGCGCCGCTGTCGTTACCCGGGTTCGACAACTCAGCCATGGACGGATACGCCGTCGTCGCCGACGACGTGGCGGGCGCGTCAGCCGAGCAGCCCGTCGTCCTGCCCGTCGCCGAGGACATCCCGGCCGGCCGCACCGATGTGCTGATGCTCAAACCCGGTACCGCACACCGGATCATGACCGGGGCGCCGGTGCCGTCCGGCGCGACGGCCGTCGTGCCCGTCGAGGCGACCGACGGCGGCGTCGACACGGTCGCCATCCGCGCCGCCGCGCCACCCGGAAAGCACATCCGCCGCGCGGGCGAGGACGTCACCGCGGGCACGACGGTGTTGCGCAGCGGGCACCTGGTCACCCCGGCGGCGCTGGGGCTGGCGGCCGCACTCGGATTGGGTGAGCTGGCGGTGATTCCGCGCCAGCGGGTGGTGGTGATGTCGACGGGCACCGAACTGGTCTCCCCCGGCACACCGCTGCGGCCCGGCCAGATCTACGAGTCCAACGCGGTGATGCTGACCGCCGCGCTGCGCGACGCCGGCGCCGAGGTGGTGGCCTCGACGATGTCCGGAGACGACGTCGACTCCTTCCGCGCCACGCTGTCCCGCCACGCCGGAAACGCCGATCTGATCGTCACGACCGGCGGGGTGAGCGCGGGCGCCTATGAGGTCGTCAAGGACGCATTGGGCGGTTCCGTCGATTTCGTCAAGGTCGCGATGCAGCCGGGCATGCCGCAGGGCTGCGGGCGCGTCGCCGGAGCAGGTTCGCCTGCGACATCAGAAACAGCCACGCCGATCGTCACGCTGCCTGGCAACCCCGTCAGCGCTCTGGTGTCCTTCGAGGTGTTCCTGCGGTCGCCGCTGCGCGCCGCGATGGGGCTGCCCAACCCCGACCGGCCGCGCCGCACCGCCGTGTTGACCGAGGATCTGACCTCCCCGCGCGGTAAGCGCCAGTTTCGCCGCGGCGTGTTCGACGCCGACGCGGGCACCGTCACCAGTTACGGCCCGCCTGCGTCGCACCATCTGCGCTGGCTGGCGTCGGCGAACTGTCTGCTGGAGATCGACGAGGACGTCACGGAGGTAGCTGCGGGCACGCAGGTGCGGGTCTGGGACCTGGCATAGCGGTCGTGGCCGGCGCGTGCGCCCGTAGAATCGCGGGACGATGGCCAGACGCCCCGACCTCAAATCCGGCCCCGAGCGGCTCGCGGCGCTGGTGCGCACCACGATTCCACCGATGCACCGCGCCGGGCTCCCCTTCGTGGGGGCCAGCCTCGCGGTCGCCGCGCTCGGCTGGCGCAACCCCTGGCTCCGCCGCGCCGGGCTGACCTCGGCGGCCGCCAACGCGGCGTTCTTCCGGCACCCGCCCCGCGTCGCACCGACTCGCCCAGGCCTCATCGTGGCACCGGCCGACGGGTTGATCTGCCTCATCGAAGAGAAACCTCCGCCAGCCGAACTCGGTTTGCCTGCAACGCCGTTGCCGCGCATCAGCATCTTCCTTTCGGTGTTCGACGCGCACGTGCAGCGCGCACCGATCGGGGGTGAGGTCACCGCCGTCGTGCACCGGCCGGGGCTGTTCGGCTCGGCCGAACTCGAGGCGGCCAGCGAGGACAACGAACGCAACAGCATGGTGATCCGCAGCCCCGAGGGCGTCGAGGTGATCGCCGTGCAGATCGCCGGGCTGATCGCGCGCCGCATCGTGTGCGAGGCCAAAGTCGGCGACAAACTCACGATGGGACAGACGTACGGGCTGATCCGGTACGGGTCGCGGCTGGACACCTACCTGCCCGCGGACGCGAACGTCTTGGTGACCACCGGGCAGCGCGCGCTGGCCGGCGAGACGGTATTGGCCGAGCTGCCGCGATCCGATGTCGCCGCCGGAGCGGCTCCGTGATCAAACCTCGGGTCAAGCCGGGCGTGGTCAGCCTGCGCATCCTGCCCAGCGGTATGACGGTGGCCGCGATCTGCCTGGGCCTGACCGCGGTCAAGATGGCGCTGGACACCCGCCCCACCGAAGCGATGGCGTTCCTGGCCGTCGCGGCGATCCTCGACGCGCTCGACGGGCGGATGGCCCGCGCGCTGAAGGCGACCTCGCGGATGGGCGAGGAGGTCGACTCCCTGGCCGACGCGGTCAACTTCGGTGTGGCACCGGCGTTCATCGTCTACGGCACGCTGCTGTCGCAGTCGCAGGTCGGCTGGATGGTGGTGCTGCTGTATGCGGTGTGCATCGTGCTGCGCCTGGCGCGGTACAACGCGATGCTCGAGATCGATCAGCCCGCCTACGAGAAGAAGTACTTCGTCGGGATGCCCGCGCCCGCCGGGGCGATCGGGGCGATCGGACCGCTGGCCGCCAAAATGCAGTTCGGCGAGGGCTGGTGGACGTCGGAGTGGGCGGTGGTCATCTGGATGGTCGGCGTCTCGCTGCTGGTGGTCAGCACCATCCCGATGCGCAAGATCCACACGTTCTCGGTGTCGCCCAACATGGTCGCCCCGCTGCTGGCGCTGCTGGCCATCGCAGTCGCGGCCGCGATCCTCTACGGCTACCTCGTGATCCTGTTGATCATCGCGGCGTACGTCATCCACATCCCGTTCGCCGTGCGGACCAAACGATTCCTCGCCGAGCATCCCGAGGTGTGGGACGAGCGGCCGCGCCAGCAGCGCGCGGCGCGACGGGCCATCCGCCGCGCACAGCCACATCGACGCTCGATGCTGCGGCTCGGACTGCGGAGGCCAGGGTCCTGACGAAACCCACACAGCAACTCGCCCTGACCGCACGGTTGAACACGTCAGCGCTGGACTCCCGGCGCGGCGTGGTCCGGCTGCATCCCGAAGCCATTGCGGCACTCGGTATTCGAGAGTGGGACGCCGTGTCGTTGACGGGCTCACGCACCACCTCCGCCGTCGTGGGGGCCGCACCGGCGGGCGCCCCGGTGGGAACGGCGCTGCTCGACGACGTCACCCTGTCCAACGCGGGTCTGCGGGAGGACGCCACGGTGCTCGTCGCCCCGGTCACGGTCTACGGCGCGCGTTCGGTCACGCTGTCGGGCTCCAAGCTGGCGACACAGTCGATTTCGCCGCAAACTCTGCGACAAGCGTTGCTGGGCAAGGTGATGACCGTCGGTGACACGGTGTCGCTGCTGCCCCGCGAGCTCGGGCCCGACATCCCCACCTCGCGGGCCACCGCGGCGCTGGCGTCGTCGGTCGGCATCACCTGGACATCCGAACTGCTGACAGTGACGGCCACCGACCCCGCGGGCCCGGTCAGCGTGCAACCCAATTCATCGGTGGCTTGGGCATCGACGGGCACGTCGGCCACGAGCACGTCGGCGCCGGCGCCGACCACCGCGCCCCCACCCTCGACCCCGGTGCGCAGCATCGACGACCTCAAGGGCGCCCAGGCCCAGGCCGAGCGCCTGACCGAATGGCTCAAGCTCGCACTCGATCAGCCCGAGCTGTTGGAAACCCTCGGCGCCACAGCCAATCTCGGGGTGATGGTGTCCGGTCCCGCCGGCGTCGGCAAGGCCACCATGGTGCGTGCCGTGTGCGCCGACCGGCGACTCGTCGAGCTCGACGGCCCCGACGTCGGTGCGCTGAACGCCGAGGAGAGGCTGCGCAGCGTGGCGTCGGCGGCGAACACCGTCCGCGACGGCGGCGGGGTGCTGCTGATCACCGACATCGACGCGCTGCTGCCCGCTGACCCGGATCCGGTGGCGTCGCTGATCCTGGCCGAACTCCGCAACGCCGTCAGCACCCCGGGGGTGGCGGTCATCGCGACCTCGGCGGTACCCGAGAATGTCGACGCGCGGCTGCGCGCACCCGATTTGTGCGACCGCGAGCTCGGACTCCCGCTGCCCGACGGCGCAATCCGCAAGCAGCTGTTGGAAGTGCTGCTACGCGACGTGCCCGCAGTCGATCTCAACCTCGACGAAGTCGCCGATCGCACACCGGGTTTCGTCGTCGCAGACCTGGCCGCACTGGTCCGCGAGGCGGCGCTGCGGGCGGCGGCGCGGGCCAGCGCCGACGGGGAGCCGCCGCGGCTGACCCAGGAAGACCTGGTCGGGGCGACGTCGGTCATTCGCCCGCTGTCGCGTTCGGCCACCGAGGAGGTCTCCGTCGGCTCGGTGACCCTCGAGGACGTCGGCGACATGGCCGCCACCAAGCAGGCGCTCACCGAGGCGGTGCTGTGGCCGCTGCAGCATCCTGACACGTTTCAGCGCCTCGGCGTCGCGCTGCCGCGCGGTGTACTGCTCTACGGTCCGCCGGGGTGCGGCAAGACGTTCGTGGTGCGGGCGCTGGCCAGTTCGGGCCGGCTGTCGGTGCACGCGGTCAAGGGCGCCGAGCTGATGGACAAATGGGTCGGGTCATCGGAAAAGGCGGTGCGCGAACTGTTTCAACGCGCCCGTGACTCCGCGCCGTCGTTGGTGTTCCTCGACGAGATCGACGCGCTGGCGCCCCGGCGCGGGCAGAGCTTCGATTCCGGTGTCACCGATCGCGTGGTGGCCACGCTGTTGACCGAACTCGACGGCATCGACCCGCTGCGCGACGTGGTGGTGCTCGGCGCGACGAACCGGCCCGACCTGATCGATCCCGCGCTGTTGCGGCCCGGGCGCCTGGAGAAGCTGGTCTTCGTCGAGCCGCCCGACGCCGAGGCCCGCCGCGAGATCCTGCGCACCGCGGGCAAGTCGATCCCGCTGGCCTCCGAGGGTGATCAGGCTGTGGACCTCGACGCGCTCGCCGACGAACTGGAGGGCTACAGCGCGGCTGACTGCGTCGCACTGCTGCGCGAGTCGGCGCTGACCGCGATGCGCCGGTCCATCGACGCGGCCGACGTCACGGCCGCCGACGTCGCCGCAGCCCGGCAGACCGTGCGCCCGTCGCTGGACGCGGCGCAGGTCGAGTCGCTGCGCGCGTTCGCCCGAACCAGAACGGCCCGCTGACCTCCACTTTCTCCACCGAGCATCCGCATCTTGACAGTGCCAAGTTGACGAGGCATAGTCGGACAGTGAACTTGTCATTGTCAAGATCGAGGAGGTCCCGCCATGACCGCCCCCCACACGGCCGAGGTCCGCGCCGGCGACCGCGACCGGGAGAAGACCGCGAACCTGCTCGGGCTGGCGCTGGCGCAGGGCTATCTCGCGATGGACGAATACGAGTCGCGGCTGCAGACCACGTTCGCGGCCGAGACCCGCGCGCAGTTGCGTCACCTGACCAGCGACCTGCCCGTCGAGCGGCTCAAGCGCAACGATCCCCGCCGCCACGAAGCCCGCAGGCGGGCGGTCAGGCACAGCGTCCGGTTCCACCTGGCCGGCTACCTGACGATGGTCGCGATCGTGCTGACGGTGTGGCTGGCGGTCGGCCTGACCGCGGGCTCCTGGTACTTCTGGCCGATCTGGCCGATCCTCGGCGCGGGCGTCGGGCTGCTCGGCCACACGCTGTCATCGACCGGCGCTCGCTCGCATCGGCGCGAATTACACAGCGCGGCAACCGATCTCATGTCTGTACCGGTAGTCTGCCGATTCCGACCGTGAACCGTCCGCCGGTCGACTACGCTTTCACGTAGGTGTTCGCCCCGCTGGTCACCAGCACGTCACGGGCGCTCGGAGTTTCAGCTCAGTCGGGTCAACGGGTCGACGAACCGATCGGAGAACGACGACCATGACACTTGCCGCCGACAACCACGGAACCCGATGGAAGAACGTCATGCAAGCACATGAGATCGCGGTGACCCCTCCGACGGTCCGGATGGACGACCCGGTATCCAAAGCCGTGCAGCTGATGGTGGTCAACCGGCTGCCCGGGCTCGTCGTCGTCGACGACAAGGACATTCCGGTCGCCGTGCTGCCCGGCACCCAGGTGCTGCGGCTGGCGATCCCCGAGTCCTACCGCGACGACCCGGCGCTGGTGCGCACCGTCGACGAGATCCACGCCGACCTGTTCTGGCACGGCACCGGCAAGCTCACCGTTGGTGACTGCCTGCCCACCCCGGTCGCCAAGCCGGTGACCGTCTCGCCCGATGCCACGCTGCTCGAGGTGGCCGCAGTGATGGCCACCAAGCGAAGTCCGCTGATCGCCGTCGTCAACGGCGAGGGCAGGCTCGTCGGCGCGGTGACCCTGGAGCGGCTCCTCACCAGCTTGGCCGTGGCCGGGCCCAACGACTGAATCGTCCCGCTCGTGCTGGCACCACTACTGGCGCTGGCAATATTCGTCGTCGCATTCTGGTTCCTGGCGACCGAACGCGCGAACAAGGTCAAGACGGTTCTGGTCGCCGCGGGCCTGATGACCCTGCTCGGGTTGACCCCGGGTGCGCGGGTCTTCTACTCCGAACACGAGGGCATCGACTGGAACGTCATCTTCCTGCTGCTGGGCATGATGGTGATCGTCGGCGTCGTCAAACAGACCGGCTTGTTCGACTTCCTGGCCATCTGGGCGGCAAAACGATCCAGGGGCAAGCCGTTTCGGCTCATGGTGATGCTGATGTTGATCACCGCGGTGGCCTCGCCCGTGCTCGACAACGTCACGATCATCATGCTGGTCGCACCGGTGACGCTGGTCATCTGTGACCGGCTCGGCATCGCACCCCAACCGTTCCTCATCGCAGAGGTGCTGGCGTCGAACATCGGTGGCGCCGCCACGCTGATCGGCGACCCGCCCAACATCATCATCGGCAGCCGGGCCGGCTTGTCTTTCAACGACTTTCTGATCCACATGGCGCCGGCGGTGGTCGTGATCTTCGTGCTGTTTGTCTTCTTCACCAGGGTGTTGTTCCGAAAAGACCTGGGCACCAACCACATGCAGCTTGAAAGAGTGATGGCTCTGCAGGAACGCCGCGCGATCAGGGACAGTCGGCTACTCGCACGCTCGATGGCGGTGCTGGCCCTGGTCATCGTCGGCTTCGGCCTGCATTCGGTGCTGCACGTCGCCCCGTCGATCGTCGCGCTGTTGGGGGCGGGCGCGATGCTGCTGGTCACCAACGTCGACGTCGGCGACGTGCTGCCGGAGGTCGAGTGGCCGACGCTGGTGTTCTTCATGGGCCTGTTCGTGATGGTCGCCGGTTTGGTGCACACCGGGGTGATCGGCCGGATCGGCAACGCCGCGGTCTCGTTCTTCGGCGACAACTTCTTTCTGGCCGCGACCGGGTTGCTGTTCGGCTCCGCCGTGCTCGGTGCGTTCGTCGACAACATCCCCTACACCGCCACGATGACGCCGGTGGTCGAACCGTTGGCCGCCGAGGCCGGGGGCGAGACCGGCAGGGCGCTGTGGTGGGCGTTCGCCCTGGGCGCCTGCTTCTCGGGCAACGGCACCGCGATCGCGGCCAGCGCCAACGTCGTGGCCATCGGCATCGCCCAGCGCGCCGGTCACACCATCAGCTTCTGGCGGTTCACCCGCTACGGCATCGTGGTGACACTTCTCTCGACCGTGCTGGCCTGGGTGTACGTTTGGCTTCGATATTTCTGAGCCACCTGATCTGCTGACCTGGCGGCCCGCTCAGCCGCCCCATGAGGACCCCCGTGCCCGCCGTCAAGCCATACCCCGCTGCCCGAACGGTGCACCGCCGGGTCCGCGACGACCTCAACGGGTTGCGCGGTATCGCGATCGCGCTGGTGGCCGTGTACCACATCTGGTTCGGCCGGGTGTCCGGCGGCGTGGACGTGTTCCTGGTGCTCTCCGGGTTCTTCCTCGGCGGCCGGCTGTTGCGGCAGGCCGCCGATCCCGGCGCCGACGAGCCGTTGCCGAGCGCGCTGCTGAGGCTGGTGCGCCGGCTGTGCCCGGCGCTCGTGGTGGTGTTGGCCGCGGCGGCGGTGCTGACGGTGCTGATCCAGCCGCAGACCCGATGGGAGACGTTCGCCGACCAGAGCCTGGCCAGCCTCGGCTATTACCAGAACTGGTATCTGGCCATCACCTCCAGCGACTATCTGCGCGCCGGCCAGAGTGTCAGCCCGCTGCAACACATCTGGTCGATGTCGGTACAGGGCCAGTTCTTCGTGGCGATGCTGCTGATCGCCTGGCTGGTGGCGTTCGTCACGGGCAGGCACGGCTGGAGTGCGAGGCGACGCCGGGTGCTGGTCGCGGTCACCGCCGTGGCCACCGTCGCCTCGTTCGCGTATGCGGTGTTCGCCCACCACCTCGACCAGGCCAGCGCCTACTACGACAGCTTCGCCCGTGCCTGGCAACTGCTGGCCGGTGTGCTGGCCGCCGCGATGATCTCCGCTGTCCGGATGCCCGGCCGGCTACGCGTGGTGACCGCGTTGGCCGGGGTCGTGCTGCTCTTCAGCTGCGGCATCCTGCTCGACGGCGCGGCGCAGTTCCCAGGACCGTGGGCCCTCGTCCCCGTCGGCGCCACGCTCCTGCTGATCTTCAGCGGCGCCGGAACCGAAGCAAACCTGCCGTGGCCGAACCGGCTGATGGCCACTCCCGCGCTGGTCACGCTGGGCGCGATGGCCTACGCGCTGTACCTGTGGCACTGGCCGCTGCTCATCTTCTCGATGACCTTGCTGGACCGTCACACCGTCGGACTGCGCGGCGGTGTGCTGGTGTTCGCCGCCTCGCTGCTGCTGGCCTATCTGACCCTGCGGCTCGTGGAGGATCCGCTGCGTATGCCGAGTGCCGCGACAACCCCTGCCGCACAACCGGTTCACGAACGGCCACGACGCCTGACCGCGATCTCGGGCACTGCCGTCGTGCTGCTGGCGGTGACGTTGTGCGTGACGGCTTTCGGCTGGCGCCAGCACATCGCCGACATCCGGGCGAACGGCAACGAACTGCAGTCCCTCTCGCCGCGCGACTACCCCGGCGCCCGCGCGGTCCTCGAACCCGTGCGGGTCCCGGACCTGCCCATGCGCCCCACGATCCTGGAGGCGGCCGAGGATCTTCCCGCGACCACCGTTGACGGCTGCATCACCGACTTCGCCGGCACGGAGGTGATCCGCTGCACCTATGGCGACCCCGGCGCGGCGAGAACCATCGCGTTGGCGGGCGGTTCGCACTCGGAGCACTGGATCGCGGCGCTCGATTTGCTCGGTGTCCGGCACGGCTTCCGCGTGGTGACCTATCTGAAGATGGGGTGCCCGCTGACGACGGACGACGATCCGCGCAATGCGGTCACCCAGGAGCCCTACCCCGAATGCCGGGCCTGGATGCCCGAGGTCATGGCGGCGTTGATCGCCGACCGGCCCGACTTCGTGTTCACGACGACGACGCGGCCCCGCCCCGACGGGCCCGGCGACATGGTGCCCGACGGCTATCTCGGCATCTGGGACGTGCTCGACGCCAACGACATCGCGATCCTCGGCCTGCGCGACACCCCGTGGATGTTCCGGGACGGGGCCCTTGTCGCGCCGGTGGACTGCCTCGCCGAAGGCGGCGACGCCGAAGCATGCGGGCTGCCGCGGCACGAGGCCCTGGCCGAACGCAACCCGACTCTCGACCACGTCGACCGCTATCGGGCGATGTCGGTACTCGACCTGACCGACGCGATGTGCCGGCTCGACATCTGCCGTGCTGTGGAGGGCAACGTGCTCGTCTACCACGACGCCCATCACCTCTCGTCGACCTATGTGCGGACGCTTGCCGACGAGCTCGGCCGCCAACTTTCCGACGCCACCGGCTGGTGGTGAGGACGCCCCGATATCACACCGGTTGCCGGATGACGGTGCGCGGGCACGACATCGGCCCACGTAGAATGGCCTCCGAATTAGCCATCGACACCGGCTGACACCCCGCCATCCGCACATCGCCTGACGGCTGATGCCGACCAGACGACCCGATCGGAGTGCCAACTTGCTCGCCATCTTGCTCGCCCACGCGGTGGCCACCGCGTTGGCGCCGCTGTTGGTGTACCGGTGGGGCCGCAACGCGTTCTATCCGCTGTCGCTGGTACCGCTGGGCTCCCTGGTCTGGGTGGCGCTGAACTGGCCGGCGCCAGGCCAGGCGAAAACCACGGACGTGGTATGGCTGCCCGAGCTGTCGATGGAAATCACGCTGCGCTTCGACGCGCTGGCCGCGATCATGAGCGTGCTGGTGCTGGGCATCGGCGCGCTGGTGCTCTTCTATTGCGGCAACTACTTCCATCGTCGCGACGGCAAGATGGAGAACCGGCTGCCGAGCTTCGCCGCCGAGATGGTCGCGTTCTCGGGCACGATGTTCGGCCTTGTCGTCGCCGACAACATGCTGGTGCTCTATGTGTTCTGGGAGCTCACCAGCGTGCTGTCGTTCCTGCTGGTCGGGCACTACGCCGAGCGGGCCACCAGCAGACGCGCGGCCACCCAGGCCCTGTTGGTCACCACGTTCGGCGGGTTGGCGATGCTGGCGGGCATCATCGTGCTCGGCAACGTCGCAGGCACCTACCTGCTGTCGGAGCTGATCGCGGCCCCGCCGACCGGGATGGCCGCATCGGTGGGCCTGGTGCTCGTTCTGGTCGGCGCGCTGTCGAAGTCGGCCACCGTCCCGCTGCATTTCTGGCTGCCCGGCGCGATGGCCGCCCCCACCCCGGTGAGCGCCTATCTGCACGCCGCCGCGATGGTCAAGGCGGGCGTCTATCTCATCGCGCGGATGGCACCGGGCTTCGCCGATTCGCCGATCTGGCGTCCCACCGTGCTCAGCCTGGGCGTGCTGACCATGCTGCTGGCCGGCTGGCGCGCGGTGCGTGAATACGACCTCAAGCTCATCCTGGCCTTCGGCACGGTCAGCCAACTCGGGCTGATCACCGTGATGGTCGGCGGCGGCGGCAGCGACATGATGCTGGCCGGGCTGGCCATGCTCGTCGCGCACGCGATGTTCAAGGCCAGCCTGTTCATGGTCGTCGGCATCATCGACCACGCCACCGGCACCCGCGACATCCGCAGGCTGGCCTGGCTCGGCGATCGTGCCAAACCGTTGCTCGTCATCGCGGTCCTCGCGACGGCGAGCATGGCGGCGCTGCCGCCGTTCTTCGGGTTCGTGGCCAAGGAGGCCGACTTCGAAACCGTGCTGCACAGCCCGTCCCTGGGCTCGGCGGCGCCGTTCGTGCTCGCCGGCATCGTGCTCGGCTCGGTGTTCACCACCATCTACAGCCTGCGGTTCCTGTTCGGCGCGTTCGGCCGCAAAGGGTTGGCCAGACCCAGCAAGCGGGTGGCCGAGTTACACCGTCCCCCGTTCAGCTTCCTCATCCCGCCGGGGATCCTGGCGGTCGCGGGGCTGGCCTTTGGGCTGTGGCCGTCCCGGGTCGACGGCGTCCTCGACGCCTACGCCGACACCGTGCCCGGCGGGGCCGACTACGACCTGGCGCTCTGGCACGGCTTCGGCCTGCCGCTGCTTCTGTCGGTCCTCGTCGTGGCCGTCGGCACGGCCGCCTACGTCGGCCGCGAGCAGCTGCGGCGGGTGCGCACCGCGCCGGCGCCCCTCGGCAATGCCGACCACATTTACGACAGGGTGGTCCGCGCGCTGGACGTGCTCGCGGTGCGGGTGACAGCGGTGACCCAGCGCGGATCGATCCCCGCGACCCAGTCGGCGATCCTGGCCACGCTCGTCGCGGTGCCCACGGTGGGGCTGGCCCTCGGTGCCCGCGACCGCCCGAACTTCGAGATCTGGGACCTCCCGCTGCACACGGTGGTCAGCTTCGTCATGCTGTCCGCCGCGTTCGGTCTCACCGTGATGCGCAACCGGTTGGCCTCCGCACTGCTGGTCGGGGTCACCGGCTACGGCTGCGGCGCGATCTTCGCGCTGCACGGCGCCCCCGACCTGGCGTTGACCCAGTTTCTGGTGGAGACGCTCACGCTGGTGATCTTCCTCCTGGTGTTGCGGACGCTGCCCGCAGAAGCCGACAAGGCCAACGTCAGCGCGCGCCGGCTGCCGCGTGCCGTACTTGCGCTGGCCGTCGGCGCGACCGTCACCGCGGTGGCGAGCTTCGCGGCCGCCGCCCGTAGCGGGGTGTCGGTGTCCGCGCTATTGCCCGACGCCGCGTACTACCGCGGCCACGGGGCCAACACGGTCAACGTGCTCCTCGTCGACATCCGCGCCTGGGACACCATGGGCGAGATCATGGTGCTACTGGTGGCCGCCACGGGCGTGACGTCAATGGTGTTCCGGCACAGGCGGTTTGGCACACCGCCGCGCGTGGCCGACGCCGGCCAGCCCGACATCGGCCGGATCGCGTCGTTCATCAACATCAGCCCGGCCGTCGGCGACATCACCTGGCTGCGCGGCAGCGACCTGCGCGACCCGCAACATCGGTCGCTGGTGCTCGAGGTGGCCACCCGCATCATCTTCCCGCTGATCATGGTGTTGTCGGTGTACTTCTTCTTCGCCGGCCACAACACCCCCGGCGGCGGGTTCGCGGGCGGGCTGACCGCCGGGCTGGCGGTGGTGTTGCGCTACATCGCCGGCGGCCGTTACGAACTCGGCGAGACGCTGCCGTTCGACGCCGGTCGGGTGCTCGCCGCGGGGCTCACCCTGTCGGCTGGCACCGCGGTCGGCTCACTGCTGCTCGGCGCACCGGCGCTGTCGTCGGCGCTGTTCGAGTTCGACGTGCCGGTGCTGGGCACCGTCAAGGTCGTCACTTCACTTCTCTTCGACGCGGGGGTCTACCTGATCGTGCTCGGCCTGGTTCTCGACGTGTTACGCAGTCTGGGCGCCCGCCTGGACGTCGAGTTGGCCGAGTCGCGCCCCGCCCGCCGATCGCAGGTGCGTGTCGAATGACCTCTTACATCGTCCAGCTCGTGCTGATCGGCGGGGTCACCAGCGCCGGGGTGTACCTGCTGCTGGAACGCAGCCTGGTCCGGATGCTGATGGGGCTGCTGCTGATCAGCAACGCCGTCAACCTGCTCATCCTGTTCGCGGGCGGGGAGTCGGGCAGGCCCCCGATCCGGGGCGCCACGAGCAGCAGCTCCGAACACACCGTGGACCCGCTGACCCACGCGATGATCCTGACCGCGATCGTCATCACCATGGGTGTGGCGGCGTTCGTGCTCGCGTTGGCCTACCGGTCCTACCAGCTGACGACGGCCGACGAGGTCAGCGACGACCCCGAGGACACCCGGGTGTCGCGGCTGTCCGACGAGGAGGCCACCACCATCGACGCCGACCGCCCGCCGCCGCCCGGGCTGTACAAGGACACCGACGCGCCCGACGAACTGGACGCGGTGCCCGGGGACAAGGGATCACGATGACGCTCGGGGGTGTGCTCACGCCGTTGCCGGTGCTGATCCCGACGCTCGCGGCGGCCATGACGCTGTTGGCGGGACGGCGGGTGCGGCTGCAGCGCCTCATCACCACGCTCGCGCTGACGGCCGTGGTGGTGGTGTGTTCCCTGCTGCTCTGGCTCACCGACGGAAGCGGCACCATGGCGCTGCACGTCGGCGGTTGGGGCCCAACGGTTTCGGGCATCGGGCCGTTGGGCATCACGCTGGTGGTCGACCGGTTGTCGGCGCTGATGCTCGTCGTGTCCTCGGTCGTGCTGCTGGCCGTCATGCTCTACGCGATCGGGCAGGGTATCCGCGACGGCGATGAGCGCCAGCCGGTGTCGATCTTCCTGCCCACCTACCTGGTGCTGTCGGCGGGCGTGTGCATGGCGTTCCTCGCCGGTGACCTCTTCAACCTGTACGTCGGATTCGAGGTGTTGCTGGCCGCGAGCTTCGTGTTGTTGACCATCGGCGCCAGCGAGGACCGGGTGCGCGCAGGCGCCTCCTACGTCATGGTGTCGATGGTCTCGTCGATGATCTTCCTGTTCGGGATCGCGTTCGTGTACTCAGCCACCGGGACACTGAACCTGGCCGAACTGGCGGTGCGCCTCGACCACGTCAGCAGCGGCACCCGCACCGCGATGTTCGCGGTGCTGCTGGTGGCCTTCGGCGTCAAAGCCGCGGTGTTTCCGCTGTCGGCGTGGCTGCCGGACTCCTACCCCACCGCCCCAGCCCCCGTCACCGCGGTGTTCGCCGGCTTGCTGACCAAAGTCGGTGTGTACGCGATCATCCGGGCGCACTCGCTGCTGTTCCCCAACGGCGGGCTGGACCCGGTGCTGCTGGTGGCCGCGCTGGTGACCATGCTGGTCGGAATACTCGGCGCGATCGCCCAGAGCGATATCAAACGTCTGCTGTCGTTCACGCTCGTCAGCCACATCGGGTACATGGTGTTCGGTATCGCGCTGTCCAGTGATCTCGGCACCGCGGGCGCGATCTACTATGTGGCCCACCACATCGTCGTACAGACGACGCTGTTCCTGGTGGTCGGCCTGATCGAGCGGCAAGCGGGCGCATCCACACTTCAGCGGCTGGGTGGGCTGGCCGCGGCAAGTCCGCTGCTGGCGTTCATCTTCGTGGTACCGGCGCTCAATCTCGGGGGTATACCGCCGTTTTCCGGCTTCATCGGCAAGGTCGCGCTGATGCAGGCGGGCGCCGACAGCGGCTCGGTGCTGGCCTGGATTCTGGTGGGCGGCAGCGTGGTGACCAGCCTGCTCACGCTGTACGTGGTTACCCGGGTGTGGACCAAGGCGTTCTGGCGGACCAGGGCCGACGCGCCCGAGGGGCACCTGGCTGCGGCGACGCCGACGGTGCTGCTCGACGATTCCGAGGACGTGGAGTTCGCCGATCGTCTTCACGTCGGCCGCATGCCGGTCAGCATGCTGGTGCCCACCGGGGCGCTGATCCTCGTCGGCGTGGCCCTGACCGTCTTCGCGGGCCCGATCTTCGGCTACAGCGAACGCGCCGCCGATCAGGTGCTCAACCGCGACCTGTACATCAGCACCGTGCTGGGGGTGGACCGATGAGGGCTGTCGTGCTCCGGCTCAGCGTGCTCCTGGGTCTGATCCTGGTGTGGATGTTGTTGTGGGGCAGCATCTCTGTGGCGAACTTCGTCGGCGGTCTGGTGGTGGCGCTGGTGATCACCCTGTTGTTGCCGCTGCCGGTGGTGCCGGTCGAGGGAAAGGTGCACCCGCTTTCGTTGCTGCGCTTGCTCATTCAGATGGTCTACTGGCTGGTGCGCTCATCGATCCAGGTCGCCTGGCTGGCCGTCAGGCCGGGGGCGCCACCGGTCAGCGCGGTGCTGCGCGCCCACTTCGCGCTGAAGTCCGATCTGGTGCTCGCGATGGCGGTCAACCTCATCAACCTGACCCCGGGGACGATCGCACTCGAGGTCGACCAGGCGCGCCGGATCGTCTACGTGCACGTGCTCAACGCCAACACCGACCGCGCCATCCAGGAGTTCCACGCCCAGATGGCGACGTTGGAGCGGCTGCTGAAGACGGCACTGGAACGCGACGAGGACTGGCGACCGGCGTCCGACAAGGAGGCCGCGTGAGCTACGTGTGGACGATCACCGGGGTGCTGATCAGCGCTGCCGCGTTGGTCACGATGTACCGGATGCTGGCGGGTCCGAGCACGCTGGACCGGCTGGTGGCACTGGACACCCTGACGGCGGTGACGATGTGCGGCATCGGGACCTGGGCCGCGTTCAGCCAGGACTCCACGGTCACCTACCCCATGGCCGCGATCGCGTTGATCTCGTTCGTCGGCACGATCAGCGTGGCGCGCTTCCGCGTACGCGACGTCGAGCGGCCGCGCGGCGGACGGGGGACGCAATGAACGTCGCCGACGTCATCACCGCTGTGCTGGTGCTGGGCGGCTCGACGCTGGCGCTCACCGCCGCGATCGGCATCGTCCGGTTCCCGGACACCTTGACGCGCATGCACTCTGCGACCAAGCCCCAGACGCTCGGTCTGCTGCTGGTGCTCGCGGGGGCCGCGATCAGGCTGCGCGGCAACGCCGACGTCGGCATGCTGATCCTCACCGGGTTGTTCGCGGTGATCACCGCCCCCGTGATCGCAAACCGGGTGGGACAGCTGGCATACCGAGAGCACAGTTTCCGCGATGACCTGCTGACCAAAGATGAGATGCGTGAAGCGGTCGTCGACGGGGAACTCGACGACAATGGCGAGAGCTGACGACAGCCGGTACGACACCGAGAGCATCGACCCGACCGAGTTGGGTGTGGCGTGGTTACGCGCGCAGGAGAACCACTCGGGTTGTCCGCTGTTCACCGACCCGTACGCGCAGATGTTTCTCGACGCCGCCGAGGAGCGGGGCTGGCAGCTGCCGCCCGCGCACGTGATGGACCGGGTCCGCTCGATCGCGGACTACGCGGCCTCGCGCACGAAGTGGTTCGACGAGTTCTTCATCGCCGCGGGTGCCAACGGCATCGAGCAGGTGGTGGTCCTGGCCCCCGGGCTCGATGCGCGGGCGTGGCGGTTGCCGTGGGTGGACGAGACCGTCGTCTACGAGATCGACCAGCCGGAGGTGCTGGCGTTCAAGGCCGAGACACTGCGCGCCCACGATGCGCAGCCCGGAGCCCGCTACGTCCAGGTCGCCGTCGACCTGCAGCAGGACTGGCCGAAAGCGTTGCGCGACGCGGGGTTCGACGACACCGAGCCGATGGCGCTGGCGGCCGAAGGGTTGTTGTCCTACCTACCTGCCGAGGGCCGCGACCTGCTGTTCGAACGCATACAGGAACTCAGCGTGAACGGCACCCGGATCGCCGTGGAATCCTTCGGGGCAGGACGCGAACAGCGCACCGATGTGATGCAGTGGCTGACCGAACACGGCTGGGAGGTCACGACCACGACGGCGGCCGATCTGATGGATCGTTATGGCCGCTGCGGTCCCGATCAGCCCGACGAGACCACGCCCCGCACCGAGTTCATCGACGCCCGGCTGGTCTGCTGAGACTCCCCGGGTGAGAAATTGGTGCGAATCAACGGTGCCGACCGCCGGTAACGTGCTGGCCATGCTGGTTGATCCGGAGATCCTGCGGGCATTCGCCGGTCGGGTGGACGCCTCGTCGTCGACGGTCCGCGAAGCCGACGCCGGCCACAAGGTGAGCACTGCGGCCGACGGGCTGCCCGGCTCCGCCACCCAGTGGGCGGCGCGGCTGGTCGGCGACCATCTCGCCGAGCAGGCCGAGGCCATCGCCGCGAACCTCACCGAGATGGGACAGGCGGTGCGCGGTGCGGGTGACACGTATGAGGTCACCGACGCAGAACTGGCGGGCAGCTTCGAAGAGGTCTTCTAGATTCGGAGAAGCTACTCTCCCGACGACAGCTGGAACTCCACCATCGCCGTGAGGGTCTCGAGCGCGTCGCGCAGCGCCGCCAACCGCGCCGACGCGCTGGGCGCCGCCAGGATCGCGTACCGGTCGGCCTGCCCGATCGGAAGCCGGGAACTCAACGCGTACAACCACGTTCCGGCGTCGCCCGAGGCGTCGGCGCCGGCGACGATGTCTCGTGCGTTGACCTCGGCGCCGCGGGCGCCTGCGATCCGTTCGTACAACGCCACGATGCGATCCTCGACGTCGCGGATCGCGTCGACGTCGACCGCATCCCCGGGCTGGTCGGGCCACGGCTCGACGGCGGCCCGCGGGTAGGGGTCGTCGGGCTGCCATTCGAGCACCCGGATCCGCTCGCCCATGACGCACCGCAGCCGGTAGCGCCCGTTGCCCTGGTCGATGCACTCGGCGATGCGGGCCATCGCGCCGACGTCGCTGCGGATGTCGCCGCCGCCGACCTCGCGGCCCGCCTCGATCAGCACGACACCGAACGCCGGGTCGTCCATCGCCAGACAGTCCGAGACGAGCGCGGTGTATCGCGGCTCGAAGATCCGCAGCGGCAACTCTTCTCCGGGCAGCATCGCCACCTGAAGCGGGAACATCGGCATCGCGGCCACGGCTAGATGTCCAACTCGGCGACCAACGCGTCGACCACCGCACGCAGATCGCCGTCGTGCTCCTCGGCGACCCTGCGCTGGCGCTGGTAGGACGCGCCGATCCGGTAGATGTCGGCGACGCGGGCCAACTCGTCCGCGCAGTGCAGCGACTTGGCCACCGGTTCGAGCCGGTTCAGCAACTCGTCGAGATCCTCGGTGACCAACCGCTCGTTGCTGTCGGCGTCCAGGATGATCACCGCGTCGAGGCCGTAACGCGCGGCGCGCCACTTGTTCTCCTGCACGTGCCACGGCGGCATCGTCGGCAGGCGTTCGCCGGCGTCGAGTCGCCGGTCGAGGTCGACCACCAGGCAGTGGGTCAGCGCCACCAGCGCGCTCAGCTCGCGGAGGTTGGAGACACCGTCGAAGACCCGGATCTCCACCGTGCCCTTGTGCGGCGAAGGCCGGATGTCCCAACGGATCTCGTTCATGTGGTCGATGACGCCGGTTTTCTTCTGGTCGTGGACGAAGCCTTCCCACTCCGCCCACGTCTGGAAGTGGAACGGCAGCCCGGCCGTCGGCAGCTGCTGAAACATCATGGCCCGGTTGGAGGCGTACCCGGTGTCTTCGCCGTCCCAGAACGGCGACGACGAGGACAGCGCGAGCAGGTGCGGGTAATGGTTGAGCAACGAGGTGTTGATCGCCATCACCTTGTGCGCCGACGAGATCCCGACGTGGACGTGCACCCCCCAGATCAGCATCTGCCGGCCCCACCACTGCGTGCGCTTGATCAGCTCCGCGTACCGCGGCGCATCGGTGAGGCTGCCCGGCGACCATTTCGCGAACGGGTGGGTGCCCGCGCTGAACAACTCCATTCCGCGGCTGCGAACGATTCTGCGTGCGGTGAGCAGTGTTTCGCGCAGATCGTCCATCGCCTGCGGCACCGAGTCGCAGATGCCGGTGACGATCTCGACGGTGTTGCGCAACAGCTCCTTGTGCACGCGCGGGTTGTTCTCGCCGAGCTCCTCGATGACCTGGGTGGCCTCGTTGCTCACGTCGCGCGTTTCGGAGTCGACGAGCGCGAACTCCCATTCCACCCCGACAGTCGGCCGGGGCGATCCGGCGAAATCTATGTGGCTGCTAGCCGGTGCCGATAACACCGCACGCCACGCGATTTCCGGCGTCGCCGGTCGCCAGGGTGGTCTCATCGGGCGGCGGGTTCCCGTTGACCTGCTGGTAGCGCTCCGGCGGGATGTTGGCGAAGTTGTCCGCGTTCGCGTGGATGATGATCGCGGTCTTCTCACCCTCCAGCAGATCCTCGGCGGTGAAGGCGTCGGTCGTCGTCACCAGCAGCGCCGAACCGTCCTCGCGGACCTGCAACGAGGTGAGGTCACCGCTGGCCGGATGACCGGTGTGGCCGGGCACCTGGAAATGTCCACCCGCGGAGTTGAAGTTGCCGGGCGCACCGCCGGTGGGCGCCACCGAGTTCGCCTCGCACTTCCCGACGGAGTGGATGTGCATGCCGTGGAACCCGGGGGTCAACTTGCCCGACTCGGTGGTCTGAACGGTGATCGTGGCGTATCCGTCCGCGAACTCGAAGTCGGCGGTGGCCACGGTGGTGCCGTCGGCCATCTTCAGATCGGCGGTCAGCTTCTCGGTGGCCTCACCCTCTTGGTGCGCGCCGGGCGCGGTGGTCGGCGATGGCGAGCCCGTCCAGATCGACGGCGTGGTGCCCGGCGTATCGCTGGGTTGTTCGGGCGCGGCGCATGAACTCAGAGCAAGAGCGGGAACGGCAAACAAGGCGGCAGCTGCGGCGGTCTTGAGCATGGGCAAGAGCCTAGCCGGTGACCACCACGACCACGCCCGGCGGTTGGTCGGCGAGTTCAGGCCGCCGCGGTTCCACCGGTGCCTCCAACAGTTTGCCCACCTCATCGGCGGCTTCCTGCTCGCCGGGGGCGTCGCTGAAGAACACCGTGGTGCCCGCCACGTCCGGAAGGGTCAGGTTCCCGGTCTCGGTGACGTCCCAGCCGGCCTCCCGCAACCGGTTGGCGGTGCCCTCCGCGGCCCCCTGGACGTCGGAGACGTTGTAGACCCGCACATCGGCCCGTGCCGGTTCCGCCGCTTTCGTCGGGCTCGTCGTGGTCGTGATGGTGCTCGTGGCGAGCGTCGACTGCTCGGCGTCGTCGTCGTTGTCCGAACCCATCGCCTGGAATCCGACCAGCAGAAACACCACGCCCAGGAACAGCAGCACCATCACCATGGCGCGCAGCGGCAGGCCGGAGGAGTTTCGCTGGTTCATTGCGCCCACTGTAACGGCCCGTCGGGCCGACGAAGATCAGGTGACGTCGAAGCCGAGCCGACGTGCCGCGCGCGCCTTCTGCCTGCTGGCCCGCAGCCGACGCAGCCGCTTGACCAGCATCGGATCGGCCGCCAGCGCCTCAGGCCGGTCGACCAGCGCGTTCAGCACCTGGTAGTAGCGGGTGGCCGACATCGAGAACAGCTCTTTGATGGCGTCTTCCTTGGAGCCGGCGTACTTCCACCACTGGCGTTCGAACGCCAAAATATCGTGCTCTCGGCGGGTCAGCCCATCGCTGGAATCAGAGACGTCCCCGGATTGCTCAGTCCGCGCGATCGCGCCGTCCATCTCGCTCCTGGACCCTTCCGACAATCGAAATTACATCGCTGTGGTTCGGCGATCATTCAATCACGGGTTCGTGACCTATGGCGTCAGATATGCCCGCGAGTCGGGGGATAAGGCTTGCCGCCTTAAGCTTTCCCCGTGGCCGTCGTACCAATCCGCATCGTAGGAGATCCCGTCTTGCACACCCCGACCGAGCCGGTCACCGTCAATGACGACGGCTCGCTGCCCGAGGAGATCGTCGAGCTCATCCAGGACATGTACGACACCATGGACGCCGCCAACGGCGTTGGCTTGGCGGCCAATCAGATCGGCGTCTCCAAGCGCGTGTTCGTCTATGACTGCGCCGACGCACGGGGCCAGACCACTCGCCGCCGCGGCGTGGTCGTCAACCCGGTGCTGGAGACCTCCGAGATTCCCGAGACCATGCCTGACCCGGATGACGACGACGAGGGCTGCCTTTCGGTGCCCGGTGAGTCGTTTCCGACCGGCCGCGCCGACTGGGCCCGGGTGACCGGCCTGGATGCCGACGGCAACCCGGTCACGGTGGAGGGCACCGGCCTGTTCGCGCGGATGTTGCAGCACGAGACCGGCCATCTGGACGGGTTCTTGTACCTGGACCGGTTGATCGGCAGGCACGCCCGCGCCGCCAAGCGGGCGGTGAAGGCGCACGGATGGGGCGTGCCAGGGCTGTCGTGGATGCCCGGCGAGGATCCGGACCCGTTCGGGCACTGATGACGTGGCCCGCGGTGGGAAAGCGGGTGGTGATCCGCTACCGCCTGCCCGCCGGATCCGAACCACCGCGCAGCGACGTCATCGGCCACCTGCTCGAGGCGGGCCGGACGTTGACCGTGCGCACGAAAACCGGTGACGTCGTGGTCGTCCCGGCCGAGGACGTGATGGTCATCCGGGAACTGCCGCCGGCCACCATCCGCACCGCCGACATCCGCAAGCTCGAACACGCGGCAGCGCTGGCATGGCCCGGTGTCGAACAGCAGTGGGTCCAGGGGTGGTTCCTGCGGGCCGCCGACGGTCACACCCACCGCGGCAATTCCGCTGTGCCGCTGGGCTTCGACGCCACCGCATCGGCGCTGCCCGCCATCGTCGAGTGGTATTCCGCACGGGGCTTGACCCCGTGGCTGTCGATTCCCGACCGCCTGTTCAGGCTCGCCGATGTCGCGCCGCATCTCGAAACCGTCGTGCTGGCACGCGATCTCGACGCGGTCGAAGAACCCCATGCGACGGTGCCATTGGCCACCAGCCCCAACGACGACTGGCTTCGGCTGTATGAGCGCGACATCCCCGTCGAGGTGCTGACCTCCGTGGTGGACGGCGAGACGGTGTTCGCCTCGGTCGCCGGCGCGGCTGTGGCCCGGGGCGCGGTGACGACGACGATCGACGGCGGCCGGTGGGTCGGCGTCTCGGCCCTGCGGGTGACGGATGCGGCGCGCCGGCAGGGACACGCGCGTCGGCTGTGCTCGGCCCTGATGTCCTGGGGGGCGGAACACGGCGCGTCCCACGCGTACGCGCAGGTGCTGATCGACAACGCGCCCGGCAGGAATCTGTTCGCGTCGATGGGTTTCATCGAGCACCACCGCTCGCGTTATGTCCGCGCGGACACCCTCGTCGGGGGCCGGTAGTTCAGGGTCCGATATGTGTCGGCGGATCCGCGAAGGCGAGGTCCGCGGTGTGATGACCGGGCCCCATCGGGCCGCAGCGCTTCTCGGGCACCAGGTGCGAGCTCAACCCGCTGGGAACCCACCGGGTCACGCCCACGCAGCGTTCCCAGCTGCCGTCGGGCTGGACGGGTCCGTCGCACTTGCTGATGAATTGGCCTCCGTACAGGCAGCCGGCGCTGGCGGGCGGTGCCGTCGCCATCGAGCCCGCCGCGATCAGCAGCACGGCGGCGGCTCCGACGATGCAGCGCCTCATGCGACGAACGCTACCGCTTATCGGCCTGCTTTTCGCGCGGATCGCGCTCTCCGTAGCCTGTAGGGCATGCGCCTGGCGACCTGGAACGTCAACTCGATCCGTGCCCGGGTCGACCGGGTCGTGGACTGGCTGGAGCGCGGTGACGTCGACGTGCTGGCCATGCAGGAGACCAAGTGCTCCGATGAGCAGTTTCCGGTGATGCCGTTTCTCGCCGCCGGCTACGAGGTGGTGCACTGCGGGTTCAACCAGTGGAACGGCGTGGCGATCGCGTCGCGCGTCGGTATCGACGATGTGCGGGTCGGGTTCGAGGGCCAGCCGACGTGGTCCGACAAGCCCGACGTCGAAGCCGCGGCCGAAGCCCGCGCGTTGGGCGCGACGTGTGACGGCGTGCGGGTGTGGAGCCTGTACGTGCCCAACGGTCGCACCGTCGGCTCGCCGCACTACGGGTACAAGCTGGAATGGCTTGCCGCACTGCGCAACGCCGCAGAGAAGTGGCTGTCGGAGGATCCGTCGGCGCAGATCGCGCTCACGGGCGACTGGAACATCGCCCCCACCGACGACGACGTGTGGAGCGTCGAGTTCTATCAGGGCAGCACCCACGTCACCGAACCCGAACGCGCGGCGTTCAATGCCATCGTCGACGCGCAATTCACCGATCTGGTAAGGCCTTTCACGCCGGGCCCGGGTGTCTACACGTACTGGGACTACACGCAGCTGCGGTTCCCCAAGAACCGCGGGATGCGCATCGACTTCATCCTCGGCTCGCCCGCACTGGCCGCGCGCGTGGTCCACGCCGAGATCGTGCGTGAGGAACGCAAGGGCAAGGCACCAAGCGACCACGCCCCGGTGCTGGTCGAGTTGGCCTGAACCCAGCCTGTGGACAACCCCTGAGACTTGTCGGTGGGCCGTGGCATGATCGGGGCATGTTGATCGAACAGTTGTTCGAGCACCCCAGTGCCGAGGTGCTGATCGAGGAGATCGTCACGGCGCACCGGGAAGAGTCCATGCTGATGGCACGGCGGATGGGAGCCATCGGCGACCTGCTGTCGCTGCGCACGGACGAGGCCGAGAACACTGACCCGGACCCCGGCTGGGCGATCATCACCGGGTTCGCGCGAACCTCCGCCGAGGTGGGCGCGGCGATGAACATGGCGCCCATGGCCGCCAGCCGGCTGGTCGCGCAGGCCGAAGCGCTGGACACCCGGCTGCCGAGCATCGCCGAGCTGCTCAGGGACGCCGAGATCGACTGGGCCACGACACAATTGATCATCACCCGTACAGAACTGGTCGACGACCACTTGATCAGCCGGATCGACGTGGCCCTGGCCAAGCGCTTCGTCAAATGGCAGAGCTGGTCGCGGCGGCGCGTCATCAACACGGTCGACAAGCTCATCCGTGAGATCGATCCCGATGCCGCAAAGGAGCGGCGGGAGTCGTCTGAACGTGGCCGCTACGTCAGCGTCACACCCCGCCCTGACGGCACGGCACAGCTGAGCGGGCGGCTCACGGCCACCGCGGCGGCGGCGTTCGACCGGCGCGTCTCGCAGATGGCGGCAGGGGTGTGCGCCAAGGATTCACGCACGGTGGATCAGCGTCGTGCCGACGCGATGTTGGCGCTGTCCGAGGGCCGCGAACTGCGCTGCGACTGCGGCCAACCGGAGTGCCCGGCGCGCGGGACCGACGACGCCGACAGCGGCCCGCGGGCGGTCATCAACGTGATCGCCAGCGAGGACACCGTGACCGGAAACGGCGACGAGCCGGGATATCTGGAGGGGTTCGGCGTCATCGACGCCGACCAGGTGCGTGAGCTCGCCGAGAACGCGCCCGTGCGGTGGCTCGAGGAACCCACGGTCACCGAAGATCAGGCGATGCGGTACCAGCCCTCCGCCGGGGTGGCCCGTTGGATCCGGCTGCGCGACCTGACGTGTCGCTTTCCGGGCTGTGACCGACCGGTTGCGCGGTGCGACATCGACCACACCACACCGTTCAACCACGCCGACCCGGCAGCAGGTGGCTTGACGGTGCCGTGGGGCCTGGCGGACTACTGTCGACAACACCACCGCCTCAAGACTTTTCACAGCGGAGCGGGCGGCTGGAACGACGAGCAGTTGCCCGACGGGACCGTCGTCTGGACTTCGCCGACGGGCCAGACGTACCGCACCACCCCCGACGGCCCGGAGTTGTTCGCGGGTATGCGGCCCGCCTGCGCGGCGCCGACAGCGCGCAAAGCCAGCCGGGCTCGTGACAAGGCGGCGCGAATCAAGCTGATTCGCAAGCAACTTTCAGAACAGCGACCGATCAACACCGCCCGACGTCATCGAGATCGAGCCCGCAGGCGCGAGATCGAGCTTCGCAAGTGGCGAAACAGATCGCGAAAACTGCTCGTCCTGTTCAAGGGCGGCGAGCCGAGCACCAGCCCGTGGTGCCCGTGGATCAACGAGCCGCTGGAGCCCGAGGAGCTGCCGCCGGACTGGGAGCCGCCGCCGATTGAGCAGGCATGCGACTCGGACGAGCCGCCGTTCTGAGGGGTCTCCCCTTTCGTCGACCGCTGCGCTACCGTGGGCAGCGTCCATACACGGGAGTGCACGCCCAGTGCGCTGAGAGGACGGGTGGGCCCGTCGACCGTACGAACCTGACCGGGTAATGCCGGCGTAGGGAGATGAATCAAATGGCGCTGTCGAAAAATGCTGTGACTACTCCGTCCGTCACCACCGGGCCGATCGCGGGCAGCACGAAGATCTACCGCGAACTCGAGGACGGTGCCCGGGTGCCGTTTCGGAGAGTGAACCTCTCCAACGGCGAGCACTTCGACCTGTACGACACGTCGGGTCCGTACACCGATCCGGCCGCGGACATCGACCTGCATCGGGGGCTTCCGCCGCGGCCGGGCGTCGTGCGCGACCGGGGCACCCAGCTGCAGCGCGCCCGCGCCGGCGAGATCACCGCGGAGATGGCGTTCATCGCCGCACGCGAAGGTGTTGCGGCCGAGCTGGTCCGCGACGAGGTGGCCCGCGGGCGCGCGGTGATCCCCGCCAACCACAACCACCCCGAGACCGAGCCGATGATCATCGGCAAGGCGTTCGCGGTGAAAGTCAATGCCAACATCGGCAATTCGGCCGTGACCAGTTCCATCGCCGAAGAAGTCGACAAGATGGTGTGGGCCACCCGTTGGGGCGCCGACACCATCATGGACCTGTCGACCGGTAAGAACATCCACGAGACCCGCGAGTGGATCCTGCGCAACTCCCCGGTCCCGGTCGGCACCGTGCCGATCTATCAGGCGCTGGAGAAGGTCAACGGCGACCCGACCGCGCTGACGTGGGAGCTGTACCGCGACACCGTGATCGAGCAGTGCGAACAGGGCGTCGACTACATGACCGTGCACGCCGGTGTGCTGCTGCGCTACGTCCCGCTGACCGCCAAGCGGGTCACCGGGATCGTCAGCCGCGGTGGGTCGATCATGGCCGCCTGGTGCCTGGCCCATCACCGGGAGTCGTTCCTCTACACGCACTTCGACGAGCTCTGCGAGATCCTGCAGCGCTACGACGTGACGTTCTCGCTGGGCGACGGGCTACGGCCCGGCTCCATCGCCGACGCCAACGACGCCGCCCAGTTCGCCGAACTACGCACCCTCGGTGAGCTGACGAAGATCGCCAAATCCCATGGCGTGCAGGTGATGATCGAGGGGCCCGGCCACGTGCCGATGCACAAGATCGTCGAGAACGTTCGGCTCGAGGAAGAGCTGTGCGAGGAAGCCCCGTTCTACACGCTCGGGCCGCTGGCCACCGACATCGCACCGGCTTACGACCACATCACCTCGGCGATCGGCGCGGCGATCATCGCCCAGGCCGGCACCGCGATGCTGTGCTACGTCACCCCGAAGGAGCATCTGGGGCTGCCCGACCGCAAGGACGTCAAGGACGGCGTGATCGCCTACAAGATCGCCGCCCACGCCGCCGATCTGGCGAAGGGGCATCCGCGCGCCCAGGACCGCGACGACGCGCTGTCGCGCGCCCGGTTCGAGTTCCGGTGGAACGACCAGTTCGCGCTGTCGCTCGACCCGGACACCGCGCGTGAGTTCCACGACGAGACCCTGCCCGCCGAGCCGGCCAAGACCGCGCACTTCTGCTCGATGTGCGGTCCGAAGTTCTGTTCGATGCGCATCACCCAGGACGTCCGTGACTACGCCGCCGAGCACGGGCTGGACACCGAAGAGGCCATCGAAGCCGCCATGCAAGCCGGCATGGCCGAGAAGTCCCGGGAATTCGCCGAACACGGCAACCGCGTCTACCTTCCATTGGCATGAACCAGCCATTTCTGCCGCTGCCCGACCCCGGCGCGACGCCGGTGCGGGTGATGACCATCGCGGGATCGGACTCCGGCGGCGGCGCAGGCATCCAGGCCGACATGCGCACGTTCGCCCTGCTCGGGGTGCACGGTCTGGTCGCGATCACCGCGGTGACGGTGCAGAACTCGGTGGGCGTCAAGGGGTTTCACGAGGTCCCGCTGGACGTCATCGCGGGTCAGATCGAGGCGGTGGCCTCCGACATCGGGGTGCAGGCCGCCAAGACCGGCATGCTGGCGTCGTCGGCGATCATCGACACCGTGGCCGAAGTCTGGCGCAACCAAGGTCTTTCGGGCAGCGTGCCGTTGGTGGTCGACCCGGTGTGCGCGTCGATGCACGGCGACCCCCTGCTGCATCCCAGCGCGTTGGATTCCCTGAGGCATCAGCTGTTTCCGTTGGCCACGCTGGTGACACCCAACCTCGACGAGGTCCGGCTGCTCACCGGCATCGAAGTCGTCGACGCGCCAACGCAACACGACGCCGCGCGCGCCCTGCACGCGCTGGGACCGCAGTGGGCCCTGGTCAAGGGCGGCCATCTGCGCACGTCGTCGCACAGCGCGGACCTGCTGTACAACGGCACCGACTTCTTCGAGTTCGACGCGACGCGCATCGACACCGGCGACGACCACGGCGCGGGGGACACCCTGGCCGCGGCGACCGCCAGCGCACTCGCGCACGGCTACCCGGTGCCCGACGCCGTCGAGTTCGGGAAACGCTGGGTCACCGAATGTCTGCGCGCGGCCTATCCCCTGGGGCAGGGACACGGACCGGTGTCGCCGTTGTTCAGACTGTCCCGATGAACCTCGAGCAGATCGCGGGCGTCGCGCACGAACCGGACGCCGCCCCGGCGGGGGTGGTCGTGCTCACCCACGGGGCAGGCGGCAACCGCGAGTCGCCGCTGCTGATCCGCGTGTGCGACGAGTGGGCGCGAAGGGGCTGGCTGGCGGTGCGCTACAACCTGCCGTACCGGCGGCGCCGCCCCAAGGGCCCGCCGTCGGGCTCGGCCACAGCCGACCAGGCCGGCGTCGCGGAAGCCGTCGCCGTGGCCCGCACGTTGGCCGACGGCCCGGTGATCGCCGGTGGGCACTCCTACGGTGGCCGGATGACCTCGATGGTGGTCGCCGACGGCACCGCCGACGTCGATGTGCTGACGCTGTTCTCCTATCCGTTGCACCCGCCCGGTAAGCCGGAGCGCATGCGCACCGAGCACCTGCCGCGCATCACCTCGCCGACGGTGTTCACCCACGGCACCTCGGACCCGTTCGGCGGCATCGACGAGTTGGCCGCCGCGGCGAAGCTCGTCGCCGCGCGCACCGAGATCGTCGAGGTCACCGGGGCCCGCCATGACCTCGGCTCCACGTCGCTGGATGTGGCGGCCATGGCCGTCGATGCGGCACTACGCTTGCTGACGTGACCACGCCGCCGGGCCAGCCGCCCGAATACGGGCCGCCCCCGTCGGCCCACGGACAGCCGCCGTATCCCCCGCCGCCCGGGCAGCCGTATCCCCCGCCTCCCCCGCCGCCGTACTCGGCGCCACCGCCGGGCGGTTACTACCCGCCGCCGAAACCGAAGTCGAACTCCAACAAGGTCCTGCTGATCGTGCTGGGCGTCGTCGTCGGGCTGATCGTGCTCGTGGTCGCCGTCAGCATCGCGTTGTTCCTGATCGTCGGCAAGGACACCGTCACCGCGACGGACGTCAAGGTGGGCGACTGTCTCAAGGAGATCCCGTCCGGCGGCCGGGTGTTGACGGTGCAGACCACCTCGTGTGACGAACCCCACGCCGGCGAGGTGTTCGCGGTGCTGTTGATGCCCGACGGGGATTTTCCCGGTCAGAGCGCCATCGACGACTACGCCGAGAAATGCAGCCCCGAGTTGGCCAGTTACTCGCCTGCCGCCATGGAGGACGACTCCATCCAGATGTTTGTGCTCTATCCCACTGCCGAAACCTGGGCCCAGGGCGACAGGGCCGTGACCTGCATCGCAACGCTGGAGCCGCCGCGCACGGGGTCCATCAAAGGGTGATCGCTTTCGCCGAGGCGCACACGGGATTACGCGGTACCTGAGGTACCGTTTGAACATGCTTTCCGAGCAGTTCGATGCCGTCATCGTCGGCGCCGGTTTCGGCGGGATCGGCGCGGCCATTCAGCTCAAGCGGATGGGATACGAGAACTTCGTGATCCTCGACCGCGAGGACGACCTGGGTGGCACCTGGCACGTCAACCGCTACCCCGGGCTGGCCGTCGACGTCCCGACGACGACGTACTCCTACTTCTTCGAGCCGAACCCGAACTGGTCCCGGTTGTTCTCCACCGGTGACGAGATCAAGCAGTACGCCGCCGACGTCGCCGACAAGTACGACGTGCGCAGGCATATGCGCTTCGGCACCACCGTCGAGGGCGCCCGCTGGGACGAAGAGGACAGGGTCTGGCGGGTGGCGTTGGCCGGCGGCGAGACGCTCACCGCGCGCTATCTGATCACCGCCACCGGCTTTCTCTCGCAGCCGCACACCCCGGACATCCCGGGGATCACCGGCTTTTCGGGCAAGGTCATCCACACCACGGCGTGGGACCACGACTACGACCTGACCGGCAAGCGGGTGGCGATCATCGGCACCGGCGCCACCGCGGTGCAGCTGATCCCCGAGCTCGCCAAGAAGGCGGCCGACCTGACCGTCTATCAGCGCACCCCGATCTGGGTGGTGCCCAAGCTGGACTTCAAGTTCTCGCCGGGGGCCAAGCGGCTGTTCGCCCGAGTGCCGTTGGCGCAGCGGGCGATCCGCGCGATCACCGACTCGCTCTACGAGTTCTTCATCTACGTCGTGCTTCATCACCGGCAGCTGCTGTTCCGTCGCCTCAACATCACGGCCTCCGACCTGGCCAAACTGCACCGGTTCCTGTCGGTGCGCGATCCCGAGTTGCGCAAGAAGCTGACGCCGGATTACGACTTCGGGTGCAAGCGGCCGACGTTCTCCAACAGCTACTACCGCATTTTCACCAAGCCGCACGTGCACCTGCAGGCCAGTGGCATCGAACGCATCGAGCCCGACGGCATCGTCGCCAACGACGGCACCAAGACCGACATCGACACGTTGGTGCTGGCCACCGGATTCGACCTGTGGGAGGCCAACTTCCCGGCGATCGAGATCGTCGGGCGGGAGGGCCGCAACCTCGGAAAGTGGTGGCGTGACAACCGGTTCCAGGCCTACCAGGGCGTGACGGTGCCCTACTTCCCCAACTACCTGAGCCTGGCCAGCCCGTACGCATTCCTCGGGTTGAACTTCTTCAACACGATGGAATATCAAATGCGCCATATGGATCGGCTGTTCGGGGAGCTGAAACGGCGCGGCGCCACCACCTTCGAAGTCACCGAGGACGCCAACAGCCGCTATCTGGACCGGATGACCGACCTCATCCAGGACTCGGTGTTCACCGCCGGCAGCTGCGCGACGTCGCGCTCGTATTACTTCGACCCCGCGGGAGAGGCGTCGCTTCTTCGGCCGATGCCCACCCGCACGGCACTCAAAGAGGCATCGACTTTTCCGTTGAGCGACTACCAGATTGCGTGATCAGAGAGGAACACCGCTGTGCCCGTGGACGAATCAGGAAGCAACTCGCGTGCCGCCACGCTCGCCGGCCTGACCCTGGCCGGGGCGGGGTTGGCGCACTTCGTCAAGCCTGAGCTGTTCGATTCGATCACCGAAAAGGCATTCGGCCACAGCCGTCGCGAAACGATCTACACCAACGGCGCCATCGAGACCGCGCTCGGGCTCGGCCTCGCGGCGCGTAAGACCCGCAAGCTGGCGCTGCTCGGCACCGTCGGCTACGTCGTCTATCTCGCGGGCAACGTCGCGCGTAACCGGTAGCGGCCCAACAGCGTCAGGTCGAGCAGCCGCTGCAGCATGAGGTGGCTCTGCGGCGAGTTGTCGTAGCGGGTCAACCGGCCCAGGTCGATCACCAGCGACATCGCCGCGTGCACGGCGAACCTCGCCTGACCGGGCGTCCACTCCGGCCGCACCGCGACCACCAGGTCGACCCACGACTCCACGGTGGCGCGCTGCATGTTGCGCAGGATCTTCTGGTCGGCCGCGGTCATGTTGAGCCGCTCGGTGTAGTACACGTAGTCCAGTTCCGGCTGGTCGAACGACCGCTCGACGTAGGCGTCGATGATCGCGGTCAGCGCGTCCTCCGGGTCGGGGTAGGTGCTCGTGATCGTCGCGAGCTCCGCAGACAACCGGTCGGCCGCCCGCCGGAACGCGGCGGCGAGGATGTCGCTCTTGCCGGAGAAGTAGCGGTAGATCCCGGACGCCGGCATGCCCACGGCGGCAGCGATCTCCTCCATGCTGGTCTCGCGGTAGCCCTTGATGTTGAACAGCCACATCGACTCGGTCAGCAGCGCTTCGTACTTCGACGAGTCGGCCGGGGCGCGCACCCGCGGCTGCGGCGCGGCCTCCGCGAGGTCCGGCAGGTCGGTGGTCAGCACCGCCTGGGCGAGGTCGGCCAGCAGCGCGCGGACCTGGATGGCAGGCAGCTTGGCCCGGTGATCGACGATGCTGCCGATCACCGACAGCGCCGCGATGGACAGCGTCCACCGCTGCCGCGAGGACAGTCCCGGACGAATCGCGTTCAGCGGCCGCTGAATTCGGTGGTTCACGACGCGCATCTGCGCGATGAGCGTGGCCTGGTCGTCGCCGCGCAGGTACCGGCCCTCCCACCGATACAGCCCTCCGGAGGCCCGGTTGCGCATCGCGGTGTCGATGAGCGCCGCGATCAACCGGTTGAGCAGGTCCTGCGGATCGTCGAGCTCGACGTCGTCGGCGAACGTCGTGCAGTCCACCAACTGCTGCCCCAGGTTCAGCACCGCGTCCCGGAACAACTCGTACTTGCTCGCGTAGTGGCGGTACAGCGCGGCGGCGGAGATGCCGACGCGTGACGCGATGGCCTCCATGCTCACGCCGTAATATCCCACGGCGCTGAACGCCTCGGCCGACGCCTGCGCGATCTGGGCCTTGCGGTCCTTCGGCCGGCGCCGCACCGCGTCAGGGCGGGGTGAACCGCTGGGCGACATGGCACTCACGATAACTGACCTTACGGACACATATCTGCCGACTTCGCCTCGAAACTATCGGCAAAGCCTTCGCGGGAGAAAGAATAGTCGTTAACATAATGGGGGTGTTGAGCGCGCTGCGGAAGGTACTGAGCTTCCGGGTGACGGTCGGCGAGTCGATCATGGTGGCGCTGGTCGTCGGCACCCCCTACCTGATCGTCGGCGTCTTCTGGTCCAGCACTCACACCGATCATCTGCAGCACATGAACGACATCGACCTGGTGATTTCCTATCTGGGTTCGATCGTATCGTGGCCGGTGCTGTTGTTCTCCGACGTTTGCATGACCTGAATGGAGGCCTCTTGAGCCAACGGCACCACCGCCTCGCCTACACCGGCATCATCGCCGCGGTCCTGTTGGGTATCGGGTTGTTCGCGATGAACTTCCCGGTCTTCCTCGACACCTACGACCAGTGGGGCTTCCAGATCAAGTGCGGGACCGGTTACGTCTCCGATCTGACCCAGGCCGCCGCGGTGGTCGGCGACACCAACTACGTCGACGAATGCGAGACCGCGCTGCTGACCCGGCGGCTGTGGACGATTCCGCTGGCCGTGATCAGCGGCCTGGTGCTGCTCGGCGTCGTCGTCGCGTCGGCGACGACCTCGGTGCGCGAATCTTTGGTACCGCACCACGACGCGGACTGACCTAGCATTTCGGCGTGAGCACGCCGGAGCCTCCCGCGCTGCACCGGCGGCTGGGCACCGTCGACGCCGTCACCATCGGGCTCGGCTCGATGATGGGCGCCGGCGTCTTCGTCGCCTTCGCTCCCGCGGCCGCCGCCGCGGCGTCCGGCCTGCTGCTCGGTCTGGTGGTGGCCGCCGTCGTGGCCTACTGCAACGCCACGTCGTCGGCCCGGCTGGCCGCGTTGTATCCGCAGTCCGGCGGCACCTACGTCTACGCCAGGGAGCGGCTCGGCGCGTTCTGGGGTTACCTCGCGGGGTGGAGCTTCATCGGCGGCAAGAGCGCGTCCTGCGCGGCCATGGCGCTGACGGTCGGCTACTACCTGTGGCCGGACTGGGCGCACGCCGTCGCGGTGGCCGCCGTCGTGGCGCTGACGGCGGTGAACTACGCGGGCATCCAGAAGTCGGCGCTGCTGACCCGGGTGCTCGTCGCCGTCGTGCTCGCGGTGCTGGCCGGGGTGGTCGTGATCGTGCTGGGCTTCGGTGACATCGACACCGCGCGGCTGGAGCTGCGCGACGACGTCTCCGCGGGCGGCGTGTTGCAGGCCGCCGGGCTGCTGTTCTTCGCGTTCGCCGGCTATGCCCGGATCGCCACGCTCGGCGAGGAAGTACGCGACCCCGCCAAGACGATCCCGCGCGCGATCCCGATCGCGCTGGCCATCACGCTGGTGGTGTACGCCGCCGTCGCGGTCGCCGTGTTGTCCGAATTGGGCAGCCACACCCTGGCTTCGGCGACAGCACCGTTGGCCGACGCCGTGCGGTCGGCGGGGTTTGCGCCGTTCGAGCCGGTGGTGCGGGCCGGTGCGACCGTCGCGGCGCTCGGCTCGCTGCTCGCGTTGATCCTCGGGGTGTCGCGAACGACGCTGGCGATAGCGCGCGACGGGCACCTGCCCACCGCGCTTGCGGCGGTACATCCGCGCTTCGGCAGCCCGCACCACGCCGACGTCGCGGTCGGCGTGGTCGTGGCCGTCGTCGCCGCGGTGGTCGACGTGCGCAGCGCGATCGGGTTCTCCTCGTTTGCCGTGCTGGTGTACTACGCGATCGCCAACGCCGCGGCGTTCACCTTGGGGCGCAGGGTGATTCCCACCGCAGGGCTCATCGGCTGTCTGGTCCTGGCGTTCTCGCTGCCGGCCTGGCCGGTGATCGTCGGCGCATCTGTGGTGCTGATGGGTGCGCTGGCCTACCGTCTTACAGCGTGAATCCCCTGACGTTCACCGGGATCGCGCTGGGTTCGGGTTTCGGAAGGCTAGCGGGCGCCCCGCTGCCGCTGCTCCTGAGCCGGAACACCGTTGACGCCGTCGATCGACTGCGCGTAGGTCGCGACGGCGAACGCAGCGGCCGAACCCATCACCGCGAGCGCATCCCGGTTGATGTTGTCGACGGTGTCGCGCCGGGTGCGGTAGTTCGGGTCGAAGGCGATGCCGGCGTGCCCGCCCCAAAGACGGGCCTGCGCTTCGGATTTGCGCTGAGACGAGCCGGCGGTCAACCCGCCGATCGGCACGCCGACGGACAGGAACGCGTTGTAGTCGGTGATCCTGCTCAGCGGCATGTCGGCCGGCCGCACACCCGCCGAGTAGAGATAGCCGGCGAGCGTGCGCTCGATACCGGCCGATCCCTCCGGCACCGCGTGTACCGGGATGTCGGGGTTGGGCTGCGCCGACTGGTCGCCGTCGTAGGTGAAGTAGCCCGCGTTCGACGACCCGACCATGTCGAAGTCCAGGTACAGCGCGATCTGGCTGAGTTGTTCGGCGGACAGCCCGCGCAGATAGCTTGTCGCGCCGGCGAGCCCGTTCTCCTCCGAGCCCCAGAACGCGAATCGCACGGCGTTGGTCGTGCGCGGTTGCGACCCCAGCGCCGATGCGGTCTCCAACAGCGCCGCGACCCCGGAGCCGTTGTCGTTGACGCCGGGGCTGGCGGCCGAGCTGTCCAGGTGCGCCCCGGCCATCACGACGTTGCTGGTATCACCGGTCTTGGTCTGGGCCAGCACATTTCGGCCCTTGGCCAGCACGGGCTTGCTGTCCAGCACCAGCGCCACGCGGGCGGTGGTGCGGCGCAGTGCCGCGTTGGTGGCCGTGTCGATGATGCCGACCGGCACGGTCAGCCCACGGTAGTAGCCCGGCGGGAACAGGCCGCTGCGGCCCTCTTCGCTGACGACGAGAAGGCCGACCGCGCCCTCGCCGACGGCCACGTTCTGCTTGTCGACGACCGAGCACCCGGTGTCGTCGACGACTGAGATCGCACCCTTGACCGAAACGCCGTCGTAATCGGAGGCGCGGCACCCCGCCGGTTTCCCGGGCCGCAGCGTGATCGCCTTCAGCCCGCCCGGTGGTGTGCTGATCAGCAGCGACGCCTGGTCGACGTGATGGTCACGACCGTTGACCGTCAGCTTCGGGTCGCCGCCCTCCATCCGGTCGAGCCGCTCGTACTCCGGCGTCTCGACGTCGAAACCCTTGTCCCGCAGGAACTGCGCGACATACTCCACGCTGGCGGCCAACCCGGCGGTGCCCTGCCCGCGGTTGCCGTCATTGGCGTCGGCGATCTCCTGCAGCTTGTCCAGGTGGGTGTACATCCCGTCGGCGGTGACGGCATCGGCCAACTCGCGGGCGAACTGAGCAGGCGACGGTCGGTCGTCGCCTCGCGAGCAGGACATCAGCACGGCCACCACCGCGATGAGCGCCGCCCACCTCATCATGATTCCAGCGCATGACGGGTGCGGTCCTCACGGATCGGAATGCCGTTGCGGCCGCCCTGGTCCTGCGCATAGATCCCGACGGCGTACGCCACGCCTTTGCCGTTGATCTCCAACGCGGTTCGGCTGATGTGTTCCAGCGTGTCCGAGGCCTTGTGGTAGTTGGGGTCGAACGGTTCACCGGCCCGGCCGCCCCATCGCTCCGCTTGTTGCTCGGTCATCTCCGCCTCCGCGCCCGAGAACAGGCCGCCCGCGGGAATGCCGGCAAGGGTGAAGCTGCTGTAGTCGGACCGGCCTTCGAAGTTGATGTCGGCGGGCGACTTTCCGGCACCGTCCAGATAGGCGACCAGCGTGCGCTCGATACCCGCCGAGCCCTCGGGCACCCGCGGGACGGGCTGGTTGTGGTCGGGCGGCGCGGACTGGTCGCCGTCGATCGTGAAGTAGCCCGCGTTGGGCGACGCGATCATGTCGAAGTTCAGGTACAGCGAGATGTCCCTGAGCTCATCGACGTTCAACGATGCCACATAGTCGCTGGAGCCGAGCAGGCCGTTTTCCTCTGCGCCCCAGAACCCGAACCGCACCGCGTAGTTGACGTCCGGCGAAGCGCCCAACTGCAGCGCGGTCTCCAGAACCGCCGACACCCCGGAGCCGTTGTCGTTGATCCCGGGCCCCTCGGGAACGCTGTCCAGGTGCGCACCGACCATCACGACGTTGTCGGTGGAGCCGGTCTTGGTCTGGGTGATGACGTTGCGGGTGCGTTCGATATGCACGCCGGCCTCGAGGATGAGCCTGGTGTCGCCCGGGTCGGCACGCAGCCGCTCGCCGACGGCCTTGGTGACGCTGACGACGGGGATCTTGACCTCGGTCTCCTCCCCGAGCGTGCCACCCATCTCGTCGCCCTCCTCGTTGTTGGCGACGACCAGCGCCACCGCCCCACGCTCGGCAGCGGCGCTTTCCTTGTCGGAGAACGGGCAGGTTCCGCGGTCCACGAGCACGACCGCGCCGGCGACCGGGAGCCCGTCGTAGTCAGACGGCGTACAACCAGGTGAGTCCTCGACGCGGGCAGGCACCAGCGGCCCCGATACTCCTTCGGGCGGCGTGCCGATGGTGAAGTTCAGCGGCTTGGCGGCGATGTTGGCGCCGCCGACGGTGAGCGACGGCTCCTCGGCGAACGGGATACGCACCTCGAACTCCGGAGTTTCCACCTCGAAACCCTTGTCCCGCAGTGTGTTCACCACGTAGTCCACGCTGGCGTCGTAGCCGGGCGTGCCCAACGCGCGGTTGCCGCCGTGCTCGTCGGCGATCTCCTGGAGCCTGGTCAGGTGCGCCGACATCGCATCGACCGTCACCCGGTCGCCGAGCGTCCGCGCGAAGTCGGTGGCCGCCGCGCTGGGGCCTGCGGGTGTGGACGGCGTCGGTTTCTCGCGCTCGTCGCGGCCGCATCCGCCCAGGATGACGACGGCGACAGCCGCCAGGGCGAGCAATTTCGACGACAGTGTGTGCCTCATCGCCCACCACGGTAGCGGCAAGCCCGAACGTCGCGCCTGTTACGCGAGACCATTCACAGCGACGGGCTCGACGCCCGAGCCCAGAACCGCTTCGGGATCCGCCCGGCCTGGCGGGCGAGGTATCCGGCGGTGACCGCCGCGGCCATCGCGGCGGCCATGGTGGGCGGATCGTCCGCGCGGGTGACGGCAGACGCCAAAAGCACCGCGTCACAGCCGAGTTCCATCGCCAACGCCGCGTCGCTGGCCGTGCCGATGCCCGCGTCGAGGACCACCGGCACCGAGGCCGCCTCGACGATCATCTCGATGTTGTGCGGGTTGGCGATTCCCAGCCCGGTGCCGATCGGCGAGCCCAGCGGCATCACCGCCGCGCACCCGGTGTCCTCGAGGCGGCGGGCCAGCACCGGGTCGTCGTTGGTGTAGGGCAGCACGACGAACCCGTCGTCGACGAGCTGCTCGGCGGCCTTGACCAGTTCGACCGCGTCGGGAAGCAGGGTGCGCTCGTCGGCGATCACCTCGAGCTTGACCCAGTCGGTCTGCAGCGCCTCGCGCCCGAGCTGCGCGGTCATCACCGCCTCGGCGGCGCTGCGACAGCCGGCGGTGTTGGGCAGTGGCGAAATGCCAAGCCGGTTCAGCAGATCCAGCACGCCCGTGCCGCCCTCGGCGTCGACGCGGCGCATCGCCACGGTCGTCAGCTCGGTTCCGGAGGCGATCAGCGCCTGTTCCAGCACGGCGAGGTTGGCCGCGCCGCCGGTGCCCATGATCAACCGGGAACCGAACTCGCGACCCGCGATGGTCAGTTTCGAGTCAGCCACCCTGCACCGCCGTCACCACTTCGAGGCGGGCGCCGTCGGTCAGCGTGGTGTCCCACGCCGAGCGCGGCAGCACCGACCAGTCCAACGCCACCGCGATGCCCTTGTCGGGGAAACCGAGGCGGGACAACAGCGCGGCGATGGTCGTGTCCGCGTCGATTTCGACCGCTTCGTCGTTGACCGTCACTTTCATCTACCTGCTCCGAGACTTGCTCCAACTTGAACTTCGAGTTCGGCGGCGATCTGCTGTGCGGTCCAGGGCGCCAACAGAAATCCGTTGCGTCCGTGTCCCGCGGCCACCAGTGTGCGCTCGTCGAGGCGCTTCACGATCGGCAACCCGTCCGGCGTCATCGGGCGCAGGCCCGCCGAGACCTCGGCGAGCTCGTATTCGCCGAGTGCCGGCATCACCGCGCACGCGTCGTCGAGCAGTTCGCGCACGCCGGTGACCGATGGTGCGGTGTCGCGGCCGTGCTCGTACTGCGTGGCCCCGACGACGACGCCGTCCGCGCGGGGCACCAGGTACACCTGCCTGCCGTGTACCCGGGCGCGCACCACGCGTTGCGGCACGGGCATGCAGCCTCGCCGCCAGCGCAGCCGCAGCACCTCGCCCTTGACCGGGCGGATCGGCAGTCCCGGCCAAAGCGCAGGCGCGTCAATTCCGTTCGCGATCACCACCGCGTCGGCCTGCGCGTCGCCGAGCTGCAGCACCGGCGCAGCCCACTGCACGCCGAGTTGTTCGCAGTGCGCTTCCAGCGCCGCGACGACAGCCCGATTGTCCACGGCCAGTTCGGTTTCCGCGCACAGGCCGTGCCGAATGCTCTGCGCGAGCATCGGTTCGACGTCGCGGGCGCACGAGGTCACGGTGATCGGATGCCCCTGGGAGTCCAGCCACTCACCGACCCTTTTGAGATCGGCCACGTCGGCGCGGTCGACGGCGACCACCAGGGATTCCCGCGCGGTCACCACGGTCTCGGGCAGGCCGTCGAGGAAGCCGTCGTGCCACAGCGCCAGCGACTTCAGCCCCAGCCGCAGCAGCTCCTCCTCGCCGGGCCAGCCTTCGCTGTGCGGGGCCAGCATGCCGCCGGCCACCCAGGACGCGCCCCGCTCGTCGGTGCGGTGCACCCGGACGGCCCACCCGTCCTGGGCCGCGCGGCGGGCGACGGAAAGGCCGATGACGCCGCCACCGATGACAGCCAGCGACCTGCCGGTCATTCCTGAAACCAAGATCCCTCCCTTCGCCGGCATGACCCGGATCAGGTGTGACGGTAAGGGCGCGGCGGGCCCACTCTCAGTCCCCGCTCCCGGGACTCCCGTGTCGCGCCATCCACCCTACTCGCGGCCCGTCGCGCGATTTGAGCCGCTAACGTTCGCCCTGTGGACAACCGTCGTGACCGTCTCGGCGCCGCGTCGCTGTACCTGTGCACCGACGCCCGGCGTGAGCGCGGCGACCTCGCCGAATTCGCCGATGCGGCGCTGGCCGGCGGGGTCGACATCATCCAGCTGCGCGACAAGGGGTCACCCGGTGAGCAGCAGTTCGGCCCGCTGGAGGCCCGCCAGGAGCTCGAGGCGCTGGCCACCCTCGCCGACGCGGCCGGGCGCCACGGCGCGCTGCTGGCGGTCAACGATCGCGCCGACATCGCCAAGGCCGCGGGCGCCGACGTGCTGCACCTCGGCCAGGACGATCTTCCGCTCGACGTCGCGCGCGACATCATCGGCCCCGGGCCGCTGATCGGCCGGTCCACCCACGACCCCGACCAGGTGCGCGCCGCGGTCACCGAAGCCGTCGACTACTTCTGCGTCGGCCCGTGCTGGCCGACCCCGACCAAACCGGGCCGCGCCGCCCCCGGCCTGCCCCTGGTCCGCGCGGCCGCCGAAGTCGGCACGGCCAAGCCGTGGTTCGCCATCGGCGGAATCGACGAGCAGCGGCTCCCCGAGGTCCTCGAGGCCGGGGCGCGCCGCATCGTGGTGGTGCGGGCCATCACCGCGGCCGACGACCCGCGCGCCGCCGCGCAACGGCTGAAGACCGCGCTCAACGCTGCGGGTTGACCAGCAACGGAATCTCTTCGGTAAGTGCGCGCAGCCGCTCCCAGCTCGCGGCGAACCCCGGGTGCAGCGGCAACTCGCCCACCTGCCCGACAGGGACCCAGCGCAGCTCGGCGCTCTCCCGGTTCGGGGTGGTCTCCAGCTGTTCGGGCGCGTCGGCGATGACGGTGGTGTAGCTCCAGTACGCGCCGCCGGGGCCGGACACCTCCGCGGTGACGACGGTGGTGCGTACCGTGAGCCGCTCGGCCGCCAGCCCGGCCTCCTCCTGCGCCTCCCTGACGGCGGCCTCCTCGGCGGTTTCGTGGCTGTCGCGAGCGCCGCCGGGCAGACCCCAGGTGCCGCCCTGATGACTCCACGCCGCGCGGTGTTGCAGCAACACCGCAGCCGAGCCACCGGGATTCGGGGCCCGCAGCAGCAGGCCGGCCGCACCGAATCTGCCCCAGAAGGCTGCGCCGGTGTCCGACACCACCCAGCCGTCACCGTCGCCACGCACGCGATCAGAATACGGACGCGCGCGCTTCCGTAACCTCTTAGACTTCTTTTATAGAGTTGAGCGGTCGGGAACCATAGCTGGAAAGCACCGATTTAGATGAGGTCCGCGCGCACGTGACTGTCGAGTTGGCGCACCCGTCGACCGAGCCGCTCGCATCGCGGTCGCCGACCACTTCTGCCCACCCGCGCTGGTGGTTCTTCTGGACGACGCCCGGCCGCATCCTGACGATCGGGTTCGTGTTGTCCGCGCTCGTGATCGCAAGCGCCTTCGGCACGTCGACGACGATCAACGACCGCCAGCAGGCATTGATGCGGGTGCTCAACCACACCGAGCCGCTGGCGTTCGCCGCCGGGCAGCTCTACACCACGCTGTCGGTCGCCGACGCCGCCGCTGCCACCGCGTTCATCGCCGGCGCCGAACCGCAAGACGTCCGGCAACGCTACGAACAGGCCATCACCGACGCCTCGGTCGCGGTCACCCGCGCGTCCAGCGGGCTGACCGACGAGGACATGATCCAGCTGCTCGGCCGCATCAACGCCCAGCTCTCGGTCTACACCGGGCTGGTCGAGACCGCGCGCACCAACAACCGCTCCGGCAACCCGGTCGGCTCGTCGTACCTGTCGGAGGCGTCGGCGTTGATGCAGACCCAGATCCTGCCCAACGCCCAGCATCTGTACGAGCAGACGTCGGCCATGGTGGACGAAGAGACGTCGGCCTCGACGCGGATCCCGGGGCCGGTGATCCTCATCGTGCTCGCGACGCTGTTGTTCGGGGTGTTCGCCAACCGCTGGCTGGCGCGCCGGACCCGCAGGCGGATCAACATCGGGTTCGTCGCGGGCGGGTTGGCCGTTTCGATCATGCTGATCTGGGTCGGCACCGCGCTGATCCTCTCGACCACCGACAGCCGCAATGCGAAAGACACTGCGGCTCAGTCGCTCAAGACGATCACCAACCTCGCGATCACCGCGCAGCAGGCCCGCGCCGACGAGATCCTCTCGCTGATCCGGCGCGGTGACGAGACCGTGCGCAAGCAGTCCTACTATCAACGCATCGACATGATGGCCGAGCAGCTCTCGGAGTACCTGGCTCGCGACGACGCGGTCGACAAGTCCGACCTCGCCGATGCCGAACAGCTGCTCAGACGGTGGCGGGCGGCCGACGACCGCATCAACGCCTACATCAGCGTCGGCAACTATCAGGCCGCGACCCAGGTGGCGCTGGGCACGCGTGAGGACGATTCCACGCCGGCGTTCAACCAGCTCGACGAGGCGTTGAGCAAGGGCATCGAGGAGAGCCGCAGCCAGCTGCGCAACAACATCGTCAGCGCCCACCGGGTGTTGTCCGGGGCGACGGTGGGTGCCGCGGTGCTCAGCATCGTCGCCGCGGTGTCGGTGGCGCTGGGGCTGTGGCCGAGGCTCAGTGAGTACGGGTGATCCGCCGGTGATGGGGAAGAGGTTCGGGGTTCTGCTGGCCGCGGTCGCGTTGCTGTCGGGCTGCGGGCAGGCGACGTCGATGACGATGACGCCGGGGGTCACGTTGGCCCCGCCCACGCCCGCGGGCATGCAGGAGATGGCGCCGCAACCGGTGCGGGTACCGGAGACGGACGACGACTGCGACCGCACCGCGAGCCTTCGGCCGTTCAACACCAAAGCCGAGGCCGACGCCGCGGTGGCCAACATCCGGGCGCGCGGACGGTTGATCGTGGGGCTCGACATCGGCAGCAACCTGTTTTCGTTCCGCGATCCGATCACCGGTCAGATCACCGGGTTCGACGTCGACATCGCCGGCGAGATCGCGCGCGACATCTTCGGCACCCCCTCACAGGTGGAATACCGGATTCTGTCCTCGGCCGACCGGATCGAGGGGTTGCAGAAGAACCAGGTCGACGTCGTCGTCAAGACCATGACGATCACCTGCGAACGCAAGAAGCAGGTCAACTTCTCGACGGTGTACCTAAACGCCAACCAGCGGATCATGGCGCCGCGCGATTCGGCGATCGCGCGGCCGGCCGATCTGTCCGGTAAGCGGGTATGCGTCGCGAAGGGCACGACGTCGATGCAGCGGATCCAGGAGATCACCCCGCCGCCGATCATCGTCGGCGTGGTGGCATGGGCGGACTGCCTGGTCGCGCTGCAACAGCGGCAGGTGGATGCGGTGAGCACCGACGACTCGATCCTGGCGGGGCTGGTGTCGCAGGACCCGTATCTGCACATCGTGGGGCCCAGCCTCAACGAGGAGCCCTACGGCATCGGGATCAACAAGGAGAACACCGGGCTGGTGCGTTTCGTCAACGGGACGTTGGAGCGGATCCGCCGCGACGGCACGTGGTACACGCTGTACCGCAAGTGGCTGACGGTGCTCGGTCCGGCGCCGGCGCCGCCGGTTGCGAGGTATTCGGACTGATGGCCGAGACGCAGCACGAGGACTTCGGCGAGGACCGGACGACAGCCGAAGAGCCGACCGTCGGGACGCAGCCGGCCAGCTTCGACGACCTGGGCCTGGATTCGGCGTCGACGCTGCGGCCGATGGCCACCCAGGCGGTGTACCGGCCCCATTTCGACGACGACGAGGACTCCGACGTCGTCGGCGACACCGAACCGCACGAGCACACGACGGTGAGCACGGCGCTCTCGCCCACCCGCCGGCTCGGTGGTGGGCTGGTGGAGATTCCGCGGGTGCGCGCCAAGGACCCGCTGTCGGCGTTGATGCGCAACCCGGTGGTCGCCGAGTCCAAGCGGTTCTGCTGGAACTGTGGACGCCCGGTCGGTCGCGCCACCGCGGACAGCCCCGCGCTGTCAGAAGGCTGGTGTCCGCACTGCGGCAGCGCGTATTCGTTTCTGCCGCAACTGAGTCCGGGCGACATGGTGGCCGACCAGTACGAGATCAAGGGGTGTATCGCGCACGGCGGTCTGGGCTGGGTGTATCTGGCGCTCGACCACAACGTCAACAAGAGGCCGGTCGTCCTCAAGGGCCTGGTGCATTCCGGCGACGCCGAGGCGCAGAAGATCGCGATGGCCGAACGGCGGTTCCTCGCCGAGGTGACGCATCCCGGGATCGTCAAGATCTACAACTTCGTCGAGCACGAGGACAACCACGGCAACCCGGTCGGTTACATCGTGATGGAGTACGTCGGCGGCACGTCGCTCAAACCGGCCAAGGGCGAGAAGCTGCCGGTCGACCAGGCCATCGGCTACATGCTCGAGATCCTGCCCGCGCTGGCCTACCTGCATTCGATCGGGTTGGCCTACAACGACCTCAAGCCCGAGAACATCATGATCACCGAGGAGCAGCTCAAGCTCATCGACCTCGGTGCCGTCTCGACCATCAACTCGTTCGGTTATCTCTACGGCACACCGGGATTCCAGGCGCCCGAGATTGTGCGCACCGGCCCGACGGTGGCCACCGACATCTACACCGTCGGTCGCACGCTGGCGGCGCTGACGTTGAAACTGCGCACCCGCAAGGGCCGCTACGTCGACGGCCTCCCCGAGGACGATCCTGTTCTGGCCGAATATGATTCGTTCGGCCGGCTGCTGCGCCGCGCCATCGACCCGGACCCGCGGCGCCGGTTCGCCAGCGCCGAGGAGATGTCCAGCCAGCTGCTCGGTGTGCTGCGCGAGGTGGTCGCCAAGAACACCGGCACCCCCAAACCCGGCTTGTCCACGGTGTTCTCGCCGACGCGGTCGACGTTCGGCATCGATCTGCTGGTCGCGCACACCGACGTCTACCTCGACGGCCAGGTGCACTCGGAGAAGTTGACCGCGCAGGAGATCGTCAGGGCGCTGCCGGTGCCGCTGGTGGACCCGAGCGACGTGGGCGCGCCGGTGTTGTCGGCCAGCGTGTTGAGCGAGCCGGTGCAGACGCTGGACCAGTTGCGCGCGGCGCGGCACGGGGCGCTGGACTCGGAGGGCATCGACCTGTCGGAGTCGGTCGAGCTGCCGTTGATGGAGGTGCGGGCGCTGCTCGACCTCGGGGACGTCGCCAAGGCCACCCGCAAGCTCGACGACCTGGCCGGCCGGGTGGGGTGGCGCTGGCGGCTGGTGTGGTTCCGCGCCGTGTCGGAACTGCTGACGGCCGACTATGTCTCCGCCACAAAGCATTTCACCGAGGTACTGGACACTCTTCCGGGTGAGCTGGCGCCGAAGCTGGCGCTGGCCGCCACCGCCGAGTTGGCGGGTTCGGACATCGAAGAGTCGCCGGAGCGCAAGTTCTACAACACGGTGTGGTGCACCGACAACGGCATCATCTCGGCGGGCTTCGGGCTGGCCCGCGCCCAAGCGGCGGCAGGTGACCGGGACGCGGCCGTCAAGACGCTGGACCAGGTGCCTGCGATGTCACGGCATTTCACCACCGCACGGCTGACCAGTGCGGTCACGCTGCTGTCGGGACGCTCGATGAGCGAGATCACCGAGAAGCACATCCGTGACGCCGCCCGACGCGTCGAGGCGCTACCCGACACCGAACCGCGGGTGCTGCAGATCAGGGCGCTGGTGTTGGGCACCGCGATGGACTGGCTGGCCGACAATCCCGACAACACCGCGAGCACCAACCACATCCTCGGCTTCCCGTTCACCAAGCACGGCCTGGCGCTCGGTGTCGAGGCGTCGCTGCGCGCCCTGGCGCGCGTCGCACCCACTCAGGCCCACCGCTACGCGCTGGTCGACCTCGCCAACAGCGTGCGCCCGACCAGCACGTTCTAGTTTGCTGACCAGCGCTGCGGAATCAGTTGTCGCAGACCCGCCCCATGCGGTTCTGACCAGTGTTTTCGCTCGCAGATCACTTGTGGTGATCCCACGAAATTCGTAGTAATCTCCGATCAGGTTGAGTTAACAGCCGACTGGTGGCGTCATACGCGCAGGGCGGCAAGCTCGCGCGGACGGCTTTAAGACGTAGGGCCCGTTTCCCTGACGGCACCCGCAGTACGAAGGGTTGATTTCGGCTGAGGGAGTCCACGTGTCTGCTGCAGTAGGTACCTATCGGGTGTTTCGCCCCGCCCCCGAGGCGCTGGACCGGCGCGAGCATCACCATCGCGCGCAGTTCTCCGCGTCGCACCGGACATCGAACGCCGTCGTCACGGTGGAAGGCGAGGTCGACGCGACCAACAGCCGCGCCATGGCGACATATGTGGAGTCACAGCTTTTCGGCGTGTCCCATCTGGTGCTGGATCTTCGACTGGTCGACTTCTTCGGTACCGCCGGCTTCGCCGCCCTGCATAACATCAATGTGATCTGCTCCCGCAGCGGCGTCACCTGGCAGCTGCGCTGCGGCAGGCAGGTGCGCCGGCTCCTCGCGATCTGTAATCCCGATGGCGTCCTGCCGCTGGAGAAGCCGCAGTCGGTGCTCGACGACCTGCAGGCTGGTGACTGCGCGCTGGCCTGATCAGCCGGCCGCCAGCACCGCCACGCAGTCCCGGGCGATCGCCAGCTCCTCGTTGGTGGGAATCACGAGCACGGTCGTCGGCGACGTATCGGTCGAGATGCGCCGTGCCGTCTTGGCGGGGCTGGCATTGAGGTGCTCGTCGAGTTCGATGCCCAGCCCGGTCATTCCCGTCATCGCGTCGCGGCGCACGTTGACGTCGTTCTCACCGACCCCGGCGGTGAAGACGATGACGTCGGTGTTGCCGAGCAACGCCATGTACGCGCCGATGTACTTGCGCAGCCGGTGGATGTAGACGTCGTATGCCAATTGTGCTGCCGCGTCGCCTGATTCGATCTGTTCGCGGAGTTCTCGGAAGTCGATCTCGCCGCCGAGGCCGTACACCCCGGAGCGCCGGTTCAGCATCTCGTCGATGTCGTCGACGCTCATCTTGGCGGTGCGGGCCAGATACAGGATGATGCCGGCGTCGACGTCGCCGGGACGGGTGCCCATCACCAGTCCCTCCAGCGGCGTGAGCCCCATGGAGGTGTCCACGGGACGCCCACCGGCGATGGCCGACGCGGACGCCCCGTTTCCCAGATGCAGCACGATCTGGTTCAGTGACGTCAGTGGCGCGTCGAGGAACACCGCGGCCTGCTCGCTGACGTACTTGTGCGAGGTCCCGTGAAACCCGTACCGGCGAATGTGCCACTTCTCGGAGACCTTCCGGTCAATGGCATACGTGGCGGCGGCGGCGGGAAGGTCATGAAAGAAACCGGTGTCGAAGACGGCGATGTGCGGTAGGTCCGGGAGCAGCTTGCGGGCCACCTCCATGCCGAGCACCGATGGCGGGTTGTGAAGGGGCGCAAGCGGTGCCAGCTCGCGCATCTTGGCGATCAATTCGTCGGTGACCGGCGTCGGCTCATAGAAGCTGCGGCCGCCGTGCACCGCGCGGTGGCCGACAGCGAACAGGTTGACCGCGTCCAGGCTGGCGCCTGCCTCGTCGAGCAGGTCGAACGCGGTGCGCAGCGCCTCTTCGTGATCGGCGATGGCCGGACCGTCACGACGCGCCTCGCGGTCGCCGACGGTCACCCCGGCCAGCGCGGAGTCCTCCCCGATGCGCTCCACGGTGCCGTCGGCCAGCGATGCGCCCGAATCGGGGTCGATGAGTTGGCATTTCAGCGACGAGGACCCCGAGTTGACGACCAGTACCGTGCGATCGGGAGCGGTCACGACCGGTCCCCTTGGGCTTGAATCGCGGTGATGGCGACGGTGTTCACGATGTCCTCGACCAGCGCGCCCCGGGACAGATCGTTCACGGGCTTGGCCAGACCCTGTAGGACGGGGCCGATCGCGATGGCGCCGGCGCTGCGCTGGACCGCCTTGTAGGTGTTGTTGCCGGTGTTGAGGTCGGGAAAGATCAGCACGGTCGCGCGACCGGCCACCTTGGAGTCGGGCATCTTCGTCGCCGCAACGGAGGGCTCCACCGCGGCGTCGTACTGGATGGGGCCGTCGACCAACAGATCTGGAGCCCTTTCGCGCACCAGTTCAGTTGCCACCCTGACCTTTTCCACGTCGGCTCCGGAACCGCTGGTGCCCGTCGAGTACGACAGCATGGCGACGCGTGGTTCGATGCCGAACCGCGCCGCGGTGCGCGCTGAGGAGATCGCGATGTCGGCCAGCTGCTCCGACGTCGGGTCGGGCACGATCGCGCAGTCACCGTAGACCAGCACTCGATCGGCCAGGCACATGAAGAAGATGCTCGACACCGTGGAGACGCCGGGTGAGGTCTTGATGATCTCGAACGCGGGACGCACCGTGTGGGCCGTGGTGTGCCGGGCCCCCGAGACCATGCCGTCGACGATGTCGTTGTGCACCAGCATCGTGCCGAAATACGAGACGTCGTGGATGATCTCGCGGGCCTGCTCGACGGTGACCCCCTTGTGCTTGCGTAGTTCGGCGTACTGCTCGGCGAACTTGTCGCACAGGTCGCTGGTCTGCGGGTTGATCACCGTTGCCGACGACAAATCCATCCCGAGTTCGGCGGCGCGGAATCGGATCGAAGACTCCTCGCCGAGGATGGTGAGGTCGGCGACATTGCGGCGCAACAACCGGCCGGCCGCGCGGAGGATACGGTCGTCATCGCCTTCCGGCAGCACGATGTGCTTGCGGTCCGACCGGGCCTGGTCCAGCAGCTGATAGGTGAACATCTGCGGGGTGACGACATCCGGAATCGGAATGGCCAGCTGCGCCAACAACTCCGCGACATCGGCGTGGGTCTCCATCAGCTGCAGCGCGGTGTCGATCTTGCGTTGCGAGGCGGTGGTCACCCGGCCCCGCGTCGCCGCCACCCTGCTGGCTGTCTCGAACGTGCGCAGCCCCGTCGCGATGATGGGCAACCTCAGGCCGAGGCCGGAGACCAGCGCGGAGATCGAAGGATGCAGTTCCAGGCCGCCGTTGAGGATGATGCACGACAACGACGGAAAGCCCTCGGCGGCATGCGCACTCGACAAGGCGAGCACCACGTCGGAGCGGTCGCCCGCGGCGACGACGCCCACGCCCTCGGTCAGTCGCTCCAACACGTGTTCGGCCGTCATGCCGGCGACCATCATGCTCATCACCTCGCGGTTGAGCAGCGCCGGATCGCCGATGACCATCGAGCCGTCCACGGCCTGCTGCAACTCCGCGACCGTCGGCGCCACCAACAGCGGCGCCTCGGGCATCACGTAACAGTTCGGCTCGAAGATCTCGAGCGCCTCGGCGACCGCCTCCAGCTGCCCGGGATCGCAGCGGTTGGCCACCACTGCGGCGGTGTGCGCGTGCTGCGCGGCGACCTCGTCGAGGGAGACGTCGACGATTTTGGCGACCTGTTCGGGGCTCCGGTCCTTGGCCTTCACCGCCAGCACCACCGGCGCCTTCAGGTTGGCGGCGATGCGGGCATTCGTCGACAACTCGCTGGGCGTGGCGATGTCGGTGTAGTCGCTGCCGACGATCAGCACCGCGTCGCACTGCTCGGCGACCTGGTGGTAGCGGTCCACGATGTCGGCGATCGCCCCGTCGGGGTCGTCGTGCAGCTGCTGGTAGCTCACGCCGACACAGTCTTCGTAGGTCAGGTCCGCGTTGGCCTGCGCGAGCAGAAGTTCGAGGATGTAGTCGCGCTGTTCACCCAGCCGGGTGATGGGGCGAAAGACGCCGACCTTGGCGACCGTGGCCGTCAGCCGGTGCAGGATGCCGAGCGCGATCGTGGATTTACCCGTGTCGCCTTCGGGTGAGGCGATGTAGATCCCGTATGAATGAGCGGGCACGGGAGCCAGCCTAAGGCAAGCAACGGCCCGCAGTGGGCCGGAAACCCGCTGGTTGAGTGGGGACCGCCGGAAGATTTTCCGCCGCGCGGTAAAAAGCCGGTGTGATCTTGGTCTCAGTAAAGTAAATTACGTTTGCGTAAGTGGCGGAATCTCGCGTATCAACAAGTCAAGCTATTGACGGTCCTGTCAATTCACTTGCGTTTGTAGTTTTAGCAAACTCCCTGCGACGGCGCGCGGAGTGTAAAGGTAGGCCCCCGGCACTGCGAGGACCATGACTGACACCGCACTTCACACCGATTCCAGGACGCGCACTGCCAACTTGCGCGCGGTGTCATCGGAACCACCTGCCATCGCCGTCGCACGAAGGCGCGTATCGGTAGCAGAACTGCCGTTCGCCGCCAGGATCGGCATCGCCTCGATTCTCAGCCTCATCGGCTACTTCGGGGTGTTCGGCCAAGCCTTCGCCGATGCCGCGGCCGGCTCACGCGCGGCCGTTCTGGTGGTCGTCCCGCTGCTCATGGTGCTGATCGCCACCGGCTACCGGCAGCCGTCACAGGGCGTCGGCGACTCGGAGTCCGACTGGATCATCGCGGCCTTCGTGGGGATCGCGAGTTTCACCGCGATCTATCTGCTCACCCAACGGATGCCGACGCTGTCGTCGCTGTGGCATCTGCGATCACTGGGTTTCGTCGTGTGGTTCGCCTGCCTGCTGGCGATCCTGTTCGGTGCCCGCCATGTGGTGCGGATGTGGAAGCTGTGGGTGTTCGCCGCCTGCTGCGCGACGCCGCTGCCCTTTCTGCTGACCACGGCCGCACTGGGTGGCTCCGAGGAGGCCGCAGCCCTGCTGGCCGCCGGCGTCGGCGCGGTCGCGGTGTTCTTGGCGTCAGAGACCGTCAGGATGGGCCGGCGGCTGATCGCGACCGCCGGATGTTTTGTCCTGGCAGCCGTCATCGAGCTGTCCCTCGATGCGTACACCGGTCTGCTCACCGCGATCATCGTCGGCGTCGGAATCCTGCCGGTGACAACGGTTGTCGTGTTGAATCGCGCGACGACGACGAAGATCGGCGACGACGCCGATGCCTCCGCCCCACGACTGCCGCGCCTCTCCCCGACGTCGCTGGCGGTCCTCACGGTCGTCGCCGCCGCCTTGGCGGTCGTGAACCAACCGGCGACCCGTACAGATGTGCCAGAGGCCACGGCCGACTGGGCCACCCGCGCCGGCCTGACGGCTACGACGGCGTTCCCCTTCATCACCCGGACGCTGGGTGATGACGCGACGCTGGTGCGCTACTCGGTTCCCGGGGCCGCCGGAAAACCGGCCGCCGCCGTCGATGTGATGTCCAGCCCCAACCGGGCAGCGCTGGACGATCTCGCCGGAGCGGTCTGGTACCCGAGCGCCAGCCCCGTCGAATATCGGCCCGCGCCGCCATCTGCCGGCGCGCCTCCGGGGGCCCGGATCGTGCACAGCAACGCAGACACCGCGACGTACGGCGATGACCAGCACTGGTACGCCGTCACCTGGGACTGGCGCGCCGCCGCGGCCTACCAGCGCGTCACCGTGATCGTCAGCCAGGCGTTCGACGGACGTGACATGCCACCTGCTCCCGCACCGCTGTCCCTGTGGGACACCTCGGTCAGGCCGGCGTTGTGGACCACACGACAGCAGCCCCACGTCGACGGTGAAGTCGACGCGGCGGTGATCAACCGCGCCGACCGATTGACGCGGCAGCTTGTCCGGTCGGCTGAGGTGGTCGGGGCGCCGACGCGGTGATCGAGACGGCGACACCGGCGTCTCTGCCGTCTCACTTCTCGGCCCGCACGGCCCTGAACCGAAAGTCGATGCTGCGGTTCGGCGCGCTGGCAGTCATCGTGGTCGGAGCCGTCATCGCGGCGCCGCGCATCGTTGCCCCGCTGCTGACAGGTTCGGTCGCACTGCTCTACCTGGCCGCCACACTCGATCGAAATTACCTGTTGTTCACAGGACTTCGAGCGTCGGCGATGGTGCGTGTGACCCGCGAAGAGGCGCTGGCGCTCGCCGAGGACGAGCTTCCGGTCTACACGGTCCTGCTACCCGTCTACGACGAACCCTCGATCGTGACGAACCTGCTCAACGGGGTGGGCAAACTCGACTATCCCCGCGACAAACTGGAAGTGCTGCTGCTGGTCGAGGAGGACGATGTCGCGACACAGGCGGCGCTGATCGGAGCCGAGCTCGAGTCGGTCCGGGTGGTGCTGGTTCCCCACAGCCTGCCGAAAACGAAGCCGAAGGCGTGCAATTACGGCATGTCGCTGCCCGACCTGCACGGAGAGATGGTGACCATCTACGACGCCGAGGACATCCCCGACCCACTGCAACTCCGCCGCGCGGTGGCTGCGTTCCGACGGCTGCCGAGCGAGATCGGTTGCCTGCAAGCAAGACTGGGCTACTTCAACGAGAGGCAGAACTTGCTGACCCGCTGGTTCTCGCTGGAATACGACCAGTGGTTCGGCGTGATCCTGCCCGCCGTCGAAAAGGCAGGGTGCGTGGTCCCCCTCGGCGGTACCTCGAACCACATGTCCACGCGCACCTGGCGCGAGGTCGGCGGCTGGGACGAATTCAACGTCACTGAGGATGCCGACCTCGGGGTGCGGCTGGCGCGGCACGGCTATCGCACGCTCATTCTCGACTCGATCACGTTGGAGGAAGCCAATTCTGACGTGGTGAACTGGATCAGGCAGCGGTCGCGCTGGTACAAGGGGTACTTGCAGACGATGCTTGTGCATCTGCGCAACCCAGCAGGGTTGCGACGCGAGATCGGGACCAAGGCGATTCTGCGCCTGCTCAACATGACCGGCGGGGTCCCGTTGGCCGCGGTCTGCAATCTGGTGTTCTGGTTCACGATGCTGGTGTGGGTGCTGGGCCGCCCGCCCGTCATCGCCATGATCTTTCCGCCGGTGACCTACTACGTCTGCTTGGCGTTGTTCCTCATCGGCGCTCCGCTGTCGGTGTACTCCGGCCTTGTCGTCACCAAGGAGCTCGGTAAACCACACCTCTGGCCGGCCGCGCTCCTGACACCGTTGTACTGGCTGCTTCAGGCAGTGGCCGCCGTAAAAGCCATCTACCAGTTGGTGTTCCGGCCGTTCTTCTGGGAGAAGACCGTGCACGGCCTGACCCAACCGCATAACTCGTCACCATCTGCTGGAGATCGTCGGTGAAAACAATCGTCCGATCCGTCGCGGCTGCCGTCGTCCTCGTCGCAGCCCTGTGGGCGCAGGTCATGCAGCCCGTGCTGCCAGAGGCCTCGGCAGAGCCCCGTGGCCACGGGGTTCCCGGCTCGAACGTGACACCGCCGATCGTCTGGCCCGAGTTGGGGCTTCCAGATCGGTTGGAGCTGATCGGGGCCAACCAGACCACCGGTGTATCGGTTCCCGTGCCTTCGGGTGTCAAGCCGACGACGCTCACCGGCCAGATCGGCTCGGTGGTCAACGTGAACCAGGGCCGGATCGAGGTTCTCGACGGACGAGGCATCGTGCTCGGCACCATCCCCGTGCCCGGCGATCTGGCCACCGTTCCGTTCAGAGTCGACATCTCGGCCGCCGAGATCAAGGACGGCCAGGCCCAGCTCAACTTCGTCCTGCGCGACAAGTCCGCCGCCACCGACAGTTGCTCGCAGCCACCGACGTTGGCGTTGAGCCAACTGGCCGCGGCGTTTTCGGGCCCCACGCCGGATCCCAGGACCGTCGCGGACTTTCTGCCCGGCTACCTCGACCAGGTCCTGATCCGGGTGGGCTCTGCGCCGACCGAGAGCCAGCAGCAGGCCGCGCTGGACCTGGTCGCCGAGCTCACCCAGCTGTACCGCCCGATGCCGGTGCGCATCGAGGTGGACAACGCCGACGGCCCGGTGCCGCCCGGCCGCAGCATCGCGCGGCGGGTGATCGACATCCGCGACGGCGGCACGGCGGGGCTGAAGGTCGAAAAGCCCGGCACCCCCGATGCGGTGCTGGCGATCACCGGCACCGGGCAGGAACTCGTGCAGCAGGTCGACCTGTTCGCCGACCGACGTTTCAGCCTCGCCCAGACTCCCTCGGCTGCAACGCTTTCCGCGCTGGAGGACCGCAGCCAGGCGACGAACATCAAGACCTTCGCCCAGCTCGGCATGACCGGTGAGGCCTCGGTGTTGGGAACCAGCACGCTGTATGCCGGCTTCGATGTCAGCAAGTTCGCCCTCGGCCCGATCAGCCACGCGAAGGTGCACCTGAAAGCCAAGTACACACCCGTGGTCGGCGGGGAGGCCTCGGTCTTGATCCGGTCCGGATCGACGGTGCTGGCCACCCACGTGCTCGACGATTCGGGCGTGCTCGACGTGACCGGTGACATCCCCCCCGAATCGATCACCTCCACGATCGGTTTGGCGATGGAGTTGCGCTACACCCCGCGCCAGGAATGCGCGCCGGTGAACGACCGCATGACCTTCGCCCTTGCCCCACAGTCGACGGTGACCGTCACGCCGGGAACCCACAACCGCGGGGGCTTTCCGATACTGCCGATGGCGTTCACACCGGACTTCGATGTGGCGATCGACAGCCCCGAACATCTGACCTACGCCGCACAGGCGATCAACCTGATGGGTCAGCAGACGACGGTGGCGTTGCGACCCCGGCTCACGACGTTCGCCGCCGCCGCCACGTCCGGCACCGGTCTTCTCGCGGTCACCGGAGGCAGCGAATTGGCCGACGCGGCAATGAACCCGCCGATTCAGCCGGGTGCGCCGAACACCGTCAGCTTCAACGCGAGCCCGGACACCGACCTGGATCTGGGCGGGCCGCTGGGCCTCGTGCAGGCGTTCACCCACAACGGTCGCACCGTGCTGGCGATCTCCGGCAGCGGGGACTGGTCGTTGGTCGGCGATGCGCTCAACTACATCCGCGGCCTTGAGAACCGCTGGGCGTCGTTGACCGGCGATGTCGTCGCGACCGGCGCCGAACGCCAAACCGTCAACCTGACCGTGCGCGAGGGCGGGGGTTTGGTCAACGAATATCCGGGCGACCACTGGAAGTGGTGGGCGTGGGTGTCGCTTGCCGCCGGTGCCGCGATCGTCATCGCAGCGGTGACGCTGGTCGTGGTCCGCAGACGACGGAGAACCCGGTGAGGTGGTGACCGTAGGCCCGGCGCTCGCCGGACACGTAAGCGCCGACACCCCTGACCCCGCACGCGCCGCCGACCCACGGCGCGGCTGGGGGGTCGGTCTGTTCGTCGCGCTCGCCGGCCTCTACTTCGCCGTCGGGGCCGTACTGATACTGCGGTTCAACATGTTCGACCCGGACGCGCCGAGCCGAGTGGCCAACGCGGGCTATGTGGTGATGAGCCGTCAGCCACACCTGTCGGCCATCGGGTTCGTCTGGAACCCGCTGCCCAGCATGGTGCAGATACCGATTCTCCCGTTCAGCCAGTGGTGGCCGGAACTGAAGACACACGGCCTGGCCGGGGTGCTGCAGAGCGCGTTGTTCATGGCCGGTGCGGCCGTGATGGTGCGGCGCATCGCGCTGGACCGCGGAGTCGGGACGGCGTGGCGGTGGTTGGCTGTCGGCTGCTTCGCGCTGCAGCCGATGATCGTCATCTACGGCGCCTCCGGGATGAGCGAAGCGGCCGAGACGTTCTTCCTGCTGTGGTGCGTGCGCCATCTCATGCAATGGGTTCACCTGCAGCGGGTGGGCGACCTCACCTGGGCCGGAATCGCTTTGGGGCTCGGCTACCTGTGCCGTTACGAAGCGGTGCCCGCCGCGTGTGGTGCGGCCCTGCTGGTCGGGGCGGTCGCCTTCCGGGCCGCGCGGCGATCGCAACGAGTCAACAACGCCATGCTCAGCGTGATCATCGTGCTGTTCCCGTTGGCGACGGCGTTCATCGTGTGGGCGTTGACCAGCTGGGTGGTTTCGGGCGAGCTGTTCGCGACGTTGTCGTCGCAGTACGGCAACGACAGTCAGGTGAGCGCGGCGATGGAGCGGGGCGGACCGCTTGCCGAGGCGGCCTCCAGCGACTGGGTGGTGATCGCCGCGCGGCTGCTGGGCATGCAGCCGTTCGCGTTGCTGGCCGTGGCGATCGCCGTCGCGCACAGCGTGTTGCGCCGGAAGGCCGACGCGCTGGTGCCGATCGCGGTGTTCGGCCCGGTGCTGGCCTTCGCCGTCTGGGGCCAGTACACGTCGACCACCTTCGGCTGGTTCCGGTTCTACCTGCTGGCGATTCCGCTCGTCATCTGTGTCGCGCTGGCGTTGTGGGAGCCGACGGCGCCACGGGGAACGAATCGATGGCGTGCGGACAGCGCGGCAAGCCGCGCAGGGGCGGCGCTGCTGTGCGTCTCACTTGCCATCGGGATTCCGGTCACCGTGGCGGCGATGGGAAATGAGCGGATTGGCAACCAGCAGCTGCAGTTCGGTCTGCGGTCGTTGTTCGACGAGGAACGGTATCCGCCCGCCGAACAGTGGTACCGCCGGCTGATGGTCAACGACCGCGCGCTGGCCGAATACTTCGACCGCAAGCGGCTTCCTGACGGCGCGGTGCTGATGGACACGTTCAACACCTGGGGTATCTGGCTGGCATCCGATCACCCACGCCAGTTCCTGATCACCAGCGACTACGACTTCGCCGCCGCGGTGAACCGGCCGTGGGACTTCGGGATTCAGTACATCGTCGCGAGCAACCCGAACATCAGCAACGCCGATGCCCTGAACCTGCGCTACCCGACCCTCTGGCAAGACGGTGCCGGGCTGGGCACGCTCGTGCATTCGGTGTACGGCGCAACCGGCGACGAGCGGTTTCGCGTCTACCGCACGACGGGCCGGCCCGCTGTCACCGAGCCGACCGAAGAACAGATCAACCGAGCCGGCGCAGCCGGGGCGCCAGATCCTTCTCAAACAGATCGAGGAACCGGCGCTGATCGTGCCCCGGCGCGTGGAACACCAGGTGGTTGAGGCCCCACTTCACGTACTGGCCAACCTTTTCGACGGCTTCATCGGGATCTGACGCCACGATCCAGCGCTTGGCGACCTGCTCGATCGGCAGCGCGTCGGCGGCCTTCTCCATCTCGATCGGGTCGTCGATGCTGTGCTTCTGCTCGGCGGTCAGCGACAGCGGTGCCCAGAACCTGGTGTTCTCCAGCGCCAGGGCCGGATCGGGGTCATAGGAGATCTTGATCTCGATCATCCGGTCGATGTCGTCGACGCTGCGGCCCGCGGCTTCGGCGCCCTCCTCGACCGCGGGGATGAGCTTGTCCTTGTACAGCTCCTCACCCTTGCCCGACGTGCAGATGAACCCGTCGCCCGCTCGCCCGGCGTACTTGGCCACCACCGGACCGCCCGCGGCGATGTAGACCGGGATGCCGCCCTCGGGCACGTCGTAGATCGAGGCGCCCTTGGTGTGGTAGTACTCGCCGTCGAAGTCCACCCGGTCGCCGAGCCACAGCTCGCGCATCAGCCGCACGGATTCGCGCAGCCGGGCGAACCGCTCCTTGAACTCCGGCCAGTCGCCCTCGTAGCCGGTGGCGATCTCGTTGAGCGCCTCTCCGGTGCCCACCCCGAGGAAGATCCGGTCCGGATACAGGCACCCCATGGTGGCGAACGCCTGCGCGATCACAGCGGGGTTGTAGCGGAACGTCGGCGTCAGCACCGAGGTGCCCAGGACGATCCGCTTGGTGCGCTCACCGACCGCGGTCATCCACGCCAGCGAGAACGGCGCGTGGCCGCCCTCGTGACGCCAAGGCTGGAAGTGATCGCTCACCGTCGCGCTGTCCATGCCGTGCGCTTCGGCCTCGACGCCCAGTTCGACGAGCTCGCGTGGGGCGAACTGCTCCGCCGACGCCTTGTATCCCAGTTTGAGTTCAGCCACGTGTTCGTTTCTACTCCACTGCCTAGACTCGCGGGATGGCACCGGTCCGTACCGAGCTTGTTCAAATCACCGACACCGTCCATTTCGCCTACACCGACCTCGTCAACTGGACGCTGGTCACCGACGGCGACGGCGTGCTGCTGATCGACGCCGGGTTTCCCGGCAGCCGCGACGAGGTGCTGGCCTCGCTGCGCCAGCTGGGTTTCGGCGTCGAGCACCTGCGTGCGATCCTGTTGACCCACGCGCATATCGACCATCTCGGATCGGCCATCTGGTTCTCGAAAACCCATGGCACACCCGTGTATTCACACACCGCCGAAGTGGGGCACTCCAAGCGCGAGTACCTCGAGCAGGCGTCGCCGGCCGACATCGCCAAGCACATCTGGCACCCGCGCTACCTCGCGTGGACCGTGGCGATCACCCGCAAGGGCGCACTGACGCGCGAGGGGATCCCGGCCACCCGACCGCTCACCGAGGACGTGGCCGCGAGCTTGCCCGGTCGGCCGATGGCCGTTCCCACCCCCGGCCACACCGGCGGCCACTGCTCGTACCTGGTAGACGGCGTACTGGTCGCGGGCGACGCCCTGGTCACCGGCCATCCGCTGATCTCACGGGGCGGGCCGCAACTGCTGCCCAAGCTGTTCAACCACGACCAGGACGGCTGTGTGCGCAGCCTGGGCGCGCTGGCGATGCTCGACGCCGAGGTGCTGCTGCCCGGGCACGGCCCGGTGTGGCGCGGATCGGTCCGCGAGGCCGCCGAAACCGCCAGGCGCGTCTCGGCTCTCAAGTGAGGGTCTGGTAGCCCAGCAGGAAGATCGCCGTCAGGCACAGGCCGCACGCCACCACGATGGCGGGCATCAGGATCATCGTGTCGAGTTCGTCGTCGTCGAGCACGTCGTCGCGGAACCGGCCGAACAACACCCGCGCCACGCCGGTCTTGCGGAACGCACGCACCATGCCGCGCACCGCCCTGGTCTCCCGCCTGCGGCCGATGAACACCCGCGACGCCAGCCCGAGCACAAACGTGCCGGCGGCGGCCAACAGGATCAGCCAGCCGACGGTCGTCTGCGTCAAGGTCACATGTCCACTTCCGATGTCGTCGGCGCCTTTCGGCCGGTGCGGTCCACCCCGGGGTACCCATCCAGCCACTTGACGAACGCGACGGGAAACACGTCGCCGTCGGCGGGCAGTGGCTCGGCCAGCCGGGTGTATCCGGTTGCCAGATAAAGCGCTTCGGCCTCGGGTTGGCGGTCGCCGGTCATCAGGTACACGCGTCGGTAGCCACGGGCGGCGATCTCGGTTTCCAGCGCGGCGAGCAGTGCCTTCGCGTGGCCCCGGCGCCGATGGCGGCTGTCGGTCCAGATGCGTTTGAGCTCCGCGGTGTCGTCGTCGAAGCGGCAGAACCCGCCACCGGTCACCGGTTGGTCATCGAGCAGGCCGATCAGCAGCCCGCCACCCGGCGCGGCGAAGTCCTGCGGAGGCACCGAGCGCAACCACCTCATGACCCGCTCCTCGGTGCCGCCGTAGCGGTTGGCGTACTCGACGGCCAACTCGGCGAGCAGCGGCTGCGCCAGCGGGTGGTCCGGATCGACCGAGACGAAGCGAAGTGACATCACCTCAATGTCTACCGTGGCCCGTCGAGGCCTATTCCAGCGCACTTCCACCCAGAACTTGACACGTGTAAAGTTCGGCCGCATGGACAACATCAGGGGCAAGACCATCGCCATCACCGGTGCTGCCCGCGGTATCGGGTACGCGACCGCGAAAGCGCTGCTGGAACGCGGCGCACGGGTGGTCATCGGCGACCGTGACGTGGCCTTTCAGGAGTCGGCCGTCGCACAGCTCACCAAGCTCGGCCCGGTGTCAGGTTACCCGCTCGACGTCACCGACCGCGACTCGTTCGCGGCGTTTCTGGACAAGGCCCGCACCGACGGCGGCGGCCACATCGACGTCCTGATCAACAACGCCGGCGTGATGCCGATCGGCCCATTCCTCGAGCAGTCCGAGCAAGCGATCCGATCCTCGATCGAGGTGAACCTGTACGGCGTGATCACCGGCTGCCAGCTGGTGCTCGGCGACATGGTCGCGCGCCGCAGCGGGCACATCATCAACATCGCCTCGTTGTCCGGGCTCATCCCGGTGCCGGGGCAGGTCGTGTATGTGGGCGCGAAGTTCGGCGTGGTGGGGCTGTCGGCGGCGCTGGCCGACGAGATGGCGCCGCACGGCGTCGAGGTCTCGGTCGTCATGCCGCCGTTCACCAAGACCGAGTTGATCTCGGGCACCAAGAGCGGCGGCGCGATCAAGCCGGTGGAACCCGAAGACATCGCGGCGGCCGTGGTCAAGACGCTGCAGAAGCCGAAAACCCATGTGTCCGTTCCGGCCCCGCTGCGGTTCACCGCGCAGGCCGCTCAGATGCTGGGCCCGCGCGGACGCCGGTGGCTGAACAAGAGGCTCGGCTTGGACCGCGTGTTCCTGGACTTCGACACCGCCGCGCGCCAAAGCTACGAGCAGCGCGCGCAATCCGCGCAGGGCGTGGTCGAGGACTAGTACTCGCCGAACGTTCCTTACCACTCGAATTTCCGCGGAAACTTCGAGCGGTAAGGAACGTTCGCGGCCGCAAGGGGTGGCCTAGTATGGTGCGCCCGCAGCGCGTAAAGCCGCGCGGGTGCGACCGATGATGACATCTGGGCGATAGCGAAGCATGTTTGCGCTGACGCGGATGATCCGCCATCTCAACGCTTGGAATTTGGCCTGCTTCTCGATGTCCCGCTCCCGCACCTGTGGGTCCGTCCAGTGTTGAACTCCGTCGTACTCCACGCCTACGCGCCAGTCGTCCCAGCCCATGTCGATGCGGCCGACGAAATCGCCGAATTCGTCGAAGACCTCGAGCTGTGTGCGCTGTGGCCGCAGTCCGGCCCGAGTCAGGATCAGTCGGGTGCGCGTCTCCTGGGGCGACTCGGCGCCAACATCAGACAGCTTGATCGCTTCACGCAACTGGACGATGCCCCGTGCACCGCGGTGGCGATCGGCGAGCAGCTGGATATCGGCTGGCTTGAGATCAGTCGCCTGCATGAGCGCGTCGAGCCGGATCACCGCGGTGGTCAGGCCACGCCGACGTCCCAGGTCGTACGCCGTTCGTGCGGCTGTGGTCGCCGGGATGCCGTTCACGACGCAAACCTCGTCATCGGCGAGCTTGTCGGAATGCAGCAAGATCCCCTTGGTCTTGTGGCGATGGGGCTGGTTGATCTCGGCAGGCAGGTGCGCGTCGATCCATAGCATGCCGTGCAGCGCGGCGGCGGAAAGACCCGCGGCTGTGGCACGACGCTCAGACCACAGCCACGCCGCCACGGCCTTGTCGACGGGCGTTACGACGTATCCGCTGGGTACATACACGTTGCGAAACACCGCATCGTGTCGGGTCGCCAGCTGGTACCGATTGACGACTCCAGCTGCCACCGCCTCTGAACCGATGAACGGGCGCATGGGTATAGGACGCGCCTGGGCCGCCACCCGGTTCCATGCCCCGCGAACGTTCCTTACCGCTCGAAATTCGGCCGAAATTTCGAGCGGTAAGGAACGTTCGCGCCCGCCTTGAGAGCGCTCGCGGCCGCCTTGAGAGCCCTAAGCGGTGAAGCTCGGTACCGGATCGCCGTGGCGGTATGCCTCGATCACATCGAGACACTCGAACAGTTCCTGATACGCGAACTGGTAGTCATCGGCGGTGCCGACGAACACGACGTGGATGACGTCGGCACCGCCGGCCGCGGTCAGCACGATCGTCGTCATGTCGGCGATCTCGTCGTCGTCGACGTCGACCTGCGACGGTGGATAGCACCACAGCGCCGACTCGTCGTCGGAGGCCTCCTCGTCGAAGACCCAGCCGCGCTCGCTGATTCGCTGATCGAACTCCTCGAGCAGCGCCGCCATTTCGATATCGGGGGACATCGAGTTCATGACCGCGTCCGGCACCCAACGCTCGTCGCGCGCGGCCCGCCGCTTGCGCCGCCGCGCCTTCTTCGCCTCGGACCGCCTGGACACTAACGCAGCGCCTGGTCGATGTCGGCGATCAGATCGTCGGTCTCCTCCAGTCCCACCGAGATTCGCACCACCCCGTCGCCGAGGCCGATCGCTGCCCTGCCCTCGGGGCCCATCGCCCGGTGGGTGGTGGTGGAGGGATGGGTGACCAACGACTTGGCGTCGCCCAGGTTGTTGGAGATGTCGATGAGCCGCAGCTTGTCGAGCACCTCGAAGGCGCGCTCTTTCGTACCGCCGACCAGCTCGAAGGTGATCACCGTGCCGCCGCCGGTCATCTGCCGTTTGGCCAGGTCGTATTGCGGATGCGACGGCAGGAACGGGTAGCGCACCCAGTTCACGGCGGGATGGTTCTCGAGGAACTCGGCGATCCGCTGCGCCGACGCGTTCTGGTAGTCCACCCGAACCTTGAGCGTCTCCAGGCCTTTCAGCAGCGTCCACGCGTTGAACGCGCTCATCGCCGGCCCGGTGTGCCGCATCAGCTTCTGCACCGGTTCGTCGATGTAGGTCTTGTCGCCCAGGATCGCCCCGCCGAGCACACGGCCCTGCCCGTCGATGTGCTTCGTGCACGAGTACACCACGACGTCGACACCGAGCGGGAAACCCTGTTGCAGGATCGGCGTCGCAAAGACGTTGTCCAGCACCACATTTGCGCCCGCCGCATGAGCGAGGTCGCACACCGCGGCGATGTCGACCAGCGACTGCATCGGGTTCGACGGGGTCTCGAAGAACACCGCCGCGGTGGGCACCGACAGCGCCTCTTCCCACTGGGACAGATCTTCGCCGTCGACGAACACCGTTTCCACACCCCAGCGGGGCAGGATCTCGTTGCACACCACAAAGCACGACCCGAACAGGCTGCGCGCCGCGACCAGGCGGTCACCAGCGCCCAGCAGCGCGCCCAGCGACGTGAACACCGCCGCCATCCCGGTGGCCGTCGCAAAGCACGCGGGTGCACCTTCGATCAGGCGCAGCCGCTCCTCGAACATCGAGATGGTCGGGTTGCCGTACCGCGAGTACACGTAGCGGTCGATCTCCCCCGTGAACGCCTTCTCGGCCTCGGCGGCCGACGCGTAGACGTAGCCCGAGGTGAGGTACATGGCCTCGGCCGTCTCCTCGAAGTGCGACCGCAGCAACCCGCCGCGCACACCGATGGTGCCGGGGCCGACGCCGTCGGGCAGCGCGGCCGGGCGGCGCACCGAGGGCACCTCGTCCTGGTCGCTGTCGTGCTCGCTCATGACTGCTTCCAGGGCAGGCCGACAGCTTTCCAACCGCGGCCCCCGCGGTGGCCGTGCTCGTCGAGGTCGCCCTCGAACCCGTCGAGCACGTTGTAGGACGGCGCGATACCAGCCGCGGTGGCCGCTTTCGCGGCGCCGATCGAGCGGTTGCCCGAGCGACACAGGAACACCACCGGCCGGTCGCCCGCTTCGCCGACCTTCTCGACGAGATCGTCGACAAACGCCTCGTTGTGGGTGCCGTCGGTGCGGTTCCATTCGATGAACACGACATCACGCCCCAGCGTGGCCAGATCCGGTACCCCGACGAAGCGCCACTCGGCTTCGGTGCGACAGTCCACCAGCACCGCCTCCGGGACGTCGGTCAGCAGCGTCCAGGCCTCCTCGGGCGTGATATCTCCGGCATAGCTCACGGACCGAAGTCTCCCACAGCTACCTGGGACCGGCCGAACAGACCTTCCATGCCCCGTCCTCGCGGACAAAGCTCATGGTCGCACTGCTTTTGGTGTCGGGCGCCTTGTCGAAATGGTATGTCACCTTGGCACGGGCACGATCCCCGTCGACCTTGATGTCGGTGACTTCGTCGACGAACCGCTGGCCGCGCGAGTCGACCGAATCGCGTTGCTCGGCAAGCACATCGGCTTCCGTGCCTTGCTCGGCAGCACACGTGTAGGTACGGAAATCGGCGTAACTGAGTCGCTGCAGCGCGTCGTTCTGGCCGACCGCCGCGCGGATGATCTGCTGCTCAGGAGAGGGCTCGTCGCCGCCCAACAGGTTGAACAACCCGAAGACGATCGCGACGAGCGCAACGACGCCCAACCCCGCCAGAAACGGCGTCATGGTCGGCCGGTCGGCAGGGTTCGGCTCGGACACCGCTACCAGAGCCCGCGAAGCGCGGTGGTGACCCGCTTGGCGCGGTCGCGGGCCACGATCGGATCGGCCGCGGTGGCGATGGCCACCCCCAGACGGCGCGGTGCCTCGCTGTCGTCGGGCCGGTTGAACAACCGCACGTCGCTTTCGGCGACGGTCAGCGCATCGGCGAGCACGACCTGCGGGTCGACGCCGGAGGCGGCGGTCGGTTCGGCGCCCGCGTAGGTCACTTCGGCGGCCGCCGGGGAGATCATGATCGTGTCGACCGGCAGCCCGAGGATCGCGCGGGCGTGCAACTCGAACTCCGAAAGCCGTTGGGAGCGAAGCGTCACCAGGCCGCTGTCGTGCAGCCGTGGCCGCACGCTGTCGAAGTACACCTCGTCGCCGCGCACCAGCAGCTCGACACCGAACACCCCTCGCCCGCCCAGCGAGTTGACGATGCGCGCCGCGATCGACTTCGCGACGTCCAGCGCGGCGGGCGGCATCGGCTGCGGCTGCCAGCATTCCAGCACGCCGCCGTCGACCTGGCGGTGCCCGATCGGCTCGCAGAAGTGCACGGCCGGCCCCGTCGGCCCGGTGGTCCGGACGGTCAGCAGGGTGATCTCGAAGTCGACGTCGACGACCGTTTCGGCCATCACCCGGTTGTGCGGGATCCGCCCGGCCGCCACCGCGCGCTGCCACGCGGGCTCGACGTCCTCGGCGCGCAGCAGCACCGACTCCCCCTCGCCCGCCGCCGCCGTGACCGGCTTGACCACCAGCGGAAAGCCGGCGTGCTGCGCCACCGCGGTCAGCTCCTCGGCGGAGCCGGCAAACCAGAACGGCGCGGTGGGCAGACCGAGTTCGTCGGCGGCCAGCCGGCGCAGCCCCTCCCGGTCCAATGACAGCCGTGTGCTGCGCGGCGTGGGGAACACCTCGACGTCACCGCGCTCGGCGACGGCGATCAGCGTGTCGGCGGCGATCAACCCGGCCTGGGCCACGAGGTAGCGCGGGCTCTCCTTCTCGATCAGCGCGGTCAGTTCGTCGGCGTCGCTCATCCGGGCGACGACGGAGCGATCGGCCACCCCGTGCGCCGGCGCGTCGGCGTAGCGGTCCACCGCGATGACCTCGGCGCCCAACTGCTGAAAGGCCAGCGCGAGCTCGCGGCTCAGTTCGCCGGCGCCCAGCAGCATCACCGTCGAGTTCGCTGCCGCGGGCTGCGCCGGTGTGTCGTCCTCAGTCGTGTCACTCATGGCGAGGTCCACCCTGCCAGATGCCGGGCCGGACGGGCTCTGACCCGGCTCTGAAATATTTGAGGCATGTCGCGAATATTGGAGGCATGTCGCGAATATTGGAGGCATGTCGCGACGCGTGTCCTGGATAGTGGCAGTGCTCGTGGTCGCCCTCTCGGGCGTCCTGATGGCACTGGCCGGCACCGATGAATCGAGCAGCCGCTCGCCGGTGCCGGTGCCCGACACCGCCGAGTCCGCCCGCGTCGACGAAGTGCGCGCGCAGTTCCCGGGCGGGGACAGCGCACCCGCGATCATCGTCGTCACCCGCGAGGACGGCGCCGCGCTGAGCCCGGCCGACCTCGACGCCGTCACGCAGAAGTGGCCCGCGCAGGTCTCGGCCGACGGCCAGGCAGCGCTGGCGGCGGTGCCGCTGGACGCCGACCTGTCCGGCTTCGAGCTCACCGACGCGGTGACCGAACTGCGTGCCGACGCCGCGGCGGGGCTGCCGCCGGGGCTGCGCACGGAGGTCACCGGCGGCCCGGCGTTCGGCGCCGACATCGCCAACTCGTTCTCGGGCGCCAACATCACGCTGCTGGCGGTGACGGCCATAGTGGTGGCACTGCTGTTGATCATCACGTACCGCTCCCCGGTGTTGTGGCTGGTGCCGTTGGCGGTGATCGGGTTCGCCGACCGGGTGGCCGCGGTGCTGGGCACGGCCGTCGCGCAGGCCGTCGGCATGACGCCGGACGGGTCGACGTCGGGCATCACCAGCGTGCTGGTGTTCGGGGCGGGCACCAACTACGCGTTGCTGCTCATCTCGCGGTATCGAGAGGAGTTGGGCCGCAACGAAAACCACCGCGAGGCGTTGGCGATCGCGGTGCGCCAGGCCGGGCCTGCGATCTTGGCGAGCAACGCGACGGTGGTGCTGGCGCTGCTGACGCTGATCTTCGCCTCGTCGCCGAGCGTGCGCAGCCTCGGTGTGCAGGCGGCGGCGGGTCTGATCGTCGCGGCGGTGTACGTGCTGCTGGTGCTGCCGCCGCTGCTGGCGCTGTTCGGCAGGCGGTTGTTCTGGCCGTTCATCCCGCAGGTGGGCGCCAAACCGCTTACCGACAGCGGGATCTGGCATCGCATCGCCGAATCGGTGGCTCGCCGGCCAGCCAGCGTGGCCGCGGTGTCCATCGCGGGGCTGGCGATGTTGTGCATCGGGGTGTGGAACACGCCGGTCGGGCTGTCCCAGACCGAACAGTTCCGGGTGCAGGCCGAGTCGGTCACCGGATACGAGCGGCTGTCGGAGCACTTTCCCCGAGGCCTGACCGACCCGGCGCACGTCGTCGCACCGACCGAGAAGGCCGAGGCCGTCGAACAGGCGATCATCGGCACGCCCGGCGTCGTTTCGGTGACCCAGGCGGGCCAAAGCCCCGCCGGGCTCACGCAGTGGTCGGTGGTGATCGACGCGGAACCGGCGTCCGACGAGGCGTTCACGGTCGTCGACGAGCTGCGCGCCTCGGTGTCCGCGGTCGACGACGGCGCCCTGGTGGGCGGGTCGGATGCCACCGCGCGTGACGCCAGCGCCGCGGCCGGCCATGACCGGTTGGTCGTGGTGCCCGCGATCCTCGTGGTGGTGCTGGCGGTGCTGTACGTGCTGCTGAGGTCGGCGCTGGCGCCGCTGGTGCTGGTGGCGGTGACGGTGCTCAGCGCGCTGGCCGCGCTCGGGCTGGGTGGCTGGGCCAGTGTGCACCTCTTCGGCTTCCCCGCGCTGGACAACACCGCGCCGCTGTTCGCGTTCCTGTTCCTGGTGGCGCTCGGCGTGGACTACACGATCTTCCTGGTCACCCGCGCCCGCGAGGAGACACCCGAGCACGGCACCCGCGACGGCATCGTGCGTGCGGTGTCGGCCACCGGCGCGGTCATCACCAGCGCGGGCATCGTGCTGGCGGCGGTGTTCTGTGTCCTGGGTGTGCTGCCGCTGATCGTGCTGACCCAGGTGGGCATCATCGTCGGCCTCGGCATCCTGGTGGACACGTTCCTGGTGCGCACGGTGATCATCCCGGCGTTGTTCACGCTGATCGGCCCGCGCATCTGGTGGCCGGCGCCGTTCGCCACGTCCGGCGCCGCCGCCGAAAGGGACATTTCGGCGAAAAAGCGCGAGGCATTGTCAAGTGGTGAGGGAAACATTTAGGCCGCTTGGTTAACGA
>NZ_ATDN01000011.1 GCF_004014805.1 Mycolicibacterium elephantis DSM 44368
TTCGCTTATCTACACACCACCAAACACAAGTTTCCGTGAAAAATCCGGGCTCATAGGCGTCGCGGGTCGTGAGGAACACGACCTCGTCAGGGGAGCAGTAGTACAACGAGCCGAGGCACATCGGGCACGGGTGGGCCAGCACGTAGATCGTCGTACCGGTGAGGTGCTCGGTACCCAACTTCGTACACGCCTGGCGGATCGCGAGGATCTCCGCGTGGGCGGTCGGATCATGCGTCTGGGCAACCTGATTGGCGCTTTCGGCGATGACCTCACCGTCCTTGACGATGACGGTGGCGAACGGGCGGCCACCCTCCTCGACGTTGCGCCGGGCGAGGTCGACGGTGCGTTGCGCGAATTCCATGTTCGGCCCTTCCCTGCGTTGCCTGGTTTAGGCTGATGCGATGTCGTTCCTGTTGCGCGCGGCGTTGACCGGGCTGGCCTTATGGGTCGTCACGCTCATCGTCCCCGGTATCCGTTTCGTCGGCGGTGATTCGACGCTACAGACAGTCGGGGTCATCTTCGTCGTCGCGGTGATCTTCGGTCTGGTCAACGCGGTCATCAAGCCGATCGTGCAGATCATCTCGATCCCGCTCTACATCCTCACCCTCGGCCTGTTCCACATCGTCATCAACGCGCTGATGCTGTGGATCACGTCGTGGATCACCGAGAACACCACCCACTGGGGCCTCTACATCGACGACTTCTGGTGGACGGCGATCTGGGCGGCGATCGTGCTTTCGGTCGTCAGTTGGCTGTTGTCGCTGGTGGTGCGGACGGCAGACTAGAGACATGCCTGAACTGCCCGAGGTCGAAGCGCTCGCCGACCACCTGCGCCGGCACGCTGTCGGCCTGACTGTCGGACGCATCGACGTGTCGGCGTTGTCGGTGCTCAAGACCTTCGACCCGCCGCCGTCGGCGCTGCACGGCCAAACCGTCACCGGCGCCGGCCGGTGGGGCAAGTACCTCGGTCTGCAGGTGGGTGACCACCACCTGATCACCCACCTGTCACGGGCGGGTTGGCTGCGCTGGTCGGACAAGCTGGCCGCGGCGCCGCTGAAACCCGGCAAGGGACCGATCGCGCTCCGTGTGCATCTCGGAACCCCCGGCGAGGCACCGGGTTTCGACCTCACCGAGGCCGGCACGCAGAAGCGGCTTGCGGTGTGGCTCGTCGACGATCCGGCCTCGGTGCCCGGCATCGCCGCGCTGGGTCCCGATGCGTTGTCCCTGGGTCCCGACGAACTGGCGGATGTCCTGGGAAACCACAGCGGCCGGCTCAAGACCGTCATCACCGACCAGAAGGTGATCGCGGGCATCGGCAATGCCTACAGCGACGAGATCCTGCATGCCGCCCGGCTGTCGCCGTTCGCGACCGCAGGCAAGCTGACCGAGGCGCAGTTGGCCGCCCTGCACGACGCGATGATCAGCATCCTGACCGACGCCGTCGAACGCTCGGTCGGTCAGCAGGCGGCGACCCTGAAGGGGGAGAAGCGGTCCGGGCTGCGGGTGCACGCGCGCACCGGGTTGCCGTGCCCGGTATGCGGGGACACCGTGCGCGAGGTGTCCTTCGCCGACAAGTCGTTCCAGTACTGCCCGACGTGTCAGACCGGCGGAAAGGTGCTTGCCGACCGGCGGTTGTCGCGGCTGCTCAAGTAAATGTGAGCACGCGATGGCCGGGTCGCCGTCCGGCGAAATCGCGCCTGGTCAAGCCGCTGTGCAGGGTCGAGGCCGCCTGGGCGAATGCGAGTTGCCCCGGCGGGCGGGATGCCCGACGCTCGAAGGCATGGAGTACCGCAGATACGCGTCGTTCCTGCCCGCCCGCCACCGCCCGGATCCGCCGATCGACCCGACCTCGACCTGGTGGTCCTGGCGCGGTCGCAGGATCCACGTCGCGCGGGCGAGCGCGCCGGACGCGGCGATCCGCCTGATGGTCATCCACGGGGGCGGCGGCTACTCGGGTGCTTTGTGGCCGATCGCGGCCGCCGTCGCGCGCGAAGGCGTCGAAGTGCTGGCACCGGACATGCCGCTCTACGGCGATACCGTCGAGCCCGACCCGGGGTCGGTCCGCTACCAGGACTGGCTCGATCTGTTGTCCGACCTCGTGGCCGCGGAACGCGCGCATGACCGGCGTCCGCTCGTGCTGCTCGGCGCCAGCATGGGCGGGCTGATGGCTTACGAAACCGCCGCGCGTACAGGTGAAATCGCCCACGTCGTCGCCACCTGCCTGCTCGATACGTCCGATCGCGCGGCGCGGCGGGCGGCCGCGCGCATCCCGGCGATCGGGCCGGTCGCGCCTTCGTTGATGAAGGCGGTCGACCTGCTGTGCGGCCGCGTGCGGGTGCCGATCCGCTGGCTTGTGGACATGAACAACATGAGCCTCGATCCCGAGTTGACCCGGCTGTGCGCCACCGACCCGAAGGGCGGCGGGGTGCGGGTGCCGCTCGGATTCCTCTGCAGCTGGCTGAACTTCGAGCACGCCCAGCCTGAAACGTTCCGCGCGGCGCCGGTCACCCTGGTGCATCCGGCAGCGGACCGCTGGACCCCGCCGGAGGTCAGTATCCGTTTCCTTGATCGCATCGCCGGACTGACAAACCTTGTGCTGCTGGAGAATTGCGGACACTACCCGATCGAGGAGCCCGGTCTGAGCCAACTGGTCGACGCGCTGCGCACGGTGCGCGACGAGGTGCTGTCGGGTTCGCCGGATACGGCCCCCTAGGACGGCGGCGCCACCCGGCTGACCAGGGCGACCAGCTGTTCGACGTCCATATCGCGGGCGGTCATGACCCGGTGCAGGTGCGCGTCGACCGCGTGGACCACGGTTTGGGCGGTCAACTCGGCGTCGCCGCCGTCGCGGCCGCACCGCACCAGGTGGTAGGCGACCTCTCCGCAGATGTCGTCCTCGAACGAGCGCAGCACGTCGAGATCGGCGGGCAGGCGCGGGCCGAGCCGATGCATCAGCCGGTGCAGGCCCGGACGGTCGCGGTGCAGGTCGACGACGGCCTCCAAGAGCATGCGCATGGAATCCTCGAACGGCGGTTCCTCGTCGCGCAGCCGCTTGAAGACCTCGTCCATGCGGGCCTGCGCCTCGTCGACGTGACGCTGGGCCAACGCGCGCAGCAGCGCCTGCTTGTTCGGAAAATATTGGTAGAGACTGCCGATCGACACGCCGGCGCGCTCGGCGATGCGGTTGGTCGTCGCCCTGAGGCCTTCGCGGTTGAACACCTGCGCCGCGGACTCGAGCAGCACCTCCACGGTGTCTCGAGACCGTTCTTGGCGGGGTCGTTTCCGGGGTTCGTCGATGCGCTCGAGTTTACGTCGGATCAGCTGCGCGGGCAGTAGGACCGGGTGGCCGCCGACAGCGCATGCCGGTACAGCGGATCGAGGTCGCGGGCGGCGGCGACGTCTTCCGTCGCATCCGCCAGCACGGACGTGCAGTCCGGCCCATGCAGCCAATCCCATTGCTGCGCAATCTTGTCGACCATGGCTCGGTTGAACCCGTCGATCTGCGCGCGCGACTGAGAAAGATCGGGTGCGGCGGTGGGCGCCGTGGCCGGTTCGAGCTTCCACTGGCCGAAGCGGGTGTACTGGATGCCCTCGGTGGCATCGATCTGGTCGGCGAAGACCGTTCGCACGCAGCCCTGGTCGACTCCGTGCGCGGCCGCGTCGGCGGCCACGGCGTCGAGGACCGCCTCGGCGCGCGACGGGTCGGTGATCGGCCCGCCGTGCAGCCATTTCGCCGCCGCGACCGGTTCGGCGGTGGCCAGCCGCTGCGCCGCGGTGTCGACCAGCCGGTACAGCGGGCCGACGGGCTCGGCATGGGCAGCGGCCTGGGACCCCCACGCACCGACCGCCACCAGCAGAGACGCCGCCCACCGCAGGAAAACCATGTGTCCATCCTGACGCCGATCACGCTGGCTTAGTCTGTCGGGGTGACTCGGCAGAAGATCCTGATCACCGGCGCCAGCTCCGGGCTGGGCGCCGGGATGGCTCGCGCGTTCGCCGCGAAGGGCCGCGACCTGGCGCTGTGCGCCCGCCGCACCGACCGCCTCGACGAGCTGAAGGCCGAGCTGCTCGACCGGCATCGGCACATCAAGGTCGCCGTCGCCGCCCTCGACGTCAACGACCACGATCAGGTGCCGACGGTGTTCAAACAGCTCGCAGGCGACCTGGGCGGCATCGACCGTGTCATCGTCAACGCGGGCATCGGCAAGGGCGCGCCGCTGGGATCGGGCAAGCTGTGGGCGAACAAGGCCACCATCGAGACGAACCTCGTTGCGGCACTTGTGCAGATCGAGACGGCGCTGGAGATGTTCAAGGAGTCGGGCGGTGGGCACCTGGTGCTGGTGTCATCGGTGCTCGGCAACAAGGGGGTGCCCGGCGTGAAAGCCGCATACGCCGCCAGCAAGGCCGGGGTCTCATCGCTCGGCGAATCGCTGCGCGCGGAGTACTCCAAGGGGCCGATCAAGGTGACCGTCCTCGAACCCGGCTACATCGAGTCGGAGATGACAGCGAAGTCCAAGTCGACGATGTTGATGGTGGACAACGAAACCGGGGTGCGCGCGATGGTCGCTGCCATCGAACGCGAGACCGGACGGGCGGCGGTGCCGTGGTGGCCGTGGGCTCCGCTGGTGCAGCTGCTGAAGGTGCTGCCGCCGCGGATGACCAGACCGTTCGCCTAGGTCGTCGCGTGTAGCGGCTCGCGCTGACGGGTAATACGCACCGCCATGAGGGTGTTGGTGACGGGTGGGACCGGATTCGTCGGCGCGTGGACGGCCAAGGCCGTCGTCGAGGCGGGCCACCAGGTGAGATTTCTGGTCCGCAACCCGGCACGGCTGGCGACAAGCGCCGCGCAGATCGGCATGGACACCGGGGACACCGGGGACTACGCCGTCGGCGACATCGCCGACGCCTCCTCGACGGCCGCGGCCATGGACGGCTGCGATGCGGTAATCCATTCCGCGGCAATGGTCTCCATCGACCCCCGGCAAGCCGACGCGATGTTGCGGACCAACCTCGCCGGCGCCAGGAACGTGCTCGGGGTGGCCGCCGACCGTGGCCTTGACCCGATCGTGTACGTCTCGAGTTTCACGGCGTTGTTCCGCCCCGGCTGTCACAGACTGCATGCCGATCTTCCGGTCGCGGGCGGGTCGGACGGCTACGGGAAGTCCAAGGCGGAGGTCGAGAAGTACGCGCGCGGACTGCAGGAGGCGGGTGCGCCCGTCAGCATCACGTATCCCGGCATGGTGCTCGGGCCTCCGGCGGGCGATCAGTTCGGCGAAGCGGCCCAGGGCGTTCAGGCGGCGATCCAGATGCGCGGGGTGCCCGGCCGCGGTGCGGCATGGACGGTGGTCGACGTGCGAGACCTCGCCGCCCTGCACGCCGCGCTGCTCGAACCCGGCAAGGGCCCGCGGCGATACATGGCAGGCGGTAGGCGCGTCGAGATCGCCGACCTGGCGTCGATGATCGGACGCGCGGCGGGCGTGTCACTTCGGGTGTACCCGATCCCGGACGTTCTACTCCGGAACATCGGCCGAGTGGTCGACGTGGTCGGACCGTATCTGCCGTTCGACGCGCCGATGACGGCAGCGGCCATGCAGTACTACACCCAGATGCCGTCATGCGACGACTCACCGAGCGAGAACGAGCTCGGCATCACCTATCGGGACCCGCAGGAAACGCTGGCGGACACCGTTTCCGGACTGCGGCGCCTCGGCCGAGTATGAACATCGGATGTTTCATCGCCGCGCCACGGTGGTAGCCACAGAACATGAACGTGAAGCTGACGAAATTGACGCCCCTGTTGTTCGCAGGCGCGGCGGCCGCAGCGATCGCCGCCGCACCGATCGCCGGTGCGCAGCCGCCGCCTCCGCCTTGCGTGAACGCCGACGGCACGCCCTGTGCCGGCATCGGCAACATCGACGCCGGCCCCGGTGGCGGTGCCGATGTGCACGTGCCCGGCGGCCCCCAGGGCACCGCTGACCTGGGCGGCGCCGAGGGTGTAATCCCCGGTGGCCCTGAGGGTTCGGCCGGTCCGGGTGGGGCCAGCGGTTCGCTGGCTCCCGGTGGCCCCGGTGGTGTCGCCGGTCCCGGCGGCGCGAGCGGATGCCTCCCGAACATCGGGTGCATCAACATCCCCGCCCCGTAACCGGTTAGCTGACTGACGCCGCGCGGCGCACGCTCCGCTGGGAGTGTGCGCTGCGTTGCGTTTGCGCGAGTGTGCGGTTCGATACGCCGCGCCCGGCGTGTCGCGTATGAAACCGCACAGTCGGGGAGGGGGATCCGCCCCGATCCCGACCGCTAAGCCGGGCGACCGCGCTCCACGCGGTAGCGCCGCACCAGCGCGTCCGTCGAGGAATCCGACTGTTCCCCGGGCGAGGCGTCGGCGGTGATCACCGGCAGCAGCGCCTTGGCCTGGGTCTTGCCGAGTTCGACACCCCACTGGTCGAACGAGTCGATGCCCCAGATCACGCCCTCGGTGAACACCTGGTGCTCGTAGAGCGCGATCAACTGGCCGACAACCGACGGGGTCAACTTCGTGGCCAGGATCGACGTGGTGGGCCGGTTGCCCGGCATCACCTTGTGCGGCACCACTTCCGGCGGGGTGCCCTCGGTGGCGATCTCTTCGGCGGTCTTACCGAACGCCAGCACCTGGGTCTGGGCGAAGAAGTTGCTCATCAACAGGTCGTGCATGCTGCCCGAGCCGTCGGCGGTCGCGAGATCGTCTGTGGGCTGCGAGAACCCGATGAAGTCGGCGGGCACCAGCCGCGTGCCCTGGTGCAGCAGTTGGTAGAACGCGTGCTGGCCGTTGGTTCCCGGTTCGCCCCAGAAGATCTCACCGGTGTCGGTGGTCACCGGGGTGCCGTCGGCGCGCACCGACTTGCCGTTGGACTCCATCGTCAACTGCTGCAGGTACGCCGCGAACCGCGACAGGTCGTTGGAGTAGGGCAGCACCGCCCGCGACTGCGCCCCGAAGAAGTTGTTGTACCACAAGCCGATCAGACCCAGCAGCACCGGCGCGTTGGCCTCCAGCGGTGCGGTGCGGAAATGCTCGTCGACGATGTGGAACCCGGCCAGGAACTCGGCGAAGCGCTCCTTACCGATGACAGCCATCACGCTCAATCCGATTGCGCTGTCGACGGAGTAGCGGCCACCGACCCAGTCCCAGAAGCCGAACATGTTCTCGGTGTTGATGCCGAAGTCGTCGACCAGCTTCTTGTTGGTCGACACTGCGACGAAATGCCTTGCCACCGCGGCATCCCCGAGCGCATAGGTCAGCCAGCGGCGCGCGGCCGTCGCGTTGGTCAGCGTCTCCAGCGTCGAGAACGTCTTGGATGCTACGATGAAAAGCGTTGTGGCAGGGTCGAGCCCGTCGAGCTTGGCGACCAGGTCCGCGGGATCCACATTGGACACGAACCGGGCCGTGATGCCGGCGTCGGCGTAATGGCGCAGCGCCAACGTGACCATCACCGGGCCGAGATCCGAGCCGCCGATGCCGATGTTCACCACGGTCTTGATGCGTTCGCCGGTGGCGCCGGTCCACTCTCCGCTGCGCAGCCGATCGGTGAAGTCGCCCATCCGGTCCAGCACCGCATGCACATCCTCGACGACGTTCTGGCCGTCGACGACCAGCTCGGCATCGCGCGGCAACCGCAGGGCCGTGTGCAGCACGGCACGGTTCTCCGAGGTGTTGATGTGCACCCCGGCGAACATCGCGTCGCGGCGCTGCTCCAGCCGCGCGGCGCGGGCCAGGTCCACAAGCAGCTGCAACGTTTCCCGCGTCACCCGGTGCTTGCTGTAGTCGATATAGAGATCGCCGACCGTCAGCGTCAACTCGGTTCCGCGTGCCGGGTCGTCGGCGAACAGCTGCCGCAGATGCCTGTCGCCGATGTCGTCGTGATGCCGTTGCAATGCCTGCCATGCACTGGTTGCCGTGATATCGGGTATGTCGGCACTCATGACGATGACCCTAGTGCGGGACAACGCCTGAAGGTGTAAGAGAGGAACTATGGATACCGCGAAGCTGCTGTCGTCAGTGCCCACCGGACTGTGGATCGGCGGTGAACAACGCGACGGATCTTCGACGTTCGACGTGCTCGACCCGTCCGACGACAAGGTGCTGGCGACCGTCGCCAACGCCACCGCCGACGACGCGATCGCCGCGCTGGACGCCGCGTGCGAGGTGCAGGCTCAGTGGGCCGCCACCGCGCCGCGCGAACGCGGCGAGATTCTGCGCGCGGTGTTCGAGACGATCACCGCACGCGCCGAGGACATCGCCACGCTGATGACGCTGGAGATGGGCAAGGTGCTGCCGGAGAGCATGGGCGAGGTCAAGTACGGCGCGGAGTTCTTCCGCTGGTTCGCCGAAGAGGCGGTGCGCATCGCGGGCCGCTACACCCCGAGCCCGGCGGGCACCGGCCGGGTGCTGGTCACCAAGCAGCCCGTCGGGCCGTGTTACGCGATCACCCCGTGGAACTTCCCGCTGGCGATGGGCACCCGCAAGATGGGCCCTGCGTTCGCCGCCGGCTGCACGATGATCGTCAAGCCCGCGCAGGAGACGCCGCTGACCATGCTGCTGCTGGCCAAGTTGATGGACGACGCCGGGCTGCCCAAGGGTGTGCTGTCGGTGCTGCCGACCAACAGCCCTGGGCCGGTCACCGAGGCGCTGATCGACGACGGCCGGCTGCGCAAGCTGACGTTCACCGGCTCCACCGGCGTGGGCAAGGCCCTGGTCAAACAGTCGGCCGACAAGCTGCTGCGCACCTCGATGGAACTCGGCGGCAACGCACCGTTCGTGGTGTTCGACGACGCCGACGTCGACGCCGCGGTCGACGGCGCGATCCTGGCCAAGATGCGCAACGGCGGCGAGGCCTGCACCGCGGCCAACCGCTTCCACGTCGCCAACGCCGTGCGTGAGGAGTTCACCGAGAAGCTGGTCAAGCGGATGAGCGAGTTCACCCTCGGCAAGGGCATCGACGAGTCGGCCACGCTGGGCCCGCTGATCAACGCCAAGCAGGTCGCCAAGGTCACCGAACTCGTCGACGACGCCGTCTCGCGCGGCGCCGCCATCGCCGTCGGCGGGGAAGCCCCAGGCGGACCCGGCAACTTCTACCCGGCCACCGTGCTGACCGACGTGCCCGCCGACGCCCGCATCCTCAAAGAGGAGGTGTTCGGCCCTGTCGCACCGATCATCGGTTTCGACACCGAGGACGAAGGGGTGGCCGCCGCCAACGACACCGAGTACGGGTTGGCCGCCTACGTCTACACCCAGTCGCTGGACCGCGCGCTGCGCGTCGCCGACGCCATCCAATCCGGGATGGTCGGCATCAACCGCGGCGTGATCTCCGACCCGGCCGCACCGTTCGGCGGGGTCAAGGAGTCCGGCTTCGGCCGCGAGGGCGGATTCGAGGGCATGGACGAATATCTCGACATCAAGTACATCGCGCTGACGAAGTAGCGAGACACGCCGCCGCGCCTGCGAGCCCCCGTCTGCGCGCGCAGGCAAGATTTCCCAAGTGAATGCGCGCCGATACGTCGCGCCCGCTGATCGTCGCCCGCTGTCACATCGCTTCGCGCGTGCGCATCGGCGCCGCGACATCCCCGCTCTCGACGGCCTTCGCGCCGTGGCGGTGGCCCTCGTACTCGCCGACCACGGCGGCATCCCCGGCGTGACCGGCGGCTTCTTGGGCGTCGACGTCTTCTTCGTGCTGAGCGGCTTCCTGATCACCTCGCTGTTGCTCGACGAGCACGCCCGCACCGGGCGAATCGGCCTGACCGACTTCTGGATCCGCCGCGCCCGCAGGCTGCTGCCCGCCCTGCTCGTGGTGGTGCTGGCGGTGGTCGCGGTGCGGCACCTGTTTCCGGCCGAGGCGATCGCGTCGCTGCGCGACGACGCCGTCGCCTCGTTCTTCTGGGTGGCCAACTGGGCCTTCGTCGCGCAACGCACCGACTACTTCGCGCAGGGCGCGCCGCCGTCACCGCTGCAGCACATGTGGTCGCTCGGGGTGGAAGAGCAGTACTACGTGCTGTGGCCGATGCTGATGATCGGGCTGGCCTTCCTGTTCCGCGCGCGGCTGCGGACGGCGGTGCTGGTGCTGGCGACCGTCGGCGCGGCGGCGTCGGCGACCGCGGCGATCGTCTACACCACCGACGCGACGCTGAACCGGATCTACTTCGGCACCGACACCCGCGCGCAGGCACTGCTCATCGGTGCCGCCGCGGCGGCGCTGGTGGTGCGCGACTGGTCGACGGTGACGATGGGCGGTCCGGTGATCCGAACGCGGTGGCGGCGATGGCTCGCCAGGGCGCTGTCGCTGATCGGGCTGGTGGTGTTGGGCCTTGCCGTGCACCACGCGACGGGCAGCACCGCCGATTTCCGCGGCGGGCTGCTGATCATCGTGGCGATCGCGTCGGTGTTCGTCGTCGCCGCGGTGGCACTGGACCAGGACGGCCCGGTGGCCCGCGTGCTGGCGTGGCGTCCGCTGGTGTGGCTCGGCGCCATCTCCTACGGCGTCTACCTCTGGCACTGGCCGATCTTCCTGGTGCTCAACGGAGAACGCACCGGCTGGACGGGTTGGTCGCTGTTCGCGCTGCGATGCGCGGTGACGATCGCGCTGGCCGCGGCGTCGTGGTGGTTGCTCGAACAGCCGGTGCGCCGGTGGCGCCCGGTGATCGTTCCGATGCTGCCGCTGGCCGCCGCCACCGCCGCCACCGCCGCGGTGGTGACGATGACCGTGCTGCCCGTGGGGGTGGAACCCGCCGAGCAGGTTCCCAGCGAGGTCGACTCGGCCGCGTTCGTCGGCGCCGAGGTTCCCGTCGAAGTGCAGCGGCCCGCCCAACTGGCGCCGGGCACCAGGACCGTCGCGGTGTTCGGCGACTCGGTGGCGTGGACGATCATGCGCTATCTGCCGCCGACACCGGGGTTCGCGTTCAGCAACTACACCACGATCGGCTGCGGCATCGCCCGCGGCGGACCGTATCGGCACGTCGGCGAGACCCTGAACCAGAAGCCGGAATGCGACGCGTGGCCGAGCCGGTGGGCGCAGCGCATCAACCACGACCGGCCCGACGTCGCGTTGCTGATCATCGGCCGCTGGGAGGTGGTCGACCGGATGCACGAGGGCCGATGGGCGCACATCGGCGATCCGGTCTACGACGCTTACCTGCGCACCGAGCTCAACCGTGCGCTGGACATCCTCGGCTCGACCGGCGCGCGCGTCGTCGTGACGACCGAGCCGTACAACCGGCGCGGCGAGCGGGCCGACGGCACCCTCTATCCCGAAGACCGGCCCGAGCGCGTCGACAACTGGAACGACCTGCTGCGCCGCGTCGCGACGAAACGGCCGAACGTCACGGTGCTCGACCTCAACCGCAAGCTGGGGCCCAACGGCGGCTACACCAACCGCATCGACGGCATCCGGATGCGCAGCGACGGCCTGCACCCGACGCCGGACGCGGTGGAGTGGCTGACGCCCTGGCTGACCGACGCCCTCAAGTAGTAGGGGATTTCGGCGCGCTAACCAGCGCTGAGCGCGTGTTTGCGCACCGAAATCGTCGGGGTCAGTGGCCGAGGCGGCCGCGGCCCAGCCGCAGCAGCAGCATCGCCAGGTCTTTGCCCTCGGGACCCAGCTCGCTGTAGCGCTCGATGACCTTCATCTCGCGGCTGTGCACCAGGCGGGTGCCGCCCGAGGCCATCCGGGCCTTGCCGATGAGCTTGGACACCTCGGTGCGGCGCTTGACGGCCTCCAGGATCGCGGCGTCCAGCCGGTCGATCTCCTGGCGCAATTGGTCGATGCCGGCAGCCTGCTCAGTTTCAGTAGTCATGGCATTCTCTTCGTTCTCGTCGTGTGGCAAATCTGGTCTCATCCGGTTTCGGGCCTCACACACGAGACGAGCCCCGGATCCGGAAGCGGACCACGGGGCTCACAGAAGCTGCTAAACCACGGGCACCGCTGACCGGTACCCGTAGAAAAATCGGCGTCGCGCCGCTTGCTGGCTTTTGAGCACCAGATGAGTGTGCCACCAATCGCCGCGCCAGCGCAAAGGATGTCCCTCGTCACCGGTAAGTTTGGATGCGACATGAGTGTGCACGTGACCGGTTCGGACGCCATGACCGGCTTGGGCTCCGCCGACGGCGACCTTCTGGCCGGCCTCAACCCGCAGCAACGGCAGGCGGTGCTGCACGAGGGCTCGCCGCTGCTCATCGTCGCCGGCGCCGGATCGGGTAAGACGGCGGTGCTCACCCGCCGGATCGCCTACCTGCTGGCCGAGCGCGACGTCGGCGTCGGGCAGGTGCTGGCCATCACGTTCACCAACAAGGCCGCCGCCGAGATGCGCGAGCGCGTGGTCGCGCTGGTCGGGCCCCGCGCGCGTTCTATGTGGGTGTCGACGTTCCACTCGACCTGTGTGCGGATCCTGCGCAACCAGGCGTCGCTGCTGCCCGGGCTGAACTCCAACTTCTCGATCTACGACGCCGACGACTCGCGGCGGCTGCTGCAGATGATCGGCAAGGACCTGGGCCTGGACACCAAACGGTATTCGCCGCGGCTGCTGGCCAACGGCATCTCCAACCTCAAGAACGAGCTGATCGGCCCGCAGGAGGCCGCGTCCGACGCCGCCGACGTCGGCGAGGAACTGCCCCGCATCATCGCCGAGGTCTACGGGGAGTACCAGCGCCGGTTGCGTGCGGCCAACGCGTTGGACTTCGACGATTTGATCGGCGAGACCGTCGCTGTGCTGCAAGCCTTTCCGCAGATCGCCCAGTACTACCGGCGGCGGTTCCGGCACATCCTCGTCGACGAGTACCAGGACACCAACCACGCCCAGTACGTGCTGGTGCGTGAGCTCGTGGGAAGGGAGAGCCCGGGAGACGATCCAGCAGGGGTGGCGCCCGCCGAGCTGTGCGTGGTCGGTGACGCCGACCAGTCGATCTACGCGTTTCGCGGCGCCACGATCCGCAACATCGAGGATTTCGAGCGCGACTTCCCCAACGCCACAACGATTCTGCTCGAGCAGAATTACCGCTCGACGCAGAACATCCTCAACGCCGCCAACTCGGTGATCTCACGCAACACCGGGCGGCGGGAGAAGAAGCTGTGGACCGACGCCGGCGAGGGTGAGCTCATCGTCGGCTACGTCGCCGACAACGAACACGACGAGGCCCGGTTCGTCGCAGGCGAGATCGACACGCTGGTGGACGGTGCTCATGGGACTGGTGATCTCACCTACAACGACATCGCCGTGTTCTACCGCACCAACAACTCGTCGCGCGCGCTGGAGGAAGTGTTCATCCGTTCCGGCATCCCCTACAAAGTCGTTGGGGGCGTTCGCTTTTACGAACGCAAGGAGATCCGCGACATCGTTGCCTATCTTAGGGTGCTGGACAATCCGGGCGACTCGGTGAGCATGCGCCGCATCCTGAACACCCCGCGGCGCGGTATCGGCGACCGTGCCGAGGCATGCGTGGCGGTGTACGCCGAGAACTCCGGGCTGAGCTTCAACGACGCGCTTCAGGCGGCCGCCGAGGGCAGGGTGCCACTGCTGAACACTCGCTCGGAGAAGGCGATCGCCGGGTTCGTCGCGATGCTCGACGAGCTGCGCGGGCAACTCGACGGTGAACTCGGCGACCTGGTGGATGCGGTGCTCGACAAGACCGGCTACCGCACCACGCTGGAATCCTCGAGCGACCCGCAGGATCTCGCGCGGTTGGACAACCTCAACGAATTGGTCAGCGTTGCACACGAATTCAGCACCGACCTGGCCAACGCCCAAGCCCTCGGCGAGATCGATCCCGAGGACGAGGACATCCCCGACACCAGTGTGCTGGCCCAGTTCCTCGAACGGGTGTCGCTGGTGGCCGACGCCGACGAGCTACCCGAGCACGGCGCCGGTGTGGTGACGATGATGACGCTGCACACGGCGAAAGGTCTGGAGTTCCCCGCGGTGTTCGTGACCGGCTGGGAGGACGGCATGTTCCCGCACATGCGGGCGTTGGGCGATCCGACCGAGCTGTCCGAGGAACGACGGTTGGCCTACGTCGGGATCACCCGGGCCCGCCAGCGGCTCTACGTCAGCCGGGCCAAGGTGCGTTCGTCGTGGGGGCAGCCGATGCTGAACCCGGAATCGCGGTTCCTCAAGGAGATTCCGCAGCATCTGATCGACTGGCGACGCACCGACCCGACGCCGTCGTTCTCCGCTCCGGTCAGCGGCGCGGGCCGGTTCGGCACGCCGCGTCCGTCGCCGACGCGGTCGTCGGCCGGGAAGCGCCCGCTGGTGGTGCTGGAACCGGGCGACCGGGTCAGCCACGACAAGTACGGGCTGGGCCGGGTGGAAGAGGTCTCCGGCGTCGGCGAGTCGGCGATGTCGCTGATCGACTTCGGCAGCGCGGGCCGGGTCAAGCTGATGCACAACCACGCGCCGATCACCAAGCTGTGACGCCGGCCCGCGTCGAAACCGACGCTTTGGTCGTTTTCGCTCGAACACTTCCGCCATTGCGTCGGTCTCGACGCACCGACGCACCCGAGCGTTAGCCGGATCGCTCCCAGCGGCCCGTGGCCGGCAACGCGGCGAGCACGATCGTGGCCACCGGGAAGACCGGGATCGCGTACACCGCCGTGGGCAGCTTGGCGCCCGCGACGAACAGGCTGGAGAAGATCAGCAGCGCGATGACCGCACCCACCATGATCAGCAGACGACTCAGGCGGCGGCGCAACAGCAGCCCGATCAGCCCCGCGATGAGGGCGGCCGCCGAGATCGCGGTGAGGAAGCCGACCGCGACGCAGAAGAGCGGGTCGGAGCGCCACCAACCGGTGATCAGGTCGGTGGCGATGACCGCGGTGGCCCAACCCGACAGGATGCTCATGACCGCGGCGGTTATCGCGGTCTTCGGGCTGGGCGGGGCCGGTTGCGTCGGGGAGACGGCCATCGGCCGGGCGCGCGGGATGTACCCCGTCTGCGCCTGATCCGACAACTGCGTCGGGCCGAGGTCGGTCACCTGTGTCGGCGGGTCCGCGATCGGATTCGGGCCGGTGGGGCGGCGCCGGATGATATTGGTCTGCGGCTCCTCGCCGACGGGGTGCTCGCCGGTTGGATGACGACGAATGATGCCCGTCTCGGCGTTCGACGGCGCGGGGCGTGTCAGATCAGAATCGTCGTCGCCGGCCACTCAGCCAGAGTAGTTGCCGGGCGACTCAGGGCGTCAGCCCGCGCTTGGCCAGCCATCCGACCGGGTCGACGCGGTCGGTCCCGTTGATCAGCACCTCGAAATGCAGGTGCGGTCCGGTCGAGTTGCCGGTGTTGCCCATCTTGGCGATCTGGTCGCCGGCCCACACGCGCTGGCCGACGTCGACGAGCACCGAGCTGAGGTGACCGTAGAGCGTCACCGAGCCGTCGGAGTGGCGCAGCTTGACCATGTTGCCGTAGCCGGCGTACGGACCTGCCGAGATGACGACGCCGTCGGACGCGGCCAGAATCGGCGTGCCGATCGAGTTGGCGATGTCGATGCCGCCGTGCAGCACACCCCAGCGGTATCCGAAGCCCGACGTCCACACCCCGCGGGTCGGCATGACGAACATCGGGCGCTGCAGCCGGGCCTCGCGCTCGGCGCGTTCCTGCGCGAACGCGGCCGCCTTCTGGATCTCCTCGGTGTGCACGGCCGAGCTGGCGGCCGGCGTGACCGCCACGACCTGCACGCCGTCCATCGACCCGGTGATCGCACCGCCACCGACCGCGGTCTGATCGGCCGCCAGCACGGCGGCGTCGGCCTCCTTGGCGGACGGGTGCGTCATCGAGTAGGCACCCGCGGCGGTGGCGCCGACGGCCATCGCCGCGACCATCAGCCGGCCCTTCACGGGCACGTCGGGTTTGCGGTGGGCGCCGCGGCGGCCGATGTTGATGATGTCGGTCTTGGCCATGCCGTCGCTGGTGTCGGTATGGCTGTCGCGGTAGGCGCGGGTGCGGCGTTGGTGGTCTGGACCGGGTTGGAACTCCGACGGCACGGCGAGCCGCAACGGCGCCAGATCGTCGGTGTCGTGCAGGTCGTCGAGTTCTGGCGCGTGGATTACCGCCGACTCGCGGTCGAACACGGTGTTTTCGCGGAAGTCGAAATCGGCCAGATCGCCGAACTCGTTGAACGGAATGATGTCGGTGACTTCGGAGGGGCTTTCGTCGGCGCGTCCGATGATTTGCCGTTTCGTCGATCCCTTAGCGGGAAATCGGGACGAACGGTGCGCTGCCAATCTGCGGAGTCCTTTTCGCTGTGACCGAAACGTGACCTAGACCAGATGGCACGTTAACCGCACTCCAATGTTGGCTGCAAGCCAAGCGAATATTCCGCGCTGGAATGTGAGCTGTATCACTGACACCCGCCGGTGAGATCGACCACATGAGCGGTGGGCGGTGCCAAAGGCCTCAGCGCGTGTCGATAAAGTTCCCCCGAGCCCTGTCGGCCCAAACCTTTGCAGAACACGCGCTAGAGACAGTGAGTCCATGGACCTCTTCGAATACCAGGCGAAAGAACTGTTCGCCAAGCACAACGTGCCCACCACACCCGGCCGGGTGACCACCACCGCCGAGGACGCCAAAGCGATCGCCGAGGAGATCGGCAAGCCGGTGATGGTCAAGGCACAGGTCAAGACCGGCGGCCGGGGTAAGGCCGGCGGCGTCAAGTACGCGGCCACCCCCGACGACGCCTTCACCCACGCCCAGAACATCCTCGGCCTCGACATCAAAGGCCACATCGTCAAGAAGCTGCTGGTCTCGGAGGCCAGCGACATCGCCGAGGAGTACTACATCTCGTTCCTGCTCGACCGCGCCAACCGCACGTACCTGGCGATGTGCTCGGTCGAGGGCGGCATGGAGATCGAAGAGGTCGCCGCCACCAAACCCGACCGGCTCGCAAAGGTGCCCGTCAACGCCCTCAAGGGAGTCGATGTGGCCTTCGCGCGCGAGATCGCCGAGAAGGGGCATCTGCCGGCCGAGGTGCTCGACACCGCGGCGGTGACGATCGCCAAGCTGTGGGAGGTCTTCGTCGGCGAGGACGCCACCCTGGTCGAGGTCAACCCGCTGGTGCGCACTCCCTCCCGCGGTGGAGACGATCCAGGTCAGATTCTCGCGCTGGACGGCAAGGTCACCCTCGACGGCAACGCCGACTTCCGCCATCCCGAGCATGCCGAGTTCGAGGACCGCGACGCCACCGATCCGCTGGAGCTCAAGGCCAAGGAGCACGACCTCAACTACGTCAAGCTCGACGGTTCGGTCGGGATCATCGGCAACGGCGCGGGTCTGGTCATGTCGACGCTGGACGTCACGGCCTACGCCGGGGAGAAGCACGGCGGTGTGAAGCCGGCCAACTTCCTCGACATCGGCGGCGGCGCCTCGGCCGAGGTGATGGCCGCGGGGCTGGACGTCATCCTGCACGACCCGCAGGTGAAGAGCGTGTTCGTGAACGTGTTCGGTGGCATCACCGCGTGCGACGCGGTGGCCAACGGCATCGTCAACGCGCTGAAGATCCTCGGTGACGAGGCCAACAAGCCGCTTGTGGTTCGCCTCGACGGCAACAACGTCGAGGAGGGCCGGCGCATCCTGGCCGAGGCCAACCACCCGCTGGTGATTCAGGCCGACACCATGGACGAGGGTGCCGACAAAGCCGCCGAGCTGGCGAACAAGTAAGGGACGCACAGTATGTCAATCTTCCTGAACAAGAACTCCAAGGTGATCGTCCAGGGCATCACCGGCGGCGAGGGCACCAAGCACACCGCGCTGATGCTCAAGGCCGGTACGCAACTGGTCGGCGGCGTCAACGCGCGCAAGGCCGGCACCGAGGTGTCACACGTCGACAAGGACGGCAACGACATCAAGCTGCCGGTGTTCGGCACCGTCGCCGAGGCGATGAAGGAGACCGGCGCCGACGTGTCGGTGGTCTTCGTGCCGCCGAAGTTCGCCAAGGACGCGATCATCGAGGCCATCGACGCCGAGATTCCGCTGCTGGTCGTCATCACCGAGGGAATCCCGGTGCAGGACACCGCATATGCGTGGGCATACAACGTCGAGAAGGGGCAGAAGACACGCATCATCGGGCCGAACTGCCCGGGCATCATCACGCCCGGTGAGGCGCTGGCGGGCATCACCCCGGCCAACATCACCGGACCCGGCCCGGTCGGCCTGGTGTCGAAGTCCGGCACGCTGACCTACCAGATGATGTTCGAGCTGCGCGACTTCGGCTTCTCGACCGCGATCGGCATCGGCGGCGACCCGGTGATCGGCACCACCCACATCGACGCGATCGAGGCGTTCGAGAAGGATCCCGACACCAAGGTCATCGTGATGATCGGCGAGATCGGCGGCGACGCCGAGGAACGCGCGGCCGACTACATCAAGGCCAACGTGTCCAAGCCGGTCGTCGGCTACGTCGCGGGCTTCACCGCGCCCGAGGGCAAGACGATGGGCCACGCCGGCGCGATCGTGTCCGGTTCGTCGGGCACCGCGCAGGCCAAGAAGGAAGCGCTCGAGGCCGCGGGTGTGAAGGTGGGCAAGACCCCGTCGGCGACCGCCCAGCTGGCCCGGGAAATCCTGCAGAGCCTGTAACTCCTGTTACTCATCTGCGCGAGCGTGCGTGTTTGAGGCCGACACGCCGTGCGAGAAGCCGATTTCACGCACGTTCGCCGCAGCAGCAGCGCGCCGGCGGGGCCGCAGGCCCACTGGTTGGCGTGCCGAAAGCCGCATCGGTTAGCCTGTCGAACTAGCTCGCCTGCAGTGGTGAGCGTGCGCAAACTCCGCACTTTTCGCGGCGTGTCGCCCTCAGACACGCACGCTCGCGAAAAAGGAAGGTGAGCCCATGGCGGTCGATCCGCGGACTCCGGTGCTGGTCGGCGTCGGCCAGTTCACCGAACGCATCGACGACCCCGGGTACCGCGGCATGTCCGCGGTGGACCTCGCGACGGAGGCGGTGCGTGCGGCGCTGGCCGACACCGGGGTCGACCCGGCCGCGATGGCCACGGCGATCGAAACGGTATACGGGCTACGGCAATTCGAGATCTCCGGGCCGATGCCGGCCACGCTGGGCAAGTCGAACAACTACCCTCGCTCGGTGCTGAACCGCGTGGGCGGCGACCCGACCCGCGTCGTGCTGGAACCCGTCGGCGGGCAGGGCCCGCAGAAGCTCGTCACCGAGGCGGGCAGTGCGATCGCGGCGGGTGAGATGGACGTCGCGATGGTCATCGGGTCCGAGCCGGGGTCCACGGCGAGGCATTTCGCCGACCGTGACGACAAGCCCGACTTCACCGAACACGTCGACGGCCAGTTGGAGGACCGCGGGCATCAAATCCACCAGTACTTCACCGAGTACACCGCCAAACACGGGTTGACCGGCGCGGCGGTGCAGTACGGGCTGCTGGACAACGCGCGTCGCCGTCGCCTCGGGCTCGGCGTGGCCGAATACCGCAGGCAGATGGCCGAGTTGTTCGCCCCGCTGTCGAAAGTCGCCGCCAAGAACCCGTTCTCGTCGTCGCCGGTCGAACGTTCGGTCGAGGAGATCGTCACGGTCACCGACGACAACCGGATGATCTGCGACCCGTATCCACGCCTGCTGGTCGCCCGCGACCAGGTCAACCAGGGCGCCGCGGTGATCATGACGTCGGTGGCGGCCGCCCGTCGTCTCGGCGTACCCGAGTCGAAATGGGTGTACCTGCACGGCCATTCGGACCTCACCGAGCAGTCGCTGCTGGACCGTGTCGACCTGGGCGCCAGCCCCGCGGCGGTGCACGCGGCCCGAGAAGCGCTGCGCGTCGCCGAGATCGGCGTCGACGACTTCGCCACCTTCGATCTGTACAGCTGCTTTCCGTTCCCCGTCTTCGTCGTCTGCGACGCGCTGGGCATCGACGGCGCCGACCCGCGCGGGCTGACGGTGACCGGCGGGCTGCCCTACTTCGGTGGGCCCGGCAACAGCTACTCGTTGCACGCCATCGCCGAAACCGTGACGCAATTGCGGGACAGGCCAGGACAGTTCGGCTTCGTCGGCGCCAACGGCGGCACGATGAGCAAGTACTCGGTCGGCGTGTACTCCACCGCGCCCGCCCCGTGGCGATCCGACCGCAGCGACCAGCTCAACGAGCAGGTCGGCGCGCTGCCGAAAGTCTCGGTGACCGAAAAGCCCGACGGCGCAGCCACAATCGAGACGTACTCGGTGCGCTACGACTGGCCCACCACCACGGGCATCATCGTCGCGCGCCTCGACGTCGACGACTCGCGCTTCCTGGCCACCACCGAAGACCCCGAGCTGGTGGCGCTGATGTGCGACGGCGATCCACTGAACGCCGCCATCACGGTGCGCCCGACCGAGCACGGCAACCGCGCGACGCTGAGGTAGCCGACGATGACGCGGGTGGTGCTGGCCGGGGCGCTGCTGCTCGCGCTGCTGACCGGCTGCGGTTCGGATACCTCGGCAGACCAGACCGTCGTGGTATACGCCGCGGCTTCGCTGCGGAGCCCGTTCACCGACATCGGCAAACAATTCGAAGACGCCAATCCCGGTGCATCCGTGGAGTTTTCGTTCGCCGGCTCCTCGGATCTGGTGACGCAGCTGACGCAGGGCGCCCGGGCCGACGTGTTCGCCTCGGCCGACGTCACCAACATGGGCAAGGCCGCCGAGGCCGGCCTGCTCGAGAGCGCGCCGGTGAACTTCGCGTCGAACACGCTGACCATCGCCGTCGCGCCCGGCAACCCGAAGGCCATCGCGTCGCTGCGCGACCTGACCCGGCCCGACATCGCCGTCGTCGTCTGCGCGCCACAGGTGCCCTGCGGTGCCGCCACCCGGCGCGTCGAACAGGCCGCAGGCGTCGAACTGTCCCCGGTCAGCGAGGAGTCATCGGTCACCGACGTCCTCAACAAGGTGACCAGCGGGCAGGCCGACGCCGGGTTGGTCTACGTCACCGACGCGATCGACGCGAAGGACAAGGTCACCGCCGTGGCCTTCCCCGAGGCGCGATCCGCCGTCAACACCTATCCGATCGCCGTGCTCGAACAGTCGGAAAGCCCCGAGCTGGCAACGAGATTCGTCGATGCCGTCACCGGGGAACTCGGGCAGCGGGTGCTCGCCGCCGCAGGTTTCAAGACACCCTGATCACGGCAGGTCGGCCAGTTTGCCCGCCAGCCGCTCGACGTAGGCGGCGACGTCGTCGGGCGACTTGTCGGGCAGGCCGAACAGCACCTCGGTCACACCCAGGTCGGCCCAGCGTGCCAGCTTCTCCGGGTCCGGTTTGATTTCCAGCGCGACGATCTGCGGTGCGCCCTGCCGGCCGGCGTCCGCCCAGATGTCCTGCAGCAGCTTCACCGGCTCGTCGATGTCGAAGTCCCGTGGCGTGGTGATCCAGCCGTCGGCCGAGCGGGTGATCCACTTGAAGTTCTTCTCGGTGCCCGCCGCGCCTACGAGCACCGGGATGTGCGGTTGCACCGGCTTGGGCCAGGCCCAACTCGGGCCGAAGCTGACGAACTCGCCGTCGTAGGACGCCTCCTCCTGGGTCCACAGCGCCCGCATGGCCTCCAGGTACTCGCGCAGCATCGTGCGGCGCCGGCCCGGCGGCACGTTGTGGTCGGCCAACTCGTCGGTGTTCCAGCCGAAGCCCACGCCCAGGCTGACCCGCCCGCCGGACAGGTGATCGAGCGTGGCGATCGTCTTGGCCAGCGAGATCGGGTCGTGCTCGACGGGCAGTGCGACCGCCGTCGACAAGCGCACCCGCGTCGTCACCGCGCACGCCGTGGCCAGGCTGACCCATGGATCCAATGTGCGCATGTAGCGGTCGTCGGGCAGCGACTCGTCGCCGGTCGTCGGATGGGCGGCCTGCCGCTTGACCGGGATGTGGGTGTGTTCGGGCACGTAGAAGGTGGTGAACCCGTGGTCGTCGGCGAGTTTGGCCGCGGCTGCCGGGATGATCCCGCGGTCGCTGGTGAAAAGCACGAGCCCGTAATCCATGACTGGATTAGAACGTGTTCTAGTCGCGGGGGCAACACCCGGGGTTCGATAGGGCACAACATCGGCCGACATCGGCCGTTCTGAGAACACCTCGCGGAACGCGTTGGGGGCGTGCGCAAACCTCGCGGGGTTTGGCTGCGCGGCGGCTTTTCGCACTTCGACTGGGAGATCGAGGGCCGCGATGCGCCGGTGCTGCCGTCGACGCGCGAAATCGAAGATTCCGAAGAGAATTCGACCGGGCAACCCGCGCCCGCGTCCAACCCGCCCAGGTGCGCTAGCGTGGTCTGCACGCCCGTCCAGCACAGGAGAGGTCATGACCTACCCGCCCGGTCCGCACGGCAGCCCCGGATACTCGTCCGCACAGCAGCCGACCAACCAGTTCTCCGCGCCCACACAACAGTTCGGCAAGGTGGGCGAACCCACTTCGTCGTCGCGGGAAGCCGCCAGCAGGCTCCCCCGCTATCTGACCGCGGCCATCGCCGCGCTCGGCCTTGCGGTGTACCTGTCGAGCTTCGGTCCGCTTTTCACCATCGCCGCATCCGACTTCCCCGGCCTGGTGGACGTCAGTGGTGGTTCCTTCGGCCTGGTACTGGCGGTCGCCGCCGCGGTGCTGGCCGGACTGCTCGCCGGCGTCGGCCTGCTGCCCAGGCAGACCGTCGCAACGTCGCTGGTGACGGTCCTCTCGCTGCTGGCGTTTTTGCTCGTGCTCGCCGAAGTCATCAACAAACCCAGCGTCGCCTCCATCGACTGGGGGCTGTACCTGGTCATCGCGTTCACGGTGCTGCAGGCGATCGTGGCCGTGGCGGCGCTGCTGTTCGAGACGGGCATCATCACCCCGCCCGCCCCGCGCCCGAAGTACGACCAGAACTACGGACAGTACGGCGGTCCCGGCGGCTACTACGGCCAGCAGTACGGCGGTCCGCAGCAGCAGCTGCACCAGCAGCGGCCGGGCTATCCCACCCCGTACGGCGGTTACCCCAGCGGCCCGTCCACCGGCGGATTCCCCAGCCCGCAGACCGGCTCGCAATCCGGCACGCAACCGGGCTCTCAGCCCGGCTCGCAGGCGGGTTCGCAGTCCGGCGGGCAGAGCGGCGGTCAAAGCGGGCCCCCGACCCCGCCGACCGGTTTCCCGACGTACGGCCAACCGCCGTCCAGCTCGACCCCGACGACACAGACCCCGGCACAGCCGTCGTCCTCCTCGCAGTCGGGGCAGACGCCGTCGTAGTCTGAGCCGCGCGTGCGTCAACTCCGCGCGCGCTGAGCTTGTGCGAGGAGCGGCCAACCAGTGGACAACCGACCGGTGGGCCCGCGCCAAGCACGGGAGCTGCTTCGGGTCGCGTTCGGGCCGTCGATCGTCGCGCTCCTCATCATCGCTGCGGTCGTACTGATCCAGCTGCTCATCGCCAACAGCGAGATGACCGGCGCCTTCGGGGCCACGGCCAGCATGTGGCTGGGCGTGCACCTGGTGCCGGTGTCCATCGGCGGCGCCGAACTCGGCGTGCTGCCGCTGCTGCCCACGCTGGCGATGATCTGGGGCACGGCCCGCACGACGGCGGCGGCGACCTCACCTGCGAGTTCGTGGTTCGTGACGCGCTGGGTGGTCGGCTCCGCGCTGGGCGGGCCGCTGCTGATCGCCGCGATCTGCCTGGCCGTCGTCCACGACGCCGCCTCGGTGCTCACCGACCTGCAGACCCCTAATGCCCTGCGCGCCTTCGGCGGTGTGCTGGCCGTGCATGCGATCGGCGCGGCCGTGGGGGTGGGATCCCGCGTTGGTCGACGGCTGCTGAGCGCGTCGCCGCTGCCGGGATGGCTGCCCGACGCGTTCCGCGCCGCCACCGCCGGGGTGCTCGCGCTGCTCGGCCTCTCCGGTGTGGTGATGGCCGGCTCGCTCATCGTGCACTGGTCGACCATGCACGACCTGTTCGGCATCACCGAGTCGACGTTCGGACAGCTCAGCCTCACCGCGCTGTCGATCCTGTACATCCCGAACGTGCTCGTGGGCACCGCGGCCGTCGCCGTCGGCTCCAGCGCCCACATCGGGCTGGCGACGTTCAGCCCGTTCACCGTGTTCGGCGGCGACATCCCGGCGCTGCCGGTGCTGGCCGCCGTGCCGACGCCGCCGCTCGGCCCGGTCTGGGTCGCGCTGCTGATCGTGGCGGCGGTCTCCGGCGTGGCGATCGGCCAGCAGTGCGCGCGGCGGCCGCTGCCGTTGCTGCCCGCACTGCTCAAGCTCGTCACCGCCGCGGCGCTCGCGGCGGTGACCATGGCGCTGCTCGGCCGCGCCGGTGGTGGTCGGCTGGGCAACTTCGGCGACGTCGGCGTCGACCAGACCACGTTCGGGCCCGCCGTGTTCCTGTGGTTCGTCGGGATCGGTGGGCTCACGGTGGCGATGTCGGGCGGCATCGCCCGTCGCCCCAGGCGGCCGAAGCCGGCCCCCGAACCCGAGCCGGTACCCGAGCCCGACACCGAACCCGACGTCGAGCCCGAGTCCGTCGAGGCGCTCGAGGAGACCGTCGACGACGCGCCATCGGAGGAGAGCGGGCAAGTGCCCGCCGAGGCCGTCGCGCCCCTGGAGGACCCCGAGGAGCACTTCGTCGTCGACGACGACGGCACACCGGGCACCACCGCAGAGCGGCCCCGCAACGGTGACCATTAGGCTCCCAGGCGTGCAGGAACCGCTTCGTGTGCCGCCCAGCGCACCGGCGCGGGTGGTGGTGCTGGCCTCGGGCACCGGGTCGCTGCTGGCCTCCCTGCTGGCGGCCGCGGTCGGCGACTATCCGGCCCGGGTGGTCGCGGTCGGCACGGACCGCGAATGTGCCGCCCTGCAGGTCGCCGCGTCGTCGTCGGTGCCGACCTTCACCGTCGCGCTTGGCGACTACCCCGACCGCGCCGCATGGGACGCCGCGCTCACCGAGGCCACCGCCGCATACGAGCCGGACCTGGTGGTTTCGGCCGGGTTCATGAGAATCCTTGGCCCGCAGTTTCTTTCCCGATTTCCCGGCCGCGTGCTCAACACCCACCCGGCGCTGCTGCCCGCGTTCCCTGGCGCTCACGCGGTGCCCGACGCGCTGGCCTACGGCGTCAAGATCACCGGCTGCAGCGTGCATCTGGTCGACGCCGGCACCGACACCGGGCCGGTGCTTGCCCAGGAGGCGGTGCCGGTCCTCGACGACGACGACGAAGCCACCCTGCACGAGCGGATCAAGGTCGTGGAGCGACGACTGCTCGTTGACGTAGTGGAAGCGCTCGCGACCCGCGGCGTGACCTGGACCGGACGAAAGGCGACCCTGGGATGAGCGATAAACGGCCGATTCGCCGCGCGTTGATCAGCGTGTACGACAAGACCGGCCTGCCCGAACTGGCCCGCGGGCTGCACGAGGCGGGGGTCGCCATCGTCTCGACCGGGTCGACCGCCAAAACCATTGCCGACGCCGGTGTTCCGGTGACGCCGGTGGAGGACGTGACCGGCTTCCCCGAGGTCCTCGACGGCCGGGTCAAGACCCTGCACCCGCATGTGCACGCCGGACTGCTGGCCGATCAGCGCAAACCCGAACATGTTTCGGCGCTGGCCGACCTCGGTGTCGAGGCGTTCGAACTCGTCGTGGTGAACCTGTATCCGTTCAGCGAGACCGTCGCCTCCGGTGCCGGCATCGACGAGTGCGTCGAGCAGATCGACATCGGTGGCCCGTCGATGGTCCGTGCCGCGGCGAAGAATCACCCCAGCGTCGCCGTGGTGGTCGACCCGCTGGGCTACGACGGTGTGCTCGCCGCGGTGCGCGCGGGCGGGTTCACCCTCGAGGAGCGAAAGAAGCTGGCGGCCCTCGCATTTCGGCACACCGCCGAGTACGACGTCGCGGTGGCGTCGTGGATGGGTTCGGTGCTCGCACCCGAGGGCGACTCGGTGACCACCCCGTTGCCGCCGTGGCTCGGCGCGACGTGGCGACGCCACGCGGTGCTGCGCTATGGCGAGAACCCGCACCAGCAGGCCGCGCTGTACCGCGACGACTCGGCGTGGCCCGGGCTGGCGCAGGCCGAACAGCTGCACGGCAAGGAGATGTCCTACAACAACTACACCGACGCCGACGCGGCCTGGCGCGCGGCGTTCGACCACGAGCAGACCTGCGTCGCGATCATCAAGCACGCCAACCCATGTGGCATCGCGATCTCGGCTGTCTCGGTGGCCGACGCGCACCGCAAGGCCCATGAATGCGATCCGCTCTCGGCGTTCGGCGGGGTGATCGCGGCCAACACCACGGTCAGCGTCGAGATGGCCGAGACCGTCGCCGACATCTTCACCGAGGTGATCGTCGCGCCCGCCTACGAGCCGGGCGCGGTCGAAGTGCTTGCGCGGAAGAAGAACATCCGGGTCTTGGTGGCCTCCGAACCGCAGCCGGGCGGCTCGGAGTTCCGTCAGGTCAGCGGCGGCCTGCTGGTGCAGCAGCGTGATGCGTTCACCGCACCCGGCGACGACGCGATCAACTGGAAACTGGCCGCCGGGTCGCCGGCCGATCCCGCGACGCTGGACGATCTGAAGTTCGCGTGGCGGGTATGCCGCGCGGTGAAGTCCAACGCGATCGTCGTCGCGGCCGACGGCGCCACGGTCGGGGTGGGCATGGGCCAGGTGAACCGGGTCGACGCCGCCCGGTTGGCCGTGCAGCGCGCAGGCGATCGGGTGCGCGGCGCGGTCGCGGCCTCCGACGCGTTCTTCCCGTTCCCCGACGGGCTGGAGGTGCTCATCGAGGGCGGGGTCAAGGCCGTCGTCCATCCCGGCGGATCGGTGCGCGACGACCAGGTCACCGCGGCGGCCGCCAAGGCCGGCATCACGCTGTACCTCACCGGGGCCCGCCACTTCGCGCACTGAGGGAACGAGATCGGCGGAATCCCGCACCGACAGCCGGGACGCCATTAAGTTGCTCCCATGGCCACGGCATCGCGGACGGTGCCGAACTGTCGACGGCGGCCGAACCCGGCGGATCCGACTCGTCACTGTGCGAGGCCGTCGATGTCCCGTTGACGACGATCCCGGCGAGGAACGACGACGAGCCGGTGTTGAAGATCCCGAAGCCGCCCGGTTGGGAGCGGTCGACGATGATGGATTCGCCGTTGATCCGCTTCGCCATGCGGAACGAGGCGCTCACTGCCGACGCCTTCACCGCGAACGTGATGGTGACGCTCGAGAGCACGTCGGGCACTGAAGATGTCGACCTGATCTTCGCGACCATGCAGGACGCGCTGGAGTCCGGTCTGGGCGTCACCGACCTGCGGGTCAGCGAGCGCTCACTGTGCGGTCTGCCCGCCAGGACGTTCCGCTACATGATGCCGGTGATGGGAAACATCGACCCGCACCCCGCGGTTGCGCTGGGCGCGGTGATGCACGCCGAGGGTATGACATTCGTGATCAGCGTGACCGCCCAGGCGATGGACGCCGAGGACCCGACCTATTGGCGGGACAGCGCGACGATCCTCGACGGGTTCCAGATGCTGCCGCCGTCGCCGAACTGACCTTCCTCCCCGTGCCGCCGAACGTGGGTTACCCGCACGTCGTCGGCGCCGGAAGCGTGGCTTAATCACACACTCGACCGCGGCCGCGCGGAGTTGCGTAACTTGGAGTGGTGACTCAACCACGTGATCTACCCCGTACCGTCGGCGAACTGAGGGCCTCCGGCCACCGCGAACGGGGCGTGAAGCAGGAAATCCGGGACAACTTGCTGGCCGCCCTCGCCGAGGGCCGCGACCCCTGGCCGGGCATCCTTGGCTTCGAGGACACCGTGCTCCCGCAGCTGGAACGCGCCCTGATCGCCGGTCACGACGTCGTGCTGCTCGGCGAACGCGGGCAGGGCAAGACCCGGCTGCTGCGCGCCTTGGCCGGTCTGCTCGACGAGTGGACGCCGGTCATCGAAGGCTCGGAGCTCGGTGAGCACCCGTACAGCCCGATCACCCCCGAATCGATCCGGCGCACCGCCGACTCGGGTGACGACCTGCCGATCGTGTGGCGTCACCGCAGCGAGCGTTACACCGAGAAGCTGGCCACCCCGGACACCAGCGTGGCCGATCTGGTCGGCGACATCGACCCGGTCAAGGTGGCCGAGGGCCGCAGCCTCGGCGACCCCGAGACCATCGCCTACGGGCTGATCCCGCGCGCCCACCGCGGCATCGTCGCCATCAACGAGCTGCCCGACCTCGCCGAGCGCATCCAGGTGGCGATGCTCAACGTGATGGAGGAGCGTGACATCCAGGTCCGCGGCTACACCCTGCGCCTGCCGCTCGACGTCCTCGTGGTGGCCAGCGCGAACCCCGAGGACTACACCAACCGCGGTCGCATCATCACGCCGCTGAAGGACCGGTTCGGCGCCGAGATCCGTACCCACTACCCGCTGGAACTCGACGCCGAGGTCGGCGTCATCAAGCAGGAGGCGCAGCTTTCGGCCGAGGTCCCCGAGTACCTGCTGGCGGTGTTGGCGCGGTTCGCCCGCTATCTGCGCGAGTCGCGGTCCATCGACCAGCGCTCCGGTGTGTCGGCGCGGTTCGCGATCGCGGCCGCCGAAACCGTCGCCGCCGCCGCCCGGCACCGCTCGGCGCTGCTCGGCGAGGAGGATCCGGTGGCCCGGGTGGTCGACCTGGCCACGATCATCGACGTGCTGCGCGGCAAGCTGGAATTCGAGACCGGTGAGGAGGGCCGCGAGCAGGCGGTGCTCGAGCACCTGCTGCGCCGGGCCACCGCGGACACCGCGCAACGCCTACTGGGCGGCATCGACGTCGGTCCGCTGGTGGTGGCGATCGAGAACGGGTCGGCGATCACCACCGGTGAGCGGGTCTCGGCGCGCGAGGTGCTGGCCGCGGTGCCCGAGGTGCCCGCGATCGCCGAGATCCAGACGCGCCTCGGTGCGACGACCGACGGGCAGCGCGCGGCCGCCGTCGAGCTGGCGCTCGAGGCGCTGTATCTGGCCAAGCGCATCGACAAGGAATCCGGAGAAGGCGAAACCGTTTATGGCTAAACGGACCTCGCGGTATTCGCGGTACACCGGCGGGCCCGACCCGCTGGCGCCGCCGATCGACCTGCGTGAGGCGCTCGAGCAGATCGGCCAGGACGTCATGGAGGGCAGCTCGCCACGGCGCGCGCTGTCCGAGATGTTGCGGCGCGGCACCAAGAACATGCGCGGCGCCGACAAGCTGGCGGCCGAGGCCAACCGCAGGCGTCGAGAGCTGTTGCAGCGCAACAACTTGGACGGCACCCTGCAGGAGATCAAGAGGCTGCTCGACGAGGCGGTGCTGGCCGAGCGCAAGGAACTGGCCCGCGCGCTCGACGACGACGCGCGGTTCCAGGAGATGCGCATCGAGAACCTGCCGTCGTCGCCGGCCAAGGCCGTGCAGGAACTCGCCGACTACCAGTGGCGCAGCCCGGAGGCGCGCGAATCCTACGAGCAGATAAAGGATCTGCTGGGCCGCGAGATGCTCGACCAGCGATTCGCCGGGATGAAGCAGGCGTTGGAGAACGCCACCGACGAGGATCGGCAACGGGTCAACGACATGCTCGACGACCTCAACGACCTGCTCGACAAGCACTCCAGGGGCGAGGACACGCCAGAAGATTTTCAAAACTTCATGAACAAGCACGGCGAGTTCTTCCCGGAGAACCCGCAGAACGTCGAGGAACTGCTGGACTCGGTGGCCAAGCGCGCGGCCGCCGCGCAGCGGTTCCGCAACAGCCTTTCGCCCGAACAGCGAGCCGAGCTGGATGCGTTGGCGCAGCAAGCGTTTGGTTCACCGTCGCTGATGAACGCGTTGAACCGGCTCGACGCGCATCTGCAGGCGGCCCGGCCGGGAGAGGACTGGACCGGCTCGGAGCGGTTCTCCGGTGAGAATCCACTCGGGATGGGCGAGGGCGCCCAAGCGCTCGAGGACATCGCCGAGCTCGAGCAGCTCGCGGAGGCGTTGTCGCAGAGCTACGCGGGCGCCACGATGGAGGATGTCGACCTGGACATGCTCGCTCGCCAGCTCGGCGAAGAGGCCGCCGTCGACGCGCGCACGCTCGCCGAACTCGAACGGGCGTTGATGGATCAGGGCTTTCTCGACCGCGGCTCCGACGGGCGGTGGCGGCTGTCGCCCAAGGCCATGCGCCAGCTCGGTCAGACCGCGCTACGGGATGTGGCACAACAGCTTTCGGGTCGGCACGGGGAGCGCGAGACCCGGCGCGCGGGGGCCGCCGGCGAGCTCACCGGCGCTACGCGGCCGTGGCAGTTCGGCGACACCGAACCGTGGAACGTCACCCGCACGCTGACCAACGCGGTGCTGCGCCGGGCCGGCTCGGGCGCCGCGACGCTGCCGATGGACATCACCGTCGAGGACGTCGAGATCTCCGAGACCGAGACCCGCACACAGGCCGCCGTCGCGCTGCTCGTGGACACCTCCTTCTCGATGGTGATGGAGAACCGGTGGCTGCCGATGAAACGCACCGCGCTCGCGCTCAACCATCTGGTCAGCACCCGGTTCCGTTCGGATGCGTTGTCGATCATCGCATTCGGGCGCTACGCGCGCACCGTGACCGCGGCCGAGCTCACCGGCCTGGAGGGTGTCTACGAGCAGGGCACCAACCTTCATCACGCGCTGGCCCTGGCGATGCGGCATCTGCGTCGACACCCCAACGCCCAGCCGGTGGTGCTGGTGGTCACCGACGGCGAGCCGACCGCGCACCTCGAGCACTATCCCAGCGAGGAGGGCGGACCCGCGGTGTTCTTCGACTACCCGCCCCATCCGCGCACCATCGCCCACACCGTCAAGGGCTTCGACGACGTGGCCGGCATCGGTGCGCAGGTGACGATCTTCCGGCTGGGCAGCGATCCCGGCCTGGCCCGCTTCATCGACCAGGTGGCGCGGCGGGTGGAGGGACGCGTGGTGGTGCCGGACCTCGACGGGTTGGGCGCCGCCGTCGTCGGCGACTACCTCCGCTCCCGGCGTCGCCGCTAGCCCCGCGTATTACGCCGAGACCGACGCAACGGCTGAAACCGCCCGGCCCGCGACGACCATTTCGTCGGTTTCGCGGAGCGAGAGTAGCGACAGTCAGGCGGCGGCGGACTTACGCTTCTTGCGCTTGACGCCGACGCTGCCCCACAGCGAGAAGCCGCGGATGCGCACATACGGCGCGCCGGGGGAGCCTTCGCCGCTGACGCTGTGGTCGAAGTTGCCCATGACGCCGACGCCGCGCAGGTCGACGTTGACCTCGGGCGGCACCAGAATCGTCTGCCCGCCGAAGATCGAATACGAGTGGATCTCCACCTCCGGCGAGGTGAAGTCGGCGTACCGCAAATCCACCACGCCGCCGCCGAAGATGGCGACCGTGGTCATCCGCTCGGGAACGTTCCACCGCCCGCGGCGCTCGAAGCCGCTCAGGATCGCCAGCAGCAGCGTCGACGGAGCGGGCCGGCAGGGGCCGCCGGTGCGGCTGCGGCTGAAGGCGCCGGGCAGGTCCGCGGACAGCCGGTCGAGTTCCTCGTAGGTCTGCGCAGCGTATGCCTTGGTCAGCCGGTCTTCGTATTCGTTCAGCTGTAGCCGGCCCTGCGCGGCGGCATCGGTCAGTAGCTGTGCCACCTGAATCCGATCGGTGTCAGCAGCACGCATCGAACCGTTCCGCGACGCTGGGGTGTTCATCGAATACGAGCCTACGACGAACGCTGGCACATGCAAGGCCGTTGTCCAAACTGTGCCCTCGCCGTTCTTGGCGAAGCCTGTAGATGGCCAAACTTTATGTCTTCCTCGCCAGGTAATCGGCGAAGCCGACGGTGCCGACCGCGTTCTCGGGGACCAGGTTCGCCCCCGAACGGAAACCGCCGACGATGCGGCCCGGCACTGGTAGCGCGACCGCTTTGCGACGGCTGCCGCGCGCCGCCAGATACATCCGCGCCAGTTCGGCATGGGTGTGCACGGCGGGGCCGCCGATGTCCGGCGCCCGCCCGACGGGCTCGGCGTCAGCCAACTCGACGAGACGGCCGGCGACGTCGTGGGTGTCGATGGGCTGGAACCGCACTCCGCGCAAGGCGCACAGCACGGGGGAGAACCGCTGGATGGAGAAGGAGGTGTAGATCAGGTCGTGAAACTGTGTGGCGCGCAGCACAGTGTGGCCGATGCCCGACGCCTCCAACAGTTGTTCGACCCGCAGCTTCGTGCGGTAGTAGGGCAGCGGGATGCGGTCGATGCCGACGATCGACACGTGCACGATGTGGCCGACCCCGGCCCGGCGCGCGGCCGCGATCAGGTTGCCCATCGACGTGACGTCCTTGCCGCCGGTGGGCTGCGTCGCGCAGTTCACCACCACGTCGACCCCGTCCAGCGCCGCGTCCAGGCCCGTACCGGCGAGCAGGTCACCGCGCGCCCAGTGCACGCCGGTGTAGCCCATGCGGTTCTTCCTGCTCAGCGCCCGGACCCGGTGACCGGCTCCGACGGCTTCGGGGACCACGCAATGACCCAGCGTGCCGGTGGCTCCGGTGACGAGAACGCTGCGGCCCATCAGCCCACCCAGCGGGGCGGCCGCTTCTGCAGGAACGCCATCATGCCTTCGCGGGCCTCCTCGGAGACGAACAGCTCGGCGGACTGCCTGGTCAGTTCTTCGGCGTGGCGGTCGAAGGCATCCAGTATGCGCGCCGTGGTCAAGGCCTTGGAAGCCGCGAGCCCCTGTGGTGAGCCCTTGCCGATCGCCGCGGCCAGGTCGGCGACGGTGGCGTCGACGTCGTCGGCGGCGACGGTGACCAGCCCGATCTCGGCGGCCAGCTGGGCGCCGAACTTCTCACCGGTCAGGAAGTACCTGCCGGCTGACCGCGGGGTCATCTTGGGGAGCAGGGTCAGCGAGATGATCGATGGCGCGACGCCGATGCGGGCCTCGGTCAGCGCGAACGTGCTCGCCGGCCCGGCCACCGCGATGTCGCAGGCGCCGACCAACCCCAGCCCGCCCGCGCGCACGTGCCCGTCGACCGCGGCGATGACGGGCATCGGCAGCTCGAGGATGCGGCGCAGCAGCCGGGTCATCTCGCGAGCGCGGTCGACGGCGACGTCGCTTGGGTCCCGTCCCGCCGCCTCGCCCAGATCGGCTCCCGCGCAAAAGGTTCCGCCGGTGTGGTCGAGGACGACAAGCCGCGTCCCCGGCTCGGCGACAGCGCTGGTGAAGCCCTGGTGCAGCTGGTTGACCAGCTCGGTGGACAGCGCGTTGCGGTGCTCCGGTGAGTCAAGCGTGAGCCGGGCGACCGGGCCGTCGACACGGTAACGGACCAGGACACTCATCAGTACGACCTCGGCAGGCCCAGCGAGGTCTGCGCGACGAAGTTCAGCACCATCTCCCTGCTGACCGGGGCGATGCGCGCCAACTTCGACGCGGTCACCGCCGCGGCGATCCCGTACTCCTTCGTCAATCCGTTGCCGCCCAACGACTGCACGGCCTGATCGACCGCGCGCACCGACGCCTCGCCTGCGGCGTACTTGGCCATGTTGGCGGCCTCGGCGGCGCCGGCATCGTCGCCGCTGTCGTACAGTGCGGCGGCCTTCTGCATCATCAACTTGGCCAACTCGATCTCGATATGGTTCTGCGCCAACGGATGTGACAGCCCCTGGTGCGCGCCGATCGGCGTCTTCCACACCTGCCGGGTCTTGACGTAGTCGACGGCCTTGGTGATCGCGAAGCGGCCCATTCCGACCGCGCTGGCGGCGCCCATGATCCGCTCGGGATTCAGGCCCGCGAACAGCTGCGCGATCGCGGCGTCCTCGGAGCCCACCAGCGCATCGGAGGGGAGGCGGACATCGTCGAGGAACACCTGGAACTGGCTTTCGGGGCTGATCAACTCCATCTCGATCTTGGTCCAGCTCAACCCCTTCGCATCGGTCGGCACGATGAACAGCGCGGGCTTGAGGTTGCCGGTCTTGTGGTCCTCGGTGCGGCCCACGATCAGCACCGCTTGGGCCTGATCGATACCGGAGATGAACACCTTCTGTCCCGACAGGATCCAGTCCGAGCCGTCGCGACGGGCGGTGGTGGTGATGCGGTGGCTGTTGGATCCGGCGTCGGGTTCGGTGATCGCGAACGCCATCGTGATCGAGCCGTCGGCGATTCCGGGCAGCCATCGCTTCTTCTGGTCGTCGGTGCCGAACTTGGCGATGATCGTGCCGTTGATGGCCGGCGACACCACCATCATCAGCAGCGCCGATCCGGCGGCGGCCATTTCCTCCATCACCAGCGACAGCTCGTACATGCCCGCGCCGCCGCCACCGTACTCCGTGGGCAGGTTGACCCCGATGAAGCCGAGTTTGCCTGCCTCCTGCCATAGTTCGGTGGTGTGCTGGCCGGCGCGGGCCTTCTCCAGGTAGTAGTCCTGGCCGTAGTTCGCGGCCATCGCGGCGACGGCCTTGCGTAGCTCCTGCTGTTCTTCGGTCTCGATGAAACTGCTCATCGGGGCTCTCCTTCTTCGGAATCGACGCGGGCAAGGACGGTGCCGACGTCGACCTGTTGACCCGGTTCGACGTTGAGTTCGGCGAGGACGCCATCGGCAGGTGTGGTGACGGTGTGCTCCATCTTCATCGCCTCCAGCCACACCAGCGGTTGTCCGGCGCTCACCCGGTCGCCCACCGCGGCACCGATGCGCAGCACCGAACCCGGCATGGGGGCCAACAGCGAGCCCTGCGCGACTGCCGCATCCGGGTCCGGAAAGCGGGACAGCGCAACGAGTTGCACCGATCCCAGCGGTGAGTCGACGAACACGTCGTCGCGGTAGCGGGCCACATCGAACGGGCGGTCCACGCCGTCCACACGCAGCACCACACGCTCCGGTGTGTGTGACACCAGGTCCACGCCGGCCACGTCGGGCAGTTCCGCCCCGGTGCGGGTGAATCGGTAACGCACCTGGTGCTCGCCGCCCGAGACGTCGCCGTAGCGTTTGGTCTGGAAGCCGGAGGCCAGGTTGCGCCAGCCGCTGGGCGCGGCGGCGAACACCGTTGCGTCCGCGCGGTTTCGGGCGGCATCGGCGAACGCGGCGGCGACGGTGCTCAACGTGACGGTCCGTTCGTCGCTCAACGGCGCCGACAATGCGGCCAGGCCGTGGGTGTCGAAGAATGCCGTGTCGGTGGCGCCGTCCAGAAACGCCGGATGCCGCAGCACGTTGACGAGCAGGTCGCGGTTGGTGCGCACGCCGTGGATGCGGGCGCGGGTCAGCGCGTCGGCGAGCACCCCCGCGGCTTGGCGGCGCGTCGACGCATGTGAGACGACCTTGGCGAGCATCGGGTCGTAGTGGATGGAAACCGTTGAGCCGTCGATGATCCCGGAGTCCACCCGGACGTGGCCGGGGATCTCGAACCGGTGCACGATGCCGGCCTGAGGCTGCCAATCCCTGGCCGGGTCCTCGGCATAGACGCGGGCCTCGATCGAGTACCCGTGAGAGGGCGGCGGATCCGAGTCCAGGCGGCCCCCGTCGGCGACCAGTAGTTGCAGCTCGACGAGGTCGAGGCCGGTGGTGAGCTCGGTGACCGGGTGCTCGACCTGCAGCCGGGTGTTCATCTCGAGAAAGAAGAAGTCCCCCGAGGCGTCGGCCATGAACTCGACGGTCCCCGCCCCGGTGTAGTCGATCGCCTGTGCGGCCAGCCGCGCGGCCTCGAACAGCCTGGCGCGCATCCCGGGGACGCGCTCGACGAGCGGCGACGGCGCTTCCTCGATGATCTTCTGGTGGCGGCGCTGGATCGAGCATTCGCGTTCCCCGACCGCCCACACGGTGCCGTGGCCGTCGGCGAGCACCTGGACCTCGACGTGGTGGCCGGTGGCCAGGTAACGCTCGCAGAACACCGTCGGATCACCGAAGGCGGACTGGGCTTCCCGGCGGGCCGCCTCGACCTGGCCGGCCAACTCGGCCAGTTCGCGCACGACCCGCATCCCGCGGCCCCCGCCGCCCGCGGAGGCCTTGATCAGCACCGGCAGGTCCTCGGCTGTCACCGTGTCGGGATCCAACTCCTCGAGCACCGGCACACCCGCGGCCGCCATCAGTTTCTTCGCCTCGATCTTCGAGCCCATGGCGGCCACTGCGGCGACCGGCGGGCCGATCCACGTCAGCCCCGCCTCCTGGACCTCGGCCGCGAATTCGGCGTTCTCCGAGAGGAACCCGTATCCGGGATGGACGGCGTCGGCGCCCGCGGCCCGCGCGGCGGCGATCACCTGGGCGGCATCGAGGTATCCGCGGGTGCCCTCCAGCCGAACCCGGGCGTCGGCCTCGGCCACGTGCGGGGACCCTGCGTCGGCATCGGTGTAGACGGCGACGGTGCCGATGCCCAGCCGGCGGCAGGTGGCGAACACCCGTCGCGCGATCTCGCCGCGGTTGGCGACCAGCACCCGGGTGATCATGCGCGCCCCCCACGGCGCCGAGCGTGCGCTCGTGTCCGAAAAACACACCGAAACTCGAGCACAAGCGCACGCTCGCGGGCAGGCCTGATCATGAGTGCCTCACATCCGGAAGACGCCGAAGTTCGACGTCCCCTTGATCGGGCCATTGGCGATGGCGGACAGACACATTCCCAACACGGTGCGGGTATCGCGCGGATCGATCACCCCGTCGTCATAGAGGCGGCCGCTCAAGAACATCGGCAGCGACTCGGCCTCGATCTGAGCCTCTACCGCGGCGCGGAGGGCGGCGTCGGCGTCCTCGTCGAACTGCTGGCCGCGGGCTTCGGCGGCGGCCCGGCTGACGATGGAGAGCACACCGGCCAACTGCGTTCCGCCCATCACCGCCGACTTCGCGCTGGGCCAGGCGAACAGGAACCGCGGATCGTAGGCGCGTCCGCACATGCCATAGTGGCCCGCACCGTACGAGGCGCCGATCAGCAGGGAGATGTGCGGGACGGTGGAGTTGGAGACGGCGTTAATCATCATCGACCCGTGCTTGATCATCCCGCCTTCCTCGTAGGCCTTGCCGACCATGTATCCGGTGGTGTTGTGCAGGAACAACAGTGGCGTGTCGGCGCGGTTGGCCAGCTGGATGAACTGGGTGGCCTTCTGGGACTCCTCGGAGAACAGCACGCCGCGGTGATTGGCCAGGATGCCGACCGGATATCCGTGCAGCGTCGCCCATCCGGTCACCAGCGATGACCCGTAGAGCGCCTTGAACTCGTCGAACTCGGAGCCGTCGACGATGCGGGCGATCACCTCGCGCGGGTCGAACGGCACCCGCAGATCAGCGGGCACGATGCCGAGGAGTTCCTCGGTGTCGAACAGCGGCTCGGTGACCGGGCGAGGGGTCGGGCCGTGCTTGCGCCAGTTCAGCCGCGCCACGATGCGCCGGCCGATCCGGATCGCATCCGGCTCGTCGACGGCGAAGTAGTCGGCCAGACCCGATGTGCGGGCGTGCATCTCGGCGCCGCCGAGCGATTCGTCGTCGGATTCCTCACCGGTGGCCATCTTCACCAGCGGCGGTCCGGCTAGGAACACCTTCGAGCGTTCCTTGATCATCACGACGTGGTCGGACATCCCGGGAATGTAGGCGCCGCCCGCGGTCGAGTTGCCGAAGACCAGCGCGATCGTCGGGGTTCCGGCCGCGGAGAGCCGGGTGAGGTCGCGGAACATCTGCCCGCCGGGGATGAAGATCTCCTTCTGCGTGGGCAGGTCGGCCCCGCCGGACTCCACCAGCGAGATCAGCGGCAACCGGTTCTCCAGGGCAATCTGGTTGGCCCGCAACACCTTCTTCAAGGTCCACGGGTTGCTGGTGCCGCCCTTGACGGTCGGGTCGTTGGCCACCAGCATGCACTCGACGCCGCTCACCGCGCCGATCCCGGTGACAACGCTGGCGCCGACCGTGAAGTCGCTGCCGTAGGCGGCCAGCGGGCTCAGCTCCAGAAACGGGGAGTCCGGGTCGACGAGCAGTTCGATGCGTTCGCGCGCGGTGAGCTTGCCGCGGTCGTGGTGCCGCGCGACGTACTTCTCGCCGCCGCCGGCGAGCGCCTTGGCGTGCTCGGCGTCCAGCTCGGCCAGCTTGGCGGTCATCGCCTCCGCCGCCTCGCTGTAGGCGGGGGAGCTCGGGTCCAGGGTGGAGCGCAGCGCCGTCATGATTGGAATCCCAACGTCTTGGCGGCCAGCGCGGTGAGGATCTCGGTGGTGCCGCCGCCGATGCCCAGGATCCGCATGTCGCGGTACTGCCGTTCGATTTCGGACTCGGCCATGTAGCCCATGCCGCCGAACAACTGCACCGCCTGGTTGGCCACCCATTCACCGGCCTCCACCGCGGTGTTCTTCGCGAAGCAGACCGCCGCGATCAGGTTGGGGTCGCCCGCCAGCTGCCGTTCGACCACGTGATGGGTGTACACGCGTGCCACGTCGATGCGACGGGCCATCTCCGCCAACGTGTTCTGCACCTGCTGACGCGAGATCAGCGGCCTGCCGAAGGTCTCCCGGTCGCGACACCACGCAACGGTCAGATCAAGACAGCGCTGGGCGCTGGCGTAGGCCTGCGCGGCCAGCCCGACGCGTTCGGCGACGAACGCTCCGGCGATCTGGAGGAACCCGGAGTTCTCCGCACCGATCAGGTTGGCGGCCGGAACCCGCACATCGGTGTAGGACAACTCGGCGGTGTCGGAGGACCGCCAGCCCATCTTGTCGAGCTTGCGAGTGACCGCGAAGCCGGGTGTGTTCTTGTCGACCACGATCAACGAAATCCCGGCCGCGCCAGGCCCACCGGTGCGTACCGCGGTGACGACGTAATCGGCCCGCACCCCGGAGGTGATGTAGGTCTTGGCGCCGTTGACGAGGTAGTCGTCGCCGTCACGTTCCGCGCGGGTGGTCAGATGGCCGACGTCGGAGCCGCCGCCGGGTTCGGTGATCGCGAGGCTGCCGATCAGCTCGCCGCGCAGCGTGGGCCGCACATAGGTGTCGATCAGCCGTCGGTCGCCGGATGCGATCATGTGCGGCACCGAGATACCGCAGGTGAACAGCGACGCGAACACTCCGCCGGGACACCCCGCCTGGTGCATCTCCTCGCAGATGATCACCGCGTCCGCACCGTCGCCGCCGCCCCCGCCGACCGACTCGGGAAACCCCGCGCCGAGCAACCCGGCCTCGCCGGCCTTGCGGTGCAGTTCGCGAGGCAGCTCGCCGCTGCGCTCCCACTCGTCGACGTGCGGCAAGATCTCCCGTTCGGCGAACGCGCGCACCGTCTTTCGCAGTTGTTCGCGTTCGGGGGTGTGCCAGATGCTCAATCCAACAACTCCTCGGGTATCTCGATGTGCCTGCTGCGCAGCCACTCGCCGAGCGCTTTGGCCTGCGGGTCGAACCTGGCCTGGTACGCCACGCCCTCGCCGAGGACGTCCTCGATGACGAAGTTGACCGCCCGCAGGTTGGGCAGCACGTGCCTGGTGACCGGCAAATCCGCTGTCTCCGGCAGTAATTCGCGCAGCTTGTCCACGGTCAGTGCGTGGACCAGCCAGCGCCACTGCGGGTCGGTCCGCACCCACACTCCTACGTTCGCGCTGCCGCCCTTGTCGCCGCTGCGAGCGCCGGCGATCGTGCCGAGCGGCACCCGTCGGGTCTCCCCGAACGGCAGTGGCTCCGGCAACGCGAACGGAGGGACCGGCGTGAGCTCCAAGGTCTGTGTGGCGGGCGCGATGTCGACGCGGGTGCCGTCGGCGTGCACGGCGACGTGTGGCACGTCGCCGGCCGCGACGAACGCCGGCCGGAACACTCCGTAGACCTGACCGTCGCCCGGCGGGCTGGTGGCATGAAAGCCCGGGTAGCTCGACAACGCGAGTTCCACTGCGGCAGAGGAGAACTTGCGCCCAACGTTGGCTGGGTCCGGGTCGCGTACCACGCACCGCAGCAGCGCGCTGGCGGTTTCCTCGGTGTCGGCATCCACATGGTCGGTGCGCGCCAGCGTCCACTCCATCTGCGCGGGTCTGACCGTGATGCTGCTCTCCAGCTGCCTGCGCACCAGCTCGGCCTTGGCTTCGATGTCCAGCCCGGTGAGCACCAACGTCATCTCGTTGCGGAACCCGCCGATGCTGTTGAGCGACACCTTCAGGGTCGGCGGTGGCGGCTCGCCGCGCACCCCGCTGATCCGCACCCGGTCCGGGCCGTCGGGGCACAGCTCGATGGTGTCGACCCGCAGCGTCGCATCCGGGTTGGCGTACCGCGCGCCGGTGATCTCGTAGAGCAGTTGCGCCGTGACGGTGTCGACGGTGACCGCGCCTCCGGTGCCGGGGTGCTTGGTGATGACCGATGACCCGTCGGGGTGGATCTCGGCCAGCGGAAACCCGGGACGGATCAACGCCGTGAGGTCCGGGAAGTCTCGCGCGAAGAACGCGTAGTTGCCGCCGGTGGCCTGCGCGCCGCATTCGATGACATGGCCGGCGGCGATCGCACCGGCCAGCCGGTGATAGTCGGTGCGCTGCCATCCGTGGTGCGCGGCGGCCGGCCCGACGATCACCGACGCGTCGGTCACCCGGCCGGTGACCACGACGTCGGCGCCGGCGTTCAGGCACTCGGCGATGCCCCACGCGCCGAGGTAGGCGTTGGCGGCCAACACCGGGCCGAAGCCGAGCTCGTCGGCCCTGGGCAGCAGGTCGTCGCCCTCGACGTGGGCCACGTTCACCGTCAACCCCAGCCGTTGGGCCAGCCCGCGCACCGCGTCCGCCAGGCCCGCGGGGTTGAGCCCGCCCGCGTTCGCGACGATGCGCACACCGCGGTCCAGCGCCAGACCCAGACACTCCTCGAGCTGCTTGAGGAAGGTTTTGGCATAGCCGCGCTCGGGCGCCTTCGCGCGGTCGCGGGCCAGGATCAACATGGTCAGCTCGGCCAGATAGTCGCCGGTGAGGTAGTCCAGATCGCCGCCGGTCAGCATCTCCTGCATTGCCGACAGCCGATCGCCGTAGAACCCCGAGCAGTTGCCGATGCGGACCGGACCAGTCACCAGGCCTCCCATCGCGTCACCGGCGTGCCGTGCCGACCAACCGGTAGGTTAGCGATTACCAGCGGTATCGCGTCAAGGCACTCCCGCAATTTTGGAGGCTACGCAGCGTGGAGGCTATCCTGAAGGACAATTGTCGGCGCTGGACACCTCCCGCGGCGCAAGTTGGACTTCCGGCTCGGCCGGTGACCCCCTCACGAGGAGACTTCGATCATGGCTGTGCCCAAGCGCAGAGTGTCGCGCGCGAACACCCGTAGCCGTCGCGCCCAGTGGAAGGCCAAGCGTCCTGAGCTGGTCAGCGTCACCGTCTCGGGCCGCGAGCACAAGGTGCCGCGGCGGCTGCTCAAGGCTGCCCGCCTCGGCCTGATCGACCTCGACCGCCGCTAGTTGGCCCGGCGCGCCTCTCAGGTCTCTCTCAGATAGGGAGATGACACTGTGGCTGTGCGCATATTAGTCGTCGACGACGATCGCGCGGTGCGCGAATCCCTGCGCCGCTCGCTGTCGTTCAACGGATATTCGGTCGAACTCGCCCAGGACGGTGTCGAGGCTCTCGACGTGATCGCCAGCGACCGGCCCGATGCCCTGGTGCTCGACGTGATGATGCCTCGGCTGGACGGCCTGGAGGTGTGCCGGCGGCTGCGCAGCACCGGCGACGACCTGCCGATCCTGGTGTTGACCGCGCGCGACTCTGTCTCGGAACGGGTGGCCGGGCTGGACGCCGGCGCCGACGACTACCTGCCCAAGCCGTTCGCCCTCGAGGAGTTGCTGGCCCGCATGCGCGCGCTGCTGCGGCGCACCACCTCCGACGACGGCGAAGAGTCGCCCGCGTTGACCTTCTCGGATCTGACGCTGGATCCGGTCACTCGCGAGGTCACCCGCGGCCAGCGCCAGATCAGCCTGACGCGCACCGAGTTCGCGTTGCTCGAGATGTTCATCGCGAACCCGCGGCGCGTGCTGACCCGCAGCCGCATCCTCGAGGAAGTGTGGGGCTTCGACTTCCCGACGTCCGGCAACGCACTGGAGGTGTACGTCGGATATCTCCGCCGAAAGACAGAGGCCGAAGGAGAGCCGCGACTGATCCACACCGTTCGAGGGGTGGGTTATGTGCTGCGCGAGACCCCGCCCTGATGACCGGCCCGAGTTACGGATTCCGGCCACAGCCCGATCCCTCACTGGCGGTGCCGACCACCAAGTCCGTCTCACTGCGCTGGCGGGTGATGTTGCTCGCCATGTCGATGGTCGCGATGGTCGTGGTGTTGATGGCCGTCGCGGTGTGGGCGGTGGTGTCGCGGGCGCTCTACGACGACGTGGACAACCAGTTGCGCAGCCGGGCCCAGCTGCTGATCGAAAGCGGGTCGCTGCAGGTCGACCCGAGCAAGGCGATCGAGGGCACCGCCTACTCCGACGTCAACGCCATGCTCGTGATCCCGGGCCGGGCGATCTACACGGCGAACCAACAGGGTGAGACCCTGCCGATGGGTGAGCCCGAGAAGGCGGTGCTGCGGGGCGAGCTGATCATGTCGCTGCGGACCGCCAACCATCAGCGGGTGCTGGCGATGCGCTTGTCCAACGACAGCTCGCTGCTGATCTCCAAGAGCATGGCCCCGACCACCCAGGTGCTCAAACGGCTGGGCACCGTGTTGTCGATCGTGGGTGGGATCGGTGTGGCGGTGGCCGCCATGGCAGGCGGCGCGGTCGCCCGCGCGGGTCTGCGCCCGGTCGCGCGGTTGACCGAAGCGGCCGAACGGGTGGCCCGCACCGACGACCTGCGGCCGATCCCCGTCGTCGGTAGTGATGAACTCGCAAGGCTCACAGAGGCTTTCAACATGATGCTGCGGGCGCTTGCGGAGTCGCGGGAACGGCAGGCTCGGTTGGTCACCGACGCCGGTCACGAACTGCGCACGCCGTTGACGTCGCTGCGCACCAACGTCGAGCTTCTGATGGCGTCGATGGCGCCGGGCGCGCCGCGGCTACCTGATGAGGAGATGGCCGGTCTGCGCGCCGACGTGATCGCCCAGATCCAGGAATTGTCAACGCTGGTCGGCGATCTGGTGGATCTGACCCGGGACGACGCGGGTGTGGTCATTCACGAGCCGGTCGACATGGCCGAGGTGATCGACCGTTCGCTCGAGCGGGTTCGGCGCCGCCGCAATGACATTGATTTCGACGTGCAGGTGGCGCCGTGGCAGGTCTACGGGGACGGCGCCGGCCTGGGCCGTGCCGTGCTCAACCTTCTGGACAACGCCGCGAAGTGGAGCCCGCCCGGCGGACGGGTCGTGATCCGGATGACCCAGGTCGATCCGTTGCACGCCGAGCTGGTGGTGTGCGACGAGGGCCCGGGGATACCGCCGCAGGAACGGCAATTGGTGTTCGAGCGGTTCTTCCGGTCCGCGTCGGCCCGCGCGATGCCGGGCTCCGGGCTCGGGCTGGCGATCGTCAAGCAGATCGTCGTCAAGCACGGCGGCACGCTGTGGGTGGAGGACGCCGTGCCCGGCGGACAGCCGCCGGGCACCGCGATGCACGTGGTGTTGCCCGGACGGCCGATGCCTGCCGACGACACCGACACGCCGCGCTGACGTCGACGTGGCCCGGCGCGCCGTCGCCGATGATTAGTGGGCGCGTTACCGGGCAAACACAACTCAGAGCATGTCCCGAAAATTCTCTAAGTGGATTCTCAGCCCACTTGGGCACATTGGGCGTCGCTCGACCGTTGACCTGATGACCGCACGCACGCCGCCGTAACAGAAAGAAGAGCACCACAGCGCCATGACAAACCACCCGAGGTATTCGTCGCCGCCACCGCCGGCGGGTCGTCGGCCCGGCGGCCATCACAACGGGGGACCCGGTTACCCCGGTGCTCAGCGGCCCGGCCCCTATCAGCAGCCGTACGACTGGCGCTATGCGACACAGCAGCAACAGCAGCAGTCGGCGGCGTTTCGTGCGCCCTATGACCCGTACCGGCCGATGGCCGGCGGGCCGTCCGGGCCGCCCCCTGAAAAGCGTTCGCGGGCAGGGGTGTTGACAGTAGGAGCCGTCGCGGTGGCGATGGTCTCTGCCGGCATCGGCGGTGGCGTCGCGATGCTGGCCCAGCCGGATCGGCCCGCGGCGACGTCCTCGGTCACCGGCGCCGCGCCCACCGTGCCCGCCGCCAGCCTGCCCGCCGGTTCCGTCGAGCAGGTCGCGGCGAAGGTGGTGCCCAGCGTCGTCAAGCTCGAGGTCAATCTCGGCCGCCAGTCCGAGGAGGGCTCCGGGATCATCCTTTCGCCGGACGGGTTGATCCTGACCAACAACCACGTCATCTCGGCCGCGGCAGGGCCCGCGCCCCGCGGCGGGCCGGCCGATGCCGAGACCAAGGTGACGTTCTCCGACGGCCACACCACCTCGTTCAGCGTGGTCGGCACCGATCCGAGCAGCGATATCGCCGTCGTGCGTGCCGAGGGCGTGTCCGGGCTGACGCCCATCACGATCGGATCCTCGGCCGACCTGCGGGTGGGCCAGGACGTCGTGGCGATCGGCTCACCGCTCGGCCTGGAGGGCACGGTCACGACCGGCATCATCAGCGCGCTCAACCGGCCCGTCGCGGCCGGCGGTGACGCGCGCAACCAGAACACCGTCCTCGACGCGATTCAGACCGACGCGGCGATCAACCCGGGCAACTCCGGTGGCGCTCTGGTCAACATGAACGGCGAGCTGGTCGGGGTGAACTCCGCCATCGCCACGCTCGGCGGCGACGCGGGCCCGCAGGCCGCCGGCGGATCGATCGGGCTCGGGTTCGCGATCCCGGTGGACCAGGCCAAGCGCATCGCCGACGAGTTGATCAAGAGCGGCTCGGCCTCGCATGCCTCGCTGGGGGTGCAGGTCACCAGCGACGCGTCCATCGACGGCGCGCGGATCGTGGAAGTCACCCGGGACGGCGCCGCCGCCGCGGCCGGGCTGCCGAGCGGAGTGGTGGTCACCAAGGTCGACGGCCGGGTCATCAACAGCGCCGACGCGCTGGTGGCCGCGGTCCGATCGAAGGCGCCGGGTGATGAGGTGACGCTGACGTATCTGGACGCCTCAGGCAAACCGCAGTCGGTGCAGGTCACGCTCGGCAGGGCGCAACAGTGACCGCCACGACGAGGACCGGGCCCCGCGGGACCACGCTGACAGTGGCCGCGCCGATGTCGCTGTCCGCATATACGGTTGCACTCATGGAACAACCGGGCGAGTTGGTGGGCCGAGCACTGGTCGTCGTCGTCGACGACCGCACCGCACACGGCGACGAAGAGGACCACAGCGGTCCGCTGGTGACCGAGTTGCTCGGCGAGGCCGGCTTCGTGGTCGACGGCGTGGTCGTGGTGTCCGCCGACGAGGTCGAGATCCGCAACGCGTTGAACACGGCGGTGATCGGCGGAGTCGACCTGGTGGTTTCGGTCGGCGGAACCGGGGTCACGCCGCGTGACGTCACGCCCGAGGCGACCAGGGAGATCCTCGACCGCGAGCTCCTCGGCATCTCCGAAGCGCTGCGCGCCTCGGGCTTGTCGGCCGGCATCGTGGACGCCGGCGTTTCCCGCGGGCTCGCGGGAGTCTCGGGCAGCACGCTGGTGGTCAACATCGCCGGCTCCCGCGCCGCGGTGCGCGACGGGATGGCGACGTTGGGCCCGCTGGCGACACAGATCATCGGACAGCTCTCCAGCCTGGAGATTTGACGTATTCGTCAGCCGCCGACCGATCAAATGTGATCTTCATCACAACAAAGGATCCGTGATGGGAGACGCGCCCAAGCCGTCGCGCGAGGAGCTCGACAGGGTCTTCGGTGATCCCCTGCCATCCAAAGAAGGCGACGAGGACGACACTTCCCGGCGCGGCCAGGACGGCGCCCACGAGCGGTGGTTACGCGACAACGTGCCGCCCCACCACGAATGATCAGCGATCCCCGAACCGCTCGACGGCCGGCGACCCGAGGTCGCGGCGGCGGGGACCTGCCCACGGGGTACGGCCGGATCGAGCCATGCAAGCCCCTATGCTGGGCACGCGCTCCAGTGGCGACTCGGCGGCGCGCAGGTGGGGTAAACGGGGAGGTCAGTAACAATCGGCAGGCTGCGGGCGATCACTCGTTGCCGGGGTTATTGACCGACCGTTATGTTCCTCCTGTCAAAGGTTGAGCAAAACGTAAGTACCGCGTGTGGGGTTTCTCATTCGCATCACATGGGGCTGCTGAGTCGTGTGTGGTGTAAGCGGTACGGCCAGGCACGAACGGGACAACGCACGCTGGGCCAGTCGGGCATGGCGTCGACATAGCTAGGGAGATCATGAAGGCAATCAGTCGGGTGCTGATCGCGTTGGTTGCGGCCGTCGCGTCTCTGTTCGTGAGCACAGGCACCTCTCACGCGGGCCTGGACAATGAGCTGAGCCTGGTTGATGGTCAGGATCGGACGCTGACGATTCAGCAGTGGGATACCTTCCTCAACGGTGTGTTTCCGTTGGACCGCAACCGGCTTACCCGTGAATGGTTTCACTCCGGTCGGGCCAAGTACCTCGTGACCGGCCCCAACGCCAATAAGTTCGAGGGCACGTTGGAGTTGGGTTATCAGATCGGCTTTCCGTGGTCGTTAGGGGTGGGCATCAACTTCAGCTACACCACGCCGAACGTGTTGTTCGACCAGGCGCCGTTGGTGCTGGGTCCGCTCGACGCCCTCGGGTACGGCTTCCTGACCACGCCGAACCTGTTCCCGGGTGCTTCGATCAGCGCCGATCTGGGTAACGGTCCGGGTATTCAGGAGGTCGCGACGTTCTCGGTGGACGTCAAGGGGCTCGACCAGGCGCCGTTGGTGTTGGGTCCGCTCGACGCCCTAGGGTACGGCTTCCTGACCACGCCGAACCTGTTCCCGGGTGCTTCGATCAGCGCCGATCTGGGTAACGGTCCGGGTATTCAGGAGGTCGCGACGTTCTCGGTGGACGTCAAGGGGCCGGAGGGCGGTGTGGCGGTGTCCAACGCTCACGGCACGGTGACCGGTGCGGCCGGTGGCGTGTTGTTGCGTCCGTTCGCCCGGCTGATCTCCTCGGCGGGGGACAGTGTCACCACCTACGGTGAGCCCTGGAACATGAACTGACGCAAGCGAAGAATCTCCCAGGCAACGGCCCCCGGAACACTCCGGGGGCCGTTTTTCGTCGGTTTCGTCAATATGTCGCCGGGATTGCCGCACGGTGAACAAAAATAGGTGGGCTAAGTGGTCTTGATCACAAGCGGCGGCCACGGGTGCGGGTGCGCAACGTATCCGTTTGCGCGAACGCCTTGACGCCGCCGGGGTGCAATCGCCATGTCGAAGTGCAGTTCTGGCGCGATTGCTTGCGAAATCGCAACCGCGGATGCGGCATCGAAAACGACGACACGCCGAGATCGCGGGCGCCGCAACGGAAGGCGAGCCACTCTCGCTCGCGTTGCCGGTTCACCGAACGACCGTTATGTTCCTCCTGTCAATGATGAGCACAACGTAAGAGCAGCATGTGGCGTCTCTCATCCACACCACATGGGGCTCCTCGGGGCGCGGACAACCCACGCTGGGCCAGCCGGGCTTGGCGTCGACATAGCTAGGGAGATCATGAAGGCAATCAGTCGGGTGCTGATCGCGTTGGTTGCGGCCGTCGCGTCTCTGTTCGTGAGTACGGGCACCTCTCATGCGGGCCTGGACAATGAGCTGAGCCTGGTTGATGGTCAGGACCGGACGCTGACGATCCAGCAGTGGGATACCTTCCTCAACGGTGTGTTTCCGTTGGACCGCAACCGGCTTACCCGTGAATGGTTTCACTCCGGTCGGGCCAAGTACCTCGTGACCGGCCCTGACGCCGAGGAATTCGAAGGCACGTTGGAGTTGGGTTATCAGATCGGCTTTCCGTGGTCGTTAGGGGTGGGCATCAACTTCAGCTACACCACGCCGAACGTGTTGTTCGACCAGGCGCCGTTGGTGCTGGGTCCGCTCGACGCCCTCGGGTACGGCTTCCTGACCACGCCGAACCTGTTCCCGGGTGCTTCGATCAGCGCCGATCTGGGTAACGGCCCGGGCATTCAGGAGGTCGCGACGTTCTCGGTGGATGTCAAGGGTCCTGAGGGCGGTGTGGCGGTATCCAACGCTCATGGCACGGTGACCGGCGCGGCAGGTGGTGTGTTGTTGCGTCCGTTCGCCCGGTTGATCTCCTCGGCCGGTGACAGTGTCACCACCTACGGTGAGCCCTGGAACATGAACTGACGCAAGCGAAGAATCTCCCAGGCAACGGCCCCCGGAACACTCCGGGGGCCGTTTTCATTGTGCGTCAGGACTTGTCGGCGCTCGTCGTCTTGGCGGTGTCGGGACTCGGTCCGGTACCCGGTCCGCTGACGTGCTTGCCTGAGGACCCGTTGGTCTCGGCGAGGATGTTGCGGATCTCGGTCAGCAGCGACAGTTCGGTGTCCTGAGCCTGCTCGACCTCACCCCTCTTGCGCAGCCTGTTGTAGGGCACCACCACGAGGAAATAGACCACCGCGGCCACCAGAATGAAGTTGATCAAGCCGGACAACAAGACGTTGAGATCGATGGTCTCGCCGCCGCCGATGTTGATCCGCAGAATCCCATAGTCGGATTCACCGCCCGCCCCAACGCGATTGATCAACGGTTCGATGATGCTGTCGGTGAAGCGGGTGACCAGCCCGGTGAACGCCGTGCCGATGACCACCGCGACCGACAGGTCGACGATGTTTCCGCGGGCGAGAAATTCCTTGAACCCCTTCAGCATGGTCTCGATCCCTCCGTGGCAGTGGTGATGGCTGACAGACATGCCACGTTAGTCCGATGGAACTGTGCTGACGGCGGATCGACGTGAGGTCGCTGCGTTTTCGTGGTCAGTGGAAGGTAAGGGTCACGGCGGAAACCAGCGTCGCCGCGGCGACTTCGTTCGCGGCCTGGGCGGGCAGCGCCACCAGCACCACCCGGTCGGCACCGCTGCCGGGGCCCGTCGGCTTTTCGGAGACCACCACGACGACCGCGTTCCTGGCGACCACGCTGGGTTTCGCCGTCGTCTCCGCGCCGGCCGTCAGCACATCGACGACGTCACCCGGGCGCACGAGGTCCAGTAGCGCCGGGTCGTCGAGGCGTAACGGCACGATCCGCGCATTGGGGCCCGCAGCGGATTCGGCCAGCCGCGGACCGAGCAATCGAACATCGGTGAGCGCTTCGCCGCGCCGGGCCGGGCCGGCCAGGGTCGCGCCGACGACGTCGCGCATATCAGCGTGTGCGCCGTCGGGAACCATTGTGGCGGAGCGGGATTCGATTACGACATCCGCTGCGCCCAGTTTCATGCCCGGCGTCAGATCGTGCGCGGCGACGACGACGTCGACATGCCGGTCGTCGGGGTCGGGACGCAGAGCGGCGACGGCGGCCAGCGCGACGAGCACTCCCGCCGCGACGCGACGGGCGGCCAGGGTGCGGGCCCAGTCAGGGCGCAGTACGTCGCGGAGCCGGCTCAACGCCGACGGGTTCAGAGATTCCCCCATACCGCCAAATTAGGCAGCCGGTGGCCGTGATGGTGCGAGCAGAGACCCGCCTGTGGATAACTCCCGGAGGCTAGCTGGATGCCGCGGCGGCCGGCGCCGAACTCGACGAGGAGGAACTCGAGCTCGAGCTCGAACTCGACGAGGAGGAACTCGAACTGGAGTCGCTGCCCGATCCGGACTTCTCCGACGAGGTGCTTGTCGAGCCGCTCGGCTTGCCGTTGGAGGAGCTCTTGCCCGACTCGCGGCTGTCGGTCCGGTAGAACCCGCTGCCTTTGAAGACCACACCCACGTTGCCGAACAGCTTGCGCAGGCGGCCGTTGCACTTCTTGCATGTGGTCAGCGTGGCGTCGCTGAAGGACTGCACGGCATCGAACCGGTCGTCGCATTCAGTGCACGCATAGGAATAGGTGGGCACGCGAACCTCCGAGGTGGTCAAACAACTTAGCACTCTACCGTGTCAAGTGCTAGAACCGCTATGTGGGCTGCGTCATTCCCGCGTCCGTCTCGCCGAGGGTGACCAGGCCGCGGCGCGGCGTCAGCGCGTGGGTCATCGGGACGTCGTGCGGCTCGGCGGGCAATTCGTCGAGGAGTTCGTCGTCGCGCACCACCGCGACGATCCGCGCCCCCGGCGCGGCCAGCCGTAGCGTCCGGTCGTAGAACCCCGCGCCCCGGCCGAGCCGGGTGCCGGCGCGGTCGACGGCAAGCGCGGGCACCAGGATCGTCGACGCCTCGGCGATGGCGTCGGCGCCCAGCCACGGCGGCGCCGGCTCGCGCAGCCCGAACCGCGCGTCGACCAACCCGGTCGGCCGGTACTCGCCCCACTGCAGGGGCAGCGGGATGCCGGCGGTGTCGTGGCGCGCCACCGGAAGCAACACCCGGACACCTCGGCGATACAACGAATCGACGAGTTCGGTCGAGCCCGGCTCGGAGCCGACGGGCACATAGGCGCATACGGTTTCGGTCCCGGACACCAGGGTGTCGAGATGGGTGACCAAGGCGTGTGCGTCGGCGTCGTGCTCATGTGGCGGCAACGCGCGCCGGGCCGCGAGGATCGTGACACGCAGCTCGGTTTTCGTCAGGCCCACCGCACCGCCTCCAAACCGGGAACCTTGGGAGGTTAAACCACCCGCAAGGGGGTTAATGTGTGAACGATGACACGGCATTCGAAAGCGATACCGCTCACGGCGGTGGTCCCGGCAGCTGGGCTGGGGACGCGATTTCTGCCTGCGACGAAGACCGTTCCCAAAGAGCTGCTGCCGGTGGTGGATACCCCGGGCATCGAGCTGGTGGCGGCGGAGGCAGCGGAGGCCGGCGCCGAGCGGTTGATCATCGTCACGTCCGAGGGCAAGGACAGCGTGGTCGCCCACTTCGTCGAGGATCTGGTGCTGGAAGGCACGCTGGAGGCTCGCGGCAAGAAGTCGATGTTGGAGAAGGTGCGGCGCGCACCGGCACTGATCAAGGTCGAGTCGGTGGTGCAGGCCGAACCGCTCGGCCTCGGGCACGCGGTGAGTTGCGTCGAGGATGTGCTGGGGCCCGACGAAGACGCCGTCGCGGTGCTGCTGCCCGACGACCTGGTGGTGCCGAGCGGCGTGCTCGAGACGATGGCGAAGGTCCGAAGGAAGCGCGGCGGCTCGGTGCTGTGCGCGATCGAGGTCCCCAGCGAGGACATCAGCGCCTACGGCGTGTTCGACGTCGAAACCGTTCCGGACGCGGACAATCCCGACGTGTTGCGGGTCAAGGGCATGGTGGAGAAGCCCAAGGCCGAGGACGCGCCGTCCCCGTATGCCGCCGCCGGCCGCTACATCCTGGATCGCGCGGTGTTCGACGCGATCAAGCGCGTGAAACCCGGGGCGGGCGGCGAAATTCAGTTGACCGACGCGATTGCGCTGTTGATCGACGAGGGGCATCCCGTGCATGTGGTCGTGCATCGCGGCTCTCGACACGACCTGGGAAATCCCGGCGGCTACCTCAAGGCTGCGGTTGACTTTGCATTGGAGCGCGACGATTACGGGCCCGAATTGCGGCGCTGGTTGGTAGAACGACTGGGCTTGACGGAACAGTAGAACCACGCGCCGCAGCGCCCGGTCGTCGACATGGGGGAAGCCCCGCAAGGCAGAAAGGCGTGTAGTGCGTTCGGTGGAGGAGCAGCAGGCTCGGGTAGCGTCCGCCGCGGTGGCTCCCCGGCCGGTCCGGGTGGCGATCGCAGAGGCCCAGGGGCTGATGTGCGCAGAGGAGGTCGTCACCGAGCGCCCGCTGCCCGGGTTCGACCAGGCGGCCATCGACGGTTACGCCGTGCGCAGCGTGGACGTGCTCGGGGTGGACCGCGACGACGCCGAAGACGGCGCCGACGGCGGCCCGTCGGAGCAGGAGATCAGCCTGCCCGTGATGGGCTACATCGAGGCGGGCGCCCGCACCCCCAGCCGGTTGCAGCCGCGCCAGGCCGCGCGCGTGCAGACCGGGGCGCCGATGCCCACGCTGGCCGACGCGGTGCTGCCGCTGCGCTGGACCGACGGCGGCGACTCACGGGTCAGGGTGCTGCGCGGCGTGCGGTCCGGGGCATACGTCCGTCGCACCGGCGACGACGTGCAACCCGGTGACGTCGCCGTGCGGGCAGGGACCATCATCGGACCGGCGCAGGTCGGGCTGCTCGCCGCGGTGGGGCGGGAACGCGTGCTGGTGCATCCGCGGCCGCGGCTGTCGGTGATGTGCGTCGGCGGTGAACTGGTCGACATCTCCCGCACGCCGGGCAATGGCCAGGTGTACGACGTGAACTCGTATGCGCTGGCCGCCGCGGGCCGCGATGCCGGTGCCGAGGTGAACCGCGTCGGGATCGTCGACTCCGATCCGGTGAAGCTGCGCGAAGTGGTGGAGGGCCAGCTCAACCGCGCCGAGGCAGTGGTCATCGCGGGCGCGGTCGGTGGGATCGCGGCCGAAGGCGTGCGGTCGGTGCTCTCCGAGCTGGGCGACATGGAGGTCACCCGCATCGCGATGCATCCCGGCTCGGTTCAGGGATTCGGCCAGCTCGGACCCGAAGGCGTTCCGGTGTTCCTGCTGCCGGCCAATCCGGTCAGCGCGTTGGTGGTGTTCGAGGTGATGGTGCGTCCGCTGATCCGGTTGTCGCTGGGCAGACGCCAGGCGCACCGACGGATCGTGCAGGCCAGGACGCTGTCGCCGATCAGCTCGGTGCCCGGACGCAAGGGCTATCTGCGCGGGCAGCTGATGCGCGATCAGGACACCGGTGAGTACTTGGTGCAGGCGCTCGGCGGCGCGCCGGGGGCGTCGTCACACCTGCTGGCCACCCTCGCCGAGGCGAACTGTCTGGTGATCGTTCCGACCGAGGCCGAACAGATCCGCACCGGCGAGATCGTCGACGTCGCGTTCCTGGCTCAGCGCGGCTGATCAGCGCGGCCGACGTGAACTTCTGGCGGTCCAGTTCCCTACATCCCGGTTGGCCGCTGCCCGTGGGGCCGCTTCGGGTCGCCGCAGGGGTGGTGCGGCTTCGGCCGGTCCGGCTGCGCGACGGCGCGCAATGGAGCCGCATCCGGTTGACCGACCGGGCCCACCTGGAGCCGTGGGAACCCGCCACCGGCATGGATTGGGATGTCCGCCATGCCGTTACGGCGTGGCCGACGGTGTACTCGGGATTGCGCGGGGAGGCCCGCAAGGGCCGCATGCTGCCGTACGTCATCGAACTGGACGGCCAGTTCTGCGGCCAGCTCACGATCGGCAACGTGACACACGGTGCGCTGCGATCGGCATGGATCGGGTACTGGGTGGCGAGTTCGGTCACCGGCGGCGGGGTGGCCACCGCGGCGTTGGCGTTGGGCGTCGACCACTGCTTCGGCCCGGTCTCACTGCACCGCGTCGAGGCGACGGTGCGGCCGGAGAACGCCGCGAGCCGCGCGGTGCTGGCGAAGGTCGGCTTCCGCGAGGAAGGCCTGCTGCGCCGCTACCTCGACGTCGATGGGGCGTGGCGAGACCACCTGTTGGTCGCCATCACCGTCGAGGAGGTCGACGGTTCGGCGGCCTCGACGCTGGTGCGTCAGGGTCGCGCAGCCTGGGCGTAGCCGCTTCGTGGCGCGCCGACGCCGTTTTCGCGAGATGTACGACAGGGCTGTGGGTGCGGAGCCAATCGCGACCCTGATGTGGGTTTCGCGAGATGTGCAGGAGGGCTGTGCGCGGGGCCAAATTGCAACCCTCGTGCAGATTTCGCGACACGACCTTGTTACAAATGTGACATTTGTGGCTGGTGGTGCTTGTCAGCAGTGAATTACAGGTGTGTAATTGTCTCGGCGCGCCGTCCACGGATGCGCTGGTCACAGACCTAGCCTGATGGGGAAAGGAGCAGGCGCAATGCCAAGCATCCCCCAATCTTTGCTGTGGATCTCGCTCGTCATCCTCTGGCTGTTCGTGCTGGTGCCGATGCTGATCAGCAAGCGGGACGCCGTACGCCGGACCAGCGACGTGGCGCTGGCGACGCGGGTGCTCAACAGCGGGCGCAACGCCCGGCTGCTGCGGCGCCCCCGTCCGGCGGCGGGCCACGCCAGCGATCCCGACTGGCGCCCCGCCGAGGACGACCTGAACGACCTCGACGACGCGGCCGACGACGAGCCGGCCCGCTCGGGTGAGCGGTCGCTGGTGCGCGCGGCTGTCGTCGACGTCGAGCACGACGCGGAACCGGAGTACCTCGACGTCGACGTCATCGGGGAGGACTCCGGCGCGCTGCCCATCGGCGAATCCGCGATGGAGGACGCCGAGGAGCACGAGGCCGAAACCGGCGAGCTGACACTGGAATTCGACGAGCCCGTCGGGGACGAGCCCGCCGAGGCGCGCGACGAGTCCGAAGGCGCCGACGACGAGTACGAGTACGTCGACGATTCGTCGGGGCTCGAGGCGCCGTCGGAGACGGACCTGAAGCTCGCCGATTCGATGAGCGCCGCGCGGCGCCGCAGGCACGAATCCAAGACCGCCGCCGCCGTGAGTGCCCGCAAGTACAAGTTCCGCAAGCGGATGCTGACCGCGATGACGGCGATGCTGGTGGCGTCGGCAATCGCGGCGGCGACGCTGACATCGTCGCTGTGGTGGCTGTGCGGCGCGGTCGGCGGTGTCACGGTGCTCTATCTGGGCTATCTGCGCCGGCAGACCCGGATCGAGGAGCGGTTGCGGCGTCGCAGGGCCCAGCGGCTGGCCCGGTCGCGGCTCGGGGTGGAAAACACCTACGACGGTGAACTCGACGTCGTGCCGTCGCGGCTTCGGCGCCCGGGCTCGGTCGTGCTGGAGATCGACGACGAGGATCCCGACTTCGAGCACCTGGAATACACGGCGTTCGCCCGCGGGTTTGACCTACCGCGGGCCGCAGGCCAGTAGGAGCTAGCTTCCGTTATCGATTTTCGGGCGCCGCAGGCAGGCTGGTAGCCTGCTATCGGTACCAGGGGCTATGGCGCAGTTGGTAGCGCGACTCGTTCGCATCGAGTAGGTCAGGGGTTCGATTCCCCTTAGCTCCACCATGTGATGTCGCCTCATGGGTTACACCTGAGTCGCGTCGAGCCTGGCATCTACGCGTCAACGGTTGGCTTCGGAATTCTGGCCAACCAGCACGGCTTTCGGTCGCGGTGCAACCCACTCAGGTAACAATGCCTAGCTGACGGTAGATGTCTGGGAGAACGGCTTGCGTCTCAGGCAAGTACGTGATGATTGCCCAGTCGTGTAATTCACCCGTGCGCAGGACGAAGGTGAAGTCGGCGCCCGGCGTCGCCAAGGCCTTTTCTTGGAGAATCAGCACATCGGGCACGACCGCGTCGTTGCTGCCGGCGTAAACCGCGGTCGGCGGAAGCCCAGCCAGCGACCCAAACAGGGGACTGACCAGTGGATCCGTGAGATCGAGGCCATCGGCCCATAGCAGCGAAGCATTACGCACACTCAAGAGTGTCTGAGCCCCCGACAAGACCGGATCGTCGACAAGTTGAATGGCCGGGTTACTCATGGTGGCATCGAGCCCCGGTGAAATCAGCACCATGCGCGACGGCACGGGGTCGCCCCGACGCACTATTTCCTGCACGGCGGCCAGCGCGAGATAGCCGCCGGCCGAGTCGCCGAGCACACTCACGTTCTCGACCCCGTGCTGATCGATCTGCGCGGAGATCAGGTTGGCCATGGCGGGCACGACCGTGCCGGCGGTGCCGCCCTGCGGCACCAGGGGGTACATCGGCACGATCACGGTGGCGCCAGTGTCCCGGGCGATTTGAGCGTAAGCGACCCAATGGAAGAGGATGGGCTGCAAAACCAACGCGCCACCGTGCACGGCCACAACAATCTCTTCCGAGGATGATCCGGGGGACTGCAAAGACCACACCTGCATTCCCTCGAACTCGGTGCGCTGCACGTTCAGTCCCACTGTGGTGAGCGCCGGCGGGCTGTCACTCTGTAGCAGCCCTGTTACCGCCAATACGAGATCCACACCCGAACGGTCCCCGGCCACACTCACAGTTCGAAAAGCCGCCGACAAGATCTGGGACAGGAACGATGGTTGACCGGTGAATGTGGCCGGCGCCGCGGTGGCATCGAGCTGCGCGTTTACCATCAGGCCCGACAGGGCCGGGGCGGATACTGCGGTGCCGGTGATTACCGGGTCGATCGACTGAGCGTCGAGCGTGGAGGTTTCGGTGACGAGCCCGGTGGTGATTTGACCGGCCAGCGGGTTGACGATCGGCGACTCGTTGGAGGCGGTCGGCTCGACTTCGCGGCGCACAAACGCCAGCAGTGTCCACATCATTGGCGGTTCGACAGGCGTGGCCGGAGCGTCGGCGGCGAACGGGTTCAAGACGGCGTTGACGAGACTCGTCACCGTGCCCGACGCGATACCCCCTTGATCGGGCGGCGCAGCCGCGGTCGGCGCGGCTTGTACGGTGACCACCGCATTACGTTCGGCATTTGTCCACGACGGTGCTGCGTCGAAGGTGTTGAGCGCCACCTCGGCTTCGAAAAGCGGCTCGGCGCCGTGCTGCATAGCAGCGTCGCTGACGACCTCCGTCGCGTCGATCATGGTGAGGCGCACCTCCTGTGGCGTGGGTGCCGACATCGAGGCCGAGAGGCGGGTGTCATGTCCGGATCCCGTGCCCGACTCGGCCGACCACGAGGTGGGCTGCCGAGAGGTGACGTCTGCCGCGCTGGCTTTCTCACTACTGAGAGGTTGGGTCACGGCGAGCGCGTCGGCCGCGGACGTTTCGGGTGCGCCAGGCGTGCTTGCCGTCGGTATGGCCGCCTCCGAAGAAGCGGGTGATTCGTGCTTTTCGGATGCTGTCGTGTCAGCATCCACCTCTGTGTTGGAACTGGTTCGGGCGCCGCCGGTACTCACCACCACACCCGGCTCGGCTGACCGTGTCGGGCGCTGAGACGATCCCGATGATGAGGTGACCTTGCTGCCCGGCGATCCTGTCGACCTCTCGGTCGATTCCGACGCCGTCGACGGCGTGGAGTCCGACGAGCCCGACATGGCCGCGGGTCCGGGGGTCGCCGCGCCCGTCGATGACCCATCGGACGACGACGCATGAGACGACCCGTCAGACGACGATGCATGAGATGACGAACTGCCGGAATCAGCAGGCTCGGCCCACGCCACTACCGGGGCAGCGGCGAGCGCAATCCCTACTCCCAGTGCCGCTGCCAACGCCCCTACGCGACCGATGTATTTTGCGGTACCCATCGTCATTCCTCTCTATCCATGCCGCGGCGGAACGAAGGCCAGCGTGTTGTTCGAGTTCCGCCATCCGAATCGTCGCTTGACGCGCGGTGCGACGAACTCAGTAGTGCACTACTGCAATCTCGCTCATTTCGGCGTGGTACGACTTAGTCGCGGCCTTGGGCGCCCGCGGTGCGTCGGCGGGCGCTTGGTGAACAGGCCGCCCATCGCACTATCGGGATCGCTACCGCGCCATGGCGACATCCCTTGGCTCCGAAGGACACATCGCGAACACTCGCCGCCGACGGTGACGCGGTGCCGCCACGCAGCGCGCACCTCCTCGGCGAGCAACTCGGGTATCTCACCCCTCGACCGCTGCACGGTTGACCTCGTCGCGGATCGTGAGGCTCAACCCGCGGACGCGCTCTCGGAGCACCGAACAGCTTGCCCGCCACCGAGCCATAGGAGAACTCGAACGGCTGCACGGCCGCGCTGGCGCTCTCCACGACCGAGTCGGTGAGGTCGACCGCCCGGCCCCTGCGACCCGTTGTAGGTTTCCAGCGACACCGTCTGCACGCCCTCGCGCGGCTCGGCGAGCCGCGTCGCGAGAAGCGCGTCGGGCACGCGGGCTCTCAATCGGTCGTCCGAAAACTCTAGACAGCACCAAAGCGGCTTTGGCGCACCGGATGCGCGCGAGCGGAGAGTCTGCGACAACGATTGCGGCGGTGCTTGGCGTTAGTCGGGCCACCATTTATCGAGTGCTGGCAGAAGGTTAGAGGTCAGAGACTTTGCCCCGACCAGAGCCTCGTCTGGTATCCCTAATCTCTAGCGTCACACCGAACCGGAACTGTCCTGAACCTCGGCTTCCAATTGAGCGGCTTCCTCGTCCGGGAAGGGACCGAGATTCTCGATCACCCCCGGCTCGCCGTCCTCACCATCGGCTACCACAGTCAGGATGCAGCCTTTGGTTACGTCGGGCGAGCCTTCGAGGGGCCATATCTCGAAGCGTTTGCCGGACCCCTCCTCACCACCGCTGACGTACCGGAAGAACCCGTCTTGGCCCACGACGTCATGAGTTCGCTTGAGCAACCGCCACAAACGCCCAAGTCGACTCGTTCGCATCGAGTAGGTCAGGGGTTCGATTCCCCTTAGCTCCACCACGATTGGTCAGGTCATGTCGTCGGGCTGACCTCGGGACTCACCAGCTGTTCGGGCGCTTCGAAGATCGCCCGCACGGCGTCTTCGTCACCCTCGATGTCGACGACCGCGGCGACGTCGTCGAGGGTGAGGACGCCCGCGGCCAGCCCGAGCACCAGCGCGGCCTCGGCCGTCAGGACCGCATCGAACTCGCGACCGTCGGACATGCCCACGTCCACACCCGCCGGGCTGCGCTGGACCTCGAACATCGCACCCTCCACCGCGATGCCGACCGTCGCGGACCGGCCCGTCGACGCCCTGCGCGCGAACAGGGCGGGCAGCGCGAGCAGCAGCCACTCGGCGCGGAATTCGTCGCCCTCGGGTCCGCGGATCATCAGCGGTGTCGACCAGCGGATCAGCCCTTCGATCGGCTCGCGAAGCTGGGCACCCCATGGCGTCAGGGCGTAGGTGACGGCGTTGCCCTCGTCGCTCAACCGTCGTTCGACCACGCCGGCGGCCTCCAGATCGCGAAGTCGGTCGGCCAGAAGGTTTGTGGCAATACCGGATAGGCCGGCCTGCAACTCGCGGTAGCGGGCGGGCCCGACCAGCAGCTGGCGCACGATCAGCAGATTCCACCGGTCGCCCACCACGTCGAGGGCGCGGGCGAGCCCGCAGTACTGGCCGTAATCCCGGCTCATCGCTCACTCCAACTTGTTAATCTCAATTGCACTTGACTATATCAAGTAGCCGGGTGGAAGATGAAGACCATGACGGTTGCGGCACGACCCACCTGGGTCGACAACGGGTTGTTTCCATTCGACAGCCGGTTCCTCGACATCGACGGGCACGCCGTCCACTACGTGGACGAGGGCTCCGGACCGACACTGCTGTTTCTGCACGGAAACCCCGCCTGGTCGTTCGTCTATCGTGACGTCATCGCTCGTCTGTGTGACGAATTCCGTTGTATCGCCGTCGATTACCCGGGATTCGGACTGTCATCGGCGGCTCCCGGCTACCGGTATCTACCTGCCGAGCACGCCGAGGTGATGGTCGCGTTCGTCGATGGCCTCGCGCTGGATCACGTCACGCTGGTAGCGCATGACTGGGGCGGTCCCGTCGGGATGGCGACGGTGCAACGACGCCCGGAAGCCTTCGACCGGTTGGTCCTGGCCAACACGTCGGCCTGGCCGCTGGACGACGTCCGTGTCCAGGTCCTGTCTCACGTGGTCGGCGGACCGATCGGACGGTTGTTGATCCGGCAGTTCAACTTGTTCGTCAACGTGATGATCCCCGCCGGCCACCGTTTGACCAAACCCAGCAGCGAGCAGATGTCGCACTACCGCAAAGCCCTCGACAGCTCCGCACGCAGGGAGGCATCGGCGGTCTTTCCCCGCGAAATCACCGCCAGCCGAACGTTTCTCGCCGAAGTCGAAGCCGGGCTCGCCGATCTGGCGGCGCTGCCGGCCCTCATCATCTGGGGCGACGCCGACATCGCGTTCGGCGACAAGGAGCTGCGGCGCTGGGAGGCGACCTTCCCCGACCATCAGACGGTCGTCATCGAAGGGGCGGGCCATTTCGTGCAATCCGACGCCCCCGACCAGTTCGCCTCGGCGATCCGCGGCTGGCACCTGCGAAGGGGGACATAGTGGCTTATGACGCCGAGCTCGCCGCGCGTGTGCGGGAGCTGATCGGCGAGCACACGCCGGCGCGCGAGCAGCCGATGTTCGGCGGGTTGGCCTTTCTCGTGGCGAACCGAATGGCGGTCGTCGCCAGCAATCGAGGCGGCCTTATGGTCCGCATCGACCCCGCAGAATCGGAACAGTTTCTGAAAACCACTGGCGCGCAACCAATGGAGATGAAGGGCCGGACCTACCGCGGTTGGCTACACATCGACGGTGAGCATGTGCGCACCCGGCGCGCACTAAAGAAGTGGGTCGCCGTCGGAATCGACGCCGCGATAGCCCGCGCGGCTGTGGCCCGCTAGGTGATCGTCACGCCGCCGTCGACGACGATGGTCTGCCCGGTGACATAGCCGCCCGCATCGGAGGCCAGCCAGATCAGCGTCGCGGAGAGCTCGTCGGGATCGCCGACCCGTTGCAACACCACGCGCTGCTCCAGCGTGCGCTCGAGATATCCGGGGACGTACTGATCGGTCATCTCCGAATGGAAAAAACCGGGCGCAATCGCGTTGACGCGGATGCCTTTTCGCGATCCCCACTGCTGAGCGAGATCACGGGTGAGCCCGATGACGGCGGCCTTGCTGGCGCTGTACGCGGCCTGCGGCAGGCCCGCGGTGGTCAGGCCGAGCACGCTGGAGATGTTGACGATCGAGCTGCCCGGCTGCATCACTTTGCCGCACGCCTGCGCGGTCCAATACGACCCGTGCAAGTTGATGTCCACGACGGTGCGGAACTCGTCGGGGGTTTCGCGGGTGGCAGGCACCGCGGTGCCCACGCCGGCGTTGTTGACCAGCACGTCGACCCGGCCGAACTCCTGCATCGCCGCGTCGACGAGGGCGGCGCACTGCTCAGGGTCGGTGACGTCGGTGGGCACGAGATGTGCGCGCCGCCCTGCATTCCGGACGAGTTCAGCGGTGGCCGTGAGCTTTTCGGCCCGTCGAGCTGCCAACACCACATCGGCGCCCGCCTGTGCACACGCCTCGGCGAATGACACGCCCAAGCCCGACGATGCTCCGGTGATGATGACAACTTTGTCATCGAGCCGGAACTTGTCCAGAATCGTCATCCCATTGGCCCTTTCGCATAAGCCGGTTGTCGTCCTGAGACATCCTGACCGGCCCTGCTGCGCAGGCCGCGACGGGGTCGCCGATCGGTGGGCTAGAAGATCAGTCCGTTGGCCTTTGTGGTGGCCGCGGCGAACCTGTTCTGCACATCCTCCCAGTTGACGACGTTCCAGAACGCCTTGACGTAATCGGCCTTGACGTTCTTGTACTGCAGGTAGTAGGCGTGCTCCCACATGTCGACCTGCAACAGCGGAATGATGCCGAGCGGCACGTTGGCCTGCTGGTCGTAGAGCTGGAAGGTGAGCAGTCGCTGACCCAGCGTGTCGTAGCCCAGCACGGCCCAGCCCGAGCCCTGCAGTCCGTTGGCGGCCGCGGTGAACTGTGCGCGGAACTTGTCGAACGACCCGAACTGGTCGTCGATGGCGGCGGCCAGGTCACCGGTGGGCTTGTCGCCGCCGTGGGGTGACAGGTTCTTCCACCAGATCGTGTGGTTGACGTGCCCGCCGAGGTGGAACGCGAGGTTCTTCTCGTGCAGGAAGATCGCCGAGTGGTCGCCGTCGGCGCGCGCTTCCTCGAGCTTGGCGAGCGCGTCGTTGACACCCTTCACGTACGTGGCGTGGTGCTTGCCGTGGTGGATCTCGTTGATCTGGCCCGAGATGTGGGGCTCCAGCGCGCCGTAGTCGTAGTCGAGGTCCGGCAGCGTGTACTCAGCCATGAAGCTTCCTTTCTGGTGTTCAGTTGTCGGTTCTGGACCCGCGGCCCGGAGGGCTCTCATGGCGGGCCGGGGTGGTCGAACAGCCGGCAGCATATGGCCTGGCCAGTCCGTCTGTCCAACTGTTCAGATGTTCATGTGTTAGGTTGGCGCCTGCGGGTCGGTCGTGTGCGACGTCGATGCAGCACATCGGAACCGACTTGTCATCGAGGCGGTAGCAGGCGCCCGGCCGACCCGCTCCAAGTTCCCTGGACGCCACCGCGCGCTCGCGCGACCGAGCCGTCTCTGCGGATGGGGGACCGCCCACCGGGGCGTGCTTACAAGTTGCTGGGGCCACCCTCGGGAACGCCGCTTCGCTGTCCGACGAGGGCGTCAACGGATTTAATGAGAACCGCTAACTATTTGCGAAATTTGCCCATTGTTGCACTTGACTTTTTCACTTATTTGCCATTCTCACCGCGGTAGGGGACCGTTTCCCGGCAAATCCCCACGTCCCTCTGGGCGATGTGACGAATGTCACCGTGCTGCCGAAAATAGCCACCGCTAAACGGCCCGGAACAAGGCCCAAGTCGACGCCGGTAAAAGGTGACCAGGATTGTTCGCGCCCAAACCGTGACGCAACCGTTGCCAGATCGCTTCCGACCACGGCCGGCGACGGCGCTGAAGACGGCCTCCGGCGGTGCATCGATTAGCTTTGCCGGACTAAGTGATCACCTCGCATATGAGCAGCATATTAACCTTTACGTTATTTGATGTGGGTTTGCTGCCTCTGCAGCCGCTAGGCCGGTCGCCAAGGCCAAGAGCGAATCTGGGAAATATGTCCCACTCTTGGGAATGGCCTGCTAGATTGACGCCCATGCTCGATCTCACTGGCCCGAAGCAAACCAGCACCAACGCAGCGTGGCCACCTGATCTGCTAACGGTCGACTCCCGCGACAGGTTTGCGGGCTCGGCGATGCCTTCTGAGGGTGACTGCGCAAACTACGGGATAGTTGCCGTCGCCGGGGACACCTGGCGGTCCCGGGCCCGGTGCAGCTGCGGTTGGCAGGGGAGGCAACACTGGTTGTCAGCTATAGCGGTTTACGATGCGCATCTACATGCGGCCAGCAACCAATGCCGGCCGGCGGTGCCATTAGTATTCAGGAGTTGAGACAGGGCGCGACTTTCCCCTTATTCTGTTTCGGTCGCATTCAGTGCTCACTCCTGAGAGAGGTTTACAGACGTGGGTGAAACGCGCACAAATTCCGTCGCTGTAATCGGAATGTCGTGCCGCCTTCCGGGGGGGATTGTTTCCCCTGAGCAGCTATGGGAAGCGTTGCTGCGTGGCGACGACTTCGTAACTGAGGTGCCTGCCGAGCGCTGGGATGCCGAACAGTACTACGACCCGGAGCCAGGCGTGCCGGGGCGGTCCGTCTCCAAGTGGGGCGCCTTCCTCGACGACGTGGCCGGCTTCGACGCCGACTTCTTCGGCATCACTGACCGCGAGGCCACCGCGATCGACCCGCAGCACCGGCTGCTCTTGGAGACCGCATGGGAGGCGGTCGAGCACGCGGGCCTGAACCCGACGGCGCTGAGCGGATCCAAGGCCGGCGTGTTCATGGGCGTGACCCACAACGACTACGCGTACCTGGCCGCCGACACCCAGACCCTGGAGGGCCCGTACGGGTTCACCGGGACGAGCTTCAGCCTGGCCTCCGGACGCATCGCCTACGCGCTCGGCGTCCACGGCCCGGCCTACACGGTCGACACCGCCTGCTCCTCGGGCTTGAGCGCGATCCACATGGCCTGCCGCAGCCTGCAGGACGGCGAGAGCGACCTCGCGCTGGCCGGCGGGGTTTCGGTCTTGCTCGAACCCCGCAAGGCGGCCGGCGGTTCGGCCGCGGGGATGTTGTCCCCGACCGGGCACTGCCGAGCGTTCGACGAAGCCGCCGACGGGTTCGTCTCCGCCGAGGGTTGCGTGGTGCTCACGCTCAAACGACTCGACGACGCGCTCGAGGCGGGCGACAGGATCATGGCCGTCATCCGGGGCACCGCGGTCAACCAGGACGGCCGCACGGTCAACATCGCCACGCCGTCCTCGGAGGCGCAGATCAAGGTGTACCGGGCGGCGCTGGCGGCCGCCGGCGTGGAAGCCGGCACCGTCGGCTTGGTGGAGGCGCACGGCACCGGCACCCCGGTCGGCGACCCGCTCGAGTACGCCAGCGTGGCCGAGGTGTACGGCTCCGACGGGCCCTGCGCGCTGGCCTCCGTCAAGACCAACTTCGGCCACACCCAGTCGGCGGCGGGTGCGCTGGGCGTGATGAAGGCCGTCTTGGCCGTGCAGCACGGCGTCATCCCGCCGAACCTGCACTTCAACCGCCTGCCCGACGAGCTGACGCGGATCGAGACGCATCTGTTCGTGCCCCAGTCCACGACGGCGTTTCCGACCAACGGTCAGCAGCCCCGGCGGGCCGCGGTCTCGGCCTACGGGCTGTCCGGGACGAACGCGCACGCCATCGTCGAGCAGCCGCCGGAGCCGGTGGCCCCGCAGAGGCCCGCCGAGGTCTCCGGCCCCCTGCTGTTCCCGCTGTCGTCGACCTCGGCCGGTGAACTGCGCCGTACCGCGGGGAATCTGGCCGACTGGCTGGCCAAGAGCGGAGACGGCAACGGACGCGGACCGGCGATCGACCTGTTCGACCTGGGTTACACGCTGTCGCGCCGGCGCGGTCACCGCTCGGTGCGGACCTCCGTGATCGCCGGCGGTCGCGAGGAACTGATCTCGGCGCTGCGCGACGTGGCCGACGGGGAGAGCCCCTACGAGGCGGCCGTCGGACAGGACGACCGCGGGCCGGTGTGGGTGTTCTCCGGGCAGGGCTCGCAGTGGGCCGGCATGGGCGCCGAGCTGCTGGCGCGCGAGCCGGTGTTCGCCAACACCGTCGCCGAGCTGGAGGAGTTGATCCAGCGCGAGTCGGATTTCTCTGTCACACAAGCGATGTCGGCACCGCAGACGGTGACCGGGATCAACCAGGTGCAACCCACCGTGTTCGCGGTCCAGGTCGCTCTTGCCGCGACGATGAAGTCCTACGGTGTCACGCCCGGCGCGGTCATCGGGCACTCCATGGGCGAGGTGGCGGCCGCGGTGGTCGCGGGGGCGCTGACGCTCGAGGACGGCGTGAAGGTCATCTGCCGGCGGTCGAAGCTGATGGCGCGTATCGCCGGTTCGGGCGCGATGGCGTCGGTGGAGTTGCCCGCCTCCCAGGTTCTTTCGGAGCTCGCCGCGCGCGGTGTCACCGACGTCTCGCTCGCGGTCGTCGCCTCGCCGCAGTCGACCGTCATCGGTGGCGCCACCGAGTCGGTGCGCGACCTGGTCGCCGGGTGGGAGCAACGCGACGTGATGGCACGCGAGGTCGCGGTGGACGTCGCCTCGCACTCGCCGCAGGTGGATCCGATCCTCGACGAACTGGAGGAGGTCCTTTCCGACCTCGACCCGATGGAGCCCGAGATCCCGTACTACTCGGCGACGCTGTACGACCCGCGCGACGAGCCGGAGTGGGACGCCTACTACTGGGTGGACAACCTGCGCCACACCGTGCGGTTCGCCGCAGCCGTGCAGGCGGCGCTCGAGGACGGCTTCCGGGTGTTCGGGGAACTGTCCCCGCACCCGCTGCTCACCCACGCGGTCGACCAGACGGCCCGTGGCCTCGACATCCCGCTGACCGTGCTGGCGGCCATGCGCCGAGACCAGCAGCTGCCCTTCGGGCTGCGTCCGCTCGTCGCGGATGTCCACAATGCCGGTGCGGCAGTCGATTTCTCCGTGCTCTACCCGGCCGGGCGGCTGGTCGACGCACCGCTGCCGACTTGGACGCACGAGTCGCTGCTGCTCGACCGCGACGGTCAGGACGCGACGACGCGCGGGGGATGCACGGTTTCGGTGCACCCGCTGCTCGGCTCGCACGTCGTGCTGCCCGAGGAGCCCGAGCGCCACGTGTGGCAAGGCGAGGTCGGCACCGAGGCCCAGCCCTGGCTCGGTGACCACCAGGTCCACGAGGTCGCGGTGCTGCCGGGCGCGGCGTACTGCGAAATGGCGCTGGCCGCGGCGCGCACCGTGCTCGGCGACACCGCCGAGGTCCGCGACATCGTCTTCGAACAGATGTTGATGCTCGACGAGACGACGCCGATCTCGGCCACCGCATCCGCGCTGGCGCCGGGGATCCTCGATTTCGCGGTGGAGACCTACGAAGCCGGCGAACGGACCCGTCGCGCACACGCGGTGCTGCACGCCGAGGTGGCCACCGATGAGGGCGCCCACGACATCGATACGCTGCTGACCGCTCACGCCGACGGGGTGGACGGCGCAGACCTGCGGGCGGCGTTCGGCGCGTTGGGGATTCAGCACGGGCCGGCGTTCTCGGGCCTGGCGACGGCCTACACCGCCGACGGTCCCGCGCACACCGTGCTGGCGGTCGTCGCGCTGCCCGGGCCGCTGCGGGCGCACCAGGGCGCCTACGGCGTGCACCCGGCGCTGCTTGACGCCTGCTTCCAGTCCGTGCTCGCGCATCCGGTCGCGCAGAACGCGGCCGTCGGGGGCATGCTGCTTCCGTTGGGTGTGCGCCGGTTGCGCGTCAACGGTTCGGCCAGAAACGCGCACTATTGCTACAGCCGGATCGTCAAGGCGGACGCCGAGGGCATCGAGGCCGACCTCGACATTCTCGACGAGCGAGGCGCGATCCTTTTGAGCCTGGAGGGATTACGGCTGGGCACCGGCGCCTCGCAGAAGGCGCAGGCGGACCGCGTGCTCAACGAGCGGCTGCTGAGCATCGAATGGCACCAGCGCGAGCTTCCCGAGGCCGACTCCGTCGACGCGGGATCGTGGCTGCTGATCAAGACCAGCGGCAACGGCGACATCCTCACCGCGGCGCTCGGCGATGCGCTGAAGGCCGCGGGCGCAGAGTGCTCGACGATGGCGTGGCCACAGCACGCTGACCACCAGAGCAACACCGAACTGCTGATGTCCTACGTCGGCGAGCAGGTGCTCACCGGTGTGGTGGTCGTGCCGGATCTCGCCGACGGCGATGCCGGCGCCCACGCGTCGGTGCGAGGCGGCGACCATGTGCGTCACCTGGTGCGGATCATCCGTGAACTGCCGGAAGCCCCGGGGGAACCGCCGCGGCTCTACGTCGTGACGCGGAACGCGCAATCGGTTGTCGCCGACGACGTTCCGAACCTGGAGCATGCCGGTCTGCGCGGCTTCATCCGCGCGATCGGGATGGAGCACCCGCGGCTGCGCGCCAGCCAGATCGACATCGACGAGGCGACCGGCGTCGAGCAGTTGGCCCGCCAGCTGCTGACCGGGTCGGACGAGGACGAGACCGCATGGCGCGACGGTCAGTGGTACACCGCGCGGTTGAGCCCGGCTCCGCTGCGCGCCGACGAGCGATACACCGCAACGGCGTCCAACCAGCATGACGGTATGCGGCTGCAGATCCGCACGCCGGGTGACCTGGAATCGCTGGAAATGGTGTCGTCCGAACGAGTTCCGCCCGGCCCCGGCCAGATCGAGGTCGCGGTCAGCGCGTCCAGCATCAACTTCGTCGACGTGCTCGTCGCGTTCGGTCGCTGCCCCAGCTTCGACGGACGGCTGCCGGAACTGGGCTCGGAGTTCGGCGGCGTGGTCACCGCGGTCGGTCCCGGCGTGACGACCCACCAGGTGGGGGACCGCGTCGGTGGCGTCTCGGCCAACGGCTGCTGGGGCAACTACGTCATCTGCGAGGCCAACCTCGCGACCAAGTTGCCCGACGGGCTCGAGGAGCATCACGCCGCGGCGGTCGGCCTCGCGTACGGCACGGTGTGGCTCGGCCTGCAGGAGCTGGCGAGGATCTCCTCGACCGACAAGGTGCTGATCCATTCCGCCACCGGCGGTGTCGGCCAGGCCGCCATCGCGGTGGCCCGCGCGGCCGGTGCGGAGATCTACGCCACCGCCGGCAGCGAGGCTCGGCGCCAGCTGTTGCGGGACTGGGGGATCGAGCACGTCTACGACTCCCGCAGCACCGAGTTCGCCGACCAGATCCGCCGCGACACCGACGGCTACGGCGTGGACATCGTGCTGAACTCGGTGACCGGCGCCGCGCAGCGGGCCGGCCTGGAGCTGCTCGCCTTCGGCGGCCGCTTCCTCGAGATCGGCAAGCGTGACATCTACGGCGACACCCGGGTCGGCCTGTTCCCGTTCCGTCGCAACCTGTCGTTCTATGCGATCGACCTGGCGCTGATGACGGTCACCCACCCCGACAAGGTCCGTGGCCTGCTGGAGAAGGTGTACCAGCTGACCGCCGACGGCTCGCTGCCGCTGCCGGACATCACCCGCTACCCGCTCGCCGAGGCGGCCAGCGCGATCCGGCAGATCGGCGGCGCCCAGCACATCGGCAAGCTGGTGCTCGACGTGTCGCACTCCGGCACCACCGAGGTGATGGTGCCGCCGGAGGAGGCTCCGACCTTCCGCTCCGACGGTGCCTACATCGTCACCGGCGGCCTCGGCGGACTGGGTCTGTTCCTCGCCGAGAAGATGGCTGAACAGGGTTGCGGACGCATCGTTCTCACCTCGCGCAGTAAGCCGAGCGTCAAGGCACAGGAGATCGTGGAGCTCATCCGGTCCACGGGCGCCGACATCGTGGTCGAGTGCGGCGACATCGCCGCGGAGGGCACGGCCGAACGGCTGGTGGCCGCCGCGACCGCGACCGGGCTGCCGCTGCGCGGCGTGCTGCACGCGGCGGCGGTCGTCGAGGACGCCACCCTGCCGAACATCACCGACGACCTCGTAGAACGGGACTGGGCGCCAAAGGTCTACGGCGTCTGGAACCTGCACCGTGCGACGCAAGGGCAGCCGCTGGACTGGTTCTGCTCGTTCTCGTCGGCCGCCGCGCTGGTGGGGTCGCCGGGCCAGGGTGCCTACGCCGCGGCCAACAGCTGGCTGGACGCGTTCACGCGCTGGCGCCGTGCGCAGGGCCTTCCCGCCAGCGCCATCGCATGGGGCGCCTGGGGCGAGATCGGCCGCGGCACCGCGCTGGCCGAGAACGACGCGGCGATCCTGCCCGACGAGGGCGCCTACGCCTTCGAGTCCCTGCTGCGCTACGACCGCGTGTACACCGGTTACGCCCCGATTCTCGGGACGCCCTGGCTGACCGCGTTCGCGCAGCGCAGCCCGTTCGCCTCGGCGTTCAAGTCGGCAAGCCAGAGTTCCTCCGAGGGAAGGAAACTCCGGGCCGAGCTGGCCGCGCTGCCGCGCGACGAGTGGCCGACGCATCTGAGAAGGTTGATCTCCGAGCAGGTCGGCCTGATCCTGCGGCGCGCGATCGATCCCGACCGCCCGCTGTCCGAATACGGGCTGGACTCGCTGGGCAACCTCGAACTCCGTACCCGGATCGAAGCCGAAACGGGAATCCGCATCACCGCAATGGGAGTCAACACCGTGCGCGCATTGGCCGACAGCCTGTGCGAGACACTCGCGGCAGACGACACGGTCGCGGCGTCCTCATGACGACTGCACCGAAGGAGGCGAAATAATGTTCGCGCTAGAGGCAATCCACGAGTGGGTGGACGCTCCGGGCCAGCTGATCACGTGGGATCCGTCACCGGCGACCCTTGCGAAGGTCAGCGAGGCCCCGATCGCCGACGTGCCCGCCAGTTACCAGCAGGCGCAACATCTTCGGAACTATCGCGACCATGCGGCCCGAGGCACCGAGATGGCCCGGTTGACCATCCCGGCGTGGAACATCGCCGGCCGCTGCGATGTGCGGGCCATGACACATGTGCTCAACGCCTACCTTCGACGCCACGACACCTACCGCAGCTGGTTTCAGTTCGACGAAGATGACCGCATCGTGCGACGTACGCTGCGCAGCCCCAAGGACATCAAGTTCGTCGCATCCGAGCGCGGCGAGAAGACCGCCGCCGAGTGGCGCGACCACATCCTGGCAACCCCGTCTCCGCTGAACTGGGATTGCTTCCGCTTCGGGGTCATTCAGCGCTCGGACCACTTCACGTTCTGGATGAGCGTGGATCATCTGCACGTGGACGCCATGTTCATGGGCCTGGCGTTCGTCGAGATCCACATGATGTACGCCGCGCTGGTGGGCGGCGGTGCGCCCATCCCGCTTCCGGAGGCAGGCAGCTATGAGGACTACTGCATCCGGCAGCGCGAGTTCACCTCCTCGTTGACGCTCGACTCGCCTCAGGTGAACGAATGGATCAAGTTCGCCAGGGGTAACAACGGAACCCTGCCGCAGTTCCCGCTTCCGCTCGGCGACCCGGCGGTGCCGTGCGAGGGCGATCTGATGACGGTGCAGCTGATGGACGAAAAGCAGTCGGACCGCTTCGAATCGGCGTGCATCAAGGCGGGTGCGCGGTTCATCGGCGGGGTGTTCGCCGCGACGGCTCTGGCCGAGCATCAGCTCACCGGTGCGGACACCTACTACGTCATCACGCCGACCAGCACGCGCAGCACGCAAGCCGAGGTGATGACGACGGGCTGGTTCACCGGCACGGTTCCGATCACGGTGCCCGTCAGCCCGGCGTCGTTCGCCGAAACCGCAAGGGCGGCACAGGCTTCGTTCGACTCCGGTCTGGCCCTGGCACATGTTCCGTTCGACCGGGTGCTGGAACTGGCCGCCGCCGAACGCGGGTTGACGCCGCCGAAGCCGGGTGTGCCGATGATCTCCTACCTCGACGCCACGATCGCGCCGCTGTCACCGGCCGTCGTCGCCGAGTGGAACGGGCTGAACGGCAAGATCTACAGCGAACTGGGCGCCGCCCACCAGGTGGGCATGTGGATCAACCGGTTCGGCAACGGCACGTCGGTGACGCTGGCGTTCCCGAACAATCCGATCGCCCGTGAGTCGGTCACCCGCTACGTCGACGCGATGAAGGCGATGTTCGTGCGGGTCGCCGACGGCCGCGGCGAGCTGGCGGCGTCGCCGGAACTCGTCGGCGTCACCCAGAAACTGTCCTAGCCGCGGGGTGACACGGACATCTCGATGACTGAGGCGGTACAAGCGCGGCCGGACAACCGGCTCTCGTTCACCGACCAGCTGCTGTTCCTCGGACAGCGAGCCACCGGTCAGGAACTCGTCATGCAGTGCGTGTGGGTGTATGAGCACCCCGTCGACATGGACGGCTTGCGCCGGTTCCACGACAACTTCGGATACGGGCTGTACGGGCGGGTGATCGAACGCTCTCCGCTGCCGTTCGGCAGGCACCGGTGGGTGTCCTCGCCGGGGCCGGCCTCACCCCTCGACATCGTCGAAACCCCGCGTCCGCGAGCCGAACTCACCGATTGGATCGACGAACGCGCTCAGCTGCCCATCGACCCGGAAACCGGGCCCAGCTGGCATCTCGGGGTGCTGCCGATGACCGACGGGTCCACCGCGGTCTCCATGGTCGGCTCGCACTGTCTGGCCGACGGGCTCGGCGGGCTGCTGACGATCGTCGATGCGATCCAAGGCAACCGGCGCGACTTCGGCTATCCGTTGCCGCGCTCACGCCCGCGGTTCCGGACAGCCGCCACCGATCTCAGGGAGACGGCGCGCGGACTTCCCGAGGTGGCGCGCACGCTGGTGAAGGCCGGTAAGCAGGCCGTGCGCCGCCGCCATGAGTTCAGCGGGCCCGGCGGACCACGCGCCGAGACGAATCAGGCCGGCATGGACGAACACGTCGTCGTGCCCGCGGTCACCATCTACATCGACCTCGCCGACTGGGACGCACGCGCGCAGGCGCTCAACGGATCGAGCCACTCGTTGGTCGCCGGGTTCGCCGCGAAACTCGCCGAACGCCTCGAGCGGTGCCGCGCCGACGGTGCCGTCACCCTGCACCTGCCGATCAGCACCCGCACCGCGGATGACACGCGGGCCAACGCGGCGTCGATCGCCACCGCCGTCATCGACCCCACCTCGGTGACCACCGACCTGTCGGCGGCCCGCCGCGAGATCAAGCAGGCGCTCACGACGCTGCGCGAAGAGCCCGACGAGACCCTCGAGCTGCTGCCGCTGACCCCGTTCATCCCGAAGCGAGCCGTCAAACGCGGCTCCGATGTGGTGTTCAGCTTCGCCGACATGCCCGTATCCTGTTCCATCCTCGGCGATGTCGATTCCATCGTCGCGCGCGCCGACGGCACCGAAGCCGAGTACGTCATGCTCCGCGGGGTGGACCGGCACGTGCCACGCGGATACCTCGAGCATCGCGGCGGGCTGCTGACCGTGCTGGCCGGACGCATCTGTGGCAAGGTGTCGATCACCGTGGTCGGCTACCAGGCCGGCGAAGAGAACTCCAAGGCCCGGTTGCGCGAGCTGGCCGCCAAAGTACTGGCCGAGTTCGAGCTCACCGGCGTCATCGAGTAACAAGAAAAGTATGGCCATCCAAACCAACCCGAGGTGGCAACGGCTGAGACGTCGTGCCGCCAAAACCGAAGGTGCGCAGGAAAATCAGCTCACCTTCATGGACCAAGCCGGCTTCCAGCTGCTGCGCGCGACTGGGCGCGGCCAACTCATGCAGATGCTGTGGATCTACGAGCATCCCGTCGACTACGAGGGGCTGCGGCGGTTTCACCGCAACTTCGGCTACGGACTGGCCGGCCGCCGGATCGAGCGGTCAGTGCTGCCGTTCGGCAGGCACCGCTGGGTCTCGTCGCTCGGCCCTGTCGCCGATCTCGACATCGCCGAACCGCGGCCCCGTTCAGAGGTCAGCGACTGGTTCGACGAACGGGCCCAGGTGCCGGTCGATCCGGAGTGGGGCCCCGGTTGGCACATGGGTGTGCTGCCGATGACCGACGGGTCGACCGCGGTCACCTTGGTGGGGTCGCATCATCTCGCCGACGGTGTGGCTGCGCTGCTGTCGGTCGTCGAGGCGGTCCACGGCGCCCGGCGCGACCTCGGTTATCCACCGCCACGGTCGCGCAAGCGTTTTCGCGCCGCGGTGACCGATCTCGGGCAAACCGTCAGAGGCGTACCCGAGGCGGCGCGGACGACGGTCAATGCCGCGAAGCTCGGCTTGCAGAGCCGCGGGGAGGCGGCGGTGCCGACCACGCCCACCCCGTCGGCCACCGGGTGGCCCGATCCCGAGGCCCGGGTCGTGGTCCCGGCCGTCACCGCCCTGGTGGACCTGGCCCAATGGGACACCCGCGCCGAATCACTCAACGGCACAAGCTATTCCCTGGTGGCCGGTGTCGCCGCCAGACTGGGTGAGCGCATGGGGCGCAAACGCGCCGACGGCAAGGTGACTTTGGTGATGGCGCTCAACGGGCGCACCGGGCTGGAGGACACCCGGGCGAACGCAATGCTTTTCGCGTCCGCCGACATCGATCCGGCCCCGGTGACAACCGACCTCGACGATGCGCGAAGCACCGTTCGGCAGGCGCTACAGACGGCCAGAGATGAGCCCGACCCGACCTTGCAGCTGCTGCCACTGGTGCCGTTCGTGCCAAGGCGGGCGTTGAAGCGAGTGGTCGAGCAGTTCCTGGGATCCGGTGCCGAGCTTCCGGTTTCGTGCTCCAACCTGGGCGACGTGCACCCTTCGGTGGCGTGCCCGGACGGCACCGAAGCCGAGTACACCATGCTTCGCGGTGTCGATCAGAACGTGCGCCGCGCCGACCTGGAACGCGCGGGCGGGCAGCTCGTCGTGGTGGCAGGCCGTATCAGCGGCAAGATCGCCATCGACATCATCGGCTATCAGGTCGGCGCCGAGAACTCCAAGCAACGGTTGCGGGAGTTGGCGGCGAGCACACTGGCCGAGTTCGGGCTCAGCGGCGAGATCATCTAGTTCTTGACCAAGCAGTACAGCCGGTAAGACAGGTCGCCCCTTTCGACCTCCTCGTACAGCGGAGAGCCCTTGGTGACGGCGACGTCACGCCCGAACCTGCGCAACAACTTCGGCGCGTGCCGGTTGATCAGCTCTTGGTAGCGCGGCGAGTTCATTTCCAGCCCGCGCAGCACCTGCTTGTTGATCTCCTCTTCCGACACCAGCTGCAGCGACGAATCCCTAAGCGCGGCTTCCCATTCGGGAATGCCGTCGCGGTCGCGAAGATCGGCGTAGAGGAAGTGCCCGCCCGGCGCGAGCACCCGGACGACTTCGGCCAGGAACCGACGGTAGTTGGGGTAGAGGTGCGCCGCTTCGACGTTGATGACCGCGTCGAAGCTCTCGTCGGGGAACGGCAGGTTCTCGGCGTCACCCTGAACGAACGACAGTCCGGGCAGTTGGTGCCGCCGCTTGCAGAACTCGATGCCCGCGGGGTTGAGATCCAGGCCGGTGTAGGACGCCGGACGCATGGTGCGTGTGATGTATGAGGCGGCGCCGCCGTGGCCGCAGCTGACCTCCAGCACCCGTTTGCCTTCAAGATCGGTCTGCGCCGCCACCCGGTGGTAGAGCTGAATGCAGAGCCGATCGGGTTCGTCCGAGGGATCCAGTGGCAGATTCATCGGCGGGTCTTCCTCATATCCCCAGTTGAGGAAGAGGACTTCGTCTGTACCGAGCCGCCGGGTCACCAGGCTGTAGCCGTACTTGCCGATGACCTTTCCGAGGTGTCGGTGCGAGAAGTTGACGACCTTGGTGACCACCGGTCGGTAAATTTGCTCAATCATCGGTGCCAGTATTTCAGGCGCACGACATAATGTCTGCGGCAGGTGCAAAGTGCGCCCGGGTCGAAGAGAAGAGGTGACGTGAGGTTCGGCGGTGCCCAACCCAAGTCGCGCTCCGGCCTCCCCTCCAGCGGTGACTCCACGGTCGACAACACGCTGGCCTACATGGACCAGGCGTCATACCTGTGGGTGCGCGTCAGCGGCCATGTCCACGGTATTCAGTGCACCTGGGTTTATCCGCGCGACGTCGACCTCGACGGCCTACGCCGGATGCGCGACAACCTGGCCTACGGCCTGTTAGGACGCCGGATCGAGCCGTCCCCGTTTCCGTTCGGACGGCACCGCTGGGTGGCGTGCCACGAGTCTCCGGAGATCGACATCGCCGGACCGGCCCGCGCGCGTAGTGCGGTCGCGGAGTGGGTCGACGAACGCGCACAGGTGCCCGTCGACCCGGAGTTCGGCCCGGGTTGGCACCTCGGTGTGCTTCCAATCGAGAACCACGGTGCGGCGGTCAGTTTGGTGGCCTCCCACACCGTGGTCGACGGGCTGGGCCTGTGTCTCGCGGTGGCCGACGCGGTCAAGGGTGTGCGGCACGACTTCGGCTATCCCCCGCCGGGTTCGCGCACCAGGAGGCAGGCCTGGATCGAGGACGCCCGCCTGGCCGCCCGCGGGCTACCGCAGGTGGCCCGCGCGCTCGGTGCCACGGTCGAGGTCGGCGTGCGCGACCTGCCCGAGCTCGTCAGGCAGCGGCCTGCGCGGCCCCGTCGCAGCCGCGAGCCGGACCGGCCGGCGGTGGTGCCGACCGCGACCGTCCACATCGATCTGGCCGAATGGGATGCCTGCGCCGAACGGCTGCACGGCACCAGCAACGCACTGATCGCCGGGTTCGCCGCACAGCTGGGACGGCGATTCGGGCGGGTGCGCGCCGCCGACAACTTCGTCACGCTCTCGTACCCCGTCAACGACCGCACCGAAAACGACTTGCGCGCCAACGCGATCAAGGGCATCGACTTCGCGGTCGATCCCGCGCCTGTGACGTCAGACCTTCGCGACGTGCGCAACACGATCAAGCAGGCGCTGGTCGAGGGCGCGGGCAAGTTCAAAGACTTCGAGCGCGTCTTCCCGCTGATCCCGATGGTGCCCACCGCGTTGGTGAAGAAAGTGCCGCTGGGGGCGATGAACTCCGCTGACCTGCAGGTCGGCTGCTCGAACCTCGGTGAACTCGACCCCGCGGTGGCTTACGCCGACGGCACCGAGGCCGAGACTGTCTCGTTTCGCATGGTGGAGCAGAACCTGACCACGCAAAGCCCCGAACTCGCCGGGGGCGAGCTGAATTTGGGCACCGGGCGGATCAACGGCAAGCTCTTCCTCAACATCCGCGCCTACCAGCCGGGCGGCGACAACTCGCGGCAACGGTTGCGTGAGCTTGTCGCTGCCACGCTGGCCGACTTCGGGTTGACCGGCGTCGTCGAATAGCGTTTCGCCGCACCGGCCTAGCGGTGGCGCGCCGAGCCCTTGCCCCCACGGGTGCGGACCGCATCTTCGAGCAGATCGGCTGCGGCGCTGACGCTGGCGGCGGGTTTGGTCATCTGCGTGGCGACGTCACGGGCGCGGGCGAGGTACTTCGGCTCCAGGACCGTGCGCAGCGCACCGAGCAGCGAGGCACGTGTCATGCGCGAAAAGCGCAGCCCGGTACCGACTTCCAGCCGCTTGATCTGAGCGGCCCACACCGGCTGATCGGCGCCGACCCAGAGAATGAGCGTCGGCACCCCCGCTCGGACCCCCGCCGCGGTGGTCCCCGAGCCGCCGTGGTGGACGACCGCGCGGCACAGCGGGAACACCGCCGCGTGGTTGACGGCGTTCACGAGCTTGACGTGGTCGCCCTGCGCGTCGACGGTGGCTTCGCTGAGGTCCCAGACACCCTTGGCGATCAGCGCTCGCTCGCCCAGCTCGGCGCAGACGTCGGCGATCATCGCGACGGCGTCGTCGGGGGACTGCACCGGCATGCTGCCGAACCCGAAGTAGATCGGCGGCGTGCCCGCGGCGATCCACGACGTCACCTCGTCATCAGCGTCGGCCCCCAACTCCACCGTCAGCGACCCGATCAACGGACGGCGACCGCCCCATTCGTCGGAAAGACGCGGAAAGAACACCTCGTCGTAGGCCTGGATCTCCAGCGCCCCACCCTCCTCGATGCGCCGCGCGGCGCGCACGGTCGCCTTCGGCAAACCCAACTCACGTCGCTGCGCGTCGTCCGCCTCCTTCAGCGCGCGCCAGTGCGCCCACTCGGCCACCGCCCACACGGGCCGGACCAGCTGGGGCGGCAAAGGCAGCGGGAGGGCCTGGCTGTTGGCGCGGGCCGGGAAGTAGTGAAACGCCGCCAGCGGGATGCCGTGATACTCCGCGACGTTGGCCGCGACCTCCTGGTAGGTCGTGCCGGTCAGGATCAGGTCCGCGTCCTCGGCGAGGGGCGTCAGCGTCGCGCTCATCTCGGCCCAGCCCTGGGTGATGTACTCCCTGAGCTCGCGCAGGGCGGTCAGCGGATTCTGGATCTTCCAGTACTTGCGGAAGATGTCGGCGTCCAGCTGCTGCTGGGAGTCCACGCCGTAGGGAACCGCCGGTGGGAGGCCCGTTCTGGCGACGAAGGAGACGAGGTTGGGCGGAACGGCCAAGCGCACGTCATGCCCGCGGCGCAGCAGCTCCAGGCTGACAGCCGCGCAGGGTTCGATGTCGCCACGGGTGCCGTGGACTGCGACCACGAATTTCATCGGCCATCCTGCCGTGTCGACACGTCCTGCCCGGTGCGACGGCTGTTTCCCATCGTCATGACGGACACGCCCCGATTAGAGCACAGGCGCGCCGGCGGGCGAGCCCGCCGCCCCACCGCGGGCGCTTCTCACGCAGCCATCATCTGATGAACACACCCCGAGGGCGCGGGATTACCCGTTATCCACGACGCGGAACACGGGGTACAGGCTGGCTATCCGTTCATACTCCGTCAACGGTGACCGCATATCGACAGGAAAGTGCGGCCGCGCCCCAGGCGCGATTTCCAGATAGCGCCTGAGTATCGGTGCCCTCTCTGGCGCGGCGACTTCCTCTAAGTGGACATGCTCGATTCCACGCCGTCGAAGAACCGCCCGCCCGTCGGCGGCGCGCACATTTCTGACCCAGTTGGCGTTCTCTCCCAACATTGAAACCAAGTAGCGCGCGCCACCGTAGTCGGCAACCACCACCGGCAGGCGAACGACTCGGCCTGTCCGTCGACCACGAACCTCCAAGGTCATGTCACACGGACGAGACAGAAGCCCCGCGGCTATCAGTCGAGCCCAGAGCCAGTTGAGCGGCCGCGCGATCACTCCTGGCCGACCGCCGCGATAAAGCCATCGGGAGACCCAGTGAAGACGCGGAGTCAGCCCTCGACCGCTAGACACTTCTGCCAGCCGCCGGTTGACCAAATAAGCCAAGACAGTGATCGATACCCATGTCTATTGAGTCTGTCGCATAATCGCGGCCGATTCACCCTACTGCAGGTGTCGGTAAGGAACAAAGCGTTCTTCAGCCATTCGCAGCGACGGGCCCATCAACCACATCAGGTGATAGGAGCAGGTCAGACACCGTGTCCGGCAAACTCCGATGCCGCCGAACTCGCCGCCTCAGCCGTGTAGCCTTGACTGGTGTTTTCGCGCGCCAGATTCAGCGGTGCGTTGCAGGGAGGGTTCTTTCCAGCCCTGGGCAAGCTGGTCGTCCGTCACCCCCTGCTGGTGATTGCTGCCTGGCTGGTCCTGGTGGGCACCCTGCTGCTGTCGGTTCCTCCGTTGATGGAGGTCGCGGCCAGGAAACCGCCGCCGTTGCTGCCGGAGGGGTCGTCGGTGATGGCCTCGGCCGACGCCATGCAGGACGCCTTCGACGAGGCCGGCGCCGGTAACGCCGCCATCGTCGTCCTGACCAACAAGAACGGGCTGACCACGCGGGACGAGCAAACGTACCGAACGCTGGTGGACCGGCTCAACGCCGACACCGAACACGTGATCGGCACGCAGGACTTCGTCAGCATCCCCGAACTGCGTTCGGTGATGACCAGCGAGGACAACAAGGCCTGGCAGCTGCCCGCCAGCCTGCACGGGACGATGGGCCTGGCCGACGGCCAGGAGGCCTTCTCGGGATTCCGCGAGATCGTCGACGAAGTCACCGCGGGCACCACGCTCACGCCTCACATGGTCGGCGGTGCCGCGACGCTGGAAGACCTCAACGAGTACGGCGTGCGCGACCAACACGTCGTCGAGATCGCCACCGTGCTGATCGTGCTGATCATCCTGATCCTGGTCTACCGCAACGTCGTGGCCATGATCCTGCCGCTGCTGATGATCGCGGTGTCGCTCGGGGTGGCGCAGGCTGCCGTGGCCGGCCTCGGCGACCTGGGGCTGCTGGGCCTGGGACCGCAGACGCTGGTGCTGATGACCGCGGTGATGATGGGCGCGGGTGTCGACTACGCCATCTTCCTGTTCACCCGCTACCACGAGTGCATCCGCAGCGGTCTGGCCTCCGATGACGCGCTGATCTCCGCGCTCGGCTCGATCGGGAAGGTGATCGCGGGCTCGGCGGGCACCACGGCGATCGCGTTCTACGGGTTGGCGTTCACCCAGCTGGCCGTCTTCTCCACGGTCGGGCCCGCACTGTCGGTCACGGTCGTGATCGGCTTCCTCGCGTCGATCACGCTGTTGCCCGCGATGATCACGCTTGCCGGCCGACGGGGCTGGGTGAAACCGCGCAAGGACCTGACCGGCCCCTGGTGGCGGCGGTCCGGGCAACACATCGTCCGCAGGCCGCTCGCGCACCTGGCCGCCAGTCTGGTGATCCTGATCGCCCTGGCCGCCTGCGCGTCGTTGATCTCGTACAACTACGACGACAGAAAGAACCTGCCCGCCGACGCCAAGAGCAACCAGGGCTACGACGCGTTGGCCGAGCACTTCCCGGTCAGCAGCACGGTTCCGCAGTTCGTCTTCATCCAGTCATCGCAGAACCTGCGCAGCCCGAGGGCGCTGGCGATCATGGAGGAGATGGCGCAGCGGATCAGCCAGCTGCCCGACATCGACATGGTGCGGGGGATCACCCGGCCCACCGGCCAAGTGATCGAACAGGCCAAAGCCACCTATCAAGCCGGCGAAGTGGGGAACAAGCTCGGTCAGGCCTCCGAACTCATCACCGAGAACGACGCGAACCTGGATCTGCTGGCCGGCGGGTCGCACAAGCTCGCCGACACGCTCGACCAACTCCGGAACAGCGTGCTGAGTGGCGTCATCACGGTGCGCCCGCTGGTGCACGCGCTCGCCGCGATGCAGCAACAGTTCGGCGGATCCAAGACACTCGACGAGGTCGACAAGACGGCGTCGTTGGTGGAGAACATGCGCGACCTCGGCGAGGCGATCGGCGTGAACACCACCCGGATCACCGACATCCACGCCTGGGCGACCCCGATGGTCAACGCGCTCAACGTCAACCCGGCATGCGATGCCGATCCGGCCTGCGTCGCCTCCCGCCAGGATCTGCGGGAGCTCACCGCCCCGGAGAACGCCGCGACGGTACAACGGATCGCCGAACTCGGTCGCGAACTCGAGGGCACCGAGGGCACCCAGACCCTCGACGAGACTCTGCGCTCGGTGAGCGAGAGCATGGAGACCGCGACCGAGGCGGCGCGTCAGCTGGGAATGGACAAGCCGGGCAGCGTGGCCCAGCAGCTCGCCACCGTGGAGCAGGGGGCCAACCTGCTGGCCGACTCGAGCCGTGCGCTGGCCATCGGCACCCAGCTTCTGGTCAATCAGACCAAGGTGATGGGCGGCGGACTGGATCAGGCGTCGGCGTTCCTGGAGGCCATGAAGCGCGACGCGTCCGACCCGCCGATGTCCGGGTTCAACATCCCGCCCCAGATTCTCACCCAGCCGGAATTCCAAAAGGCCGCAGCGCTTTTCATCTCGCCGGACGGTCACTCGGCGCGTTTCCTGGTGCAGACGGCGCTCGACCCGTTCGGCACCGAGGCAATGGATCAGGTCGACGACATCATCGAGGCGGCCGAGAGCGCGAAACCCAACACGATTCTGTCCGACGCCGACATCTCGATGGTGGGATTCTCCTCCGTACAGGACGAGATCCGCGGTTACTACGGCGGCGACGTCAAGTTGATCATGATCTTCACGCTGGTCGTCGTGTTCGTGGTCCTGATCGTATTGCTGCGTTCCCTCATCGCGCCGATCTACCTGGTGGGAACCGTTGTGCTGTCCTACCTTTCGGCCCTGGGCATCGGGGTGGTGTTCTTCCAGTTCATCCTCGGACAGGACATGGCGTGGAGCGTGCCGGGGATGACGTTCCTGGTGTTGGTGGCGGTCGGCGCCGACTACAACCTGCTGCTCATCTCGCGCATCCGCGACGAGGCGCACCTGGGCATGGGGCCTGCGGTCGTGCGCACCATCGGCGCGACGGGCGGCGTCATCACCTCGGCGGGCCTGATCTTCGCGGCGTCGATGTTCGGCCTGACCTTCAGCAGCCTTTCCGCCCTTGTCCAAGTGGGCTTCGTCATCGGGGTGGGCCTGCTGCTGGACACCTTCGTGGTGCGCACCGTCACCGTGCCCGCGATCGCCGTCCTGCTCGGAAACCTCAACTGGTGGCCGTCGAAACCCCCTGCGCTGGTCAAGAAACGGGACCGGCAGCCGGAGCCGCCGGACGAGCCGCCGACCGAGGTGCTCAGCACGGTCGCGCCCGAATCGATGGCGAGACGAACCGTCGGAGGCCGGGTCCGGCCCAGAACCGCCGGCCGATTCGCCAAGCCACACCGGTCTCCGGCGCGTCCGGTGGGCTCGGGTGTGACGTACTGACTCGGGACCGGTTAACCGGACTCGGCGGCGAGACGGTATCGGCGGACGGCCAGGGGCCCGAACACCGCGGCGAACGCGAAGAACCACACGATGGTCAACGTCAGCGGCATCACGGGTGAGGTGCCCTCGACGAAGGCCCGCATCGAGTCGATCGCCGCGGACATCGGTTGGTACTGGATCAGCGGCTGCATCCACGAGGGGTACATCCCGACGGGCGCCACGCCGGAGCTGGCGAACACCATGCCGACGGATCCTGTTGCGAGGTAAGTGAAGACGGCGTTGACGTTGGGGCCCGCCGAGAGCGCGAACGTCAGGATCACGGTGGAGAAGACGAGCACCACCAGAACCGGCACCAGCAGGAAGGGGATCACCGCGAGCCAGCCGCCCGCGAACCGGAGCCCGAGCGCGACGCCGACGGCGGTGATCAGCCCGGCGGCCACCAGCGTGCGTACAGCCTCGGCGATCAGCCTGCCGACGATCACGCTGGCGCGGTGAACGGGGAACGTCCACCAGCGGCTGAGCAGCCCGCTGGCGCGTTCGAAAGGCACGGAGAAGCCGGCGCCGAGCGCCCCGAACATGCCGCCGGCCAACGCGCACATCGGCACCAACGCCTGCAGGTTGTCGGTGCCGGAAATCGCCACCATGGACTCGCCGACGAGCAGGTAGTAGACGATCAGTAGCAGCGTCGGGAGCAACAGGCTCTGGATGGGGATCGCCGGCATGTTGCGCCAGTGGTTGGCGTGCCTGCCGGCGAACAACAGGCTTTCGGCCAGCAGAGAGGACCGAGGCGACGCGTTCGGGGTCATTGCGTCCGCCGTTGCATCCGCAGTGCGATCGCGCCGAACACGACGAGCAGGCCCACCGTCCACGCCAAGGTGGCCACCAGATTGATGCCCGAGACGCTGCCGAGGGCAAGCCCGCGCAGCGTCTCGGTCACATGCGAGACAGGCTGGTGGCGCACGAAGGGCTCGATCCAGTCGGGGAACGCCGACACCGGCGCCATTCCCGTGGAGAGCAGCACCAACAGCAGCTGTGGGATGAGGAGCAACTGGCTCACCGCATCGAGGTTGTATCCGTACGACCCCATCGCGTCCGCGCCGAGGGACAAGGCCAGCGTCAGCAGCAGCGCGACCCCGACGAACGCCGCCGCGTACAGCGCGCCGCCCATCATCCGAAACCCGAACAAGTAGGCGGTGGCGATGGCCGCTGCGATGGCCAGCACGCCGCGCAGCAGGCAGTACATCATGCGAGCCATCAGCGGGGCCGCGGTGTTGATGGCCAACGTGTGCAGCCGGACACCGATTCCGAGCCTGCGGTCCTTCGCGGCCCGTTCGGTGGTGGTCAGCGCGCCGAAGAGCATCGACTGGACGACCACTGCGGGCACGACGTACTGGGGGTAGCTCATGCCGCCCGTGTTGATCACGTTCTGCAGCGCGAATGTGAAACCCAGGAACGTGACGATCGGCGTGGCCACCCCGAACAGCAGGTCATGATCGCGTAGTGAGGAAAGCACCACGCGCTCGGTCAGAACAGTGACCGCGGTCATACGGTGATACTCGACGGGGTGAGGTGCAGGAACACCTCATCCAGCGACGGCTTGCGAAGCGATATGTCCAGCAGTTCCACGCCCAGTTCTTCGATTCGGCGCACCACCATCACCAGCGTGGCCGCGCCGTCGCGGGCCGGCACCGACACGGTGTTGGCAGGAACGTCGATCTCGGTGCCCTCGATGTCGGCGACCGCGGCGAAAACCCGGTTCAGATCGGCCGGATTGAGCGGGGTCACCTCGCAGTAGCCGAACCCCATGCGCCGCTTGAGATCCTCGGCCGTGCCGCTGGCGATGACGCGGCCGCCGTCGAGAATGACGACGGAGTCACTGAGCACGTCGGCTTCGTCGAGATACTGCGTGGTCAGCAGCACGGTGATGTCCTGAGCTTTCAACGACGCCACCAGCGCCCACACGTCACGGCGGCTGCGCGGGTCCAGCCCGGTGGTGGGCTCGTCGAGGAAGAGCACCCTGGGCGGAACCACCAGGGCGGCGGCGATATCGATTCGGCGTCGCATGCCTCCCGAATAGGTGAACACCGGGCGGTCGGCGGCCTGGCGCATGTCGAACCGTGCGATCAGCTCCTCGGCGCGAACGCGCGCCTCCTGGCGGCGCAACCCTCGCAGCCGCCCGAACAGCACGAGGTTCTCGCGACCGGTGAGAACCTGGTCGAGGGCCGCGTCCTGGGCGGTGAGCCCGATGCTCTCCCGTACCTGCCCCGGTTGCCGGACGACGTCGAACCCGGAAACCACAGCTCGACCTGCCGTCGGGCGCAGCAAAGTGGCCAGGATTTTGACGAGGGTGGTCTTGCCGGCGCCATTGTGGCCAAGCAAAGCGCACACCGATCCGGTGGGCACCGAAAAGCTGACGTCCTGCAAAGCGGACACCGACCCGTCGAAGGTCTTGGCAACGCCGTCTAGCTCAATCACAAATTCACGATACCGTCGATAGAAGGGCTATATAACCGTTATTCGGCCGAGTCATCTTCTCACGAAGCCGCCGCAGTCCGAAATTTTCGGCCGGTCGTGGCCTTGCCAGGCAAGACATCACCCGAATTTCTCCGATGCTCGTCCGATTATTCGGCTGTCCGCGGCCTGTTGATCGCGGCCCACAACGTCGGGCGCCGGTTATTCTGGCCCGGAACACTGGGGGCTGCGATGCGCAGAAGGCCACATGCGGTGAGCAAATCGGTCGCCACGGCAGGGGGGCGCCGGGCGGCAACTGCGCCGCTGCGCTGCCACGACGCACGCTCGGCTGCCCGGCAACCCGGTCGCCGGTCGGCAACTGCGCCGCTGCGCTGCCACGACGCACGCTCGGCTGCCCGGCAACCGGGTGGAAGGAAGGCAAGGGGAACGATGATCGTGGGACACAGGTATTGATGTTGGACAACGGGTGGGACGTCGGCCGCTCTGTACGCCGATTGGTTTTTAGAGGCCCGCTTCGGTGCAACCTGTGCGGATCCGGGGTCCGTTTCCGCAGCGTTACCGGGGAACTCGGTGAAACCTTCGCGAAGTACGGCTTTCCCTATTCTCTTGATGATTTCGAGACGCTGAATCACCGGCAGTACCGCTGTCCGGTGTGCGGTTCGGCCGACAGGGACCGGTTGTACGGCTTGTATGTGGATCGCTTCCTGCCACCGGACCGCGTCCGGCGAGTGCTCGACTTCGCGCCGTCACCGTCCTTGTCGCGGTACCTACGCGGCCGCGCCGATCTCGATTACCGCACGGCGGATCTGATGATGGCCGGCGTCGATGATGTCGTCGACATCACCCACATGCCGAACTATGCCGACGGTTCGTTCGAATTCTTCATCTGTTCCCACGTCCTCGAGCACGTCTCTGACGATGCCCTGGCGTTGAAGGAGCTGTATCGCGTGCTGACGCCCGGGGGCCGCGGCATCGTCATGACTCCGATAGCTCCCGAAGGCAGCTTCGACGAGGATCCCTCGGTGGTCGACGAGTCCGAACGGTGGCGCCGCTTCGCTCAGGGTGATCACGTGCGTCTTTACGATCGCTCGACGCTCTGCGCGCGGATCCGCAACAGCGGGTTCGAGGTGACCGCCCTGGATTCGCGCACGTTCGGCCAGGAAACCTTCGCCGAGCATGCCATCGCCGAAAACTCGGTGCTGTACGTCGTGGAAAAGCCGGCCTAGGGCGTACCGATATCCGCCGTTGCGTGGTTCAGAGCTTCATGCCTATCCGGTTCGTGAAGTTCACCCGATGCAACATGATTCGTCGATCCGGCTCTACGAAGTATTCGTCGACGGCGCGGCGGGCGCCGAGCGCATGCCCGTAGTCATCGATGATGAGCACACCACCCCGTACCAGCTTGGGGTAGAAGTGTTCGAGTTCAGCCTTGGTGCTGTGATAGGTGTCCGTGTCCAGCCGGAGCAAAGCGATGTCGCCGTTCGAATTCTCTACCGCGGTCTGCTCAATGTCACCGCGGACAAGATGAACGTTCTCCATGGGGTAGCCGGTCGATGCGATGTTCGCGGCCACGATCGACTCGAAATCATCGAACCGCACATCGATCGAATCGCCATACCAAGTCTTGTCGTCGGGTGCTTGCTGGCCGACGAACCCTTCGAAGCTGTCGTAGAGCCAGAGCGCGCGTGATGTGTGGTTCAGTGATAGCAGCGTCTTGGCGATGAGCATCGATGCGCCGCCGAAGAACACCCCGCATTCGACGAAGTCACCTTTGATGTTCTTCTTCACGATGTAGCGCACAGCCTCGTACAGGCTCCACATCGGTTCCAGCGGAAGCTGGGTGAAGTCGTGCACCTCCGGCACGATGCGCCAGAACGCGTCGTCTTTGATCTCGTGAAACTGCTTCCGCAGGCGGCGCTCCGAGTAGGGGGTTTGCAGATGTCCAGACCGCGCTGCGGAAGTGAGACCTGCTGTCCGTTCGTCGGCAAATAGCGGCGAGTCGGCGATAACCGCCTCAAAATATCCATGAATTCCCTTCTACGTGGAGCACAATGTAGCCCGAAATATCGTGGTCCGTGGGGCCGATTCCGCTCATTGCCGGTCGGGTGTCCGGCCACTCGGCGCCTGATCATCGCGCTTCCGATGCCGATTCAGGCGGAACCGAAATCTGGCGGTCTGGGCGCGCTGGTACTGCAGGGCCAGCGACGTCAGCAGCCGTTGACCCACATGGCGCCGCAGTAACCGCGGGTGTTTCGCGATGATGCCCTTCAACAGGGTGTGACTGGCCGGTCCGGGGATCTTCGCGATCTCACCCACGAGCCCGTACATCAGGTGGACGACGCGTATCTCGCGTCGGCGGTGACCGGAGATCAGGTCGAGCATCGCCTCGTACAACGCGGCTTGGGCAGGGCCGCGCGACATCCAGAACTTCGTCTGATCCGCGACGGAGTCATACCAAACACCTTGGGCGTGACGGCGATACACCGACATCGTCTCGGGCAACATGGCGATGTCGCCCCGCATGGCGTGCCGAAGGTGCAAGTACCAGTCCAGCGGAAGAGCGTCGGGCGGGATGTCGTCGTACCGGTCGAGGCGTCGGTACACGACCGAATTCGTCTGGATGAAGTTGTTTTTCAGCAGACCGTCGACGCTCAGGTCCTTGCGCCAGGATGCGGGCGGGAACTCGGAGTCATCGACGCGTCCGTCGTCCCACGTCGTCCTAACGGGGTGGAAACAGACACTGGTCTCGGGATGGCGGTCCATGAACGCCACCTGCTTGCTCAACTTGAGCGGGTCGGTCCAGTAGTCGTCGCCCTCGCACAGCGCGAGATACTGTCCGCGAGCAGCGGTCAGTGCTTCGGTCAGGTTCGCGGTGATGCCCACGTTCTCGGGCCTGAGGATGGGCCGAATCACCGCGGGGTGTCGTTCGGCGTACTCCCGCAGGATCGCCGGCGTGCGGTCGGTGGACGCGTCGTCGGCGATGATCACCTCGAACGGAAAGTCGGTCTGCTGGGCGAGGAAACCGTCGAGTGCGTCGCGGATGTAGGCCTCGTGGTTGTAGGTGATCGACACCACGCTCACCTTGGGTGGCCCGGCCGCCGGCCGGCTCAACGGATTCGCCCCTGTCGGACTGCGTTGACGATGCGATCGACATCTTCGGGGGACATGTCGTCGTGCACCGGCAGTGACACTATCTGCGAGCAGAGCTCTTCGGTGACCGGCAACGAGGTGGACCGGGTGAGTTCGGGGTTGGCCACGAAGTAGGGGTGCCGGTGCTGCGGCGGGTTGTAGTAGTCGCGGGCCTGAACCGCGTTGTCGCGCAGGCTTGTCAGTACGGACGCCTTGTGGTCGGCAGAGGAGCACCGCGCGCTGGCGAAGCAGAGCGACGAAGCTTCGGCGTCGACCTGGAACCGCAGACCCTCGCTGGCGAGTTCGGCCTGGTATCTGTCAAAGACCTTGTGGCGCTGGGCCAGACGCTGGTCCAGCCCGACGAGCTGGCGAAGGCCGATGGCGGCGCTGATCTCCTGCAACTTGCCGTTCATGCCGAGTTGGGTGCATTCCCGTGAGTCGGTGAAGCCGAAGTTCTCGAAGTCACGTACCCGAGCGATCAGCGCTGGATCGCGAGAGGTCACCGCGCCGCCCTCACCGATCGCGAACGGCTTGGTGGCGTGGAAGGAGAAGATCTCGCAGGTGCCGCGCGAGCCCAACGGATTGCCGTCGGAGTATCTCGAGCCGAAACCCGCCGCCGAGTCGATCACGATCGGCAGGTCCCACTTGGCGCAGAGCGCCTCCCACGCATCGATCTGCGGGTTGCCGACTCCGAAAACGTTGGGCAACAGGACTCCCGCGACGTCGTCGCGTGAGCCGGTCAAGATGGTTTCGGCCGACTCGATGCTCGGTTGCCAAGTGTCCGCGTCGACGTCGATGAACCAGGGTCGATATCCAGCCCACAGCGCCGCCTGTGCCACGGCGATGAAGGTGAACGATGGCATCAGCAGGTACCGGTCGCGCGTCCCGGCGCCGACAGCGGCGGTCAGCGCCGCGATGAGCGCCACGGTTCCGTTGGCGCACGTGGCGACGTGGACCTCCGACCCGACGTAATCACCGAGCGCGCGGGCGAATTGGCGCTCCTTCGGCCCGAAGTTGGTGAACCAGTTCGCCTTCAGGATCTCGTCCAAATCCAGCGTCAGGTCGGCGGAGGCGGGGAAGGTCGGCCGGATGAACGGAATCTCAAATGGCATCGAGCCATCCATTCCGGACCTTCACCACCGTTGCGGGCACGCCGGCGACGACGGCGTTGGTTGTGGTCACGTCCGACAGCACCGTGGCGCCCGCCCCGACCACCACCCCGTCGGCGATCGTCACATCGTTGGAGATGCTTGCGCCCACGCCGACGAACACGCCGTCGCCGAGGCGGGCGCGTCCCGCGACGTGAGCGCCGGGACCGATGGTGACGAACGAGGCGACCCGCACGTCGTGGCTCAGCGTCGCCCCGACGTTGATCAGGCAGTGCTCGCCGAGCACCACATCGACGGTGATGACCGCACCCGGGGCGATCACGGTGCCCGCGCCGATCCGGCACGACGGGTCGACGTGCGCTGCGGGGGAGACGATGGTGGCGAAGCGCTCGCCGGGCCATGTCGCCACCATCTTGTGGCGCAACGCCGGTGCGCCGACGGCGGCGATCACCGCGGCGTCGCGATCCGCGACCGACGGGGCAGAGATGTCGATCATGTCGGGGGCCGCCGGGTCGAGGTAGTCCGAGGAGACGGCGCAGAACGTCTCCGTGCCCGGCGGTAGATAGGACGCGACCTCTCGGGCTTGCCCTCCGGCGCCGAGCAGGCCGACGCGCAACGGCGTTTCGCCGGCCGCACCGTCCATACCAACAATCACCTCCGCCCGAAACAATAGAGGTCCGCGTGATCAACCACGCGCCGGTTCCTGCCTTCCCGCGCCGGCGACAACGATGTGCAACGGGCTCCGTGTGCGCAGATGAGAGGCCAACACCTACAAACCCGGGCCGCCGAAATGAAGGGCGGCTCCCGTCGGCACCACCGCGAGGACCGCGACAAGCCAGACAAAGACCGAGATGTTCCTTCTCGATGCCGCCCGGTCGATCTCCGGCCTGGCGGTCGCGAACACGATGTAGACGATCGCGACATCGAACGTGATCACGATCCACCAGCGTGTCCAGTCGACACCGGACATGAACACGGGCACCACCAAGGCCAACCCCAGCAACGGCAATGCCACCCTGTCCCGAAGCTGGTCGATGAACACACTGATCGGGACGCCGGACAGATAGTGGATCGCCCAGGTCGTGCCCGCGAAGTAGAGCAACCCCACGACGAACGACACGACGAGCGGCACGAGACCGAACTCACCCACCAGGCGAAGACCGTCATCGGCGGTGGCGTCGAGCATCGGGGTCGCGAAGTGGCACATCCAATCGTGGTAGTCGGCCTTGCTCTCGACGCGGCCAAGGATGTAGTCGACCGCGTTCTGCAACGAGGTAGAGGCCGCGTACGGATTCTCGAGCAGCCTGTGCGGAATCTGTGCGCACAGCTGCGCTCCGAGGTCCTTGCGGCCGAGCACCGCGACCAGAAGCGTCGCCGCCACGCCGGGCCCGACGGCCAACAGGCTGCAGAGGCGTTGGGTCGCCGGTGGCGAGGCCTTCGACAAGACGACGACGGCCAGCACCGCGCCCAGTGCGAGAAGCAGGGGAATCGCTTCGTGCACCAGCGCCAGCACGGCGATCGCGATCCCGTAGCACGCACTGAGAACGAGTTTCGAGGAACGCTTCTCGAGTCTGCCCAGCAGCAGGCAGAAGGCCAAGAGCGCGGTCATCCCGTACAGCTCCGGACGCGGCGAGTACAACGCGTAGGAAAGCGAGAACGGCAGCACGGGCACCAGGAGCGCCAGCATGATCCGGCGGTCGGACCTGACACCGCCGGAGACGATTCGCCACATCAAAACCCCAAGGGCGCCAAGCCAAATGACCACCGGCGCCCACATCATCGTGTAGATGGCGGGGAAGTAGTGGCTGCCGGACAGCTGACGGATCACCTCGCCGCCGAGCCCGCGGCGGACGAAGCCGAACTCGTAATTGGGCACGTAATACGACAGCCAGTAGATCGCCGACGGATAGGCGACCAGCACGATGAACAGGTGGACGATCGCCGCGACCACCAGCCCGACCGACACCAGCACAAATGTCCGCGCACGCTTGTCGGCAAGACGCGCGTTCGTCATCTCGATTCCTCGGGGGTAAGGCGTCGCACAGCTCGGTCGCTGATCAGCCGCGAGCCGTTCAGGGTTGTTTTCGAAAGGCAAACTACCCGACGCCCGTGCCTCTCCCGCCCGCGCGCTCTGCCGTTAGGACCCCAATTTCGGCTCATCTAGGATGGGCGCGACGACAGTTGGGGGACCGAATAGATGCTGCTCATCGGCATTCCGGCCTATGGTCAACATGACTACACGCACGCTCTCATCGGCGACCTGCGCCGCGAGCGGGCCGACTTCGTCATCCTCGACAACCGAGGCGATTACCCGCGACTCGGCGACGAAAAGGTCATCACACCGGGACGAAACCTCGGATGGGCCGGCGGATCGAACTTCATCTTCCGCCACGCGTTCGCCAACGGCTACACCCGCGCGATGACGCTGAACAACGACACCCGGCTGTCCCCGGGATTCGTCGACGCCATGCTCGACCCTCGCCTGCCCGGCGACGCGGGGATCGTCGTGCCGGTGTATGACGACGTCAACGGTCACCTGCGGATTCTTTCCGACTACCGCGGCCCGGCCGGCGACTACCAGCCCAAACCCGTGCTGCGCAAGCTGCCGTTCACGGACGGTTGCGCGTTCATGATCACCAAGGAAGCTTGGTCGGCCGTCGGGGATTTCGACGAACGGGCATTCGGGCGGTTCGCCTGGGGCGCCGACGTCGACCTGTGCCTTCGCGCACGGATCGCGGGGTTCGGTGTGTACGCCACCGAAATGGCGTACATCAACCACTTCGGGCGGAAATCGGCCACCGGCCTGAGCCGCCTCTACGGGGCCCGCGCCCAGTTTCGCTACCGCTACGGGCTACTGCGTTATTGGCACAAGGATTGGCGGCTGCTCACCACGCGTACCAGCAACATCCCCTTACCGCCCGCACCGCAAGAACCGGTGGCGGGCGAAAATGCCGGCCGCGGCCGCAATTAGACGATGCAAATGATTTCCTTTGTCATTCCGACGCTGAACGAAGCCAAAACGATTGAGCAGACCCTGCAGTGCGTCGCGGGTTATTCCGGCGAACACGAAATCATCATTTCCGATGGGAACAGCCAGGACGGAACCGTCGAGCTGGCCGGGAAATACGCGGACAAGGTCGTCATCCACGACAAACCCGAGCGACAGACCATCGCCATGGCCCGAAATGTGGGCGCCGCTGCCGCCCGCGGCGATTTCCTGGTTTTCCTCGATGCCGACGTCGTCATCCCAGACATCAACGACTTCTTCCGGATCGCAGAAGAGTCGTTTCGACGCGATGACCGACTACTGGCCCTGACCGTGCGTTACCGGGTGTTCCCCGCGAGGCGGACCCTCAGTGACCGCGTCATCTTCTGGATGCTGGGATTCCAGCTTTGGTTGCAGAACAACGTCTTCCGCTTCGGCGGGTCCGGCGGGGAATTCCAGATGATCCGCACCGAAGCGTTCCGAACGGTCGGCGGGTTCGACGAGAGCCTCGCCGCCGCCGAGGACATGGACCTGTTCCGGCGCCTGTCGAGGGCGGGCCGCACGCGGTTCGAGCCGAGGCTCGCAATCTACCACACCGGAAGGCGAGCACATGCGACCGGCTGGCGGAACTTGATCTGGGAATGGTTCCGGAATACGACATCGGTGTGGTTCCTCAGAAGATCGGCAAGCAAAGAATGGAAGGAAATCCGCTGACGACCCTGCAGGCAACGCATTGACCGGGGCGTCCCAGCGAACACCGACCGCTGAAATCCGGGCAGGCCACAGCTACCATGGCGTTTGCTATTCGGCCGGAAAGAACCGGGCGCCGTTGACCCCCGCGGTGATAAGCTCAGGGGTCTCGGATTCCGGGCTGCCAGCAGCATGCGCTCTGGGTCGCGAGCGAACAGGATTGTTAGGAGTTTCGTGAACACCGACACCGATGTGATGGAGCCTGTCACGGCCGCGCCACCGCAGGACAGTCGAAACCCGCGGACTCCGATGATGATCGCCTCCGCCGCGCTGGGTGCCGCCCTGGCCACGATCGTCGTGCTCGTCTGGTCCTTCTCGAGCGGCCCGCAAAGCGCAAAACCCGAGCAGTCAGCCGACTCCGCGTCGGCACCCGCCGCGAGCGCCCCCGCCGACCCTGAAGCCGAACTTCTCCCGGCCCCGGATGACTCGGCCGTCGCGGGCCTGCCCGACGGCCTTACGGCGGGGCTCATCCCCGGCGGCGAGGCCGCCGAGGGTGCCAATCCGTTGGACATGGCCTCGATGTTCAGCAGCGGCTCGACCGGCTCGGGTGGCGGAGCCGTGGCCGCGGCGCCGATGGCCCTTCCACCGCCGCCGCCCGACCTGCCCCCGCCCCCCGATCTGGCCACCATGATGGAAGCGATGGCCCCTTACGTGGGGTCGGCATTGGCACCGTCGATCATCAGCGGCGACGCGATCGCCGGCATCATCACCGCCGCCGGCGGATGGGCCACCGCCGCCGGGGTCGCAACGGCCAACAACGCCACCATCCTGTTGAGCAACCTCATCCTGGCCAGCGCGATCAACGGCGGAAATCCGTGGCCGATCCTGGGTGGAATTCCGAACACCAACCCGCTGGACGTGCTGGCGAGCGCGTTCCAGGGTGTGGCGTCGCTGGGCAATCTTCCCGCGGTGGGTCTGCCGTCGCTCCCGGCGCCCGACCAGGCCCTCTCGGGTCTGTCCTCCGCGCTCGCGGTGAGCGTGCCGGCCCTGGATGCGCTGGGGAAGTTGAACTTCCCGTCGTTGCCGCCGCCCGGGTTGCCACAGCTGCCGCCGCCCCCGCCGGTTGGGATGCCGCAGCTACCCCCGCCGCCTCCGGTCGGGCTGCCGCAGCTGCCCCCGCCGCCGCAGATCGGGCTACCGCCGCCACCGCCGCTCGGCCTGTTGACCATCGGAGTGCCGTCGTTCTGATTCCGACGCCACGACGGTGACGGAACGGCGGTCGGCTCGCGCCGCTGATCCTTTGCGAGCCCTGATTATTCGGCGGTTATTCGGCGTCTAACCGGGTGAACCGGCCGCTGCGGTAATACTCCACGCACGTCGAGCGGCGGATCTTGCCGCTGGTGGTGATCGGAAGCGACCCGGGTGCCACCAGCACCAGGTCGGCTACCCGTAGACCGTGCGAAGCCGAGATCGCCGAGGTGATATCGCGTTTGACGGTGGCGAACCGCTCGTTGACCTCGTCAGGCGAGTCGCCCTTCTTCTTGACCTCGACGATGGTCACCAACTCTTCGGTGCCGTCGTCGGCGATCGAGATCGCGGCGCACCGGCCCCCTGAGATCTCCTGAATCGTCGCCTCGATGTCCTCGGGGTAATGGTTGCGCCCGTACACGATCAGGAGATCTTTGACGCGGCCCATGATGAACAGTTCCCCGTCGGAGATGAAGCCCAGGTCTCCGGTTCGAAGCCACGGCTTCTCCGGGGTTCCCGGCGACGGCGCGACCAACGTCCCGCCGAACGTCCGCTCGGTCTCCTCGGGCTTGTTCCAGTAGCCCTTCGCGACGTTCTCCCCGTGCACCCAGATCTCGCCGGTGGTGCCGGCCGGGCACTCCCGGAAGGTATCGGGGTCGACGATCCGTACCGTGTTCGACTCCGGCTTCCCGTAGCTGACCAGCGGTGTGCCAGTGGCGTTCGAGCAGCGCTTGGCGTGCCCGATGGACAACTTCTCGGATTCGAAGTGCGCGACCGCCGGCGGGTCACCGGGCCTGCGGGTGGCCACGTACACCACCGCTTCGGCCAGGCCGTAGGACGGCCGAATCGAGGTGTCGCGGAACCCGTGCTTGCTGAACTTGTCGGTGAACCGCCGCAATGTCGCGGGGTGCACGCGTTCGCTGCCGCTCAACAGGCCGAGCACGTTACCCAGGTCGTAGCCGGCCAGGTCCTCGTCGGAGGTCCGGCGCACCGCCAACTCGAACGCGAAGTTGGGCGCCGAGCTCATCACGTTGGTGTGGCTGCCCATCAGCTGCATCCACCGCGCCGGGCGCTGCAAGAACGACATCGGGCTCATGAGAACGGTGCGCAGCCCGCCCAGAATCGGAACGCACAACCCCAGCAGCAGACCCATGTCGTGGTACAGGGGCAGCCACGACACCACGGTGGTGTCGGGTGGGGCGACCTTGCCGAAGTCGACGAAGAAGTCGGCGTAGATCTGCTCGAAGTTCGCGGACAGGTTGCGGTTGGTGATCATCACGCCGGCCGGTTCACGCGTGGAGCCCGACGTGTACTGCAGGTAGGCGATCTCCTGACCGGAATCGCCTCGCCGCCGCGGCCGCTTGCGGGAGGTCTCGTCGAGCGCATCGACCTCCACGACGGTCGGAGTCGACGCAGTGGCCTGGGCGTAATCGGTGACCTCGCCGACCGCCGCGGAGGTGGTGAGGAGGACGGCGGGCTCCGTGTCGCGCAGCACCGACGTGACCCGCTCGTCGTGAGCGCCGGGCTGGGGGACCGACAACGGGACCGCGATGAGACCGGACTGCAACGACGCGACGAATGCGGTGATGTAGTCGAGGCCCTGCGGCGCCAGGATCACCGCGCGGTCACCGGGTGACCCGAATGCGCTCAACTCGGCCGCCAGGTTTGCTGCTCGCCGATTCAACTGCGCCCAGGTCAGGTTCTCTGAAACCGCGTTACCGTCGTGGTCGTAATCGATATAGGTGAACGCGACGTCATTGGGCTGCAGACTGGCGCGTTCGCGCAGTACAGCAGGTATCGAGGACCCCAACATCAAGTACGTCGACCTTCCGGTTCAGCCCGCCATGCCGCGAGCAGGGCATTTGCTACTTGACCGCACGGACAATTGCTTAGAGCTTATGCAACATCCGGTTGGTGTGCGTACTTACCTCCAAAGTTGCCAGTCTAACGAGGCCGGCGGGCAGGCGAAACGTGGCCCGAGCGGCTAACATCGCGGCCTCGCGATCACATTTGCTGTGCGCCTCGCCACGAGCGCAAACAGGACCAATCCGGCGGCGTAGCAAACACATCGATGCTAGCCAGCCGCCGGAAAAGTAGCATTACAGCGCAGTGGATCGCGCGGCGAATGTGATTTTCGACCGATTTTTCGCGGCGGCCGCCGGCGCGACCACGATAGCTTGCCAGCCGCTCAGCCAATATTTGCCCTGACTGTCAATTCCGCCGTCCGCCGGGCCCCGTGTGTGCCGCGGCGGCCCCTGTTCTCGGAACGTGCAAATGCGTGACACGCGGTCGGGCGAGTCGCGATGTCGGGCGGCGGCCGGCCGTCGTACCTGCACCCACACGCGCCGCAGCGGCGTAGCTGGGCCCGGCGGACCTCGCAGTTCTTGCTCGCGGGAAGCAGCGCACCGTAGCCTCGTGAGGTGGCTGGCCTGACTGAGGTCCGCGCCGACGAACTCGCCTCCCTGGAGATCTTCGCCGGCTGCCCCACCGAGGCCCTGGTACCGCTCGCCGCGCAGTTGCGACCGCTCACCGCGGCCCCCGGCCAGGTGCTCATGCAGCAGGGCGAACTCGCGGTGTCCTTTCTCCTGATCGGCTCCGGAACGGCCGAGGTGACCCACACCGGCACGGACGGCCATGACACCGTGGCCCGGCTGTCGCCCGGGATGATCGTCGGTGAGATCGCTTTGCTTCGCGACGCCCCGCGCACCGCGACCGTGGTCGCCACCGATGCCGTGCAGGGCTGGGTCGGCAACCGGGACGCATTCGCCACGTTGCTCGAGATCCCGGGCATGCTCGAGAAGCTGCTCAACACCGCGCGCCAGCGGCTGGCCGCGTTCATCAAGCCGATCCCGGTGCGGCTGCGCGACGGCACGGAGCTGGATCTGCGGCCGGTGCTGCCCGGCGACAACGAACGCACCTCGCGCGGACCCGTCGAGTTCTCCAGCGAGACGCTCTACCGGCGGTTCCAATCGGTGACCGCGCCAAGCGAATCGCTGATGCGGTACCTGTTCGAAGTCGACTACGTCCACCATTTCGTCTGGGTGATGACCGACGGGCCCGACGGGCCGGTGGTCGCCGACGGCCGTTTCGTCCTGGACGCGAACGACCCCACGGTCGCCGAGGTCGCCTTCATCGTCGCCGACGCCTACCAGAACAAGGGGGTCGGCACCTTGCTCATGGGCGCCGTCTCGATCGCCGCGGAATACCATGGCGTCCAACGGTTCACCGCGCGGGTGCTGAGCGACAACCTGGCGATGCGGGCGATCCTCGACCATGCGGGCGCCCGCTGGCACCGGGAGGACCTCGGCGTCGTCACCACCGAGATCGACATTCCTCAGCCGCGCAACCCGCCGTTCTCGCCCGAGCTGACCAAGCAGGTACGCGATGTCACCCGCCAGGTCGTGCGGGCAGTCGGCTGAGTCACTCGATCGTGGTCTGCTCGTCGATCGCGACGGTCGCATCCATCAGCACGCCCATCTGGTCCTCGCGGCCGTCGGCGTTGAGCTGCAGGACGTACAGCCCGTCGTCGCGGGGGATCACCACGGTCTTCTGGGCGATCGCGCGACTGACGCCGTCCCTGACGTAGAGACCGCCGAGCTGAACCGCGTCGAAACCGGCGAGCTGGCTCGGCTCGCCCTTGTCCGCGCCCTCGTAGTTGGGCAGGTTCTGGATCTCACCCGGGGCGAACTCCAGGATCTTGGCGGGGTCGGCGTCACCGGTCAGCTTCGACATCAGCGCGACGACGGTCGGCGGGTCCTCCGCGAACTCCGGCGCGGTGAAATGTATTGCGGTGTAAGCCCATTGAGGTGCGTTCGGACCTGCATCGGCCCAACCGGGCGGTGTCGGCATGTTGACGACCGGCGCTCCCGGGGTGTCGCGCTTCACCGGTTCCTCGGTGATGTTGTTGTCGCGGATGTAGTCCACGATGGTGTAGTGGGGACCCGAGGCCTGCGCGGTCGTGGTGGGCGCGGCCTCGTCGGTGGTCGTCGTGGTGGTCGTGTCGGCGGCGGTTTCCGTCGACTCCGTCTCCGTGTCGGATCCGCAGCCGACCAAGCCGATGCCGAGTGCGACGACGGCCGCGGCGACCACGCCGGCCCTCACGGAACTGCTCATTGGGTCTCCCATCGTTGATGTTCGGCCGTAGCCTACGGTCGCCACCGGCCGTGTGCAGCCGAAACCGCCGTGCCACGCGCGGTTTTCCTCCGCGCCGCCCGATTGGGCCATCTAACCGATTTGCTCCGGCGATGTCTGGCATTTCGCGGTCTGTGGACCGAATCTGGTGCAATATGCTTTTCAGCCCGGTGCCTGTGGTCGTTGCTGAGGGGGCTTCGTTTGATGCGGAGATTTGGTCGGTCGGTTGTTGCTGTGGTGCTGGCGCTGTTCGGCACCGTGCTGCTCGCGGTGGCATGGACGGCGGCCACGGCCGTGCAGCTGGCGGCGACCGCATTGATCATGGGTGGAACCGGCCACCCCCTGAGCACCCCCGGCGACGACCCCATTTCTTACATCAACCCGTACATGAGCAACGCGGTCAACGGGTTCATCAACCTGGCCGCTGCCCGGCCGACGGGCACCGGCAACGCGCCCATCGCGGATGTGGACCCCGGCGACGACCGGTACGCCGTCCTCACGCCCGAAGAGTTCTTCCCGGTGGCCGGCGCGATGACGTTCGACAACTCCGTCGCCATCGGACGGGCCAACATGAACGACTGTGTCCGCGGCGCCGGATGCGTCTACAACCACAACGGCCTCCTCAACCCCGACCCACCCGCCGCCGCGCCGGTCATCGGCGACGAGTTCGTCATTTTCGGCTACTCGCAGAGCGCGGTCATCGCCTCGCTCGTCAAACGCGACCTGATCGAAAACCCCGGCGAGACACCGGCGGTCACGTCGATCTTCCTGCTCGCCAACCCGATGCGACCCAACGGCGGCATCCTGGCACGCGGGCTCGGCGGCCTGACCATCCCGATTCTCGGCGTGACGTTCTACGGCGCCACACCCACCAACAGCTGCGACACCGGTAACTGCATACGGACCGTCGACGCGGTCATCCAGTACGACCTGCTCGGCGGTGACGCCCCGGCCAGCATCACCAACCCGTTGGCGCTCCTCAACTCCCTGGTCGCCTACCTCTATCTACACGGACCGCTGCAGAACGCGAACTTCGGTGACGCCCTGTATCAGGGGTCCTACGGCGACACCGACTATTACCTCTTCCCCTCCAAGCGGCTGCCCCTGCTGCTGCCGCTGGAGCCGATCGTTCCGTCGCCGATCCTCACGTTCCTTGATGCGCCGCTTCGGGCCGCGATCGAAGGCGGATACGCGCGTGGCATCAACCCCGGTATTCCCACCGGGATGAGCCTGTTCCCGTTCCTGAACCCCGTGCAGACGATCATCGACATCATCGCCGCGATCCCCGTCGGCATCGACGACGCGCTGGCCGAGATCGCGGGCGACCCGTCGTTCCGCCCGCTGGGCACCGCACCGGTGACCAGTCCGTTCGGCGTGGGCGGCCCGAATCTGCCTGAGCCACCGACGGAAACCGACGACGGCGAGCCACTGGCAGCGTCGTCGTCGCAATGGGACGAAGAGACACCCGACGAGGCGGTCGACGAGCTCGGGGACGAGGCGTCCGAGCCCGACGAAGAGGACGGCGCCGACCGTGCCGAGGAGAACGAGGTCATCGAGGAATACAGCGAGGAAGGCATCCAGGAAGGCATCGAGGAAGACGAGGCCGACGAGGGCATCGAGGAAGACCTGGACGAAATCCTCGACGAGGACGCCGAGGAGGAAACCCTCGACGAGGTGGAGACCGAGGAGACCTCCGAGCCGCAGGACTCGTCAACCACCGACGACGACTCGACAACCACCACCGGCACCGACGGTCAGGCCGCTGCCTGAGCGGCTCAGGCGTCGCAGTTCAGCGACACCGTGATCGACCTGCTGACCACGACGCTGACCAGCTCGCGGAACTTACCCTTGCCGACCACGTAGGTCTGCGTGACCTCCTGCGGATTGCGCACGCTGGTCACGATGCACTGGTCGATCGGAGCGTTGCCCACCCGGTCGATAACGACGTCGTAGCCGGTGGCCTCCAACTGCCCGATGGTCTGTTGGGCGTTGCCGGGTGACACGGGCTGCGCGACGGCGGCGGTTGCCGGGGCCAGCACGGCGCCTGCGGCCGCTACCGTTGCTGCGACGCGCCATGAAGCGCGCATGACCGCCTCCGTCCGTTGAGAATGAACCTTGCTACTTGTTGATCGCTTGGGGAGCCGGAAGTGTTGCGTGCGATAGTCGCGGCGGCGATGGCGCTGGCCGCGTCCGCCTGCGGAGCTTCCCCGGTTCCGCCGTCGCCGTCGCCGACGCCGGATCACGTCGATCCCGCCCGCATCGACCGAGTCCGCGCAGAATTGCCCGCCGGTTACGAGTTCGCCGCGGTCCCTAAGGGGACATCGCCGGTCGAGCTGTGGGGCTACGGCGGCGGGTGGAAGGCGGATCCGGCGCGATGCGCAGCGTTGGCCGATCCCGTTCCCGCCGCGACGACGACGGCGGGATGGTCGGCCTCCGGCCCTGGCGGCATCGTGTACGCGGTCGTGCTCGGCGCGCCCGAACCCGTGCAGCTGGATTCCGCGCTGCTCGACGACTGCGGCCGATGGACGTTGTCGGGAGGACAGCGCCACAGCACCGTCACATTCACCCCGGCGCCGACGGTCGAGCGCGCGGACACCGTCGCGACGGTCACCGACTCGAGCACCGTCGTCGAGGGCGGCACCCAAACCCGGTCGTACGCCAGGACCGTCACCGCGTACCTGGGCTCCCACGTCGCCTACGTCGCCGTCGTCACCGACCCCGGATCGCCGAATCCGCAACTCGGACAGGAGTTCGCCGCCGGACTACTGCAGGAGTCGGTGTCGGCGTTGCGGGGCTGAGCTCACGGCTGTGCGCGGGTAGCCTGTGCGGCGATGTTGAACAGGGCGGCGGTCGCGATCGCATGTGTCGGCGCGCTCGCGGCGTGTACGACCGACGCACCCGACCTGTCGAACGCCGACATCGCACGGGTCAAGGAGGTGCGGGCGAGTTTCGGTCCCGAGTTCAAGGTGACCGACGTCGGCCCCAGCGGGATCGATCCGCGGCTGCTGGGTCCGCAGGCCCTACCGCCGGGCATGAAGTTCGAGCCCGCCGACTGCGCGGCGTTCGCCAACCAGCAGATGGTGCCCGCAGGCGCCAAGGGCAACATGGCGGCCACCACGGCCGAGGGCGAGGGCAACCGGTTCATCGCGATCGCGCTGGAGACGTCGGAAGCCGCCGCGGTCAACGGGCCCTCCGAGAACTGCCGCAAGGTCGGCTTCGTCGGTCCCGGCGTGCGCGGGCTGGTCGAGACGACCGAGGTGCCCCGGATCGAGGGCGTGCAGACGGTGGGCACCCGGCGCGTGCTGCAGACGACGGTCGGCGGCAACACCCGCACCGGCGAGCTGTACAACTACGTCGCGAGCTTCGGCAGCTTCCTGGTGATCGTCACCGCCAATCCGTTGGTGCTGCCCGACCAGCCGGTCGCGCCGGTCGACACGCAGCGCGCCCGCGACCTGCTCGCCGCGGCGGTGGCCGCGGTCAGGGGTTAGCGGACGTCGTGCGGGCGGAACTGGATGCTGATGCGCGGGCCGGTGGGCCTGGTGGTCTTCGGCACCGCGTGCTCCCAGGTGCGTTGGCACGAGCCGCCCATCACCAACAGGTCGCCGTGGGCGTGCTGGATGCGCAGCGACTTGCCGCCGCCTCGCGGCCGTAGCGCGAAAGTCCTTGTGGCGCCGAGGCTGACGATGGCGACCATGGTGTCCTCGGTCTTGCTGCGGCCGATGTTGTCGCCGTGCCAGGCCACGCTGTCGTTGCCGTCGCGGTACAGGCACAGCCCCGCGGTGGTGAACGGTTCGCCGAGTTCGCCGGCGTAGGCGTCGTTGAGCCGGCGGCGGATCTGCTTCAGCCGGGGGTGCGGGGGCGGCTCGTCGACCAGGTGGTGAAAGCTGACCAGCCGCGGCACGTCGACCACGCGGTCATACATCGGTCTGCGTTCGGCCCGCCACGGGATGGCGTGCTGCAGTTCCGCGAACAGCGCATCGGCGTCCTCCAGCCAGCCGGATCGGAAGTCGATCCAGGCGCCGTGGGCCAGATGGCGTCGTTCGGCGTGCTCGAACAGCGAGCTCTGCAGAGCCAACTCCATGACCGCGATTCTATCGCACACCCGTTCGAAAAATCAGAGTCGGACCGCCCCCGGACCCTGCTCGGCGAGGACGTCGTCCGGATTGGACAGCGCGCACGTTTTCAGGCTGAGGCAACCGCAGCCGATGCAGCCGGTGAGGTTGTCGCGGAGGCGCTGCAGGTGCAGGATCCGGTCGTCGAGGTCCTGGCGCCAGCCCGCGGAGAGCTTGGCCCAGTCCTTGCTGGTGGGGACGCGATCGGTGGGCAGGCTGGCCAGAGCCTCCCGGATGCGGGACAGCGGGATGCCCAACCGCTGCGACATCCTGATGAACGCGACGCGGCGCAGCGTTTCGCGGGCGTAGCGGCGTTGGTTGCCCGCGGTGCGGCGGCTGGTGATCAGGCCCTCGCGTTCGTAGAAGTGCAGCGCTGATACGGCGACGCCGCTGCGGGCCGACATCTCGCCGGGCGTCAGTTCGGTGTGGCGCTCCATGACCTGAACAATAGTTGAGGTGAGTGGTGGCGCTACGGTGCTAGATGTGACCGACGCTGCGCTGGGCTGCGACTCTGAGGTCGGCGTGCTGCGTGTGGTGATCCTGCACCGGCCCGGCGCCGAACTGCAGCGGTTGACCCCGCGCAACACCGACGCGCTGCTGTTCGACGGTGTGCCATGGGTCGCAAGGGCCCAGCGTGAGCACGACGCGTTCGCCGCGCTGTTGAAGTCGCGCGGTGTCGAGGTGTTGTTGCTCGCCGATCTGCTCACCGAGGCGCTGGCGCACAGCGGCGCCGCGAGGATGCACGGAATCTCCGCGGCGGTGGACGCTCGTCGGCTGGGAGTGCCGCTGGCGCAGGAACTTTCGGCGTATCTGCGCGATCTCGACCCCGCCCCGCTGGCGCGGGTGCTGATGGCGGGGATGACCTTCAACGAGTTGCCGTTCAGCGACAGCGAGTTGTCGCTGGTGCGCAAGATGCATCACAGCGCGGACTTCGTCATCGACCCGCTGCCGAACCTGATGTTCACCCGCGACTCCTCGTTCTGGATCGGCCCGCGGGTGGCGATCACCTCGCTGGCGTTACCCGCCCGGGTGCGCGAGACGTCGCTCACCGACGTGATCTACGCGCACCACCCGCGATTCCTCGGGGTGCGGCGGGCGTACGAGTCGCGCTCGGCGCCCGTGGAGGGTGGCGACGTGTTGCTGCTCGCGCCCGGTGTGGTGGCTGTCGGGGTGGGGGAGCGCACCACGCCCGCGGGTGCGGAAGCGTTGGCGCGCAGCCTGTTCGACGACGACCTGGCGCACACCGTGTTGGCCGTGCCGATCGCTCAGCAGCGGGCGCAGATGCATTTGGACACGGTGTGCACGATGGTCGACGTCGACGCGGTGGTGATGTATCCGGGCGTGGTGGACACGTTGTCGGCGTTCACAATTCATCGCGACGGTAGTGGCGGGGTGCGCATCGACGATGCTGTTCCCTTCGTGGAAGCCGCGGCGGCGGCGATGGGCATCGATCGGCTGCGGGTCATCGCGACGGGCCTGGACCCGGTGACCGCTGAGCGTGAGCAATGGGACGACGGCAACAACACGTTGGCGCTCGCGCCCGGTGTGGTGGTCGCATACGAGCGCAACACCGAAACGAATGCCCGGTTGGCCGAGGCGGGTATCGAGGTGCTGACAATCGAGGCGGCTGAGCTGGGCACCGGCCGCGGCGGCCCGCGGTGCATGTCGTGCCCGGCATCCCGCGACCCGGTGCGTTAGGCCCGTTGGCTCGCGAGGCGTACACCAGGGCCGTGGAACCCCACGCGATCACGACCCTGGTGTACGCCTCGCGAGCGGAAACCACCCGCGACGCTCGGCGGCCTCCCGCAATCTGTGCAGGATGAACCCGCGGCTGTGCTCCTTGACGACGTGGATGTCGAGCCAACCTTGCGACTCCACGAGCGCGTTTCGTCCGATGTCGTGCACGAAACGTCTGCGATCCGTCTGATGCTGTTCACCGTCGTAGTCCATCGCGATCATCGGGTCGTCCCAACCCATGTCCAGGAACGCCTCGGCGACACCGTCGTGAACGCGGATCTGGGTGCGAGGGCGCGGGTATCCGGCGTCGATGACGAGCAGTCGAAGCCAGGTCTCCTTCGGCGACTGAGCACCACCGTCCATCAACTCCAGTGCGATGCGGGCGCGCTTCATCCACCGCCACCCGCGATAGCGCTCGACGAGCGGCGCCACGTCCCCCGCCGTCAAGCCCGTCGCCGCAGCCAGCGCGTCGAGGTGCCTGACGGCCAGGTCGCGGTTGAGGTGTCGAGCCAGGTCCAACGCCGTGCGTGCCGGCGTGGTGACCGCGAGTTCGCCGATTGCGCAGATCTCGTCCCAGTCGATCCGTTCATTTCGGACGACGACACCGTCCCGGCGCCGCTCACGCGGGGCGATCAGGTCGATCGGCGTGCCCGGGATGATCCCCAGCGCTCCATGCAGTGCAGCAGCGGCACGCCCGGCGATGATGCCGCGGCGATCTGTCCAGAGCCAGGCAGCCTGGGCGTCGAGATTCACCGAAGGTGAAGCGCCGCGCGGCACATAGACGCGAGGGTGGACGGTTTTATAGCGCCATCGCATTTGGCTTCGCGTCAGACCGCTGCCCAGTAGTTCGGCGCCGATGAATGCTCGTTCCATGCCACGGATGCTGGCCAGTCGCGCCGACAACTCTGCCCTCAATTCGCGAGGTGTACACCAGGGCTGTGGATAACTCGCCAACAACGACCCTGGTGTACGTTTCGCGAACGCTAACTCGCGAACGCTAACTCGCGAACGCTAACTCGCGAACAAGAGCAAGCTAGCGCCAGCTCGGCAGCCAGATCTGCATGTTCCACGTCTCCTGCGAAATCGGGATGCCCGTGAGGATCGGGAACAGCCACGCGAAGTTCGTCAGGACAAGCGCGACATAGAAACTCACCGCGATCAGACCCAGCGTTCGTCGCTCGGCGTTCTGGTTCGGCTTGTACAGGATGTCGCCGAGGATCAACGCGATCGCGAGCACCAGAAACGGCGCCATGGTCGACGCGTAGAAGAAGTACATCTGCCGGTCGATGCCGGCGAACCACGGCAGGAAGCCGGCGCCGTAACCGACGAGCACCGCGGCGTAACGCCAGTCCCGCTTGACGAACGACCGCCACAACGCCCAGCCCAGCACCGGCACCGCGAGGAACCACATCGCCGGCGTTCCGACCAGCATCACGGCCTTCACACACGACTGCGCGCCGCAGCCGGGCACGTCCTGGTTGTCGATCGCATACAGCACCGGGCGCAACGACATCGGCCACGCCCACGGCTTGGACTCCCACGGGTGATGGTTGCCGTCGGCGTTGGTCAGCCCGGCGTGAAACTTGTAGACCCCGTAGGTGTAATGCCATAGCGAACGCAGCGCATCGGGGATCGGCAACACGCTGTGCTCGCCGATCGACTGGCCCACTTCGTGCCGGTTGATCGCGGTCTCGGAGGCGAACCACGGGGTGTAGGACGCCAAATACACCAGGAACGGAATCACCACGAGCGCATACAGTGACGGCCCCAGGTCGCGGCGGAACGCACCAAGCCACGGCCTCGGCACCCGGTACTGGCGACGTGCGGCGATGTCGAACGCCAGCGTCATCACGCCGAAGAACGCGACGAAGTACAGCCCGGACCACTTTGTGGCGCAGGCCAATCCGAGAAGCACGCCGGCGAGAAACCGCCACCACCGCACCCCGAGCCGTGGGCCCCACGGCGTTTCGCTGATCCGGCCCTCGAACAGCGCGACGTGCATGCGCTCGCGCACTTGGTCGCGGTCGACCATCAGCGCGCCGAACGCCGCGACCACGAACATCGTCAGGAACCCGTCCAGAAGCGCGGTGCGGGCGGTGACGAAGCTGACCCCGTCGGCGATCACCAGCAGCCCCGCGATCGCGCCCACCAGGGTCGACCGGCTGATCCGCCGCGCGATCCGCGCCACCAGCAGCACCATGATCACGCCGCACACCGCGCCGGAGAACCGCCAGCCCAGCCCGGTGTAGCCGAACAGCGCCTCGCCGAGCGCGATCAACTGCTTGCCGACGGGCGGATGCACCACCAGGCCGTAGCCCGGGTTGTCCTCGACGCCGTGGTTGTGCAGCACCTGCCAGGCCTGCGGCGCGTAGTGCTTCTCGTCGAAGATCGGGGTGCCGGCATCGGTCGGCGAGCCCAGGTTCAAGAAGCGCGTCACCGCGGCCAACGCGGTGATGACCGCCGTCATCACCCAGCCCTGCAACCGGTCGACGGGCCCGAAGTCGGCGACGGGCACCTGTGGCGCCGGGCTGATGGTCGGGACCGCGCGCGGCGCATCGGTGGCGGGGGCGGTCACGCATGCGATCGTAGGCTGTCGAGCATGAGTGTCGGCCGGCTGTTGATCGCCGCCACGCCGTTGGGTCAGCCGTCGGACGCCTCGGCGCGGCTGGTCAGGGCGCTGGGCAGCGCCGACGTCATCGCCGCCGAGGACACCCGCCGGGTGCGCACGCTGGCCGCCGCGCTGGACGTCAAACCCATCGGCAAGGTCGTCAGCCTCTATGACCAGAACGAGGCGACCCGGGTGCCGCGGCTGGTCGACGAGATCAGGGGCGGGGCGACCGTGCTGATGGTCAGCGACGCCGGCATGCCGCTGATCAGCGACCCGGGCTACCGGCTGGTCACGGCCTGCATTGACGCCGGTCTGCCGATCAGCTGTCTGCCGGGCCCGTCGGCGGTGACGACGGCGCTCGCGGTGTCGGGGCTGTCGGCCGACAAGTTCTGCTTCGAGGGGTTCGCGCCGCGCAAGCAGGCGGCCCGCAGGGCCTGGCTGCAGACGCTGGCGACCGAGCAGCGCACCTGCGTGTTCTTCGAGTCGCCGCGCCGGCTCGCGGAGACGCTGGCCGATGCCGTCGACGTGCTGGGCGCAGAGCGCCGCGCCGTGGTCTGCCGCGAGCTGACCAAGACCCACGAGGAGGTGGCGCGCGGCTCGCTGGCCGAACTGGCCGAGTGGGCGGCCGACGGGGTGCTCGGCGAGATCACTGTCGTGCTTGCCGGAGCGGTGGTGCGGGCCGACCTCGACGCGCTGGTGGTCGAGGTCAACAAGCTGGTCGACGACGGCGTACGGGTCAAGGACGCGTGCGCGGAGGTGGTCGCCGCGAACCCGGGGTCGCCGTCACGGCGCGAGCTCTACGACGCGGTCCTGCGATCGCGCGCCTGAGCCGATGATCGGCGCCGCCTTGTGCAGGCACTCCTGCCACTCGCGATCCGGATCGGAGTCGGCGGTGATGCCGCCACCGACCCCGAGGACCGCGTTGCCCGCGGCGTCGAACTCGACCGTGCGGATCGCGACGTTGAGTTCGGTGCCCGCCACCGGCGACGCCAGACCGACCGTGCCGCAATAGATTCCGCGACGATACGGCTCCCAGCCGCACAGCAGCTGGCGCGCCCGCGCCTTCGGCGTCCCCGTCACCGACGCGGGTGGGAACGTCGCGTCGAGCACCGCGGCCATCGGCACGTCGACGTCGACCCGGGCCGTCACGGTCGACACAAGATGCCACACCCCCGGTGCGGGTCGCACCGCGAGCAGCTCCGGGACGGTCACCGACCCGGTGATCGCCACCCGGCCCAGGTCGTTGCGCACCAGGTCGACGATCATGATGTTCTCGGCCACGTCCTTGACCGAGGCGCGCAGCTCGGCGGGGTCGGCATCACGGGGCAGGGTGCCCTTGATCGGGCTGGACGCGATCGCCTCACCACGCCTGCGCAGGAACAGCTCCGGTGACAGCGACGCCACCGCACCCCAGTTGCCCGCGACGAACGCCGCGCGGGCGGGCGAGGTGCGCCGCACCGCGTCGACGAAGAAGTCCGCAGGCGAACCGGTGACCCGGCCACGGAACTGGGTGCACACACACGCCTGGTACACCTCGCCGGCCGCGATCGCGTCCAGGCACGCCGAGACCCCGCGTCGATGCGCGTCGCGGCCGGCGTCCTCCCACAGCACCTCGCATGGCCGCGTCGACACCGCGTCGGCGAGCGCGTCGATCATCCACGCCGAAGGCGCTGCGCCGGAAAGCGATTCATACCACCATCGGCCGTCACGGTCCTGTCGCAGAACGCAGTCGGACCAACCGCCCGCGGCCTCGGGTATGCGCGGCCCGGCTCCGTCGGCGCCGGCGTCGGGATACGACAGGTAGCCGAACCAGCCGCCGCCGACCGCGCCTGCCGATGCTCTGGGGGCGACGTCGAACACCGCCGTGACGTCGACGGGCGTGACCGCCACCGACGGCGCGATGACGGCGGCCGAGTCGAACCAGTCGCCGAGCAGCGCGGCCGGTGGTGGCATACCGTGCCGGGCCGTCGCCGCCGCGAGGGTCCCGAGCACCGCAGGGCCGCTGCCCAGGTCGCCGAGCCGCTCGATGCGCACCGGCTCAGCTTGTCAGATACTCCGCGTGATCTCGCGGGGGATGTCGATGCCCGCCAACTTCTCCGGGTTGCGCATCGCATAGAAGTGCGAGATCCGCCCGTCGGTGATCTCGACCGTGATGACGCCTTCGAAGCTGTCGCCGAGGTAGAGCTTGAGCGCCGGGGCGTTGTTGTACATCGCCGGCTCGACGCGGCCGCGTTCGCCGGCGACGCGAACCAACCCGACCAGCATCTTGGCGACCTTCTCGGCGCCGACCACCGGCTTGCGCGCGGCGGTGGCCTTGCCGTCGCTGTCGGCGGTCCAGGTGACGTCGTCGGTGAGCATCTCCAGCAGCGCGTCCACGTCGCCGCTCGACGCCGCCGCGAAGAACCGGGCGGTGATCTCCGCCGACAGCTTCGGATCGACCGGCTCGAACCGCCTGCGCCGCGACTGCACGTGCTCGCGGGCCCGGTGCGCCATCTGCCGCACCGCGACCGCCGACTTGCCGAGGGTGTCGGCGATCTCGTCGTGGCTGAAGCCGAACACCTCACGCAGCACGAACACCGCGCGCTCGTCCGGGCTCAGCGTCTCCAGCACCACCAGCATCGCCATCGAAACCGACTCGGCGAGAACGACATCCGAAGACGCATCGGCTGGCTCGACCAGCAGCGGCTCGGGCAGCCACGGGCCGACGTAGTCCTCGCGCCTGCGCGACTGCGCCCGCAGGGCGTTGAGGGCCTGCCGGGTGACGAGCTGGGCGAGGTAGGCCTTCGTGTCGTTCACCGTCGCGAGGTCCACCTCCGCCCAACGCAGGTAGCTCTCCTGCAGCACGTCGTCGGATTCGGTTGCGCTGCCCAGGATCTCGTAGGCGATCGTGAACAGCAGCGGACGCAGCAGCGTGAACCGCTCGACGTGTTCGTCACCCGGCCCGGTGTTCATCGCACCGACGCTACCTCGACGCCGGTCGCCGCTTGTGCCAATCGGCGCCGACGGTCGGGGTCCTTCTTGTAGGTGTAGGAGCCCGGCTCGGCGGCCTCGCCGCGCAGCCACTTCAGTGTCCAGCGGCACACCTGTTCCTTGATGACCGCGCCCGTGCGCCCACCGATGTAGAGCCGTCGCGGCGTGTCGTCAATGTTGTTGAACTGGAACGTGCCTGACTTGCGGCCCAGGCTGATGCACTGACCGGCCATCCCGTGGGCCACGTCGGCGGGCTGTTCGCCGGCCAGCCGCGAGAGCACCGTGTTGGCGGCCTGCGCGCCCAGGGGTAGGGCCGCCTGGCAGCTCATCCGCCACGGCAGGTTCGACGGCGACCCCGCGTCGCCGGCGGCCACGATGTGGCTGTCGTCGACGCTGGTGAGTGTTTCGTCGGTCAGCAGCCGGCCCAGCGCATCGGTGGTGAGACCGCTGGCCGCGGCCAACCCGGGCACGTCGAAGCCCGCCGTCCACACCGTCACCGCGCTCGGCAACCGGCGGCCGTCGTCGAGCACGACGTGATCGGCGGCCACCCGCGTCACGGTGGCGCCATCGAGCACCGTGACCCCGAGGCGGGCCAGCCGTTTGGTCACCGACCTGCGGCCGGTAGCGGCCAAGGTGGGTCCCAGCGCGTCGGTCACCAGCGTGACCGGACGTCCCGCCTCGGCGAACTCGGCAGCCGCCTCGATACCGGTCAGCCCGCCGCCGACCACGACGATCGGCTCGGTCCGCGCGACGCCGGCCATGCGTTCGGCCAACCGCTGCGCCTGCTCGAATTCGCTGATCGGGTAGGCATTCTCGGCCGCGCCCGGTACCGAGTCGGGCACCTTGCCCGTGCTGCCCACCGCATACACCAGGTAGTCGTAGGGCAGCGTCTCGCCGGACACCAGCTCGACGGTGCGTGCCCGCGCGTCGATCCGCGCGGCGCTGTCGACCACCACGTGCACACTGTCGGCCAGCACCGCCGAATAGTCGGCGACCGCGTCGTCGTTACCGGCGACCAGTTGGTGCAACCGGATCCGCTCGACGAACTGCGGTCTGGGGTTCACCAGCGTCACGGCCGCCGCGGCGCTGAGCCGATTGGCGGCCATCACCCCGGCATACCCACCGCCGATCACGACGACGTGTGTGTTCTGTGCAGTCATTTCGGTCTCTCCTTGGGACATCCGGCTCCCCGTTGAGCCGGTCTGACCTCAGGACACCGTCCGCATCCGCGATGTGACCGTTGACGGGCCGGATGTGGTCGACGTCACGTTCGGTTCGGGCCGCGGGCCACCCTTGAACCAGAAGCTGGAGCCGGGCTTGCGGGACTCGCGGCGGATGCCCCACACCGTGCCCTTGCAGACCGCTTCCTTGATCGCCGCGCCGAGACGGCCCGGGATGTAGAACCGCACGGCGGTGTCGTCCTGACGCGCGAACTGGATGACGGCGGCGCGACGCCCGAGGCTGACGTTGGATCCCGCGAAGCCGTACTGCATCGCCGCGGGCTCGGTGCCCGCGATCCGGCTCAACACGGTGTTGGCCGCCTGCGGCCCCAGCTGGGAGGCGGACTGGCAGCTCATCCGCAGCGGCACTCCCGACGGGGAGGCGGAGTCCCCCGCGGCCACGATGCGCGGATCGTCCACGCTGGTCAGTGTCTCGTCGGTGAGCAACCGGCCCACCGCGTCGGTGCGCAGGCCGCTACGTGCGGCGAGGTCGGGGACACCGAAGCCGGCCGTCCACACGGTCAGCGCGCTCGGGCGCACCGCACCGTCGGCGAACACCACCGCGTGCTGCCGAACCTCGGTCACCACGTCGGCCTCGAGGATCTTGACCCCGCGCTTGCGCAACCATTTGGCCGCCGAGCGTCGGCCCTGCTGCGAAAGGCTCGGAAGCAGCCGACCGCCGCAGACCAGCGTGACATTGCGGCCCTGCTCGGCCAGCTCGGCGGCTGTCTCGGTACCGGTGAGCCCGGCGCCCACCACGGTGACAGGGGCGTCTGCGTGCAGCTCGTCCAGTGCCGTCCGCAGTCGCTGGGCGTACTCCAATTCCGCGATGGGATAGGCGAATTCGGCTGCACCGGGCACGTCGGCGGGGACCGCGCCGGTGCTGCCGACGGCGTAGATCAGGTAGTCGTACGCCACCGTGTCACCGGAGGCCAGCGCCACGGTGCGCGATGCGGTGTCGATGCGTTCGGCGGCGTCGACGACGAGCCGGATTCCCTCGCCGAGCAGCGTGGCGTAGTCCACCGTGGCACTGCCGCTGTCCGCGACCAACTGGTGCAACCGGATCCGCTCGACGAACTGCGGGCGGGGGTTGATCAGGGTGATGTCCACGTCGTCGCGCAGCCGCAGGTGGTTGGCCGCCAGGGTACCGGCGTATCCGCCGCCGATGACGACGACGCGTGTGCGCTTCTCGGTCATGATGCTCCTCTCGTGGGTGTTGCCCTCTAGACACCGCGCGTCGGCGCGGTGTGACATGTCGCCTCGGGCTATCGGCGGATCGTGCGCGGTCGGGCGATCCCGGCCAGTTTCTCCGGGTTGGCCATCGCGTAGAAGTTGGTGATCTTGCCGTCGACCACCTCGACCAGAAACACACCCAACAGCTCGTCACCGCCGTAGACGACAATCGCCGGGGCGTTGTTGCAGTTCACCGTCTCGAACCGGAGGCCGGGCACGCGCTCGGGGCCCCTGCGCAGGAACGAAACGACCAGCGCCGCCACCCTCTTGGCGCCCACCACGGGCCTGCGGACGGCCGGGGCCTTGCCGCCGCTGTCGGCGGTCCATGCGGCGTCGGGCGCCAGCATCGACAGCAGTTGTTCCATGTCGCCGTTGGCCGCGGTGGTCATGAACTGCTCGGCGACGCGCACCGACGTGGTGAAGTCCACGGGTTTCATCCGGCGGCGCCGCGACTGCACGTGTTCGCGGGCGCGGTAGGCCATCTGGCGCACCGCGTTCGGCGACTTGTCGATCGTCGACGCGATCTCGTCGTGGCTGAAGCCGAACACCTCGTGCAGCACGAACACCGCGCGCTCGTCGGGGGTGAGCGTCTCGAGCACGACGAGCATCGCCATCGAAACCGATTCGGCCAGAATGACATCCGAGGACGCGTCGGTGGGCTCGAGCAGCAGCGGCTCGGGCAGCCAGGGGCCGATGTAGTCCTCCCGGCGCCTGGCGCGGACCCGCAGCGCGTTGAGCGCCTGCCGGGTGACCAATTGCGCCAGGTACGCCTTGGTGTCGCGCACCGTCGCCAGATCCACGTCGGCCCACCGCAGATAGCTGTCCTGGAGCACGTCGTCGGCTTCGGTTGCGCTGCCCAGGATTTCGTAGGCGATCGTGAACAGCAGCGGCCGCAGGTGGGTGAACCGTTCGGCGTGCTCGGCGCCGGGGGTGGCGGTCACGGGGCCGACACCCTCTCGGTCTCCGCGAGCCGCTTCCCGCGCTTGTCGCTCTTGAGCCAGGTCAGTGACCCCGGCTTGCGGGCTTCCCGCGCGACGAGTTTGACCGAGGCCGTCAACGCGGCCCTCTTCAGCGCCGCGCCGGCCTTGCCGCCGAGGTATAGCGGGGTCGCCGTGTCGTCGGTGTGGGACAGCTGGAACACACCGGCCTTGCTGCCCAGGCTGATGCACTGACCGGCCAGCGCCACGTTCAGCGGCGTCGGGGCGGTGCCCGCGATCCGGCTGCGCACCGTGTCGGCCGCGTGGGCGCCCAGCGGTGCCGCCGACGCGCAGCACATCCGCAGGGGCTGGTCCGAGGGTGCGGCCGCATCGCCGGCGGCCACGATGCGGTCGTCGTCGACACTGGTCAACGTCTCGTCGGTGATCAGCCGGCCCAGCGCGTCGGTGCTCAGGCCGCTGGCGGTGGCCAGGTCCGGCACCCCGAACCCCGCGGTCCACACGGTGAGCGGGCTGGGCACCTCGCGCCCGTCGGCGAGCGTGACGGACTGGCGCGTCACCGCGGTGACGGTGGCGGCCGGCCCGTCGAGCACGGTGACGCCCATCCTGGCCAGCCGCCGCGCCGCCGACCGGCGCGCCGCCGGGCTCAGGTAGGGGCCGAGCACCCCGCCGCAGACCAGCGTGATCGGGTGGCCCTGCTCGGCGAGTTCGGCCGCCGTCTCGATGCCGGTGGAGCCGGCGCCGACGACGGTGATCGGCGTGGCGGGACCGACGTCGTCCAGTGCGGCGCGCAGCCGGGTGGCGTGCTCGAATTCGACCATCGGATAGGCGAATTCGGCGGCGCCCGGAACAGTCGGGGCGGCCACGCCGCTGCCCACCGCGTAGATCAGGTAGTCGTAGTCCAGCGTGTCGCCGGATTCCAGGGCCACGATGCGCGCCGCGGCGTCGATGCGGGCGGCCCGGTCGGTGACCAACCGGATGCCCTGCCCGAGCACCTCCGCGTAGTCGACGACGGCGTCGTCTACCCCGGCGACCAACTGGTGCAGCCTGATCCGTTCCACGAACTGCGGTCGCGGGTTGACCAGCGTGATGTCGACGTTGTCGGCCGTCTGCAACCGGTTGGCCGCGATCGTTCCGGCGTAACCGCCGCCGATGACGACGACGTGGGTGCGGGTCTCGACCATGATGTCTCCTTCTCTGTCGGGTCTCGTGTCCTTGAGACACCGTCGAGAGCCGAGACGTAACGGCCTGGCCGCCCGGTGTGGCCTACATCACTAAACGAGGCCGAGTGCCAGCATCGCGTCGGCGACCCGGATGAAGCCGGCGATGTTGGCGCCCGCGACGTAGTTACCGGGCTGGCCGTACTCCTCCGCCGTGGTCAGGCAGCGATTGTGGATACGGCGCATGATCTCCTCGAGCCGATTCTCGGTCTCCACGAACGTCCATGAGTCCCGCGAGGCGTTCTGCTGCATCTCCAGCGCGCTGGTCGCGACGCCGCCGGCGTTGGCGGCCTTACCGGGCGCGAACGTCACACCGGCTTCGGCGAACTGCTTGATCGCCGCCGGTGAGCACGGCATGTTGGCGCCCTCGGCGACGATCCGGCAGCCGTTCTTGATCAGGTAACCGGCCTCGTCGCCGTTGATCTCGTTCTGCGTCGCGCACGGCACCGCGATGTCACACGGCACCTCCCAGACCGAGCGCCCCTGGACCGAGTGGGCCGCACCGGCGCGAGCCTCGGCGTAGTCGACGATCCTGCCGCGCTTGACTTCCTTGATCTCCTTGAGCAGGCCGACGTCGATGCCCTTCTCGTCGACCACGTAGCCGCTGGAGTCCGAGCAGGCCACCACTGTGCCCCCGAGATGGTGGATCTGCTCGATCGCGTAGATCGCGACGTTGCCCGAACCCGAGACCGCCACCCGCTTGCCCTCGAACGAGTCGTTGACCGCCGTGAGCATCTCCTTGATGAAGAACACCGTGCCGTAGCCCGTGGCCTCGGTGCGGACCTGCGACCCGCCCCACGTCAGTCCCTTGCCGGTGAGCACACCGGACTCGTAGCGGTTGGTGATCCGCTTGTATTGCCCGAACAGATAACCGATTTCGCGCATCCCGACGCCGACGTCACCGGCGGGCACGTCGGTGTACTCGCCCAGGTGGCGGTACAGCTCGGTCATGAACGACTGGCAGAAGCGCATCACCTCGCCGTCGGAGCGACCCTTGGGGTCGAAGTCCGAACCACCCTTACCGCCGCCGATCGGCATACCGGTCAGCGAGTTCTTGAAGATCTGCTCGAAGCTGAGAAACTTGATGATGCCGAGGTACACCGTGGGGTGAAACCGCAAGCCGCCCTTGAACGGACCCAGCGCCGAGTTGAACTCCACGCGGAAGCCCCGGTTGATCTGCACGGTGCCGCTGTCGTCGATCCAGGGCACCCGGAAGATGATCTGGCGCTCCGGCTCGCACAGCCGACGGATCACCGCGGTGTCGACGTACTCCGGGTGCTTGGACACCACCGGCCCGAGGCTGTGCAGCACCTCGTAAACGGCTTGGTGGAACTCGGTTTCGCCGGGGTTACGCCGGGAGACTTCGTCGTAGATGTCGTGCAGATTGTGGTGAAGGCCAGTCATTCTCAGTCCATCTGGTAGCGCGGAAACACGCCGGTCGGTGCGGGCAGCGCCGTACCAGGCGCCAACCGCGTACCGACCGACGCGAATGTGCGTTGCTCGTCGGTCTGCCCGAGCAAGTCGAGCAGCTTACCCGTTGATCCCGGCATCACCGGCTGGCTGAGCAGCGCTGCGATCCGCACGGTCTCCAACGTCGTGTAAAGGACGGTTCGGAAGCGTACCCCGTCCTCGGGTGACTCGGACTTCCGCAGCACCCAGGGCTGCTGGGCGGAGAAGTACCTGTTGGCCGCGCCGAGCACCGACCAAATCGCCTCCAGCGCCAGGTGCATCGCCGTCGCGTCGTAGTGCGCGCGCACCCGCTCCAGCAGCGCGTCGGCCGCGGCCAACAGCTCCTTGTCGGCGGCGGTGAACTCGCCCGGCTCGGGCACGATGCCGTCGAGGTTCTTGGCGACCATGGACAGCGACCGCTGGGCGAGGTTGCCCAGTTCGTTGGCCAGATCCGAGTTGATCCGCCGGATGATCGCCTCTTCGCTGTAGCTGCCGTCCTGCCCGAACGGCACCTCGCGCAGGAAGAAGTACCGCACCTGGTCCAGCCCGAACGTGTCGACGAGCGCGTTGGGGTCGACCACGTTGCCGACCGACTTGCTCATCTTCTCGCCGCGGTTGAGCAGGAAGCCGTGCACAAAGATCTTGCGCGGCAACTCGATTCCGGCCGACATCAGGAACGCCGGCCAGTACACCGCGTGGAACCGGGTGATGTCCTTGCCGATCATGTGCAGGTCGGCCGGCCAATACCGCTTGAACAGCTCCGATTCGGTGTCCGGAAAGCCCACGCCTGTCAGGTAATTGGTCAATGCGTCCACCCACACGTACATGACGTGGTCGGGGTGGCCGGGCACCGGCACCCCCCAGTCGAACGTGGTGCGTGAGATCGACAGATCGCGCAGCCCGCCGGAGACGAAGCTGATCACCTCGTTGCGCCGCACCTGCGGTTCGATGAACTCCGGATGCGCCTCGTAGTGCGCCAGCAGCCTGTCGGTGTAGGCCGAGAGCCGGAAGAAGTAGGTCTGCTCCTCGGTCCAGGTCACCGGCGCACCGGTCTCGGCCGCCACCCGGACGCCGTCGGCGCCGACGGTGGTCTCGGCCTCGGTGAAGAACCGTTCGTCGCGCACCGAGTACCAGCCCGCGTAGGTGTCCAGGTAGATGTCGCCGGCGGCGTCCATCCGGCGCCAGATCTCCTTGGACGCCTCGAAGTGGTCCGGATCCGAGGTGCGGATGAACCGGTCGAAGGAGATGTTGAGCTTCTCCTGCATCCGCTGGAACACATCGGAGTTGCGCCGCGCCAGCTCGGCGGTGGGGATGCCCTCGGCGGCGGCCGCCTCGGCCATCTTCAGCCCGTGCACGTCGGTGCCCGTCAGATAGCGCACGTCGTACCCGTCCAGCCGCCGAAAGCGCGCGACGGCGTCGGTGGCGATGTACTCGTAGGCGTGGCCGACGTGCGGGTCGCTGTTGGGATAGGCGATGGCCGTAGTGATGTAGTAGGGCTTCTTCATTTCCAGCTCAGCTTATGGTGTTGCCGTGAGTGAGAAGCGCGCAGGCAGACGGGAGCCACCGCCCGCACCGCCGCCGCTGACCCCGCTGATCGACGCGCACACCCACCTCGACGCCTGCGGGGCCACCGACGCCGCGAGCGTCACCGCGATCGTGGACCGCGCCGCCGACGTCGGCGTGCAGGCCGTCGTCACCATCGCCGACGACCTGGACTCCGCACGCTGGGTGACCGAAGCCGCCGACGCCGATTCGCGCGTCTACGCCGCCGTCGCACTGCACCCGACCCGCGCCGACGCGCTGACCGAGGAGGCCAAGGCCGTCATCGAGCGGCTGGTCGGCCACCCCAGGGTGGTCGCGGTGGGGGAGACCGGCATGGACATGTACTGGCCGGGCCGGCTGGACGGCTGCGCGTCACCGGCCCGGCAACGCGACGCGTTCGCCTGGCACATCGACCTGGCGAAGCGGACCGGCAAGCCGCTGATGATCCACAACCGCGACGCCGACGCCGAGGTGCTCGACGTGCTACGCGCCGAGGGAGCGCCCGAGACGGTGATCTTTCACTGTTTCTCCTCGGACGCGCAGATGGCCCGCACCTGCGTGGAGGCCGGCTGGCTGCTGAGCCTGTCGGGCACGGTGAGCTTCCGCAACGCCAAGGCGCTGCACGAAGCGGCGTTGCTGATACCGCTCTCGCAAATGCTGGTCGAGACCGACGCGCCGTTTCTGACCCCGCACCCGTACCGGGGCGCGCCCAACGAGCCCTACTGCCTGCCGTACACGGTGCGGGCGCTGGCCGAGCTGGTTGACCGACCCGCCGAAGTCATTGCATGCGAAACTACCCAGACCGCCGCGCGGGCCTACGGGCTGCCGAGTTGTTGGACGTAGACCTTTTCGTTATCGTGCGGTGATCGAACAGCGCCCCTAGTACGCCGTCCGAGTCGGGATAAAGCAGATTTTGAACGTTTTGAACAAGATCCATGAAGCGCGCTCGCCGTTGCTGCGACTTCTGGTCGGCGCGACGCTGCTCGCCTTGGTGTTCGCCGGCGGCGTCGCCGTCGCCGCGCACAAGACCGTCACGCTGACCGTGGACGGCACCTCGATGACGGTGGCCACCATGAAGTCGCGCGTGATCGACATCGTCACCGAGAACGGTTTCGACGTTGGCGAACGCGACGACCTTTACCCGGCGGCCGAGACGCCGGTGAACCAGTCCGACACGATCGTGCTGCGGCGCAGCCGTCCGCTGCAGATCTCGCTCGACGGCGAGAACAGCAGGCAGGTCTGGACCACGGCGTCCACCGTCGACGAGGCGCTGGCGCAGCTGCAGATGGCCGACAAGGCGCCCGCTGCGGCGTCGCGCGGCAGCCGGGTCCCGCTGGCGGGCATGTCCTTACCGGTGGTCAGCGCCAAGACCGTCCACCTCGACGACGCCGGCCTGCAGCGCACCGTGCACCTGGCGGCACCCAACGTCGGCGCGCTGTTGGAGGCGGCCGGTGCACCGCTGCAGCAGAAGGACGCCGTGGAGCCCGCGCCGAGCGCCCCGGTGGTCGAGGGCATGCAGATCCACGTGACCCGCGTGCGCGTCGACCACGTCACCGAGCGGGTCCCGCTGCCCGCGCACACCACGCGGGTCGAGGATCCGACGCTGAACCAGAGCCGAACCGTCGTCGAGGACCCCGGCACGCCGGGCACCCAGGACGTCACCTTTGCCGTCGCGAAGGTCAACGGTGTGGAGACCGGCAGACTGCCAGTAGCCAATGTCGTTATCGAGCCGGCCCGCGAAGGGGTGGTCCGGATCGGCGCGAAACCCGGGACCGAGGTTCCGCCGGTGAGCAACGGAGCGGTATGGGACGCGCTGGCCCGGTGCGAAGCCGGAGGTAATTGGGCCATCAATACGGGCAACGGATATTACGGCGGCGTTCAATTTGACCAAAACACCTGGGAGCGCAACGGCGGTCTGAGGTATGCTGCGAGGGCCGATCTGGCGACAAGAGAAGAGCAAATAGCGATTGCTGAGGTCACTCGGGCGCGGCAAGGTTGGGGCGCGTGGCCGACGTGTAGCGGGAGGATTGGGGCGCGCTGACCATTCGACTACTCGGACGGACCGAGATACGACACCTGGCCAAAGAGATTGACTTTCGGCCACGCAAGTCGTTCGGCCAAAACTTCGTCCACGACGCCAACACCGTGCGCCGGGTCGTTTCGGCGTCCGGTGTGAATCGACATGACCACGTCCTCGAGGTCGGTCCCGGCCTGGGTTCTCTGACCCTGGCGCTGCTGGACCGCGGGGCGCGGGTGACCGCCGTCGAGATCGATCCGGTGCTGGCCCGGCAACTGCCGACGACCGTCGCCGACCATTCGCACAGCGAGATCAACCGGCTCACGGTGCTCAACCGCGACATCCTGACGTTCCGCCGCGCCGAGATGCCCGACGAGCCAACCGCCCTGGTCGCCAACCTGCCCTACAACGTCGCGGTGCCCGCGCTGCTGCACCTGCTGGCCGAGTTCCCGTCCATCCGCACCGTGATGGTGATGGTGCAGGCCGAGGTCGCCGAGCGGCTCGCGGCCGAACCCGGCGGCAAGGACTACGGCGTGCCGAGTGTCAAGGTGCGGTTCTACGGCAACGTCCGCCGGTTCGGCATGGTGTCGCCGACGGTGTTCTGGCCGATTCCCCGGGTCTATTCCGGGTTGGTGCGCATCGACCGCTACGAGGCCTCACCGTGGCCCACCGACGAGACGTTCCGCGAGCAGGTCTTCGAGCTGATCGACATCGCGTTCGCGCAGCGCCGCAAGACCTCGCGCAACGCGTTCGCCGAGTGGGCCGGTTCGGGCAACGAGTCGGCGAGCCGGCTGCTGGCCGCGAGCATCGACCCGTCGCGGCGCGGCGAGACGCTGTCCATCGCGGACTTCGTGCGGCTGCTGCAACGCTCCGGTGTGGCCGGGAAACCGACGGTCAAACCCGACGCGGTCGAGCAGCCGGAGCTGAGCTCGGACGCTACCGCAGCGCGCGGGTGACCAGCGAGACGAACTCCCGGCACGACCGGTAGCGATCCGCGGGGTCCTTGGCCAGCGCCTTGGCCAGGATCGAGTCGAACACTCTTGGCAGCCAAGAGAATTGGCGTGACCATCGCGGCGGCTGCTGGTGCAGATGTGCGCGGATCAACCCCATTCTGGAGTCGTCGGTGAACGGCGGCGCGCCGGTGAGCAGTTCGACCGTCGTGCAGGCCAGCGCGTATTCGTCGGTGGCCGACACCGGCGCGTGCCCGGTGATCAGCTCGGGTGCCGCGTACGGCAGCGACATTTCGGCGTCGGTGGGCCGACGCCCGATGTCGTCGGTCATCGAGTGCGCGACCCCGAAATCGATGAGCACGGCCCGAAGCGCAGCGACCCGGATGTTGGCGGGCTTGACGTCACAGTGCACGACCGCGCGGTTGTGGGTGTAGTCCAAGGCGTCGGCGATCTGGCCCAACGCGGCGAGCCGCGCGTCCCTGTCGACCAGGGTGGTCACCGCGTCGTCGACGACTTCCATTGTCAGCCAACCGGCTCCGCGCTCGAACACCTTCACGATGTGGGGATGGTCGAGGCCCCGGGCGAGTTCGAACTCCCGGCGCAACCGCGCGACCTGTGCCTGGTGGCGGTGCTGCTCGTCGAGGATCTTCAGCGCGGCCACCCGGTCGGGTGCGGCCGCGTCGTGCACCCGGTACACCGTCGCGTACCCGCCGTGGCCGAGCACCGCGTCGACGACATAGCGTTCGAACCGGTCGCCGGGGGCAAGCACCGTCTAAGCCTAAGTTCAGCCCAGCTGCGCAGACGGCTGCTGGGGCGGCCCGACTCCGCTAGTGTCGTGCCGTGCCGACCTGGAACGGAAACACCGCCTCAGAGTGGGTGCCCACTGGGTCGGTCACGGTGCGGGTGCCGGGCAAGGTCAACCTCTACCTCGCGGTCGGGGATCTCCGCGACGACGGCTATCACGAGCTGACCACCGTCTTTCACGCGGTTTCGCTGCTCGACGAGGTCACCGTGCGCAACGCCGACGTGCTCTCGCTGGAGATGTCCGGCGAGGGGGTGGACTCGCTGCCCACCGACGAGCGCAACCTGGCCTGGCAGGCCGCGGAGTTGATGGCCGAGCACGTCGGGCGCGCCCCCGACGTGGCGATCGCCATCGAGAAGTCGATCCCGGTGGCCGGCGGGATGGCCGGCGGCAGCGCCGACGCGGCCGCGGTGCTGGTCGGGATGAACACGCTGTGGGAACTCGGTGTGCCCCGGCGCGACCTGCACGCGCTGGCCGCCCAGCTCGGCAGCGACGTCCCGTTCGCGCTGCACGGCGGCACCGCACTGGGTACCGGCCGCGGCGAGGAGTTGGCGACCGTGCTGGCCCGCACCACCTTCCATTGGGTGCTGGCGTTCGCCGACGGGGAGCTATCCACGCCCGCGGTGTTCGCCGAGCTCGACCGCCTGCGCGAAACCGGTCCCAAGCGCAACCGGCCGCCGCGGCTGCAGGACCCCGAACCGGTGCTGGCCGCGCTGGCGTCCGGGGATCCGAAGGCGCTGGCGCCGCTGCTCGGCAACGACCTGCAACCGGCGGCGTTGAGCCTGGAGCCGGCCCTGGGCGACACCCTGCAGGCCGGCGCCGAGGCCGGCGCGTTGGCCGGCATCGTGTCCGGATCGGGGCCGACCTGCGCGTTTCTGTGCGCGTCGGCGACCGCGGCCGTCGACGTCGGCGCCAAGCTGGCCGACGCGGGCGTGTGCCGCAGCGTGCGGGTGGCCAGCGGCCCCGTGCAGGGTGCGCGCGTCGTACCGGCGCCGTCGACCCTGTAGGCCGGTAAGGCGCCGAAACTGAAGATATGCACGGAAGAGCCGCGCTTTCCGTGCAAAAACCTCAGTTTCGCGCTCAGACGGTGTGACACGGGACTCAATTATCACGAGAGTTTGGCAGCTACTTAAGAGTTGCATAAGATGATCGGCGGTGAAAACTAGCGGTCAAGCATCGGACGCGATACTTTCGCCCGCCGGTAACGTCGGCGGGCGGTCCGTCAGATGCAGTCGCTGGTCCGGCCCATCACCGATTCGAGACATAACCGCCGCCGTTTCGTGCGCGCGTATTCGCGATGGTGCGGCTGATCAGGCGGAGCATTACACCGGGGTGTACGCCTCGGAACCGAGGAGGTTGTCGTGAGCCGATTCACCGAGAAGATGTACCGCAATGCCCGTACGGCCACGACGGGCATGGTCACCGGTGAACCGTACGCGCCTGTTCGGCACACCTGGGGTGAGGTCCACGAACGGGCCCGTCGCATCGCCGGCGGCCTGGCCAAGGCCGGCATCGGACTCGGCGACGCGGTCGGCGTGCTGTCCGGCTTCCCGGTCGAGATCGCCCCGACCGCGCAGGGGCTGTGGATGCGCGGCGCCAGCCTCACCATGCTGCACCAGCCCACGCCGCGGACCGACCTGGCGATCTGGGCCGAGGACACGCTGACCGTCATCGGCATGATCGAGGCCAAGGCGGTCATCGTCTCGGAGCCGTTCCTGGTCGCCATCCCGGTGCTGGAGGAGAAGGGCGTCAAGGTCCTGACCGTCAGCGACCTGCTGGACTCCGACCCCATCGACCCGATCGACGTCGGCGAAGACGACCTGGCGCTGATGCAGCTGACGAGCGGCTCGACTGGATCTCCCAAGGCGGTGCAGATCACCCACCGCAACATCCACTCCAACGCCGAGGCGATGTTCATCGGCGCCGAATACGACGTCGAGAAGGACGTCATGGTCAGCTGGCTGCCGTGCTTCCACGACATGGGCATGGTCGGCTTCCTCACCATCCCGATGTACTTCGGCGCCGAGCTGGTCAAGGTCACGCCGATGGACTTCCTGCGCGACACCCTGCTGTGGGCCAAGCTCATCGACAAGTACAAGGGCACCATGACCGCGGCGCCCAACTTCGCCTACGCGCTGTTCGCCAAGCGGCTGCGAAGGCAGGCCAAGCCGGGCGAGTTCGACCTGTCGACGCTGCGGTTCGCGCTGTCGGGCGCCGAGCCGGTCGAGCCCGCCGACGTCGAGGACCTGCTCGACGCGGGTAAGCCGTTCGGCCTGCGGCCCGACGCGATCCTGCCGGCCTACGGCATGGCCGAGACGACGCTGGCGGTGTCGTTCTCCCCGTGCGGCGCGGGCCTGGTCGTCGACGAGGTCGACGCGGATCTGCTGGCCGCGCTGCGTCGCGCCGTGCCGGCCACCAAGGGCAACACCCGCCGGCTGGCCACGCTGGGCCCGCTGCTGAAGGACCTGGAAGCCCGCGTCATCGACGAGCACGGCAACGTGATGCCCCCGCGCGGCGTCGGCGTGATCGAGCTGCGCGGCGAGTGCGTGACGCCCGGCTACATCACCATGGGCGGTTTCATTCCGGCGCAAGACGAGCACGGCTGGTATGACACCGGCGACCTCGGCTACATCACCGAGGAAGGCAACATCGTGGTGTGCGGCCGCGTCAAGGACGTCATCATCATGGCCGGCCGCAACATCTATCCCACCGACATCGAGCGGGCCGCCTGCCGCGTCGACGGTGTGCGCCCGGGCTGTGCCGTCGCGGTGCGGTTGGACGCGGGACATTCGCGCGAGACGTTCGCCGTCGCGGTGGAATCCAACGCGTGGCAGGACCCGAAAGAGGTGCGCCGCATCGAGCATCAGGTCGCGCACGAGGTGGTGGCCGAGGTCGACGTGCGGCCCCGCAACGTCGTGGTGCTCGGCCCCGGCACCATTCCGAAGACACCGTCGGGCAAGTTGCGCCGTTCGACCTCGGTCTCCCTGGTCACCTAGCTTTCTCGGTTGCTCGAGCGTGCGTGTCTGCGGGCGACACGCCGCGTACGAGCAGCGGTTTGCGCACCCTCGCGTAGGGCCCCGGCGCAGCCGGGGATAACGAGCTGTCGCTGATTGTCGATACGGTCGGTGTGATGCCTTCCGCACCCGCCATCGAGGCGATCGATCTGGTGAAGCGTTTCGGAGATGACACCGCGGTCGACGGTGTCAGCTTCACCGTCCCGCCCGGCAGCGTGCTCGGCCTGCTGGGGCCCAACGGTGCGGGGAAGACCACCACGGTGCGGATGATGACGACGCTGACCGAACCGACCAGCGGCACCGCGCGCGTGGCCGGCTACGACGTTCGTCGCGAGCCCCACCAGGTGCGCCGCAGCATGGGGTTGACCGGTCAGGTCGCCACCGTCGATGAACTGCTGACCGGACGGGAGAACATCCGGATGATCGGCGGGCTGTACGGCATCCGCCGCAAGCACCTCAAGCGGTTGGGAGATCAACTTCTGGAACAGTTTTCGCTCGCCGATGCTGCCGACCGGGTGGTGCGGTCGTACTCCGGTGGTATGCGCCGTCGGCTCGATCTGGCGGTGAGCCTGCTGGCCTCGCCGCCCGTGCTGTTCCTCGACGAGCCGACGACCGGTCTGGATCCGCGCAGCCGCAGCGAGTTGTGGGATGCGCTGCGCGGTCTTGTCCAGCAGGGCACCACGCTGCTGCTGACCACGCAATACCTCGAGGAGGCCGATCAACTCGCCGACAACATCGTGGTGATCGACAAGGGCCGCATCATCGCCGAGGGGTCGCCGTTGCAACTCAAACAACAGGCGGGCACGGCCAGCCTGGTCGTCACGGTGTCGAACACCGACGACCTGCCGGCAGCCCGTGCGCTGCTCGCCCGGACGGGGGCGGAGGTGTTCGTCGACCACGGGGCGCGCCGGCTCACCGCGCCGGCAGAGGGCCTCGACGACATGGTGGCGGTGGCCGGTTGGCTGCGGAGCAGCGACATCGCCGTCGACGACATCGGGCTGTCACGGCCCAGCCTCGACGATGTGTTCCTCACGCTCACCGGCCATCGCACCGAAGAGGAGGCGACCGCGTGACCGCCGTCGACTCGCCGGTCCGCATCCAACCGCAGCCCGTCCCAATCCGGCCCACCAACATCGCCCAGCAGTCTTGGATCATGGTGAAACGCAACATGATCCACACCAAACGCATGCCGGAGATGCTCAGCGACGTGACCGCACAGCCGATCATGTTCGTGCTGCTGTTCGCGTTCGTGTTCGGCGCGTCGATCGTCAACCCGGGCGGTACCAACTACCGGGAGTTCCTGCTGCCCGGGATCCAGGCGCAGACCATCGTGTTCTCGGCGTTCGTGGTGGCCTCCGGTATCACCGCCGATGTCGAGAAGGGCATCATCGACCGGTTCCGTTCGCTGCCGATCTCGCGGTCGTCGGTACTGATCGGGCGCAGCGTCGCCAGCCTCATCCACTCGTCGCTGGGCGTGGTGGTGATGGCGCTGACGGGGTTGGCGATCGGGTGGCGGATCAGGGGAAGCGTCGCCGAGGCGGTGCTGGCGTTCACGCTGGTGCTGGTGTTCGGGTTCGGGATGATCTGGTTCGGCATCCTGATCGGATCGCTGCTGCGGACGGTAGAGGCGGTCAACGGGGTGATGTTCACCGTGTTGTTTCCGATCACCTTCCTCGCCAACACCTTTGTCCCCACCGAACCGATGCCGCACTGGCTGCGGGTGATCGCCGAGTGGAACCCGGTGTCCTCGCTGGCGCAGGCGATGCGCGAGCTTTGGGGCAACGGCGGTCCGGCCCCGGCCAGCGCGCAACTACCGCTGCATCATCCGGTGCTCGCGACGATCTTGTGGTCGCTGCTGCTGACCGCGATCTTCGCGCCGTTCGCGTTGCGCGCCTACGCGCGTCGCACCGCGAACTAGTCGCCGATCGCCGCCAGCGTCCACGCGGGCAGGATCGGCGCCCTGGTGAGGAAGTGGTCGGATTGCCCTGTCAAACGCAGCAATACCTGCGTCCGCAGGATGCAGCAGCCCATGCGGACCATCGCGAAGATCTCGTACCAGTCGAGGTTCTGCAACGGCCGGCCGAGCATCTCCTCGTAGCGCCGGACCACGTGTTCGCGGCTGTCGAAGCCGTCGAGCTCAGGGTCGAGGTCAAGGCCGTGGACTTCCAGCATCTGTCTGCGGGTGGCCAGCCACCACGCGATGTCGGCCTCGGCCGGGCATATGCACGCCTGCTCCCAGTCCAGCGCGCCGATGATCTGACCGGAGTCGTCGAAGATGGCGTTCGACAACCGCGCATCGCCCCAGCAGATGCTCAACTCCGTTGTCTCGGTGGGTTGATGACGTGTCAGCCAGTCGAACGCCTCGGCCATGACGTCGGGAACGTGGCCACCGGTTCCCCAGTCGACGTACTCTCGCCACCAGCTCAGTTCTGCGGTGAGGCCGACGCCGTGCGGGCGGGCCAGCCACGGCGCGTCGTCGACGGGCACGCGGTGCAACCGCACGAGGGTGTCGAGAAACGAATCGTGGACCTGCCGTTGCACGGCCGGGCCTGCGTCGTGAAGCCAGCCGCGGATCGCATACGTGATATCCGACGGTGTGTGGCCGACAATGCGGGGCATCACAAGGAATTTCGAACCGATCCACGATCCGTCGGGTTCGTACACGATCGGCGACGGTGTGGCGATTCCATGTTCGTGGAGCAGTTCCTGGGTTCGGCACTGCGCCTCGAGGTCGTAGCGGGGGAAGATCCCGCCGCCCGACGGCGGTATCCGGATCACGTACTCGTCAGCCCCGGCGCTGAACACCAGGCTTTCGCTGGACCACCCTGAGGCGCGATTGGCGGGGCGCAACTCCGACAGCACCGCCCGGTCGCCGAACCGGTGCTCGAACCAGGCCTGCAACTGCTCGCGGGTGGCGGTCAGATCGCGTTGGGCCAGCGTGATGCCTGCCATGGAAGAAGAGTTACACAGGGGCACCCAGATGTAAAGAAACTTGGGGCGACTTCCGACGGTGCTGCGCAGTCATCCGGCGGCGACGGCCGGCCGGTGCTGGCGTCGTTTCGTCGGGTTGAGACCGGCGGCGTGACGAAGTTCGGCCAGAAACTGCTCCGCGCTGCCACCGTCGATCAGGTAGTGGCACACCGCGATACGCACCACCGCGGCGGCGGCGACGTCGCTGGTGTCGCCCGGAATGATGCGGGCGATGCGCTCGTGCATGATCGGCAGCACCCGTTTCATCTGGTGCAACACGTGTTCGGGCTCAACGTCTGCCAGCGAGCCCAGCGAGTAGGTGCGCTGGAACTCGACGATGAACCGCAGCGCAGCGTCGAGTCGATCCGCGCCGGCCAGGCCCGCGATGGCGGCGGCGATGCCGGCGTCGAAATTGTCCTGTTCGTAGAGCCCGAACGCCTCGAGCAGGCCCTCCTTGGAACCGAAGTGCCGGTAGATCGTGGGCCGTGACACGTTGGCTTCGGCCGCCACGTCAGAGAGTTGCAGCTTTCGCCGCCCGTCACGGGCGAGCACGACGAAGGTCGCGGCGAGGATGCGTCGACGTGTCGACTGCTCGGCCTCGACGGCGGACACGGCCATCTCTTCCCTTTACATCTCGGGGTGCAAATGTCACACTGACGCCAGTCTATGCCCGGGCGTGCGAATCCGTCCGGGAAGACCTTCTGAAGCCTCACGTCAGGCCCCAGCGTGGAAGGTTTGCGGCTGATGACAGGGATCGTGGTCCGCAAGATCAATTGGGACTTCGATGCCTCCGTGCCGTTCCTCTGGCAACCCGCCAACCCTCAATTCGGGCTGTTCTGCAATGCGTTCACCTTCATCGCGGTGCCTTTCGAGCGGTACATCGTCAGCGCGGTGCGGATGGCGGCGGACCGCCTCAATGAGGACGCCGGTGTCGCGGCCGAGGCCGAGGCGTTTCTCAAGCAGGAGGCTTTGCACGCCGCCGCGCACCGCAAGCACATGCTCGCGTTGATCCAGCGCTATCCCGGCCTCGAGCAATGCTATGTCGACTCCTGCGCGGCATATGACGCCTTGCTCGAAGCCCAGCCCGTCGAGTTTCATCTCTCCTACATCGCCAACCTCGAGGCGACGTTCACTCCGCTGTTCAAAGTCATTCTGGACAACCGTGATTCACTGTTCGGCGGGGGAGATCCCCGCGTCGCCTCGTTGATGATGTGGCATTTCGTCGAGGAGATCGAACACCGCAGCTCGGGGTTGATCCTGTGCAACCACGTCAACCCGTACCCGTGGTCCAGGACGAGGCACGTCAGGCGCACCTTCAGCCACGTGCACGCGATCGCCGACGCGATCGCCGAGGCCTTCGACGAGATCGTGCCCTTCGAGGAGCGCGGCGCCAGCACCCGCGAGCTGTTGTCGGGCGACTTCCTGACCGGCGAACTCAAACACCGTATCCCCCTCGGCCGCAGCCGCGTTCGAGCGCCGACCATCTTCGGCACGGTGCCCACCGGTGATCTGGCCAGAATGCTGTGGCGGCTGGCGTTGTCGCAGGCCCCGTATCACAACCCGGCCGACCAGCCGCTGCCCGACTGGGCCGACACCTGGATGCGCGAGTACGAGCGCGGAACCGACATGACGACGTTCGCCGCAAGCCACCGCTGACTCTGCAGAAAGGTATGTCATTGCTGTCGACGAACTACGGCGCCCTGGTGCCCGAGGACGAACTGCTCACCCACCAGATCGTCGACACCTTCGCCACCGTGAGCCAGTCCGATCCGTCGTGGACGGAGAAGATCTGGACCATCGCGCACGCCCGTGACAACTCGCTGCAGGTGGTGCTCGGTGTCGGAAAATACACCAACCGAGGGGTTTTCGACGGCGCAGCCGGAGTATGCCGGGGCACCGAGCAATGGACCGTGCGGGCCGGGCGGCGGCTCTCGTCCGACCCCGCCGCCACCGACGTCGGACCTATCCACTATCGGGTGGTCGAGCCGTTGCGCGCCGTGCGGATCAGCCTGGACGCGAACGACCACGCCCCGATCGCGTTCGACGTCGAGCTGCGGGGCAAGTTCGACGCCGCGCTGGAGGATCCGTGGCCGGACCGCAGCCCCGACGGCTACCGCGTCACCCACAACGTCCTGCGGTACCACCAGATCGGCGTCGCATCGGGCTGGGTGGAGGTCGACGGCCGTCGTACCGAAATCACCTGCGACGAATGGATTTCCATTCGGGACCACTCCTGGGGCCTGCGTCCCGGCGTCGGCAAACCGATACCGGGACTGCCACGCGGCGGGCGCAAGATCAAGCAGATGTTCATGACCTGGCTGCCGATGACCATGGCGAGGCCCGACGGATCGACCTATTCGCTGTTCGTCATGTACCAGGAGGAGCGCGGTGACGGCTTCCTCGAGATCCGTTGCCAAGCAGAACAACAGAACGACGACGGCACGTCGCACCGGTTCGTCGCCGTCGAACAGGACATGCACTTCCAGGACGACAACCGCAGGTTCACCCACGGCACCGTCACGCTGATCGACGCCGACGGCTCGAAGCGGCCGTTGACGGTCACCCTCGCGGGCCCGACGGGTTTTCATCTGGGCACCGCGGGCTACTACGGCTGGAACGACTGGGTGTACGGCCAGTGGGTGGGGGACCTCAAGGTCGAGGGCAACCACGTGACCGACTGCGACAAACCCGAGAATGCCCGCCAGCTGCACCAGTTGCGCGATCAGCTGGTGCGCGTCGACGACCCCGTCGGCGGCGGCACGGGCCTTGGCAACGCCGAGACCTTCGCGCTCGGCGCGTTTCCCGAACGCGGCCTGACCGCGGAGAACTCGTTCCTGTAACCCTGCTGGGTATGATGTACTATACCCAGCAGGGCGCAGAACCCTCCACCAGGCTGGCCCAGCACCCGACCGTGCGTAAGGTGAGATCGCGATACGTCCTGCCGAACTCCGCGGCCAAAAGGCGCCGAGCGCCGGTTTCCCCATAAACAGGTCAAGGTCGTCGACAGCGGAATTCGCGGCCTCTGAGGGCTCGCCACGAGCGTGCGCAAACTCGCCGTTTTCGTCGGCGTGTCGCCCGCAGACACGCACGCTCGCCGTAAGAGAGGTTCAGCCCCAGGCGTGCACGATGTTCTGCGCCGGTTCAAGGCCTTGGGCCACAAGCAGTTCGGCGGCGTCGGCGGCCTGCTCGCAGATCGTCGGCACCTCGCGCCACTCGGCGGAGGTGAAGTTGCTGAGCACGTAGGCGGCGCCCTGCATCCGGCCGGGCGGGCGCCCGATCCCGATGCGAACGCGGTGGAAATCCCTGCTGCCCAACGCTTGAGCGACCGAACGCAGCCCGTTGTGGCCTGCGACGCCGCCGCCGAACTTCAGCCGGATCCGGCCGAACTCGATGTCGAGCTCGTCGTGGATCACCACGATGCCCGCGGGCGGCACCGAGTAGAACTTGGCCAGCGGGGCCACCTGCCGTCCCGACTCGTTCATGTAGCAGCGCGGCTTGGCAAGCACCACCGGCCGGCCGCCGAGCTGGCCCGTGACGATCTCGGCGCCGGACTTCTTGTGCGCCTTGAACGCCCCGCCGATGCGGTCGGACAGGATGTCGGCGACCAGGTACCCGAGGTTGTGCCGCGTCGTGGCGTACCGCGGGCCGGGGTTGCCGAGGCCGACCACCAGCTGGGGGTGCGTCCCGCCCGCCTGCGGGGAGGGGGACGGTTCGGCCATGCCGACCTACTCGGACTCTTCGGCCGCTGGGGCTGCCTCGCCCTCCGGAGCCTCGGCGGCTTCGGGCTCGGCGGCCTCCTCCGGCGCGACGCCGGCCTCGGCTTCCATTTCCTCGGCCGTCGGCGCGGCGACCACGTTGACGACGAGCATCTCCGGATCGGAGACCAGCGTGACCCCGGACGGCAGCTCGATCGTGCCCGCCGTGAACTGGGTGCCGATCTCGGCGCCCTCGACGGAGACAACGAGCTGCTCGGGGATCGACTGCACGTCGGCCTCGACGGTCACCGTGTTGGTCTCCTGGGTGACCAGGGTGCCCGGTGCCGCCTCGCCCTCGACGACGACGGTGACCTCGACGGTCACCTTCTCACCGCGACGCACGACCAGCAGGTCGGCGTGCTGAATGGTGCGGCGGATCGGGTGGATGTCCAGCGCCTTGGTCAGCGCCAGCTGTTCCTTGCCGTCGATGTCGAGGGTGAGCACCGCGTTGGTGCCCGAGTACCGCAGCACCGCGGCGAAGTCGTGGGCGTTGAGCTCCAGGTGCTGGGGGTCGGTGCCGTGGCCGTAGAGCACGGCGGGCACATTGCCGTTGCGGCGAGCGCGTCGCGACGCGCCCTTGCCGGTCTCCTGACGGACCAGAGCCTTCAGGTTGTTGACGGTCTTCTTTGCCATGAGATGTTGCTCCTGTGTCGTGTCTGAGCACGGCAGGGTCGCAACCTCAAAAGGCTCCCGTCGATAACGGTGGCCGAAACCACCCTCGCCGTGACGCGCCGTCGAGGGTAGCGCAGTCAGCGCCGAGGGCCCAAATCAGAGGCCGAACTTGGTGTCCGTGAGCTGCTCGGACAGCTCCCAGAGCGCCGCGGCGCTCTTCGCGTCCCGAGCCAGCGGGCTGCGCAGGTTCGTCGGCCCGGTCGGGCCCCGGCTGCCGAAGCGCGGCCCGACGAACGTGTCGCCCGGCAGGTCCTGCGACACCGCGTACAGCGTATGGCGCGCGCCGAAATCCGCCGGGGTGGCGAAGATCCGGTTGGCCGCCAGCCAGAAAGGTGTGCCCACCGGGTTGCCCGTCTGCCCCTGCAGGTTCGTCGCGGAGTAACCCGGGTGTGCGGTGATCGCCTTGATCGGTGAGCCCGCCGCGTCGAGGCGCCCCTGCAGTTCCCTGGTGAACAGCAGGTTGGCCAGCTTCGACTGGCCGTACGCCGGCCAGGCCAGGTAGGGGCGGGCCTTCCAGTTCAGGTCCTTGAGGTTGATCCGGCCGAACATGTGCATCATCGACGAGACCGTGACGACGCGTTCGCTGATCTTGGGCAGCAGCAGGTTCGTCAGCGCGAAGTGGCCCAGATGGTTGGTCCCGATCTGGCTCTCGAAGCCGTCGACGGTCAACGCGTAGGGCACGGCCATGATGCCCGCGTTGTTGACCAGCACGTCGACGCCGTCGACCCCGTCGGCGAAGGCGCGCACCGAGGCCAGATCCTGCAGGTCTAGCTTGCGCACCTCCACCGGCCCGAACCCGGGGCCGGTCATGGTGGCGGCGGCCTCGTCGCCTTTGGCGGTGTTGCGGACAGCCAGGATCGTCTTGGCGCCGACGCGGGCGAGCTCTCGCGCGGTGATCAAGCCGAGCCCGCTGTTGGCTCCGGTGACGATGACGGTGCGCCCGGCGAAGGAAGGCAGATCGGCGGCGGTCCAACTCATGGTCTGAACCTTAACGGTCGCGCGCGGCCGGTGTCGGGTCGCGTCACGCGCATCCGGAGCGGACGTGCGTCGAGCCCACCCCCGGCGCCGCTAGCGCGGCGGGGTGGGGGGCGGGGCCTTGGGAACGGTGACGTCGAAGCCGCCGATGAGCGCCTCCATGTCCGGTGCCTCCTCGGCCGCCTTCTCCGCATAACCGGTGACGGTGAATTGAACGAGGTAGCGCTCGTTGGCCGGCGGCGCGCCGGTGGCGATGACGATGCGGTTGTAGCTGTGCATGCGCCGGCCGTGAAGGTCGTAGCTGCCCTCGATCATCGCCGACGGGAAACCCTTGAAATCGTCGGTGGAGGCGTTGAGCCGCTTGAAGTTCTCCGACAGTTCGGCGTCGGCGTAGCCGTGCTTGGTGATCGCTTCCTCGACGTCGAAGTCGCCGTTGAGGCGAAACACCATCAGCATCGCGGTCGGATACGTCTCGCCCTTGGCGATCACCCGCGTCATCGGCGACAGGTTCGTGTTGACGTAGGGTCCCCAGCCGGGCGGCGTCGGGAACGTCACCTTCAGGTCGGTGAGCTTTTCGGGCGCGACCGGGGTGCCGACGACGCCGGCCTGCTCGAGGTAGGCGGCGATCGGCACGGGCGGCTCGGACTCCTGCGGCGCCGTGGTGGTGGTCGTCGTCGTCCAAAGTGACTGGTAGTCAGGAGGTTCCGTGCCGCACCCCGATGCGGCGCCAACCACCAGCGCGGCCACGGCCGCACACCGACGTGCCGTCACAGAATCTCGCGCACCGCGTCTATCGGCCGGGCGAGCCGGGTACCCTTCGGCGTCACGACGAACGGTCGCTCGATGAGGATCGGGTGCTCGACCATCGCGTCCAGCAGTTCGTCGTCGCCGGCGTCTGCAAGGCCGAGCTCGGTGTACAGCGCTTCCTTCTTGCGCACCGCCGTGCGCACGTCGATGCCGGCGTCGCGGATCATCTTCTCGAGCTCGGCGCGGGACGGCGGGGTCTTGAGGTACTGGATCACCGTCGGCTCGATGCCGTTCTCACGCAACAACTCCAGCGTCTTGCGTGAAGTCGAGCAGCGTGGGTTGTGGTAGATGGTGCTGTCTGTCATTTACGCCGATCCGTTGAAGAGTCCTGTGACGGAACCATTTTCGAACACCGCGCGGATGGTGCTGGCCAGTAGCGGCGCGATCGACAAGACCGTCAACTGCGGGAACAGCTTCTCCTCGCCGATCGGCAGTGTGTTGGTGACGATCACCTCACGGGCGCCGCAGTCGGCCAGCCGCTGCGACGCCGGCTCGGACAGCACGCCGTGCGTCGCGGCGATGATCACGTCGCCCGCACCCTCGTCGCGCAACAGCTGCACGGCGCCGGCGATGGTGCCGCCGGTGTCGATCATGTCGTCGGTCAACACGCAGGTGCGGCCCTTGACGTCGCCGACCACCCGGTTGGACACCACCTGGTTGGGCACCCGCGGATCCCGCGTCTTGTGGATGAACGCCAGCGGCACGCCGCCCAACGAGTCGGCCCACTTCTCGGCCACCCGCACCCGGCCCGAGTCCGGCGAGACCACGACCATGTTCTCGCACGGGTAGTTCTCGGCGATGTAGCCGGTGAGCAGGTTCTGGGCGCGCATGTGATCCACCGGGCCGTCGAAGAAGCCCTGGATCTGGTCGGTGTGCAGGTCGACGGTGACGATCCGGTCGGCGCCCGCGGTCTTGAGCAGGTCGGCGACCAGCCGCGCCGAGATCGGCTCACGGCCGCGGTGCTTCTTGTCCTGCCGGGCGTACGGGTAGAACGGCAGGATCGCCGTGATGCGCTTGGCGCTGCCGCGCTTGAGCGCGTCGAGCATGATCAGCTGTTCCATCAGCCACTTGTTGAGCGGATCGGGGTGCGACTGCAGCACGAACGCGTCGCAGCCGCGCACCGATTCGTCGAAGCGGACGAAGATCTCGCCGTTGGCGAAGTCGCGAGCAGTCTGCGCGGTGACTGCGACGTCGAGCTCCTTGGCCACCTGTTCGGCCAGTTCGGGGTGCGCGCGACCCGCGAAGAGCATCAGATTTTTGCGGTTGTCGGTCCACTCGGTGCCCACAGTGCCCTCGCCGGTCGGGGACGGATACGGACCAATCGTACGTAGCGTTTCCGGCGTTCGGTTGCCGGGTTGCCGGAAAACGAACAGCTACTGCTCGTCGTCCTCGGCTTGCGCCTTTTCAGCGGCCTGCGCGGCGGCGCTGCCGGGCCGCTTGCGCGCCACCCAGCCCTCGATGTTGCGCTGCGGGCCCGCCGAGACCGCGAGCGCGCCCGGCGGCACGTCCTCGCGCACCACGGTGCCGGCCCCGGTGTAGGCGCCGTCGCCGACGGTGACCGGGGCGATGAACATCGTGTCCGAGCCGGTGCGCACGTGCGAGCCGATGGTCGTGCGGTTCTTGTTCTCGCCGTCGTAGTTGACGAACACGCTCGACGCGCCGATGTTGCTCTGCTCGCCTATGTCGGCGTCGCCGACGTAGGTCAGGTGCGGCACCTTGGTTCCCGCGCCGATGGTCGAGTTCTTGACCTCGACGAACGCGCCGAGCTTGCCGTCGGCGCCCAGCACGGTGCCCGGCCGCAGATAGGTGAACGGGCCGACCGCGGCGCCGTCACCGATGACGGCCTGCCCGCCGTGCGTGCGCACCACGGTGGCGTTGTCGCCGACGGTCACGTCGGTCAGCGTGGTGTCCGGGCCGATCTGGCACTTCCCGCCGATGCGGGTGCCGCCGAGCAGCTGCGTGCCCGGGTAGACGACGGTGTCACGGCCGATCGTGACGTCGACGTCGACCCACGTGGTGGCCGGATCGACGACGGTCACCCCGGCGCGCTGGTGCGCGGCGACGATGCGCCGGTTCAGCTCGGCGCCGAGCTCGGCCAGCTGCACCCGGTCGTTGACGCCCGCGACCAGCGTGGCGTCGTCGATGTGTTTGGCCCGCACCACGTGCCCGTCGGAGCGGACGATCGAGATGACGTCGGTCAGGTACTGCTCCTGCTGGGCGTTGTCGGAGCGCAGCCGGCTCAGCGCCGAGCGCAGCGCGGCGATGTCGAACGCGTACACCCCGGCGTTGACCTCGTTGATGGCCCGCTGCGACGGGCTGGCGTCGGCCTGCTCGACGATGCCGATCACCTCGCGGTCCTGGGTGCGCAGGATCCGGCCGTAACCGGTCGGGTCGGGCAGCGTGGTGGTGAGCACGGTCGCCGCGGCGGGCTCGGCGCTGTGGGTGGCGATCATGTCGGCCAGCGTGTCGGCGTCCAGCAGCGGCACGTCGCCCGAGGTCACCACGACGGTGCCGGCGAAGTCGTCGGGCAGCGCGCTCAGCCCGCAGGCCACCGCGTGGCCGGTGCCCAGCTGTTGTGCCTGCACGGCGACGTCGATGGTGCGGCCGAGGTCGGTCGCGAGCTGTTCGACGGCCGGCGTCACCCGGTCGCGGTCGTGGCCGAGCACGACGACGAGGTGCTGCGGCGCCACTTTGGCGACCGCGTGCAGCGCGTGGGCCAGCATGCTGCGGCCGGCCAGCGTGTGCAGCACCTTGGGGGTGTCGGAGCGCATCCGGGTACCGGCGCCGGCCGCAAGAACGACCACCGCGGCTTCGGTAGTTGCCGTCATCCGGTCTCCTGCCTATCGAATGTGCGGTTTCATACGCGACACGCCGGCCAAACCGTATGAGAGCGCACAGTCGCGACCAAGTGCTCCGTCGCCAGGACTCGAACCTGAACTATCTGAACCAAAATCAGATGTGCTGCCGATTACACCACGACGGATCGATCACCTCGTGATGCTAGTCGAACCAACTAGCCTGATTACCGTGGCCGCTTTCGACAAAGAGGTGCGTCCGCCGCGCGCCCGGATGACCGGCGCCGAGCGGCGGCACCAACTGATCGACGTCGCGCGTTCGCTGTTCGCTGAACGCGGATACGAGGGCACCTCGGTCGAGGAGATCGCGCAGCGAGCCAACGTCTCCAAGCCCGTGGTCTATGAGCATTTCGGCGGCAAAGAGGGGCTGTACGCGGTGGTGGTCGACCGCGAGATGTCAGCGTTGCTGGACGGCATCACGTCCTCGTTGACCAGGATGACCAACAACCGCTCCCGGCTGCGCATCGAGCGTGTCGCGCTGGCGCTGTTGACCTACGTCGACGAGCGCACCGACGGGTTTCGCATCCTGATCCGCGACTCCCCGGCGGCCATCACTTCGGGCGGCACCTACTCCACGCTGCTCAACGAGGCGGTCAACCAGGTGTCGTCGATTCTGGCCGGCGATTTCTCCCGGCGCGGCCTGGACCCGGAGATGGCTCCGCTGTACGCGCAGGCGTTGGTCGGGTCGGTGTCCATGACGGCGCAGTGGTGGCTCGATGTGCGCGAGCCGAAGAAGGAGGTCGTGGCCGCGCATCTGGTCAACCTGTGCTGGAACGGGCTGATGCATCTGGAGCACGACCCGCAGCTGCTCGACGAGTAGCCCCGCGCCTTTCGCCGAGATCGACGTATTGGCGAAAATCACTCGGGCATTGTCAAGTGGTGAGGGAAACATTTAGGCCGCTTGGTTAACGAGTGC
>NZ_ATDN01000012.1 GCF_004014805.1 Mycolicibacterium elephantis DSM 44368
ATTCACCATCAAACTGAGCCGACATCAAGTCCGATGAAAAATCGAGGCTAGCCAGCGCGGTGCTCCTCAGCCCCGAAACCCCACCACTCCACGGGACTTACCCGCATATCCCGTAGGCATATTCCCCAGCCATTCAACGACTGTGAGATCGTGCGTGAAGCGGCCTGACTACAGTACGGCGCCTTAGATCACAAAATGTCACGATAAACTTGTGCCGTTTCCGCGGCGCATCGGTCCCATGAAAACGCAGATATACGTGCGAACCCGCGCACCCGCAAATCGGCTTGCAAACTCTCCGTCGTCACAACGAGCTCCAGTGTCGATCTTAGTTCTTCTGCATCGCAGGGATCAAAATAGGCGCCAGCGTCTCCTACTATTTCGGGAATTGAGCCTCCGCGACTGCACACTACCGGGCATCCGTGGCTCATCGCTTCGAGCGGAGGAATGCCGAAGCCTTCGTATTTCGATGGGTAGACGAATGCAGCCGCTGTTCGATAGCACTCTGCCAACTTTCGGTCGGATCCACATTCATAGCGCACACGGTCGGCTATACCCAATCGTTCAATCTCTTTACGCTCGTCAAGCTGCAGCGGATGACCGCCGAAAGCTACCAGGTCGAACTGTCGTAATGTCGGAGAACTGCTAAAGGCCTGCAGCACCGTGCTGAAATTCTTATAACCACCACGGTGACCCACGTAGAGAAGCGATGGTCTTTGCCGGGACCCTCGCTCCTCTGCATCCTTGATTTCACTCGTAAGTGAATAACCAAGGTGTACAACACTGGTTTGTGCCGCATCTATGCCGTAAAGATTAATAAGATCACGCCGTGTGGTTTCAGAGATGCAGATTATATGGTCAGCACGATTCACGGCGGCACGCTTGGAGGCGATTACACGCTTAGCGTTGGGCAAAAATAACTCGTGGATCATGTCGTGGACAGTTATCACTCGCCGTCGGCCCTTGCCCACAGGCACCATAGAGTAATAGGTCTCGTGTACGATATCCGCATTCGTGCTCGACCAAGCGATTGGCTGCGCAATGCGATTCGCAACCCCGACCATATGTCTAATACCGGCAAAATCTGCGTGCACGTACCTTCCCTGTCCAAAACGGCGCGCTGAATCAGCCATTAAATAGTTATTTATGTAAACGGGCGCGACGATACGTACTTCTGACACGGCGTCGGACGGCAGGCGGCTCGCTAGCTCGAAAATATAGCGGGAAACACCACCATATCGCTGCATTGAAAAAATTCGGTGGTCGAATGCAACTTTCAAAAGGTCGGAACCTCCTTATCGGCGCAGGGGGCGCGCGCCAAATCGAAATAGGTGAGGCCGATAAGCCCCTGAATGCCATCCATTCTGTGCCACGAAAAATATAGAAACCTCGCGACGATCGAGCTGGCTAATCGGTGCCGCTCAACGACGCCAAGAGGAAACATCTCGAACCCACCACAGCCAGCCGGCCTCAACGAGATCGATCGTCGACTCCATCAGCATCGATGCGGGAACGGTGCGCAAGGCTCAATGCGAAAAGAGCCGCGAACGGCCAATACAAATACCGTTCGACTATCCCGTTGTTAAGTAGCCCAAAGCCGAGCACGCCTATAGCTGAGATGACAAGTATCGGCACAAACACCCCCCGGGTCGAACGTGGCCGCACCAATAGTGGCCGAGTTAGGCATGTATAGAAAACGATAAAATAGAACACTCCACCCGACGTTAGAACTATTAGAGGAACCATTTCCCCATTCCAGCTTCCTACACCAGCGCCGAATAGTGGGTTCGTACCGAGTAGGTCGATGCCTCGTTCAAGGTTTGCTATCCGCGCAGCGTTCGATATCTGTCCCGACTTGCTGAAAAATCTAGAGCTGTCCAAGATGATGGGCACAAAAATGATCGCAAGTGCCGCCGAGAAGGCCAGCATGGGCGGCACCCAAAGGTGGATCCGCTTTGCGAAGACCCCGAGGAACGCCAACGTCACGACGGCTATTACGGCACCACAAAACAGGGCACCACGCGAGCCACTGAGGTATATCGCGTACATAGAGATAGGTAGCGCCAAGACCATGCCAACCTTCACATATTTTCGGGTTGCTCCTACCAGGTAGATCAGCATGGGTAGCGTATTTGCAATCGTTTGCCCGAAAGAATTGGGGTGATTCGCCAAACCGGTAGCTCTGGTGTCGGACACAACGTGATACAAAAATGGAAGATGGCTTAAAAAAGAGCCCTTACCAAATACGTTTAATTCGACCACTCCATAAGTTGCACTAATAGCTGCGCCAATTGCCCAAAAGCGTATGATCTTTTCGACAATAACCTTTGCATTCTCGCTATTCTCTGCCGCAGAAGCCACGATTATTGCTACGGCAGTTATAGAAAATGCCATCCGCGCTATTAACGGTAATGCACCGCCCTGCTCAGCCCCAACCGCATTACCTACTACCCACTCTCTCCATTGGGAAGGGGTTCGAGTCGCTCTCAATGGGTCTCCGCGCACGACGGACCCGACCAAGGCTATAAGAAGAAGGACAAAGGGCGGGAGCACCGCCCACGCATATATCGGAAGTCTGCGACCGTTGTGCACGGAGACCAATATCGCGAAAAACACCCCCGCAACGAGCAGGTAGTCAGCCACGTTGACACCTGCAATTCGTACGCCGGTCCATGTGCTCGTGAGGGCAGCGCAATATGCCAAAATCTGGCTAGCAGTCCGCGGTACGCCCTTGCTCACCGAAAATCGGTTCCTACTTGCACCTGAAGCAAGGACCGTAGCTTGATTCACGACCATCCTTCCGTGGCTCAACGGTTTCCGTGTCTCTTCGGTGACTCGGACACCGCTAGTCTGCACCAGGCAGTCGCGCTATGACAGGCGATTGGTAACGCTCCAGACGTCTAAAGCGATCGCCCTAAGGGTGCTGGGCGTCCCGCCAGGGAAATTGGATCGCATCGGGTTGTTACTGACAGCAGAAACTAGACGCTGTCTCGTTGCTGTGCAGCGGCCGATACCTGGGTCGCCTTTAGCTAGTGCGATTCCGGGCCCGTTTCTTGTCTGATGAACGGGGTTCGAGTCCTTTCTTGGGGGTTGATGGTTTATCTGGCTCTTGCGACCATCTAGAGTCTTGAGGCCTAGTCGCATGCTGCCGACCCACGCCGGCTAAGCACCCCAGGCCCTACATTCTCGTAGGGAAGGCGCGATTCATCCACGGCTAGCAGGCGCCACTTTGGCAAACGACGTCGGCGCACCACAACGTAGCCGCTCCAGGGCAGCCCGCTATCGCGACCTTGGTAACGGGTGACATAGTTTCCGCGTGCAGACGGGCACTGACAGACGTCCCGGACCTGAGTCGCCAAAGTGGTCGCCGCCCGAATCGGTCACACGGCATTGGAATGCTTAGAAGTTCCTTCGACGTCTACACGACAAAGGAGAACTTCCGGGCTCTCTACCGGAATTAAATGTCCGTACCAGGGCCAGAGCCTCAAATTTTGTGTGTCCGGAGCCCTCCTCGCAACACACACCCTGCCGGCAAGTATGAAACTACGACGCAATGCTCCAAATATCCGCTTCGGGTATTAGCATGGCGGTGTGCCAAACCACGCAGGGATTGATCACGACGTCCCAGACGACAACGCCAACGACGCGCAGCCGCAGAAGGCTGCTCGAACTGCGACTGACACCGAGCCTTCCCGGGAGATCACGTCGGCGAGGGAAAGCACACAGCTACGGCTTATCTCTGCGCTTCCAATGCTGTTGGGTGTTTCCGTTCTCGCCGTAAATCTCCTCGTAATAATCAGGCTCTGGCGGAGCATAATCAGATTGCCCGGTGTCGTGGCGCTCGCGTTAACCGTGACGAGTTTGCTCGCCGGCCTCTTCTTAATCGTTTACGGCCTTACACTTCGGCGTCTTGATTCTACTGGAAAGACGATTTCAGCGGAGTCGCGAGCGAGCTCCGGTCTCAACGCAACAGGCACCTACGCCAGGTGGATTGGAATTCCGATGCTTGTGGCGCTATCGGCCTCGGCAGCGACAGTCTGGGCCGCAGAAATTGCCAAACCCAAGCTGCCAGACCCCGCAGATATGAAACCTTGCATCGAACTTTATCAACAGGCGCTAGCCATCCATAAAGAAAACCCCCAATTTAGGATGCCGGCCGGTGACCGTGACAACGCCAGGTGCACAATTAATTATGTGTTGGGTTTGGCGTAATACTCGGTGATCTGTTAAGTAATTTGCAGCTAGTCCATCGTCCGAAATTCTACGGTCGGTTCACTCCGACGGCGAGGTTGCACGAGCCACGACTCTCACGTAATCGACTAGCTCGATAACGACACACCCGCCCAATCCAGTAAGAACCCCGCCCAGAGCCATAGGCACGCTAGCTGAGGCTGCCCCCAGGCTAACCAAAGGCAACCCCACTGCGGAGCCTATAATGACAGCCTTTGCGACCACCTGAAGGCGTCCAAAGGTGGCCAACGCGGCGCGCGCGAGTGTGGCTTCAAAAAAGCCTACCGAAACACATAATGAAATCAATAGAATTCCGGGCCACGACACTGACACATGTTCTTTTCCCAACCAGTCAATAAGATGAGGCGCCACTATCAACGTCATCGCAAACAGGAGGAGGGCGAAACTACCCGCGCCTGCCAGGGCGATATTTGCGCGCCGGACGCGAGTTGAATCACTTCCCCGGGGGACCCAACCCTGCAGAACAACCACTGCGGGTATTGCCACAGCGTGGATCTGCCGAATTACCTTGTCTGCCAGCGCAAACACTGGTTGAATACCGGGCGCAATTAAAGAAACTATGGCAAGGGGAGCCGCATTGTATGCCGCACCGCCCAAGGCTGAAATCATGCCGTGGCGGTTGAGTACGAGGATCTCGGTTGGCCTGCGAAGCCGAATCACCTCCGCGCCATTTCGCGTTGTCTCGAGAACAATCCAAACCGATGAACAAGTAAACCCCGCGAACATTCCTGCGGCCATACTCATAGGTCCCACCACGGCGCTATGCCCTATCTGCATTAGAGCTACGCCTAACAAAATTCCTGTCACACGTGGGATTGTTTCTAACACCAGGAATGGAAGGGGGCGAGCGAGGCCCACGAAATACCATTGCGCGGTGAGACCCACACTGGTCATGGAAACCGCGCCCACGGCCGCGAAATGTGGCGTACCGGGAGCGAGCAGATAGGCGACAACTGCAGCTGTTGCCGAAGCTGGGAGTGCAAGTAATAGCCGCGTATATACGGATTCAAGGTATTCGGCTCGCCTCACCCCCGCGGGAGCTCGGGCAATTCTCGCCGGGCCGTACCAGCCCCAACCGTAGAGGACGGCCACCGCGGAGATGGCGCCAACAGCCTGTCCGAGCGCTATCGACCCCCAGGCTGCAGCTCCACTTGCTGCGATCATCGCAGGAATCAAGACCAAAGCTGCTGCTGCAAGCAGCAGAACGGATGCTCCGAAGCCTATTAGCTTTCGTAGGCCGGAGCCGGCAAGCTTTCTGCCCCCGATTGACGAAAAGAGACGACGCGCTCGACGCATGGGTGGGCGTCCTCAGATAATCGATAATTTTCGATGCAGAACACCGATGATTCTAGAATCCCCAACACTTGCCAGAGGTGGCAACGGATGCGTGCCCTTATGTCGAATTGAACCCCGAAAACCGCGGGAGCTTTGCGCGTGGACCGGACGACCGGTGACCTTGACGTGTTGGACGTAAGTCGCGCGGCTTACACCGTCTGCCTTCAGGAAACCGCCTCGCTGCATGCGGCCCCGCATCGTCAAATTTTCTCCAGCAAATACGAGTACTCAACGCCGATGGGAGTGGTCGCTTTTCGTGCGTCGATAATTCGCAGGCTCGCGTTTTTTACCGAACGTTGGATCCATTGCTGCGAAACCGCCACGCCGCCATTCGCGCTTCGGAACTGGCGAATGAAGCCCGGCAGACCGCGTCTGACAGATGCAGTCACGATGACGTACCTTGATGTGACCCTGGCGAGCTCCCTAATTACCTCTAATTTTGCTGACTCAGGAAGGTGCTTCAACAATGCGTGGCAGAAAGCGAGGTCAAAGGTACGATCCTCAAATGGGAGTTGTTCTGCAATGCCCTCCTGGAACTCAATCCTTATACCTCCGACCGAAACTGTTCTCGCCTTTTTGAGCATCGTGGGGGACGCATCGACCGCCACGATTCGATCCGGTTGTAACACCGCAAGGTTGGGCAGCCACCGTCCAAGCCCAGTCGGACAGTCCAATATGTCTTGTACCTCGGACTTCGGTATCTGAGCGATTAAACTGTTGACTGCGCGCTGTTCACGCCGGTACCGATACCGTCCCAGGACGCCGCTGAAGCGGTTCCGCATATAGTTTTGGACTACATCCTCCGCCAGATAATTCTTTCGGGCCGCGTAGCCAACGTTTTCATCGGGACTTTGCGCGCTCACGGCGTACCTCCATGGTCTCGTCAAAAACAGCGACCCTCGCATCGCTGAGAACGTCTGGGCTCACTGTCGCCACTGCGCGTTGCCGGGCCCCCCTGCCGAGAGCACGCCGAAGTTCGGGGGAAGCAATAAGTTCCTGCAGGCAATCCGCGAGCCGCGCCGTATTCCCTGCGGGAAAAACTCTACCTTCCCCGTTCGACACGATTTCCGGGAGAATACCGCTGTCGCTGACTACGCAGGGCACGCCCGATGACATCGCTTCGAGAACTGCGCGGCCGTCGTGCTCCTGATGATCGGGCAGCACGCGCGCAGGCATGACAAACAGGTCGATATCAGCCATGAACAGATGTAGATCGTCATTATTGATGGCTCCGACATGATGTACATCATCCGCCGACATAATTGCTGCTTGAGTAACCGGGTCGGTGATTCTCCCGGCGAGCCACAACTCGATTGGAACCTCACTACGCTCACGAACCTGTTCAAATGCGGCTAGCAACTCCGGTACGCCTTTCGTGGTGCCGATTTTGCCAACGAAACCGACCCGCAACTCTTTCTGACCAGCAGTTGCCTCCACCGGATGGAAACGCGAAACATCTATCGGAAGGTGAGGCTGAACGTAGACCGAAGACTCTCGTGCGCCGAGCACCCGAATGTAGAGGTCCCGCGTTATCTCACTCGCGGCAATGATCGCGCTAGTCCTGCGTATACCCCACCGAGCAATCAGGCGCTTACCCCTGCCTAGCAACGAATTCGGGGCACGAAAAGTATTCTTTTTGACAATGAGGATGATGCGCGCGCGAGACCGTGCGGCAAGTAGGTTAAGCGCTACCTGTACGAACTGCACATGCCAGGCGTCATAATCCACGCACACGATGTCCGGCTTTGTAGACCGGAGAGTCTTTAAGAGACCGCGCAAAAGAAATTGCGACCGGCCCAATTGTACTGCAGGAAGTGGAATTACATCGAGCAAGTGTGCTTCATCATCCCCCGGGGGTTGCAGCGCTCCATTAGTGTTCTCTCGTGGACCCACAAGGGTCAAGTCAACCCGCCTGCCGAGTGAAGCAAAAGGTGTAATTCTGCCCGGCTCGTTATATGCGTGACTGACGAATACTACGCGGAGTCGACCAGTCTGCTTGGGTTCTGGCCGCATTTTGCTCGCTCTCGTGAAGTTTGCGTCTAACAAATTCTCACTCCCTGTACGGGACCATTCCAAGAAGCCCGTTACGACTCATCAGAACCCGTTAGCAGTGCCCTGACTAAGTGCTACGCAGCGAAGCGACATGCTCGCGGTACCACGCCACTGTGCGCTCTAATCCCTCCCGCAAGTCGATTGTCGGCACCCAGCCCATTCGGGCAAGTTTAGATACATCTAGGAGCTTCTGCGGGGTCCCATCGGGCTTTGAAGCGTCCCACCGCGTCTCACCCACGAAGCCGACCACCGATGCGACTGTTTCAGCGGCCTCTCGTATCGTGACATCCGTACCACTGCCGACATTCACCTGTTCGGGACCGTCATAATGCTCTAGGAGGTGCAGGCACGCATCAGCCATGTCGTCTGAATACAGGAACTCACGTCTTGGCGAACCAGTTCCCCAATTGGTAACTGACGCTGCACCGGACGCTACCGCCTCGTCATAGCGTCGAATCAGTGCGGGCAAAACATGCGAATCCGTCGGTGAAAAATTGTCATTGGGCCCGTAGAGGTTCGTCGGCATCGCCGAAATCCACGGCAAGCCATACTGGCGGCGCACAGCTTGAACGTGCAAGATGCCCGCGATTTTGGCGATCGCATATGCGTCGTTCGTCGGCTCAAGATGGCCGGTGAGCAGAGAGTCCTCGCGGATGGGCTGCTTCGCGAACTTTGGGTAGATGCAAGAAGACCCGAGAAACAGTAGGCGCTCAACTTCGACTTCACGAGCTGCGTCGAGGACATTGCACTGAATGCGCAAGTTTTCGCTTAAGAAGTCCACGGGGTAGGTGTTGTTCGCGAAGATTCCACCAACCTTCGCCGCGGCCAGCACGACGTACCTCGGCTTGGTTTCAATGAAGAAGTCGAAAACCTCGCTACGAATCTTGAGGTCAAGTTCCGCTGACGTCTTACCAACGATATTCGTGAACCCCGCGGCCAGAAGTCTGCGGACAATTGCCGAGCCGACCAACCCACGGTGCCCTGCGACATAAAATGTTGCCCCACGGTCGAGCGCAGCCGGTGTGAAGCCTACGCCAGTGGTCATCCCGCGACTGCCCCACGAACTGTCGGCGTTTCCCAAGTGTCCAGTTGCACCGTGTCGATCCACGGCCTACCCGCATTTTCGAGAGCCTCGACATCAGCGTCTACCATCAGGCGCGCAAGGTCGCGTCCGTTGACGGTGGGTTGCCAGCCGAGTTTGGTGCGGGCGCGTGTTGAGTCGCCGATGAGCGAATCGACCTCCGTGGGGCGAAGGTAGCGCTCATCGAACCGGACGTGATCTTCCCAATTGAGGCCGGCATGCGCGAATGCAATCTCAAGGAATTCTCGCACGGTGATTCCCACGCCCGTTGAAAGGACATAGTCGTCGGGTTCATCAGCTTGCAGCATTCGCCACATTCCCTCGACATATTCCGGAGCGTAACCCCAATCCCGCACGGCATCGAGATTGCCCATATAGAGGCACTCCTGCTTACCGGCCTTGATCGCTGCGACTGCACGAGTGATCTTGCGGGTGACGAACGTTTCGCCACGGCGGGGTGATTCGTGATTAAACAAGATGCCGTTGGCAGCGAAAATCCCGTAGGCCTCACGATAGTTTCTGGTAATCCAGTAGCTATAGAGCTTGGCGGCCGCGTACGGTGAACAGGGCGCGAACGGGGTGTTCTCGTCCTGCGGCGACGGCGTCGTCCCGTACAGTTCGGAGGACGATGCTTGGTAAAAGCGAGTTTCTATGCCCGAGAGTCGGACCGCCTCTAGCATCCGAATAGTTCCAGTCCCAGTAGTGTCTGCTGTGTGTTCGGGCTCGTCGAACGACACGCGCACATGAGACTGCGCGGCTAGGTTGTACACCTCAGCCGGCTTAATATCGGCGAGGAGCGTCACCAAGCGTGCACCGTCACTGAGGTCTCCGTAGTGCAAAAACAATCTTGCATCCGGTGAATGAGGGTCAACGTACAAATGATCGATGCGCGAGGTATTGAAAGTAGAGGCTCGGCGGATGACCCCATGTACCTCATAGCCCTTGTTCAGCAATAGCTCCGCCAAGTACGAGCCATCCTGACCGGTAATGCCAGTAATCAAGGCACGTTTCGTCATAAATACCTTCCCCCGTTGCCAGCGGCAGTGCCGCCCCGCAGTCGATTAAGCACCCTACCGACGGCGGGCCAGTAGCTCCTCCGCATCGCCAATCGGACTGTCTCTTGACAGTACCCAACTTGGCGACTCGACGAAGCATCCAACGGGACAAAAGCCCGCCTGCCCGATGAAGGTCTGCAGTCACCAATGGCCCTGAAACCGCGGCGATCCGCGAGCCAGTGGCCGGCCTCGACCTGCACCAAGGCAGCGTCGACCCAGTTGCCAATTGCAGCCTGCGCGTTGAGACCTTCGATGCGAGATGCTGTCCGCCCATAGGAGTGCTGCCACCCTCCGATTTGCAGGGCGCGAAAGCCACGGCCCATCGATAGCGCAGCACCGACGGCTTGGAATTTGGATAGTACATACGAGAACACCCCCGCAGCGGAGGCAGATGCATCACCGGTCACCTGAAGGCACCCTTGCGCCGCCTTGAGATATTTACCGCGGGTTCACTCACGACTTCGTCGATGACTCGACAAAATGCCTCAATGGCAGCATCCGCATTCAACACCTCCATACGATAGCGACGACCCGCCGCACCATATCGTTCTGCCTTATCACCGTCATCCAGCAATGTAAGAGCGGTGTCAAGAAGCATTTGCGGGTCGCCGGAAGGCACCACGACGCCAGCCCGTGACTCCTCGATCTCTCCTGCGGTAATACCGTTTGGGTCGGTAGCGGCGACTATCGGGCGCGCTGCGTCAAAATAAGAGGTGAGCTTGCTGGGCACGGCCATTGTGGCGACACCAGGCAGCTCATTCACCAGGAGGCAGTCGGCCGCGGCAAGCGCGCTCCTATAGTCAGCTTCGCTGAGAGGGTCGATGAACTCAATCCGGCGAATTCCCCGCGCCAACTGTTCTAATCGCGCTCGTTCACCTCCGTCCCCTACTAGTACGAACTTGATCGGCGCCTGCTTCTCATCGGCCAGCCGTGCCGCTTCGACTACGTTCTCAAGGCCCTGCTTTGCACCCATATTGCCCGTGTGCACCGCCAACAAGGTGTCCGTTGGCCACGAGAGCCGCGCTCGCGCATCAGCCTTCGAGACTTCAGGCGCCGGTTCGAGATGAGTCCAGTTGCGGATGACAGTAATTCGATCACGTTCGATGCCTACGTCTTGACTTAGGTAATCGGCAAATCTGGGGTGGATCGCGACGACCCGATCAGCTGAACGAAGTACAAATCGTTCAACCAGCTTTGTAATGGTTACAGCGACACCCCCTCCCTCTTTGGTTTCGACCATTCCGAGCGTGTAAATGTCCTGGACCCAAACGACGAGGCGTGGCCGCCATGGGGTTAGTCGCAGCCGCAATACCACGAGTGCCGTCGCAAAAAGCGCCGGCGAGACGGCCACGGCGACCGAGGCAGAACTAACGTTTCGGAAAAATAGTCTCACCCCCAAACTGAGCTCAGACAGGACCCGCCGCATTCCTCGAGGAGGGCGTGGGACGTAGTGCCGGAGCCGATGAACAGTGACTCCCGCAATGTTCTCGGTTGTCTTCCATTGTCCGTAGCCTGGCCGAATCTTCCACTCAGGATAAAAGGGGTGTGCAACGTATGCCGTTACGCGATGTGCCCGGCGGCTGAGACCCGCTGCCAATGCGCCGGCATATGGCGCCACACCCGTCGCATCTGGCGGGTAGTGCAGACTCAGTATCGAAATTCGTTCCCGCGCACGACATGACATTACAAACCTCCGGCGGTATGCATCAATCCAGCGATTTCGTTCAGACGGAAATTTCTCAGAATCCTGAGATGGCAGACAATCGAACTCATGCTGACCGACAAATGGTCGTGACCAATCGCCCAAGCGGCGGGGTGTGTAGGACTTGGTATGTGGTGCCGTGACCAGGCTGTAGATCGATGCCAATATCGGTCTCAGTAGGCGCCACTGCGTCCGAACACGACCTTTGGTGTCTGCGCGATGATCCGGAGATCCCACATTAGGGACCAAGACCGCACATAGGCGGAGTCTAAATGCTGGAGATCTGCATACGTCAGGTCGCTACGGCCACAAACCTGCCAGAGTCCGGTGATACCCGGCTTGACATCGAGGCGAGCTAGCGCGGCACCATCAATGCGATCGCACTCCTCGGTCGGCAAGGGCCGCGGGCCGACCAATGACATCTCACCGCGTACCACGTTGATGAGCTGAGGCAACTCGTCAAGGCTTGTTTTACGGATGAACGCGCCAACGCGAGTAACGCGGGGGTCATCGGCCATCTTGAACAGTGGTCCATCTACTTCGTTGTGCTGTGCGACCGTATTGCGCCGCTCCCACGCATCAGCGGTCATCGAGCGGAACTTGAAAATTCGAAATGGCTTCCCGGCCTGGCCGCCTCGCTCCTGACGGAAAAACACCGGTCCTGGACTGTCCAGCTTGATCGCTAGTGCGACAATGAGCATAACGGGCGAAGCGACCACCAATGCCAGAGTCGCAAGCGTTACATCCATGAACCGCTTCAACATTCGCTCACTTGCTGCTAAGGACACGGTGGGCAAATGCATCAGCGTCAAGCCATGCAACTCCTCCGCTTCGCTACGCCAGTTGTGCAACTCAAAGTAGCGGGGAATTTCCGATACCGGCACCTGGCCTTGAAGCTGACGCAGCGCTTCGAGCACGATCGCGTCACTAGTATTCGGAAAGGCGACAATAACGCGATCGATGTTGTTGGCAGCGCACACAGACGATAGATCGGACAGCTCGCCGAGCACGTTAGTGCCCGTTGCCACGTTGTCGTCAACGTGACCGACAACGACTGTATCCGGACACCGTCGCAACCTCGAGGTCAATCGATCGGTGATCGGCCCCGTCCCGATGATTAAAATACGAGTCACCGTCGGGTCGAAAAACCGCACCACCATCCGCCGGCCGAACGGGACCAGCGCAACGGCAGGCAAGGTCATTGCCACCGCAGCTGTCAAGGTCATTCGGCCACTTTCGAGAAAAATTGCGCCGCCAGCGAGGGTGACCAACGCAGCCGTCGGTACGCAACGGGCAACCACCATGGGTCGCCACCATCCGCTGGGCCTCAACCGAGAAGCTGGCCGCCGGTATAAACCGTGCAGGTGCAGTGTCACAACCATCGCAACTACGGCTAGAACGATCTCTCGGAGCCCGAGATCTCCTGCACGCACTGGGCTTATCTGGCTGAGCGCCACGGCACCAAGGACCGCCGAACCAGTCAGAGTAGCCAAATCCGCGCCCTGTAGAAGGTTGCGATGTCGCCTGGCGAGCTGGGGCGCCTCGGGGCATGGCTTGAGTTTATCTGTTATTCGTTGCGGCGCCTGCGAAGTTCCCCCGCCCAACACTACTTCCGACGCGGGACGTGTCGCGACCAGGCGCGTGCCCGGCGCCACAGTCGCTTTCGGAGGCGTCGCCTCAATGGTCATTTTTCCCCCAGTATTTGAACGCAGTTACCAGCCGAAGCCCACCAAGCGCAGACCCGACTCCGCGAAGCTCGTCCCCGGCAAGCAGTTTCGGCCATCCAAGACAAGATCGCCGCGCATAACACGATGCAGGCGCGCCGGATCGATTTCGCGGAATTCCGGCCACTCCGTCACCACTACCACTGCGTCAGCGCGGTCAGCCGCATCGTAAACATCGGACGTGAGTCGGACCGTATCGAACTCTTCGGGCAGCGCTTTAAGTACCGGGTCGAAGGCTGAAACAACAGCGCCGGCAGCCAACAGCCGTCCCGCTATGTCTAGCGCTGGAGCATCGCGAAGATCATCCGTCCCTGGCTTGAAAGTCAAGCCAAGCAATGCAATTCGGCGACCCTTCAAGATGTGCAATTCGCGCTGGAGCTTGCGTATCGCGCTCGCACGCTGCAACTTGTTGACTTCGACGGTGGCCTGCAGGATCGAAGGCATGTAACCATACTCCTGGCCCGTCGAAGTCAGCGCCGCGATATCCTTACCGAAACACGAACCACCCCAGCCCACACCAGGATTGAGAAACGCGGTACCAACCCGATGGTCGGCGCCGATGGCGGGAAGCACCTCGCGGGCGTCGGCACCGAAAAGTTCACACAGTTGTGCCATCTCGTTGGCGAAACTAATCTTCGTCGCCAGAAAAGCATTAGCGGCATATTTGATCATTTCCGCGGATGCAAGTTCGGTTGTGATGAGCGACGGTTTGACGTTGGGCCGCCCACCGTCGAATGACTGGTCGAGAACGGGCTGATATAGCTCGGCCACGCGGGTGACGTCCTGAATGGCGCCGCCCAACACAATCCGATCTGGGTAAAGGAAGTCGTCGATTGCACTTCCCTCGCGCAAGAACTCGGGGTTCGAAACGACGTGGAAGGACAACTCTCGATTACCCTCCAACGCGTCCTCGAGAATGGTCCGTGTCCAGTTCCCTGACCCGACCGGAACCGTTGATTTGTTGACGATCACCGCGTCGGCAAGCAGATAGGGAGCCAAGGAATGGATCGCGCTTTCAAGCTGGGTGAGGTCTGGTGATCCATCGGGACCCGGAGGCGTTCCGACGCAAAGAAAGACGAACTCCGCGTCTGACAACGCCTCGGCGGGGCAATCGGTGAACCGCAGGCGACCCGTTGACAACATTGCTGTCAACATCTCTGGGAGTCCGGGCTCATGGAAGGGCGCCTGTCCATTGTTGAGCTGACCAGCACGCGCCGAATCTGCGTCGAGGCCGCAAACGATATGTCCCAACGATGCCAAACAGGTAGACGTAACCGCTCCGACGTAGCCGGTGCCAATCACGGCCACTTTGTGGCGTGAAGACTCCTGCTTTTGATGCACCTTCTGAAGTGCCGACGATCCAACCCGCGATGGGCCCGCGGTAGTGTTGCGGAACCAGTCGATGGTTTCTAACAGACCATCTCGCACATCTACCTTAGGCTCCCAATGAAGTTCTGTGCGGGCGAGCCCAATGTCAGGTTGGCGCTGAGACGGATCGTCCTGCGGACGATTAATGAATTCCACTGGAGCGTCGGATCCGGTGAGTTCGCGGATGAGAGTTGCTAACTCCAGAACAGTCATCTCGTGCGGATTACCGATATTGACTGGACCTGACAGATCGGAGAACAACAGCCGCACTGCCCCTTCTACGAGGTCGTCCACGTGGCACACCGACCGCGTCTGGCTGCCGTCGCCGTGAACAGTGAGAGGGGCACCAGCCAGCGCCTGACAGATGAAATTAGGAATTGCCCGACCGTCATTTGGCCTCATCCGCGGACCGTATGTGTTGAATATGCGCATGATCGCGGTGTCAACACCATGCTTCATGCGGTACGAATGAGTTAGCGCCTCGGCAAAGCGCTTCGCCTCGTCGTAGCACGCACGCGGACCAACCGGATTTACATTTCCCCAGTAGCTCTCAGGTTGGGGATGCACGAGGGGATCGCCGTACGTTTCCGACGTCGAAGCCAATAGGTACCGTGCACCCTTTTCCTTCGCCAACCCGAGTGTGTGCAGTGTCCCGAGCGACCCGGCCTTCATGGTCTCGATCGGTAGCTCTGCGTAGTCCACCGGTGAGGCCGGAGAGGCGAAATGTAAAACGTAGTCAACCGGTCCCGGGATCGACAAATAGTCGCTGACATCGACCTTCATGAGCCGAAAGCCGTCACGCCCCTGCAAGTGGGCAACGTTGTCCGGGCTACCAGTGACGAAGTTGTCGATGCACACCACATCGATGTCGTGTGCTAGCAGTCGTTCCGCGAGGTGAGAGCCCACAAATCCTGCGCCCCCGGTAATTACTGCCCGCCGCCCCATACTTCCCCCTGAATCCGCCTCAACCAATCGCGGCCCCGTGTATCAGCCGTTACAACGTCGACGCCACTGGTGCAGCACGCGTGAACCCGCCCCGTAGCCGTCCGTTACGGCTGTGTCGCTGAGTACTTGCGATTGGACGGCCCACACATGCAAACCCGCAATGCGGTTCTAACCCGCCTTCTCGCCGTTCCCAGCTAGACAAACAGCATATTAACTGAAGCTGGCCGGAGGTATCAGGGGTTTCCCTATGATTCACCAAGCTCTCGTAAAATTAACGTAACCGTCATTCCAGAAACTCCGCTGCTGATGACCGTACGAGCGCCGGTAGGGTCCGATACGAGGGCGCGGGTGCTTAGCCATACCGCTTACCGCGGTGGCAGCTGACGGCGAATTATTGGGTTAGCTGGGCTCAGCGCTCGGACTGAACTTACCAGGATGTCAATAGCAGCGTTCCACTTCTGTGATAGCCGGCGGCAACGGCGCCCCATCACATACCCCAAAAATCCCCGCGGCCTTACCGATCGCATCGCGAAGGGATGCGTGCCGTTCCTATTCTGAAGCGGTCAAAGGTCGGGTACTACGACGAGTTAGGATCTGACCTCGTCGCCACCGCGTTGGCGGCGCCCCAAAGCCGGCAGCGATGTCGACTGGTGGTGCGGATTCAGTCACGCTTAGCGACGCAGCACCGCAGATGAGCCTACGAACTTTACTCTGCCGTTCGGATGCGGCTCCGATATGCCGATCACCCAACGCACGCGCGATCCTCCGACTACATCAGGGTCTGTCCCGGTAGCAAGCCTCGGTGTTGACGCCGGAGCCGGTGTGCCGGTTCACTGCCCTCGGAAGTCGTTTGAGGCACCCCGAGGAGTTGCACTGCTAGTACTTTTCGTTTGCACTGGAAACATCTGTCGCTCCCCGTTGGCGGAACGACTTGCCGTAGCCCACGCCAGGCGACTGGAGATCTCGGGATTTAGCGCGTCAAGCGCCGGGGTGCGCGCGGTAGTCGGTCATCCAATACACCCACATGCCGCCCACGTCCTACGGCAGCTAGGCGGTAATGCTTCCGACTTTGCTGCACGACAGCTCACAGCCAAGATCGCCGCAGACGCCGACCTTGTACTGACAATGACGAAGGCTCACCGCGACGCTGTTTTGGAAGTTGCTCCACGGCAACTCCGTAGGACCTTCACACTTAGTTCCGCAGCTCGACTCGTCTCGGACTTCAAAGCACGAACCTTCGACGATCTCGCGGCACTTCGGCCCCGTCTTCCCACGGACGAGATGTTGGATATACCTGACCCGGTCGGCCAAGGCCAGGAGTTCCATACGCTTATCGGTTCAGAAATCAACGCTCTCCTCCCGCCCGTACTTCAGCTTTGGCGTAATACCGCAAGCTAATCCGACCGAAGGGATACGTTTTAGTCTATGATCGGCCGGTTGTTCGATCCACCTGTGGGCACGCTCGTCGTTCCGGATGACTGGGGTGGTGCTTGACGACGGGTAACGTATGTCCTAGGTCCCGCATGCAGAGAGGACATGCCGTCCTTTGCCCGTCAGACTTCGTGTTTCCCTAACGGTCACCGCAATTGCCGTTCTGCTATTCGCGATAGCCGCACTACTCACTCGGGCAAAGGATCTGTCGAACGTCGTCGAGCTCATGCTCGCGGTCACGTTCCCATACACTCCGGCATTGGCACTTCTTGGAGTCGTACTTTGTTTGCTGTGTCGTAAGGTTTTCCTAGCGGTCGCCGCGGTCGCTATCGTAGCGGCGGCTGTCTCAGCCCAAGCTCTTTGGTATTACGCTGGCGATCCAGCAGACGTCGGGCAATACGCCGAGATCCGATTAATCTCATCTAACCTTCGTAAAGGGCAGGCTGAGGCATCACCATTTGTGGAACTCGCGAAGAATAGCGCAGATGTGATCGCAGTGTCGGAGTTGACTCCCGAGGCGGTGCAACGCTTCAAGGCAGCGGGCATCACGGAGGCATTCCCGTTCTCGGTACTGAAACCGGCGGCAGGTGCCGGAGGAATTGGCTTATGGAGTCGAACCCCGCTCGACGGAGCATCTCTCGCACAGCGCCAGCACACCAACATGGTGGCCGCGAAACTAGAGGTCTCCGGCGTGCGGTTCAAACCGCTGGTGGCCAGCGTACACATCACGTCACCGGTCACGGCCGAGCCAGGTTCATTCGACGCATGGCAAAAGGGGGTGGTCGACACGCAGCGGGACTTGGAAAATTTCGCCGAACTCTCCGAACCCGCCGCGGTCGTAGTCGCCGGCGACTTCAACAGCACACCGGATATGCGGCAATTTCGTGATTTACTTTCCAATGGTTATCGAGATGCGGTGAAGCAGACGGGAGCAGGCTTCGCGCCCACCTTCCCGTCCAACATATTGCCCGGGCCCCTTCTTGTGATCGATCACGTGCTGATCCGTAACGCAGCCGCCTCGTCGATTCGCACGGTAGATGTCCGAGGTTCCGATCACCGCGCTCTGCTGGCTAGCATTCGAGTGCCTCTCGACCCGACCGCGCCATAAAGCCCGTCGAAGAGAGTCGAGCCGGTACCTGTACCTCCCCGAAACGTCTCATCAGCGCACGCAAAATCTCGGCGACCAATCGGCGGGCTCGCGCCGCCACGGGCTCCGCAAGTCATCCTGCGAACTGCAACGTTTGTGCATCCGCGGCGGAAGCGTTCGGACCCGCCGTTATCATGGCTTTATGTGCAGTAGGCCCGATCCGCGGCTCTAGCGAAGTCTTGACTCTCAGCCAAGCTCCACCCCATGTCATCACCTATCGCGAACGCGACGCGCCACTTGTTCGCGTTCGGCCGGGTCTTGTTCAGGCAGTAATCCTTCGCGGCACGGATCACCTCCGTTTTGTTCGCAAAGGGCACCCTCTCTAGATCGAGTAGCTCAATAAACTCGTCGTCGTCCTGGCCGGCGTGTGCAGGCGCGACGGACAAAACGCCGCCGAACGCCACTAGAAGAGCTGCTACCGCTGCGCTTGCGCTACGTCGAAAGAAAGTCGATTTCATCTAACCCCCTGCTTCCCCCAGTCGCTTCTGCACTATGTGTTAGAGCAACGTGTTAGAGCAACCGAATAGATACCGTACCTAACGACAGCCGATTTTTCCCAATATCAAGGGTCTCGCGGTGAAAACGCTTCCTCTCCGGAGGATTCACGATGCACTAGAACGAACGTTGTATTGCTACAACGCCACTCCACCTCAGCACGCCGTACGGATCGCCGGCCATGAAGCGCGTCCCAGCCGAGCTGGCGCCCTCCGTCAGTATCGACGCTGTCTCCCAGGTGATCGTGAGGCTTCCGCCTGACACAAGCCCGTTTTCTTACAGAAGTAGACACAGCTCTTCATGGGTCTGGCTCTTCTGGCACTGCTCCGGATGCGCCTTGATACTGGCCGCCCTCTTTTGTTCCTTCTTGGCCTTCGTCCCTTCCGTGGTCACCGCTGAGTTGCCCGGGTGACCCGGGGTGGCAACGGAATTCGTGTAGTTCAGATCGAGCCGGTATTCATTCTTTCCGATGGTTCCGCCCGCGAGAGTCGAGAAAGATCGACTTGTGCCAGTTGGTGACGGTGCAGTCATCCTGCAGCGCACTCCCCTGCACGGTGGCCACAACCGGCTTGCCGTTCCGCTTGGCGATCTGCGCTGCGGCATCGGAGTACTTCTTCCCGATGTAGGGATCAGCAGACGCTACACCTGGCCCGACCATCACCGAAACCGCCACAGCACCGACGACAGCCAGGATGCGCACGGCCCCACTTCTCATCGGCATTCCCCTCTTCGGGAGATGTTGCGGTCAAACGCTGCCCAACGCCGTTACGCCCAACCACGAGCAGGAGTCAGCGGTCCGCCTAGTCTTGACAACCTTCTCCCAGCAAACCACCAGCTACCTCACAGCAGCTAGGCGCTCTGGTTCAGCACCGGCGGCCGCTTGACGTCGTCCTGGCGCAGATCGCCGGGGAAGCACGGGGAGCTCCCGATCAGCGAGGGCGCCTGGGTCGGGTCGGGCCGGGCCTCGATGTGGAGCACGTAACCGTCTGGGGCATAACCGAACCGGTTCGGCTTGGTGAAGCCGTCGCGCTCGAGGACATCCCAACCCCAGCTTTCCCAGATCCCGCCGACCTGCGCGATCAACGCCTTCACCTCCGTGTCCGGCGGCACCTTCATGTCCCGCCAGTCCTCGAGCTTCACCGGCGCGTTGCGGTCGGCGGGCTCGTCCTCGCAGTACGTCGTGCCGTCACCGACCATGTAGCGCGTCCCGTCCAGGCTGAAGCCCTCCGGCAGCGCGTCGATCGTCTGCTGCATATAGCGCAGCACCGTGTCCTGCGCCTCCTGCTGGCTCGTCGGGATCTTCGGATCGGCGGGAACCGGCAACTGCTCCATGGGACCTCCTGGGATCTCGGTGGCGCCCGACGGCGTGGGCGGCCCGAGTGGACCTGGCTCGTCCGACGAGTTTCCGCAGGCAGCGACCCCCGCCACGAGCAGTGTCGCGGCGGCTGCGGTGACGAGCGTTCGGCGCATCATGGTGTGAAGGTCGGCGGTGTGACGTCAGTTCTTCCGGCAATGATGCGGCCCATGTTATCCAGCGCCGGGTTGCCGGCGCTCCAATAACTGCTGTGCGCGTCGACCGTGGGGGTGCCGAACGGGCCCGCTGCCCCCGGCGCCGCCTCGAACGGGATACCGCCGAACCGGCTGTTCATCGGGTCCGGGCCCAGCGTCGCGTAGGTGGCGACACCGATCATGTCGTTCTCGGCGCGCGACGCGAACACGTTGGCCCCCGACGCCAAACTCAGGTCGCTGGCGTGGTCGGCCAAGATTCCCGGACTGCCCACCGCCACAACGTTGTTCACGTCCAGATGGTTACCGTCCAGCGCCGCCGCCCCCATCAACGTCGAGCCGTAGCTGTGCCCGATCACCGTATCGATCGACGGCACCGCCTCATGCGACGCGCGCAGCCCCGCCTGAAACGCCGCCAGGTCGTCGCCGCCGTCGCGCGCATATCCCGGTGACGCGGCCTCGAACAGGTTCATCGGCCGGTCGTACCCCATCCACGTCGTGACGGAAACGTCACCGGCCTGCAGGTTCGGGTCGGCCCGCATCGCGGCCAGATACATCTGCTCGGACTTCTCGGCGCTGAACTCCAGCCGGGTCAAGTCCTGACCGGTGCCCGGCACGAACGTCGCGTTGCGCTTGGCGGTGTCGGGGTTGCCCATCGACACCGCCGCATGGCCCTCGTCGTCGATCAACCCGAGCAGCCGCGGCACACCGTCGCTCGACTGCAGTTCACCCTGAACGGCCTTGTAGCGGTTCATATCCTGGTGCGCGGCGTCCCAGCGCTGCTTCCACTCCCGGTAGGCCGGCGGATTCGGGTTCGGGCTGACGGGCCTGCCGCCGGCCGCCCACGCCGGATGCTCCTGCGCCAGCCGGTCGATCTCGGCCTGCGTGTCGCTGATCAGCTCGCCCAGATGGCGCCGGTTGTACTTGTCCTTGTCGAGAAACGGCATGCCCGGGTGGTTGCCGACGAAGTGGTCCTGCTCGTAGAGCCAATCCTTTTCGGCTTCGGTCAGCTGCTCCCAGCGCTCGTTGAACTCCTCCGGGTCCTCGGGCAGCGGCTCGGCCACCGCCTCCGGCGAGAAGTCCGGGATCGGCAGATCGCCGTCGGCCATATCGATCGCGCGGGCGAGCTCGTCGTCGACCTGGTTGGCCTCCGCCAAGATCGCGTCCAGCCGGGGCTGCAGCTGCATCATCTTCAGCTCGGCCTCGATCGGCGACGCGCCCGCCATGCCCGGGCCGGGCAGCACCTGGTTGCTCACCGGGTCGATCGCCATGCCCAGGCTCTCCGCGTCGTCGCGCAGCGCCGCCAGATCCGCCTTGACTTTGTCGATGCCGTCGGCGGCGTTGGCCGCGGCCCGGCCGACCACCAGCTTCTCGTCGCCGTTGAGCTCGAGTTCGCGCCGGATCTCGTCGTTGGTCTGCCCCGCGGCGTCGGCCGCGTCACCACCCCAGCTCTCGAACGCCGGCAGCGACGCCAGCACCTCGGCGGTGTGAAACGACGCCTGGGCACTCGCCTGCGCCGCGTGAAACACCTGACGCACCGACTCGGCGTTCCACCGATCGATGTCGGCGACCGTCAGCACCGTCACGGCAGGTCACAGATTCTGCTGCGACGCGAGCCGTTCGACCTCCGCCTTGACTTGCTCAACCTGCTCGGCGCTGTGCTGATCCGTCGCGCCGTACTCGGTGGCCGCGCACTTGAGCGCCTGACCGTGCTCGACGACCCGGGCCTGCAGCGCCGCGTCGGCCGCCTGCCACTTGGCCAGTCGCTTCGCCATCGACAGCGCCGACCGGCCCGTCCAGCCGGTCTGCGCGGACTCGATCTGACCGTGCGCGGAGGTGTGGCCCGTAGCCAACTCCGCGGCCTGACCGTCCGCCTGCACCGCCGATGTGTTCAGGTGCGACAAATTGGCTCGTAGGTGCCCCGACATCCCGTATACCTCCGCCACGACCGAATCAACTCAGACTACCGGCCCGCAAACGGGTGTCCGCGCACCAATTTCGCTCGCGCGACGCCGATCAGACCTCGGCGAAGTTGCGCGTCACGGTCGGGTCGACCGGGATGCCCGGGCCCGTCGTCGTCGACACGGTGACCTTCTTCAGGTAGCGGCCCTTCGACGACGTCGGCTTGGCCCGCAGGATCTCGTCCAGCGCGGCGCCGTAGTTCTCGGCCAGCGCCTTCTCGTCGAACGACGCCTTGCCGATCACGAAGTGCAGGTTGGCGGCCTTGTCGACGCGGAAGTTGATCTTGCCGCCCTTGATGTCCTGCACGGCCTTGGCGATGTCGGTCGTCACCGTGCCGGTCTTCGGGTTCGGCATCAGGCCACGCGGACCCAGGATGCGCGCGATACGACCGACCTTGGCCATCTGGTCCGGGGTGGCGATCGCGGCGTCGAAGTCGAGGAACCCGCCCTGGATCTTCTCGATCAGGTCGTCGCTGCCGACGATGTCGGCGCCGGCGGCCTCGGCCTCGGCGGCCTTCTCACCGACCGCGAACACCGCGACGCGCGCGGTCTTACCGGTGCCGTGCGGCAGGTTCACGGTGCCGCGCACCATCTGGTCGGCCTTACGCGGGTCGACGCCCAGCCGGATCGCCACCTCGACGGTCGCGTCCTGCTTCTTGCTCGACGTCTCCTTGGCCAGCCGCGCGGCCTCCAGCGGGTGATACAGCTTCGAGCGGTCGATCTTCTCGGCGGCTTCGCGAAATGCCTTGCTCTTCTTGCTCATTGATCTCTCCTGTAGTTAGAAGTTGTGGTCATCCGGGCCGATGCCAGCCCTGCCACTTGTCCGTCGAAATAGCGTTCCAGGTTGCTGAACGCTGATGTCAACCGCCCGGAATGCTATTTCGGCGAAGTCTGCTATTCGACCGTGATGCCCATCGACCGGGCGGTGCCGGCGATGATCTTGGCGCCCTGCTCGATGTCGTTGGCGTTCAGGTCGTCCTTCTTGGTCTCGGCGATCTCGCGCACCTGATCCCAGGTCACCTTGGCGACCTTGTTGATGTGCGGCTCCCCCGAGCCCTTCTGCACACCGGCGGCCTTCAGCAGCAGCTTGGCCGCGGGCGGGGTCTTCAGCTTGAAGTCGAAGCTGCGGTCCTCGTAGACGGTGATCTCCACGGGCACGACGTTGCCGCGCTGGTTCTCCGTCGCGGCGTTGTACGCCTTGCAGAACTCCATGATGTTGACGCCGTGCTGGCCGAGCGCCGGACCCACCGGCGGGGCGGGGTTGGCCTGCCCGGCCTGAATCTGCAGCTTGATCAGCCCGATGACTTTCTTCTTCGGGGCCATTTCTTCCTCTCGTTTCCTTGCGATTTGTGTGCGTTTTGTTGCGGTGAGCGCGCCTTAACGCACACAAATCGCTACTAAAGCTTGGCTACTTGGTTGAAGGTCAGTTCCACAGGTGTCTCGCGGCCGAAGATCGACACCAGCACCTTGAGCTTCTGCTGTTCGGCGTTGACCTCGCTGATCGACGCGGGCAGCGTCGCGAACGGCCCGTCCATGACCGTGACCGACTCGCCCACCTCGAAGTCCACCTCGATCGGCGCGCGCTCGATGCCGGTGTCGGCCGCCGCGGCCGCCGTCGACGCCGCCTTGCCCGGCTTCTTCGCCGCCGCCGGCGGCAGCAGGAACTTCACCACGTCGTCCAGCGACAGCGGCGACGGCCGGGACGTCGCGCCCACGAACCCCGTCACGCCGGGGGTGTTGCGCACCGCGCCCCACGACTCGTCGTTGAGTTCCATGCGCACCAGGATGTAGCCGGGTAGCACCTTGCGGTTGACCTGCTTGCGCTGGCCGTTCTTGATCTCGGTGACCTCTTCGGTGGGGACCTCGACCTGGAAGATGTAGTCGCCGACGTCGAGGTTCTGCACGCGGGTCTCGAGGTTCGCCTTCACCTTGTTCTCGTAGCCGGCGTAGCTGTGGATGACGTACCACTCGCCGGGCAGGCTGCGCAGCTCCCGCTTCAGCGCTTCGGCCGGATCCTCTTCTTCCTCTTCTTCGGCGGGCTGCTCGGCGGGTTGCTCGGCAGCCGCGCCGGCGGGGGCCTCGGCGGCGTCGGCCGCGGGCGCCTCGTCGGTCACCGCGTCGTCGGCGACGTCGTCCTTCGTGGCCTCATTGGTGGCATCGTCGACGAGATCGACGGCCTCGGCCGAAGGCGTGTCGCCCTCGAAGCTAGTCACGTGTCAGTCCTCTCACTTCATCCGCTCGTCAGCCGAAAACCAGGTTGACAAGCTTGCTCAGGCCATAGTCGGCAGCAAAGATCATCGCGACCATGAACGCCAGGAAGACCAGCACCACCGTGGTGTAGCTGACCATCTGCTTGCGGTTCGGCCAGATGACCTTGCGCAGCTCGGCGACGACCTGCTGCAGGTAGGTCCAGACGAAAACCAACGGGTTGCGCGACGGGCCGTCACCGCGCTTCTTGGCGGTCTTCTTCTTTTTCCCCGACCCGTTCTTGGTCGGTGCGGCCTCGGTTCCCGTGGCCAGGTCGACGGCGTCGCTCTCCCCCTCCGCGGCTGCGCCGCGCCGCGACCGCTTCCCGGTCGGCCGCGCCGGCGTGGCCACCGCGGTGCGGCCGTCGCTGCTGCGACCACCGCCGGGCTCAGGGTTGCTGCCGGCGCCTGTCGAATCCGGGCGTTCCGGCTCGGAATCGCTCACCGCATGCCTTTCGTCTTGGTCGTGTGGTCACCTTCCAGTGTCCACACTTGTCGAGTATTCAGTTGAGCAGGGGCGACAGGACTTGAACCTGCAACCTGCGGTTTTGGAGACCGCTGCTCTGCCAGTTGAGCTACGCCCCTTCAGGATGGCACGGCAGGCAACCATCCGGTCCGGGGCTCACACAATTTGCGCGCTCCCCGATTCGGTGATCGAAAACCGATGGACAGCGCGCTTGGACTGGGAAAACCCCGAGCTACGAGTGTAGCGCGCCACCCGAGTCAGTTACTAATCCGCCGCCTTCGCCTCGGTCTCGGCGGCCTCGGCGCTGTCGTGCGTGACGGGCTTGCGCGTGACCTGGCCCGTCTTGGGGTCCCAGCCCGCCGAGATGGAGTTGTCCCCCTCGTGGCCCATCAGCGTCGTGAAGGACTCCATCACCACCTCGCCGCTCGGGTCGGTGAGCACGTTGCGGGTGGTGACGATGTCGGCGCCGAACCGTTCGTCGACGGTCTCGATGTGCAGCACGCCGGTGAGCGCGTCGCCTTCCTTGATCGGCCGGTGGTACTTGAACTTCTGATCCACCTGCACGATCTGCATGGTCTCGAAGCCCACGTCGTTGTGCTGGAAGAAGTGCCGCTGGATCATCACCGCGAAGATAGACATGAACGTCAGCGGCGCGACCAGCCCGTCGTGCCCGGACGCCTCGGCGGCCACCACGTCGTAGCTCTGCGGGTCCTCGGCCTTGACCGCGTTGGCATACTGGCGGATCTGCTCGCGACCCACGACGAACGGCTCGGGGTACTTCCACACCATGCCCCGGATGTCGATTTTGAGGGCCATGAGCTACGCCAGCTTCGCGACAGCGATCGCGCGGCCGAAGATCTTCTTCCCCCCGGCGGTGGCGGACAACGCGATCGTGACGGACTTGGTCTCGGGCTCAACGGATTTCACGCGGCCGTTGAAAACGATCTCGGCGCCGACACCGTCGTTGGGCACGGGCACCACCGCGGTGAAGCGCACGTTGTACTCGGTGACCGCGGCCGGGTCGCCCACCCACGAGGTGACGTATCCGCCGCCGAGGCCCATGGTCAGCATGCCGTGCGCGATGGCGGTGTCCAGGCCCACCTGCTTGGCGATCTCGTCATCCCAGTGAATCGGGTTGAGGTCGCCGGAGACCCCGGCGTAGTTCACCAGGTCCTGCCGCGTCAGCGGGATCACTTTCTCGGGAAGCTGATCACCTACCTTCACCGAATCGAACTCACGCAGTGGCATCGCTGAAACCCTCTTCTCCCTCTTCACCCGTGCGACCCGCCAGGGTCGTGTACGTCTCCTGCACCAGGTCACCGTTCTCGTTGGTGACGACGTTCTTGGTCACGATGATGTCGGCGCCGTGCGCCTGCCGAACCGAGTCGACGTAGACGTCGCAGTAGAGCTTGTCCCCGGCGAAGATCGGCTTGATGTACTTGAGCACCTGATCGACCTGCACGATCTTCATGTCGGAGAGGCCGATGTTGGCGTGCTCGAAGAACGCCACCTGCGCCATGTAGCCGAACACCGAGGTGAACGTCAGCGGCGCGGGCAGCCGGTCGTGGCCCAGTTCGTCGGCGACTTCTTCATCGAAGAACACCGGATCGTCGTTCTTGACCGCGGTCGCGTACTCGCGAATCTTCTCCCGGCCGACGATGTAGTGGTCGGGATAGCGGAAGTGCATCCCGACGATCCGCTGAGACAGAGACACGCTGAGCGGAACCGCCTACCGCGACTCTTTATGCGGCTGATGCTTGCCGCAGTTCGGGCAGAACTTCTTGATCTCGAGCCGGTCGGGATCGTTGCGGCGGTTCTTCTTAGTGATGTAGTTGCGGTGCTTGCACACCTCGCAGGCCAAGGTGATCTTGGGCCGGATGTCGGTGCTGGAGGCCACTTCTTCAGTCCTTTATCTACGCGTCCGTTGTGCTCTTGTAGCGGTGGGGGGACTCGATCCCCCGACCTCACGATTATGAGTCGTGCGCTCTAACCAGCTGAGCTACACCGCCATACCGGCGCCGCCGCCGCAAGCCAAGTAACCCGTCGCTTCGCTCGCCCGGCTGTCCACCGAGCCCCCTAACGGAATCGAACCGTTGACCTTTTCCTTACCATGGAAACGCTCTGCCGACTGAGCTAAGGGGGCCGCGACCCGCAACCGTACCGCGGGCCTTAAAGAGGGTACAGCCTCGCTGATTGGCGCGCCAAACCGCTGGTGATCGCGGGGGTCGACGGCCGAGTGCGTCACCGGTCCGGGGGTCGACGGCCCAGGCCGAGTGAGTCGCCTGTCCGGGGACACATCCCTCAATGCCAACCTCTGAGCGAAAAATTCGCGGAAGTTACGCACCGCGGTAGTAGGTGAGCGAAAAATTCGCGCGTAGCTTGGCACTTCGCACATCATCCCCCAGAGCGGCCGGGCGGGCTGAGCCGGACCCGCCAGCACCGTCCCCGCCCTGAGCGGCCGGGCGGAACCCGCCAGCACCCCGCCCTCCGCCGTTTCGCGCAATGCGCGCGCCAGGGGTGATAGGACAAACACGTGACCGATTCCGATGTGGCGCGGGTGGCGGTGTACATCGACTTCGACAACATCGTCATCTCGCGCTATGACCAGATCCACGGGCGCAACTCGTTTCAGCGCGACAAGGCCGCCGGCTTCCACAAGAAACCCGGCCGGCTGGCCGATGCCCGCATCGACCTCGGCGCCATCATCGACTTCGCCTCCTCGTTCGGCACCCTGGTACTGACCAGGGCCTACGCCGACTGGTCGGCCGACGTCAACGCCGACTACCGCGACCAGCTCGTCGCCCGCGCCGTCGACCTGGTCCAGCTGTTCCCCGCCGCCGCCTACGGCAAGAACGCCGCCGACATCCGGCTGGCCGTCGACGCCGTCGAGGACATGTTCCGGCTGCCCGACCTCACCCACGTCGTGATCGTCGCCGGCGACTCCGACTACATCCCGCTGGCCCAGCGCTGCAAACGCCTCGGCCGCTACGTCGTCGGCATCGGCATCACCGGCTCGATCAGCCGCTCGCTGACCGCCGCGTGCGACGAGTACGTCTCCTACGACGATCTGCCCGGCATCGCCCCCGTGCGGCCGGCGCCCAAGCGGCGACGCACCAAGGCCGACGCCGAGGAGGAGCCCGAGGCCCCCGACCCGCAGGCCGCGGCGACGGCTCTGCTGGAGCGCGCGCTGCGGATCGGGCACGAGAAGGACGACGCCGAGTGGCTGCACAACTCGGCGGTCAAGGCGCAGATGAAGCGGATGGACCCGTCGTTCTCGGAGCGTTCGCTGGGCTTCCGCTCGTTCAGCGACTTCCTGCGCTCCCGCAGCGACCTCGTCGAACTCGACGAGAGCAGCACCACCCGGATGGTCCGGCTGCGCAGTGACGAGTGAGCCGCCGATACCCTCTTGGCATGGCTAACGACGACCGCCTCTACTTCCGTCAGCTGTTGTCGGGTCGCGACTTCGCGGCCGGCGACATGATGGCCCAGCAGATGCGCAACTTCGCCTACCTGATCGGCGACCGCCAGACCGGCGACGCCGTGGTCGTGGACCCCGCCTACGCCGCGGGCGACCTGGTCGACGCGCTCGAGGCCGACGGCATGCGCCTGTCCGGAGTGCTGGTGACGCACCACCACCCCGACCACGTCGGCGGGTCGATGATGGGCTTCGAACTCAAGGGCCTGGCCGAGCTGCTGGAGCGCGTCAGCGTGCCGGTGCACGTCAACAGCCTTGAGGCGGATTGGGTTTCGCGGATCACCGGGATCGCGCGCAGCGAGCTCACCGAGCATCAGCACGGCGACGTGGTCAAGGTCGGCGACCTCGACATCGAACTGCTGCACACCCCCGGTCACACGCCGGGCAGCCAGTGCTTCCTGCTCGACGGCCGCCTGGTCGCCGGCGACACACTGTTTCTCGAGGGCTGCGGGCGCACCGACTTCCCCGGCGGCAACGTCGACGACATGTTCCACAGCCTGCAGGCGCTGGCCAAGCTGTCCGGCGACCCGGTGGTCTATCCCGGGCACTGGTACTCGATGGAGCCCAGCGCGTCGCTGTCGGAGGTGCGCCGGACCAACTATGTGTACCGGGCGAGCAACCTCGACCAGTGGCGAATGCTGATGGGTGGTTGATCTGCTGCGATGACGACGGCCCCGCCGACGGACAACGACACCCGGAGGCTCATCATCTCCTACACGGTCGCGTGTACGGCCCTGCTGGCGGTGCTGGTACTCCTCGTCATCTACGGGTTGTTCATCAACAAGGTCGCGCTGGTCGCGGAAGATGAACCCGAAACCGGAACGCCCACAAGGGAAGTCGCGACCGGCGGCTGGGTGGCCCCGCCGTCGTCGTCGGCCGTCGACGCCGGGGTCGACGGCGACTTGACGTTCACCGTGCAGGGCTTCGAGGTCGACGGCTCCCGCGTCGTCGTGCACCTGACCGTCGCCAACGTCGGAAACGCGCCGGCCACGTTCCTCGGCGCCCGTCAGACCCTCAAGGCCGACGGCGCCGTCTACTACCTCGACGACGAGGCGACGGCCGCGCTCGGCGGCGACCGCGTCGAGCTGGCCGCGGGCGGCAAGACCGACGTCGCGCTGGCCTTCGCCGTCCCCGCGGGCTCCGCGCCGGATGCCGTCGAACTGCACGCCGACTCCGCCAGCCCCGGCGTCGAGCTGTCGCTGTCCTAGTGCCCGACACCCTCTACGCCGACGTCTCCGAATGGCAGGTCGACGTCGACCACAGCTATCCCCACCGCGTGCTGGCCATCCGCTCCAACGACGGCACCTACCGAGATCGCCGGTGGGACAACAACTATGCGTGGTGTCGACGCTCCGCCGACAGCGGCCGGCTGGCATTCTTCATCGTGTACTTCGTGTGGCGGCCCAACTGGCGCCAGACCGTCGAGACGTTTCAGGAGCAGGTCGGCGCGCCGCATCCGAAGATGGCGGTGATGCTCGACGTCGAGTCGTGCGGCGGGAAGATCCGCGGCGATCACTCGGCGGGCATCAACGCCGCCTGGCGCGCGGTGGGTGCGTATGTCGGGTCGACGGCGAAGGTGCTCGGGTACGGCAACGTCGCCGACCTGAACCGGCTGTGGCCGCACAAGCCGCCCGGCATCCGGCTGGTGGTGGCGGCCTACGGGCACAACCCGCCGTATCCGGGCAAGCTGGCCCACCAGTACACCGACGGCTCCGGGCACGGCGGCGGGCTGCCCGAGGGCACCCCGCCGTTCGGCCGCTGCGACATGAACTCCGCCGACGGACTCGCCCCCGACGATTTCGCCCGCGCATGCGGGGTCTCCACGACCGATTCCGCAGAACCGGCCATCCAGAACGCGAAGAACCGTCGTGAAAACCGGCGATTTTAGCGAAATGCGCATAGACATCGCGATCTTTGCCAGTCAGACTGAAACGAGCGAATCAACCGAGCCGTGGGGGGTTCAGGGTGAAGAAGCTCGTGTTGTGTTTCGACCGCAGAGGCGGCGATCCGGCACAGCGGGAGGCCACCAATGCCGAACGCTTGCTGCGATTGCTCGACGAGGGAAACGAGCAACTCTGCTGGCAACACACCGGTGAGCCGACGCCGCACCGGTTGCCGCGGCGCGGGGCGGCCGCCGACGACGCCAGGACGGCGATTGCTGAGGCCTACCGCTTCCTGGTCGACCATTGGGAGCCCGACGACCGCATCTTCATGTTCAGCTCCGGGCGCGGGGCGTACTGCGCGCAGGCGCTGACCCGGCTGCTCGGCACGGTCGGGGTGCTTCCGGACCTGATGGATTACGTGCTCGACGCGTATGCGGTGCCGCGCACGTCGCGCACGCCGCAGGACTGGCAGCGGGTGGCGCACGTCGCGGCGGGGTTGTCCTCGCGCCACGACGTCAGCGTGCCGGTGTGGTTCCTGGGGATGTGGGACACGCTGCGGATTCCGGGCTTCACCCGCCGCACCACGCCCGCGCCGGTGCACAACGTCGTGCTCGGCCGCCATGCCGTCGCGATCGACGGGTTGCCCGGTGAGCGGCTGGTCACCACGGCGTCGGAGCGCATCGAGGAGGTCTGGTTCCGCGGCTCGCACTGCGACATCACCGGCAGGCCGGGCGCCTGTCGGCCGCTGGCCGCGATCGCGTTCGACTGGATGCTCGACGGCGCGTTGCGGGCGGGGCTCGAGGTTTCGCCGCAGCTGCGGTACGCGCTGCCGGCGCCCACCGAGTGCGACGCGGTCGCGGGCGGTCCGCACCGGCTGGCGCTGCGCCGGCTGCCCGACGACGCGGCGGTGCACTCCAGCCTGGACGTCTACCTGCGCACGCATCCGGAGTACTGGCGGCGGCTGCCCGCGCGGGTGACGTGGGCCGATCCGGAGTGGCTGGCGCGCGGCGAGCGGCTGATTCCGCTCAGCAAGACGGTGGCGCAGGCCCAGCTCGCCGAACTGGTGGCGCTGGCGTCCTGACGGCCCTTCGGCGCTAGCATCCTGTCGAACACCCGTCGTTCGAAGGAGAACCGATGACCAGCGCCGTTGGCTACGACCTCACCGAAGCAGTCGCCACCCTGACCATGGACGACGGCAAGGTCAACGTGCTCGGCCCGACCATGCAGGCGGCCATCAACGACGCCCTGGACCGCGCCGAGAAGGACAACGCCAAGGCCGTCGTGATCGCGGGCAACGAGCGGGTGTTCAGCGGCGGCTTCGACCTCACGGTGTTTCAGTCCGGCGACGTCAAGGCCGGGCTCGGGATGCTGACCGGTGGCTTCGAGCTGGCCGTGCGCTGCCTGACGTTTCCCAAGCCGGTGATCATGGCCGCGACGGGCCCGGCGATCGCGATGGGTTCGTTCCTGCTGCTGTCCGGCGATCACCGGGTCGGCCAGCCGAAGTCGAAGTGCCAGGCGATCGAGGTGGCGATCGGCATGACGATCCCGATCGCGGCGCTGGAGATCATGCGGATGCGGTTGACCCCCGCGGCATTTCAGCGCGGCGCGTCGATGGCCTCGACATTCGCCGGTGACGAGGCGATCGCGGCCGGTTGGCTCGACGAGATCGTCGAAGCCGACCGTGTGCTGCCCCGCGCGCAGGAGCTGGCCGCTCAGGCGACGTCGGGGATTCACGCGGGTGCGCACCTGGCCACCAAGATGAAGGCGCGCGAGTCCGCGCTGGCCGCGATCCGCGCCGGGATCGACGGCCTGGCAAGCGAATTCAGTCTCGGCTAGGCGCCTTGTGAAGAAGGTCCGGGGGCGGGTGTGGCGCGGCGGCAAGCCGCAGGACGGCTTCGTCTTCGAGTCGATCTCTGACTACCTGGCCGACGACGACGCGCTGGTGTGGTGCGACATCTACGACCCCGACCACGAGACGTTCAAGGAACTCGCCGACGAGATCGGGCTGAACATCTGGGCGGTCGAGGACGCGATCGCCGTCGCCGAACGCACCAAAGCCGTTGCCTACCACACCCACACGTTCTTCACCGTGTACGCCGTCACCTGCGCCGAGTCGCCCGAGGAGACCGAGTCGAGGATCCAGACCCATCGCATCTCGGCGTTCGTGCTGCCGCGCGGGCTGATCACCGTACGGCTGTCCCCGGACTTCGAGATCGACGAGGTGTCACAGCGGTTCGACGAGCTCGGCGGGCAGGAGCACGGCGTCGGAGCGCTGGTGCACGGGCTGCTCGACGTGGTCGTCGACGGGCACTTCGACGCGGTGCAGGTGCTCGACGACCGCATCGAGGCCGTCGAGGACGAACTGTTCGCCGACCGTCCGCAGAAGGCGTTGCAGCGACGCACGTTTCAGCTGCGCAAGGACCTGGTGAAGCTGCGCCGGGTGGTGCTGCCGATGCGCGAGGTGATCAGCTTGATCCAGCACCACCGCTTCGACACCAAGACCGCGCCCGAGCTCGACCCGCTCTACGCCGACCTCTACGACCACGTGTTGCGGGCCTCGGAGTGGACAGAGTCGTTGCGCGACATGATCACCACGGTGTTCGAGACCAACCTGTCGCTGCAGGACGCGCGGCTGAACACGGTGATGAAGAAGCTCACCGGCTGGGCGGCGATCATCGCGGTGCCGACGGCGATCACCGGCTTCTACGGGCAGAACGTGATCTATCCCGGCGTCGACACAGTGGACGGTTTCGTGACGAGCACCGTCATCATCGTGCTGCTCGTAATCATCCTGTACGTGAGCTTCAAACGCCGCGACTGGCTGTGAGAAGCTCACCGGCGCGGCGCAGGTCGTCGTCGGCGTTGAGGGTGAGCACGCCGACGAGGTCGCCGTCGGCCTCGTACCAGACCGTGAACCCGTTGTGGTGGTCGACGAGCCGACTGGCGTCGTAGCCGGTGCCCCAGCCGCGGTACTTGAGCACGGAATCGCCGATGGTGCAGGAGAACCCGGGCACCTTGTCCCAGGCCGCGTCGAAGCCTGCGGCGGTGAGCCCGGCGACGTAACCCTGTTGGGCGGCGTCGCGCCAATGCTCGGCGCGGATGGGCCTGCCGGCGGTGACGTTGCGGGCCAGTGCGACGTCCCCGGCGGCGTACACGTTGCGCGCGGAGGTGCGCATGTGCTCGTCGACGACGATGCGCCCGTCGCGCACCTCCAAGCCCGCCTCCCGGGCCAGCGTGATGTCGGGCTTTACGCCGGTGGCGGTCACGACGACGTCGGCGTCGACGGCCTCACCGCTGCCCAGCAGCACGCCTTCGTCGTCGATGCCGATGACGGTGGTGTCGCCGGCGAAGCGGACGTCGTTGTCGGAGAGGATCTTTGTGATGCGTTCGCCGGCCTTCAGGCCGAAGCGGCGGTGCAGCGGAACGGGTTCGGCGGCCAGCAGCGTCGTGGCCACGCCCTGCTCGGCGAGGCAGGCCGCGGCCTCGCAGCCGATCAGCCCGGCGCCGATCACCACCGCGGAGTCGGCGTAGCGCGCGGCCATCTTGAGCGCGACCGCGTCGGCGAACGAGCGCAGCGTCAGCGCCGTCTCGACGCCGGGGATGTCGGGGCGCACCGCGGTGGCACCGGACGCGACGACGAGGTGCCAGTAGGGGTATCGGCTGCCGCCGGCGGTGACGACCTGCTGGCGGTCGAGGTCGATGGAGCCGACGGTGATGCCGCGGATCAGGTCGATGCGGTTGCGGTCGAACCAGGCGGCGCTGTGCAGGTCGTGTTTGTCCTCGCGGCCGCAGAGATAGCCCTTGCTCAGCGGGGGCTTGGCGTACGGCAGGGCGGGGTCGTCGGTGAGGATGCGCACGGGGATGTCGGGGTGCTTTGCGCGGAACGTCTCCGCCGCGCTGACCCCGGCCGGTCCGCTGCCGATGGCGATGAAACCTGGTGCCACCACACCGCCTTCATACCCGTTTGAGGCGCTCGGCACGCGGGGTCAGTCGTCGAAGTCCCAGAGCAGGCAGAACGGGTGGCCGGCGGGCCGAGTTGCCGCAATTCCGCCACCGCAAACGGGAGTGTGCCAAAATCCGCGCATGAACCCGCAGGACGACCCTGAGGAGCGGATCCGCCAGCTCGAGGAGCTGCGGGCCGGGCAGGGCGCCGTCGAACTGGGCACCACCCAGCCGACCACCCAGCCGACGACGCAGCCGGCGACGCAGCTGCCGCCGCCCCCGTATCCGGGCCCGTACGGCGGGTCGCCGTACGGGGCACCGCCGTTTGGGGTGTCGTATCCTCAGGCGCCGCGCCACCGGATGCCGGTCGGGCTGATCTTCACGGTGATCGCGGTGGGCATGCTGGTGGTGTTCGGCATGGTCGCCGCGATCGTGTGGAACATGAGCACACAGGTGCCGAACACCAACCCCGGGGTCGCCGGTGGCGGCGGGTTGCTCGACCCAGGACCGAGCATCGACATCCCCGACATCGAGATCCCCTCGATCGAACCGATGCTGCCGGGCAACGACTCGGTGGTGACCGCACCGCCGGGCGGCAGTCTCAGCGTCGCGGGCGTAGACGGCACCAAGACCGTCGAGTGCGACGACAGCGAGATCAGCGTCAGCGGCGTCAACAACACCGTGACGATCACCGGCCACTGCGCGCTCGTCACGGTCTCCGGCGTCGACAACGAGGTGATCCTCGACAGCGCCGACACCATCCGCGCCTCGGGGTTCGACAACCGGGTGACCTACCACTTCGGCGAGCCGTCGATCGACGCCACCGACCGCAACGTCATCGCACAGGGTTGACCCGCACCGGGGGCCCGGCGCTTCGCCCGGCGTGACCGGCGCTTCCGCGCTCCCCCCGAGCGTGCCCGGCGCCTCCAGGGGGACACTTCCCGAAATGCCAAGCTACGCGCGAAAAATTCGCTCATAACGACTGCCGTTTTCATTAGCAGCGAATAATTCGCTCAGAGCTTGGCACTTGCGACTATCAACCCCGGAGAGCCTCGGGAGGCGCGAGGGGGCCCAGGGAGCCGCGGGACCCGCGGGGCGCGCGGCCGCCGCGGCACCACCCCCTATGGCACGCCCGCGTCGCTCTTGGGATCGATCAGGATCTTGGCGTGCGCCTCGGGATCGCCCAACGCGTCGAACGCGGCCGAGACCCCCGGCAGCCCGACGGTGCCCGTGATCAGCGGGGCGGCGTCGATCTTGCCGTCGGCGAGCAGATACAGCGTGTCGCGGAACTCCAACGGGGTGTAACCGAGCACGAAGCGCAGGTCGATCTCCTTGTTGATCGCCATCGACGGCCGAATTCGGTCGGCGCCCATACACACCCCGACCACCACCACCCGGGAGAACACCGGCGCGCTGGTGATGATGCTCTCGATGATCCCCGGCACCCCAACGCATTCAAAGATCACCGGATGCTTCGGCGTCGTCGCCCCGGCCGCGTCGGCCGCACGCCACACGTGCCACCACGGCAGCCGCAACTTGTGGATCTTCTCGATGGTGCTCAACGCCAGATTCCCTGCGTCGGTGAACGATTCGAGGAACCCGTGCGAACCGTCGAACGGCGACTCCTGCGCGGGATCCACGACGACGTCGGCGCCGCACCGGCTGGCCAGCGCCCGTCGTCCCGCCGAGAAGTCGCTGGCGATCACGGTGCGCACGCCCTTGGCCTTCAACGCCAGGATCACCGCCAGCCCGATCGGCCCACACCCGATCACAATGGCCACCTGCCCCTTGCTCACCTCCCCGCGCTGTACCGCGTGCCAGCCCACCGCCATCGGCTCGGTGAGTGCGGCGACGTCGACGGGTAATCCGTTAGGCACCGGGAACGTCAGCGCCTGCTCGACGAGCAGCTGCTCGGCGTAGGCGCCGGGCGCCTCGGCGGTCAGGCCGATGCCGTGGACGGCCTTGCCGCGGCGCAACAGCGGCATCGCGACCACCGTGGTGCCGGGTTTGGGCGCCTTGCGGGTGCGCGGTCCGTGGTCGCCGACGGTGCCGCAGAACTCGTGGCCGAACACCACCTGCTGATCGGAGCGCATGAACTCGTCGTAGCCGGTCTCGGCCATCACGTCGGCGAGCTCGTCCATGTGGTGGCGCGCGTGCAGGTCCGAGCCGCAGATGCCGCACCGCAGCACCTCCACGAGCAGCTGGCCCTTGTCAGGGATCGGGCTGGGTTGGTCGACCACCTGCAGGTCGGCATTGGTGCAGACGACGGTTTTCACCTGTCCGAGCGTATCCGCGCGGGCCAGCGGGCGTCATGAGTCGTCAGAGCAAGGCGATCGTTCCGAGCAGCACCACCCCGAAGATGAAGCTCGCGGTGTACACCGCCTTCTCGCGAGGGTTCGGGGCGCTGGTGATTTCGGGCAGCAGATCAGCCAGCGCGATGTAGATGAAGTTGCCCGCGGCGAACGGCACCAGGAACGCGACGTCGACATGCCCGGCGAAGCCGTACGCGATCAACCCGCCCAGCGGAAACGTCAGCGCCGAGCCGACGTTGTACAGCAGCGCATTCCGCGCGCTCCAACCGCCGTGCACGAGAATCCCGAAATCGCCCAGCTCCTGCGGGATCTCGTGTGCCACAGCGACCAGCCAAGTCAGGATCCCCAATCGGATGTCGACGATGAACGCGCTGCCGACCGCGACGCCGCCGACGAGGTTGTGCAGGGCGTCGGCGGCCAGGATCAGATAACCGATCGGCTGATGATCGCCGACCGCGCGGTGACAGTGGTGCCAGTGCAGGAACTGCTCGAGGATGTGAAACGAGACCATCCCGGCGGCCAGCCAGACATAGACCGAAAGCTGGTTACCCAGCACCTCGATCGACTCGGGCAGCATGTGAAACAGCGCCCCGCCCACCAGGGTTCCCGCGGCCAGCGCCACCATCGGCAACACCACACGCAGGAACACCCGCTGCGGCAACAGCAGGGCCACGCCACCGACCAGGGCCAACGCGCTCATCGCCAGACCCGACACGACGATCCAGCCCAGCACCGACATAGCCAGACACGTTAACGACCAATAGCCCAACCGGTTAGGGACCAAAGGCCGCAGACACGCCGGCCGACCGGCACCTAACGTCAAGAGCACTTGGGCCTGGCGTCCTTGGAAAGGAGACGAAGTGTCGGATCAACAGGGCATCGTGGTCGGTGTCGACGGCTCCCCCGCCTCGATGGCGGCGGTCGAGTGGGCCGCGCGCGACGCCGAGTTACGCAACGTACCGCTGAAGGTCGTTTATGTCGTCGTGCCGCTGGTGGTCACCGAGGGATGGTCCGAGGCCGCGGGCGACTACGCGCACTTCCAGCAGGAGCAGGCGCGCCAGATCGTCGAGCACGCCCACAAGGTCGCCGTGGAGGCCACGTCCTCGGACCGCGCCGCCCAGGTAAGCACCGAGATCTTTCACGCCTCGGTCGTGCCGACGCTGGTCGAGCTGTCCAAGCGGGCCGACATGGTCGTGGTGGGCTCCCGCGGGCAGGGCGCGGTGGCGCGGGCCGTGATGGGGTCGGTCAGCTCCGGCGTGGCGCGTCGCGCGCACTGCCCGGTGGCCGTCGTCCACGACGACGTACCGTTCGCCGAGCGCGCGCAGGCTCCCGTGGTGGTCGGCATCGACGGGTCACCGGCCTCGGAGCTGGCGACGCAGATCGCCTTCGACGAGGCCTCGCGCCGCGGCGTCGAGCTGGTGGCGCTGCACGCCTGGAGCGACATGGGCCCGCTGGGGTTCCCGCCGACGAACTGGGCGCCCATCGAATGGCGCAACATTAAGGACGAGGAGCGAGCCCTGCTCGCCCAGCGGCTGGCGGGATGGCAGGAACAGTATCCCGACGTCGTCGTGCGCAGGGTCGTGGTGTGTGACCAGCCAACGCCCCGGCTGCTCGAGCAGGCCGAGAACGCCCAGCTGCTGGTGGTCGGCAGCCACGGCCGCGGCGGGTTCCCGGGCATGCTGCTGGGCTCGGTCAGCTCCGCGGTCGCGAACGCCGCGCAGATCCCGGTGATCATCGCCCGCATGCCTCGCGACTGAACAGGGCAGAATCGGTTCGATGGCTCTGTTTATCCATCGGGCTGAACGCACCGACCTGCTCGCCGACGGACTGGGTGCGCTGCTGTCGGACCCGCTGGACGACCCGTTCGCCGAGGAACTGGTCATCGTGCCCGCCAAGGGCATCGAGCGCTGGCTGAGCCAGCGGCTCTCGCACGTGCTGGGGCGGGCCAGCGGCGACGACGGCGTCTGCGCGGGCATCGCGTTTCGCAACCCGCGCTCGCTGATCGCGGAGCTGCTGGGCATCGACAATGGCGCCGACGACCCGTGGGCGCCCGACGCGATGGTGTGGCCGCTGCTGGAGGTGATCGACGCCAGCTGCACCGAGGCCTGGTGCAAACCGCTGGCCACCCACCTCGGCCACTTCGAGACCGGTGAGGAGAAGGAGCTGCGTCAGGGCCGGCGGTACGCGGTGGCGCGCCGGCTGGCGGGGCTGTTCGCCTCCTACGCGCGGCAGCGTCCGCAGCTGCTGATCGACTGGGAGACCGGCGTCGACGGCGAGGTGCCGTCCGATCTGGGGTGGCAGCCGCCGCTGTGGCGGGCCCTGCTCGACAAGGTCGCCGCCGACCCGCCCCATGTCCGGCACGCGAAAACCGTTGCGATGCTGGAGGAGTCGCCCACCGACTTGCCGCAGCGCCTGTCGTTGTTCGGACACACCCGGCTGCCCAGCACCGAGATCGAGCTGCTGCGCGCGCTGTCCACCCATCACGACCTGCACCTGTGGCTGCCGCATCCCAGCGACCGGCTGTGGTCGTCGCTGCGGGGCGTGCACGGGCAGATCCCCCGCCGTGAGGACACCAGTCACCGCGAGGTCGACCACCCGCTGCTGGCCACCCTCGGCCGCGACCTTCGCGAGCTGCAGCGCAGCCTGCCCGCCGACACCCACACCGACGAATACCTGCCCGGCCCCGCGCGCCCCGACACCCTGCTGGGCTGGCTGCAGTCCGACATCACCGCCAACGCGGTGCGCCCGAAGGGCCGGGTGCACAACGCATCTGACCGCTCGGTGCAGGTGCACAGCTGCCATGGCGCGGCGCGTCAGATCGACGTGCTGCGGGAGGTGCTGCTCGGGTTGCTCGCCGACGACCCGACGCTGGAGCCGCGCGACATCCTCGTGATGTGCCCGGACATCGAGACCTACGCGCCGCTGATCGTGGCGGGGTTCGGGCTCGGCGACATGATCAAGGGCGTGCACCCAGCGCATCAGCTGCGGGTCAAGCTCGCCGACCGTGCGCTCACCCAGACCAACCCGCTGCTCGGTGTCGCGTCGCAGCTGCTGGCGCTCGCCGGTGGACGGGCCACGTCCAGCGAGGTGCTCAACCTCGCGCACGCCGCGCCGGTGCGGGCCCGGTTCGGCTTCACCGACGACGACCTCGAGGACATCACCCGCTGGGTGCGTCAGGCCAACATCCGCTGGGGTTTCGACCAAGAGCATCGCCGACCGTTCGGCGTCGACTTCGTCCAGAACACTTGGCGTTTCGGCATCGACCGGGTACTCGCCGGGGTGGCGATGTCCGACGACTCGCGCACCTGGATCGACACCACGCTGCCGCTCGACGACGTCAGCAGCAACCGCGTCGAGCTGGCCGGCAAGCTCGCCGAGTACGTCGCCCGGCTGCAGCGCGTCGCCGAATCCCTCACCGGCGCCCGGCCGTTGAAGGCCTGGCTGGGCGCGCTGACCGACGGGATCGGGCTGCTCACCGATGTCGGCGACGACGACGCGTGGCAGATCAGCCAGTTGCAGCGCGAATTCGGTGACGTGCTCAACAGCGCCGGGTCGCGCGCCGACACCCTGTTGCGGCTGCCCGATATCCGCGCGCTGTTGCAGCGGCATCTGGCCGGCAGGCCGACGCGGGCCAACTTCCGCACCGGCACGCTGACGGTGTGCACGATGGTGCCGATGCGCTCGGTGCCGCACCGGGTGGTGTGTCTGGTCGGGCTGGACGACGGCGTGTTCCCGCGGCGCGGCATCATCGACGGCGACGACGCGCTGGCCCGCGACCCGATGACCGGCGAGCGCGACATCCGTTCGGAGGACCGGCAATTGCTGCTGGACGCGATCAACGCCGCCACCGAGACGCTGGTGATCACCTACACCGGCGCCAACGAGTACTCCGGGCTCGAGCGCCCGCCCGCGGTGCCGCTGGCCGAACTGCTCGACACGCTGGACCTCACCACCGAGCACCCCGTGCGCGAGGACGTCGTCGTCAAGCACCCGCTGCAGCCGTTCGACACCCGCAACGTCGTCCCCGGCGGGTTGATCCCCGAGCAGCCGTTCACGTTCGACCCCTCCGCGCTGCGGGCCGCGCGGGCCCGCGCCGGTGAGCGCGCCGAGCGGCCGTCGTTCATCTCCGGACCGCTGCCCGCTCCCCCGGCCGAGGACGTCGCGCTGGCCGATCTGCTCGGGTTCTTCCGCGATCCGGTGAAGGGGTTCTTCCGCGCGCTGGAGTTCACGCTGCCGTGGGAGGTCGACGGGGTCGAGGACGCGATGCCGGTCGACATCGACGCGCTCGAGGAGTGGACGGTCGGCGAGCGGATGCTGCAGGACATGCTGGGCGGCATGGACCCGCGCGAGGCGCGGGACCTCGAGTGGCGGCGCGGCACGCTGCCTCCCGGCCAATTGGGTTGGCGCACAGCGAAGAACATCTGCGATCAGTCGGCGCTGATCGCCGACACCGCCCGGCCCTACCGCAGCGCCGAACCGCGGGCGCTCGACGTGGACATCGACGTCGGCGGCGGGCGCCGCGTCACCGGCACGGTGTCGCCGATCTACGGCGACCGGCTGGTGTCGGCGACGTACTCCAAGCTCGACGGCCGGCACCTGCTGCAGCCGTGGATCCGGTTGTTGGCGTTGTTCGCTCACGCTCCGTCGCGGGAGTGGACGGCGGTGTCGATCGGCAGGCCGAAGCGGGGCACCACCCCGCGCGTCGAGGTGATGGGCAGGCCGTCGTCGTCGTCCGCGGTGGAACTGCTGGCCGATCTGGTCGCGATGTACGACGAGGGCCGCCGAGAACCGTTGCCGCTGCCCGTCAAGACGTCGTTCGCATGGGCCGACGCCGTGCACGGGCACCGCGACCCGGAGCGCAACGCCACCTATCGGTGGCGGACGGACAACTATCCCGGCGAGGACGCCGAGCCCGCCTATCAACTGGCGTTCGGCAAGGCCTGGGTGAAGGATCTGGTCGCGCGGGGGCTCGACACCTACGCGTGCCGGCTGTGGCTTCCGATGCTGCGAGCGCTGCAATGAGCGCTGCAATGACGGGAATGATGCAGCCCTTCGATCTGCTGGGCCCGCTGCCCGCCGAACGTTCGACCACCGTGCTGGAGGCCAGCGCCGGAACCGGTAAGACGTTCGCGCTGGCCGCTCTGGTCACCCGCTATGTGGCCGAGGGCGTGGCGACGCTGGATCAGATGCTGCTGATCACGTTCAGCCGCGCTGCCACCCAGGAGCTGCGTGACCGGGTGCGACGCCAGATCGTGCATGCGGTCGCGGCTTTCGACGACCACTCCCTGGTTGAGGGCAACGAGATCGTCGAGCACCTCCTCGACTGCGGCGCCGAGGAGTGCGGCCTGCGGCGGCAGCGGTTGCGGGATGCGTTGGCGGCCTTCGACGCCGCGACGATCGCGACCACCCACCAGTTCTGCCAGACCGTGTTGCGGTCGCTGGGGGTGGCGGGTGACACCGACGCCGGTGTCGAGCTGGTGGAGAGCCTCGACGAGTTGACCACCGAGATCGTCGACGATCTGTACCTGCGCCACTTCGGGCGGGAAAAGGAGGCGCCGCTGCTGGAGTACGACGACGCGCTGACGCTGGCGCGTGAGGTGGTCAACAAGCCGGCGACCGAGCTGCGGCCGTCGTCGCCCGACCCGGACTCGCGCGCCGCGGTCTGTGTGCGGTTCGCCAAAGACGTTCTGGCCGAGCTGGAGATCCGCAAGCGACGCCGCCGCATCCTCGGTTACGACGACCTGCTGAGCCGGCTGGCCCTGGCGTTGGAGGCCGACGACTCGCCGGCCCAGCTGCGGATGCATCAGCGCTGGCCGGTCGTGTTGGTCGACGAGTTCCAGGACACCGACCCGGTGCAGTGGCAGGTGATCGACCGCGCGTTCAGCGGCCGATCGACGCTGATCCTGATCGGCGATCCCAAGCAGGCGATCTATGCGTTCCGCGGCGGCGACATCGTCACCTACCTCGACGCCGCGGCGACCGCCGGGGTGCAGAAGACGTTGGGCAAGAACTGGCGCAGCGACGGCGCGCTGGTCGAGCGGCTGCAGGTGGTGCTCAAGGGCGCGCAACTCGGCGATCCGCGGATCGTGGTGCACGAGGTCACCGCGGCCCACAAAGGGTCGCGGCTGGTCGGTGCGCCGTCATGCGAGCCGTTCCGGCTGCGCGTGGTGCGCCGGGAGACGGTGGGCCGCAGCGGAACCCGTCCCGCACTGATCGGCGACCTGCGCCGCCACATTCCGCTCGATATGGCCGCCGACATCGCCGACCTGCTGACCAGCGGCGCGACGTTCGACGGGAGACCGCTCGTCGCCGAGGACATCGGGGTGCTCGTCGAGAAGCACGTGGACGCCCGCGCGTGCTACGACGCGCTGTGCGAAGCGGGCATTCCCGCCGTCTACACCGGTGATTCGGACATCTTCGGCTCCGAGGCCGCCGACGACTGGCTGTGCCTGCTCGAGGCGTTCGACCAGCCGCACCGCCCCGGGATGGTGCGCGCCGCGGCGGCGACGATGTTCTTCGGCAAGACCGCCGAGGAGCTGGTGCACGGCGGCGACACGCTGACCGACGCGGTGGCAGACACGTTGCGGGAGTGGGCCGGTCACGTCCGCGAACGTGGGGTGGCCGCGATCTTCGAGGCCGCGCAACTGGCGGGCATGACCGACCGGGTGCTGTCGTGGCGCGACGGCGAACGACGCATGACCGACCTGGCGCATCTCACCCAGCTGTTGCAGGAGGCCGCCCACCGCGAGCATTTCAGCCTGCCCGCGCTGCGGGACTGGTTGCGCGAGCAGCGCGGTGAGCGCAGCGGCGCCCCCGAGCGGTACCGCCGGCTCGACAACGACGCGGCGGCGGTTCAGGTGATGACGGTGTTCGTCGCGAAGGGGCTGCAGTTCCCGGTGGTGTACCTGCCGTTCGCCTTCAACCGATACGTGCGCGACCCGGAACTGGTGCTGTATCACGAGGGCACCACCCGCTGCCTGCACATCGGCGGTCCCGACAGCCCGGACTACAACGCCGTCGCCAAGCTGGGCCGCGCCGAGGACGCCAGCGACGACAGCCGGCTGACCTACGTCGCGTTGACCCGCGCCCAGTCTCAGGTGGTGGCGTGGTGGGCCGCGTCCAACGACGAACCCAACGGCGGGCTCTCGCGGGTGCTGCGCGGCCGAGTCCCCAACCAGGCAGAGGTGCCCGCGACCGTCGCGCCCACCAAGGTCACCGACGACGAGGCGATGACGCGATTCAAGGAGTGGGAGGCCGCGGGCGGGCTGGTCGTCGAGGAGTCGGTGCTGCGCCCGATCAAACCGCTGCCGCGTGATCGTGTGCCGGAGACGTTGGCGGCGCGGCACTTTCACCGCTCGATCGACACGTCCTGGCGGCGCACGTCGTACTCGGGGCTGATCCGCGCCGCGGAGGCGACCCCGGTGAGCAGCGAACCCGAGGTCGACGAACTCGACGACGAGGTGGCCGAGATCCCGCTGGTGACCTCGCCGGTCGGGGCCGATGTGCCGTCGCCGATGGCCGATCTGCCGTCCGGGGCGAAGTTTGGCTCGCTGGTGCACGCGGTGTTGGAGACCGCCGACCCGTTCGCGCCCGACCTGGCCGCCGAACTGGAGGCACGCGTTGTCGAGCACTCGCTGTGGTGGCCCGTCGACGTCGCGGCCGACGAGTTGGCGGCGGCGATGGTGCCGCTGCACGACACACCGCTGGGCCCTTTGGCGCCGGGAAAGACGTTGCGCCAGATCGGGTTGCGCGACCGGATGCGGGAGATGGACTTCGAGTTCCCGTTGGGCGGCGGCCGGCTCCGCGCGGTCGGTGAGCTGCTGCGGGAGCATCTGCCCGCCGACGATCCGCTGGCGGTGTACGCCGACCGGTTGACCGGCATGGCGCTGGGCAGCCAGCCGCTGAAGGGGTATCTGTCGGGGTCGGTGGACGCGGTGCTGCGCGTCGACGACCGGTACCTGGTCGTCGACTACAAGACCAACTGGCTGGGTGACCCGTCGCGGCCGTTGACCGCCGCGGACTACGGGCAGCCGCGGCTGGTGGAGGCGATGTTGCATTCGGACTATCCGCTGCAGGCGTTGTTGTACAGCGTTGTGCTGCACCGGTTTCTGCGCTGGCGACTGGCCGGCTACGATCCGGCGCGGCATCTCGGCGGTGTGCTGTACCTGTTCCTGCGCGGAATGTGCGGACCGCAGACCCCGGTGGTCGACGGGCATCCGGCGGGCGTGTTCAGTTGGCAGCCGCCCGCGGCGCTGACGGTGGAGTTGTCGGAGTTGCTGGCATGACGAGCGTGGAATGGCGGCGGGCGATCGGCGCGACGGGTCTGCTGCGCACGTTCACCGACGCCGAGCTGATCGAGTCCTCGGATGTGCATGTGGCGCAACGGCTGACGACGCTGGCCGGCGAGTCCGACGAGCGGGTGGCGTTGGCGGTCGCGCTGCTGGTGCGGGCGCTGCGGGGCGGGTCGGTGTGCCTGGATCTGCCGTCGGCGGAGGCGCAGGTGGAGGTGTCGGGGCTGGGCGCGGCGGTGCGGGCGAGCCCGTTGACCGGGGTGGCGTTGCGTGTCGACGGGGATCTGCTCTACCTCGACCGGTATTGGCGCGAGGAGCAGCAGGTCTGCGATGACATTCTGGCGATGCTGGCCGCCCAGCCGTCGCGGGCGTCGGCGGACGTCGACCGGCTGTTTCCGGCGGGTTTCGAGGAGCAGCGCGCGGCGGCGGAAGTCGCGCTGTCGCAAGGGTTGACGGTGCTGACCGGCGGTCCGGGTACGGGCAAGACGACGACGGTGGCGCGGCTGCTGGCGTTGTTGGCGGGCGGCACGCGGTTGCGGATCGCGCTGGCGGCGCCGACGGGTAAGGCCGCGGCACGGCTGCAGGAGGCGGTGCAGTTGGAGGTCGACAAGCTGTCGGCAGCTGACCGGTCGGCGCTGGCGGGCTTGCAGGCGACGACGCTGCACCGGCTGCTGGGCAGCCGCCCGGACACGTCGGCGCGGTTTCGGCACAACCGGGCGAATCGGTTGCCGCACGACGTGATCGTCGTCGACGAGACGTCGATGGTGTCGCTGACGATGATGGCGCGGCTGTTGGAGGCGGTGCGGCCGGAGGCGCGGTTGATCCTCGTCGGCGATCCCGACCAGTTGGCGTCGGTGGAGGCCGGCGCCGTGCTCGCGGACCTGGTGGACGGTCTGGGCGGGGCGCGGATCGCGGAGCTGAAGACGTCGCACCGGTTCGGTGAGTCGATCGGCGCGCTGGCATCGGCGATCCGGGTGGGCGACGCGGACACGGCCGTCGACGTGTTGCGCGCAGGCGATGACCACATCGAGTGGGTCGACACCGACGAACCCGCCGAGCATCTGCGAAAGGTGCTGGTGCCGTGGGCGGTTGCGCTGCGACAGGCGGCGATACTCGGTGACGACAGCGCGGGCTTGGCGACGTTGAACGAGCATCGGCTGCTGTGCGCGCATCGCCGCGGACCGTACGGCGTGCGCTACTGGAACCATCAGGTCGAGCGGTGGCTGGCCGAGCGTACCGGCGAGCCGATCTGGTCGGACTGGTATGCGGGTCGCCCGGTGTTGGTGACGGCCAACGACTATGGGCTGGGCCTGTACAACGGCGACACGGGTGTCACGGTGCAGCGCGACGGGGTGTTGCGGGCGGTGATCGCTGGCACGTCGCGGGTGGAGTTCGCGACCAGCCGGCTGGCGGACGTCGAGACCATGCACGCGATGACCATTCACAAGTCGCAGGGCAGCCAGGCCGACGAGGTGACGGTGCTGTTGCCGCCGGAGGACTCGCGGTTGTTGACGCGCGAGCTGTTCTATACCGCGGTGACGCGGGCCAAGTCGCGGGTGCGCGTGGTCGGCCCGGAGGCGTCGGTGCGGACTGCGATCGAGCGGCGGGCGGTGCGAGCGTCGGGCTTGGCCCAGCGCCTCGCCGGCTGAGCCTTTTCTCGGCGCGACCTCTTGCCGGCGCGAACGTGGGTTACCCGCACACCTTGGCGCCGTTTGGCGTGACACGAGCCCACACTCGGCGGGTGAAGGGCGCACGACGGGTATGCCCGCCCCCGCGAACGTGGGTTACCCGCACACCTACGCGGCGTTCGGCGTGCGTCAACCCCACACTCGGCGGGCGAAGGGCGCACGACGGGTAGGCCCACCGCCGCGAACGTGGGTTACCCACACACCTTCGCGGCGTTTGGCGTGCGTCAACCCCACACTCGGCGGGCGAAGGGCGCAGGAAAAGCGTTTAGGTGCGGTTTTCACCGGCAATCCGCAGTCATCACCAGCGCGGATGGAGCACTCCCATGACCACGCAGAACCAGGTCGCGCCGACCGACGTCGACAAGGCCCTACTCGACACCGCAACGTACCGCAGCCTCGGCGAACAGAAGCTCTCACCGAAGGAGGAGCGCTTCGAAAAGGGCAGGCGGACCATCGGTTTGTTCCTCGCGCCGCTGCTCACGGCCGTGTTTCTCGTTCTGCCGATAGACATCCCGCGCACCCAACAGGTGTTGGCGGCCGTGCTGCTCGGCGTGATCGCGCTGTGGATCACCGAGGCGGTGCCGATCCCGATCGGCGGCCTGCTCGGGGTCGCCGTCGCGGTGTTCCTCGGCGTGGCACCGGTCGACGACGTGCTCGGCCCGTTCGGCTCGTCGACGATCTTCACGTTCATCGGTGCGTTCATTCTCGCGCAGGCCATGCTCAAACACGGTGTCGCCCGGCGCTTTGCGTTCCGCATCCTGGCGCTGCCGCGCGCGGGCCGCTCGACCACCGGCGTCATCATCGCGTTCGGTGTCATCACCTCGCTGCTGTCGGCGTTCGTGTCCAACACCGCCACCGTCGCGATGCTGCTGCCGACGGCCATCGGCATCATCGCCGTCATCGCCAAACTGCTGCAGGAACGCGGCGACGTCGAACCCGACTTCGACCCGCGCCGATTGCGCGTCGGCGCGGCCATCATGCTGATGCTGGCCTACGGCGCCAGCGTCGGGGGCCTGCTCACGCCGGTCGGCAGCCCACCCAACCTGATCGGCCGCGGCCTCATCGAGGAAGCCACCGGCGAGCGAATCAGCTTCGCGCAGTGGATGGTTATGGCCATTCCGATCTGCGCGCTGATGTTCGCCCTCCTGGCGTTCATCCTGCTGCGCCTCAACAGGCCCGAGATCAAACGCATCGACGGCGTCGCCGAGTACGTCGCCAGGGAACGCGAAAAGCTCGGCAAGCTCTCGCGTGCCGAGAAGAACACGCTGATCGCGTTCGGCGTCACGGTGACGCTGTGGATCCTGCCCGGTGTCTTCGCGTTGATCGCGGGCACCGAGTCCGAGGTCTACACGTTCGTCAGCGACCGCCTCGACGAGGGCGTCGTCGCCGTGTTCGGCGCGTCGCTGTTGTTCCTGCTGCCCACCGACTGGCAGAGCCGCGAATTCACCCTGCGCTGGCGCGACGCCGCCCAGATCGACTGGGGCACAATCATTCTGTTCGGCACCGGGATCATCTTCGGCTCGCTGATCGCCGACACCGGCCTGGCCGAGGCCATCGGCACCTCGATCAACGACGCGCTCGGCCTGTCCAGCGTCATCCCGATCACGATCTTCGCGGTGATCCTCGCCATCCTGGTATCCGAGACCACCAGCAACACCGCCTCGGCGGCCGTGGTGGTACCGATCATCATCCCGGTGGCGGTCGCGGCGGGCGTCAACCCGTTCGTGCCCGCGCTGGCGGCGACGTTCGCGGCGTCGTTCGGCTTCATGCTTCCGGTGTCGACGCCGCAGAACGCCATCGTCTACGGCTCGGGCGTCGTGCGGATCACCACGATGATCCGCTCGGGCATCACGTTCGACATCGCAGGCGCGATCCTCATCGTCATCTTCCTGCCGATGATGATCAGCCTGCTAGGTTTGGGCGGATGAGCTCCATCGCCGTCATACCCGGGGACGGGATCGGTACGGAAGTGATCGAATCGGCGCGCGCCGTACTCGACGCCGTCGCCGCCAAACACGAAATCGACTTGTCCTACACCGAATTCGACTGGTCCTGCCAGCGCTACGAACGCGAAGGCGCGATGATGCCCGACGACGGCATCGAAACCCTGAGCGGCTTCGACGCCATCCTGCTCGGCGCGGTCGGCTGGCCCGGCGTGCCCGACCACGTCTCGCTGTGGGGGCTGCTGATCCCGATCCGGCGGGCGTTTCGCCAGTACGTCAACCTGCGGCCGATCAGGGTGTTCGACGGGGTCGCGAGCCCGCTGCGGCTGGCCGGCGACGTGGACTTCGTGGTCGTCCGCGAGAACGTCGAAGGCGAGTACAGCGAGATCGGCGGCCGGCTCAACCGCGGCTTCCCCGACGAGATGGCCGTTCAGGAGTCGGTGTTCACCCGCGCCGGGGTCAGCCGCATCGCCGACTTCGCGTTCGAGCTCGCCCGCAAGCGGCGCGGGTATGTCACGTCGGCCACCAAGTCCAACGGCATCGTGCACACCCTGCCGTTCTGGGACGAAGTCGTCGCCGAGCGCGCCGAGCAGTTCCCGGATGTGCGCTTCGACAGCGAGCACATCGACGCGCTGGCCGCAAAGTTCGTGCTGCAGCCGCAGCGCTTCGACGTCGTGGTGGGCTCAAACCTGTTCGGCGACATCCTTTCTGACCTCGCCGCCGCGGTGGCCGGCTCGATCGGCATCGCGCCGTCGGCCAACCTCGACCCGACCAAGCAGCACCCGTCGATGTTCGAGCCCGTGCATGGTTCGGCCCCCGACATCGCCGGGCAAGGGATCGCCAACCCCGTCGGCGCGGTGTGGTCGGCGGCGCTGATGCTCGAGCAACTCGGCCACCCGGACGCCGCCGCCGACGTGCTGGCCGCGATGGAGTCGACGCTGGCCAGCCCCGAGACGCGCACCGCGGACCTGGGCGGCAGCGCATCGACCGCCGAGGTCACCGATGCGCTCGTCACCCGGGTGAATTCGGTGCGCTGACCATCGCTGAGCGCAGGTTAGCGCACCGAAATCGCTGGTAGCGTGTGCCCATGCGGCTGCTGATCAAGAACGTCGAGATCTTCGACGGCCTGTCCGATCGCGCGACCTCCGGGCACGTGCTCATAGAGGGACGGACGATCGCGGCCGTCGACACCTCACCGATCAGCGAAGACGGCGCCACCGTCATCGACGGCAACGGCCGCACGCTGATGCCCGGCATGACCGACGCGCACGTGCACCTCGTCGGGATGGCCAACGCGCTGATCGACTTCGTCATGGGGTCGCAGACCCAGCTCGCCGCGATGTCGCTCGCCATGGCCAAGGACGTCGTGCTGCGCGGGTTCACCACCGTGCGCGACATGGCCGGCGACACCGCGGGCCTCAAGAAGGTGATCGACGACGGCCTCGCGGTCGGCCCGCGGATCTATCCCAGCCAGGCGGCGGTCTCGCAGACGGCCGGGCACGGCGACTTCGGCTGGGTGTACCAGACGCCGACGGCGCTGGGCGGCAAGCAGTCTCGGGCCGAGGAGATCGGCTTCATGCGGGTGGCCGACGGCCCAGAACGCGTGCTGGCCGCGGTGCGCGAGCAGCTCAAGCTGGGCGCGTCGCAGATCAAGCTGATGGCCGGCGGCGGCGCCGCCTCGCTGTACGACCCGCTGTACACGTTGCAGTTCACCGAGGCCGAGCTGCGGGCGGCGGTGATGGCCGCCGAGGACTACGGCACCTACGTGGCGACGCACGTCTACAACGTCGCGGGCATCCGGCGGGCGGTGGACGCCGGGGTGAAGTCGATCGAGCACGGCCATCTCGCCGACGAGGCGACGATCGCGCTGCTCGCCGAGCGCGGGGTGTGGCTGTCGATGCAGCCGTTCGAGGAGCACGACCACCTGTTCATCAGCGAAGACAGCGCCGCCAAGAACCGCGAGATCTGCGGTGGTACCGTGCAGGTCTACGAGTGGGCGAAAAAGCATGGGGTCAAGACGGCTTGGGGCACCGATCTGTTGTTCGAGCCGGACAAAAATGCGCGCCAGAGCGACATGATGGTCCGGCTCAGCGAATACTTCACCAACGTCGAGGCGCTGAAGATGGTGACGTCGGGCAACGCCGAGCTGTTCCGGCTGGCCGGTGAGCGCGACCCGTACAAGTCCGCGCGGCTGGGCGAGGTGGCCAAGGGCGCGTGGGCGGATCTGCTGCTGGTCGACGGCGACCCGCTGGCCGACCTGAGCGTGCTCGGGGACTCCGGCAAGAACCTGGCGCTGATCGTTAAAGACGGCACGGTCATCAAGAACACGTGCGATATTGGTACCCGTGGCAACGATTGAGCGCACCCGCACCATCGCGGCGCCCATCGAGGAAATCTGGGACGTACTGGCCGATTTCGGCGGGATCAGCGAGTGGGCCGACAACGTCGAGCACTCGTGCATCCTGGTCAGCCGGGCAAAGCCGCTCGGCACCGCGCGCCGCCTCCAGGTCGGGCGCGACACCCTCGTCGAGACCATCACCGAGTTCGACCCGCCGCACACCCTGGCCTACCACATCGAGGGCCTGCCCAAGCAGCTGGGCGAGCTCTCCAACCGCTGGACACTGCGGTCGGCGGGCAATTCCACCACCGTGACGCTGACCAGCACGGTCGAGATCGGCTCGCGGGTGGACCAACAACTGGCCGAACGCGTCATGTGTCGCATGCTGGCCAAACAGTCCGACTCGATGCTGGCCGGGCTGGCGGACCGATTGGAGAGTGCACGTGTCTGAGCATCCCGACATCGTCATCATCATGACCGACGAGGAGCGCGCGGTCCCGCCGTACGAGGCGCCCGAGGTACGCGCGTGGCGGGACCGAACGCTCAAGGGCCGCAAGTGGTTCGAGGAGAACGGCATCAGCTTCGAGCGGCACTACACCGGCTCGCTGGCCTGCGTGCCGAGCCGTCCGACGATCTTCACCGGCCAGTACCCCGACCTGCACGGCGTCACCCAGACCGACGGCATCGGCAAGACGGCCGACGACACCCGCATGCGCTGGCTGCGCAAAGGCGAGGTGCCTACCCTGGGCAACTGGTTCCGCGCTGCCGGCTACGACACCCACTACGACGGCAAGTGGCACATCTCCCACGCCGACCTGCACGACCCGGTGACCGGCGAGCCGCTGGCGACCAACGACGAATGCGGCGTCGTCGACCCGGAGGCCGTGCAGCAGTATCTCGACGCTGATCCACTTGCGCCGTTTGGCTTTTCGGGCTGGGTCGGCCCGGAGCCGCACGGCGCTCCGCTGGCCAACGCGGGGATCCGGCGCGACCCGCTGATCGCCGACCGGGTGGTGGCGTGGCTGATGGACCGGTACGCGCGGCGCCGCGCGGGCGATCCCGACGCGCTGCGGCCGTTCCTGTTGGTGGCCAGCTTCGTCAACCCGCACGACATCGTGCTGTTCCCGCTGTGGTCGCGGAACAACCCGCTGCCTCCGTCTCCGCTGGAGCCGCCGCCGATTCCGAAGGCGCCCACCGCGGATGAGGATCTGTCGACCAAGCCGGCCGCGCAGATCGCGTACCGGGAGTCGTACTACTCGGGGTACGGCGTGGCCCCCGCGATCGAGCGCATGTACACCAAGAATGCGCAGACCTACCGCGATATGTACTACCGGCTGCACGCCGAGGTCGACACGCCGATCGACCGGGTGCGCCGGGCGGTGACCCAGGGCGGCTCGGAGAACGCGGTGCTGGTGCGCACGTCGGATCACGGTGATCTGCTCGGCGCACACGGTGGGCTGCACCAGAAGTGGTTCAACCTCTACGACGAGGCGACGCGGGTGCCGTTCGTGGTGGCGCGGATCGGGTCGCAGGCCACGTCGGCGCGTACGGTGACGGCGCCGACGTCGCACGTGGACATCGTGCCGACGCTGCTCGGGGCCGCCGGGGTCGACGTGGACGCGACGGCGGCGAAGCTGGCCGAGACGTTCAGCGAGGTGCATCCGCTGCCGGGCCGCAACCTGATGCCGGTGGTCGACGGCGAACCCGCCGACGAGTCGCGCGCGGTGTACCTGATGACCCGCGACAACGTCCTCGAGGGCGACACGCTGGCGTCAGGCCTGGCGCGTCAGCTCAAGCAGACCGTCAAACCGCCTGCGCCGCTGCGGATCCGGGTGCCTGCGTTCGTCGGCTCGAACTTCGAGGGCCTGGTGGTGCGTGTCGACGGCGTGCCCGGCGGCGAGGGCCATCTGTGGAAGCTGGTGCGCACGTTCGACGATCCGGGGACGTGGACCGAGCCGGGGGTGCGTCATCTGTCGGCCAGCGCGCTGGGCGGCGAGATGTACCGCAGCGAGCCGGTCGACGACCAGTGGGAGCTCTACGACCTGACCGCGGACCCCGACGAGGCCGAGAACCGGTGGACGGACCCGGCCCTGCACGAGCTGCGCCAGCATTTGCGGATGGAGCTCAAACAGACACGGGCGGTGTCGATTCCGGAACGCAACAACCCGTGGCCGTACGCGTCGCGCAGGCCTCCGGAGCCGGGCCGGGGTGTGCGCGGGGCGCTGCAGCGGGTCGGGATCCTGTCCAGTTGACGAACGCGACCAGCACCACGCCGAGGCGCAACTCGCCGCGGGTGGTGACGTGGCGGTGGATCGCGGCGGTCCTGGCGCTGAGTCAGTTGGCCGCACCGTTCGTCACGCAAGCGGTGGCCGGCGACTTCCTGAAGGCCGGCGCGACGAACGCGGCGCTGATCACCCCGGCCGGCTATGCGTTCAGCCTGTGGGGTGTGATCACGGTGTTGAGCGCGGCGACGATGCTGGCGGTGCTGCGGTTCGGGCTCGGCGCGTGGTGGGAGACGAGCGTGCTGGTCGACGCCAGCGTGGTGTTCGCCGGGTTCAGCGTGTGGCTGCTGGTGACCGCGCAGGGCTGGCTGTGGGTCAGCGTGGTGGTGTTCGCACTGATGGTGTCGGCGTTGAGCCACATCATGCGACTGTTGGTGCGGCGCAGCCACGACATGACGTGTGAGCGGTGGCTGGCGGTGTTGGCGACGGCGACCTTCGGGCTGTATCTGGGATGGGGCAGCGTCGCGGTGTTCGCGAACGTCGCCGCGGCGCTGATCGACAGCAGGGTACCGGCCGCGGTGGTGTGGTGGCAGCTGGCGGTGCTGGTCGCGGCGACGGCGTTCGCGGTCTGGTTGGCGCGGATGCTGCGCGGCACGCCGGCGTATGTGGCCGGGGTGTTGTGGGCGCTGGTCGCGATCACCATCGGTGCTGCGCAGCGCGGCAGCGCGGTGTTGTCGACGACGACGGTACTGGCGGCCGTGCTCGTGCTCGGCACGGCGGTGACGGCGATGCGCCGACGCCGGATCTAACGGTTCCGTACGCCAGGTGCTAAGTTAGCAACCTTCTCTGGCGTCAATACTGCGCAGGCACACTTTGCGGAAGCTCGGTCTTGCGTCAACCTAACTACTTAGCTATGCGCTTTCATAATGCATGGGAAACATCACTTTAGCCGTGGAGGCATGGTAACTTCTTTTTGGTTTTGTGACCGATAAACGAGGGGGTTTTGGGTGGGGGCTCAACATCGGGCAAAGAATCGGCGGGTCAGCGGGAGGGCTCTTGGCCGAAAAGGTCGCCACCGCGCCACCCTGCGGCAGGGCGGCTACGTCGACTTCACTCCCCCATCGCTCGACCTGACGACGGGGCGGTCTCCTGTGATGGCTCCATACGCGCGCTACATCGGGCGGGTGGGCGCGCTGGCTCTGGCGCTCGGCGTCGGGGCGGCTGTGGCCACCGGCCAGGGCGTGGGTATCGCCCGCGCCGACAATGCTGCCACCGGCTCCAACGAGAAGTCCTCGACGGCCGATGCGTCGTCTCCGACCGCGGGCCAGGAAGCCGGCGAGGCTGCGCCGACCGACGGCCAAGACACCGCGATCGACGACGACGACGAGACCGCCGACCTCACCGAAGACGTGGACGACCTCGACGAAGACCTCGGCGACGACGTCCCTGATGACGACGTCCCCGGTGACGACAATGAAGTCGACGCGGAAGACATTGCGGACGAGAGTCTTCCGTCGACGACGGCGGAGCCCATTCCAGCCGTCACGGTCACCCCAAAGCCGGACTCCGAAAGCGAGGTGCTGCTCTTGGGTTCGGTAGCCGCATCGCTGTCGAGCACGTCGCTGACGGAGCAAGAGCCAACCACCAGCGTCGCCTCCGGCGATGAAGCCGAGCCGGTGAGCCCGTTGACCGACGTGAACATCGAAGCGGAGTCGTCGCCTGCCGAGCCGACAGAGGTTTTTCAGCTCGTCGCAACCTTCGTTGACGGGCCCGCCGCGACCACGCTGGCCGACACTTCGCCGGAGCAGCCCACGGTGGCGACGGCCGCCGCATCAGACGATTTAGTGAACATTGCGACAAGTTTTGTCGGAATGCTGTTTTCACCGTTCCTCGCACCGGGTCCGGCCATCCCCGCCCCACCGCCGTTCCTGTGGGCACTCTTGGAGTGGGTGCGCCGCGAAGTCCATCGCACATTCTTCAACCCCACCCCGGTCGCGGTCGCCGACGTCGTCACGGTCACCGGTATGGCTCCGACGATCATCGACGTGCTCGGCAACGACGTCGACGGCGAACCTCTTGCGATCGTCGGGTACAGCCAACCCGCCAACGGCACCGTCACGCTCAACCAAGACAACACGTTCACCTACACCCCGGCAGCCGGCTTCAAGGGCACCGATACGTTCACGTACACCGTCAGCGACGCCGGCGGGGCCTGGCACCTGCACGGCCTGGCCGGACTTTTCGGGCTCGGACACACCGCGACCGCCACGGTGACCATCACGGTGGGTAACCCGCCGCCGGTGGTCGGCGACCCCGCATACCAAGTGAGCGTCAACGAGCTTTCCGGCGTCGTCACGGGGCGGGTCAACGCTACCGATCCCGGCGGCGACGACCTGACCTACGAGCTGGTCACGGACATCGACCCGACCCTGGGAAGCGTGGCCGTCGACCCGACCAGCGGGTTGTTCTACTTCATCCCGACGTCCGAAAGCCGCCGCGCCGCCTATGATTCGACGGGCGACCCCACCGTCACCTTCACCATCGCCGTGACCGACGGCGAGGAGAGCGTCACCGTCGACGTCACCGCGCCGATCTCACCCAGCCAGGGCCACCCCGACGACGACGGCGTGCTCGACCCGAACGATTTGGCGGACCTGGTCGCCGACGGGACGGTCGAGGTGGCCCAGAACGACGACGGCACGGTGCGCGTCATCGACGGCACGTTCACCGACGACGTCGTCCGCAACAGCGCCGACGCCGCACAAGCGCTCAACCGTATCGCCGAACTACTGGGTGCCACAGAAGGATTCGCGGACGCCGCTGACATCCGCGTGGAGACGGTGCGCCAACCAACGCAGGACGGCGCCTTCACCGAGGTGGTCTATCGTCTGGAACAGTCCGTCAACGGTGTCCCCGTTCTCGGCAGCGAAGCCATCCTGGTCACCGACGGCAGCGGCACCGTGCTCGGGGTGTTCAGCAGCTACAACGACCGGGTGTTGTCGGTCGACACCACACCGGACGGCAGCGTCACCGACAAGTCGCAGGCCGAGGCGGTGGCCACGGCCGCGCTGCTGGACAGCCTGAGCGACATCCTCGCCGAAGAAGCCCGGGACAGCTTCGTGGCCTCGCTGGTGTTTGACAGCGAGTTGGTGATCTATGACCCCAACCGGGGCGCCGAACCGCGCTTGTTGTGGTTGGTCAGAGTGTCCACACCGTTGCCGGAAGACCCCGATCCGGAAACGGGACCGCCGCCTTCGGAAACCGGGCTTCCGGTTGTCGGCGGCCGCTACTTCATCTACGCAAATGGCGCCGACGCCGGGCAGATTCGCACGGAGAGCTCAGGATTGGACGGTTTGCACGCTCTGACGTCAACCGTCGACAGGGCGCGTGACCTGAAGGACGTCGAGCGGTGGCTGAACGTCCAAAGATCCGGCAACATCTACGTTTTGGTCGACGCGATACGCAACATCAGGACCATGACGTCGTCCGGTGACTTCGTTCGCAAGGGATTCTTCGGCTGGGACCGGGCAGCCGTGTCCGCTCACGCCAATCTCGCCGACGTATACGACTACTACAAGAATCGACTCGGCAAGCGATCCTTTGACTTCGCGGATCGCTTCGGCCTAGGCACCGGCATCAAGATCACCCTCGACAACGCGCCGCAGGCGAGCTGGTACCTCGACGGCGCGAAGAAGGGCTTCCACTTCGGCGATGAGACTCAGCGCGCAATGGACATCGTCGCCCATGAATTCAGCCACGCCGTGATCAGCGACATTGTCGGTCGCGGATATACGTACGGGTTGGAGGGCAACAAGGAATCCGAGGCGCTCAACGAAGCATACGCGGACATCTTGGGCAACCTGATCGAGAACAAGACCACCAGCGGTCGATGGACGATCGGCGAAGACTACCGCAATTGCAGCCGAGTAGCCTCCTGCGGGCGCAGCATGGCCAACCCGGTGCGCGCAAGATATTCCGCCATCAAGAGCACCGACAGCATCTACGAGATGGCGAGCGTGTTCGAGTACGCCGCCTACAGGATGATGGACGATGAAAGAACCAGCGGGATCTCGAACGAGCAGTGGTCGCGGGTGTTCTACAACTCGGCGCAGCGGCTTCACTTCGGTGCAGGGTTCGGGGACGCCGCCAACGCGGTGATCAGTTCTGCACGCAGTCAAGGCTTTACATCGAGCCAACTTGACGCCGTGCGGAGCGCCTTCGCCGAAACCGAGATGTTGGCTCCGCGAGGCTATGTGCCGCCCGCCTCGGACGGACCGACACCGACGCTGGTCTCGACGATCCCGCTGGGTGAAACCCCGCTGAACGTGACGGTCAGCCGGGACGGACGTTTCGTCTACGTCGACTCGTTCAAGGCCACGTATTCGCCGGAGACGGGCTCGAGGCTGGTCGTAACCCTCACGCAGATCAACACGCTGACCGGACAGACTCAAACCGAGGTGATCTCCGAGAGCGCTGCGGGCGGGAGCATCATCTATCCGTACGGCGTGGCGGCCAGTCCCGATGGTCGCTACGTCTATCTGCTGAACGGGGACAACAGCAATATCGCGATTCCCGCAACTGTCACGGTGTTCGACACCGTCACGCAGCAGCCCGTGGGCAACCCGATTCCGGTCGGCAACACGCCCGCAGGCCGACTGTTCATCAGCCCCGACGGCAGCCGCTTGTACGCCACCACCATGAACCCCGGCGGCCAAGGTATGCCCGCGGGCACGATTTCGGTGGTCAACACCTCGACCAAGACAGTCACGCATACGATTCCGGTCGGCTACGTGCAGGACGTCGCGTTCGGACCCGACGGCAGCCGCGCGTACGCGGTCGGGCAGCAATTCACCGCTACTGGCCTGGCGCGGTCGGTCATCAAGGTGATCAACACCGCCAACTCCGCTGTGCTGCGCGAGATCACCGTCGGTGACTACCGGTCGGCCGAAGACGGCATGGTCTACGTCGGCCAGGTGGAGGCAAGCGCTGACAATCGGCGGCTGTACGCCTTGGTGATCGATTCGCAGGAAGATGCTTACGTCTATTCGATCCGGGTGTACGACACTGCGACGGGCACGGTTCTCGACACCTATGAGAACGTGGGCGCGGCGTTCGGCAGCATCGGCCAGCGGGGCAGGTTCATGGTGCTGAGCAAGGACGGGCGGTACCTGTACGCACGGGACGCAGCAACGATGACTCTGAAGGTGATCGACACCCGCACCGGCGAATACGTCGGCGATCCCGTGCCCTATGAAACCAGCTCCCCGAGCGTCGCCGACATGCTCATAAGCCCAGATGGCAAGCAGCTGTACTTCATCGGTCCGGACTCCACGGGCGGCGGCACGATGCATGTCTTCGACCTCTTCTAGCTACCGAGGTCGCCCATGGATCTAAAGGTTCCGTAACACCCGCGCGGCGCGCGGCGATGATCTTGACGTAGGTGCCGTTCGGAGTCGGGGAGGCCGTGTGCGTTGTCGCTGGAGGGCCGCTCTCATAGCGGTCGCGCTGTCAGTCGCCGTCGTCGTCGGAGAGTTTTCGCCCACAGTGGCGCAGGCGCAGCCGACGGCCGCGGTGAAGGACTTCTCCAAGCCGGCGATCGTCATTCTGGGGTACGGCCTCCATCCGAACGGCACCATGCGGCCGGTGTTGCGTCGTCGCGTGATGATGGGACTGACCGTGGCGCAGTTCTTCCCGCAGTCGCCGATCATCGTGACCGGCGGCAACCCGCGCAACGGCATCACCGAGGCCGCGCAGATGCGCCGAATGCTCACGATGCTGGGCTTTCCGCCGCACCGGATCATCGTGGAGGACAGGGCGAACAGCACCGTGCAGAACGCGCGGTTCTCGGTGCCGCTGGCCAAGGAGGCGGACACGTCGGGCATCATCCTGGTCACGTCGTCGTCGCACCAGGACCGCGCGGACACCACGTTCATCAACGAGGGCGCCAACATCCTTGCCACGGTGAGCTTTCCCGATGAGAACCCGCAGACCAACGTCGTGCAGTTCGTGCACGACGTGATGAGCCCGTTCATCAACGTGCGCTAGCCCGGCGGTATCGGCGAGCCGGCCCACGCTGAGTGAGCAGCCACGGTCGCGATCCGGCGGGTTTGACAACCGTGGCTGCTATCTCGGCGCCAACGGCCAGCGGCCCGCCGCCGAGTGAGTAGCTACGGTCGCGATCCGGCGGGTTTGACAACCGTGGCTGCTACCTCAGCGCCAACGGCAAGCGGCCCACGCCGACTGAGCAGCTACGGTCGCGATCCGGCGGGTTTGACAACCGTGGCTGCTACCTCAGCGCCAACGGCAAGGTAACAAGGTGATCACTGCCCCGCGCGGGGGCACGGACACCGACGGCGTGGCTGTTACTTTCGCGCGGTGACGAACGGATTCGTGCAGGTTGCGCGCCGGGTGTGCGCGGTGGTGGGCGCCGCGGTGACGCTGGCCGCCGCTGGTGCCGTCGTCGCGCCGCAGGCGGCGGCGTACTCGCGCGACGGGCTTCCGGTGGAACGGCTGAGCGTACCGTCGCCGGCGATGGGCCGCGACATCGCCGTGCAGTTCCAGGGCGGCGGACCGCATTCGGTGTACCTGCTCGACGGCCTGCGCGCCCGCGAGGACGAGAACGGCTGGGACATCAACACCGGGGCGTTCGAGTGGTTCTATGAGTCGGGGATCTCGGTGGTGATGCCGGTCGGCGGGCAGTCGAGCTTCTACAGCGACTGGTACGCCCCGGCGAAGGGCAGCGAGGGCACCGTCACATACAAGTGGGAGACATTCCTGACGCGTGAACTGCCGACGTGGCTGGCGGCCAACAAGGGACAGGACCCTCGCGGCAACGCGGTGGTGGGCCTGTCGATGTCGGGCGGGGCGGCGTTGACGATGGCGGCGTGGTATCCGCAGCAGTTCATCTTCGCCGCGTCGCTGTCGGGCTACCTCAACCCGTCAAAGGGGTTGTGGCCGACGCTGATCGGGTTCGCGATGAAAGACGCCGGCGGCTTCGAGGCGGTCGACATGTGGGGTCCGCCCAACAACCCGGCCTGGCAGCGCAACGACCCGATGCTCAACATCAACCGGCTGGTGGCCAACCGCACGGCGCTGTGGATCTACTGCGGCAACGGCGCGACAAGCGATCTCGACGCCGGCGGGGACTTCGGCACCCAGTTCAGCGCGCAGTACCTGGAGAACATCACGCTGAGCACCAACAAGGAGTTCAAGGAGAAGTACCTGGCCGCCGGCGGGCGCAACGCGGTGTTCAACTTCCCGCCCAACGGCACGCACAGCTGGGGTTACTGGGGCGCCCAATTGCAGGCGATGAAACCGGATCTGGTGCGGATCCTCACCACGCCGGTGCCTCCCCCGCCGCCCGTGCCCGTGCCGGGCGCGCCGATGCTGCCGCCCGCGCTGCCGCCGCCGGCGCCGGTCGGTTAGGCCTCGCCCTGCCGGTGCAGGTGCTTCCACCACCGGGCACCGCCGGCGAACGCGACGAGCAGGCCGATGCCGCCGATCACGATGCCGGTGAACAGCGACAGGAACATCGGGTCGACGGTGTCGCCGATCGTGCCCGGGCCGAACATGCCGCCGACCAGGAAGCCGAACAGCGGGGCCAGCACCGCGACCGCCAGCCCGAGCAGGGTCGGCCACATCCCCGGCGGCGTGGGTTCGAGCACAACGGGACGCCCGTCGTCGAGAGGTTCTTGATCGGGTGGGGCGCTAGTCATCGGACCTCACTCTCCTGATATGCGAGATGCCGTCGCCCGTGGAATCGGTTGGGCGTTCGGTGCTTTCGAGGAACGGACGCACGATGTCCATCGGGATGGGGAACACGACGGTGGAGTTCTGATCGGCGCCGAGTTCGAGCAGGGTCTGCAGATAGCGCAGCTGCAGCGACGCGGGGCTCTCGCTGAGCGTCATCGCGGCGTCGCGCAGTTCGGTGGAGGCCTGCAGCTCACCGTGCGCGCTGATGACCTTCGCGCGGCGTTCCCGTTCGGCCTCGGCCTCGCGGGCCATCGCGCGCTGCATCATCTCGGGGATCTCGACGTCCTTGATCTCGACCACCTCGACCTGAATCCCCCACGGCTCGGTCTGTTTGGCGATCGACGCCGCCAGGTCCTCGTTGAGGTCGGCACGGTGCGCCAGCAGGGTGTCCAGGTCGGCGCGGCCGACGACCGAACGCAGCGTGGTCTGGGCGATCTGAGAGGTGGCGACCGCGAAGTTCTCCACGGCCATCACGGATTTCGTCGCGTCGACCACCCGGAACAGCACGACGGCGTTGACGCGGGCGGTGACGTTGTCGCGGGTGATGACCTCCTGCGGCGGGATGGTCAGCGTCACCGTGCGCAGGTCGACGCGGACCAGCTTGTCGACGCCGGGCAGCACGACGACGATGCCCGGCCCGAGCGGTCCGCGCAGCCGGCCGAGCCGAAACGCCACCCCGCGTTCGTACTCCTTGATGATGCGCAGCGACGCGATCGCCACGCCCACCAACACGACGGCCAAGAAGACGACCACGACCACCCAGGCGCCCATCAGCGTGGCTCCCGTCGATCGGAGGCATACGTGGTGCGACGGCGGAGTTCGGCTTCGGCCAGTCGGTTTCGCTCATCGAGGTTGTCGTCAAGGGACTGGAACACCACGCCGTCGGGCACGGCCGGGGTACGGCGCAGGTGTGACCACAGCGGCAGCGACACCAGCCCGGCGGCCACCGCGCTCCCTATCAACAGCAGCGCCTCGGGCACGGTGTTGGCGGCGAGCGCCATCGCCAGCGGCCAGATCACCGCGATCGCGCTGACAGCGCAGGCGATTCCGCGGTGGAAACGCGCGGCCTCCGACGCGGGCCAGCTGTCGATCGCCCGGCTGATCTCGCGGCCGTCCTGCGAGGTGGTGCAGGTGTGCTTGACCGGGCAGGCGTTGCAGATCGACGGGCTGCCGCGGTAGCGCATGACGCGGTTGTCCGGGTCGAACGAGGTGGGCCACAGCCACTGGTCCTCGGGGCACAGCCAGGCGTCGTGATCCTCGTGGTAGACGAACGGTCCGTTGCGGTGCCCCTCCACCGTCGCCGCCGCGCGGCGGGCGAAAGTGTCGATGCCGTAGGCGATTAGGACCAGCAGCGCGGCGTAGCCGATGGTCAGCCAGGTGGCGGCTTCGATGCCCGCGGTCATGGGCTCGCCCCGGTGTCGCGGTCGTCGGGCGCCGGGGGCCGCCGGTCCGAGGCGTAACGCGACGTTCCGCCGCCGCCCGCGGTGGCCAGCCCGGTGCGGTCCTCCTCGGCCTCGGCGTGCTCCTCGACGAACAGCGTCTCGGGTGGCAGCGTGTGCGTCGCCGCCTTGATGCCGTATCGCACACCGAGCCAGGCGATCCAGAGGAACGGCAGCACGCCGCCGAGGATGAACAGGAAGTCCCCGGGCATGCGCAGCCATTCCAGCACGGCGTTGCCGGGCTGGGCGATGTAGCCCAGCGAGCGGGCCTCGTAGTAGCCGTCGTTCACCGAATGCCACAGCTGCAGAACGCCCAGCGGCAGCAGGGTCGCGAACACCATCCAGGCCAGCCCGATGTTGAGGCTCCAGAACGAGATCTTGGCCAGTTTGTCGGGCCATTTGTCAGCCGGGATGATGTAGCGCAGCGCGAACAGCGCCAGCCCGACGGCCAGCATGCCGTACACGCCCATCATCGCGCCGTGTGCGTGGTTGGCGGTCAGCGCCGTGCCGATCTGGTAGTAGGACACGATCGGCAGGTTGATCAGGAACCCGAACACGCCCGCGCCCACGAAGTTCCAGAAGCCGACCGCGACCAGGAACATCACCGCCCAGCGGTGCGGGAACGGCGCGCTGCTGCGCGACTGCTGGCGCGAACCCAGCTGCAGGAACGTCCACGCCTCGACGGTGAGGAACGTCAGCGGGATGACCTCCATCGCGGAGAAGAACGCGCCAAGGGCCATGTGCTCCACCGGAGTTCCGGAGAAGTACAGATGGTGCATGGTGCCGATGACGCCGCCCATCGAGTAGAGGATGACGTCGAGGAAGATCAGCTGGATCGCGATCTTGCGCCGCACCACGCCGAGCATCACGAAGATGTAGGCGACCATGACCGTGGTGAACAGCTCGAGGAAGTCCTCCACCCACAGGTGCACCACCCAGAACCGCCAGAACTCCGCGACGGTGAGATGGGTTTCGGTGCCGGCGAGCAGGCCGACCGCATAGAACGCGGGAATCGCGAGCCCGGCGTAGAAGAACAGCCACGGCATGTTGATCTTGCTCTCGGTCTTCAGCCGTGACCGGATCGAGCGGAAGATGATGGCGATCCACACGAACAGCCCGATGACGAGCAGGATCTGCCAGAACCTCGGCAGGTCGAGGTACTCCCACTGCTGGTCGAAGAAGATCGAACCCTTGGCCCAGTCCACGCCGAAGGTGCTCAGCGCGGTGCCCGTCAGCGTGCCGGCGACGACGATGAACAGCGCGCCGAGCAGCGCGTAGGCCAGCCAGTGCTGCCGTCGCGGTTCACGCCCGGAGATGATGGGCGCCAAGAAGATTCCGGCGGCCAGGAACGACGCCGCCGTCCACAACAGCGACAGCTGCACATGCCAGGTGCGCGCCAGGTTGAACGGCAGAATCTGGGCCAGGTCGATGCCGAAGAAGGTGCTCAGATCGGCGCGGTAGTGCTCGATCGCGCCGCCCAGCACCGCCTGGGCGAGGAACAGCACGGCGACGACGAGGAAGAACCAGGCGGTGGCCTTCTGCGACGGCGTGATCTGCACCTGGCCGGGTTGACGGAACGCCAGCGACGGGGTTTCGGTTGCGTGCCAACCGATCTTGCGGCTCCACCGGCCGTAGAGGGCGAACAGCGCGCCGAGCCCGGCCAGCAGCGCGATGAGCGACATCGCCGACCAGACCAGGATGTCGGCGGTCGGGGTGTTGTTGACGCGGTGCTCGGGTGGCCAGTTGTTGGTGTAGGAATAGGAGTGGCCTTCCCGCTCGGCGGCCGAAGCCCAGGCGGTCCATGCGAAGAACGCGGTGAGGTCGTTGATCTCCTGCGGGTCGGTGATGACGCGCGGGATCAGGCCGTATTCGGTGGAGTCGGTGCCGAAGATGTCGGCGTAGTGGGCGCGGATGCGTTCGAAGGCGGCGACCTGTTCGGCGGTGAACTGCAGTGTGCCGGTGGCCTCGTCGTAGCGGTTGGTGCGCATCATCTCGACGACCGCGGCGGTGGGGTCCTGGACGCCGCGGTCGCGCAGGGCGTCGCCGACGTGGTCGGCCGACAGCCGCAGGTACTCGGCCGTGTAGTCGGGGCCGAGGTAGCCGCCGTGACCCATCACCGAGCCGTACTGCTGCAGCCCGCGGCGCAGGAAGATCTGCTGGCCCTCGGTGATCTGCTGTTCGGTGAACAGGGTCTGGCCGTCCGGGCCGACCACCCGCTGCGGCAGCGGCATCGAGTCGGTGTAAGTCCGCGCCGCGAGCACGCCCATGATCAGGAAGCCGAAGACCATGACAAGCGCGACGCCCTGGACCCACCCTTTCGAGATCGCGAGCTCCGCCTTGGTCGGGCGAGGTTCCAGGAACTGCTCGGTCATGCCAAACCCCCGGGGTTGAGATTCAGAGCATTCTGATGGTCAAAATAGCCCTAAGCGTTGAGATATTGGGGATGTTGGCGATTCCGGGCGCGGTTCAGTCGGCGGCGGTCCAGTCGTAGGGCAGGAACTTGCCGTCGAACGTCACGACGACACGGTCGCCGGACGAATGCGGCTTCTTCTCGACGTTGACGCTGAAGTTGATTGCGCTCATGATGCCGTCGCCGAACTCCTCGTGGATGAGCTCCTTGATCGCGCCGCCGTAGACCTGAAGGGCCTCGTAGAAGCGGTAGATGGTGGGGTCGGTGGGCACCGCGGTGGGCAGGCCGCCGCGCATGGGCACCGCGGCGAGCGCGGGCACGACGGACTCGTCGAGGCCGAGCATGTCGACGAGGGTTCGCGCGGACTCGGCGGGGATGGGGTGCTGGCCGAGCAGCGCGGAGGTGGTCCACACGACCGGCCTGCCGATGGCGTCGGCGAGCTGCTGCCAGGTCAGGCCCTTCGCGAGGCGGGCGGTCACGATCTGTTCGGTGATTTCTTCTCGGGTCGTCATGGCCCCATCGTGCCGCGTTCGTTCCCGATATTTCGCGAGACGTACACCAGGGTCGCGATCGCCAACGATCCGACAGCCCTGGTGTACGTTTCGCGAGCAGTGTTAGGCGGCGGGGCGGATCGCCTGTAGGCCGCCGCCGACGGTCAGGTTCGCGCCGTTGACGTAGCTGGCGGCCGGTGAGGCGACGAACGTCACCGCGTTGGCGATCTCCTCCGGCGTGCCCGTTCGACCCAAAGCCGTTGTGCGGCCCAGCCCCTCGACGAGGTCAACACCGAGGTCGCGGGTGCCATGCGTCTGGGTCGGCCCGGGCGAGACGGCGTTCACGCGTACCCCGTCGGCGCCGAACTCGTCGGCCCACAGCTTGGTCAACAGATCGAGGCCGGCTTTGCTCGCGCCGTAGATGCCGGCGTCCGCGGCGGGCGTGCTCGCCGCCACGGTGCTGACGTTGACGACCATGCCGCCGCCGCGCGAGATCATGCCCGGCACGAGCTTCTGCACCAGCACGTAGGGCGCGCGCAGGTTGGTGTTGATCAGCTCGTCGAAGTCGGCGTCGGTGGTGTCGACGGTGGGTGAGAAGCGGTACACCCCCGCATTGTTGACGAGGATGTCGACGTCGCCGGCCTCTTCGGCGAGCCTGCGGACATCGGCGGCGTCGGCGATATCGGCAGCGGCGAATCGTGCTTTGCCACCGGCATTTTCGATATCTTGAACCGTCTTCGCGCCGCGCTCGGCGTTGCGGCCGTGGACGATCACCTCGGCGCCTTCTGCGGCGAGTTGTAGGGCGATGGCGTACCCGATCCCGGCGGTGGCGCCGGTGACGAGTGCGACCTTGCCCGTGAGTGTGTTGGTCATACCGGCGTAAAGCCGGGGGGTCGGTCGTTTATTCCGTGAGCGTCACCACAACACGGCGATGGCGGCGGCCGCGAAGGACAGCACGCCGATCGACCAGAACATCGGCCGCGGCACGGGCTCGCCGGTGCGCTTCTGGCGCGCGCTGCCCATGCCGAGCACCCCGCCGAGGACGACGAGGATGACGAGCTTGACGCCGATCTTCGGATAGTTCAGTTCGATGCCCGCCGGCCACGGCGCCGCCAACGCCAGGCCGGTGATCAGCGACAACACCAGCCCGTAGTCCATGGCGCGGGTGGTGCGGAACCGTCGCGCCGCGGCCTCGGCCACCCAGGCCCCGAAGGTCACCGCGAACCCCACGATGTGCAGCAGTACAACTACGTTGCGTAGTAGGTCCATGGTTCAGAGCATAGCCGCAACGGCGTAGCGTCCGTCCCATGTTTGTCGACGCGATGACCACCCCGCAGCCCCTCGCCCAAACCGGCGACCTCGCCAGGCGCACGCAGGAGGCCGGCTTCTCCGGGCTGTTGTTCACCGAAACCGGACGCACGGCGTATCTCAACGTCGCGATCGCCTCGCAGGCGGCGCCGGGCCTGGAGCTGTCGACGGGGGTGGCGGTGGCGTTTCCGCGCAGCCCGTTCGTCACGGCGGCGACGGCCTGGGAGCTGCAGGAGTCCTCGGCAGGCAACTTCCGACTGGGCCTGGGCACGCAGGTGCGCACGCATGTGGTGCGGCGCTACGGGGTGGAGTTCGAGCGGCCGGGCCCGCGGCTGCGCGACTACGTGTTGGCGGTCAAGGCGTGCTTCACGGCGTTTCGCACCGGCAAGCTGGACCACCACGGCGAGTTCTACGACTTGGACTTCATCACCCCGCAGTGGAGCCCCGGGCCGATCGACGCACCCGATCCGAAAGTGGATGTGGCGGCGGTGAATCCGTGGATGCTGCGGATGGCCGGCGAGGTGGCCGACGGGGTGCATGTGCACCCGCTGGGCGAGCCCGGATACATCTGGCGCCATGTCGTGCCGAACATCGCGATCGGAGCGGAGAAGGCGAGCCGCTCCCCCGATGACGTCGCGGTGATCGTGCCGGTGATGACGATCGTCGGCGACAGCGACGAGGAACGCGACCGCGAGCGTGAGCTGGTGCGGGCGAGCATGAGCTTCTACGGCAGCACCCCGAACTACGCGTTCATCTGGGACGAGGCGGGTTTCGAAGGGACGACGGCGCGGATCCGCGAGAAGCAGAAGGCCGGCGACTTCAAGGGCATGGCCGAACAGATCACCGACGAGCACATCGCGAAGTTCGCGACCGAATCGACGTGGGATGGCTTGGCGGACGCGCTGATTGAGAAATACGACGGGCTGGCGACGCGCATCGTGCTGTACAACTCGCTGGCCGATCCCGAACGGATCGAACGCTACGGCGCCGTCGCGCAGCGGATCGCGGATTCCTAGTCCAGCGCGTCAAGCGCACCGGCCAGTGCCGTGCGCGAGTGCCCCACGGCGCGCATCCGAGATCGTCGAACACCGCAGCGCCGCACCGATATCGGCGCTCGCATCGTTGCGGCGGCGTTGCCGCCGATTGAGCTGACCGTAAACCAGTTGTGTGCGAGCGCGTTCCAGCGGCATCGGCAACCGTTCGTGGTGAGCGAGTGCCTGCCGCGCGGCCTTCGTGGCGGCCCCGACCTCCCCGCGCACCGCCAATAGCATGCTGCGGCACCGTCCCCCGACGGCCAGCAGCCGAGGCCGGTCGAGCAGACGGCCCCGGCGCTCGAGGCGCTCGATCAGCGTCTCGGCTTCGGCGAGCTGATCGACGCGGATCAACGCTTCGACCGCGTCGGCGACGAACGGGGCGGTGCAGATCTCCAGGGCGTCCGGGGTTTTGTCGAGCTGCCGCAGCAGCGGCTTGAGAGTGGTCAGCGCGGCTTCGTGGTTCTCCAGCGAGAGTTCCAGGAAAGCCAGGGCCGTGATCGGCCACACCGCCAAAATGTGCGCGCCGCAACGCATGCTGGCCGTCAGCGCGGCCTCGGCGTCCGCGCGGGTCTGTTCTTCGCGGCCGGCGTATGCGCCAAGCATGGTGCGCATGGTCAGCGCGGTGCCCGTCGGGACAAATCCGGCCGGCTCAGATGCCCAAGTCAACGAAGCGATGTAGGGACAGCAAAAGGTAACCGTAGGGACATCCCTGATTCAGCAGGTGGTCTCCCTGCCTAACGTCAAACCCCGTGATGACCACGAACGCGTCGGACGGGTGGTACCTGGCCGAGTGCTATTGGCCGCGGATCGTGCCGGGGCCGGGAACACTCGATGAGACGCTGACGCAATTCGACGCCGCCGCGGCCTCCGCCCGCGCCGATGTGCGGCTGCTGTTGGCGCTGTGCGCGCGCACCGACGAGGTGCTCTACAGCCTGTTCTGGGCGCCGTCGCTGGAAGCCGTGCGGCAGGTGTGCGAGCAGGCCGGTCTGCCTGCCGACCGCATCAGCGTGGGGGTCGAAGCCCTGATCAACGCGGACGCCGCCAATTCTCTGTTGCGAGTTCATGGTTCGCCGCCACGCGGGGACCGCCACGCGTAAAAAAGGAACAGCGATGGGACACGCGAGATATATCGGACGGGTCGGCGCGCTGGCGGTGGCACTCGGTGTCGAGCGGCGCCGATGCGACGACGAGCGCACCTGACGACTCGACGACGCCGCAGGTCGAGGGCGCCCCGGCCGCGGCGACCGGGCGCGACTCGTCGGGGATCACCGTCGTCGACGAACGAAAGGAACAGACACCCTCCCGGAACCGGCCGACGAACCGGAGGCGTCGGACACCGCGGCAAGTCCAGGGTTGGCACGGTAACGGTGATCGACACCGCCACGAAAGCGGTCATCACGACGTATCCCGCCGTCGCGGCAGGCCCCGGCGGCTCCTACGTTGTCGATCTGGCCATCGTCGCCCTGATCGCCGCCCACTTCGTCTACATCGTCTGACGGCCCGGTGTCGGGGCCGCTTGTCGGTCGCGATTACGGAATCGGCTCCGCGGCGAAATATCATCGCTGCCGATATGACCGACAACGCCCTCGCCGCCGAAGCCGCCCGGCGCAGAACCTTCGCCGTCATCAGCCACCCTGACGCCGGCAAATCGACGCTGACCGAGGCGTTGGCCCTGCATGCCCGGGTCATCACCGAGGCAGGCGCGGTGCACCGCAAGGCGGGCCGACGCGCCACGGTGTCGGACTGGATGGAGATGGAGAAGGCCAGGGGCATCTCGATCACGTCGACGGCGCTGCAGTTCCCGTACCGCGACTGCGTCATCAACCTGCTCGACACCCCCGGCCACGCCGACTTCTCCGAGGACACCTACCGGGTGCTGACGGCCGTCGACTGCGCGGTGATGCTGGTCGACGCGGCCAAAGGGCTTGAGCCGCAGACGCTGAAGCTGTTCCAGGTGTGCAAGCATCAGGGCATCCCGATCATCACGGTGATCAACAAGTGGGACCGGCCCGGCCGCCACGCGCTGGAGTTGATGGACGAGATCGCCGACCGGATCGGGCTGCGCCCCACTCCCCTGACCTGGCCGGTCGGTATCGCCGGCGACTTCAAGGGGGTGCTGGACCGTCGCGATGGTCATTTCATCCGGTTCACCCGCACCGCCGGTGGGGCCACCGTGGCGCCCGAAGAACACATCGCCGCCGTCGACGCCCGTGCCGCCGCGGGTGACGACTGGGACACCGCCGTCGAGGAATCCGAGCTGCTGTCGGCCGACGGCGCCGACTATGACCGCGACCAGTTCCTCAGCGGCGCAGCCTCTCCGGTGCTGTTCACCTCGGCGGCGCTGAACTTCGGGGTGAACCAGCTGCTCGATGTGCTGATCGAGCTGGCACCGGCCCCGGCCGGCGCGGTCGACGTCGACGGGGTGTTGCGCGGCACCGAATCCGCGTTCAGCGCTTTCGTTTTCAAGGTGCAGGCCGGCATGGACTCCGCGCATCGCGATCGCATCGCGTATGCCCGGGTGGTCTCGGGGACGTTCGAGCGCGGTGATGTGCTCACCCACGCCGCCACCGGTAAGCCGTTCGTCACCAAGTACGCGCAATCGGTGTTCGGTCAGCACCGGTCGACGCTGGACACCGCGTGGCCGGGCGATGTGATCGGGTTGGCCAACGCGGCCGCGCTGCGCCCCGGCGACACGCTGTATCGCGATGTGCCCGTGGTATTTCCGCCGATTCCGAGCTTCTCCCCCGAGCATTTCGCGGTGGCCCGCAACGCCGATCCGAGCAAGCACAAGCAGTTCCGCCGCGGGATCGAACAGCTCGAGCAGGAGGGCGTGGTGCAGGTGCTGCGCTCCGACCGGCGCGGTGACCAGGCCCCGGTGCTGGCGGCCGTCGGCCCGATGCAGTTCGACGTGGCGTCGCACCGGATGGCCACCGAGCTCAGCGCCCCGATCTCGCTGGAGTCGCTGCCCTACCAGGTCGCGCGGGTCGTCGCCCCCGAGGACGCCGAGTTCATGGACAAGCAGGTCTCCGCCGAGGTGTTGACCCGCACCGACGGCGTCATGCTCGTGCTGTTTTCCACCCCGTGGCGGCTGGAGGGCTTTCAGCGCGACAACCCCGACGTTGCGCTGGGGTCGTTGGTGGCCGCGGGGATGTAGCCGTGGATGTGCTCGGGATGTTGCTATGGGTGAGATTGCGCTGAGGGCTGTTGTGTCGCCGTCACAGCCCTGGTTTCAATCTCGTGCATAGCGTCGCAAGCGCACACGGTTTACTTGGAGCCGATGGCACTGGACCGCGAGATCATCCTCACCGAGGAGTTCCGGCACGCACTGGCGCTGCTGGCCGACGGCAGGCACATGTTCCTCACGGGCAAGGCCGGCACCGGCAAGTCGACCCTGATCCGCCACTTCATGGCCAATACCGACCGCAACGTGGTGGTGGTCGCGCCGACCGGTATCGCCGCGCTCAACGTCGACGGTTACACCATCCACCGGCTGTTCGGGTTCCGCACCACCACATCGTTGGCCGACGTCAGCAGCGGTGACTACCGGCCAAGCCGGTTCACCAAGACGCTGGCGTCGCTGCAGACGTTGATCATCGACGAGGCGTCGATGGTGCGCGCCGACATGTTCGACATGGTCGCCGGCGCGTTGGAGCGGTTCGGTCCCGAGCCTGGAACGCCGTTCGGCGGCGTGCAGATCGTGCTGGTCGGCGATCTGTACCAGCTGCCACCGGTGATCAGCGACGGTGAAGAGGCCTACTTCTCCACCGTTTACGAGACGCCGTACTTCTTCTCGGCCCGGCGGTTCACGCCGGAGGACTTCCCCACCGTCTCGCTGACAACGGTGTTCCGGCAGCTTGGTGATGACCGGATGACGGCGATACTCAACGAGATTCGCGAAGGCGTGCTGCTCGGGCACGCCCAGGAGCAACTCAACGCCCGCGCCGACGCCGAGTTCGTACCGCCGGACGGCGAGTTCTGGTTGACGCTGGCGCCGACCAATCGGCTGGTGACGGCACGCAACCGTCAGCACCTCGAACGGCTGCCGGGCGACGAACTGATACACCGGGCACGGGAATCCGGGGATTTGTCGCTCTTCGACAAGCCGATCGAGGACGAGCTGCGGTTCAAGGTCGGCGCGCAGGTCATGATGCTCAACAACGACCAGGGCGACCGGTGGGTCAACGGCTCGATCGGGCGCGTGGTCGGCGTGGACTACAATCGCTACGGCGCCGTCGTCGAGGTGGAGTTCGCCGACGGATCATGCGCCGACGTCACGCCTTTCACGTGGGAGGCGACGCGCCCGGTGATCGAGGGCGGTTCGCTGCGTCGCGAAGTGATCGGCACGTTCACGCAGCTGCCGTTCAAGCTCGCCTGGGCGATCACGATCCACAAGAGCCAGGGGCAGACGCTGGACCGCCTGGTCGTCGACCTCACCGGCGGGATGTTCTCGACCGGTCAGCTCTACGTGGCGTTGAGCCGGTGCACGTCGTTGGCCGGTTTGGTGCTGAAACGTCCTGTGCTGCCGAAGGATCTGAAGACGGACCGGCGCATCGCGCGGTTTCTGCGCGACTCGGGCGATCGGGCCGCGGCGCGGCGCTACTGCGCGATCGGCATGCTGACGGTCGGCGACGAGGGCCGGATGTCGCGGCCGAGGCCGGTGGAGTTGGCGGTGGCGTTCGACGACGGCACCGGGTTGTCGACGCTGATCAACCCGCAGCGTGATCTCGCTGATGCGCGAAATGCGTTCGGTATCAGCGTGTCCGATGTGCTGCTGGCGCCGACGCTTCGGGAGGCGTGGGCGGTGATCGCACCGATGCTGGCGGGGTGCACGCCGGTCGGCGTCGGGGTGGACGAGACGCTGGGGTTGATCGACTTCGAGCTCAAGCGGCTGGGGCAGGTGGCGGTGATGCCGTTCGGGGTCGAGCTCGGGCGGGTGCCGGTGACGGGGCGCACGGCGTTGGAGCGGGCGCAGTCGGCGCTGAAGGCGCACGCATCGACCGACGCCCAGGGCGGCTCGTCGGCGTTCGAGGAACCCGAGGAGGCCGAACTGGTGTCGGGGCTGCTGGTCAGCCGCGACCACGCGACCCCGACGCCGTCGGCCGAGCATCGGCCGGGGTTGTCGGCGTTGCTTCGGGTCAGCCGCGGGGTCGGGGCGGTGGTGCTGGGCCACCTCTCGGCCGCCGAGGTCGACACCGGGGATGCGACGACGTGGGACGCGGCGGCCCGCCAGTCGGTGGCCGACCAGCTGCGGGCCGCGGCGGCACGCGCGCTGTTGCCTGATGAGGTGGTGGCGCGCCTGCATGAGGCGTCGGTGCTGCTGGGCGTCGACGTGATGAGCGGGGCGGCAACGGCTTCGCGGCACGATATCGACGCGACGTTGGTGCCGGGCGCCCGGATCTGCTTTACCGGAACGGCTTTGGATGCGACCGGGCAGGTGGTGGAGCGCGACGAGATGGAACGGTTGGCGGCGTCGGCGGGCCTGGCGCCGGTACGGTCGGTGACCAAGACACGGTGCGAGGTGTTGATCACCGCCGAGGCCGGGACGCAGTCCGGTAAGGCGCGCAAGGCGCAGGAGTACGGCAAGGCGGTGTTCAGCGCCGAGGAGTTCTTCGCATGGCTGGCGGGCCGGTGACTCCTTGCTGTTGGGCGTCGCCTGTCAGACCGTCAAAGTAGCGTCGAGCTTGTCGAGCAGGTCCCCGACAAGACGGTTGCTGCGAACGCACGCCCTCCGGAATAACTATTGACAATCCGCAAGAGAATTCTCATTATGGGTAGAGACGACATCGGTGACATCGTCGAGTGGGCGGTGTCGCAGGGGTGGACTGTCGAGGTTGACAAGGAGGGTTACCGCCGGTTCTTCGACCTGGCCGGCAATTACATCGTGCGCTACCCGGCAACACCGCGGAACCCACACCGGCGGCGCCTGGACGTGCTCACCGCAGTCAAGAAGGCGGGTCTTCCGTGGCCCGCTCCGAGCAAGAAGGAACGACGGGCACAGCGCAGGAGGCCGAACCGTGACGACTGACGACTGGGTAATCACCTATGCGTTCGACCTTGATCCGACCGACGAAATGATGGAGCAGTGGACCGATGATTTGGAGTCGGTCGATGCGTTGGTCGCACGCCGGCCGGGCGTAGGTGTCAACGTGACGGTGTATGGCGACGGCCACCTCCCAATGCTGGCTGCGGGCGAAAAGATGATGAGTGAAGTAACCAGCGTGATCAACGCTGAGCTGGTTGGGGTTTCGATTGCGCGGGAAACGCTGCATGCTGTACTCGCGGAGTCGCCGACCATGCCAGAGCTGATGTCGGCCGCCGAGATTGCCGAGGAGCTAGGCGTCGCACGCCAGCGTGTTCACCAATTGCGGTCGATGCCATCATTTCCCGCGCCGCTGGCTGAACTACGCGGTGGCGCAGTGTGGGACGCTTCAGCGGTTCGGAAATTCCATGCGACTTGGGCACGCAAGCCTGGGCGCCCTTCACGCGTCGGCACCTGATCGCACGGCGTTGAGCCGGATCTGACACGGCCTCTACGATGCGTCGGCGCCGAAGTCTTCACCCCAGTCCGCAGCCCGTTCCAGCACCTCCCGCTTGTATGACTGCGCCATCCGGTCGACGACGGCGATTGCCGCTGCGGTGAGCTCTGCACGGATCCCGCTCCGCGCGTGAGCAAATGGAATGTAGGCGCGCAGGATCTCGGGCACGTTGAGGACGGTGCCGATCGGCATGTAGGTGTCGCCGTACGACGATGCGGCTAACGCATGCTCGACGCGTGTTGGGCTCCAGCGCAGCGGATCGCCAGTGCCGGTATCCAGCAGGAGCTCGAGCGCCAGCTCCCGATACTCGCAGGCATTGAACGGCGCGCCCGACGGTGAGGCGAAGAACGCGTCCAGCAGATCCTCGCTCTGCGCGAAATCGACCGCGGGCGGCAGATATCTCGTCCCGTTGTCGGGTAACTGCCGGATCAGCCAGGTGAGCAGTGCTGGCCACAACCACCCGCTGTCGTCCCCGAACCCGATCAGCGGGTGCTCGAGGCCTTGGGTGATCCAGGCCCGGGCGTCGGCGAGGCTCATCTCGGCCACGCCCATATCGGGGTGGTCCGCGGCGCGAAGCACGTTGGCGATCGAATTCTGCAGGAAGAGCACGTCGGTGGCTGCTGACGTCAGGTTGTGGTCGATGTACACCAGGCAGGTCAGCTCGTGACCGCCGATGAGCCGCGCGCCGATCAGTAGTTGGTCGGCATCGCCGAGCACGTGCGGCATCCGCACCGCTCGGTAGACGTCGATGTCCCCGAGTCGCCGAGCCCAAGCCGGAACCATGTCGTCCCGCGCGGCGACATGTTGTCGGCACCGCGCCCGTAGGTCCTCGTCGTCGATGAGCAGTTCGGCGAGCACCGCAAGCAGTGTCGTCGTCTCGCGACATGGCACGTCGATCAGACCGGTGACCACCTGATCGAGCCAAAGTGGGTCGCGGCGAGGGGATTTCAGCCTCGTGACAGGGTCGGGCGCCGCCGCGCGAATCAGGGCGCTGGCCAAGGCAAGCAACTCCAGCGGACGACGCGTGGACAGCAACTCGCGGATCAGGGGCACCAGGGGTGACTCGTCCACGGTGTCACGTTGGCCTCGACGCCGTGCGTCCCGTCGCACCCGCTTGGCCTGGCGTCGTCTGCGTCCGTGGTTCATGTCGCGGACGGTACGCGCGGGCACCGACAAGCACTGACAAGCACCGCCAGGTGCGATCAGCTGTTACGGCCGACGATCAAGTCTTTGATCTCGGCGAGATGCTCATCCACCGAGCGGAATCGGGCTCGGGCTTCCTGACGGAAATCAGCCAGTTCATTCTCGACGCTGGTCAGCCTGGTTTCGACCCCGGTCAGCCTGGTTTCGACGCCGATTAGACGAGCCGTGTGGTCCCGTTGGTTCACGCCCAGCGCGTTGATCGCCGTCAACACGGCGCGGTAATCCCCTGCGCTGCCTCCAGCGCCGAAATCCGCGCTTGGTGATCCTCGAGCATGCCCACGACGATCAGCGTAAGGGGCGACGGCCGCTGATGGTGCCGGCCGATGAGGTGGCTGTGGATGAGGCCGGTCCGACGGCCGATCCATAGCCGCGCCGTCGGCGCCTCGTATGGTGACAGGATGCGCAAAGATCGAGTTCTTCACATCGCCCGGCAGGTGGCGGCGCTGGCTGTCGCGGCAATGACCGCGGCCTCCACCCTCAACGGTTACCGGCCGCTGGCGCGTAAGGGCTACCCGTCGATGGTCTCGTTCGGGTACGGCCTGGTGGTCAGCGAACTCCCCCTGCAGACGCTGGCAAGCCAGCTCGCCGGGCTGGCGTTGACCGGGCGCCGGCTGACCCGGCCGGTGCGCATCATCGCCTGGGTGGTCGCCGCGATCTCAGCGGTGGGCCTGCTGAACTTCAACCGCGCGGCGCACCGGGCCGGTACCCCGTTGAAGGAAGCGTTGGACCGCGGTCTGGGCGCCGATCGCCGCACGGACTCGACGGGCCTGTGGCGTCGACCCGCCGGCGCGGGCACCGCCAAGAGCCCGGGCGCGCTGCGGATGCTGCGGATCTACCGCGACTACACCCACGACGGCGACATCAGCTACGGCCCCTACGGCAGCGCCAATCATCTCGACATCTGGCGGCGTCCGGACCTCGACCGCAACGGGAAGGCGCCGGTGCTCTTCCAGGTCCCCGGCGGCGGCTGGGTGACGGGTAACAAACGCGGACAAGCGCATCCGCTGATGAGCCACCTGGCCGAGCTCGGCTGGATCTGCGTGGCGGTCAACTACCGGCACAGCCCGCGCAACACGTGGCCCGACCACATCGTCGACGTCAAGCGCGCGCTCGCGTGGGTCAAGGCCCACATCGCCGAGTACGGCGGCGACCCCGAGTTCATCGCGATCACCGGCGGCTCGGCCGGCGGGCACCTGTCGTCGCTGGCCGCGCTGACGCCCGGCGACCCGCGGTTCCAGCCGGGCTTCGAAGACGTCGACACCCGCGTGCAGGCCGCGGTGCCGTTCTACGGGGTCTACGACTTCACCCGCTTCGACGACGCGATGCATCCGTCGATGCCCGAGCTGCTCGAGCAGATGGTGATCAAGCAGCCGCACCAGACTAGCTTCGAGACGTATGCCGAGGCGTCGCCGGTGAACCACGTGAGCGCGGACGCGCCACCGTTCTTCGTGTTGCACGGGACCAACGACTCGCTGGTGCCCGTCGAGCAGGCGCGCGCGTTCGTGGCCAAGCTGCACGACGTCAGCACGCAACCGGTGGTGTATGCCGAATTGCCGTTCGCGCAGCACGCTTTCGACATGTTCGGCTCGGCGCGCGCCGCGCACGCCGCGGTGGCAGTGGAGCAGTTCCTGGCTGAGATCTACGCGGACTGGCAGGCGGCGGCACGGCCCGAGGACGTCAGCGCCGGGTGAAATCGGTGCAGTCGATGCCCGGAAATCGCCGCTAGGCTCGACGCGTGGACTCCGGAGACCTCGAATCACGCGTCAGCGCGCTCGAAGAGCAGGTGCAGGGCCTGACCGGGCGGGTGCGCGCCACCGAGCACGACGCGGCGGCCACGCGGGTGCTGGCCGGGGCCGCCGACCGCGACGTTACCGGCACCCACGTCGACAACGGCTTCATGGAGATACGCGGCAAGTTCGACGTCATGGCCGCCGGGCAACAGCAGATCGTGGACCGTCTTCAGAGCACCCGCAGGCCGGCGTAGTCGGACGGCATCATGGCGACCCTTCACACCCGGGTGGCGCGCATCGCCGAGGCGACCATGGCCGAGCACGGCTTCGTTAGCCCCGTCGACGTCCTCGTCGGCCTGGGCTGGCTGGCGCAGGTCAACGTCGAGCGCTGGGAAATGGGTCGTGTCCCTGTGCTCGCCCGGTGCGCGGGGGTCGACGCCGACAAGCTCGGCGCGGCGCTGATAGCGGTGCAGCAGTGGGCCCGCGACCGCGAGCTGCACCCGTACGAAATGGACTACCGGGACCGGCAATTCAGTGAGGGCGGCGATCCCGACACCGAGCGCGCTTACCGCACTCAGTGGGGGTTGCCCGGCGGACCGGACCCCGTCTCCGAGCGCCCGCGCCAACGGCCGCAGGACATCGTGGTGATTTCACCGCACGACTCGTTTGTGTGCGACGCGTGCGACGAGCCCGGCGACCTACTCGTCAAGGACCCGAAGGGCACGTTGTGCCTGGACTGCGCGGACCTGGATCATCTTGAGTTTCTGCCGTCCGGCGACGCGGCGTTGACGCGGCGCGCACGCAAGGCCAGCCGGTTGTCGGCGGTGGTCGTGCGGTGGAGTCGACGACGCAAACGCTATGAGCGGCAAGGGGTTCTGGTGGAACCGGCCGCGATCGAGCAGGCGGCGCAGGAATGCCTGTCCGACGCGGACGCGCGCGCCCGGCGCAGGGAGCGGGATCGCAGCCGGCGGGCCGTGGAGGACGAGGAGTTTCGCGGTGAGTTCGCCGCGGCGATCCGCCGACAGTTTCCGGGGTGTCCGGCCGAGCGCGCCGAGGCCATCGCGCTGCACGCCGCGGCGCGGGGCAGTGGGCGGGCCGGGCGAAGCGCGGCGGGACGCTCGTTGGACCGCGAGGCGGTGCGCCTGGCTGTCGCGGCGTCGGTGCGCCATCTCGACACCGACTACGACGACCTGCTGATGTCCGGTTACGACCGCGATTCGGCTCGCGCGCAGGTGTATACGCGCGTGGAGGACGTGCTCGACGCGTGGCGCCGCGGCGTGGTGACGCTCGACGGGCCTGGCTGAGCTCGCGGTCGTCGAGTTCTGCGCCAGGGCTGTGCTCCGAGCCGCATCACGACCCTGGTGCAGATTTCGCGGCGCATGCGTTCGCTCAGGGGTTTCAGAGCCCTTCGGCGTCCAGCGCCTTCATCAGTGCCGGCCGCCTGCCGTAGTCTTTGCGGATCTGCGCGATGAACGACGCGAAATCTGCGCTGCGACCGCCCTTCTCGTAGAGTCGCGCCATTTTTGCCAACGTCTCGGCGATGCCCGGATAGCACGTGGAGTCGGGGTAGCGCAGATCGCTCTCGAGCTGCGGTCGGTACAGGTCTGCCGCCGCGACGGGCCGGGCCTCGGCGCCCCGGTCCGCTAGTTCCCGCCACGCCCGGCCGGCGCCGTAACGGTCCGCGGCTCGCCACGCGGCGTCGATATCCCCCTCGCTCAGGCAGACTTGCACCAGGACCGCGCCGGCGGCGAAACGGTCTGAGGCCAGTTCGCGTGCGTGCTCAAAGGCCCAGTCGCGTTCGGTCTCGGTGCGGTCGACGCCAGCGGCGAAATCCCGGAGAACACTGTAAGTCTGGACAGACGGTTGTCGAACGAAATCTGCACGCAGGACGGCGACTGCGTCGTCGATGCGGCCGAGCTCGCGGTAAGTCCGGGCGACGTCGTCAGGACTCAGTCGGTACGCGGTCCCTCCGGCGTAGCTGGTGACGCATCCGTCGGCAACCGCGCGGTCGATCCATGTCAGCGCCTCCGCGGCGCGTCCGCCCGCGCGCAACCGGTCGACGATCGTGCCGTACTCAGGGTGTTGCCCTTGGCTGAGTAACTCGATGGCCCGGTCGACATCGCCGTCGTGATCGGCGAGCTCCAACAGCATTGCGTCGACCTCGTGCCGCTTCCATTGATCAAGACCGGCGAGCTCGCGGTCCAGCGCTGTCACGGCGCGCCGATACGTCGCGAGGGCCCGCTCGTCGAACGCATCGACGAAGTCGGCCAAAGTCACGTTCGGCCACCCCGGCGAGTCGGCCCGGAAGTTGACTAGCCATGTGGCGAGCTTGACCGGGTCCGGGTTGCCCAGCCGGCAGGCCCGCGCGTAGAGGCCGACGGCCCGCTGGCATTGATCACCGATCGAGCCTGAGGAGTCGTCGGCCTGCTCCATGATCTTGCGTAGCCGGGTCAGCGCGCGCAGCAACGCCGGGCGCACGATCTCGGCAGCACCAACGTCGAGGTGGTCTTCGAGTTCGTCGAGCATTTCGCTGGCCACGGCCGCGACCTCGAAGGAGCGCCGGTAGTCGATAAAGCCGCGGAACCTCAACGTGTTTCGCACATAGGCCTCGAGCTCCGCCTTGGCCTGCGCGTCGTCGCCGGAGGCGGTCTTGGCGCGAAGCTCCAGCATGCGCCGCAATCCGTCATCGCGTTGTGCGAGCGTCATGACCATTTGGCGCAGTTGGTCGACGCTCATGGCCTCCACAACCGCCTCCAGCCCCAGGGTGGGATCGTCGTCGACGGCGACCCGCCCGGAGTCGATCACAGCGAGGCCGGTCGCGACCAGGTGCTTGCAGAAGTTGCCGTCGGCGTGGTGAGGGCAGGTGCAGGTCCCGACGGGTCGCGGACCCGACCAGTCCAACTCCACGGTGTAGACGTTCTTGGCCTGGATCGACGCGTAGGCCTTGACGTTGGTGACGCGCAATCCGCGCACGTAACGGACGTAGTCTTCGCCCCGGGCGTAAACGACATCGCCGGCGATGTTGCGCAGCATCGTCTCGGAGAGCGTCATGGCACCATGGTGCCCCATTGGTCGGGGAACTCGCCCCCGGATGCCTCAACCAGACCACTGCAGTCTCTAGGTCATGACAACGTGCGCTCGATCAGGGGCTAGTGCCAGGTCGGTTCGTCGTCGTCGCGACCGCGTTCGTTCTCTTTGTCCTGCGCGTAGCGGATGGCATAGCCGAGGACCGCAGCAATGACGAGCATGAGCAGCAGCTGCCAGACCCTCACTGTGACAGGCAGATCTAGAAAGGCCGTCGTGAGGCCGCTGTCGGTCATTTCAGGCACCCGAGTTTATCTAAGCAATATTTGAAAGTATCGCTCAGGCCATATCGCGAGCGACGGCCAGCTTGAAAAGCGGTACAGGCGCCCCCCGCCGGCACAGCCACGACGAATCCACGTTTGCGCATCATCCCCCCTTGATCCGCGCGAACACCTCGACCATAGACACGGCCACCGACAACTACGGCGACGATGAAGTGCGGAGAGCCTAAATCCGCAGGTAATCAGGGCTTTCTGGCGAGCAGCCATGCCTCGCCGTCGCCCTCACCCGAGGCGATGTTCTCCAACTGGGCGAACGCGGTCGTCAACTCCCCTGGCGCCGTCCGGAACCGCCCCGGTCCGGCGCCGACGACGCTTCGCGTCGAGATCGCCAGCAGCCCACCGGGTGCGAGCCGTTCGATGATCGGTTGGTCCAGCCGCCGGTCCCGGAACCGGTGACAGAGGACGACGTCGACGGGCGGGCCCGCGGGCAGACCGCTATCGAGGTCGACGACGTCGAATCGGCACCGATCGCCGACACCGCTGCGCGCAGCCAGATCTCGCGCCTGGCTGATGGCTGTCGGCGAAATGTCGACTCCCCAGACGTCCATGCCGCGTAAGGCGAGCCACACGCTGGCCCGCCCTTGCCCGCATGCCAATTCGAGTGCTCGCCCCTTCGTCGGGAACAGGTCTTCGAACGGCGCGAACACGGCCGGGAGACTCACCTCGTCCGCCTGTGGTACGGCGCGACTTCGGTAGCGCTCCTCCCAGCGATCGCGGTCCAGCTCGCTCATGCGGGCACGCTAACTCGACGGCAGGTTCAGCCGCCGCGCGAGGTCGGGTCCGCCCACGTCCCGGATGAAGCCGGCATCGCCGCACACCACGAGTTGGTCGCGGGCACGGGACAATCCGACGTAGAGCCGCTCGCGGGAGCGGTCGAACGCGGCCTCCTCGTTGACGACAAGCACCACGGCCCGTCGCTCAAGGCCTTTGAACCCCAACACGTGCCCATAGAACACCTGGTCGGTGTCCCAGAAACTGTCCCAATAGGCGCGGTGGCCGGCTTTCTGGCGCTCGACCTGTTCGGGATGACGACTGCCGGTGGTCAACAGCGCGACGTCTTCGGGCCGCCAGCCCTCCTCCAGGAGCCGCTCGACATGATCGTCGCCGACGTCCATCGCGTCCTCACGGGTGCACGGGATGAACTGCACCGCAGGCCCTTCCCCGCCGAGGTAGCGCATCGGATGATCGACAAGGGGCTGAAACGCATTGGCGATCTGGCGGGTGTTGCGCAGATTGTGGTCGAGCAGCAGCGGCACCAACGGCACCGGCGGCGCACCGAACCGGTTGAACACCCGCTGGCCCTCGTCGGTGAACACATAGATGCCACCGGTCTCATCGTCCTTGAGTGCGGCCAACAGCGGGTCCCACCAGGCGTCGGCGAAATCCTGGGCCTCGTCGACGATGATCGAATCGAACCGATGCCCCGGCTCCAGTTGCGTGGCCAACTCGGTCATTTGCAGCGGCAGGTCGTGCTCCCAGAACTGGACGGTCTCCTCGGTGCGCAGCGACTCGTCGGGCCCTTTCGGGGCGCCCCACAACTTGCCGAGGTCGTGGAACTCCCCGACGTAGGCAGGTTGCTGGCGTCGCGGCCAGGTGGCGCAGATGCGCTCCAGATACGACGCCAGCCCGTGCGAGTAGCAGACCAGCGCGACGCGCTGACCCTTCCCCGAGAGCCGGCGGGCCTGCTCCATCGCCAGAAACGTCTTGCCGCTGCCCGCTCCCCCGCGGATTTCCACCCGGTTGAGCAGCTGTATGGCGTCGAGGATCACGGCCTGGTGCTCGGTCAGCGCGTCGGCGGAGTCCTCGTTGGCCAACGCGCGCGCGACGATACTGCGTTGCGGTAATCCCCTGCCGCTCAGCGCTGTTGAGAGTTGCTCGATGCCCTCGGCACTCAGCAGCGGACGATCGATTTCCTGTCTGATGAGCACATACTTGAGCTTGTCGACCAGCGTCGACAGGTCGTTGCGGTCGATGACCTTCCAGCGCGGGCACTCCGGCAGGGCGAAGTCCGCGGCGATCTCGGCGTTGGGGAAGACGACGACGTGGTCCCAGCGCAGCCGATTTTGGGTCCAGCGGTCGTCCTTCTCGATGAACTCGCGCAGGGCGTAGCAGGCCTCCCGGGCCTGGCGGACCGGGTTGATCTTGTGCTCATGCCCGCGGCGGCGTTGCCACCAGGACTCGCCGTCGTGCCAGACGTCGCCGCCCTTGACCTCCAGGCAGACGATCCCCGCGCCCTCGATCGCGACGACGAAGTCGACCTCGTGGTCCTTGAGGTGGTCGGTGACGCGCTGGCCGGCGATCACCGCGTCGTTCGGCTCGAGCTGCGCGGTCAGGCACTGGTAGACCCGCCGCTCGGCGGCGTTGGCCAAGCGGGGCGTTTCATCAGGCGTCATCGTCATCGTGTTCCCCCACGGACTTGCAGGGTAGAACGGTCGGCCGACAAATATGCGGGTTCGCGGTTTCGACGATGCGCCCGCAGCGAGGCAGCGGACTTGTCGGTGGGTGGGGTTACCGTCGGTTCGGAAGCGCTAATCAAGGGGGGATGATGCGCGGACGTGGGGGAATCGCGAGCGTGCTCGCGGTGTGCGGAGCAGTGGCGTTGTCGGCTCCGGCGCAGGCCGACGAGTACGACTTCATCGCGCAGCTCGACGGCATGGGGGTGTACTACACCTCGGTGCTCGACATGATCGACATCGGCAAGGAGTTGTGTCACGAGCTGCGCTTCGGGGTGGCGCCGCCCGCGGTGCTGGGCAAGCTGCAGCGGACGGGGTTCGCGCCGGCCGAGGCGGCGATCGTGTTGCTGGCGGCGGTGGACACCATGTGCCTGGACGCCAAGCCGGCGGTCGTCGAGTGGGCGCGCGGCATCGGCTACACCCAGCCGCTGTAGGGGCGGGTGTGGCGATGTGTACCGGTGGGTTCGACGGGCTGGGGCGGCCGTGATGGCAAGGCGTGGTTCGGATTCCGGCGGCGCGGCGGCCTTTTTCGGTGTGCTGGTGCTGATCTGGGTGGTTATCAACTACTACTGGGTCATCGTCGGTGTGGGGGCGGCGATCGGGCTGTTCTTCGGGATCCGGGCGCTGATCCGCCGCGAGCAGGAACGCCGGCTGGCCGCCGAGCGGGAAGCCGAGATCCTGGCGTATCGCGCCGATCGACAGCATCGCTGGGCGCTGCGGGGCGACACCCGGGGTGTGTACGGCGTCGAGGGGGCGGAGTTGATGAAGTCAATCACGCCTCAGCCCGACATTCCGCCGGCCGGCACGGCCGAGGATGAAAAGCCCTACGCTGCCATCGCATACACCGCAGAGGATCTCGACGTCCTGCTGAGAGAAAGGCCGACGGGATGGACGTGGGCGGCCTTTGTGTCGGTACTCGTGCAACGCTACGCGAAGGTGCGGCCGCGCCTGCGCGATTGCGAGCTGAACTACTCTGCGGCGCCGATTCGGCACCTGCGGAGCGGCTGGGAGGTCGCGGCTTACTTCGAGGACTGCGTCGACGACGTGTGCGAGCTCACCGAACGGTTGGAGTCGTTCATGCACTCGCCGGCGTTCAAGGACGTGATCGGCTTTGACGACGAGGATCTCGCCGACGCCGACGGAATCCTGCACGTGGCCAATCGGATGATGGACTTTCACGAGCGGTTCGTCGAACTCGCCGAGCGCTGCCGTGATGTCAGCGTGCCGTCGGCGTACAGCGGGCTGCTGACAGACTGCACACACCTGATGGGTATCCCGCTCGACGGGTTCCGGGCGTGCATCGACGAACTCGTCGAAATCGTCGAGGGCATGCCCGACGTACTGCGTCACGCACCGAGCGACGATGTCTATCTCGGCGCAGTCGTGCTGGAGATCGTCGCCGACGACCGGCTCATGGAGCGAATCTGTAAGCAGATCGAGGCGGCCGCGAGAGACTGACGTCGTGTAATGGCCGGACCCGCGGACCGCGCCGCGGGGTCACTCTGGTGTGTCGAAATTGATGACCTTGCCTCGGTTGATCGACACCCAGTCGCGGGCTTGCAGGTACGGGCGGAAAGTCTCGGTGATGGCCTGCTGGTCGGCGGGTGTCTTCGGCCGCTGCAGCTCGTAGAGGTACGGGAACTCCGTCCACGCGACGACGGCGTCCCACAGCCGCAGCGCCGCCTCACCGACGGGCGGGTCGATGAGCACCGGCCCGAACAGGCACTGCCCGTCGGGGAAGAACAGCGTCGGCACGCCGTAGCCGCCGGCGTCGACGACGCGCTGGTGATCGGCCAAGACCTCGTCGTTGGTCGTCGGGTCGGCGATGGCCTGGTCCACCAGGCCGGGATCGAAGCCGAGTTCGGCCAGAAGCGCTCGGGCGACGTCTTTTTCGTGCGGTTTGAGACCTTCGACGTGCAGGGCGCGGGCCGCGCGTTCGTACCACGCGTCGACGTCGGCCATCGACCGCCGGCGCAACAGCGCGCCGATGCGCATCATCGACCAGCCGTAGGACCACTCCCGTTCCCAGGGGTGCTTCTTGCCCTCCTCGCGGTTGATCTCCTCGAGGCTGAAGAAGCGCCAGTTCACCTTGAGGCCGGTCTGATCGCGCACCTCGCGGATCCAGCGCGACGTCTGATACGCGAACGGGCACATCACATCGAAGTGAAAGTCAACGGAGACAGGGCGATTGGTCACAGCGAAACCTCAGAGTGGGCGGCAGTTGGTCGCCATCCTGCCAGCTGCTCGTGTCGGAGTCGATGGCCATCGCCCACTGTCGGGCCCGCGGCCTCGGTATTTACAACATGCCGTGGAGATCAGGGATCCGCACAGACCGGCCCAAAGCCCGTTCGTACAGCGCGAGCACTCGCGGCGTCTCCCCGGGATCGGCGCCCTCAGCTGATTGGTCCGGCGGGCTTTCGTCGTCGTCCAGTTCCCAGTCCATATCCAGCAAGCACAGGACCTCCATATCGCGATGGACGCACCTGATGGCTCGCTCCACATCGCACCAGTGCTCGTGCATACACCGCGCTACCAAGCTTTCACATACGGAACCGACGAGCGGAATGTGCTCGACCAGTTCGCCGTCGCGATAGCGCGCGAGGGTCACGTCGCTGAACGCGTACCCCGGGTCGTCGGGGTCCACTTCGGTGATGACATGAACGACGCCGACGCCCTCGATCGGAATCTGGGTGTGGATTCGCTGCGGCCAGTCATCCATGTTGCTGAGACGAGCCAGATCACGGTTCAATGTAGGGTAAATACTGGTTGCTGCCTGCATATAGCTATTCTAGTAACGACCACAGACAATTTCTGTCGCCTTTGCTGTCTCAGGCGGAGATGTGGATGCGGTCAAGCCGCCGCGCTTCACGCCGGGCGACGTTCGCACCGGTGGAGTGGTGACTTTATATTCGTCCGCGATTGACGTGTTCAACGCCAAGATCCTTCGGAGATTCGTGGCGGCACGCCAAGTCGAATGCCCGCAGCGGGACAAGTCAGAGGTATCGCAGGTACGTCCGGAACACCGATCCAAAAGGTGCTGGGATGGCCAATCGTCCGGATTCGTACCGTGGACAATCCGCAAGTGCGGCACAGATATTCGCTATCCCAAGTGACCGCGTGGTTGTACTGCGCCGGACAGCTACCACGGCATCAGCTGCTGTATGACGGTCTTTTCAACTCGAAGCGAACGCTGTAGAGCAGCCATTCACATTTCACGCCAATCTTCTCGGCCTGCACCTGCACTTGGTCCGCCAACTGCGCGTTGGGTTGGCCGGTGATGATCATCAATCGCGCACCTCGCAAGCCGTCAGCTTCAGCTCGATGCTTGAGAGCCGACATGTACTTGGCTGCCTGCGCGACAATGCCCTGGTCGGGCCATTTAGCCTTCAGTTCGATTCCGACGAGTTCCTTGCTCTTGGTGTCCTCCGCGACCATGTCCGGCCGTGAGCCGGGTGCCAGCATTTTCTCGCGTTCTGTAAGCCGCAAGTTGCGCACCGCTTGGCCTAAGAAGTGTCTGTTCGCCCAAAGGAAGTGACCGAGCTCGGCTTCCTTCTCGAAAAGCTGACGAGCGGGACGTAAGCCTTCTACCGGCCGCTTGGCGTCGAAAAAGTAGATCCGCGTGTCAGGCGTGTTGTCGGTGTCCAGGAGGTCGGGACTGAAGTCAATGCCCGCCGCGTGAAGGCGATTGCTGAGCTCGTCAAGGAAAATGCGCGAAGTTCGCTTGTAGCCAGCTTCTCGAACGAGCACTCCTAGCTTGCTGCTCGGCATATGTTTGAGCAAGCGCGCCGACGCGGGTACGTCTCGAACCCGCCGTCGCGTCTTTTCCACGAGCCGCTCGATACGATCTTTTTTCGTCAACTGAGCAGCCAATTGATTCTCCTCTGCGCGGTCGGAACGCTTCCAAGTGAATGTGGCAAGCGCTCGCCGGCAAGTCAACCACGCTGGGGACCGCGGCGTGCCGAGATGAGCCTGGGAGACACGGTTTCGAGCAGCTTCCGCTATGGCTGGCCGGTCGTACGGGTGAGCGCGAGGACGGTGGGATAGATCGAGCGGACGACAACATCAGGGAACTGAGCCAGCAGCGCCATGACAAACGCTGAACGCTTCACGTTGAGCTCGTTGAGGAGCTCATCGTGGCTTAATTCGCCTTTGATCTTCAAGTTCCAGGCGGCCACGATCATCCACGCCGGAACGAGTTGCGGTGCGGTTTCGAGCCGTCGAAACCGTAAGGTCTCGACCCAGACCCCACTCGCATCGAACCGGTCGATCCAGTTCGGTCGCTTGTTGGTAAGTGTGTCGATCTCGGCATGGGCTTCGAAAACGGCCTGAATTCGTTCGAGCAGATCGTCATCGAGATTTTTCAATCGCGGATGCGTAGAAATTCTGCACCTCCTCGTCTGCCCGGTCGAGGCCCATAAGCCGCTCGACGTACGACACAGACGGCACAACGGGTTTTCAATCGAGACCCCGTATCGATCGCCAAGATAGCGGGTTCTCATCGTCTATCACCAAGAACTCGGATCTGCGGGCGATAATCTTCTGGTGCGAAACGGTGGAACACTGCTCTTCTATGGGTAATGAGTCGGCCGATCCGCTGCTGCTCGGTCAGCGGGTCGTGGCCATCCTCGAAACCGGTCAACGCGACGCCACCTACAAGCTCGCGACCCTGATGGCGCTGATTGAACACTGCATTGAAAACCTACCCGAGCAGGCCACCGATACGCTGCGGGTGCCGATCCCTGAGCTGGCACACCGGGTGCTGGCGATCTACTGGCAACAAGTTCGCCCCTTCGAGGGACATGAGCTCGCACAACGCAGGACTGGGAAGAAAACGCGGATCATCGACGCGACCAAGGAGTTGCGCGATGCGGCGCGCACCGGGGACACCGCACTATCGCTGGAGGTCGCGATGTTGCGGGCACCCAAGGCCTATCAGAAGGCGATCGACAAAATTGTCATCGCACTGGCCAAGCAACCGCTGCCGAGGTTGCAGAAGCTTCCTGGATCGGCCACCAGTGATCCGTTCTTGTACGACGATTCTTTTCTGGGCGAGAATGTTTCGCGCCGAACGGTGCGCCAGCACGGCGACGCAATTGTGCTCAACCCGGGGGTCGCGCACGGCCTGGCCCGACTTGCCGGCCTGCTGCGGCCGACGTTGGAGATCATGTGGGTCGAAGACGTGCGGCAGATGAATAAGTTTCTGGACGCGGAAGTGCCCGACGTGGCGGGGCATCTATTCGGGCGGGAACGAGCAGCCCTGACCGTTGTACGCGACCCATTCAAAGAAGCGTTCGGACCGCACTGTTTCTATTGCGGCACCCACCTGCCCGCCAATAATCCGATCGATCACGTGCTGCCATGGTCGCTTGTGGGTATCGACGGGCTCGCCAACCTCGTATTGGCTTGTGCCCGGTGCAACGGCGACAAACGACACGCACTGCCATCAGTAGACATCGTCGATCGTGTTCTCACACGGGACCGCGACACCCTCGAGGAGATCGCCGCCGACCTGCAGTGGCCGACCCAGCACGAGCGGGTCACTGCGGCAGCACGGGGAATCTACCGCGGCCAGCCCGAAGGAGTCCCAACGTGGGCTGGTTACAAGCAAACCGAGCGGCTCGATATCAGCTTTCCGCCGTGGTGGATAATGACGGGCTAAACACCCCGAGCCTATGGCGCCGACGCAACATCCTTCGCGGCGGAGACCGTCGCCGCCGTCCGAGCCTTTGAGGTCGACCTGTGGTGGAGATGGATCCAGGAATCTACGAATTACTCGTCACTGAGGCGCTCCGCGCACGGGTTAAGAACGTTGACAGTACTTTGCGTCCCACACGTCCTCTGCACACGGCCGAGGCGGCCGATCGGATCGCGCTGCACCTGAGCCGGGAAATCGAGAGGTCTCTCGAGGCATTACCTGACAAGGACCGCGTCGAGGTCGGCATCGAGATCGCGCGCCAACTGATCCAGCGACTGAGCGAACTAGTCGAGACTGACACCTCCGCCGCACCCGTCGAACCAGGTGAGGTTCTTCACGCGATTCTCGAAAGGAGACCTGACGGGACACCGCGTACGTTCACCGAACCGCTTATCCCTCTTCTCGACACCACGCTGCTCACAAATGCTCCCGGTGATCCGGTCCTGATGACCCAATTGGACGCCGAGATCGACTCCGCAACGGACGGTATCGACGTCGTGATGGCATTTGTCCGCCGCAGCGGCATCAACCCCCTACTCAGCTCACTACGGCGTCACTGCGAACGGGGGAACCGACTGCGTCTGCTCACCACGATCTACACCGGTTCCACCGAGCGGGCAGCGCTGGATCAACTAAGCGACCTCGGCGCCGAGATCGGCGTCTCCTACGACGTGACCAGCACTCGATTGCACGCGAAGGCGTGGATTTTTCATCGTCGGTCCGGGTTCTCAACCGCGTACGTCGGCTCATCGAATCTGACTCATAGCGCCCAACACACTGGCCTCGAGTGGAATGTTCGTGTCTCGTCGGCGCGAAATCCCGATGTCCTGGCCAAGTTTGAGGCTGTGTTCGAAAGCTATTGGCAAGGTGGCGACTTCATTCCGTACGATCCCGACCAGTTCGAAATGGAAACACGGCGGGCCACTCATACCGACCAGGGCCCACATGTTGTCCTTAGTCCGATCGAGCTGCGTCTTGAGCCTTTCCAGGAGCGATTGCTCGAACAAATCTCGGTATCGCGCACTAAAGGGCACCATCGCAACTTGCTGGTCGCCGCGACCGGTACCGGAAAGACCGTCATGGCCGCTGTCGACTACGCGCGCCTTCGTGAAAAGTTACCACGCGCTCGGCTGTTATTCGTCGCTCATCGAAACGAAATTCTTGATCAGAGCCTTGCCACATTTCGATATGCCTTACGCGAAGCGTCTTTCGGTGAGAAGTGGATTGGCGGATCCCGGCCTCAGCTCTTCGACCATGTCTTTGCCTCGATCCAAAGTCTCAATGCCGCCAACCTGGAAGATCTACCGCCCGATCACTTCGACGTTGTCATCATCGACGAGTTCCACCATGCGGCAGCGCCCTCGTACCAAAAACTTCTGGACCATGTGCAGCCCCGAGAGTTGTTGGGTCTTACTGCCACGCCTGAACGCAGCGACGGCCTTTCGATCCTTCATTGGTTTGACGACCGCATCGCCGCCGAATTGCGACTGTGGGATGCCATCGACCAGCAGCGCCTTACACCGTTTATGTATTTCGGGATCCATGACGGACTCGACCTCACCGAGATCCCCTGGCGCCGCGGCCGCGGTTACGACCTCGAAGCGTTAAGCGACCTATACACCAGCACGGACGCTTGGGCGCGCACCATCGTGCAAGAGGTGCAGCGGCGAGCGGAAGACCCGCGCTCCATGCGGGCTCTTGGGTTTTGCGTCAGCATCGACCACGCTAGGTTCATGGCGAAGCACTTCAACAAGCACGGCCTCCCTGCCGTGGCGGTTTGGGGTGATAGCCCGCGGGAGGAGCGCAAGGCGGCGTTGCGGCAACTGTCCGCCGGTGAGATCCGTATCGTCTTCTCGGTCGACCTGTTCAACGAGGGGGTCGACGTGCCCGCCGTCGACACCGTACTTATGTTGCGTCCCACCGAAAGCCCGACGCTATTTCTGCAACAACTTGGCCGTGGTCTGCGGCGGTCGAAGGGCAAAGCCTTTTGCACGGTCCTCGACTTCGTGGGTACGCATCGCCGTGAGTTCCGCTTCGACCGCCGCTATCGTGCACTCATCGGTGGCACGCGTCGCGATATTGAACGCGCGGTGCAGCAAGGCTTTCCGTTCTTGCCGGCCGGTTGCTACATGCAGCTGGACCACAAGTCGTCAGAAATCGTGCTGCGTAGCCTGCGCGAGGCGATTCCCACCCGTTGGCCTGCCCGCGTCGAAGAGTTGCGGGTGGTCTACAACAGATATCCCGACGTCACGTTGTCGAAGTACCTCGAGGAGTCCGGGCTGGACTTGCCCGATGTGTACGACGGGTCCCGGAGCTGGTCGGATTTGTGTGAAGCGGCCGCGGTGCCGGTCGCACCCTCAGGCCCACATGAGAAGTCACTACGTAGGGCGGTCGGTCGGCTGTTGCATGTCGATGACGATGAGCGCATCGCCACCTACCGCGACCTTCTAGAGTCAACAAAGCCACCGAATGTCTCGGCGTTGCCCGAACGGCAGCGACGGCTGGTCCGCATGCTCGTCGCGAGCATCGGCGACCAAGTGCTGACGAAGGATCACTCGGTGCAGGACGCTGTCAATCTCGTCTGGGCGCACCCGCAGATACGTGCCGAACTCGCCGAGCTTCTCGTCGAGCTCGACAATCGGGTGGATCATTTGCACGGTGATCTAGAGCATCATCCCGACGTACCGCTGCAAGTTCATGCCCGTTATTCGCGCATCGAGATCTTGAGCGCGTTCGGCATCGGCACAAACGCGAAAGTCGCTGCTTGGCAGAGCGGTGTGTACGAAGCGAAAGATGCCAACGCCGAGGTGCTTGCGTTCACCCTTGATAAGAGCACCGGCGCGTTTTCTCCAACGACCCGCTACCGCGACTACGCGATCAGCCGCACCCTTATTCACTGGGAAAGCCAGTCGACCACAAGAGAAGACAGCGCTACGGGCTTGCGCTACCGCAATCACGAACGCGACGGGCGCTCGATCATGCTGTTCACTCGTCTGCGCGCCGACGACCGAGCCTTCTGGTTCCTCGGCCCGGCCAGCTATCGCGGCCATGTCGGCGAGAAGCCGATGGCCATCACATGGGAGCTGCACACACCCTTGCCGGGTGACCTGTACCAGCAGTTCGCCGCCGCCGTCGCCTGACAGGAGACATTGACGAAAGCCTCGCGGTCAACGCTGGCACTACTCGTGGAGCGCACCATCGTTGGGTTGCACCGTTGGCCCGGTACCCGACATCGAGTCCGGGTCACTGGCAACGGGCACAGGGGTCTATCCGACGCTGCTCAGGAGACCGACGCGCCGAGCTCGGCGTAGACAGCCGCCTCGAACCCGCCGAACGACATTCGAAGCTGATCGCTATAACAGTATCGCCGATTGTGACGAAACAGTTTCACATCGAAGACAGAGCACCCGGCTCCATCGTCGCTACGGGCGAAATCGATTCCAATGGCCTTGTCGTTTGGGTCGAGACGGAAGATAGCGTGAGCAGGGAACTCTCTGATCTAGCAGCCGGGATTCAGGCGCATATTGCCGACGGTTTAGCGGCGGTCAATTACGACGACCCGCTTGAATGGTTCGAATTATAATGACTCACACCTCTTTGGATATATTGGATATAAAGGTGCAGCGTGCGCGGGGGCATCGGCGGAAATCGAGCAACTGCACTGTTCTTAATCAATTAGCAAGAATATGTTTATTGTCAGCAATTCTTGCTTATCCGGAAACTTGCCTCACACGTCGCGGTTGACCGCTGTCGCCGGCGTCGTTGCGCAGAGTAGAAGATCCCAGGGATCTGAGCGACGACGAATATTGGTGAGGTGTTATTTCGGCGCCGATGCCGTCTCATCATTAGTTAAGTATGTCGCGGTGTGTAGTCTTCCGGACAATTTTGAAAAACACTCGGTGATGCCGCAGATTCGCTTTTAGTCTAAAGTAACGGCGCGGTTGAAAGTTGTGTACACTCGGGGCGTTATTCGAAAGTCTGACCTATTGCATTGGGGAGCTGTCCGTGCACTGCCCCGAGGACGGTGCGCGCTAAGTGGAGCCAAGTTTCCCGCTCGTACATGGCGTCATCATCTCCGCCGCTTATAGGAGCACCATCAGGTACGTAAGTCCAGCCGTCGACGCCCACGTCCGGCCAAGTGTAGGCGATCAGCAAGTCGACGCCGTTTCGCCATGACGCCCATCCCTTAGAAGGGGCACTGGAGCCGGGAGATAAGCCTCCCTGCTTCTCGGAGATATCCTGCCACCAGGTCATTGTTGAGCCCTCGTTCCACGTTGCCCGAAAATCGAAGAGGGTCGGCCCCCTCCCATCCGGGTCATAACTGAACGTGAATTCAATCTCGCCTGGTTCGATTTCTTCGGGCAAATCTTGAATATCTGGCATTTCGCATCCTCCGGTTCAGATTTTAGGACTATGGCGCATAGCGATCGTTCAGATGCCTAAACGAATGCGCCAATGATATGGCCGATATCAGACGCTGTGCGCCTCGGCGAAAGCCTCCGCGACCCTTTCGGCGGCGGCCGGATCCGACCCAGCGTGCGCGCAGAGCTGGAGCCACTCCGCTTTCGCTTCATCGGACTCATAATCGGAGTCCGCGCCGGCCTCTTGCGCCTCCCACAGCGCGGTCCCCGCCGCGATAGCATTCGGGTACACCTCCAGCAACATCGACCGCCCGTTCCGAGAATGGAAGTGGGCGGAAAAGCGATTAACAAGAGCTGCTACCGCATCGAAATCTACGACGTCGGCACCGGCAAGGAGAGCATCCAGGGTGTCGGCGAGAGACAGGAAGAACTTGCGATCCCCGGAGTTGGCTTCAGTTGACTCAGCTGCCCAGGCGATGGTCTCGCGAATAGGAAGTCGGTCGATCATTCTCCCGAAGGCGCTGGTTTCATCGAACCACCACGCCGCGAGATCGGGCAGACCAACGTGCAACAAGTACTCGGCAAGGTCACGCGGTGAGTCGAACCAGTCCCATCCCGAAGGGCCAGCATTCTTCAAGATGACGCTTTCGAACAAGAAGACCGAACTCGGACGAAGCGGCCTACCGACCGCTGCGTGCACCGGCGGCGGATAAATCTGGTTCCAAGCCTCGAATCCCCCTACCACAAATGTTCCTTTCACTCGAACTCAAGAGTCGCTGCCCCAGCAGCGCTGCAGGTTAGCAGTTAGCACCGACGCGAAACTGCCGAGTGGCAAGCACGCCAGCCACGGCGGCGTTCGGACTTGCTCGTGGAACTTGGACGTTGGCACGATCCGTTTGGGGTCAAGGCGTGAACGACGGAACTGACCACCAAGGGTCACGGGACGCTCGACCGATCCCATTGCGCTGCGTACGAATCGCTAGCAAACTTGGGAAGGCAGCGGATGAGGCCAGTTGCACCAACAACAGGGGGTCTGATGCCCGACGCAAGCTCGGACGACGAATTTCGCTTTCGCGAGTCCGCGGCCGCCGACTCCCCGCGACCCGGTGACGGCTCGAGCTCTGCGGCACTGGAGTTAGTGAACAAAATCTTGTCCGTTGGAGTCAACGGGCTTGGTCCGTACAAGTCGGCCGCAGCGGTTGCAGATGAGGCACTATCGGCCCACGGTGACCCGGAGATCGCCATCGACCGACTCATAGCGACCCATCGTCGCTGGGTCGGGTCCACGGGATTTGCAAGCGGGTTAGGCGGCTTGATGACGCTGCCAGTTTCGCTGCCAGCCGACGTCACCACCTTCTATATGCTGTCCGCCCGCATGTCCGCAGCAATCGCAGTTCTTCGCGGCTACGACATCTCCTCGGAGGAGGTTCAAAGCGCGATTCTGATCTCGTTGTTGGGGGCTAGCGCGGCAGGTGCGATGGGCAAAGTCGGCGCCGAAGTAGGAACGAAGACGGCGGTCGCCGGATTGAAGGCCCTGCCGGGGCGCGTTCTTACCGAGATCAACAAAAAGGTGGGCTACCGCCTGATCACCAAGTTCGGAACCAAAGGGTCAATAAACTTGGTTAAGGCAGTTCCGCTGGTTGGTGGCGGCGTTGGCGCAGGAGTGAACGTCGTGGCTATTCATCAAATCGCTAAGTATGCGAAGAGCACATTCGTGCCGATTGCTGGCGCCTAAGCTACGCGTCTGGACCGCAGGTTTCCTCGGCGGTCGGCCTGCGGCCATGAAGATGCGCCGTCCCGCCGCCCCTTAGTAGCTAACAGGGCAGATCGGATCATGCTCCTGCTCTAAGTTGTCGGTGTCGACCCACATACTCCCTGCTTGGGGAAAGATGCAGAGTCTCCCCCAACCGCGGTGCATGGAACCGCGCGCCAGTAACGTGGCTACAACCAGAATGAAGGAGGTGGCCCACCGGTGGAAGACGGCCGCTGGGTCACGATTGCTGACTCGCAGTTCGCTCACGAAAAGCAGGGGCTCGATGTCGTCAAGCAACTGCTGCCGGATGCGCCTCCGTTCCGGGCGTGGGCGAACTTCGAGTTCCGCGACAACCGGGGCCGCTGGCATGAGGTCGACTTGCTGGTGCTCGCGCGCGACACGCTGTACCTCATCGAGCTCAAGCACTACCGCGGCATCCTGCGGGGCAACGATCACGTCTGGCTACGTGACGGTCACCGCGCCGAGGACTCACCACTGCTGCTGGCACGCCGCAAGGCCCAGTACTTTGCCTCGCTGCTCCCCCGTCAGCGGATCGATGAGAAATCGGTGCGATTGTTGCCGGGGGTCACGGCGCAGGAGTTTTCTGCTGCGTTTATCGGCATCAATTGGCAGCTGCCGGCGGTCGATGCCTCTGCTCTCCGCGGTCTGAAGTTCTCATCAGCTTTACCAGATGCCCTGGCGCGGCAGACGCTCAGCGCCCGGCTTTCAGATCCATGCCACGCACAACGCGTGTCGGGCGAGAATTGGTCCATATTGAGATAACGGGGGTGCTGATGGTCGACGAGGCAGTTCGCAACGAAATTCGCAACGCGCTCGCATCATGGGATCGTGATGCAGCCAAGGTGCGGGTCGACAAAGCTAAAGATGTCCGAAGCCAGTTCGTCCAGCGATTCCCCAAAGAGCGCTGGGGGAACCTCCTGCTCGAGGATTACGCACTCGGCCTAGGGTCGCAGGACACAGTGTCGTGGTGGCTGGAATACAAGCCCGGCCTAATGCCCAGCATGAAGGGCGGATCTGCACACAAGCATCTCATATTCCGCGCCAAGGGCGGCTCGTGGAGCTTCCCCAACGAGTATGAATCCGTCGAACACGCCTGGACAGCGATCCGAGATGGCTTCGTCGAGATGCTGAACCTAGCTAGTAGCGGGCACTTCGACGACGCGGACGACATCAAGGTACTCACCGGAGCAGCGGCACTTCGAACCAAGCTGCTGTACTTGTACTTTCCTGACTCGCTCGTGCCGGTTTCGTCGAAGGCCGATATCGATCACTTCCTTCGCGCCGTCGGGGAGACGTCACCAGCGCCGACTCCGGTGCGGGCCAATCGACAATTACTTGACACTCTCCGGGCCGTTCCTGAGTTAGCCGAACTGCCTAGTCTCGAGCTCGGCGTCTTCCTGTACCACTCGAGCAACCCCCGCCCCTCACGACGAGTCGTCAAGATCGCGCCCGGCGAGCGCGGCAAGTTCTGGGATGACTGTCTCCACAACGGCTATATCTGTGTGGGTTGGGACGACATTGGCGACCTCACACAATTCGAAAGTAAAGATGAGTTCCGCGACGCCTTCCGCGAGCACTACCCCTACAACGGCGTAGAACGACAAGTCAGTCGCAAGGCTAACGAATTATGGACATTGCGAGAGTTGCAGCCGGGTGACACCGTTATAGCCAACCGCGGCGTGTCGGAGCTCCTCGGCGTCGGCACCGCTAACGATGTCGGATATGCCTGGCGACCTGAACGCCCCGAGTATAAGCACACAGTGGGTATCGACTGGGACACGTCCTACGCAGGACCGGTCGAACCGGTACCAGCGTGGGCAACAACCACAGTCTCCAAGGTGTCAGCAACGCTGCGTCGCAAGTTGCTCGGAGAACGTGGACAACCACCGAAACCAGTTGAGACCGACCAGATTTACCTTGATGTGGAAGCTGCCTTACACCGCCGCGGTCAGGTGATCCTCTACGGACCGCCTGGCACTGGCAAGACGTATATAGCCAACCGAGCAGCAGTCTGGTTTCTTGACGGTGGAAGTGCGAGCGAGAAGGCAAACGCTTTACTTGCCAACGATGACTTGCTGTCTTCGCGAGATAGCTCGCTGAGCTTTGCGGCGACCGATGATGACGTAGCACGTATTACCCGCGCGACTTTCCACCCGTCATACACCTACGAAGACTGGGTAGAAGGATTCCGGCCTCGACAGGCCCACGGTGAATCCCTCCAACTCACCCTTACCGATGGCGTACTCAAGCGGGTGTGTGCGGCAGCACGACGAGATACGGAGAACGCGTACATCGTCCTGATCGACGAGATCAACCGTGGCAATATACCGAAGATCTTTGGTGAACTTATTACGGTCATGGAGAAGGATAAGCGCGGCAGATCCGTGCAGCTCGCGCAGAGCCGAGAAAGTTTCTATGTTCCTTCCAATGTCTATCTGATTGGGACCATGAACACCGCCGATCGAAGTATCCACCTCCTAGATACCGCTCTGCGAAGGCGGTTTCAGTTCATCGAGTTGCTTCCGGAAAGTGACTTAATGGAGGGTGTCACCGTTGGAGCGCTGGCGCTTGACACTTTTCTCGATGGCTTGAATGACAAGATCCGGCAACGGTTCGGGCGTGAGAAGCAGATCGGACACGCTTTGTTCTACAAGGACGGCGAAATCGTAAGCACGGCCGATGACTTCGCGTCTGTGTTCCGATTCGAACTATTGCCGCTACTGCAGGAGTACCTTTTCGACGACTATCGGGCCTTAGCCGACATCCTCGGACCCGTCATCGACGTGGACGCGCAACGCATTTCCGAGCTGGCGCTCGATCCGGACGCACTATGCGAAGTACTGGCTAGCATCTTCGGAAGCGCCTCCGCCTGAATATGGCTCAGTCGATTGAACTAGGCGAGTACGACACCAGGCGGGTTGTAACCGCGCCGCCAACGATAGACGACCAACGTCTTGCCGAGCGATTGTCAGCGGGTGGCGATCTTCAACCACGCCTACTCGTCCAGTGGTGGGCCGACGGGACGGTTCAGGTGACCGCGTCATCTTGGATTGGGGTAGTTCGTTTCTCTCACTTCGAGGTCCGCGTTGTGCCGAAACTCGTGGGCGGTTCCTTGCGGGTGCTTCGCATGCTCGAGTACACATCGGGAGTCCGGCTACTCGCGCACCTCCCGGTGGAACGCGATCAGCCATCAGAGGGCAGGGACTTATTTGATTTGATCGTCATGCTCCTAGCCAAGGAAACAAGGGTCTTGGTGCACGAAGGTCTGATCCGGGACTACCGACCTGTTAACGACAGCCTTGACGTGATGCGAGGGCAGCTGCGACTGCGGGAGCAATACTTCCGCCGCTACGGCGCATTGCACCTTCTGGAGTGTCGCTTCGATGAATACGATGGCGATATCCCGGAAAACCAACTATTGGCAGCCGCTTTAGCGGTCGCACGCAGCCGCGTGCAGGACCCACACATCCGCACAGAAACGCAGTTGGCAACACACTGGCTCGAGGGTGTCTGCACCGCACCCAACCGCAACGCCGACTGGTACCGACGCAGGATCACGTATGGACGGCGAAATGACCGTTACCGGCCGGCTCATGAATTAGCCTACCTCGTCCTGCAGGGTTTGGCGTTTGCTGACCTGTTCGACAGCTCGTCTAGGCGCATGACCACCTTCATGCTAAACATGAATGCGATCTTCGAGCAGTTCGTCAGCCAGCTTGTAGAAGAATCGTTGGCCGACACAGTATTTCGGGTCGACCGCCTTAGGCCGCAACACAGCGCAGTTATCGTCGATGATGCGACTGACAAGACCTATAGCCGTATCCGCCCAGATATCGTGATCGTCGACACCATTCGCAGCCGAACAATACCGATCGATGTCAAGTACAAACTGTACGACTTAAAGAAATTCAGCGCAGCAGACATTTACCAGCTCTTCCTGTACGCGTACGCGCTTGGCGCTGACGCCATCGAGCGCATCGCGGGCTTGATCTATCCGCAGTCAAGCGCACCGCAGAACCGCGGGTGAGAATCCAGCCGGTTAACGGTCCTGCCGGAGCGATGATTCATGGTCTCGCGCTCGACATTCCGTCGATACTGGATGCGCTTGCGGACGGGCGCGACGAGTCGGTTCACCGAATGGTGCGTGACAAAGTTTTCCAAATCACAGATTCGACGGCTAGCCACGCGACTACGCACCGCCATAACTCATAGGAGTTCGGCTCAAGTACTGGGCCGTGCGACCTTCGGCGTCTGGCGAGGGATGTCGTCGGCCGCTACTTGCCCGACAAGATGCGCCACGCCGGCATCGGCCGCCCTCACCGAGCGTCTGCGCGGACTCTTCGAAAGCCGCGGCAGCGAGATGCGCTACCGTCAGGTCGAGCAAATCCTCGTCGACGCCCGCCGCGTCACCGGCGTGCGCTGCAAGGATGGCGAGGCCATCACCGCCCCCGTCGTCGTATCCCACTTCTTCGACCGACACCAGTCTCACCGAACCCGTTGGCGGCCGAGCATTGCTCGACTCAACCGCTCGAAAGACTCCAAGGACGCGACCATCGCGCCACTTCGTCCAGTTGGACTTCGCACTCGACGGACTGCCGAAAATTCCCGCCGCCCTACGACCTGCTCAACGAACCGGCATGCACGCCGCCAGCGCCTACGCATACGCCTTTCCCGTCGAAACCCACGCGATCAACACGGACACCTCAAAAACGAAATGGCACAACGCGTCATAGACAAAATCACCCGCTACGCCCCCGAACTTCAAAGACATCCAGATCCGCCACATCACATTCGCCCCCTACCACATGAACACCATGTTCGGCGCCCCCGCCGGCGACTTCTGCCACGGCCTACTACTCCCCGACCTGATGGGACCCCACCGCCCCGGCCCGAAAGGCTTCCGCGGCCTGTCCATCGGCATCGACGGCCTCTACCTCGGCGGCGCCGGCTGCCACGGCGGACCCGGCATCACCTTCATCCCCGGATACAACGCTGGTTACCAAGCACTCGACAACCTCGCCTGACGGCGCCCCGCCGGCGACACATGACCCCAGCCAGACAGACACACATGACCACGGGAAGGATGCGCCTCGATTCATTCCTTCGAGCACCCGGCAGTCTGATGCCCGGTGGCGGAGCAAGTCTCGCGACAGAGCCCACCTGCGGGGACGCATCACGAAAGACAACAATGGTTTTAGGCGTGCCGCCTTGTGATAGTGCCACATGCAGGGAAAGGCCTGGGGCGTCGTCGTCGAGGTCCAGATTCAGATACACCGAGGACCGCCGCTCCTCGTGGCATCTCGAGATCAACCGATTGGCGACATGGTGACCTTCGGTTCGGTAACGAGGAATCGCGGCGACATCTCTGGGTCGATGGTCTGCTTTCTGCATGAGTTCCAACGCCATCAGCTGCGGCCCGGTCACCAGAAATCCTGCCACCTGAAAAACCGCGGGCACATAGGTGAGGGTCTGCCCTATCAGCGCCTCGGACTGCGTGTTGTCGATGACGTAATGCAGCACGAATCCGCGTTGGGCCAGGACCTGCATGAACACTCCCGCGGTCGCTGCAATGTGGTCCTTGACTCCAGGTGTCCACCGAAACTGGGTCTGCTGCACGAATAGGTGACATCTGAGTTGGCTTGCCCCAGGTGGGTGAGCTGGATGGATGTCCTTGTGCCCAGGCCCTACCCCTGCGAGTTCCGCGACGACGTCGTGCGGGTTGCTCGCAACCGCGATGATGGTGTGACGGTGTCTCATCGTCCCTTCCGGCCCGACATCGGGCCACAGGACTCTAAAACTGATTTGATCTGTCCCCGCCGTTTCGAGCCGTCGTTATGCGAGTTGAAGGATCGAATAGGTGGACTTCCAGAGCGTTTCGTACTCTGTGGGACTGATATTACCGAGGTAGCTGTGGCGACGTTCGACGTTGTAAAAGTTGTCGATGTAATCGGCCATGGCGGCGGCTAATTCGATCGTGGTCCCCCATCTTCTGGTGTTGAGCAGCTCGACCTGGAGTCGGGCCCAGAACGACTCCATGGCGGCGTTGTCGAAGCAGTCGCCCACCGTGCCCAACGAGCCGAGCAGACCCCATCGCCGTATGTTCTCCCCGAAGCTCCAGGACGTGAACTGGCTGCCGTGATCCGCGTGCAGAATCGTTGAGCCACTGCGGATTCTGCTGTCTACAGCCATGTTGACAGCATTGTTCACCAACGCAGTGTCGGCTGTAGTCGAGAACGTCCGGCCCACGATCATCCGTGAGAAGCAGTCTAAGATCGCACAGCAATACACTTTGCCATCACGTGCAGGATGTTCGGTGATGTCGGTGCACCACAATTCGTTGGGCTTTGTGGCGGTGAACCGCCGATTGACCAGGTCAACGGGGGTGTCGACTCCGATCAGGTTGGGTTTTCGCCGCCCGAGGCGTGGCAGCCCGTACAGACCTAGCTCCGTCATGATCGAGTGCACGAGCTTGTGGTTGACGTTCATCTCGTAGTCAGCCAGCAGCGCGGCGCGGACCCGTCGGCGCCCGTAGGTGCCGCGAGAACGTTGGTGGATCTCGGTGATCGTATCGGCGACAATCAGCCGGCGCACCTCACGGTCTGGAACAGGGCGACGCCGGTGGTACTGCAAGAGAGAACGCGTCAATCCTGTTATTCGACAGGATGATCGGGCTGAGTGCCCCCGCGCGATCAACCCTTCAGTGATCGCGCGTCGGTGTTTTGGGGGCACCACCGCCTGCGCGTCGAACAACTCGCACGCATCGCGGGTCAAGGCCAGCTCGGCCTCGAGCGCCGCGATGCGCTTGTGGGCGGCCGCCAGTTCATCGGCCTGAACGCTGGGGACGCCCTCGATGACTCCGGCGTCGATGAGGGCTTGGCGTTTCCAGCGGAACAGGGTCGCCTGGCAGATACCGGTCTCGGCTGCGACATCGGCCACGGATTCATCTGATCGCAGCCGTGCGACAATTTGCCGGCGCACTGACGACGAGTACTGACGGGGCATGTGACCTCCCAGTGATCACTTTGCCCTCGACTCTCACAACCATGGACCAAGGACACGGGTACAGATTGATTGGACTCATTCACCGGGAACACGCCAATGACCACACCGGCCAGTCAGGCCGCGTGACCAAAACTGTCACCTAATCGTGCAGCAGACCCCCCTGCGCGACAAACAGATGACCCACGAGCTGCGAATCTTAGCTGACTCCAAAGGACGAAACTACCGTTCTCACCTGATCATTCGGAACAAGTCCGCAATTTCTACTCTGTGGCCAAGATCTACGGTTATCCAACTGCACCAACGAGATCGTCGACGTAATCCTCAAGAACTTGCAGGACGCCACTGAATCCGATGCGTGCGCGACGAGACTTGAGTACAACTGTTGGCGGCTTGGCGTGTCGATCGACACACTCCGTACCCGCGTGCTTGGCATGCTGCGTTACGACTACGACGACGTCGGCCTTCTCGCAAAGAGCGCGGAGGCGTGGACTACAGTCGCGAGAATCATCAACCTCAACCTCCACCTTCCTGCCTTCGACCAGTCGTGCGATCATCTCAGCGAACCGACGGCTAATCGGAGCGAACAAGCAGTGAAGTCCCAGGGTTTTCCCTTCGAGCACAGTCCATTTCGACTCATCCGTTGCAGGCTCATCGGTCGTCTCGAAGTTGGAATCGACCGCAGCCAAGAGTTCGACCTCTCCGCATTCGGCGTACAGAAGTCGGACATAGCCAACATCTGATGTGCGTAGTCGATAGGCGGTCTGTACCAGCGTGTCCGCGAGGGCGGACAGAAAGCGCAATCGTGCTGCAGGATCTGGACAGGCATTCCGCGCAAGGGCGTCGAGTGCCTCGATCGCCCAGTCTAGGTGTTCGTACGATCGCAAACGTCGTATCCACAGGTCGAGCGTTGTATCGACGATATCCGCGTAGTCCGGCGCCGACGGACCAGCGGATAACAATTGCCCAAAGATTGTCACCACGACTGCTAAGTCACTGGCTGTCGCGTGGTCATCGAGGACGAGAGACTCAAAAAGTGCGCGCCACAGGGGCCATGCCGTAGCGGGGCCGGTATCTTCGGCGATTCGATCGGCGTAACTCAACAGATGCGGCACAGCAGGCAGAAGACTGTCTGGAGCAGATGCATAGATTTCGGCAAGCCGATCGGCGGACGCTTGAACTTGGGTTGGCGTGGGTGCTTCCCACGTTGATGTGCCTACTTCGACGGTTGTGACCGCATCCGGCCATTCTGGCGTCGCTTCCACAATCTCGATCCACTCAGCCAAAGAGGATGGCATAGAGGACGTGACACCGAGAATCGCGGCTACGCTCTCACTCAACGAGTCAAGCCTCCGGCGCATCGAGGGCGTCTCCCGGATCTGTTCTTTATCAGAATCATTCAGGGCTTCGAAACCAGTGACCGCTTGAAGCGCTGCTTCGCAATCATCGAGTTCGAAAGCCGCAATGATCTTGACTCGGACAGCGCTTAATGAATTATCGCCATCCAGGAGAGATAGCGCACGGTCGAACTCGGAATTATCTAGTGCCTCGATCGCCAATTCCAATGATGATGCGGGCGGCGGTGGTGTTGGTGGTGGCTGGAGCAGAGCAGCCAGTTCTTCCAGGGTTGGATCTGCCGGAGTTCTGTGTGATTGCCCGCTCCTTTGTAGAAGCGCCTCGAGGATGTCACCCCGCTGGGGATCAGATGTGACTGCGAACAGCGCTGCAACTTGCTGCGCGACGGGTGAGCCAGCACGTTGTGCTGAGATGAATAGCGGCCAATATTCCGTTCCGACTTCTCGCCGAAACGTGTCGGCCAGATCCTCAGGAGCGTTGCTAGCTGCCGCAGGTATTAGGACCTTATGCCAAATAGCCTCCAGCAGTAGGTCAGTCACGACCTGGGGCCGGGGTATGTCCAACATGTAGGCCATGAGCCCCAATTTCCAGATATCTTCCCACTCTTCTAAGGCGGCGAACCGTTGCACCTCGAGAAACCGCTGATTGTCCTCAGACAACTCGCCCGTGAGCTTGACCGACGCCAATACGGAATCAAGCGTCACCGAGTCGCCATTCCGGACTGCCCAATCGAAGTCCCGAAGGAGATGACCGAGGCTTCTGGGCGCACCCGTTGTGCTCGGTGGAGCCTGCGCCAGGGTCTCGCACATCAGCAACAACTGATTACGAAGGACATCGACAGTGACGGTAGGCGCCCGCCTCAACCGGAAGCCAATGGAGTACCCATGTAACGCAAGCTCCCTGGTCTGTGCATCACCAAGGGGCAGTGCGATATCCCCAGGTTCTATGTCGGCGTACGTCGGACCGACAAATGCTGTCACATCTTCGCGGAAACGCCTTAGCGCCGTAGGGTCGGGGGCAGCACACAGATACCCAGGTCCGGCCGAGAACAAGAATGGCAGAGCGACCGGTTCGTCATCGACTAAACGGTCGCCTGTTACATCCAGCAACTGTCGCTGCGCATCATCCAAAGCATCCAGTCGAACGTTCAAGTGCGCGACCCAACGCGAAAGAAACTCCTGTGCTTCCGCTGGGTTCATCGGCCCACCCGCCGATCGAAGACTCCCCCAAATCGCTCATAGAACGACCTGCGGGCGCGTGCAACCTCAACAGGATCCAAGTCCAGAGCGACCAATTCGCTGCCAATATGGATCCCCGTGTATGTCAAATTCATTGAGCCGCTGAGGTAGAACGTGTCGCCTGCAATACCCTTTTCGTGCAGAAGATCATCATCGGCGACGATAAGATGCGGTTCTCTATTTAGGTCCGCTTGCCCGAAGGCACCACGGATTGTGTTAAGAAATGGCCTGTTATGTGGTTCATTAAGGCGTGTAGCGACCACTAGCGCCGCTCCCCGCCGCGCTCTGGCGAGAAGGACCTCAGACAATCGGACCTCGCGTGGCCCCCAAGCATCATTCAGATCCTCGTAACTCAGGGTTGAGTTATCCACCACTCCGATGTCTGATATCCATGGCGACACCAGCCACAAGCATGTGCTTGGGGCGACGAGTTCGGCGATCATGAGCGTCTGGAGAAGTTGACCTACCTCGACGCTGCTCGTCAAGCGTGAGCGACGTATTGTACGGCGTCCGGACGTCACCAGAACTCTCCGAGATAGATGCGCGCGAGAACACTCTGGCCCGTCGTCCATACTCCATCGACGCGCGGAAACCCTTGGAGTAAGCCGACCTCCGTAGGTCGATTGGCGATCTGCAGCAACGCCATGTGCATCATCTCCGGTTGCCTGACATCCACCTCGAGTACCACAGTTCCCTTATCAGACAGGGCAGCATCAACCAGTTCGCGCCAGTCTTCTTGTGTGACATCAACGTGCCGGTGGCTGTCGGCGCCTAGAAGTAAGTTGAGGCCACAGACATCGGGCGCGGGGGCAGGTTTGAAGCGATTTGGGATCTCAACACTCGAACGGGCCAATTCGGGCCCGCGCGGCCACAACAAAGTAGACAAAGTCAGGAACCGGTGAGCCTGGTCAGCGATTCCGGGCAGCAGGCCACTGATGATCGTGTCCTCGCTAGCAATCAGGGCAGCGATTCGACTGTCTACAGATACCCCGGCCTGCTGTTCAGCAGAGTCCCAAATATCAAGCAGGCGTATGAACAGTTGATCGGTCTGCGTACTACTGCCAGGTCGAAGAATTCGCGTCGTAAGCGTCGTATTGGCCACACGCTGCAGACGGAGATGTTTGCTCTCAAGTAGAGAACGCAGACGTTCGGTAGCGGTAAGAACCGCACTGTGGCCGTTGCCCCATGCCTCACGAACCTCGGCGAAAGCAGATTGCAACTCTACATCTTCGGCATGGGCACGAAGCACACCACGCAGCTGCTCGTCTGCAACTGCCAAGTCCCCGGGCCTCACCACGGAATCCATTACCCTTAGGAATCGGTGTGGATTTTCCTGCCAAACCTCCGCAATCCGACCTACAGTCCCGGTACTGCCCGGCAGGTTCTCGGTAATCCAAACCTCAGCTTGTGACTCACTTTTTCCCTCGACATCCACCGCGAGGTCATCGGTGTCGATATCCGGAGCACATATTGTGCCGGCGCCGATGATTACGCCACCGATTGTTGACCACAAGCGACTGCGAGCCCACCGGATCATCTGTGGTGTGGCTTCGCTCCAAAGGCGCGATACCCGTTCCAGAATGGCGCCGCGAGATTGATGGTCGGAGAGAAGGCTGCGCACCGATTGCAAGGTACGGCCGGGAATGTATGGCGATGCGGGATCGCTAGGATCGCTCTGAAAGGCCGGGAACATAACCTCTGCTACATCCCGAGCCAGGTCAAAGAACCCGTCATGCCCGATCCGGTCCATTGTGTCGGCCAAAGTGTCATCGTGAGCCGACTGCGCAGTGCAAAGAGCACCTATGCACACGAGCCTGAGCCAGTGGCGATCGTAGATCGAGACATCGTCAGGAAACCCTGTGCTGTCGTCGAAAGAATCCAGAGTATAAGCCCAGCGATATTCCCGAAGAAGTTGATCGTCGCTCAAAATGTCGCGTACCGCATCGTCTGGCAATGTGACCGTGATACGCAGACCGTCGACCTCCTGTTGAAAGCTCAACGCTGAAGGTTCCCCACCATTGTCGACAAATTCGGCGATACGGTGAACTCGCTGCCCCTGTCGGATCTGGTCGAGAGTGGCGCTTCGCGCATACCGGCGAACGACAACAGGTGCACCGTCTGCGTGCAGAAACGCGGACCAACCAGAGAGTACATGCGACCATCGACTTGCTTTGGGCGGGTTGAGATTACGTCCGTCTCCACACGCCGCAAACGCGGCTGACCAAGACAACGTCGCGCGATCAGACGGGTGCGCGTAAGACGGAATCTGTTCCAAGCGTGCTGCAATGGGACGCAAGCAGTGCAAGATCGCGCCGTCGCAGTCTGGCTGCGCGCCTTCCTCGGAGGTTGAGTAAACCTCGGCAATGTTGACGACCACCCTGCCGTTGGGATCCGGTTCTGGGATTGGAACCCAATGGGCCTCCGTGCGGTCAGCGACGGCGTAACGGCGGGTGACATTGCCCGGCGCGAACTCTGACAGGCCCAATTGAATACCGAGTGTGTCCTCGCGATCTGGTTGTCCTGCTCGATAAGCGGGGATAGAAACGTACAGTTCCGGAACAAGAAGTTCACCGAAAAGCCGACCGGGAATAAAGTCTGGGGCTGGCCCGCTCACAACACCGTCGGCACCCTTGCTCCCTCCGACTGCCCAACCTGTCGTCAGACGTCGGATCAGCGTGGGTAGTACGTGTCGGTAGAGCGCGCGGGGTGGTGTCCAACAAAGCGCCGTGAGCTGGTCTGGCTCGAGGTTCAACGCGTGACGTATCCAGTTCTCAAGGTCGCGACGTTCGCTTCCGCGTTGCAATACCGCCCCCAAACGCAGCGCGATCGTCCGCTGGCGTTCCGATGGAGATAGGTCATCGCCAGTCGGTCGACTCAACTCCGTCCATACATTTCCGATAGAGGGCACACGTCGCGCTAACCAGTCGAAGGTTGCGAAGACCGCCTGCATCTTGAGGACATAGGGGCTTTTAACAGGAAGACGCTGGGCCTCCAGTCGCGGGTCAATAAGACTTTCAAAAGTTTGGAAGGTGAGCCGATCTCGTCCGTAGTCGGACAGCGCTACGACTGTCCATGGTCGCATCAACGACGGTCGCCCACCTCGTCCCTTTCGCTGTAGATACCTCGCAGCGTCGTGCGGGGCCTTATGCTGAATAACAGCGCCCACGGAGTCATCATCAAAGCCTACTTCGAGAGCTGCAGTGGCGACTACGACTTGGGCATCACCCCGGACCCCACCGTGTTGAGATGAGGTGCGATCTATCGAAAGCTGATTGTCGCCAACGAGATTATGGCCCAGTTCCTGGCTAAGTCGCCAGGTCTGTCCTGCGGAATCACGTGCGGCAGCCGCTGCGGGAGGTTCCGAACGCGGTGCACGGATACTAGCGAGCGTCAGTGGTTGATACCGCCGAACAGGCCTCCCGGGTTCGTACCATCCTTCGGCATCCAAGAGATCCCAATAGAGCCTGTTTACAGAGTCTAAGCGATCCGTGAAAACAAAGGTTTTGGAGCCGAAAACACCATCACTGGGCCTGTAGTTGGGGGCGTCGAGGATCCGTGCGATTAGCATCGACAGCTGAATCGTTAACGATAGCAACGCAGTACCAACGGTGGGATCGTGGCGAAGTGCGACGATATACTCGTCGCTGACTGACTCCATCTGTTCAATCGCGGGTTCAATACGATCGACCGTCGATTCCGGGATACCTACCAGATCGGCAAAAAAGGATTCTGCGTTGATGAGAGTTGCCGACAGGCCGACGAAGTTAACGGGCGCACCTACTCCGTTTCTCCAACGACGCAACAAGTTTGCAACGTGAGCACCGTGCGTACCCAAATATGTATGGATCTCGTCGAGGAGACATAGGCGTGGCCGCCGTTCACCCGAGAGACCAAACGGTGTGCGAGCGTAGGTTGAACCACCATGCGATTGTCGTGGCTCGGGGGTGTATCGGCCGATCCGCGCGACGCCTTCGGGATCGGACTCGAGCTCGCGTTGCACCGCCACCCAGACGGTGTCGCCGTCGATGGCCACGCCCTCCAGGCCCTGGCCGCCCACCTCGGATGCAATGTCGTCCGGCAGCCCGACCCGCCGCTCGATGCTCCCGTCCGCGGCGACGTACACCAGCTGGTTGCCCGGGCCGTCCTCACCCTCGACTGCGAGCACGAACCCGCCGTCGGGCCGCGCGGAGACGCCCTCGATGTCGAGTGTGACCGGCTGCCCGTTCTCGGTCACCGGCAGCGCGGTGTCGATCAACGCCGGCGCCTTCGACAGATCGATCCCGAGGATCCGCGCCGGCCCAACCGCGATGTCCGGCGAGGTATAGAGCCGGTTCTCGTCGCCCGGGTCCGCGCTCAGCGCGCCCAGCGCGCCCCACCCGATCGGCGCCCCCTCGACGTCGCCGGACACGAGCGACGGAAACGCCGGCCCGCCCGCCCCGGCGTACTCCGAGCCGTAGCCGTAGACGCTGACCGAGGCACGCACCCGGTTGTCGGCCTCGTCGGCCTCCGAGGAGATGACCAGCAGGTTGCGCGCCGGGATGGGCAGCACGCCTTCGGGTCCCGGTGTGGTGGGCAGGATCTGGCGGAACGCCGGCGAGGTCACGTCGCTGACGTCGTAGGCGGCGACGAAGTTGCTGCGCTCCGAGGCGACCAACGCCGTTGGGTGACCGTCGATCTCGGTAACCGCCAAGCCTTCCGGCTCCGGCCCCTTCGACTCGGCGCGGCTCTCGATGTGCAGGCCGGTGCGCACGGCGAGCTGCTCGAACGAGTTGCCCGCGTCCCAGACCACTTCGCCGGTGTTGGCGTCGAAGATCGTCCACCCACGCGTGCCGCCCTTCCAGTCACCCTCGTTGGCGGTGGCGACGTGGTCGTCGCCGATCCAGCCGATGGCGTCGGGCTCACGCGGGGTCTCCGGGATCGAACCGGTCTGGTCGATCGCGCCGTCCTCAACGGTGTCGATCCCAGAGACAACGACGCTTCCCGCGCTGAAGATCTGCGACACCGCGCCGGTGCGGCCGTCGATGATCGCGAACCCGTTGTTCTCCTGCAGCGTGACCGCGACCTGTCCGCGGGAGTTGATGCTGACGTATTCGGGTTCGAGGTCCTCTGGCGTCTCGAGGCCTGCCGCTCGGGCGGTCTCGACGTCGAAGTCGACGCGGCGCGCAGTCCACGCGCTCGGCTCGCCCGTGAGATCGATGAGTTGGACGAAACCGGTTGGCGGCTGCGGCAAGTCACCCTCCTCACCGCCCGGCGGGGTGGACTCCTCGTCACGTTGGTTCTCGATCGCGACCGCGGCGAACGCACCGTCGGGGCTGATCGCGATCGAGTCGGGTTGACCACCGAGGTCGATGCTGTGCACGCGCGTCCGGTCGCTGACGCGCACGACGTCCACCCGCCCCGAGGGCTCGGTGAAGTTGCCGCCGGTCGTGTCGACGACCACCAACACCAGGTCGCCGACGGCGGCCACCGAGGTGGGCTGGTCATCGGCGTTGCCCAGCTCGGCCAGTGAAAGCGTGCCCTGGCCAACCGGTTTCGCCGGGTCGCGGATATCCAGGAAACCGATGCGCTTGGCGGCGGCGTCGGTGTAGATGACGGTGTTGCCGTCGGGGGTGACGGTGGAGATCTCGGCGACGGTCTCCATTTCGACCGGATCGTCGGTGGCCTTGTTCAGGTACACCGGGTAGGTGGCGAGTCGGTGATAACGCTGCGCGTCGGGCAGGTTGAAGTCGATCGACGAGGCGGCCCTCGGGGTGCGGGTCTCGCCGGGCTCGTTCTGTGCGGTCGAACATCCGGCGACCACCAACGCTGCTATCGTTGCCGCGGCCACGGCCCGAGCCGAGTTCGTCATCACAGGGGCGTCGTCCTCTTCTCTTGTCCGATGGGTCGAGTGAGCTTGGCGCGCACAGGTAGCCAAACGGCGATCACCGGGTGAACGAGAGGGAACGAGGGGGTTGTCGACGTCTACCCAGGCATCAGCTTGGTGCTTCCCGCGATGGGATGCGTGGTGCTGACGATTTTGGCGATGCAGTTGTCGCGGTCGAACCCCTCGTCAACACACCAGCCGAGCACGTCGTACGGATTGTCCGACCACAGGCCCACGACAGTCACCCAGAAGTTGCGCCCGTCATATGTCGACCAGTCCCCCGACCACAACAGCTTCACATCCGGGTACATGCTCCGCAGCCGCAAATGCTCGTTGAGGATCGCCTCGTTGTCCCACGTGATGCCGTTCGCCACCAAACCCACCCGCTTGGAACTGATCTGCGGTATCCACCGGTCGGCGAGCATTGCCGACACCGATGGGCGGTCATCGCGGGCGATGGCCTGCAACCGCGCGAGGCTCTGCTTCTCCACGTCGGGGGTAGGCGTGACGGTGACGGTGCGGGTGGGCGGCGGTGTTGGCGGCGGCGCAGCCGTCGTCGGATCGGGTTCCATCGTCCCGAGCACCAATTCGACGCCCGCCTTGGCCTCTTGTTCCGTGTAGCTCATCTCGTGTTGGCCGACCTGCACCCGGTAGAACTGCGCCCCTGCCGGCACATCACTCACGTGGAATCTCAGCAGGCACCCGTCACGGTCGGAGCTGCTGCCGAGCATCGACCCCTTGGCGAGCAGCTTTCCCGACTCGTCTTCGACGATGATCGGCGCATTCGGACTGATATCGCCGTAATCGCCTGCGCCGGCGCACTTGTAGCCGCTCGGCAGCCCGGTTGTCTTGACCAAGTCAGTCAGACGGACCTTGCCGGCGATCGTGAACGGCTCAGCGCTCGACTCCTCGTCGGTCGGCTGCAGCGCGAAGTAGGCAACCACGGCGACCGCGGCGAGCACGACGGCCGAAATCACCGCCACCCCAATCAATTTGCGGCCCGTGCCAGCCGACGAGGTCGCTGGTGCGGACACCATTGGGGTGGCCGGTGGAGGCGGGGTCGCCACCGGCGCCACCATGGTTTCCATCGCGTTCGGGCTCAGCGTCGACGTGTAATCGTCGGACTCCAGGGACTGCTCGAGTGCCCGCGCGAAGTCCGTGCACGTCGTAAACCGCTCGTCGGGACTCTTGGCCAGGGCGCGGGCCAGCACTTCATCGAACGGTCGGAGATCGGAGCGGACCCAGCTGATCCTGGGAGGCTCTTCGTTGAGGTGCTTGCCGATCACCACCGCCGGGTTGGAGTGCTGGAAGAGCTGCACCCCGGTCAGCAGGTGATAGGCGGTGGCCGCCAACGAGTACTGATCGGCCCTGCCGTCGAGATCGAGCCCCATCAGCTGCTCAGGCGCGGCATAGGCAGCCGTGCCGACAGTCATGTTGGTCGCGGTCAGGGATCCGCTCGCGGTGTCGGTGAGATCGCGCGCAACACCGAAGTCGGTCAACAAGATCCGTCGCTCACCGTGGTGGGCATCGGAGATCAGGATGTTGGCGGGCTTGACATCGCGATGCAACAGGTTCATACCGTGTGCGTAATCGAGGGCTGCCGACACCGCGGTGACGATGACGAGCACATCTTGTCTCGGCATGCCGTCGGGGTAATCCTGCAGGAGGCGCCCGGCGTCGATTCCGTCCACGAAATCCATCGAGATCCAGAGCCGCCCCCGGTACTTGCCGCGGTCATGGATGCCCACGATGTGCGGATGCCACAGTTTCGATGCGAGGTCGGCTTCCCGGTTGAAGCGCTCCACGTAGTCGGGATCCGACGAGATGTCGGATCGCAGCACCTTGAGCGCGTCGTGCCTGGGCAATCGTGGGTGCTGGGCGAGGTACACCTCGCCCATTCCACCGGCTCCAAGTTGTCGCTCGATGGTGTATCCAGCAAACTTGGTACCGTCCCCCAGCGGCATGCCCGAAATGGTACCGAAGCGAGAGACGCCCGGTAACCCCCTCCAACGGGCAAACAGATGCGCTCCGATGGACGTATCGTCACCTCTGTGGACGCACCTCTGATGAGAGGCGGTTCGGAACTCAGCCGTCGCCGGTGGCTCCGACTTGCGGGAACGGCTGGTCTGGCAGCTGCCCTGGCCGCCTGCGAGGCGCCGCCCGGGTACCCGGGGTCAGCCCGTCCATCCACGAATCCGCGTCCATCCGCCGGCCTCGCTCCGCCGGCGACCTCGATCCCTCCGCCGGCACCATTGCAATCGCCGGCCGCGGTCTCCGACGTGATCTTGTGCCGTGACGCCTGGGGCGCCAAGCCGCCACGTCCCGGCGGCACACCCCAGATCCCCAGCCGCATGACGATCCATCACACCGCCGTCGCACTCGGCGACAACAGCAACGCGCCCGCCCGGTTGCGCCAGCATCAGCGCTATCACCAGGACACGCACGGCTGGATCGACATCGCTTATCACCTCAGTGTCGACCGCAACGGACACATCTACCAGCTGCGAGACCCGACTCTTGTCGGTGACACCGCGACGAGTTACAACCCCGCCGGACACTTCCTCGTCGTTTGTGAGGGCGACTTCGACCAGGAAGATGTGACCGAGGCGCAACTGAACGGTGCTGCGCTTGCATTCGCCTGGGCCGCACAGCAATTCAACATCCCGAGTACCATCGTTCGTGGCCATAAAGACGAAAGCTCCGACACCGCGTGCCCGGGCGCCAACCTTTACGCTCGCCTGACATCCGGTGATCTACAGAACCGTATCGACGCGCTCCTCGCCGCTGGGCCGGTGGAGCTGCAGCCGATCTGTGGAGATCAGGCTGCTCAGATCGTCGCGAACATCGAAGCCGGCACCGGCTAGCAGCCAAGCACAGCGACCTACCGCGGGCCGTCGACTTCGTATGTGCCCGCGTCGTCACGGAAAACGACCTGCACTTGCCGGGGCGCGCCGTTCACCGTCACCTCACACATGAAGCTGTTACCTCGCTTAACCTTTGGATCCACGCCACCGTTGCAGCGGACAGAGGATACGTCGTTGGCGCCGTAACCGTTGATCGGATCGCTGAGGATCTGCCGCACGCCTATTTCGGCTTGGTTCACATCCAACACGTAGCTTCGCTCGAAGACCCCGAAGAGCCACAGGACGGCGATCAGGACGACCACCTCGAGCGCGATGATCGCCGCGCCTCCCCATAGAAGGGTCATGCGTCGTGACCGCTTTGGTGGTGCAGGCGAGGGCGGGACCGGCGCAGGCGGCGGCGGAACCGGCGCGGGCGGCGGGACCGAGCCAGGCGGCGGGGTGACCGGCCGCGCGTAAGGCGGCGGGCCGCTCGGCGGCCGTCCTCGCAGCGGGGCCCCACCGGGCCGGGCCCACCACGGCTGTTCTGGAGGTCCTGTCATGACTGGCTACTCAGCATTTCGGTCCTACGAGAACCGCTGGAAGCACTCGTCGACATCGCTCGACAGGCCGACTCGGTACGCGAGTATCCGCGTGAAGCCCGCCGGCGCCGGCCGACCGTTGACGTCGCTCGCGACGACGGGATTGGTCAGCAGACCGGCCACCGCTTCGTCGGCATCGCCGGGTGACAGCACGAAATCGAAGCCCGCCTCCGCTGTCATCCGGCCCTGCGCGACGCCCGTCAGGCACGCGGTCCGCAACGCAGCGGCCGGTGTATCGAGATCGACTCCCCGCTCTCGTTGGATCGCCAGCGCGTAACGAGACGTCACCATCGACAGCGCCGTGTTGTCTCCTTGGATGAGAACCTCGTCCTCCTCTTCGCTCTTGGGTTCACCGATCGCTCGCAGCATCGGGAGGTTGACGTGAATGACGTTGTCGGCGTCGCAGTATGACGTCGGCGCCGACTCCTGACCTGGCGCGCAGCCCGACGCGCTGGTGGACAGTGTGGGCGGATTCGTCGGTTGAAATATCTCGTTCAGCACGCTCATGAGTTGCGACAGCGTGTTCTCGTTGATCGGACTGTCCAGGACGGGTTCGCCGTAGGCATCGTTGCTCAGCTGCCGCGGTAAATCCCCTTGTCGCTTCTCGATTTCGGCGAGGTCGATGGCGGCGCATTGGTCGGCGCCTCCGGCGAATCCCAGCTGGAAAGCGCTGACTCGGTCCAGCGCGGAGCCGTGCGCATCGCCCGTCGAACTCGACGACACCGGATCTCGGAGGTAGATGAGGCCGGCGAGCACCCGGTTGAGGCCGTCGCCCGTACTCAACTCAAACCGACGCGAGTCGCCCGCCGCGACAGAGCGCAGGTACACACCGGCAAAGCAGTCGGCTTGCTGTTCTCTCACCAGTACGTCGGTGTCCAAGTCGACCAGACCGCCCATGTACTGCAGCGCATGCCCGTACTCATGGGCCAGGATGGCCACGACTCCCATCTCACCGAAGTACTTGATCGCCAAGGGCACGAGTACGCCTCGGTCCCAGGCGATCACGTCACCCAATAGGCAGTACATCGCGTTGACCAGACCGTAGGTGTTGATGAAGCATACGGTCGGGCTGTCAGGGTCTTCCGAGTCGTAGGAAAGCAGTGCCGCCACGGGCTGGAACTCGCCGGGCAGATATTTGGCGTAGTGCTCTTGCCAGAACTCCTCGATATCGTTCACGGCCGACAGCGCCAGGAGATCGGCGGCACCGTGGTCCGAATTCTCGACGGTGCCGACGGGTGGTGGTGCGACCGGCCTCGGGCCGCTCGGTCCCTCCGTGACAGGCAGGCCACCGCCTCGATCCGGGTTGAAGAGCATCGACGTCGCGCGGCCATCCACCCTGATGGGTGCGCACCCCACCAGAACGACAAGTGCGCACACAACGGCGCTTATCGACCGGAGAGACAAGCTCACCCCCTTACCCACGTATAGGGATAGGGGATGCGCGCAGGACGGGTATCGACCGCGGTTCGGGGGCAACGCGCCGCACTGAACAGGTCACTAGCCCCCTTTCGCCTCGAAGCCTCGTCAGCCACTTTGCCGCGAGCCTCACCGCCAAGCCATCGGAATCCGCAAAATCCAAGAGGCAACGGAGCGATTTCGGCGCGCTCATGGACGCTGAGGGGGCATTAGCGCGCCGAAGTCGCCGGACATCGCTGTGACGTGTCGGCAGGTCAATCCACCCGATGAGCCCTGCGGAAGCGATCGAGGTAGGCCGGCCAGTCCCAGGAGGACAGGAACGTGCTCGCCGCCGAATACCCCCGCTGGTACAGCGCTTCGGCATCCTGGCGGCCGATACCGAAGTCGAGCACACCCACATCGGTGGAGTCCACCTGGATGGCGCGCACCTTCACCCAGGGCTGGTCGAGGTGTGCCTGGTCGTGGCCGACCAACATCGTGGTGATCAGGCTTTCCAGCAATGTCGTTCCCCGGAACTTCAACGGACCCAGCCCGGGAATCAGTTGTTCGATCCCCGGGGCAGGAAGGTAGGGAACCACCGTCACACCGAATGTGGGCCAACGGGGCTCCTTGCCGTCGGGGCGGTCGAAGGAGTCGATCGGGAAGTTCGACAGCACGCCGCCGTCGACCAGCGTGCATGGTTGTCCAGCAGCGTTTTCCAGCGTGACGGGTCGGAACAGAAACGGTATCGCCATCGATGCCCGCACCGCGTCGGCCACAGACTGCTCGTCGGGGTCGCGGCCATAGAGCCGCCGGTAGTCCCATGGCAGCCGCACCAGTTGCCCGCTCGTCAGGTCGGCCACCGTGACCACCAGACGGTACCGACGCTCCGGCAGGAGATGATCGTCGTCGACGGCGAGGTCGCCAAAAGTGCTGACCCCCAGGTTCTTCAGCTCACCGCGGATCCACTCGTGAGCGAAATCGCCACGGTAGACACCGGTTTCGCGTAGCAAGCCCCAAGCCGTGCCCAACACTGGGATCCGTTCGATCGGCCCGCTGTCAGCGAACTTGCGATACGGCACGCTCAATGCGAGGTCGCGCAACTGTTCGCTGGTCAGGGGATCCCGCTGCGACGCCGCGGCCACCACCGCCCCCACCAGCGACCCCGCCGACGTGCCCGACACCCGCTGGATCTCATAACCCGCATCCGCGAGCGCGCCGACCGCTCCGACCAACCCGATGCCCTTGACCCCGCCGCCCGACAGCACGAGGTCCGCACGGCGGTCCGCGAGTCGCTTCTCAGCCATAGTCCCAGCCTGACACGAGATGCTGCGAGCCGGCGTTCGTTACGGGCCGGCGCTGGGGCAGAATCGGGGTGTGGCGGAGTTGGTCATCGCGCTCAACCCGGACGAGAATTCCCGGCTGCCTTACCTGCTGCGGCTTCCCCAGCCCGGCGGTGACCTGCTGTTTCGGACGTCGGGAACGTGGCCGCGGGTCAAGGCGCTGTATTGCCACCCGGTCAGCCTCGACGAGTGGCCCGCCGACGCGGAGATCATCGAGCGTGTCGAGCTGCGCTCGTGTCAGCGTCGCGGCGCAGCCATCGATGTGATTGTGCAGCGGTCCAGGGAGAACCGCTCGCAGCTGGTGTTCACCACCGCGCGTGGCCGCGACGCCGTCTTCTGGCAGGCGCCGCGCACCCGCAAGCAGGCGCGTCCGAACGTGCGCACCCCGACCGCGCGCGCCCAGGGCATCGACGGGTTGCAGATCGTGATCGACTCACACGAGCGGTACGCCTACCGGTTTGGTGCCCAGCAGGTGAGCACCGTTGCGCAGGCGCTGCCGTGCGGCGACTACGGACTCGTTGTCGACGGGCAGTTGGTCGCCGGCGTGGAACGCAAATCCCTGGCCGATCTGGTCTCCAGCCTGACCAACGGCAAGCTGCGCTATCAGGTCGCCGATCTGGCGGCGCTACCGCGCGCGGCCGTTGTCGTGGAGGACCGCTACTCACAGGTGTTCAAGCTCGACTGGGTCCGTCCCGCCGTGGTCACCGACGGGCTGGCCGAACTTCAGGTCCGCTGGCCCAACGTGCCGATCGTATTCTGCGAGACCCGCCAACTCGCCGAGGAGTGGACCTACCGGTTCCTTGCCGCCGCACACGCGTGGGCGATTGCTGAACAGGCTGCACTGCAGCGTATCTCGTCGCCCACGATCGAGATCACCAACCACAGCCCGGCGGCCGCGGAGCGCGGGCCGAGCACCGCCGAGGTCCGCGCCTGGGCCCGCACCGCCGGGCTGCCGGTGCCCGATCGCGGCCGGCTTCGCCCCGATATCTGGCAGGCCTGGCACGACGCCCACGACCTGACCTGAGTCGGTCGAATTACGGCGACTCTATTACCGTCGTCGCCGGCGCCTGGACGGAACCTCCACTGCCACTGTCACTTCCGCTGCCGTAACCGCCTCCGCTCGACGGCAGCTCCGGAATCGTGGGCGCGACGGGCGCGGGGGCCGGGGCGGGTGCAGGCGCAACGGCAGGCGGCGGCGTGTAGGCCGGCACCACCTGCGTCGTCGGCGGCTCGGGTGCGGGCGTGACCGGTGAGTATTCGATCGGGGGCGCCGAGGTGGGCGGCTGCTCCGACGTCGTGGGCGCCTCGCTGGTGGGCGGCTGCTCCGACGTCGTGGGCGCCTCGCTGGTGGTCGTCTCGGTCGTCGTCGGTTCCGTGCTGGTCGTCGTCGGCGTCGTCGCGGTGGTCGTCGGCGTCACCGACGTCGTCACCGTCGTCGTCCACGTCGGCAGCGTCGGGAACGGGTTGAACGGCGGCGGCACAGGAACGACCGGCACCACCGGCACGTTCGGGACCGGAGCGGGCGCCGGCGCCGGCACCTGCGGTGCCGGAACCTGCGGAACGACGCGGTTCGGGCCCCGATTCATCAGCACACCCGTTCCTCGCGGAGCCTCGGGCGCCGGTGACACCACCGCGACCGGCAACGCCACCGGGTCCGGCTCATGCGGCACCGTCGGCAGGTATCGACCGGGCACCGTCTCCGCCTGCGCCTGCGCCGGGGGTGGCGGCTGCGCCGACACGTCGGCCACCGGCCGCACCGCGATCGCCACCGATGCCGCCAGCGCCGCGAAGCTCACCACGACGAAGCCCAGCGCGCTGCCCATCAACAGCGTCCGCGGCGGCGGAGGCGCGATCATCGAGGTGTAGGCCTCTTCGTCTTCCAGTTCCGGGACGTACTCCTCGAGCGACTCGAAGGGCAGCTCGTACTCGCCCGGCTCCTCCTGGGAGTACGCCAGCTGCGGACCCACCGCCGCAGGATCCGGCGCGGGCGCCATCTGCGTCGCCTCGCCAGCCACGGGCGCCATCTGCGTCGCCTCGCCAGCCGCAGGCGCCATCTGCGTCGCCTCGCCGGCCGCAGGCGCCATCTGCGTCGCCGCACCCGCCGGGAACCCGGACTCCGGTGCCGTCTGCGCCGCACCCCGCGCGATACCGAACCCCGCGTCCGGCGGCAGCTCCACCGGTGTCGTCGAACTGAGCTCTGCCGCAACGGAATCCAGGTCAAGGCGCTGCCCGACCAACATGATCCGCATGACGCCTTCGTCAGGCACCTGCCGTAACACCTCAGCGCACGCGACGGCCGCACCGGCCGCCCCGATCGGCACCGACGCCAGCGCGGACGTCGACTCCTGGTCTTCGCCGACCACCATCAGCGACACGGTGTCGTCCTCAGCGAGCAGCAACGCGGCGTCCGCACCGGTATTGCGGGCCAGCGCCGCGGCCGCGTCGGCCTCCGATATCACCTCGACGTTCTGCACCCCGGCGTCCAGCACGGCCTGCCGCAGCGTCTCGGCCCGCGCGGCGTCGGGCAGACAGAGCCGCGTCGCGGCCACCCGGTTACCCGAGTCGGCCACCGCGCGGTACGTGCCCACGATCGTGTCGCCGAGATCGGTCAGCGCGTCGTCCGGCAGATCCAGCGCGTACTGGTCGTAGACCTGCGCATCCGACGCGCCGACCAGCGCCAGCCGAGCGACCCGCCCGGTCACCGCCACCCCGAGGACTACGTCCACCAGTTCACCCTCGCCATTCTCCTGCCTGCCACGACCGTCCAAAGTTACCCTCTACCGTCTCGCTTGTGCCGCGACGCAAAAGTGAGCACGCTGAAGCGCAACATGTCCCTAAAGGAGGAATCGGCACGTGAGCGACCCGCGTTACGACGCCACCGTCGCAGTGCCCACCACCGCCATGGGCGGGGGCGGCCGGTCGTCGCAGGCCGGCTACGTGCCCGTCCGCACCAACAGGGTGCGCGACGCGGTCGCGGTCGTCCTGTTGCTCCTCGCGCTGCTGCTGCCATGGAATCTCGACTTCGGATTCGGTGTCCCTGGCAGTAAACACACGTGGTGGGCGGTCGTCATCGTCGTGACCGCGCTCGCCGTCACCGCCGCGCTGGACGCACACATCGGGCCGCTGCGGCTCACCAACCCGCAGCTCGACGTGCGCCTGCTCAGCCGAATCCGGCTGTTCGTCTGCCTGCCCTACCTCGTCGTCGCGGTCGGTTTCGTCGGGTACCACCTGTTCGAGACCGTGCGCGACGGCGGCACCGGCATCGTCCCGCCGGGCGTCGGGCCCGGCCTGGTGCTGGGCGTCGCGGGCGCGCTGCTCGCCGCGCAGCCGCCGGTCACCAGTATCACGATCGAGGACAACCGTTTTCGACGCTGGTACTCCGTCGCTCGTATTCTCGGCGCGATCTCGATCGGGCTGGCGACGCTGTCGGTCGCGTGGAACGTGTACTGGCGGCTGCGCTACCTGTTCGTCACCAACGACGAGTTCGGCGGCCAGGACGTCGCGGTCATCGTCACCACGCTGCTTTACGGCGCCGTCGCACTGATCGCCCTGATCGTCGGTTCGCGCTGGCTGACCGAGAAGTCCGCCGCCGGGCGCTTGTCCACCACCGCGCTGGGCGCGTCGGCAGGGCTGGCCGCGACGCTCGTGTGGGTGTTTCCGATCGGCCGCGACATCGACGCGTTTCACGGCATCGCGCAGAACACCTCGACGGCGGCGGTCGGCTACGAGGGCTATCTGTTCTGGGCGGCCGCCGCGGCGATCGTCGCGCCGACGACGCTGTACACCGTCTTCCTCGTCAAGCCGCCGACACTGGGGGCGTTTCGCTCCGCCGCGCAGAAGTGCCTGACGCTGATCGCGTTCTGGGCGTTCGCCGCGGCGGTCTGCCGCGTGGTCGACTTCGTGATCGCCGCGTCGCTGGAATTGCCCCGCGCGCTGTACGACAGCGTGGCGATGACGGCGTTCAACCTGTTCGCCGGGATCATCGCGGCGTGGCTGCACCGCCAGCTCGCCCGCGGCGAGACCTCGCCGGCCGTCATGGCGGCGTTCAGCGCCTTGCTGTTCGTGTTCACGGTCGCCAACATCGCGATCGGCGTCGCGCTCGCCCCGCGGTACGCCGAAGCGTCGCCCGACGCCCTCTACGGCAACAACCTCGCCCAGCAGATCACCAGCACGTTCGACGTGGTGATCTGCCTGCTGTCCCTCGCGGTCCTGCTCGTGATGCTGTTCACCGGTCCGCTGGCGGGCTACCTGATGCGCCGCCGCGAAGCGCGCGTCACCGCACCGGAGCCGGAGCCAGAGCCGCCGACGGTCGCCCAGCCTCAGCCGGCGGCACCTCCGAGAATCGTTCGGCTCAAGGATGATTCGACGACCGTGCTGCCCGCGCCGGAGACCGAGCAGTTCACCACCGGATTGCGGATCCAGCGCCGCGACCCCTAGGCGATTTCGGCGCGCTCATGCACCCTGAGGGGGCATCAGCGCGCCGAAATCACTCCAGGTCGAATCGGCCGTCGCGCAACCGCTCCGCCGCGCGGCCGTCCACCAGCTCTGCCCGATCCTCGGGATGGCGCCAGTAGTGGCGCACCAACCAGTACAGCGCGGCCCCGCGGGGCAGATAGATGTCGGCGATCGTGATGATCTCTTCGTGGCCGTCGCGCATCCGAAGCACCACTGCGCGACGCGCCTTCTTCGATTCCGCATGGTCGGCGACGTCGACCACGTCGTCCCAGTCGAACACCCGAATCTTGAGGACGTCAGCGTTCTCGACCACGCTCGGCGTCAGCTTGACGTGTCCGATTCCCTTGCGACGCCAGGCGGTGACCAAGCCCAAGATCGTCGTGAACACAGCGAATCCTGCCAGACCAGGCAAGACCCCTCGCAAGTAACGGCTGTCGGGCATATCGATGACGCCGAACGGTCCGAAGACCGCTAAGGGTAGACAGCTCGAAATGGTCGGCACGGTCGACACGAGGCAGATGATGGTGAACCGTCGATCCGGCCACAAGGTGAAACCCGTTGCATCACTTGTGGTCCGCGCAGTGGTTCGGCCGAACCCGACCAATGCTATCGCTGTCATTCCTAGCAGCCAAACAATGGCCAACCCAATGAAAACTACCGCCGTCAAGTAGCTTCCACGGCCGACTGCCGCCACACCCAGACAGGCCAAGCCCACTGCGACACCGATGCCTACCGTGACGATCACCACGAGGAACCGACGCCCACCACGCCAGCCCGGAGGCTCCGGTAGCTCTAGTAGGGACACACCACGTCCCCGACCAACTTGCCCAACTCGCGGCCGCCGAGCCCCGCGAAAAATGCGCCGCCGATGGCGAAAGGTGGAACGAGAAGTGGCGCGAACGGTCCAGTCGCGGCACCGGCCGCCGCACCAGCCTCCGCGCCGCCCCAACCGCCGAGACCGCCGGCGGCCCCGGCGACCAGCGCGACACATCTGTCGTGACGCGAATCGGCCATCACCATGTCGAAGATCGTCGTCGCGACCGTCACCACGGGGCCGCCGAACTTCATCGTCTTGCCGATCCTGTCAACTGACTCGGCAGTAACCATCGGCATCGACCCGCCGCGGGCGATGTGTTTCTCCAACCCGGACATGTGTGAAGTGGTCACCAACGAGATGTCGTCGATCAGCTCGACGGGCACCGCGCTGTGCCGCCCGTCCGCGGAGGTGAAACCGACGGTTACATGTCCGGTCGGGTCCATCGATATCGACAGGTTTGACCCGTCGGCGTAGGCGAATGAGGTGTAGTCACAGTCGTTTCCCATGTCATGCCAAGAGCTCGTTCTGCCGACAAAGTCACCGGATTTGTCAAATTCTTCAATCTGGTAAAAGTTCAACTTGCTCGGCCATTCAAAGGGATCCATGCGCGTGGCGACGGCCTTGCTTCCGTCCTGTTTGGTCACGGTGGTCATCTCCTCGCCGTATTCGTTGGTCGATTCAATGACCTCGCGCACATTTTGCTGTTGATCAACGGACCGGATCGCCGCCTGGCCGAGGGCGCCCACGATCGTGCGGGGATCCGGCACCCGATCGACCGGTCGCGACGCCGTCGCGAGCATCATGTCACCGACGTCAGTGGGCGGTCCCGGCTCGACGAACCCGAATCCCTTGCCCGCGTTCAAAACCGCGTCCGCCATCGCATCATCCGCCTCGGTCACAGCGATCAGCATTGCATTCAATGCTTCCTGCTCGCGCAAGGCCAACGTCTGCAATTCCGCCATCTCCTCCTCGGAGACATACCTGGAATCAATTTGCACTACCCACGAGTCAGTTACGTTCAGCGGCCCGGCGTCGAGTTCGTTGGCCTTGGCCAACAACTCGCCGCGCACGCTGTCGAGCAATGCGGCGCCGTCACCTATCGCAGTCGCTACTGCGTCGGCATAATTTGAGAACTGTTCGGCCACAACGTCGGCCCTGCCGAACATTTCTTCTGCGGCGTTCTGTGCAGTTCCCGCCCACGCGCGCGCTTCAGGCAGCCGCCCGCAAGCGTCGTCCACACTCGACACCGCGGCCCGTACCGCATCACCAGCAGCACCGACGGAGGCCGACGCCGCACGCAGCAAGTCGGGCCTCCAGCTCTCCAACGTCGAACGGGTCGGTAACACCCGTCAATTGTCTCTCACCCGTTGCCGTGCTCCGAACACCAAATTTGCCAGCTGCCGTCGAATCGAGACGGCGCTCCACAGGTGCCGTCTAAAGCTATTGACACACAGGGAAATCGGGCGTCTACTGTGCTTCAACCGGCAGATGAGAGACACGCCATGCTCGCAAATATTGAATCTCGGATCCTGGCCCTCTTCGAGTACCGCCCGGTGGCGTCACTCGCAAGGCTGATCGGCGCCCACCCCGACCCGAGCTGCACATCTGCCTACCGGCTCGCACTCACCCACCTTCGCGATCAGCCGGCCGCCGACCGCAGTCGCCACACCAGGCTCCAGCGCCAGAGACGCGCCGACACCGCCTAGCCACCCGCCGTTCGCTGAAACTGAGCGGATCGCTTAGTCTTTCGGCGACGTGAAGTGAGCAGACTGCTTACGTGGAAGGCGCACCCCGTATTTCAGCGCTCACCAATGCATCCAACTCGGTTTCGAACCGGTCCGCCAAGTCCCACAGGTCGTCCACCAGTTGACGACACGAGATGATGCCCACGTTGAGCTTGCCGTTCAGCGACATCACCGTGATGTTCAAACCGGAGCCGTGAAAGATCGGGCCGAGCGGGTAGAGCGATTTCAGCTCGGCCCCCATGACGTATAGCTGGGCCTGCGGCCCTGCCACGTTCGACATCACGACGTTGTGAATCGGCGTGCGTTTCAACGGCGTCCGCGACATCACCTCGAACGCCACCCCGAACATCGGGGGCGGTAGCGCCTGGGTCACGTCCGCCAACAGCGTCGGTGCGATCTCTGCGCTGTGTTCCTTTGCGCGCGAGCTTGATTCGGCGATCGCCAGCAGCCGCTGGACCGGATCTGCGATGTGCGTCTTCAAGTTGCAGAACATGCCCGACAACTGGTTGCGCCCCGGCCGGTCCCACGCCTCGCGCACCGACGACGGGACCACCGCCACCAACGGCTTGTCGGGTAGCTCCCCTCGGCCCTCCAGGTACCCGCGCAGCGCCCCGGCGCACAAGGCCATCACCACATCGTTGACCTTCACGCCGTGCCGGTCCTTCACCCGCTTGACGTCGTCCAGGTCCAGCTGCGCCAACGCCAGCGTCCGGTCCCCGGTGATCTCGGCGTTGAACACCGTCGCCGGAGCTTTGAACGGCGCCGCCATCGCCCGGCCGCTCAGCGCCCGGCCGATCGTGCTCGCCACCGTCGACACCGTCGCCGGCACCGCGCGCGTCAGCTGCCACGGACGCGTGAGGAACCGCAGCAACCCCCCGGCCTCGATCTCCAACGGCAGCGCGCCGCCCGGCCCGGCCACCGCATCCGGTGGCGGCGCGTCGGGCTGCAGGTCACACAGCTGGTTGAGCAGATCGCCCGCCGACACCCCGTCCACCGCCGCGTGGTGGACCTTGATCATCAGCGCGATCGGCCCGCCGTCGTGCGGGTCCGTGCCTCCGACGCCCTCGATCACCCACATCTCCCACAGCGGTTTGTCGCGGTCCAGCGGAATCGAGGCGATGCGTCCGCAGACCTCGCTCAGCTCATGGCGCCCGCCGGGGGCGGGCAGCGCGATCCGGTGCAGATGCTGTGACACGTCCAGTTCGGTGTCCTCCACCCACACCGGGTGATCGAGGTTCAGATGGCTGTTCGCCAGCTTTGCTCGCAGCTCCGGAAGTGCGCTCATTCGCGACGCCAGATGGTCGCGGATGCGGTCGAAGTCGTAGCCACCGGGGATCGTCGTGGTGTCCAGCTCCGCGATCGAACACACATGCAGCGGTACCGAACTCGTCTCGGCGTAGAGCAAACTGGCGTCGAACGCGGTAAGCCGTTCCATCCCTGGGAGATACCCGCGCTGACACTCCCGTCAAACGTCGGGGTGCGTGGACGGCTAGCGAACCAGTTAGCCGGAGCCGTCGGGTGAGGCGCCCGGGACGTGGCGCGCGACGGTCTGATCCATGGTCTCGCGCAGCGCCGGAATCTCGTCGAGCAGGCGCCGCAGATCGTCGCGCGCGATGTGCAGCACCGAGGCGCGCCCCATCGTCGTCACCGTCGCATTGCGCAGCGATCCGCGCAGCACCGACTCGCCGATGACCTCGCCCGGCCCCACCACCGCGATGCGGTCATGGCCGACGTACACCCCGGCCTCCCCGCTGAGCAGGATGTAGCAGGCATCCGAGGGCGTCTGCTCCTGGATCAGCGGCCACGGCCCCGACGTCGACGTGCGATGCGCCGCCGACACCAGGCGCTTGAGGTCCTTGTCGGAGAACTTCGCGAACGTGTCGAACTCCCGCAGCCGGCGCGCGTCCTCTTCGATCTCCTGGGCGCGGGCCTGCTCGCTTTCCCGGGCGTACTTGCGGTTGTCCACCATGTGATCCCCGATCCGCGATGTTTTCGCTGCCACCGGGAGCTTAGTGAATGCCCCGCGAACGTGCGGTTTTATCCGCAACACGCCGCGCGAGGCGGATAAAACCGCACAGTCGCCGACGCACCCCGACGGTAGATTGACCGCAGCCGGGATCCGCCCCGGCGAAAGCGGTCGGATCAGATGCATGCACGACGCCGGACGCGGCTGGCCACGCTGGCGATCGCCGCCGCCGTCGTCCTGCCGCACTGCAGCTCAGAGCCCCCGCCGCCGGCCGCCTCCGAAGCGCCACCGCCGCCGTCGACCAGCGTCCCGGCGCCGCCACCCCCGCCTCCACCGCCCAGCCCCACGCCGACGCCCGCCGGGCCCGCCGTTCACCCGGTCACCGCCGCCGAGCTCGGACCGAGTTGGCGCCCGGGCTGTCCGCTGGCTCCGGAGCGGCTGCGGCGGGGGGAACTCGACCACATCGGGTTCGACAACCGGCCCCGCCGCGGGGCGCTGATCGTGCACGAGGACCTGGTCGACGACGTCATCGCGATCTTCGACGAGCTGTACCGGCTGGGCTATCCGATCGAGAAGATGCGCACGGTCGAGGCGTATCCGAACGCCGACGACGAGTTGTCCATGCGCGACAACAACACCTCGGCGTTCAACTGCCGCGACATCCCCGGCAGCGGCCAGTGGTCGTGGCACGCCTACGGCCGCGCGATCGACATCAACCCGCTGCTCAACCCGTACATCGACTCAGCCGGCGATTTTCAGCCCGCCAACGCCGAGGTCTACCTGGACCGCAGCCGCATCGACCCCGGCCTGCTGCACGACGGCGACCCCGCCGTCGCCGTGTTCACCGACCGCGGCTGGACCTGGGGCGGCAACTGGCGAACCCCCAAGGACTACCAGCACTTCGAACGTCCGTGACGTCCTCCGGCGCGACTGTGCGATTTCATACGCGACACGCCGCGCGGGGCGTATGAAACGGCACAGTCACGGCTCCTCGCGCCCGGAGGCGCACAGCGACCACACCGTCAGGTACGCCAGCCCGAAGAACGCCGCCACCGCGATCGCCACCCCGGTCGACTGCACGTACGAGAACGGTGAGCGCACCCAGTCCAGCGTCGACGTCGCCACCGCCCTCGGGTCCGTCACCAGGTCCCACGAGTTCCACCGCTGAAACCGCCCGATCACCACGCCGATCGCACACAACCCGACCGAGACGATCGCCGCCGCCCATCCGACCAGCACGCCCGCCTCGCGCTCGATCCGCCGATGCACCAGCCACAGCGAGACGGTGCCCAGGATGATGCCGGTCCACGCGGCCACGCCGTATTGCAGGACGTGCCGCCACAGTTCGGCGTTGTCGTCCAGGTGCACGAGATCGGTGACCAGATACGGGGCGTTGGGCAGGAACAGCAACCAGCACAGCCCCAGCGGAATCAGCCAGACGCGGCGGCGCACCAAGGCGAAACCGGCCGCGAAGAACATCGGCATCCACGCCAACACGAGGTTCCAGATCAGGAACGCGGTCGGGTAGTACAGCGGCTCGGCCCGATCCGTGATGCCCAGCATGATCGCCAACGCGGTCGTGGCCACCAGCGAAAAGCCCAGGAGGTATCGCGACAACGAGGTCATCTGTGCAGCTTGCCAGCACAATCGATGAACCATTCACCCTTTGTGCACGTAACTAGCGGTAGGAAGCCCGACTGAGAGGACGCCGCGTGCTGCAAGGGATCGCACGACTGGCCCTCGCCGCGCCGCGCCGCGTCATCGCCGTTGCCGCGCTGGCGACGATTCTGGCGGCCCTCTTCGGCATCCCGGTCGCAAACCGACTGTGCGCGTGCGGTTTCCAAGACCCCACCTCGGAGTCGACCGAGGCGACACGCCTGCTCGCCGAGAAGTTCGGCCAGGGCGAGGTGCAGCTGCTCATCGTCGTCACCGCGCCCGACGGCGCCGACAGCGCGCAAGCCCGCGCCGTGGGCACCGACATCGTCGACCAGCTGTACCGCTCCCCGCACGTCGCGACCGTGACCTCGGCCTGGACCGCGCCGCCCCCGGCCGCGGCCCAGCTCATCAGCAGGGACGGCGGCTCCGGGCTGATCATCGCCGGCATCCGCGGCGGGGAGAACGACTCGCAGAAGTACGCCAAGGAGCTGTCGTCGGAGATCGCCATGGACCGCGACGGCGTCACGGTCCGAGCCGGCGGCGTGGCGATGGTCAACGTGCAGATCACCGAGCAGTCCCAGCGCGACGTGCTGACGATGGAGATGATCGCGATCCCGCTCAGCTTCCTGGTGCTGGTATGGGTGTTCGGCGGGCTGCTGGCCGCCGCGGTGCCGATCGCCGTCGGCGTGATCGCGATTCTCGGTGCGCTCGCGGTCCTGCACGCCATCACGTTCACCACCGACGTGTCGATCTTCGCGCTCAACCTCACCGCGGCCATGGGGCTGGCGCTGGCCATCGACTACACGCTGTTGATGGTCAGCCGGTTCCGCGACGAGCTCGCCGATGGCGCAGGCCGCGACGACGCGCTGGTGCGCACCATGGCGACCGCGGGCCGCACGGTGGTGTTCTCGGCGACGACGGTCGCGCTGTCGGTGGCCGCGATGGCGCTGTTCCCCATGCACTTCCTCAAGTCGTTCGCGTACGCCGGCGTGGCGACCGTGGGGTTCACCATGGTCGCCGCTCTGGTGGTGACGCCCGCGGCGATCGTGCTGCTCGGGGACCGGTTCGACGCGTTCGATGTACGACGGCTGCTACGGCGTATGTTCCGGCGGCCGACGCCCTTACGGCGGTCGGTCGAGCGACAATTCTGGTACCGCGCACCGAAATTCGTGATGTCGCACGCCGTTCCGATCGGGTTGGCCGTCGTCGCGCTGCTCATCCTGCTCGGTGTGCCGTTCTTCGGCGTGCGCTGGGGCTTCCCCGACGACCGCGTCCTGCCACCGTCGGCGTCCTCGCATCAAGTGGGCGATCAGCTGCGCAACGACTTCGCCGCGAACTTCGAAGCCACGGTCACCGTGGTGATTCCCGACGCCGCCGGCGTCGGCCCCGGCGAGATGCAGCGCTACGCGGCCGAACTGGCGCAGGTCCCCGACGTCGCCTCGGTGTCACCGCCGGCCTTCGCCGACGGCAGCGCGTTCCTCACCGTCGACAGCACCGCTCCGCTGTTCACCGACCGCTCCGAGGCCCAGCTCGACGGGTTGCACGCCGTGGCAGGCCCCGGGAACCAGCCCGTGCTCATCACCGGCACCGCGCAGATCAACCGCGACAGCGTCGCCGCGATCACCTCGCGGTTGCCGCTGGTACTCGGCGTGATCGCCGTCATCATGCTGGGGCTGCTGTTCCTGCTCACCGGCAGCGTCGTGGTCCCGCTGAAAGCGTTGGCGTTCAACGTTCTTTCGCTGACCGCCGCGTTCGGCGCCATGGTATGGATCTTCCAGGACGGGCACCTCGGCGCGCTGGGGACGACGCCCACCGGCACGCTGACCGCCAACATCGCGGTGCTGCTGTTCTGCGTCGCGTTCGGCCTGTCCATGGACTACGAGGTCTTCCTGGTCTCCCGGATCCGCGAGTTCTGGTTGGCGTCCGGAGCCGCTCGGCCGGCGACATCGGGGTCCGGCAGAACCCGCGCCGACAACGACGAGAGCGTCGCGCTCGGCGTCGCGCGCACCGCTCGCGTCATCACCGCGGCCGCGCTGATCATGTCGATCTCGTTCGCGGCGCTGATCGCCGCCAACGTGTCGGTCATCCGGCTGTTGGGCCTGGGGTTGACGTTGGCCGTGCTCGCCGACGCGACGCTGGTGCGGATGGTGCTGGTACCTGCGTTCATGCACCTGCTGGGACGGTGGAATTGGTGGGCGCCTGCGTGGATGACGCGGCTGCACAAGCGTTTCGGTCTCAACGACGGTCACGGCGCGGTGAACCAACCGGACCCCGAAACCGTATCCAATACATGAGCGTCCTTGCGAGCGTCCGCGGCGCGTTACCGCGGCACCGCTACACCCAGGCCGAGATCACCGAGTCGCTGCTCACCTATCCCGGGTGGGAGCGCTACGAAGCGGCGATCCGGGCCGTGCACGCCAGCGCGCACGTCCGCAGTCGCCACCTCGTGGTGCCGCTCGAGGACTACCCGATGCTGATCGACTTCGGCGCCGCCAACGATGCTTTCATCGAGCACGCCGTCGCACTCGGGGCCTCGGCGCTGTCCGACGCGCTGCAGGACGCCGGGCTGGCGCCCTCCGACGTCGACCTGATTCTGACGACGACGGTCACCGGGATCGCGGTGCCGTCGCTGGACGCCCGCATCGCCACGCGCATCGGGCTTCGCCCCGACGTGCGACGGGTGCCGGTGTTCGGGTTGGGTTGCGTGGCCGGGGCGGCCGGCGTGGCCAGGCTTCACGACTATCTGCGCGGCGCGCCCGACGACGTCGCGGTGCTGGTGTCGGTGGAGCTGTGCTCGCTGGGCCAGAAGGTCAACCCGACGATGGCGACCATCGTCGGCAGCGCGTTGTTCGGCGACGGGGCGGCCGCCGTCGTGGCCGTCGGCGAGCGGCGCGCCGAGAAGATCCGCGCCCGCGGACCCGAAGTCCTCGATTCCCGCAGCCACCTCTATCCCGACTCGCTGCGGACCATGGGGTGGGACATCAGTTCGGACGGAATGGAATTGGTGTTGGCTGCCGATCTGCCGGCCATCATCGAGCGCTATCTCGGCGACGACGTCACCGGCTTCCTCGCTTCACACGGGCTGACGATCGACGACGTCGGCGCCTGGGTCAGCCACCCCGGCGGCCCGAAGATCATCGACGCGATCGTCGACACCCTCGGGCTGCCCGACGACGCGCTGGAGCTGACGTGGCACTCGCTGAGCGAGGTCGGCAACCTGTCGTCGTCGTCGGTGCTGTTCGTTCTGCGCGACACCATCGACAAGCAGCCGCCGGCCGGCAGCCCCGGGATCGTGATGGCGATGGGTCCGGGCTTCTGCTCGGAGCTGGTCCTGCTGCGCTGGCACTGACATGGTCTGGTATGTGCTGCTGATCGGCGCGGTCGCGGTGGAGCGCGTCGCGGAACTCATTGTGGCGCAACGTAACCGTGCGTGGGCCCGGTCGCACGGCGGAATCGAGTGCGGTGCACGACATTACCCTGCGATGGTGGCTCTGCACACCGGGCTGCTGGCCGGGTGCCTGGTCGAAGCCGTTGTGCTGCAGCGGCCGTTCATCCCGTGGCTGGGCTGGCCCATGCTCGTGCTCGTGATCGCCGCGCAGGAGTTGCGCTGGTGGTGCATCATGACGCTGGGCCGACAGTGGAACACCCGCGTCATCGTCGTCCCGGGTGCTTCGCGAGTGGATCGCGGACCGTACCGCGTTGTGCCGCACCCGAACTACGTCGCGGTGGTGATCGAAGGGGTGGCGCTGCCGCTGGTGCACACCGCGTGGCTCACCGCCGTCGTGTTCACCGTGCTGAACGCGGCGCTGCTGCGCACCCGGATCAAGGTCGAGAACGCGGCGCTGGCGAGGTTGAGGTGATCGACCTTCTGGTCGTCGGCGGCGGCCCGGCCGGGCTGGTCACCGCGCTGCACGGCGCACGCGCCGGGCTCGACGTGGTCGTCGTCGAACGGCGCCGCGGCCCGATCGACAAAGCGTGCGGGGAAGGGCTGATGCCGCACACGCTGCGCCAGTTGGAGCGGCTCGGCATCGACCCGCCGGGCCGGCCGTTTCGCGGCATCCGCTACCTGGACGAGGACCGCTGCGTCGACGCGACGTTTCGCTCCGGCCCCGGCCGCGGGGTGCGCCGCACCGCACTGCACGCCGCGCTGCGCGACGCGGTGACGGCCGCCGGAGTACCGGTGTTCTTCGCGGAAGCCGGTGCGGTGAAGCAGGATTCGACGTCGGTGCGGATGGGTGCGCTGGGGGCGCGCTACCTCGCCGCCGCCGACGGGCTGCATTCGGGAATCCGCCGATCGCTGGGGCTGGCGCGACCGTCGCACGGCCCGCGCCGGTGGGGCATCCGCCGGCATGTGCGGATGGCTCCGTGGACCGATCACGTGGAGGTGTACTGGGCCCACGGCGCCGAGGCGTACGTGACACCCGTCGCCGACGACTGCGTCGGCGTCGCGATCCTGACGTCGCAGCGCGGCGGGTTCGATCGACAGCTCTGCGCGTTCGCCGCCCTGCATGACCGGGTGGCCGGTCATGCGCACGGCCCGGACCTGGCCGCCGGGCCGTTGCGGCAACGGGTCAGCACGCGGACGGCGGGTCGAGTGCTGCTGGTCGGGGACGCGGCGGGCTACGTCGACGCGCTGACCGGCGAAGGGCTCGGCATCGCGTTCGAGGCCGCCTCGCTGTTGGTGGGCTGCGTTGCCGCGGACCGGCCCGGCGAGTACGACCGGCAGTGGCGGCGGATGTCGCGGCGCTACCGGCTGCTGACGTCGGCGCTGGTGAACGCCGGTGCGTACCGGCCGGTGCGGGCGCGGATCGTGCCGGCGGCGGCGGCGTTTCCGCACGTCTTCGCAGCGGCCGTCAACCAGCTCGCGGACTGAGGTCGCGCGGCGAGCGGAATCGGGCGATTGAAAGATCTTGAATCGGGTACGCCGCCCTCATGTCCAAGTCGAAAACCGCCGCCGCCGTCGCGCTCGCCGCACCCCTCGCCATCGCCATGTTGAGTGCCTGCAACGCCGAGGAGACCGCCGACCAGACCACCACCACGACCACCACGACCAGCCCCGCACCGGAAGCCGAGACGCTCACCACCGAGCTGCGGACCGCCGATGGCACCACCGTCGCCAACGCGACGATCGAGTTCACCGACGACTACGCCACGATCACGCTGGAGAGCGCCGAGGGAAGCAACCTGACGCCCGGGTTCCACGGCTTCCACATCCACGCGATCGGCAAGTGCGAGCCGAACTCCGTCGCCCCCGACGGCGGCGAACCCGGCGACTTCCTGTCCGCCGGCGGACACCTGCACACCCGCGGACAGGGCGCCGACCATCCCGCCGCCGGCGATCTGACCCCGGTGGACGTGCGCTCGGACGGCTCGGCGCGCCTGGTCGCCACCTCCGATTCGTTCACGATCGAAGACCTGCGCGGACCGCAGGGCTCTGCGCTGATGCTGCACGAGCTGCCCGACAACTTCGCCAACATCCCCCCGCGTTACACCGTCAACGGAGTGCCCGGGCCGGACGCCGAGACGCTGGCCACCGGTGACGCCGGCAGCCGTGTCGCGTGCGGAGTGCTGGCGCCCGCGTCCGAGACGCCGGCGACCACCGATACGACGACCGTCACCGAGACGGCCCCGGTCCCGCCGCCCGCAGGGACGACGCCGCCGGCCACCGAGACTTCGCCGGGCACGGAGACGTCGCCTACGGAGACCACCACTCCGACGACCGAGAGCCCGGCGACGACGACACCCACCACGACGGTGACGACGACGCCGACCACCCCGGAGGAGGGGCAGCCGGGCGGGTGACCCCGGCTCGGCGCTTGGCCCCGGCGGCGTGACCACCCGCGGCGCGCAGCCGCGGCCCGGGCGGGCGCTCGGCGTGACCACCCGCCGATCGCTGGCCACGGCTCTCCAGGGTGACGGTGCTATTTGTGCCAACCTCTGAGCGAAAATTTCGCTCAACTACTACGCGCCGTCCCGACGACAGCGAATTATTCGCTCAGAGCTTGGCACTTCGGCATGTGCACCTAGACACCGGTCCGCTCACGCGCGTCGACCCGTTCCCGCTGCGGCACCACAACGTATTTCGGGTCGCGGATGGACTCGACGCCCGCCTCGAACACGGCGAATCTCTGCAGCGCGCTGCCCACCAGCAGCGCCGCCCCCGACACCGCCGTCACCGCGCGCCGTCTCCCGAGCACCGCACCCACCGCGCCGCCGACCGTCAGCGCCTCCGACAGCTGACGTAACCGATGCACCCTGCCGGTCGTGTACGCCTCGGCGGACAGGCCGATGCGCTGCTCCATGACCCGCGACGCCGTCACCTCCAGCGCGGCACCGACGACGGCCATCCGCCGTGCGGGGCCGGTCTCGGCAGGCTGCGCCAGCAGCATGCCCAGCCCGCCGCCGCTGGCCGCGGCCGAGCCGGTGAACACGAACGGCAGGTACGGGTGCGCCTCCCGCCACGCCGGAACCGCCGTCTGCGACAACAGAACTGCCGTGTACGACGCCACCCCCGGCGCCGTCGCCGCCGCCCACAGCCCCGCGGGCCGCGCCGACCGCGACACCAGCCGACCCAGCCACGTGCGTCGCAGCCGCTTCGGCATCACCTCGGCCACCGCGGCCACGCCCGAGCCGGGACCATACGCGCTGAGGATCCAGGTGCCCACGCTCATCGGCGAGCTCGGTTTAGCCACCCGCAGCATGTGGTGGAACCGTTCCGGCCGCCCGAGATCCGCGATCAGGAAGTACAGGCTGGCCAGCACGCTCAGCAGCGACCCGATCCGCGAAACCCTGCGCAGCCCAGGCAATCCCGTCAGGTCCGCGCCTGCGGCCAGCATCGCCGAGCCCGCAGACAGCCCGCCGGTGAACAGGTAGGCCGCGATCATCCAGTTCCACACCGGCGTCTTGAGGATCTGCTTGCCGTAGTAGGAGCGGAACTCCGCGCGCGGCACCGCCAGCTGTTCCTTCATCGGCGCCGCCCCGCGAACGCCGACACCGCGATGCCCACCAACGCCGACGCCGCGATCCCGGCGTAGCGCCACATCGCCGGGGCGTCGCGCGTGGGTACCACCGGATCCGGCGGCAGTCCGTACACCTCGGGCTCGTCGAGCAGCAGGAAGAACGCGCCGTCGCCGCCGACGCCGTCGTCGGGATCCTCGCCGTACAGCCGGGCTGAGGTGACGCCGCGGGCGTGTAGATCCTCGACGCGTTGCGCGGCCCGTTCGCGCAGTTCGTCGAGCACGCCGAACTGGATCGAGTCCGTCGGGCACGCCTTGGCGCATGCCGGTTCCAGCCCGTCGCGCAGCCGGTCGTAGCACAGCGTGCACTTCCAGGCGCGCCCGTCGCCCTCGCGGCGCTCGATGACCCCGTACGGACAGCCCGAAACGCAGTATCCGCAGCCGTTGCAGATGTCCTGCTGCACAACGACTGTGCCGAACTCGGTGCGGAACAACGCGCCCGTCGGGCACACGTCCAGACAGCCGGCACGGGTGCAGTGCTTGCACACGTCGCTGCTCATCAGCCACCGGAAGTCGGTGCGAGTCTCTTCGCCGGAGGCGTCGCCGGGCCGCTGAAGCCCGGGCATGCCCAAGTCCACCGGGGCCTGCTCGACGAACGCGACGTGGCGCCACGAGTTCGCGCCCAGCTCACCGGTGTTGTCGAACGACGTGCCCAGCAGGTTGAACCCGTCGTCGGGCACGCCGTTCCATTCCTTGCACGCGACCTCGCACGCCTTGCAGCCGATGCACACCGAGGTGTCGGTGAAGAACCCCACCCGCGGCTGCTCGTCGTAGGCGGTCATGGCGTCTCCTCGGTGTGCGCGTCGGCCGGGCCGGTGGTGTCCAGCCGGGTTCCCGTCTCGATCGTGATCCCCGCCCGGCGGCGGTATTCCGCGATGTAGGACAGCAATTCGGGTCCGCGGGGCCGCCGGCCCGGCTGGATGTCGCACGTCGCGACCTTGCTCTCCTGGATGAACACGTTCGGGTCGGCCACCACGCCGAGCAGATCGTTGACCACGTCGCCGTCGATCAGCCCGACGTGCCCCCAGTGGTAGGGCATCCAGATCTGGTGCACCACCCGGTCCTCGATGCGCAGCGGGCGCATCCGGTCGGTGACGAGCACCCGGGCGTCGACCGCGGTGCGGCTGGTGATGACGTGCGCCCAGTCCATGTGCGAAAGTCCGCGCAGCGCAGCCAGTTGCGGGGACACCTCGACGAACAGCTCCGGCTGCAGCTCGCTGAGGTAGGGCAGCTGGCGGCTCATGCCGCCGGCGGTGTGGTGCTCGGTGAGCCGTGCGGCGGTGAACACGTACGGGAACACGTCGCCGTTCGGTTCGGGCGGTGACGGATTCGACGGGTTGTCGTCGCGCCCGTAAACCTTCCGCGCCGGGTTGCCCTGCTGTGTGTAGAGCGCATTGCGCACCGGCGACTCGTGGGGTTCATAGTGTGTCGGTAGCGGTCCGTCGAGCAGGCCGCTGGGCGCGAACAGCCACCCCTTGCCGTCGGCCTGCATGACGAACGCGTCGTCGCCTCTCAAAGCATCCACGCCGACGGCGTCCGGATCCGGTTGGTAGTCCGGGGGTTTGGTCTTCTCGAAGTCCGGGACGTCGTAGCCGGTCCACTCGCCGGCCTCGGCGTCCCACCAGACGAGCTTCTTACGTTCGCTCCACGGCCTGCCCTGCGGATCGGCCGAGGCGCGGTTGTAGAGCACGCGCCGGTTCATCGGCCAGACCCAGCCCCACTCGCCGGGCGGGCCGTACCCGGTGTGCGGGTTGCGGCGGGCGGCCTGATTGACCTCGTCGGCGTAGACACCGCTGTAGATCCAGCAGCCGCACGCGGTGCTGCCGTCGGCCTTGAGTTCGGTGTAGCCGTTGAGCGCGCGCCCAGTGGTCAGGTCCACGCCGTTGATGCGGCGCAGCACGTCCTCGGCCGAGGGTTCGTCGCCGTCCATCTCGTAGTCCCACGCCAGGTCGAGGATGGGGCGGTCGCGTTCATCGGTTGAGCCGGCGAGCTTTTCGCGTATCCGACGGCCGAGGTGGTAGAAGAACCACAGCTCCGAGCGCGCGTCGCCGGGCGGTCCGACGGCCTGGTCGCGCCACTGCAGCATCCGCTGCGTCTGGGTGAACGTGCCGGACTTCTCCACATGCGAGGCGGCCGGGAACAGGAACACCTCGGTGCGACAGGTCTGCGGGGTGATCTCGCCGGTCTCGATCTCGGGCCCGTCCTTCCAGAAGGTGGCGCTTTCGATCTCGACGAGGTCGCGCACCACCAGCCAGTCCAGGTTGGCCATGCCGAGGCGTTGCAGCCGGCCGTGCGCCGAGCCCACGGCCGGGTTCTGGCCGAGCAGGAAGTAGCCGAACACCTTGCCGTCGACCATGTCCATCACGGTGCGGTAGGTGCCGTGGTCGCCGTTGATGCGGGGCAGGTAGTCGAAACAGTAGTCGTTGTCGGCGGTGGCGGCGTCGCCCCAGTACTCCTTGAGCAGCGACACCATGTAGGTGTCGGCGTTGCGCCAGAACCCTTTCTGGTACGTGCCCATGATGTCGTCGAGGTAGTCCGACAACGTGGCGTGGCCGGCCTGGGCCATCGCGAGGTAGCCGGGCAGCAGGTTGAACAGCGTCGGCACATCGGTGGAGCCCTGGATGCTGGCGTGTCCGCGCAGTGCGATCACCCCGCCGCCGGGCCTGCCGATGTTGCCGAGCAGCAGCTGGATGATCGCGCCCGCGCGGATGTACTGCGCGCCCACCGAGTGCTGTGTCCAGCCGACGCTGTACACCAGCGCCGAGGTGCGTTCGCGCCCAGAGTTTTCCGTCCAGGCCCGCGCGATCTCGAGGAACTGCTCGGCGGGCACGCCGCAGATCCGTTCGACCATCTCGGGGGTGTAGCGAGCGTAGTGGCGTTTGAGGATCTGGTAGACGCAGCGCGGGTCCTGCAGCGTCGGGTCGGACGGAATCTGGTGGGCGCCTTCGATCGGGGCGCCGCCGGAGCCGTGACGGTCGGGCGCGGCCTCCTCCATGTCCGCGGCGCCGCCCTCTTCGGCGTCGGTGGTCTGGTATTGCCACGTCGCGGGGTCGTAGGAGGCGGTGTCGGGGTCGTAGCCGCTGAACAGCCCGTCGAGATCCTCGGCGTCCCGGTAGCGTTCGTCGACCAGGAACGACGCGTTGGTGTAGGCGGTGACGTAATCGCGGAAGTCGAGTTCGTTGGACAGGATGTAGTTGATCACGCCGCCGAGGAACGCGATGTCGCTGCCCGCGCGCAGCGGGATGTGCTGGTCGGCCAGCGCGCTGGTGCGGGTGAACCGCGGGTCGATGTGGACGACGCGCGCGCCGCGGGCCTTGGCCTCGACCACCCACTGGAACCCGACGGGGTGGGCTTCGGCCATGTTCGAGCCCATGATGACGATGAAGTCAGAGTTGGCGAGATCTTGCTGGTAGTCCGTCGCCCCGCCGCGACCGAAGGAGGCTCCCAGACCGGGAACCGTGGCGCTGTGTCATATCCGGGCCTGGTTCTCGATCTGTAGCGCGCCCAGCGCGGTGAAGAGTTTCTTGATCAGGTAGTTCTCTTCGTTGTCGAGGGTCGCGCCGCCCAGGCTGGCGATGCCCATGGTGCGGCGCAACGTATTGCGGTCGGCATCGAACTGCTGCCAGCCCTTCTCGCGGGCGTCGAGCACCCGGTCGGCGACCATGTCCATCGCGGTGTCGAGGTCGAGGTCCTGCCATTCGGTGGCATACGGCGGGCGGTAGCGCACCTTGGTCAGCCGCTGCGGGCCGGTGACGAGCTGCTTGCTCGCAGATCCCTTGGGGCACAGTCGGCCCCGGGAGATCGGGCTGTCCCGGTTGCCCTCGATCTGGATGACCTTGTCGTCCTTGACGTAGACGTTCTGCGCGCAGCCGACCGCGCAGAACGGGCAGACCGAGTGCGCGACGCGGTCGGCGTCGACGGTGCGCGGGGTCAGCGTGGCGCTGCGCTTGGATTGGGCGGCCTGCCCGCGTCCCGTCGGATCCTCCCCCGTGAGCTGGCGATACACCGGCCACGACTGGAACAGTCTCTTGATCTCCATGAAGCTCTCCCTACCCGGCGGTCTTTCGATCAAACCCGGGAACCGCGGAGAAGGCAATCGCGCACGCCGGGACAGTGGGCCAAACTCCCCGCGAGCGGCCGTTAGACCAGCGTGCGAGTGCCGTCTGGCCCCCGTCGCGTCACCCCTCGCGCGTCGAGCTGTTCCAGCAGCGGCACGGCGACCCGGCGCGTGGTGTTCAGCGCGCGCTTGGCTTCGGCGACGGTGAACGGCTGCGCCAGCGTCGCCAGCACCTCGGCGGCGCGTTCGAAAGCGTCCCCGCCGAGCACGACGCCCTCGGCGATCCGGGCCAACCGCTTCACGCGCACCGCCGCGGCGAGCTCACGAGGACCGAGTTTGAGCTCGCTGAGCCGATCGGCGTCGGGCGCGCGGAACGGCTCCGCCGCCAACCACTTTTCGACCGTGCGCACCGCCTCGTCCACCCGCGGGGGTAGCTCCGCGTCGGGTCGCCGCACCAACCCGTCGGCGACGACGAGACCCGTTCCGTCGAGCACCCCGGCCACCAGCTCAGCGGCGGGCAGGTCGAGCTCTTGCCGCAGTGTCTCCAGCGGCATTCCCGCCGCGATGTCGTGCTCCCTCGACCACCGCTCCACCGCCACCGTCGCGCCGGATCGCCGCTGCGCCCACCACTGCTCATCCACCACCCATTCGCCGATCCGCAGCCCGTCGACGGGAAACCCCATGGCGCGCAACTCATTCACACGCGCACACACCGGCGGCCGCGCCCGCCCAGACGCCAGCTCGGCGGCTCGCTCTCGCGCCGCACCACGCCGTCGCAGCGGCGGCGGGCGCACGTCGAGCACTTCGATGCCCGCGGCGATGCGATGCCGGCCGGGGTCGCGCAGCAGCCCGACGTCGCCGACGCGCAACGGCAACGGCCGCGCCAGCCGCAGCCTGGCTGCCGCGCCCAGCGGACGGACGGTCGCCGGCACGGCCGCAGAGCCGATGTGCAGCACCAGGTTTCGAGGCACCTCGTCGGCGGCGCGCACCGAAACGTCCACTTCGGCGGTGTCGAGCCACGCCCCCGGTGTACGCAGCGCGTCGCCGCGGCGGATGTCGCGGTGGTCCACGCCGCGCAGGTTCACGGCAACGCGCGCCACCGCCGAAACGGACACTTGGGCGCGTTCCAGCGACTCCAACCCCCGCACGGCGTAGCGCCGCCCCGCGTGCTCGATTTCGTCGCCGACCCGCAGCGTGCCCGCCCCCAGCGTGCCGGTGACGACGGTACCCGCGCCGCGGATCGTGAACGAGCGATCCACCCACAGCCGCACGTCGGCGTCCACATCCGGGTCCGGCAGCCGCTCGGCGAGCGCCCCCAGCTCCGCCCGCACCGCATCCAGATCCGTGCCCAGCACCACAGGAGCGACCGGAAACCGCTGCCGCACTTCAGCAATGGCACGCGCAGGGTCGGCGAGGTCGGCCTTGCTGATCACGACCAGCGTGTGCCGCACCCCCAGCGCCTGCACCGCGGCGAAGTGCTCGTCGGACTGCGGCATCCACCCCTCGGTGGCCGCGACGACGAACATCACCGCGGGCACCGGCCCGACCCCGGCGAGCATGTTGGCGACGAACCGCTCGTGTCCGGGGACATCGACGAACGCGAAGGTCCGGCCCGCGATCTCCGTCCACGCGTAGCCGAGCTCGATCGTCAGCCCGCGGCGCTTCTCCTCGGCCAGCCGGTCCGGCCACATGCCGGTCAGCCGCTGCACCAGCGTCGACTTCCCGTGATCGACGTGGCCCGCGGTGGCTATGACATGCATGCCCGCACCGCACGCACCAGCGCGTCGTCGTCGCCGGGCCGCACCGTCCGCAGGTCCAACAGGCAGCGGCCGTTCTCCAACCGCCCGACCACCGCCGGGTCGCCCATCCGCAGAGGCGCCGCGCACGACTCGGGCAGACTGACTGCCGCGCTTGGCAATTCGACGCCGGGAGCGCCGCCGCCGCCGACCGCGGCGACACAGTCGGCCGCCTCCGCTCCGGGCAACTGCGCGGCCAGGCGCTTCGCCCGCTCCCGCAGCGATGCCACGTCGACCTCCAGCGCCTCGACGACCGGCGGCGGAGGGCCGGTCAGCGTCGCCTCCAGCGCCGCCAACGTGAGCTTGTCCACGCGCAGCGCCCGCGCCGCCGGGTGCCGTCGCAGCCGCTCGACCAACTCCGCCGTCCCGAACAGCAGCCCGGCCTGCGGCCCGCCGAGCAGTTTGTCGCCGCTGGCGGTGACGAGGTCGGCGCCGTCGCGCAGCATCGTCGTCGCATCGGGCTCGTCGGGCAGTAGCGGATGCGGCCGCAGCAGCCCCGAACCGATGTCGACGACCAGCGGCACACCCAGCCCGGTCAGTTCGGAAACACCTACCGCAGAGGTGAATCCACTGAGCAGATAGTTCGACGGGTGCACTTTGAGCACGAAGCCGGTGTCGGCGCCGATGGCGTCGGTGTAGTCGCGCAGATGGGTGCGGTTGGTGGTACCGACCTCGCGGAATCGCGCCCCGGTGGACTGCATCAGCTCCGGCAGCCGGAACCCGTCGCCGATCTCGATGAGCTCGCCGCGGCTGACGACGATTTCCTTGCCCGGCGCCAGCGTCATCGCGGTGAGCAGCAGCGCGGCGGCGTTGTTGTTGACAACGTGCACGCCGCCCGCGGTCGGGACGGCGGCGGCCAGCGCTGCCAACGCGCCCCGGCCGCGGCGCGCACGTCGTCCCGTCTCGAGGTCGAACTCGACGTCGGTGGCGCCCGCGGCGGTGACCATCGCGTCGACGGCGGCCTGCGACAGCGGCGCGCGCCCGAGGTTGGTGTGCACGACGACGCCGGTCGCGTTGATCACCGGGCGCAGGCTCGCGGCGCTGCTCGGCAACGCGGCGACCGCGTAGTCGGCCACCTGGTCGGCCGCGATCGTGCCCGCCCGCGCCTGCTGCTGGGCGTCGGCGACGACGGACTTCACCAGCGTGCGACCCAACGTGCGCGAGGCTTCGGCCAGGCGAGGATCGGCCAGCAGCACGTCGGTGCGCGGCACCTGCCGGCGCGGATCCTCGGACATGGGGCCATCATGGCAAGCCGCCGCTGGGGTAGACAGAGGAAGTGCTGATCTCGGTGGGCCACGGGACGCTGGACAAGGCGGCGCTGGTGGCGTTGCTGACCGGCGCCGAGGTCGAGGCGCTCGTCGACATCCGCCGTTACCCCAACAGCCGGCGCAACCCCGACGTCGCAACCGAGGCGATCACCGCGTGGGCGGCCGACGCCGGGCTGGACTACCGCTGGGACGCACGCCTGGGCGGGCGCCGGCGCCTGCCCGCCGACACCGAGCCCGAGGACACCTGGTGGCGGGTGAAGCAGTTCGCCGCCTACGCCGCCTACACCCGCACCGCGGAGTTCGGCGAGGCGCTCGACGAGCTGCTCGCGCAGGCGCGGCGGCAGCGCACCGCGATGATGTGCAGCGAAGCGGTGTGGTGGCGCTGTCATCGGCGCATCGTCGCCGACGTCGCGGTGGTGAAGTGCTCCACGGAGGTGTGCCATCTCATGCACGACGGCCGGCTGCGCCCCCACCCGCCGTCCGAGGGCGCGCGGCTGCGCGACGACGGCCAGCTGGTGTGGGTCTGACCTGGGCGTTCCGCGGCGCTGTGCGGTGGCGGAGGCGGACGGGAATCGAACCCGCCAGCGACAGAATCTGCCGCTCAACGATTTTGAAGACCGCGCCGGTCACCAGACCGGATACGCCTCCCTGCCCACGCCAGATCATGCCAGGGCAGCATGGAGGCCATGGCTTATCGACTGACCCAGTACGCCCACGGCGGCGGCTGCGCATGCAAGATCCCGCCCGGCGAGCTCGAGGACGTGGTGCGCGGGCTGACGTCGGCGACGCCGCGCGATCCGGTGGGCGAGCTGCTGGTCGGTCTGGACGACGGCGACGACGCGGCCGCGGTGCGCGTCGACGGCGACACGGCGCTGATCGCGACGACGGACTTCTTCACCCCGGTCGTCGACGATGCCTACGACTGGGGCCGTATCGCGGCCGCCAACGCGCTGTCGGATGTGTACGCGATGGGCGGGCGGCCCGTCGTCGCGGTGAACCTGCTGGGCTGGCCGCGCGAGAAGCTGCCGTTCGAGTTGGCCGCCGAGACGCTGCGCGGCGGGCTGGACGTCTGCGGGTTGGCCGGTTGCCATCTGGCGGGCGGGCACAGCGTGGACGATCCGGAGCCGAAGTACGGCCTGGCGGTGACGGGTATCGCCGATCCGAATCGGTTGCTGCGCAACGACTCCGGCGAGGCGGGGCTGCCGCTGTCGTTGTCCAAGCCGCTGGGCATCGGGGTGCTCAACAGCCGGCACAAGGCCACCGGTGAGCGTTTCCCGGAGGCGATCGAGGTGATGACGACGCTGAATGCCGCTGCGGCCCAGGCTGCGCTGGAGGCGGGTGTCGAATGTGCCACCGACGTCACGGGTTTCGGGTTGCTGGGTCATCTGCACAAGCTCGCGCGGGCCAGCGGGGTGACGGCGGTGCTCGACGCGAAGGCGGTGCCCTACATCGACGGCGCGCGCGAGGCGTTGGCCGACGGGTATGTCAGCGGCGGCACCAAGCGCAACCTCGACTGGGTCTCGCCGCATGTCGACCTGAGCGCGGTCGACGACGCCGAGGCGCTGCTGCTCGCCGATGCGCAGACGTCGGGTGGACTGTTGATCGCCGGCGAGATCCCGGGCGCGGCCGTCATCGGTGAACTGGTGCCGCGCGGAGAGCACACGATCGTCGTCCGATAACGCCGTACACGTGTAGCCGCCTATCCGCCCTCGCGAGACGTACACCAGGGCCGTTGACCGGCGGGCGATCGCGACCCTGGTGTACGCCTCGCGAGACGAACACCAGGGTCGTTAACCGACGAGCAATCGCGACCCCGTTGTACACCTCGCGAAACGAACACCAGGGCCGTTGACCCGCGGGCGATCGCGACCCTGGTGTACGCCTCGCGAAGAGGGACCCGTCGAAAACCGGTTGCGACACGGTCACGGACGGGTATCAAGTAGAACTCAGCGATCCCAACAAGATCATTGATCACTATCGTCACATCAGCCCCACTGTTGACGTCAATGCGACGTCCGCCCCGGAAACCGGAAAGGTGTGACATGTCGCCGCGTCCACGCATTGCAAGCCTCTCGGCGTCGGCGGCCGCGATCGGATTGATCGCCACACTCGGTGTCGCACCACCGGCCGCGGCCGAACCGTGCACAGGCGCCGCCGCCGCCGCGCAACCCCCCGCGGCCAACAACGCCGAGGAAACCCCGCTGCTGCCGGGCCTCAACCGCCGCCCGCTCGGTCAACGCCCCGACGGCGCCAACGACGACGCCCCGCTGCCGAGCCTGGGCCAAATCTCCGCGCCGCTGCAGCAGCAAGCCGGGGTGCGGCCCCGCCCGGACGTGCCCGACGCCCAGACCGTCAACCCGCCGCCTGCACCACCCCCGCCGCCGTCGGCGCCGGGCACCTCGCTCGTCGGGTGGGTGACGGGTCCCGACAGCCCGAACAAGACCATCGAACGGTTCGCGATCACCGGCACCGACCTCGGAATCATGTGGGACAACGGCGATCCCGCCAACCGCCAGGTGTTGATGGCGTTTGGCGACACCTACGGCTACTGCAGCGTGCGCGGCCAGCAGTGGCGCTACAACGTGCTGATGCGCAGCCAGGACGGCACACTGTCCAACACCGTCGCCGTACCCAACGGCGTTCTGGCCGGCAGCTATTCGGGTTCACCGATGCTGCGGCCGAACATCTCCAAAGCCATCCTGCCGGGCGTGAAGTGGGCGCCCGAGGAGAAGGGCATGATCCCGACCGCGGGAATCGCGGTGGGCGGCAAGCAGTACCTCAACTTCATGTCGATCAAGAGCTGGGACGGCGACGGCCGCTGGACCACCAACTACTCGGCGATCGCGGTGTCGCCCGACAACGGCGAGCACTGGGGCATCTACCCCGACAGCGTCCGTCCCGCCCGCCCGGATGCCGTCCCGAACGTCAAACACCGTGCGGGAGACCAGAACTTCCAGCAGGGCGCGTTCCTCAAACCCGGGCCCGGCGACCCCTACATCTACTCGTTCGGCACCCCGTCGGGGCGCGGCGGCCCGGCGTTCGTCTCCCGTGTGCTTCCGGCCTACGTGCCCGACCTCAGAAAGTACGAGTACTGGAGCGCCGACGCGAACGCCTGGGTGCCGGGCGATCCGGCCGCGGCCACGCCGGTGATCCCCGCCCCGGTGAGCGAGATGTCGGCGCAATACAACACGTACCTCAACCAGTACCTGGTGCTGTATGGCAACGGCGCCAACGACATCGTCGCGAGAACCGCGCCGGCGCCGCAGGGCCCGTGGAGCCCCGAGCGACTTCTCGTGCGCTCGTGGGACTTCCCCGGCGGCATCTATGCGCCGTTCCTGCATCCCTGGTCGACGGGTAAGGAGTTGTACTACAACCTCTCGCTGTGGTCGGCGTACAACGTGATGTTGATGAAAACTGTTCTGCCCTAACCAGAGCGTCGGCGGGACCGCGCCTGCAACGCGGTCTGCAACCCGACGACGCCACCGGCGGACCACTTGCGTTCCGAGGCGGTCTCGGGCGCGTCGTCCGGCGTGGCGTGCAGGAACCGGTCGGGCAGCGCCAGTTTGTGGATGGTTCGCAATGTCAGGAGATATTGGCGGGCAAGCGAACCGCTGGTGTACGGCAGGTCGTACTTCTCACATAGCGCCCTTACCCGCAGCGCCACCTCGGCAAAACGGTTGCTCGGCAGATCGGGAAACAAGTGATGCTCGATCTGGTAGCACAAATGCCCGCTCGAAAACGCCAGCAGCGGACCGGCATCGAAGTTGGCCGCACCCAGCATCTGGCGCAGATACCAGTCGGCGCGGGTTTCTTGCTCCAGAACGTCGGCGGTGAACTTCTCAGCGCCGTCGGGAAAGTGCCCGCAGAAGATCACCAGGTAAGCCCACAGATTGCGCAAGACGTTGGCCGATACGTTGGCGGCCAGGGTTCTTCGCCACCGTGACCGGCTCAGCGCCGGCATCAGAACGTAGTCCTTGACGGCTTGGCGGGCGATCTTGCCTACGAGCACCATCCGTGCCCTGGATACCTTGCCGGTGTCCGGTGTCAGGCGGTCACGCTCGGAATGCACGCCTTGAAAGGCGATCCCCCACTCGAAGACGGCGGCCAGCAGAAGGTTTCGGAGAGGCTGCACGAGATGCTTCGGCTGCCACGGTTGGTCACGGGTTATCCGGATAACGCCGTAGCCGAGGTCTTCGTCCAGCCCGACGACGTTGCTGAACACGTGGTGGCGGTAGTTGTGCGAATACCGCCAGTGCGAGGAAACCGCGACCATGTCCCACTCCCATGTGTTCGAGTGGATCTCCGGGTCGTTCATCCAATCCCATTGGCCGTGGCTGACGTTGTGGCCGATTTCCATGTTCTCGATGCTCTTGGCATAGGCCAGCGCCGCGGCTCCCAGTGCCCAACTCGCCCGTGACCGGCTGACGGCGATGAGTATCCGTGCGCTCACCTCGAGTGTCCGCTGGAACCTGATGGTGCGGCGGATGTAGTCGGCGTCACGCTCACCGAGGGATGCCTCGATGTCGCGGCGGATCGCGTCGAGTTCACCGCCGAGGGCATCGATGTCCGTCTTGCTCAGATGCGCATATGCGGCAACGTCGGTGATTGCCAAGAGTTGTCCTAATGTCCGTTCGGTCGAGGCAGCGTGTGCCTGCTCTGGTCATCCCCAAGAGCGGCGCTTCCTAAACTTCATCTGGGACGCTGCATCCCGGTGATAAAGGGCCGGCGATTTCTGACAAGTCTTCTCCACCAGCCCGCAATGCCTGGAAATGCGTTGTGGGCCAGCAGGAAACCTGCCAGCCCACAACGACGAGGTACTCGTTAGACGGCCGTCACTCCGACTGCCTGCGGACCCTTGGCGCCCTGTTCGATTTCGAACTGAACGCGCTGGTTTTCCGTCAGTGTCCGATAGCCGTTACCGCGGATTTCGCTGTAATGGACGAACACATCGTTAGAGGCCCCATCGGGAGCGATGAAGCCGAAGCCCTTGTCTTCGTTGAACCATTTCACGGTTCCCTGTGTCATACTTTCCAACTTCTCTCATTCTGAACGGATGTCAGAGAACATCCGTTGTCAGGATAGCAGCCCACCCGCCGTCAACCCTATCGCCGACAGCAGGTCGCTGAAAATACCTTGTGCGCCAATGCTTTACGCAACACTGCCTATCCACGACGCGCACTGCGTGCCAGCGTCTCGAACAACGCCCTCGGCCGCGCCACACCACTGGCTGTCAAGTTCCGAACCGACCAGCGGTCTGCCCGACGCGCATCGCATCACCAAGTTACCCAGCGCCGGTGTCGTCATATGCGGCACGACAAGAAGCCTGGCCTGGGCGTTACGGCCGACAATCATCATCAACCGGTGCCGTCGATGCGCGGCAGCGGCGTTGGGCCGCGCCCGGGTCAGGATTGAATTCAGGTCCAACTCGCCGTCGGTCGCCGACCAGTTGACGCAGATGTCGACAATCTCGCCGAGGGATGGGTGTAAGACCTCGATCAATTGCGGCAATTCGCCGGCGGTCGAGCCGGTGTGGGGCCACCATGCCCCGTCGATGTCCGTGCCGCCGAGTTTGCGGGCGAGCACCACCCTGACGGGCCGGGCCAGTCGCCGCGTACCCGTCAAGCCGTTCATGAGTGCCGCGACGTTACAAACGACTTCCGATGCGGCTGATCGGAGAACACCGGGTTCTTCACGGGTTCGTCGGATCGACTGGTGTTCGAGGTGGGCTCGGCCTTGTCGAGATGGGAAAACAGTTCGGATGACTTCATAAAGCAAGTCCTCAAATAGGGTGCGCTCCGGGCCCACGAAATCGGCGGGGCGAAGGGCATTCAAAGCGCAGATGCGCTGCTGACCGATTGGTCTGACACCCAGCGTACACGCCGCTAGCCCGAGCCGAATTCCAGCGCCGGTTCCGCCGCATCGACACCGCGGCTGCTGGAGATCGTCAACATGTCGGGGCGCACCTCGTAGCGGGCCCCGTCGGCGGGGTTGACCGCCACAAACCCGGCGCCGGAGCGCACCGCGTTGCCGAGTTGCAGGCTCGCGCCGTCGCTCAGCCGCTCGCCGCGGTAGTAATACGTGCCGGGCGAGGTTTCGCACACCACCGCCAGCGAGTTGGCCGTCCGGATCGCCGCCGCGGGCGAGTCGCCCGCGTCACACCGGGCGGAGTGGCCGACAAAGCCCAGCGAATCGGTGCCCGACACCCCGGCGATCGGAGCCCCGGTCGGCGACGGCGTCGTCGTGGGGGTGGTCGTCGTCGGCGACGTGGTGGTGGGCGACGTCGTCGTCGTCGTTGTCGTCGTCGGCGCGCTGGGCTCCGGCGGCACCGCCAGCGTCGTCTGCGGTTCGCTGCCGCCGCCGTCAGCGAACACCAGCACCGCCGCCAGCACCACAGCCGCGGTGAACATCACGATCGTTCCGATCAGCAGCGCCAGCTGTGCCGGGCCGAACCGGGACTTGCGCGCCGGCGGCGCAGGTGCAGGCGGCGCGTACGGCAGATAGCCCGTGCCGGCCGGGTTCGGATAAGCCGCCGAGAACTGCCGCGTCGACGGCGGCGCGGCGGGCGCGACCGCGGGGGCCGGCGTCGCGACGGGCGGCTGATCGAGCGCCGCGGCGGCCGCCCTGGCCAGCTCACCGGCCGAGGCATGGCGGTCGGTGGGCTTCTTCGCCATGCCGCGCGCGACGACGTCGTCGAAGGCCCGGCTGACCCCGCGGCGCATGATGCTGGGCCGCGGCGGCGGGTTGAACAGGTGCGCGCTGATGACCTGGCGCAGATCGGCCGCCTCGAACGGCGCCCGGCCGGTGAGCGCCTCGTAGAGCAGGCATGACAGCGAGTACACGTCGGAGGACGGGCCGCCGCGTTCGCCGTTGAAGCGTTCGGGCGCCATGTAGGCGCTGGACCCGATGAGCAGCCCGGTCATCGTCACCGTCGCCTCGCCGGTGCCGTGCGCGATGCCGAAGTCCACCAGGTAGGCGAAGTCGTCGGGCGTGAGCAGCACGTTCTCCGGCTTGATGTCGCGGTGCACCAGGCCGTTGGCGTGCGCGGCGTCCAGCGCCGAGGCCACCTGGCCGATGATCGACACCGCCCGCCGCGGTGTCAGCGCCCCCTCGTTGCGCAGCACGTCCTTGAGGCTGGCGCCCTCGACCAGCCGCATGTCGATGTAGAGCACGCCGTCGATCTCCCCGAAGTCGTGCACGGGGATGACGTGCGGCTCCTGCAGCCGGGCCGCGACGCGGGATTCGCGGCGGAACCGCTCCTGGAACGTCGGGTCCGACGCCAGGTCCGGTCGCAACAGCTTGATCGCCACCATGCGGTCGCGCGCGGTGTCGTAGGCCCGATACACCTCGCCCATGCCCCCGACCCCGATCAGAGACTGCAGCTCATAGGACCCGAACCGGGTGCCCAGTCGTGAGCCGCCCTTCGGGGTACTCACATGAAATCCTTTCCGTGTGCGGCGCGCGAAGGCGACAGTGCAGGTCAAACGTCAGGGTTCCCGCTGCGCGCCCGGACCTAACGCGCTGGTCCGGGCCGCGAGCGCTCGACACTACCAAAGTGTATGCCGCACAGATGGATTGGTAGACCGCCGAACGCCGGGTTCCCTGACCTCGGGAAAGCGAAACGCTATTTCGTGGCGCCGTTGATCGTCGGGGTGTCGATCGTGCCCTGCTCCACGCCCCACATCGTGGCGATGGTGCGGTACTCGCCGGTCTCGATCAGGTGTTCCAGCGCCAGGCGCAGCGACTCGGCCAGCCCCGATCCCTTGGCCACCGGCCAGCCGTAGGGTGCGGCGTCGAACACCTGCCCGGCCGCCTCCAGCGCGCCGCCCGAGGTTTTGATCGCGAACCCGGTCACCGGCGAATCGGCCGACATCGCGTCGACCTCGCCGGTGATCAGCGCGGTGTTCAGGTCGTTCTGGCTGACGTAGACGGCCTTGTCGATCGGCGGCATGCCTGCCGCCTCGCACGCCGCGCTCTTGTCCGGGATCTCGTCGGTCTCCTGCAGCGACGCGTAGGACACCCCGACGCGCAGCCCGCACGCGTTGTCCGGGTCGACGGAGGAGCCGACCTGCTGGGCCCACTGCGTGCCCGCCTCGAAGTAGTCGACGAAGTCCACCGACTCCTGGCGTTCCTTGGTGTCGGTGAACGACGACATCCCCACGTTGAAGTCGCCCGCCCGCACCGACGGGAAGATCGCCTCGAACGCGGTCTCGCGATACTCGGGCACCAGGCCGAGCGTGCGCGCGACCGCGTTCATCAGGTCGACGTCGAACCCGACGATCTGGCCCTCGGCGTCTTTGAATTCGTTTGGTGCATACGGCACGTTGACTCCGACGATCAGCCGGCCCGTGGACCGGATGTCCTCGGGCACCGTCGCCGCGATCGACTCCACCGCACCCGTCACCGCCTCCGGCGTCGCCGTCGACGAACTCTCGGCCATGCTGGCCGGGGTGGTGTCGCTCCCGGAGCCGCCGGAACCGCCGCGCCCCTGCCACACGCCGAAGGTGCCCAGCGCGGCGACCAGCACGACGGCACCGGTCACTGCGAGCACCCGCCGCTTGGTGACCGGTTTGCGGTGCGCGGCGTGGCGACCGCTGCCCGCCACCCGCACCGGCGCATCCAGGGCCTGCCGCGCGGCCTCGGCCAGCGCGCCTGCCGTCTGGTAGCGCTTGCCCGGCTTTTTGGCCATGCCCTTGGCGATGACGTCGTCGAACGCGGCGAGCCTGGGATCGGTGGCCGACGGCCGCGGCACGTCCTTGGTCATGTGCGCGGCGATCTGCTGCTCGAGGGTGTCGGCCGGATACGGCCGCACCCCGGTCAGGCATTCGTAGAGCACGCAGGTCAGCGCGTAGATGTCGGCGCTGGGATCGACGGGTTTGCCCTCGAAGCGTTCGGGGGCCATGTAGGCCATCGTGCCCAGGGTGCTGCCCGCCGTCGTCAGCCCCTGATCACCGGCCGAGCGGGCGAGCCCAAAGTCGATGAGGTACACGAAGTCTCGGTCGGTGATCAGGATGTTCGACGGTTTGACGTCGCGGTGGATCAGGCCGGCCTTGTGCGCGGCGTCGAGCGCGCTGGCGACCTGTTCGACGATGCTGACCGCCAGCGCCGGGTCCAGCGCGTTGTCCCCGCCGGACAGGATGGTGCCGAGGTTGCGGCCCTCGATGAGGCGCATGTCCAGGTAGAACCGGCCGTCGATCTCGCCGAAGCCGTGGATGGGCACCACGTGCGGATCGTTGAGACCGGCCGCCGCATGGGATTCGCGCCGGAACCGCTCCTGAAACGTCTCGTCGGCGGCCATCGCGGCGGGCAGCACCTTCAGCGCGACGACGCGGTCGGTGCGGGTGTCGTAGGCGCGGTAGACCTCCCCCATTCCGCCCCGGCCGATCAACTGCTGCAGTCGATAGTGCCCGAATGGTGTCGCGTCCACCCATCACTCCTCGAACAGCGTCCCCGCGTCGCTGTGTCGGTCGAAACTATCGCACGTTTGCCAGCAATGTGGCAGCGCGTGTCATTTTCGGTTTTCTCAGGCCGCCTGCACCAGTGCGGCGTCGGGGGTCGAGATCGCCGACGCGTCCGCGGTCGGCAGCGTCAGCGTGATGTCGGAGATGCTGATTTCCCCCAGCGTCCACAGCGTCTGGTAGGTGACCGCGGACGCGACGATCTGCAGCGTCACCGTCTGCCCCGGCGCCAGCGTGTGCGCGACCGGCTCCAGTGAGACCTTCGCCGTGTGGGTGTTGCCGTCCAGCGTCACCGGTATCGGTGTCACCTGGTTGCCGAGCACCAAACCCGTTGAGTCGTCGACGAGTTGGGCGTAGACATGCCGGGTGTACCCCGTGCCCGAATAGCTGAACTCCAACTCGGGCGCGCCGACGATGTAGGTGGTGGCGGGCGCCGCGGTGCTGGTCAGGTTGACCGCGTTGAGCGCCGGGGCGCCCGACAGGAATCCCAGCAGCGCGCCGAGCGGTCCCGCCCCCAGCGCCCTGAAGTTGGGGCCGGACCCGCCCAGCAGCGGCAGCAGCGGCAGGGTGCCGCCCGCGGTGCTCGTGACGGTCAGCGGCGTCGCGGATGTGACGGGGTAGGTGTTCGACGCGAAGTTTCGGCCGTGCTGGTCGACCCACTCGAACTGCGGGCCGGTCGACACCGGCAGACCCTTGACGTAGCGGTCCAGCCAGTCCAGCGTGGCCCGCTCGATGACCTCGCCGTTGTTGGTGCTGGTGATGCACCCGCCGTGCCCGCCGCAGTACCACACCACCTTGGTGGGAACACCGTTGGCGATCAGGACCATCGCGTTGTCGTGGGCCTCCTGCAGGGTGAACAGCGTGTCCACCGTGCCTTGGATCAACAACGTTGGGGCGGTGATGTTCTCGAGCAGCTGCGACGGGCTGCGCGCGTCGAGGAAGTTCTGGGCGACCTTCGGCAGTTGCCCGGTGATCAGGCCGACCACGACCGCGGAGTAGATCCGCGGGTTGACCCGGGCGCCGGTGAACAGCAGCGCCGCGGTGAGGATGGCGCCCCAACTGGTCTTGGTGGCGCCGTTCTTGTACAGTGCCGTGTTGAGGTTGTGCCACGCGATGGTCGGCACGATCGCGTCGACCCGGTCGTCGATTGCCGCCGTCACCAACTGAATTCCGCCGCCGTAGGAGGCGCCGACCATGCCGATGCGCGGGTCGCCGGGCGCGTCGAGCTGGGCCTCGGGCTGCTGCGAGACCCAGCTGATGATCGCGACCATGTCCTGGCCCTCGTAATCCGGATGGTCGATCTCGAGCCGGCCGCCCGAACTCCACTCGCCGCGCGGATCCCACGTGACGACGTTGTAGCCGGCGCGCAGCAGCATGCCGATGCCGATCACCTGGTTGGGCAGAAACGGGCTCTTCATCGCCAGCGGGTTCGTCTCGCCGGGCAGCCCCAGGCCGGAGCCGTACAGGATCGTCGGCGCCACCGTGCCCCTGGCGGCGCCCTGCGCCGGGAAGAAGTGCACGTAGATGGGGGTGCCGTCGGCGGAGATGACGTACACGTCGCGTGGTGTCGTTCCGCCGGTCGCGCCGAGGGGATAGCCGATGATCGGGTGAAGGATGTCGCCGATCAGCGGTATCTGCTTGATGGTGGCGACGATCGGGGTGATCACCAGCGGGCCGAGGATCGGGATCTGCTGCAGCGGTGCGAGCACCGGCGTCACGGGTATCGCGACGACCTTCTCGACCGCCGTGGTCGCTGCCGGGTTCGCCTCCTGGTCGAGGTCGGGTACCGCGCCGAGGAATTCGCGCCGCGCGGCGGCGGCCAGTGCCCACACGGCGGGTGTTCCGGCGGGCGCGGCAGGCGTGTTGCCGGCACCGGTGAACGGATTGAGCACTGCGGTAAGAAGATTGGACACCGCGACCGTGGCCCGCTCGGCGGGCTCGTCCTCGACAGGCTCCTGCTCGACGACGGTGACGTGCGCGACGACGGGCGCCTGCTCGACGACGGGCGTCTGCTCGGCAACCACGTCCACGGTCGAGTCCTGCGGGGTGGGTGTAGGGACGTCAGCGGCGGCAGGCTGTTCAGGTTCGGTGGTCGTGTCAGGCTGGTCGACGGTCTCGGGCTCGTCGGCCTCGGTCGAATCTTCGGAGCCGCCAGAGGAATTCACGTTGCGGCCGTTCCCCACCGTCGACGTCGCCTTCTGCTCGGCGAGCCGGGCGGAGTTGGCTTCCTGCGCCTCGTCCCACCGCTTCTGCAGCCGTTGTCGCAGCCGATGCAGCGGCGTCGACCCCTGCGCCTCGGCGGCCGGCGACTCCTCCGGTTCGGCGGACGAGGGCTCCGTCGTCGACGCCGACTCGGTCGTCGTGTCCGATCCCGAGGAGTCCGGCGCGGCCAACGCGACACCCTGACCCGTCAGCACCGCGACACCCACGCCGAGGGCTACCACCAACCCGCTGATCCGTCCCACGCCCACCAGTAAGTGCTTACCGACACCACGCGCCGGAAGTGGGCGTTTGGCCGAATCTGCCGCCTGCAGCCATTGCTGCCAAAGCCGCCCCGAAGGTGGGTTTTCCCAGCTCAGAACGGTAAAACGGCCAGGTGAAACAGGTTGTGTCGAGTTGGCCGGTCTGCGGCAGCTGCTGTCGCTCAGCGATTTGGGTGCGCTAAGTCGCGCTCAGCGATGGTTTGCGCACCGAAATCGCCAGAGCGACGCGCGCGGACCGTGATCCGGGCGCCCTTTCGCGGCGTGAAGATCACGTGCCTGAGCCGGGTCTTCTCCCCCGGCTCCGTCGTGGTGGCCAGTTCGACGCGGCGCAGGATCTCCCGCAACACCACCCGCATCTCGACCATCGCGAAACCCGCACCGAGACAACGCCGGTTACCGCCGCCGAACGGCAGCCACGTCGTCGGGCTCAGCGTCGCGCCCACCATCCGGTCCGGGTCGAACTCCTCGGGCCGCGGATAGACGGAGTCGCTCGAGTGCACCAGCGTGATGCTCGGCACCACCATCACTCCCGCAGGTAACCGATAGCCCGCGATCTCCACCGGCTCCTTGATGATTCGGCCCACATCGGGCACCACCGGCCGCACCCGCAGCGTCTCCTTGGCCACCGCGTCCAGGTACTCGTCGTCGCCGGAGTCCGCCGCGGCCACCGCCTTCGCCAGGATCTGCGGGTGGCGGGTCAGCCGCTCCAACGCCCATGACAACCCGGTCGCGGTGGTGTCGTGGCCCGCGACCAGCAGCGTGATCAACTGATCGCGTAACTCCTTGTCGCTCATCGCGGTTCCGTCGTCAGCGCCGGCCTGCACCAGCATCGCCAGCGCGTCGGTGCGCGACGCCAGGTCGGGATCGGCGCGGCGCTCGGCGATCTCGGCGTAGAGCAGCCGGTCGGCCTCGGCCATGCACTCCCGCAACCGCCGCCACGGCCGACGGCCCAGCAGGTGCGGTTTGGCGATCGCCATCGACTGCCACGGCCCGACGTTGAGCAGCCGCGGCATCACGTCGCGCAGCGCGGCCAGCCGGTCCGGGTCGCTCGCGCCGATCACCGTCCGCAGGATCACCTCCAGCGTGATCTGCGACATCTTCGGCGCCGCCGCGAACGGCGTGCCCACCGGCCAGCCCGCGATGTTCTCCGCGGCGAGCTCGGCCATGGTCGTCTCCTGGCGCGCGACCGCGTCGCGGTGGAACGGGCCCATCATCAGCCGGCGACGCTCGCGGTGCGCATCACCGTCGATCACCAGAACCGAACTGTCGCCGAGCAGCCCGCCCAACATCGAATTCGCCTCGCCGGCATGGAACACCCGCGGATCCCCGGCGAACACAGTCTTGATGTCGTCGGGGTCGGCGAGGTACACCATCTGACCCATCACCGTGTTGCGCAGCGTGAGGACGTTGCCGTAGCGGCGCCGGCACGCGGCCACGAACTGCGCCCACCACCGCGCCATCAACAGCATCTGAACAACCGAGGGGATCGGAGGTCCCGGCGGCAGCCCCGTCCGCGTTGTTCTACTCATGCCTAATAGCGTACGAACCTCGCCGCCGACATGGAAGCGATTTCCGAAATCGCTCGACGACGACTCAGGGCCGGTACTGCAGGATCCGGTCGTCGCCGTCGCGCGGGCTTCCGCGCCCGTCGCGGTTGCTGGTGGTGAACCACAACGCGCCGTCGGGGGCGGCGACGACCGTCCGCAGCCGCCCGAACCGCCCGACGAACAGCGCCTCCGGGCTGCCCAGCGCGCCGTCGGCGCCGACCGGGATCCGGAACAGCCGCTGACCCCGCAACGCCGCGACCCACAGCGCGCCGCCCCAGAACGCCAGCCCCGACGGTGACGCCTCGTCGACGCCCCACTGGATCACCGGGTCGATCAGGCCGTCGGCGCCGCCGCGGCCCTCGACCATCGGCCAGCCGTAGTTGCCGCCCGGTTCGATCAGGTTCAGTTCGTCGAGCCGGTTCGCCCCGTATTCGGTGGCCCACATCCGCCCGGCGCCGTCCCACGCCAAACCCTGAATGTTGCGGTGGCCCAAGGACCAGACCGGCGATCCGGGGTCCGGGTTGTCCGGCGGGACCGAGCCGTCGAGGTTGATGCGCAGGATCTTGCCGCCCAACGACGACGGGTCCTGCGCCAGGTCGGGATCGCCGCGCTCACCGGTGGCCACGTAGAGCTTGCCGTCGGGGCCCAACGCGATGCGTCCGCCGTTGTGGATGGACCCGGCCGGGATGCCCGTGAAGATCGGCGTCGGCGCCGACAGCGCGGTGCCGTCGAAGCTCATCCGGACCACCCGGTTGTCCTGTGCGGTGGTGATGTAGGCGAACACGGTCTGCCCGGCGGTGACCAGCCCGAGCAGGCCGCCCTCCCCACGGGCTGCCACGCCCGCCACGGTGCCGACCGGGTTCACCGTTCCCGAGACCGCCATGTGTTTGATCGCGCCGGTATTACGTTCGGCGATCAACGCGCCGCCGTCGGGCAGGAACGCGATGCCCCACGGCACGTCGAGGTTGGCGGCGACGTCCCGCGGTTCCGCGCCGCTGGGCTGACCGCGGGATTCGGTGTTGTATCCGCATGCGGCCACCAACATCACGCTCGATGCGACGACCAGCAATGCGCGCGCGAATGCAGTCACCGCACAGGAGTACCCGGGCCGGCCAATCCCACTACGCTGATTGGCACGTGAACATGAAGGTCGCCATCAGCGGCGCGGGCGTGGCCGGCGCGGCGATCGCGCACTGGCTGCAGCGTGCGGGCCACACGCCGACGCTCATCGAGCAGGCACCGGCGTTTCGCACCGGCGGCTACATGATCGACTTCTGGGGGGTCGGCTACCGGGTCGCGTGCCGCATGGGTATCGAGCCGGCCATCCGAGACGCCGGTTATGAAGTGCAGTCGGTGCGCACCGTCGGCGCCGACGGCAAGACCAAGTCCGAGCTGCACGTCGACACCTTGGGCACGATCGTCGGCGACGACATGATCAGCCTGCCCCGCGGCGACCTCGCGGCAGCCATCTACGACACCATCGACGGCAAGGTCGACGCCCTCTTCGGCGACAGCATCGCCACGCTCGACGAGCATCCCGACGGGGTGCGGCTCACCTTCGAGCACGCCGAGCCGCAGGAGTTCGACCTCGTCATCGGCGCCGACGGACTGCACTCCAACGTGCGACGCCTGGTCTTCGGCCCCGAACAGGACTACGAGCACTACCTGGGCTGCAAGGTCGCCTCCTGCGTGGTCGACGGCTACCGTCCGCGCGACGAACTGGTCTACCTCACCTACAACGTCCCCGGTAAGCAGGTCGGCCGCTTCGCGCTGCGCGGGGACCGCACCCTGTTCCTGTTCGTCTGGCGCGACGAGCACGACAACGCCGGACTGTCCCCGAAGCAGCAGTTGCACAACCAGTTCGACGAGGCCGGCTGGGAATGCGCGCAGATCCTCGCTGCGGTGGACGGCGTCGACGACATCTATTTCGATGTGGTCAGCCAGATCCGGATGGACCGGTGGTCACAGGGCCGGGTGATGCTGATCGGCGACGCGGCGGGCTGCATCTCGCTGCTCGGCGGCGAAGGCACCGGGCTGGCGATCACCGAGGCCTACGTGCTCGCCGGAGAGTTGCAGCGCGCCGGCGGCGACCACCACCGCGCCTTCGCCGCCTACGAGGCCCAGCTGCGACCGTTCATCGACGACAAGCAGGCTGGCGCCAAACGGCTGATCGGCTTCTTCGCCACCAAGACCCGATTCGGCCTGTGGTTTCGCAACGTCGCCATCCGCAGCTTTGCCTTCCCGCCGCTGGCCAGGATGTTGGCCGGTAGCGTCGCCGACGATTTCGAGCTGCCCGACTACGCGATCTAGCGCGGCAACGCCGACAACCGACGCAGTACCGATAGGTTGTCGGCGAGTCGCCACCCCCGCGACCCCAGGACGAAAGATCGTGGAGACATGCGTGTTGACGGGCGGGAGATCACCGTTTCCGGCAGCCTGCTGCAACCCCTGACGCGACGCACCAACGACATCCTGCGGGTCGTGCTCTCCGGGCTGTTTCTGGCGATCGTCATCTTCAGCTCGCTGATCACCCGAAACGAGTGGGTGGCGCTGGAGCAGTCGATCTCTCAGATCGTCGGGGTGCTCACCCCCACCCAGGCCAACCTGGTGTACATCGGTTACGGCATCGCGTTGCTGGCGCTGCCGTTCGTGATCCTGGTCGGCCTGATCGTCTCGCGGCAGTGGAAACTGCTCGGCGCCTACGGGGCCGCCGCGGCCATCGCCGGGCTGGCGCTGTCGGTGAGCGGCGACGGCCTGGCCGCGCCGCGCTGGCACTTCGACCTGTCCGATCGCCTGGACTCGGTCACCTCACAGTTCGTCGACGACCCCCGCTGGATCGCGATGCTGGCCGCGGTGCTCACCGTTTCGGGGCCGTGGCTTCCGGCGCGCTGGCGGCGCTGGTGGTGGGGGCTGCTGCTGGCGTTCGTGCCGGTGCACCTGGTGATCAGCGCGATCGTGCCCGCCCGCTCGCTGTTCGGCCTCGCCGTCGGCTGGTTCGTCGGCGCGCTGGTCGTGCTCGTCGTCGGCACCCCCGGTCTCGAGGTGCCGCTGGACGGCGCCGTGCGCGCGATGGCGCGGCGCGGCTGCACCGTCGCCGCGCTGAGGGTGGTGCGGCCGGCGGGTGCGGGGCCGCTGTTGCTGCTCGCGACGTGTGAGGGCCAGCAGGACTCGGCGGTGATGGAACTGTACGGTCCGCACCAGCGCGGCGGCGGCGTGCTGGTGCAGCTGTGGAACAAGGTGCGGCTGCGCAACCGGGAGACCGCGCCCCTGCACGCTTCGATGCGTCGCCTCGTCGAGCACCGCGCGTTGATGGCCATCGCGATCGGGCAACTCGGCCTGGCCAACACCTCGACGATCAGCGTCGCCGCGCTCGACCGCGGCTGGACGCTGTATGCCCACACGCCCGCCCGCGGCACCCCCATCAACGAACACGAGATGCCCGTCGGCCGGGTGTGGGAGTCGTTACGCGAGCTGCACGACTGTCAGATCTCCCACGGTGATCTGCGCAGCAGTGAGATCACCGTCGACGAGGACCAGGTGCTGTTCGGCGGCTTCGACAAGGCCGAGTACGGCGCCACCGACGCCCAGCTGCGCTCCGACATCGCCCAGCTGCTGGTCACCACCACCGACCTGTACGACGCGCCCTCCGCCGTGCGCGCCGCCATCGACGCGTTCGGCAAGGACGCGGTGCTCACCGCCTCTCGTCGACTCACCAAAGCGGCTGTGCCACAACCCATTCGCCAGTCCGTCCGCGACGCGGGGACCGTCATCTCCGAAGCCCGCGACGAGGTCAAGCGCCAGACCCTCGTCGACGAGATCCGCAGCGAAACGGTCACCCGGTTCACCCGCAGCCAGATCATCCAGCTGGTGCTGCTGATCGCGCTGGTGTACGTGGCCTATCCGTTCCTGAGCTCGGTGCCGACGTTCGTCACCGAACTGCGCACCGCGAACTGGTGGTGGGCGCTGGTCGGGCTGGCGGCATCGGGGCTGACGTATATCGGTGCGGCGGCGTCGCTTTGGGCGTGCGCCGACGGGCTGGTCACCCTGCGCGGGCTGACCGTCATGCAGGTCGCCAACAAGTTCGCCGCGACCACCACCCCGGCGGGCGTCGGCGGCCTCGCGCTGTCCGCGCGCTACCTGCAGAAGGGCGGTGTCAGCCCGATGCGCGCCACCACCGCCGTCGCGCTGCAACAGTCGGTCCAGGTGATCACCCACATCGCGCTGCTGATCTTCTTCAGCACCGCGGCGGGGGTCTCGGCGGACCTCGGCCGCTTCGTCCCCGACATCGCGGTGCTGTATCTGGTGGCCGGGCTGGCGCTGGGCCTGATCGGCACCTTCCTGCTGGTGCCCAAGCTGCGCCGGTGGCTGGCCACCTCGGTGCGGCCGCGGCTGCAGGAGATGATCGGCCACCTCACCGAACTCGCCCGCGAACCCAAACGGCTCGCGATCATCGTGGCGGGCTGTGCGGCAACGACTCTCGGTAACGCGTTCGCGCTGTGGGCGGCGATCGAGGCGTTCGGCGGGGACACGTCGTTCATCACCGTCACCGTGGTGACGATGATCGGCGGGACGCTGGCGTCGGCCGCCCCCACGCCCGGCGGCGTCGGCGCCGTCGAGGCGGCGCTGATCGGCGGTCTGGCGGCGTTCGGCATGCCGGCGGCGGTCGCGGTGCCCTCGGTTCTGCTCTACCGCGTTCTCACGATCTGGCTGCCGGTGTTCGCGGGCTGGCAGGTGATGCGCTGGATGACCGAAAAAGGGCGAATTTAGCAGGTCGACGCGTCGGCGGGCCCAATACAACACCGCCCGATCGCGAGGTACTGTCGTCTCATCGTGTCGAGAAGACCTGCGCGATGAAACAACCAAAACCCAGGATCGGCAAGGGTGACGATGACAGATTCATCAGGCGCAATGACGGGGATCACCCCCCACGCGGAATCCAAATGGCTGTCGAGGTCGGCGGCGCAGACCCGCGGCTCCGACAAGAAGGAAGTCCAGTTCCACTACGACATCTCCAACGATTTCTTCCGGCTGTGGCAGGACCCGACCCAGACGTATAGCTGTGCCTACTTCGAGCGCGACGACATGACGCTCGAGCAAGCCCAGATGGCCAAGGTCGACCTCGCGCTCGGCAAGCTGGGCCTGCAGCCGGGAATGACGTTGCTGGACATCGGTTGCGGCTGGGGCTCCACGATCATGCGGGCCGTCGATCGCTACGACGTCAACGTGATCGGGCTGACGCTCTCGGAGAACCAGAAGCAGCACATCGAGGACCACTGGTTCGCGAACTCGAAAAGCAAGCGGCACATGGAGGTCCGGCTGCAGCCGTGGGAGGAGTTCGAGGGCCGCGTCGACCGGATCGTGTCGATCGGGGCGTTCGAGCACTTCGGCTTCAACAAGTACGACGACTACTTCAAGAAGACCTTCAGCTGGCTGCCCGACGACGGGGTGATGTTGCTACACACGATCATCATTCCCGAGGACGAGGAGATCAAAGCCAAGAAGCTGCCGCTGACGATGTCCAACGTGCGCTTCATCAAGTTCATCATGGACGAGATCTATCCCGGCGGCCGTCTGCCGCTGGGCTCGATGGTCAAGGACCATGCCGTCAGGGCCGGCTACACCGTCACGCGCGAGCAGCACCTGCAACCGCATTACGCCAGGACGCTGGACACCTGGGCGGCCAACCTGGAGGCCAAGAAGGACGAGGCGATCGCCGTCACCTCCGAAGAGGTGTACGAGCGGTTCCACAAGTACCTGACCGGCTGCGCGAACCTGTTCCGCGACGGCTACACCGACGTTTGCCAATACACGTGCGTGAAGGCGGGCGTTTAGCCGATTTAGGAAAATTGCGATATACAAAGTGCGTCAATTTCGCACCTCATAGCTGAAGGAGCCGAACGCTGATGTCGGAGAGCAGGTCGGGCTCGACGAAGGTTTCGACGGATATGCGGCCAGCATTCGAGGATGTTCAGGCCCATTACGACATATCCAACGAGTTCTTCGGGCTCTTCCAAGACCCGTCGCGCACCTACAGCAGCGCCTACTACCAGCGGGACGACATGACCCTGGAAGAGGCGCAGATGGCCAAGATCGACCTCGCGCTCGGCAAGCTCGAGTTGCAGCCCGGGATGACGCTGCTCGACGTCGGGTGCGGCTGGGGCTCGGTGATGAAGCGGGCGATCGAGAAGTACGACGTCAACGTCGTCGGTTTGACGTTGAGCAAGAACCAGTGCGCGTTCGCCAACGACATGCTGGGCGGCATCGACACCGCACGGTCCCGCAAGGTGCACCTGCAGGGCTGGGAGGAGTTCGAGGGCCGCGTCGACCGCGTCATCAGCATCGAGGCGTTCGAGGCGTGGCCCAAGTCGAAGTACAAGGCGTTCTTCGAGACCTGCTACCGCGTCATGCCCAGCGACGGCCGGATGCTGCTGCAGACCATCATGGGTCACCCGCTGAGGCGCTGGCCGGAGATGGGCATCCCGATCGTCATGAGCGACTTGAAGTTCATGCGGTTCATCGCCAAGGAGATCTTCCCCGGCGGCGCCGTGCCGTGCGACGAGGACGTCGTCGACTACTCGCGCGACGCCGGCTTCTCGCTCGCCCAGCTGGACAAGTTGACCCCACACTATGTGCGCACCCTGCGGACTTGGGCCGATGCCCTGGAGGCGCATCACGACGAGGCCGTCGCCGTGACGTCGGAGGAGGTCTACCAGCGCTACATGCGCTATCTGACCGGATGCGCGGACTTCTTCGAGCGCGGCATCTGCGAGGTCGGCCAGTTCACCCTCGTGAAGTAGCGATTTCGGTGCGCTTACGCGCGCTGAGCGCTGCTTACCGCACCGAAATCGCCCTAATTAGGGAGCGCCGAACACCAGCGCGACGTTGTAGCCGCCGAACCCGAACGAGGTGCTGACCGCGTAACGGTAGTCGCCGCGGCGCGGGCTGCCGGCGACGACGTCGAGGTTGATCTCGGGATCCGGTTCGGCGTAGTTGCGGGTGGCCGGAATGACGCCCTCGCTCAGGGTCTTCACGGTCAGCATGGCTTCCACCGCTCCGGCGGCGCCCAGCGAATGGCCCAACGCCGCCTTGGGCGCGTACACGGCCGGTTGGTGGGTGCCGAGCGCGCGATGAATGGCGCGCGCCTCGGCGAGGTCGCCGATGGGGATGCCGCACGCGTGGGCGTTGATGTGGTCGATGTCGGTGGGGCTGAGCCCGGCCACCTCGATCGCGCGGCTGATGGCGTCGCCCGCGTGCTCGCCGGACGGGTCGATATCGATGGCGTCGTAGCCGTCGGACGTCATCGCCGCGCCCATCAACCGGGCGAGAACACGTGCCCCGCGGGCCTTGGCGTGCTCCGCTCTCTCGAGGAGCAGCAGCGCGCCGCCTTCGGCCAGCACCATGCCGTCGCGGTTCTTGTCGAACGGGCGACACGCGCCGGCCGGGTCGGCGTTGTGCGTCGACATGATGCCCTGCTGCAGGAACGCCGCGATCGGGACCGCCTCGACCTCGGTCTCCACCCCACCGCAGATGGCGACGTCGGCGTCACCGAACACGATGTGTCGCCAGGCCTGGGCGATGGCCGCCGACCCTGAGGCGTCGGCCATCACCGGCGACAGGATTCCCGCCTTCGCCTGATGGTCCAGCCCGAGTGCGGCCGCTGCCGCGTTGGGCATGTACATCTGCACGGCCAGAGGCGAAACCGCGCGCAGCCCTTTCTGTTTCCACGCGTCGTACTGGGCGGGGATCTCCTCCGTCGAACCCAGCGCGAGCCCGACCGAGACCATCAGCCGTCGGGTGTCGACCTCGGGGGAGCCGGCGGTCTCCCACAACCGGCGCCCGAGCAAGGTGGACATCTTCTGCATGAACGCCATTCGGCGCTTCTCGACCCGGTTGAGCTGCTCGTCGAAGTCTTCGCGGAGCTGTCCGCCGATCTTGACCGGTGATTCGTATTCGCCGACAAACCACTTGTCCAGTGCGCGGATACCGCTTTCACCCTGCAGCAGTTGCTGCCATGTCTGTTCGGTGTCGGGCGCCAACGACGTCGTGGCCGTTACCGCGGTGACCACGACCTCAGGGAACCGATCGCCCGTGCTCAGCGTCGTCATACCCGGTGCTCCTCCATGCCACCCATTACATTAGGGCCTGATGCTGCGGAGGCGATGGTTTGGTATTTGAACGCAACGTTTTGGGCGAAGTGCTAGAGCCGTGCGGCACCGACCCGCTCACCGGTTTCTACCGTGACGGTTGCTGTTCGACCGGGCCGGAGGACATCGGCAGACACACCATCTGTGCTGTCGTGACGGCGGAGTTCCTGGCCCACCAGCGCGGCATCGGCAACGACCTGTCGACGCCGCGGCCCGAGTTCCGTTTTCCGGGGTTGAAACCCGGTGACCGTTGGTGTGTCACGGCGGTGAATTGGCTGCGGGCGTATCACGACGGCGTGGCCGCGCCGGTGGTGCTCGCGTGCACGCACGAACGCACGCTCGAGGTGGTCCCGTTGGAGGCGCTGAGCGAGCACGCCGTGGATGTGCCCGACGATCCCGGGGACCTGTGACGCTCCCTTCCGCCGCGACGCCGGTTCGTCGTAGCGTGGGCGCATGACAGACGTATCACCCGCGGTCACGATCGGCCATCCGCCGCAGGCCCTGCTGCGGACCGTCAACCCGATCCTGCGGTTCGCGTTGCGCACACCGCTGGTCGGGCCGCTGCGCAGACGCTTCATGGTGCTGAACTTCACCGGACGCAAGACCGGCCGGAAGTTCTCGATCCCGGTGAGCGCACATCGAATTGACGGCGAGCTCTACGCGATCGCGAACGCGGGCTGGAAGCACAACTTCCGCGACGGCGCCGAGGCGCAGGTGGTGTACGACGGCAAGACCACCCCGATGCGTGGTGAACTCATCACGGACCCGGCAAGCGTCGGCGAGCTCGCTCACCGGGGCGCGCAGTCCTACGGTGTCAAACGCGCGCAGACCATGATGGGGCTGAAGTTCCGCGAGCCGCGGATGCCGACCGTGGAAGAGTTCACCGAGGCGGCCGCACGGGAGAAGATCGCCGCGATCCGTTTCACCCCGTCGGGATAGTTGCTCATCGTTGCGCTGACCGGCCCCGGGTTTGGCCGTACGGTAGGCGCATGACTGAAAAGCAGCCCGCGGTCACCCTCTCGCACCCGCCGGAGCGCCTGCTGCGCATGGCCAACCCGACGGTGAAAGCCCTGATGCTCACTCCGCTGATGGGTTCGCTGCGCAAGCAGTTGATGCTGCTGGTCGTGACCGGACGCAAGAGCGGGCGCAAGTACTCGTTTCCGTTGAGCGCCCACCAGATTGACGGTGTGTACTACGCGCTGACGAGCGCGCCGTGGAAGAACAACTTCCGCGACGGTGCCGACGCCATCCTGCGGCACGCCGGGTCGACGAGGCGGGTGCACGGTGAGCTGATCACCGACCCCGCCGCGGTCGCCGAGATCTCCCGGCGCTGCGCGGAGTCCTACGGACCCAAGCGGGCGCAGATGATGATGGGCCTGAAGTTCCGCGACCAGCGCCGGATTCCGACGGTCGAGGAGTTCGCGGAGGCGGTGTCCCGGGTGGGCTTCGCGGCCATCCGCCTGACGCCGACGAGGTGATGTCCCGCGCCGCCGCCTGACTTGCATTCAAGTGGTTGGTTCGATGACCTAACCACCCGGCGTCCGCGTTTGCTGCTGTGACCTGCGTTCACCATCTGGCTGGGCGGCGCGTTCGGGCGGGGACGGCCGCGCCCGGCTCGCTCGAAAAGTTCAGGTTTGAATTTTCTCATTTCTGGTACACCGTGACCGAATAGTGATGTGATGGAGATCACGCCTTGATGAATTCATCTGGCGCCCGATCCGCCTGAAGGGGAAGCGATGGACCCGAGGTTGAGTCCCGCTTGGATCGGTGCGCTGGTCGTGCCCATGGCGGTCATGATGACCATCGCGTACTTCGTGGAGCGGGGCAAACGCCGGCGGGATCGCGCGGATGGTGTGCTGCTGTCCTTCGACGATCTGCGGTTGACGCGAACGCATCTGATCGTCGGATCTGGCCCGGATGCCCCACGATTTGCGCTCACGGGGCTCAGCGCCACCGCCGCCACCACCGGCGGGGACGCTGACGAGGTCCAGGTCATCATCGAGAACGCGGGCTGCGACATCCGCCGGCGGCTCCCGTACTCATACGGCGCCAGCGGCGACGCGCAGATGTTCGCCATCAAGTTCAACCTGCTCGCCGGCCACTCCTACGCGGAGGCCCGCAACCTGCGCGACGGCGCGAAGGTTCGGCACACGCGTCACCACGCCGCCTGACATCGCGCTCACCCGCGCATGATCGCGGCGAGTTCGCGGTGATCCAGCCACGGCTGTTCGAGGGGCCGGTGGACGTTCTTCTCGACGAGCGTCGGGTAGCGCGCGAGATCGGTGAATCGGACCTCGCCGGAAAGGAATCCGATCATCGCGCCGGCCCGCCCGCCCGATCGCAGTTGCTCTGAGAGGAATTCGATGCAGCGGGCGGTCAGGATCGTCGCCTGGATCCGGTCGAACGGCGAGGGATTGCCACCTTCCTGGACATGTCCCAAGATCTCGGCCCGGGCGTCGAACAGGTCCCCGCCTTCCTTCTCGAACAGGGAGGTGATGAAATCCGTTGCGTACACGGGATCGGAACCTTCGCCCCGGACGATCAGGCCGACCCTCTTGCCTGCTCGGAAACCCTCGGCGAGGGCATGGACGTCGGCGGTGAGGCTGCCGAGCGTGATGCCCTCCTCGGGCAGGTAGATGCGTTCGGCGCCGGTGGCCAACCCGGACACCAGCGCGAGGTAGCCGCAGTCGCGGCCCATCACCTCGACCACGAAGACGCGTCGGGTGGCGACCGCGGAGCGCCGTATCTTGTCCACGTCGGTGACGATGCTGTTGAGCGCCGTGTCGCTGCCGATGCTCAATTCGGTTGCGGGGACGTCGTTGTTGATGGTCATCGGCAGGCACACGATCGGGATGTCGAGCGCGGAGTACTGCTGCCGGTGTCGATCGAGTTCGTGCGCGGCCCGGTAGCCGTCCCAGCCGCCGGCCACCAAGAGCCCGTTGATGCGGTGTGCGGCAACCTGTTCGGCGATCCGGGCGACGGCGTCGGGGCCGGGCACGTAGCGGTTGGTGCCGATCTCGGCGCCACCCTCGGACACCCAGCCGCTGATGTCCATCCAGCCCATCTCCTGGATGTCGCCGTCGCGCAGCCCGCGGAATCCGTTGTTGACCGCGAGAACGGTGTAGCCCTGGTCCAGCCCGAGCCGGATGGCGGCGCGCACCGCGGCGTTCATCCCGGGTGCCGGTCCGCCGCCGTGGACCACCGCGATCCGGAAGCGTCGCTCGGCAGGGAGCGGACTCGGCGCGGCCTGCTGGATGGTCTGCAGGATCCGGTAGGCCTCGCGAAAACCCCTGCCGCGCAACTTCAGTACGCCGTCGTAGTCGCGCTTCTTCATGCGTTCGGCGACCTCTTGGGTTTGCTCCACGCATTCCATCAGCGGCAAGATGACGACACGGTTCCCCCGCAGCCCGATCAGTTGGGCAGGCGCGTGCGGTTCGTCGGCGAGGAGCCGCTCCACCGCGCGATGGCCGAGCTGGGTACCGAGGTAGCGGTCGAAAGCGCTTGGCGCGCCGCCGCGCTGGACGTGTCCGAGGACGGTGACCCTGACATCCTCGCCGAGGTCGTCCTGCAACAGAGTTCTGACCTGTTCGGAGGTGATTCGGTTGCCGTCACGGTCATGGGCGCCCTCGGCGACGACGACCACGCCGTGTCGGCGGCCGATTTCCCGGCCCGCCCTGATGAGGCGAGACATCTCCTGAGGCCAGTCGCTGTGCGGCGGTTGCTCGGGGATGAGAACATAGCTGGCCGCGGTGGCAAGCGATGACATCAGCGCGAGGTAGCCGCAGTTGCGGCCCATCACCTCCACCACGAACGTGCGCTGGTGGCTGGCCGCGGTGCTTTGCAGGGCATCGAGCGCATCGGTGATCCGGTGCAGCGCCGTGTCGGCGCCGATCGTCATGTCGGTGCCCCACATGTCGTTGTCGATCGAGCCGACCAGGCCGACGAGGCGCAGAAACGGGTGCGCGTCGGCCAGATCCTGTGAGATCGCCCCGCCTGCAACCAATTCGGCGAGCAGCCCGGCCCACTCCTGGCGGAACATGTTGGCACCGGCCAGGCTGCCGTCGCCACCGATCACGACGAGCGCGTCGATGCCGTGCGCGACCATGTTGCGCGCGGCCGCCAGACGGCCCTCGCGGGTGCGGAACTCGTCGGAGCGCGCGGTTCCGATGACCGTGCCGCCGCGGTGCAAAATCCCGTCGACGTCCGCGGGTTGCATGCGCCGGATCAGGTCGCCGCCGGTGACCAGGCCGTGGTAGCCCTCGTGGACGGCGTACACGTCGATGCCGCGGTGCGCGGCGGTGAGGACGACCGCGCGCACCGCCGCGTTCATGCCCGAGGCGTCGCCGCCGCTGGTCAGGACGGCGATGCTCGATGGTGCGGAACTGACTTCCGACATGTTCAGCGGCCTCCGTCCCCGTTCGCGAATCCACATACCGTCTTAGCGGTAGACAGCACGGCGGTCGAGACGAGGGTGGCTACTGGTCGAGCAGCCGCAGCGGGTGCAGCCCGTCGACGGCGCCGACGAACGGCGGGTGGATGCTGTAGCCGATCATGCGCCGGATGTCGTCGGAGACGGTTCGGGCGATGTCGCGCGAGATCGACAGCGTGAAGGCCTCCATCGGCCGCAGCCACGGCTGGCAGTACTGGGCGGTGACGGCGAGCCGGGCGTCGGCGCTGCTGTTGGCGCCTCCGCCGTGCCAGAGCGTGCCGACGAAGAAGACGCAGGAGCCGGCGGGCATGACGACCGGGAACGAGGGATCGTCCGGCTCGGGGCGACGGCGGCCCCAGCGGTGGCTGCCCGGGTAGAGCACGGTGGCGCCGTTGTCGGCGGTGAAGTCGTCGATCGCCCAGATGGTCGCGGCGGCCAGGGGCTCCCGGGGCCGCGGGATCGGATAGAAGCCGTCGTCGTGGTGGGCCAGCTGGGCGGACTCCCCCGGCTGGATGTTGATGGCCTGCAGCGCCGAGAGCAGGTAGTTGTCCATGAGGATGCGGTCCAGTACGGCCAGCACCCGCGGATGATCGACGAGGCGGTCGCAGAGCCGGGTGCGGCTCAGCAGGCTGTAGACGCGCTGGGTGTGCCGTCCCTCGAACGCGTTGCGCCCGGGATGCACGAGCCAGGGTTCAACGGTCTCCTTGATCTGGCGGCACTCGTCGGCGCTGAGCAGGTTCTCCCAGATGATGTAGCCGTCGCGGTCGATGTCGGCCATGTCGGCCTCGACGATCGCCGGGTCCACCGAGGCGCCGCTGCTGGGTGTCCACTTGTACCGCCCCGCGAGGTCGCCGCGAAGGTCCTCCAGCGTGGTGACGGGCTCGTCGTCGATGCTCATCGCAGCTCCCCTGCGTTCGGTCGGCCTATGCAAGACACTGGACCTTGCTGGGGCACCGGTCAAGGACCGGGACCACAACCGGCGGGCTCGCGCCCCCGGTGTCAGCGCGATCGCGGGGCGAAGTTGCCGTGGAACCCCTGCGGGATGTGGTGGCGCAGGTTGGCGGAGGCGATCGGGCCTGCTGCGATGTCGGCGGCGTCGAGGATCACCAGGCGTGACGTGTGGGTCCGCGCTTGGTATTCCACCGAGAGCACCCACCCGTCGTCCTCCGCGGCGGCGTCGGGTTTGGCGACGAATATCGGCTCGCAGAAGCTGTTTCCCGCCTCGGGCGTGGTGTAGGTCGCCGCGGAGGAGTCGCTCAGGTCGAGTCTGGTGATCGAGTCGTAGAACGAGACGAGATGCTGGCGCGTGTTGAGGTAGGCGTAGCGGTGTTTGCGGCCCTCGAAGGCGTCGTTGTGGCGGGGGAACTCACAGGGGAGGTCGGAGAGCGCCTCGGCGAGGACGCGCCCCGACGGCGTGATGCGGTATCTCATGAACGTCGAGGGCGCGTCATCAAGGGGTGCTACGTGGAATCTGTTGAGCCGCTCCAGGAGTCGCCCGTCGTCGTAGGTGATCGCGTCGATGACGGTGTCGCCGCCGTCGTCGTAGGCGTTGCTGAGGTGGAACATCAGGACGGCGTCGTATTCGACGGTACGGATGTTTCCGCCGTCGCGCGGAACCAGGATGAACACGCTGCCCCGGTCGGGTCGGTACCGCATGGCGTCGCCCATCGGCTTGAGCCCCAACACGATCGGTAGGGCCTGCGGGATGATCGGCGATACCACGAACACCAGATGGCTCTCCGTCAGCGCGAAGTCGTGCACCATGGCGACATAGGGCAGTCGAGCCGAGCGGAAGTGCGTCAGCCGGCCCGTCGAATCGGTGCGATAGATCCGCAGATGCGGTCGCGGGATGAACTCGACGCCGAAGTTGAACATCTCGCCGGTACGCGGACAGAAGCACGGATGCGCCGAATACGAACCCACCCAGCGCAACTCACCGCCGAAGCGGCGGACGCCGAGGGTTTCCAGTGTCTCAGGGTCGATCTCGTGCGGCGGGCCGCCTTCCCACAGCGCGTACAGCCGGCCGGCGTGTTCAACGACGTTGGTATTGGCCAGGTTCGGTGGAAGACGGCCGATGTTGGCCTTGACGCCTCCGGGCGCGGCGGTGCCCATGTGGTTCAGCCCGGTTTTACCTAGATAGTGGTTGGTCCGCACGTACCTGTTCTTGTAGTGGACCGAACCGTCGACGACGGTGAACGCCGAAAGCATGCCGTCGCCGTCGAACAGATGGTGAAGCGGCCGACCGCTGTGGTCCTGCCAGCGGCCGGGTCCGTTGCGGTACAAGGTCCCGTGCAGGTCTGGCGGAATGGTTCCGTCGATGTCGTCGACGCGGTAGTCGTATTCGTCCAGCTGCGGCTCGCTGACCCCGAGGCTTCGGAAGTCGGCGTCGTTGAGGGTGTTGAGCTGCGTCGTCAGCTGGTCTCGCTCGCTGACCGGAAGTGTCGCGAGGTAGCGATGGAGTTCGGGGAGGTCGGGCCGATCGGACGCCGTACCGGTCTGCGTCGGGGTTTGGATCACCGGGCCCTCCTGGGATCAACTGAGACTAATTGGCAATTTAGTCTCAGTTTGGGTCGGGCCGCAATGGAGCTGAGGTAGAAAGAGTCGGTGGCCAGGACTCGTTCGTCGTCACAACTGGTGCAGGCCGCGCTGGAGTTGATCAGCGAAAGCGGTCTGGACCGGCTCACCTTGAGTCAGGTCGCGGAGCGGGCCGGCGTCTCGCGGGCCACCGCCTACCGCGAGTTCGGCGACAAGGACGGACTGCTGGGCGCGATCGCCGAGCAGGAGATCGGCGCGATGATCGCGGCGACGCTCGCGGCCTTCGATCCCCAGGCCGATCCCCCGGCGCAGACGGCCGCGATCGTCACGACCGCGCTGCGCTACCTCCGCAATCACCGGGCGTTCGTCTACGTTCGCGACCACGAACCTCACTGGCTGCTTCATGCTGGGCTGCCCGTCGGCAATGATCGGTTGAACCTGGTGCAGACGATGGCTGCGATGGTCGCGCAGGCCATCCCGAGTTCCGACCAGCTCGCCCTGACTCCCGTCGCCGCCGCCGAGGTCGTCGTCCGGACCGTCCTGTCACACACGCTCATCCAGGACAGCGCACTGACCGATGAGGAGGTGGCCGAGGTGGTCAGCCGCGCCATCACGCGGAGTTGACCGTCGCGCTTACCCGCCGCTGGCGGGATCCGCCGAGCAGACGCCAACTGTTCAAGAAAGCGCTTTGAACTGGGTGTTTTGCGTCTGCTCGCACAGGTTCGCATGGTGGCAGGTGCAGGATTCGAACCTGCGTAGGCGTAAGCCGACGGATTTACAGTCCGCTCCCATTGGCCGCTCGGGCAACCTGCCTGGGTGCTGCACCGCGCCGGTAACCCCGGCTTGGTGCGACTAGCAGGGTACAACGAGGATAGGCCGAAGACGAAAACGGCATCAGACTCTCGAGGAGGACCGGATCCAATGGCGGATTCATCGTTCGACGTCGTCAGCAAGGTCGACCGCCAGGAAGTCGACAACGCGCTCAACCAGGCGGCCAAGGAGCTGGCCACCCGCTTCGACTTCCGCGGCACCGACACCGGCATCGCGTGGAAGGGCGAGGAGGCCATCGAGATCACCAGCTCGACCGAGGAGCGCGTCAAGGCCGCGATCGACGTGTTCAAGGAGAAGCTCGTCCGCCGCGACATCTCGATGAAGTCCTTCGACGTCGGCGAGCCGCAGGCCTCGGGCAAGAGCTACAAGGTCACCGGCACCATCAAGCAGGGCATCAGCAGCGAGAACGCCAAGAAGATCACCAAGCTCATCCGCGACGAGGGCCCCAAGGGCGTCAAGGCCCAGATCCAGGGCGACGAGGTGCGGGTGTCGTCGAAGAAGCGCGACGATCTGCAGGCCGTCATCGCCATGCTCAAGAAGGCCGACCTCGACGTCGCGCTGCAGTTCGTCAACTACCGCTAGGGAGCGGCGTTCACGGCGAGCAGACGCGAACACCCCCTAAAACCGCCGGGATTGGGGGAGTTCACGTCTGCTCGGCGCCGGGAAGGGCGCCGGGAACCTTGTAGGCCCACGACTTCTGCTGGCGCTGCTCCATCTTCCTCAGGCACCTGTGGTGCTTGAGCGCATGGTAGGCCAGCGGGAAGTACGTCAGCCGGTCCGGCAGCACCCGGTAGGCGACGCGAATCACCTTGTAGATCCTGTTGAGTTGCCGCTCTTCCTCGGCACTCCAGCTCACACCGAGCTTCTCGCGCAGCCGCGGATCGAGCAGACCGACGATCGACAGGTAGTTGAAGCGCATCGCGGGCCGCAGCAGCACCTTGAGCACCGGCTCGAGCGCCTTGGGCACCGACGGGCCCAGCTCCATGTGGCCGGTGATCAGGTCGTCCATCAGCTTCATCGCCTGCGGAGTGGCCTCCAGCGTGTCGACCATCGACTCGAAGTAGTCGGTCATCTCCTCGTGCGTGCGCGGATAGCCGCGCATCGGCACGTGCAGCAGCCGCGCGAGCCGCCGGTTGTCGCGCAGCAGTTCGGCTTTCTCGTCGTCGGTGAACTCGCGGCCGATGAGCAGTCGGCCGCCCTGCGCGTTGACCAGATATCCGGTGACGATCACCCATTGGTAGGCGTCGGGATTCAGCGCGCTGATCTGCTTGCCGCTCGCCGCACTCTTCATCGTCATCGGTTTGTGCATCGAGCGGACCCGGTTGCCCTCGGCGACGGCCTCGGTGCCGCCGTAGGTCCAGCGCAGCACCGAGTCGACCGACCGGATCGCGCGACCGCCCGGATCACCGTGAAACGACGCCGAATAGCGGCCGGTGACCTCGGCGATGATCGGATGCATCGCCTGCATCATGAACGCCGCGCCTTCGACGATCAGGAACGTCCACCGCCCGGTGTGCTCGGCGGTCAGCGAATCCAGCGGCACGAGTTCGACGGCCTCGTCGTCGTCGTCGGCTGTGGTGGGAACCTCGAGGTCCGAAGTGGCGGTCATGAGCAGCACAAACCTCCTGTCGGGTGATGCGACGAACGCTAATATGACCGCCAGGTCGCATTCAAGTCGCGTAAGGAATTCCCGTTGAGCACCAATAAGCGCAGTTCAGCGCGCCGCAAGCTGCCACAACAGAAACGCTCCCGCGAGATGGTCGCAAAAATCGTCGAGACCACAGCCGCGCTGCTGCACACCACCGATCCCGCGCACGTGACCACCAACCTGATCGCCGACCGGGCCGGCATCAGCAAAGGCTCGCTGTATCAGTACTTCGCCGACAAGGATGAGATCCTCGAAGCCGCGATCGAACACCTCGCGGCCCGGCAGGCCCCGGCCGTCGAAGAACGGTTACGGACGCTGACGCTGGTTGCGCCCGAAGAGGCCATGGCGGCCTCCATCGACATCCTCATCGACCTGACGATCGCCAACCGCAACCTGGTCCGCTACCTCGCCGAACGACCCGATCATGTCCGCACCTTCGAGAACATCGCGGGCCTGAACGCCACGCTGATGGCGCTGTCGACCTTGCACATGAGCCACTTCCGCGACCAGTATCGCGACGAGCTGAGCCCAGATGCGTTGGCGTGGTTGTTCTTCAACATGGCCGTGGCGACCACGCTGCGCTACGTCGAGGCCGACGACCCGATCCGCCTCGACGAACTGCGCGCAGGGCTCAAGTTCGCCTCCTCGGGGCTTCTGGCCGCCCGCCGCGACTGAACCGGCGACTCACGGCCGCGGCGGGCACGGCGGGTTCGGGTCGATGCCGCACATCCCATGGTGCACATAGCTCGGAACGTCCTCTGCCGGTTGCACATCGGCGTGCTGGTTGACGAAGTTGAAGCCCAGCATGAACACCATCATGATCAGGTTGAACACCGCGGTCAGGGCGAGGATCCGGATGACGGGCAACCAGCGGGTGCTGCGGAGCCGCTCGATGCCCTTGTCGGTGAGCATCATGCCGTCCTGGTCGCGGAAGCAGTAGATGCCGATGGACAGCACGGTGACCACCCCGCCGAAGAAAATGCCTTCGTAGAGCGGGAATTGGTACATGGTGCCGCTGAAGATCGACCAGGTCTCGTTGACCCGCAGGTAGTGCCACGCGCCGATCCGGTGGAAGAACTGCTCCAGTGTGATGCACAGGAACGTGAACAACGCGATCATGAAGACGATCACGCCGGCCTTGTTGATCCGCGGAAACCGCTTGCGCACCGTCTCGATGAGCTTGTCGATGCCCATGATCGCCAACGGGGTCAGCACGATGTAGCTGGCCAGGAAGTAGATGATCGGCTGGGGGTTCTCGGGGCCCTTCTCGACCCAGCCCGGCATGAACTGTGCCCAGGTGCCCATGTTGAAAAAGCCGCCGTTGTAACCGAACACCGGCCGCACCGCGTTGACGCCGACGTCCTGCCACGCCGCCAGCAGCCACGCCAGCACGAACACGCCCAGCGTGGGGAACTGCCGTTCGCGGCGCATCTTGCGGATGATGAACCAGAACAGACCCACCCCCAGCACCAGGCACCCGATCTCCCAGAACCGGATCCAGGTCATGGTGGAGCCGGGGATCTCATCGGTCCCGTTCGGCGACGGGGCGAACGCGTCAGAGAAGATCCAGCGTAGATAGATGTAGGTCTGGAAGATCACGAACACCGCGCCGAGGCGGGCCAGCCACACGATCGGCGGGGAGTCCTTGGCGCCCGTCCAGAGTCGGTTGAAGTTCTCTGATTCCGGTCGGGTGGCTTGCTCTGCGGTCACAGCACAGCTCCAATCTGTTCGAAGGCATTGATGACCTGACCGACGTAGTGCTTGCGGCGCCGCGGGCTCACCAGAAAGCCGGGCGGAGAGAGGAATCCGATGTCGGGCAGCCGCCGACGGGCGGCCAGCATCTCGCGGGCCTGGGCCGAATCGCCGCAGACCGCCATCGCCCACAGCATCTCGTCGGTGACGTGATCGCCCATCTTGCGCGGGTCGCCGCCGGCGAATTCGGCTCGGATGGCCGCGGTCTCGTCCTGCCAGCCGTGCAGCTCAACCAACGAGTCATAGGTCTTGACGGTGAGGTAGAACGCGATCTGGCGCTTGGCGTCCGCGATGGCGCGTTGCGGGTCGTCGTCGTCGACGGCGGTGATGACCCAGCCCCATCGGAGCAGGTCGGCCGCGCTGCGTCCCGCGCGTCGGGCGCCTAGATGCAGCTGCGGGTCCACCACCTCGTCCCACCACCGGTCGGTGAACAACCCGTGTCCCAGCACGCCGTCGGCGACCTCACCCGCGGTGCGCAGCATGTGGATATTGAAGGCGCCCAGCAGAATCGGCACCTCAATCGGGCCCAGCACCGGGGCGCGGATGTGCGCGTCGAGGTTGTAGTACTCGCCGGCGAAGGTGATTCGCTGGTCGTCCTCCGCCTGGAGAAAGGCCCGGATGCAGGTGACGAGCTCTTTCATCCGCGGCGCCGGGTGCGACGAGTCGACGCCGAACCAGTCGCGGTTCATCCGGCTGGTCCCGGCGCCCAGCCCGAGAAACACCCGGCCGGGGGCGATCTTGTCGAGGTGGCGCACCGAGGCGGCGTGCACGAACGGGGATCTGGCGAACGCGTAGGCGATGCCGGGGCCCGTGCGCGCCGTCGTCGTGGCGTGGGCCATCTCCGAGGCGGTCACGTAGGCGCTCGCGTCGGCGAACTCTCCGGCGCAGAACGCCACCGCTCCGGCCTCCTCACACCGGCGCGCGAGTTCGGCTCCCGGCCACGGCGTTCCCCACTTCATCGAGGCCTCAGAACTTCAGGCTCGCGCCCGCGTCTACCTTGAACTGCACCCCGGTGACGTAGCGGGACTCGTCGGAGGCCAGGTAGCACACCGCGTGTGAGATGTCGTCGGGCTCGACGTAGGGAATCGGCATGCCCTGCATCATCGGGAAGGTCAGGATCGCGTCGTCGAGGCTCGGGTGCTCGAGGTCGGGGCGGAACATCTTGTACATCGCCTCGTTGTGCAGCATGTCGGTGTTGACGTTGGTGGGGTGAATCACGTTCGCCCGGATGGAGTGTGGGGCCAGTTGCGCCGCGACGGCCATGGTGTAACGGTCGATGAACTGCTTGGCGAGGTTGTATCCCGCGCCGCCCGCCCCCTGGGGTCCCATGGCGCCACCGGGAGCCTTCTCGGCCAGCAGCCCGGCCACCGAGCCGACCGTCACGATCGAGGCGCCCGCGGACAGGTACGGCAGGCTGGAGTGCACGGTGTTGACCACGCCGACGAAGTCGACGTCGAACGCGTTGGCGAACGCGCCGATCGGTTGATCGGCGCCCAGCGGGCAGATGCCGGCGTTGGCGACGACGACGTCGAGCCTGCCCATCTCCCCGACCGCCGCGGCCAGGGCGGCTTCCAGCGCATTCCGGTCCCGCACGTCGACCGCCGCCGAAGTCACTCGGTGCCCGGCCTTTTCGACCTCCCGGCAGGCCTCCTCCAGGTCCTGCTCGGTGGCCAGCGGGTAGTCGTTGTGTTCGATGTCCTGGCAGATGTCGAAGAGGATGATGTCTGCGCCCTCCTCGGCCAGCCGCACGGCGTGTCGGCGGCCCTGCCCGCGAGCGCCGCCGGTGACCAGCACCACCTTGCCTTCAACTCTGCCCATCTTCGTGACCCTTCATGTTGTGTTGGTTGCGGTCAGTTGTGCGCGCAGCAGGTGCTTCTGCACCTTGCCGCTGGCCGTTCGGGGAAGCTCGTCGACGACGACGATGCGTTCGGGGGTCTTCTGGCGGGCCAGCCCGCACGCGGCGAAATGCGCTGCGGCGTCGTCGAGCCCGAACCGCTGTCCGTCGTTGACGACGACGAAGGCGCATACCCGTTCGCCGTAGGTCTCGTCCGCGGCGCCGACGGCGGCGGCTTCGGCGATCGCCGGATGGCTGTCGAGCACGTCCTCGACCTCCTTGGACGAGATGTTCTCGCCGCCGCGCACGATGATGTCCTTCTTGCGGTCGGTGATGGTCAGAAACCCGTCGGCGTCGAGGCGTCCGACGTCGCCGGTGCGGAACCAGCCGTCGACCATCGCTGCCCGGGTATGGCCGTCGTCGGTGTAGCCGCGGAATAGTTCGACTCCGCGCGTGAGGATTTCGCCCGCCTCCCCCGGGGCGACGTCGCGGTCGTCGTCGTCGACGATTCTGATCTCGGTTCCGGGACAGATCCGGCCGTCGGTGTCGGCCCGTTTGTCCAGCGGGTCCTGCGGGCGCCCGGAGCTGATCGTCGGGTGCTCGGACGATCCGTAACACCGGAACGCGCCCACCCCGAACCGGTCCGCCCGGCGGATGAGCGCGCCCGCGACCCCGGCGGCCCCGGTGACGTATTCGGCGAGGCTCGACACGTCCAGGCCGTCGCGTTCGGCGATGTCGAGGATCCCGCTCAGGTGGATTGGGGCACCCCCGGAGGCGCCGATCGCGTGCTTGTCGATGAGTCGCGCCGCGGTCTCCGGGTTCCATGCGTCCATCGCGAACGTGGCGCTGGACCGGCAGAGTGTGCGCAGGATGCCGAGCGTGCCAGCGATGTGTCCGGACGGGAACACCGACAGCATGGTGAGATCGGGTCCGCTGGAGCGCATTTCGTCCATGGCGCGGATCTCGCCGAGCAGGCCGGCGTGGGTGTGTTGGACACCTTTGGGCCGCGCTGTGGTGCCCGAGGTGTACACCAGCAGGCACCGGTCGCGGGGATCGGTCCCGTGAACCGCGGCGAAGCCCGCGGATGAGGTCTCGGCGAGCTCGGTGTAGGACACGGTACCCGGCAACGGGGCGCCGACGATGATGCGCTGCGCCAGCCCCGGCAGCTCGGCCACCGCCGCGAGCGTGTCCGCGGCGTCGCGGCCGCGGATCTCGCGGGCGAGGATGAGTGCGCGCGCACCCGACTGCTGCGCGATGAACGAGACTTCGGCGGGCCCGTAGATCGGCACGATCGGCAGCACCACCGCGCCGCGCAGCCAGATCGCCGCGTGCGCGGTGAGGCACTGGCGCCAGTTCGGCAGCTGCACGGCCACGACGTCGCCGGGGCCGACGCCCAGCGCGGCCAGACCCGCTGCCACGCACCGGCTTTCGGCGAACAGTTCGCCAAGCGTGGTCGAGTCCGGGTTGACCTCGCTGTGCACCTCCACCACCGAGCCGGGGTGGGCAGTGGCCGCCGCGGCGATCTCCTGCGCGACGGTGGAGGCGACGGTCAACATGTCAGCAACACGCATCCCGCGATCGGGCCGCCACCGGCCGACACCACCGCCACCTCGGGTCGGTTGGGCAAGGCGGTCTCTCCGGCGCGTCCGCGCAACTGCTGACAGGCCTCATACAGGACCCAGTACCCGTGCAGCCGGCCTGCCGAGAGCTGACCGCCGTAGGTGTTCAGCGGCAGCTGTCCGTCGGGCGCGATGCGGGTGCCGCCCTCCACGAAGGGGCCGGCCTCACCGTCGGCGCAGAAGCCCAGCGCCTCGAGCCACGCCAAGGTCAAAAACGTGAACCCGTCGTAGAGTTCGGCCACATCCACGTCGCTGGGCTTCAAGGTGGTCTTGGCCCACATGTCGGCCCCGGCGTCGGTGGCCGCCATCTTCGGGTAGTCCGACCTGCCGCTCCATCCGCCTGCCCCGGACGCGCCGCCGGTGGCCTCGACCGTGACGGCCCCGTGGGGGCTGTTCGCGCGGTGGCTCGCGGGCGAGACCACCAACGCGATGGACCCATCGACCGGGACGTCGCAGTCCAACAGCCCGAAGGGATCCGACACCGGCCGCGCATTGAGGTAGTCGTCCATGGTGATGGGCTCCCGATACACCGCTCGTGGATTGCGTCCCGCATTGCGCCGGCCGTTGATCGCCACCCAGCCGAGCTGCTCCTTGGTCGTCCCGTACCGCTGCATGTGTCGGCGGCAGTGCATGGCCAACCAGTTGGCCGCCGAGTAGGCGTGTGCGGCAAGGAGATACCCGACGTCACCCATCGGGCCGACGGTGCGGCCGCGCGCCGGCCTCGGGCCGGAGGACTTGGTGTCGGCAGTGCCCCCCATCATCTGCACGGTGCGGTAGACCAGCACATGGCGGGCGCGGCCCTCGGCGACGGCCGCGCAGGCCCGCGCCACCGGTGTCAGCAGGCCGTGAGTCCCGAGCGGATCGCCGAGATCGGCGCGATCGGCGATGCCCAACCGGTGCGCGGCCTCGGCCGCCGGGGTGTCCCCGAGCGTGAGGATGGCGTCGACGTCGACGGAGGTGAGGCCGGCGTCGGCGATGGCGGCTTCACACGCCTGCGTCGTCAGATCCAGCGGCGCGATACCGGTACGCCGTCCGATCTGCGAGATTCCGGTGCCCGAGATCACCGGAGCGGCTCTGCCCGATCCGATCGTTCACTCCCGTCGACGTCGCAAAGAACTTAATCAGTGTACTGTTAAACGGTGACGACAACACCCCCTTTGGCGCCGCGAATCCTTCCCGAACTCGACGACTCGTCACGGCCCTATTGGACCGGCGGCGCGGCGGGAGAACTACGGATCGCGCATTGCGGATCCTGTCGACGCTTCTTTCATCCACCGTTCGACGGGTGCCCGGACTGCGGCGGCGCGGTGGAGTTCGTAGCCGTGTCGGGTGAGGGTACCGTCTTCACCTACACCGTCGCCTACCAGCAGTTCCATCCCGACGTGCCAACGCCTTTCGTGATCGCGCTGGTGGAGCTCAACGAGCAGCGCGGTCTGCGGGTCGTCGCCAACATCGTGGACTGCGATCCCTCCGCGGTGGCGTGCGGTATGCCGGTCCGGGTGCGGTTCGAGCAACACGATTCGGTGTTCGTCCCGGTGTTCTCCCCGGCATAACCGACCGACCGCCTTTGTGCCGCCGGTCATTTGATGAGCGGATCGCGGGGCAGGCCGAGGATGCGTTCGGCGATCTGGTTGCGCGTGATCTCCGAGGTGCCGCCCGCGATCGTCATCCCGCGCGAGCCGAGCATCAACAGCCCGGTCACCTTGGCCGGAGCCGACAGCAGCGCCACGTCGGGCCCGAACAACTCGGCGGACAGGCCGGCGCGCGCGACGACGTGTTCGGCGATCAGCAGTTTGGTCACGTTGCCCTCCGGGCCGGGTTCGGCGCCCGCCACGCTGCGGGCGGCACGGCGCAGGTTGAGCAGCCGCAGCGCGTGGTCCTCGGCCAGGAAGCGCCCCGCTCGCTCGGCCGCGCCGGCCACGCGGTCGCCGTAGCGCGCGGTCAGGTCGACGACCGTGGTGGCCGCGCCCCGCGCGCCGGCGGCGCCGCCACCGATGCTCACGCGTTCGTTGCCGAGCGTCGCGCGCGCCACCGCCCAGCCGTCGTTCGGCGCCCCGACGACGTCGTGATCGGGGACGAACACGTCGTTGAAGAACACCTCGTTGAACTCCGAGCCGCCGGTGATCTGCCGCAGCGGACGGACCTCGACGCCGGGGGCGTGCATGTCGATGATCACCGTGGTGATGCCCGCGTGCTTGGGGGCGTCGGGATCGGTGCGCACAGTGGCCAGCCCGAGGTGGCAGTGCTGGGCGCCGCTGGTCCACACCTTCTGGCCGTTGACGATCCAACCGCCCTCGGTGCGGACCGCTTTCGTGCTCACCGCGGCGGCGTCCGATCCCGCGCCGGGTTCGGAGAACAGCTGGCACCACACCTGTTCGTGGCGCAGCGCCGGGTTGACGAATCGCTCGATCTGCTCGGCGGTGCCGTGCTGGATGAGCGTGAGGATCACCCAGCCGGTGATGCCGTACTCGGGACGCTTGACGCCGGCCGCCGCGAACTCCTGCTCGATGACCAGCTGCTCCACCGCGTCGGCCGCGCGGCCCCATGGCTTGGGCCAGTGCGGCATCACATAACCGGTCTCGATCATCTTGTCCCGCAACCGCTTCTCGTCCAGCTCGGACCAGGTGGCCAGCTCGGCGCGTAGTTCGGCGCGCAGCTGCTCAGCCTCCGGCGGTAGGTCGATCGAGTTCTCCCGCACCACGCCCTTGGAGGTCAGCGTGTACACGTCGGCCGGCGCGGTCCGGCCGCCGAGGATGCCTCGCAGCGTGGCCGACCGACGCAGGTGCAGGTGTGCGTCGTGCTCCCAGGTGAACCCGATGCCGCCGTGCACCTGGATGTTGAGCTCGGCGTTGTGCACGTAGGCCGGAAACGCCAGGGTGGCCGCGCAGGCCGCCATCAGCGCGAACTCGTCGTCGCCCGCGGTCGCGGCCCGTGCCGCGTCCCACACCGTCGCGGTGGCCTGCTCGGCGGCGACCAGCATGTTGGCCAGGTGGTGCTTGACGGCCTGGAAGGTGCCGATGGTGCGGCCGAATTGCTCACGCACCTTGGCGTAGGCGACCGCGGCGTCGACGCAATTCTGCGCGCCGCCAACGGCTTCGGCGGCACCGACGACGCGGGCCAGTGCGGTCGCGACGCCCGCCGCGCCGGGCAGGATGTCGGTGGGCGCCAGTTCGACGTCGGTCAGCCTGACCCGCCCCGACCGCCGGGTGGGGTCGAGGTTGGCCGGCACGTCGACGGTGACACCGTCGGCGGCGGCGTCGACGATCAGCACGTCCTCGCCGACCGTGAGCACCAGGAGCTCGGCCAGTCCGGCGCCGAGCACCACCCCGGACTCACCGGAGAAGCGGTCGCCCTCGGCGGAGATCGGGGACTCGCCGGCGGCCTCGAGCCCGAATCCGGCTGTCGCGGTGCCGTTCACGAGCGGGGGCAGCCAGCGTGCCCGCTGGTCGTCGTTGCCCGCGGCGGCGATGATCGCCGAGCCGATCACCGTCGGCAGAAACGGTCCCGGCGCAGCGGCGCGGCCGAACTCCTCGGCGACCACCACCAGCTCGGGCAGCCCATAGCCCCCGCCGCCGTACTCCTCGGGCACGTGCAGGCCGAGCCAGCCCAGGCCGGCCAGTTCCGACCAGAACGCAGGGCGGGCCTCGGATTCGGCGTCGAGCAGGTCGCGCGCCGCCGTCCGGGCACCGCGTGCGGTCAGGAAATCCCGTACGACGCCGGCTAACTCACGGTGGTCTTCGGTGATGGCGATGCCCAAGAGTCCGGATCTCCTTGCTCGACGGGATGGGGTTCGGCCGGATGGCGAAGTGGCGGCCAGGTGCGCCGTCCCAGCGCACCCGATGCCGTGCGGGTCAGGTAGTCGTCGCGTTTGATGCCACGCCACAACTGCGCGACGTAGTCGTGCTCGCTGACCTCGCCTCGGCCGGCCGCCTCCGCGAGTGCGGCGCGGCCCTGCGCCACAGAGGTCGGCGCCTCGCCGAGAAGCGCGGCGAGCTCGGCGGTTTCGTCGGCATCGACGACAGCGCCGAGGCGATCGACTTCGGCCAAGTACTTCACTAGCCGCGCGGCGCCCTTGACGTAGCGCAGCGCCAGGGCGTCCTGCGTGCGCGCCGCCGCAGCCGACATCGCGGCCGCGGCCGCGTCATACACCGGCGCGTATTCGGACTCGGCGTCGGCGTCGGGCAGTGCCACGTCGACCTCCGGAATTCCGACGACGTGGGCCAGCGCCTCGATGAGCAACCGGCGATGCAGCATGCCGTAGATCAGACTGTTGCCCGCATCGGGTGAGCCGGCGGGCACCGAGGCGCGGACGTCGACGCTGCCCGGGCTCAACGACGCCAGCCGGGTCTCGGCGAACAGGCGGTAGTACCAGACGCGGTCTTCGTCGATAGGGTGCCCGGACAGTTGTTCGTATTCGGCGAGGCGGGCGGGGAAGTCGGTGAACGTGTCCTGCACGGTGCGCAGCGAGAGCCAGGCGATGTCGTCCATCGGGTCGCCGAAATGCGCGAGTTCCCAGTCCACGATGGCCGTGACGGCACCGTCGGCGTACATGAAGTTGCCGGGCCCGGTGTCGCCCTGCACAAACACGGTGGGCCCGTCGTAGTCGGGGATGTTGCGGTCCAGCCACTCGATGCAGAACCTCAACAGCGGGGCGGGTTTTCGATAGCGATCCACCCGTGCCCGCATGGCCGTGATCTCGTCACGAACGTGCCCTTCGACCGGACCGGCGGCGCCCAGGCTCGGCATCGTCAGGTCCTTCGCGTCGATCCGGTGCAGCGCGGCCAGTTTGGTGATGAAGTCGCGGGCGGTGCTCACCTGCTCGTCGGGGTCCTTGATCCGGCTGAACCAGGTGCCGCCGTCGATGCGTTCCAGCAGGACCGCCTGGCGCTGCGGGTGCGCGGCGACGACCCGCGGCACCGTCACGCCGTGGCGGTACAGCTCGGCCATGATCTCGGCCTCGACCGCCAGCGGATGAAATGCGCTGACGGGATCCGGTTCCCGCGGGTCGTAGCGCAGGAACAGGTGCTGGGCGTCGGCCCCGGCGAAGATGTCGACGAACCACGCCTGCCTGCTCGCGCCGCCCGGCACCTGCTTGACGTCGACGCGCTGCGCGCCGGTCTGCGCCATGATCCACTCGCGGATGTCGGCGGGCAGCTCCGGACGATCACCGGTCATGACTTGCTCTTCTTGTTCGCCGTGGCCAGCCAGGCCTTGACCGCGTCGCGGTGCTCCTGGGTGAGCGCGCTGCGCACCATCCGCTCGCTCTCGGGCAGCAACGCCTCGTCCAGCGAAAGCCGCAGCGCATCAAGCACGTTGGCCTTGGTTCCGGCGAACGCCGAGGTGGGGCCGGCGGCGATCGTGGTGGCCCATGCGCGTGCGGCCGCGGGCAGGTCGGCGTCGTCGACCACCCGGTTGAACAGGCCGAGGTGCGCGGCGGTGTCGGCGTCGATCGCCACGTCAGCGATGAGCAGTTCCAGCGCCTTGGACGGGCCCACCAGATGCGTCAGCAGCCAGGCACCGCCGAAGTCGCCGGAGAACGCCAGCTTGGCCCAGCCGGGGATGAGCCGTGCCGACCTCGCGGCGATGCGCAGGTCGGTGGACAGCGCGATGCTCATCCCGGCTCCGACCGCCGCGCCCGGCAGGGCCGCGATCGTCACCTTCGGCAGGTTGTGCAGCAGGCTCACCATGCAGGCATTGTCGGCGAGAATCGCTGCGCGCGCGGCGATCTGCTGATCCCGGTCGCCCGCGGGAACGTCCTTGGCCGAGCCGCCGTCGCGGACGTCACCGCCCGCGCAGAACGCGTCGCCGGCGCCGGTGATCAGCACACAGCCTACGTCGTCGGCGGTGGCGAACCGCTCCAGCAGGCGCGGCACGGCCTCATACATCTCGGCGTGCAGGGCGTTTCGCCGCTCGGGCCGGTTGAGCGTGATGGACCCGACCCCGTCGGCGACCTCGGCCAGCACGGTCACGGTGCCGGTGTCGATCTGCTGTGCGGCGGCCAACGTCACCGTTTCCGGCCGGACAATTCGTTGTGGCGCGCCATGAACGCGACCGCCTTGCGCCGCAACTCCTCGTCGGGTTCCGGAAGCACGACCGGCCCGAGTTCCCGGCTGGGCAGCGCCACCGTCGCGGTTGCCGGCGCGGTGATCTCACCGCGCTGACTGGTGGCCCGGAATTCGACGTCGACGACGCCGTTGCCGTTCTCGATGCGCTTGCCGACCACCTCGCCGGTGATGAACTGGGTGTCGCCGATGTAGTTGAACTTGCGCATCTCGTCGTGCTGGCGCACCAACCAGCCGTCGTCGCCCATCCAGTCGGTGAGGTAGTGCGTCAGCCAGCACTCCCGCATGATTCCGTAGTCGTAGGCCATCGGGTTACCGATCGACTGCGACCATTCGTTCTCCCAGTGCAGCCGCTGCGCGACGTCCGGGATGCCCGCGGCGTTCTTGATGTAGAACTTGGGCTTCTTCTGCCGGTTCTTGTAACCCACTCGGGTGCCGCCGATTCCGTACGGGCCGAAGCCGTATCCCCCGGCGTGGAAGCAGATCATGTCGGTCAGCGTCAGCGGGCCCTTGACCATCTTCGGCAGCGCTTCGCCGACCTCGACGTCTTCGAAGTAGCGCGGTTCGGCGCCGCGTGGGCCCTCGGCCGCGTAGATCTCGTCGATCTCGGCGATCTGCTCGTCGGTGTACGTCGCGGGCTTGAGGTCCATGTACTTGCCGCGCTCCCGCGACTTCTTGCGTTCGGTGGCGATCAGGATGGTGCGCTCGATCGCGACGATCTCGGCGCGCTGGTTGACCCGCACGGCCCGGCGGACCCGGATGACCGAGCGACCGGCGTACTCGCTTGACTTGACCTCGGTGGACTCCATACCGCCGAACCCGAACAGCTGGTCGCCGGGACGCACCGGTTTGAACCATTCGGTGTCCTGGCCGGAAACGAAAAGGTGCACACCGGAGAACAATCCCTTGGTGGCCTTGCGGATGTCCTCGGGGATCGGGTCTCCGAGCATCTTCTTCGACAATGAGGAATGGATCATCGGCGGCGCGATCGGACCGCCCCACCGCGTCGTGGCCGCGTAGTCCGGGTCGACGTAGAGCGGATTGTCGTCGCCGTATCCGATCGCGAACTGACGGATCGTGTCGACGCTGCATTCGCGGTGGTGTTCGTCGATGCTGATCGGCGCGTCGATGCCGATCAGCAGTTTGGCGCGCTCGATATCCTCGTCTTTGATCGCGTGATCGAAGTCTCGGGCCTGTTCGGTCTGGGTCATGTCAGTACATCCGTATCGGTAGGTTGATCAGTCCTCGCAGCGACGCAGTGGGCTTGTACCGCAGGCTTTCCCGCGGCGCCAGCGGTTCCCAGTGGTCGAAGCGTTGCAACAGGGTGGAAAGCGCGATGCGGCCCTCCAGCCGGGCCAGCTGGTGGCCCAGGCAGTAGTGGATACCGAACGCGAACGCCAAGTGCCGGTTGGGCTTCCGCGTGAGGATCAAGGATTCGGGATCCTCGAAGACCGCTTCGTCGTAGTTCGCGGACGTGATCGAGCCGATCACCTGGGAGCCGCGCGGAATCGGCATACCGCCGATCTCCATGTCCGCCATCGCGAATCGCGCGGCGCCGTCGGCGACCGGTGAGGTGAAGCGCAGCAGTTCCTCGATCGCGGTGGTCTCCAGGAGTTCCGGTTGCGCCCGCAGCTGGGCCAGTTGTTCCGGATGCTCGATGAGCGCCAGCACGCTGCTGCCGATCAGGTTGGCCGTGGTGTCGTGGCCGGCCAGCAGCAACAGGAACACCATGGAGACCAGCTCGCGGTGGCTGAGCCGGTCCCCGCCCTCGTTGGCGCGGATGAGCTCGGAGATCAGGCCGTCGTCAGGACGTCGCCGCCGGTCGTCGATCATCGCCTCGAACAGCTTGGCGAGCTTGCGCGCCGTCGGGTAGCCGCGCATCATCTTGTGCTGCTCGTTGCCCAGCTTCTCCACCAGCATGTGGAACATGTCGCGGTCCTCGTCGGGGACGCCGAGCATGGTGGCGATCACCGCGAGCGGAAGCCGGACGGCGTAGGCGTGCACCAGGTCGACCTCGCGCTTGGCCGCGACGTCGTCGGCCAGCTGCTCGGCGATCTTGGCGATGTCGGGTGCCATGGTGCTGACGAGCTTGGGGGTGAAGGCCTTGTGCACCAGGGTGCGTAGCCGCTTGTGGTCCGGATCGTCCTTGAACACCATGGTCTGGGCCAGCATTCGCAGGCTCGGCGGCAGCAACCAGATGAACTTGCCCGCAGGCGAGTTCTTCAGGACGTCGGTGGAGAACCTGTCGTCGCTGTGCAGGGTCATGACGTCGTCGTGGCGGGTCAACAGGTAGCCGCCCTGGCCCTGCAGGAGACCTTTGGCGGTCGCCCACGACACCGGCTGGTGCTTGCGCAGGTATGCGAACCGCGCATGCGGGGTGTCCAGCATCTCGCGCGAACCCAGATCGGTCTTCTCAAGCGAGTCAATCACTTTGGACATGGTTACTCCCGTCCGTGGTCACCGGAACTGGACTCGAACATCGCGACGTCTGGCCCGCCGACAGGCTCGGCGGCCGATGCGAAGAGCAGCGCGGCACGCGCGTGCGGGCTCTCCAAGGTCGACTTCTCCGTATCTCAACTGGGCTCGGATCCTATTAGTACACTGATTACTATGATTTCCGCTACCCCCCACGATCAAGTGCCCACGGACGGGGTCGACGCGGCCCGGCTGCAGGACATCGAGTTCGGCGTCGACGACCACGTCGCCACCATCACTTTGAACCGTCCGGACGCGCTGAATGCGGTTTCCGCTCAAATGGCCGCCGAGCTGGCGTGGGCGTGGCAGACGGTGCGCGACGACGACGAGGTCCATTCGGTGGTGCTGCGGGCCGCCGGCGACCGCGCGTTCTGCACCGGCGTCGACGTCAAGGGCGACGGCAACTGGTTCTTCCGCTCCAACGTGTGGAACACCTTCGACCCGGGCACGGTGATATCGCCGAAGATCGTGCACCGCTGTTGGAAACCGGTGATCACCGCGGTGCACGGGTTCGCGGCCGGCGGCGCGCAGTATCTGCTCAACGAGTCCGACATCATCATCTGCTCCGAGGACGCGAGTTTCTTTGACCCGCATGCCAACGCCTCGATCGTCTCGGCCCTCGAGCCGATCGGCATGCTGCACCGCGGTGTGCCGCTGGGCGAGGTGCTGCGGTGGGCGCTGATGGGAACCGAGGAGCGCATCTCCGCGGCGACGGCCATGCGGATCGGGCTGGTGTCCGAAGTCGTGCCCCGCGAGGAGCTGTGGGACCGGGCGCAGGCGATCGCGGCGTCCATCGCGGCGCGCAACCCGACCGCGATCCAGGGCAGCGTGCGGGCGATATGGGAATCTCTAGACATGACCAGGTCGACCGCGCTGCACAACGGCATGGCCTACACCCACATCGGCAACCCGCCGCTCGCCGAGCGCCGGTCGGCACCGCGCCGCAACGGGCCGCCCACCTATCGGTGACGCCTTGAACCCCGAACGAATCGGACCCCGCGTCGACTCGCGCCGGGCCAAGCTGGCCGGGCGCGCGGCCGAGCAGATCGTCAACGACGTGGTCGAGCTGGGCTGGCCGGTCGGCCAGGTGCTGGGGTCGGAGACCGAACTCCTCGAACGGTACGGAGTCAGCCGCGCCGTGCTGCGTGAGGCGATCCGGCTCGTCGAACATCAGCGGGTGGCGCGGATGCGCCGGGGCACTGGCGGCGGCCTGGTCATCGACGAACCCGACGTCGACGCCGTCATCGGGCCCGCGGTCATCTATCTGCTGCGCGTCGGCGCCACCCTCGACGAGATCTTCGACACCAGAATCCTGCTCGAGGAGCTCGCCGCCGAACTCGCCACGCAACGCATCGCCGAGGCCGACCAGGCGGCCGTTCGTGACACCGTGGACCGGGAAGCCGAAGGCCGGCTCACCGATTTCCGGGAGCTGCACACCCAGCTTGCCGTCCTGTCGGGCAACCCCGTGCTCGAGCTGTTCGTCGAAACCTTCTCCCGGGTCTGCAATTTCCACTTCAGCGACGTCGCCCGCCTGCCCGCCGACATCGACCGCGCAGTGCTGCGGGCGCATCGCGGCATCGCCAAGGCGGTGCTGGCCAACGATCCCGCCCTGGCCCGCGAACGGATGCGCCGCCATCTGCGCGCCGAGGCCGACTTCATCCGGGCGCAGCCGGCGACCGTGCAGCGGCTGGACCCCGACGTCGCGCTCGCCGGCACGCTCGGTGACAAGCGCGGCGAAGCGCTCGCCCGGCAGATCTTCGCCGAGCTCACCACCTCTGGCGCGACGCCGGGCACGTTCGTCGGATCCGAGGCCGCGCTGATGGAGAAGTACCGCGCCAGCCGCGCCGTCGTGCGCGAGGCCATCCGGATCCTGGAGTACCACCAGATCGCGCTGACCCGGCGGGGTCCGGGCGGCGGCTTGTTCGTCACCGAGCCCGACATCTCCGCCGTCGTCGACATCTTCACGATCTATCTGCGCAGGCATGGTGTCAAGGTCCGGCACATCGCGGACCTGCGGGTCGGGCTGGAACTGGCGGTGGTGGAGCGGGCCGCCGAGGCGCTGAAGTCGGGTGGTGCGAATTCGGCTGCCATCGAGGCCGCTCTGCGCGCGGAGTCCGAACACGGCCCCGCGACGGCGTTCGGCCACGGCGAGGACTTCCACTCGATGCTGGGCCGGCTCACCGGCAACCGCGCGCTGAGCCTGGTGCACGGCGTCACGATGCGGCTCGGCTGGCAGTTCTTCTCGCAGTTCGCAATTGAAGATCCGCGGGTGGGCGCGATGTCTCAGGAGCTGCCGTCCACGGTGGTGCCCGCCCACCAGAGCATCGCCGACGCCCTGCTGGCCGGCGACGCCGAGTTGGCGGTGGCGCGGATGCGCGACCACATGGCCGCCACCGGCCCGTCGTGACCTGACCGAAAGCCGCCCGCCGTGACATCCGGGCTTTCCCCGCGCCGTGATTAAGGATACTGTTTTATCTGAATCGAACCTGCGGGGAGGCTGGATGCGGCATCCATGGGATCAGCGGCTCGGCGTGTGGTGGATCGCCGAGGACCACCCCGAGGCGCCGGCCATCGTCGAATCGCCCAGCGGCCGGACCATGACCTTCGCCGAGCTGGCGGCCGCCGCGCACCGGGTGGCGAACGCGCTGCGCGCACACGGCCTGCGGGTCGGTGACACCGTCGCCTACGCGCTGCCCAACGACGTCGACGCCGTCATCTGGCAGCTCGCCACCACCGAGATCGGGCTGCGCTACCTCACCCTCAACACCGCGCTGTCCGCCGACGAGTTCGCCTCGATACTCGCGCACTCCGGCGCGTCGGCCTTGGCGGCGCACCCCGATTACCTCGACCGGTTCGGCTCGGTGCCCGACGGGGCCCGGCTGCGGGTCGTCGTGGGCGGGCCGGCCCCGGCCGGCTTTGTCTCCGAAGCCGACTTCCTGGCCGGGCAGCCGTCGACGCCGCCCGCCGAGCGCACCCAGGGCGACGCGATCCGGTACTCCTCGGGCACGACGGGCAAGCCCAAGGGCATCGTGCGCCCGCTCGATGGCCGGGATCCCGGGGAGGCCGCCAACGCGCACGCGATCTTCGGTCGCGCGTTCGACTTCCGTCCGCTCGAAGGCGTTCATCTCGTGTCGACCGGTATGCACCACGCCGGATGTCAGAGCTTCTACCTCGGCGCGCTCAATGTCGGTCAGGCCCTTGCGATTCTGGGCAGGTTCGACGCCGAGCAGACGCTGTCGGCGATCGAGCGGCACGGCGTGACAACGGCCTACATGGTGCCCACCCAGTTCGTGCGGATGCTGAAGCTGCCGCCCCACGTGCGCGCGAAGTACGACCTTTCGAGCCTGCGATCGGTGATCCATTCCGCCGCACCCTGCCCGCTGCAGGTGAAGAAGGACATGATGGCGTGGTGGGGCCCGGTGATCTGGGAGACCTACGGCGGCACCGAGGGTCCGGCCACCATCGCGAAACCCCACCGCTGGCTGGAGAAGCCGGGCACGGTGGGCCGCCCGATCCGCGGTGTGCGGGTGCACATCCTCGACGACGAAGGCAACCCATTGCCGCCCAACGCAATCGGCAACGTCTACATCGAACGGCTGGACGGGCTGTCGTTCGAGTACCGCAACGACGCCGAGCTCACCGCGTCGGTGTACCGCGGATCGGCGTTCACCATCGGCGACGTCGGCTACCTCGACGACGACGGATACCTCTTCATCTGTGACCGCGCCAAGGACATGATCATCAGCGGCGGGGTCAACATCTATCCCGCCGAGGTCGAAGGGGTGCTGCTGACCCATCCCGCGGTGGGCGACGTCGCGGTCATCGGTGTCCCCGACCCCGAATGGGGCGAACAGGTCAAGGCCGTGGTCGAACTCGTCGACGAGGCCGAACCCTCCGCCGGGCTGGCCGACGAACTCATCGCGTACTGCCGGGCCAGGCTCGCCGGCTTCAAATGCCCGCGGTCGGTGGACTTCGAACCGAGGCTGCCGCGCAACGAGGCCGGCAAGTTGATCAAGCGCGTCGTCCGTGACGCCTACTGGGCCGAAGCCGGACGGCGGGTCTGACGACGATGACGCAGACGTCGCGTGAGGTCTTCGACGCCGACCAGGCCGCCCCGACAGCCGTCGCGCAGGTCTTGCAGCTGAAATCCCTTCCCCACGACCGGTTTCAGGCCGACACGGTGAGCGTGACCGGCCGTCGCACCATCTACGGCGGACAGGTCGCCGCCCAGGCGTTGCGCGCGGCCAGCCTCACCGTGCCCGAGGACCGGGTCGCGCACTCGATGCACGCGTACTTCCTCGCCGCGGGCGATGCCAGCAGGCCGATCGAGCTGAAGGTCGAGCGCGACCGCGACGGCGGGCGCTACTCGGGCCGGCGGGTCAGCGCGGTCCAGGGCGAGTCGGTGATCTTCTCGATGGTCTGCTCGTTCGCCCGACCCGCCGACGGCGCACCGGAATTCCAGGCCGCCCCCATCCCCGAGGTCCAGCGGCCCGCCGAACTGCCGACGCATCAGCTCAACGCGTCGCGCACGTTCGACTTGGAGGCGCGCGTTCCCGAGGACACCGAGCCGTGGTATCGCTGGCCGGCGCGAATGTGGCTGCGCATCCGGGAGCGGCTGGCCGACGACCCGAACGTGCGCGCCTGCGGCATGGTGTTCATCTCCGACCTGTGCACCGGGCTGTCACGCGCACCCCAGATCGAACAGGTGGGTTTGCTGCCCAGCGTCGACCACGCGGTCTGGCTGCACCGCGGCGCCGACCCCAACCAGTGGCTGCTGATCGACCTGCATCCGCTGTCCACGTCGGGCGGGCGCGGGATGTACTCCGGTCAGATCTTCGACGAGCGCGGCGCGCTGGTGGCCAGCCTCGCCCAGGAGTCGCTGTTCGACTTTCCGCGCGACCGATGAGCGCCGCGAAACTATTCCCTAAATAAGTATCCTTTAGTTAGGATCGGTTCATGGTCAGAGCGGACGCGGCGTGCGGGCATGTTTCGGTCGTGACCGCCGAGACCCCGTTCGTTCCGGACGACGACACCTTTCACCGCTCGCCCGACGACAACCCGTTCTGGGCCGAGACCACGTGGTGGTCGTTCAACGTTCCCGAACGCAAGCTCGGCGGGTGGCTGCACGCGCAGTTCAACACCAACCGCGGCACGGTGACGTGGCGGGTCTACGTCTGGGACCCCCACGGCGCCCACCCGGAGCAGTTGCGCTACTTCCGCATGGAAACCGACGTGCCGATGGCCGATCCGGCGCCCGACCTGCGTGACATCGCCATCCCCGGCGGCGGGTTCAGCATCCGGATGCGCCGTCCGCTGCACGACTACCACATCGAGTACACCGATCCCGCAGCGGATTTCGCGGTGTCCCTGGACTTCGAAGGCGTACACCCGCCGCAGCGGTTCACCCCGGGGGAGCCGCCCTTCATGGAGCACACCCATCTCGATCAGCTGGGGCACGTCACGGGCGAGCTCGTGCTCTCCGGTGAACGCATCCCCGTCGACTGCTACTCGGTGCGGGACCGGTCCTGGGCGCCCCGCGGCGCGCCGCTCAGGCGCACGGGTGACACGCCGGCGGCCGCGCCGACGAACCGGGTGCGCCATCCCGGCGGGCCGCGCTGGCGCGAGATCGAGCGCGAGCGCGGAAGAGGGCGTATTCAGTACATTTTCGGGCACGCCGGGCCCGACGTCGGCTTCCTCGGTTTCGTGCGGGTCGCCGAGGGTGACGCCGGAGGGTGGTCACCGCTCAACCACGGCTGGCTGCTCGCCGACGGGCGCTTCGAGCGACTGGACAAGACCGCCAGCGTGATGAAGAACTACCGCGACCCCGTCACCGGCTGGAGCGACCACATGGAGCTTCGGCTCACCGACCTGACCGGCCGCCCGCTTCACGCCGAAGGCCACAGCGTCAGCCACATCTGCGAACGCGGCGGGGGAAGCACCGCGCTGATGCGCTGGGACCTGGATCACCGCATCGGTTGGGGCGAAGACCAAGACATCTGGCACCCAACACATTTCGCCCGCATGCTGAAAGCCCTGCAGGCCGTGCGGTGATCGACTCGACAAGGAGCGACAGGTGACCGGACCTTTCGAAGGTGTTCGCGTGGTGGAGGTCGCCTCGTGGACCTTCGTGCCCGGCGCCGGCGCCATCATGGCCGATCTCGGCGCCGACGTGATCAAGGTCGAACCGCCCGACGGCGACCCGCAGCGAGCGCTTCGCAACGCCATCAACGCCGACGACTCCAGCCCGAATCCCTTTCTGCACGTGCCCAATCGCGGCAAGCGCAGCATCACGTTGAACCTCGCGACGCAGGCCGGCCACGACACGCTGCTCAAACTCACCAAAGGCGCCGACGTGTTCCTGACCAGCTACCTGCCCAAGGTCCGCACCAAACTCGGCATCGACGTCTACGACCTGCGGACGGACAATCCGCGGCTCATCTACGTTCGCGGAACGGGTTGGGGCACTTCGGGTCCGATGGCCGATGCCGGTGGCTTCGACTCCGCGGCGGCCTGGTCGGCGGCGGGCGTGCAGCACAAGCTCACCGAACCCGGCGCCCAGGCGCCCGCCGCGCAGCCCGCCGCGTTCTTCGACCTGCAGGGCTCGAGCGCGATCGCGGGTGCCGTGGCGATGGCCCTGTACCGGCGGGAGCGGACCGGCGCGGGCGGGGTGATCGACGTGTCGCTGTTGAACACCGGCATGTGGACGATGAGCCCCGATCTGGCCGCCGCCGCTGCCGGCGTCGGCGAACTGCCCAGGCCCAACCGGTTCGACGCCCCCAACCCGATCGTCAACCTCTACCGCACCTCCGACGATCGCTGGCTGAACCTGGTGTGCCTGCAGGCCGACCGGTTCTGGGGCGAGTTGTGTGAGCTGATCGGCAGGCCGGAGCTGGCCGACGACGAGCGGTTCCGCGACGGCGTTTCGCGGTTCGTCAACCGGGAGGCCTGCGTCGCCGAGCTGGACAGGACCTTCGGTGCACGCACGGTGGACGAGTGGAAGTCGGTGCTGGCGGGTTTCTCCGGAGTATGGGCGCCCGCAGCGACTTTCGAGGAGGTGTGTGAGAACCCGCAGGTCACCGAGAACGGTTACCTGCCCACCGTCGCAGGCAACGACGGCCGCGAATTCCGGCTGGTGTCACCGCCGTACCAGTTCGACGGTGTGCCCGGAGCACCGGCCGGGCCCGCACCCGAACTCGGGCAGCACACCGAAGAGGTGCTGCTGGAAGCCGGGTTGGGCTGGGACGAGATCAGCACGCTGCGCGACAGCGGAGCCCTGGATTGAGCCCATGTCACACGTAGAGGTCGATCACCGTCTCCTTGGCGAGGTCGCCCCACAGCATGCTGCGGCCGGCCCGCTCCATGTGCGCGGCCCAATGATCCCTGGCGCCGGCACCGTCGCCCGCCTCGATCAGCGCGACGAGCTTGTTGAACGCCCTGATGGTCTGCTTGTACTGCTTCTCGATGCCGGCGGGGTTGGTCGCCGTGCTCATCACCCGGGTCATGTGCCGGGTCACCACTTCCCGCAGCACCGCACCGAACAGGCGCAGCGTATTGTTGCCGGCCCGCTCCATGATCAGGTCGTGGAACCGGAACGTCGCCGCCGTCCACTCCGCGTAATCCGCACCCTCGGTGCCCTCGTTGACCAGCGCCGCCAGCGCGCCCGCCGCCGCCTTGAGGTCGGCGATGTCCTCGGGCGTCGCGCGCCGCGCCAGCATCTCCGCGGCGGCCGGTTCGAACACCTTCCGCGCCTCGTAGAGATCGGTCAGGGTGGTCCCCGACATCTGCAACAGCAAGCCGAAATTTCGGGCGGCGACGGATGTTTCGGGCGAGCACACCAGCACACCACCGCGCGATCCGCGCCGCACGACGATCAGCGACTCGCTCTCCAGAATGCGGAAGGCCTCACGCAAGGTCGGCCGCGAGACACCGAACTGTTTCACCAGTTCCACCTCGGTGGGCAGCGCATCACCCTCCTTCAGCACCCCGCGCACGATGCTGCTGCGCAGGTGATCGGCGATGAGCTCAGCGGTCTTCGGTGCGCGCACCAGTTTGGACTCGCCGTTCCCCCCGTTCGACAGGTCCATCCGATGATCCGTTCTCGTCTGCTCGCGCTGTGTGAGGCGAACCCGTTGCCCGCGTTCCCAATTACCTAACTGATTGTACTCAACCCAGACCCAACAGGAGGATCCGATGACAGCGAGCTCACTGGCCACCCGCAAGTTGTTCATCGACGGCGCATGGACCGACGGTGTCGGTGACCAGACCCTCCACGTGCTCAACCCCGCGACCGAGGAGACCATCGCCGAGGTGCCGCAGGCGTCATCGGCCGACGTCGACGCCGCCGTGCGCGCGGCCCGCCGTGCGTTCGACGAAGGCCCGTGGCCGTCGATGAGCCCTGCCGAGCGCGGCCGCATCCTGGGCGCCATGGCCGACGAATTGGCGCGCAGGCGCGCCGATCTCGTCGAGCTGAACATCACCGAGGCCGGGTCCACCCGGATGCTGGCCGAGTTCCTCCAAGTCGGCACGCCGATCGACCACTTCGCGGACATGGTCCACCGCGTGCTGCCGCAGTTCGAGTTCGAGGCGCCGACCGCTCCCGTGCTCGGCAACGGCATCGGCCAGGGCGTCGTCGTCCGCGAACCGTACGGGGTGGCCGCTCTGATCACCGCGTTCAACTTCCCGTTCCTGCTCAACCTGGCCAAGATCGGCCCCGCGCTGGCCGCCGGCTGCACGGTGGTGCTCAAGTCGTCGCCGTACACGCCGCTGGAGGCCCTCATCCTCGGCGAGATCGCCGAATCCGCCGGGCTGCCACCGGGAACATTGAACATCGTCACCGGTGACGTCGACGCGGGCGAGGCGTTGACCCGCCATCCCGGGGTCGACATCGTCAGCTTCACCGGGTCCGACGCCGTGGGCCGCAAGGTCTACGCACAGGGTGCGGAGAGCATCAAGAAGGTGGTGCTCGAACTCGGCGGCAAGTCGGCGAACATCCTGCTCGACGACGCCGATCTGGACAGGGCGATGGAAAGCGTTCTGGGCGGCTTCATCACCCACGCCGGCCAGGGGTGCGCGCTGCAGACGCGGATCCTCGTGCACCAGTCGCTGCACGACGACCTGGTGGCGCGCATCGTCGGCACCCTGGGCTTCATCTCTGTCGGCGATCCCGCCGACCCGGCCACCATGATGGGGCCGCTGATCCGCGAGGTGCAGCGCCAGCGAGTGGAGACGCTGATCGCCATCGGGGTCGACGAGGGTGCGCAGATCGCCTTCGGCGGTAACCGGCCCGCCCATCTGGACCGCGGATTCTTCGTGGAACCAACACTTTTCGTCGGTGTGAAAAACGAAATGCGGATCGCCCAGGAGGAGTTCTTCGGTCCGGTGGCGTGCGTGATCCCGTTCAGCGACGACGACGAGGCCGTCCGCATCGCCAACGACAGCCGGTACGGCCTCAGCGGCGGCGTCTGGTCGGCCGATCCCCTGCGCGCCGCCGCGGTCGCCCGCCGGCTGCGCACCGGCATGGTCGTCATCAACGGCGGCGGCGGCGGACTCAACCCGGCTGCCCCGTTCGGCGGCTACAAGCACAGCGGGGTCGGCCGTGAGTTCGGGCAGTTCGGGCTGGCGGAGTACCTGCAGCACAAGGCACTTCAGTGGCCGGTCGGCTGAGCCATCTGATCGCCTCGGCGGCGCTGGGTGCGGCCATCTGCGGAGCCGCACCCGCGGTTGCCGCACCGCTGCCCGAACGCCCACCGGGTTCGCCCGACTACATCGAACGCACCGAATGGGTGTACCACGGCGAGCGGGCCACCCTGCGGATCTACCCCACGGCCTGGGGATGGGCGGCCGCGGGCATCTTCACCAACGGCGCGCAGAGCTACGACGCGTGGGCCGAGCTGCTCGAGCACGCACCGGACGCCAACACCCTGACCATGCAGAACCAGTTCATGTGCTACTGGCAGCTTGCCTCGTTCACCAACCCGGGCAAGGTCGGCACCTGGAACCTGGAACCGTGGCGGCCGGTCGTGTCGAGCATCATCATGCAGAACTCGGGCTGCAACCCAGGCGGGCCCGACGACGTGCTCAACTGGTGATCGGCACGAACTCGGGGGCGATCAGATCGCTGACCGCCGGCCACGGGATCGTGATCGAGCGCACCTCGCGGCCGAACTGCCCTTCGGGGAAGTATATTTCGATGCCCGCATCGGTCGGAATCCAGAACCGGAAGTTGCGTTCCACCGGGGCCCACCCGGCGTAGTACTCGCCCCAACCGCCCAGCGGTGGCGTCGGATAGGTGGCGGGCAGGATCTCCTTGGTCAGTGCGCCCAGCCGGGTCAACCCGGCCTGCTCGTCGACGAACAGGTTGCTCCACACGATCTGGATTCCGCTGCGCGCGTCGAACACCCGCGTCGCGACCGTGTCGACCGGCATGTTCGGCAGCTCGACGGCGTGGTACTGGCCTCGCCACAGCTCCGAGATGGTCAGCGGCCGGAACTGCAGCCTGCCTTGGGTTTTGAACGTCCACGGTGAGCTCTTACTCGCGCTGGCGGCGAACAGCCACACCTGACCGTCGGCCTCGTCGTCGAGAATCCGGTTGATCGCGTCGGCGACCACGGGGTCACCGCCCGCGAGCTTCTCGTAGTTCACCGTCCACTCACCGGGCCCCTGCGGACTGACGCCGGAACGCACATCGGGCACGACGGTGTAGGTCACACCGTTCGACACGGTGTCGGCAAGAGCACCCGGCGCCGCCCCGAGGCATGCGAGCAGCAGGACGCCGAGCAGCGCGGCCAGCCGGGTCATGGCAGCACGACGTCGCTGGCCAGCCAGCGGCCGTCGACTTTGTCCATCGTGATGATGATCCTGTTGCGGTCAAGGCGCGGTTCGGGATTCAGCTTGTTGCTGACCGCCTGATCGAGGAACAACATGATCTCCACCTTGTCCTTGGTCGCCGACTTGATACCCGCGGCGATGACCTCACCGGCCTTGGCGTCGTTGTCGATGAGCACCTGCTTGAGCTGGTTGCTCGACTCGCTGTACATCTTCTTGAATTCGCCGGTGGCGCCGTCGAGCACCGCGGCGAAGTTCTCGTCGAGCTTGGCGCCGTCGACACTGGTCAGGATCAGCGCATACTGCTGTGCCGCGGCCAGGGCCTGCTGGCCGGCATTGTCGACCGCCCGCTGCTCGGACAACTTGACGGCCAGCACGGCGCTGGTGGCGAGGGAGGCCACCAGCAGCGCGGCACCGGCCCCGAGCGCCGCCGTTCGGCGGGTGGGTCGGCGAAGCCATCGGCGCCGTGGCGAATCGGCTTGGTGCTGGGCATCTTCCGAGCCGGTGTCGACGCTCTCTTCTGCCACGTTTTCGGTGTCCGCGGTGGCGTCGACCGTGGACACGTCCTCGCGAGTGGTCACATCGAGTCCTTTCTGACGGTCCTCGGGTCAGGGTCCGCTCGGCGGCGGGGGCAGCGGAAGGAAGGGACCGCCGTACGGCGTCGGGATGGTGAACCGGCCGGTGGGAACCGGGTCGGCCCGTTGGAGCGGATGAGCGCCGGGCGGCGGTCCCGCGGTGTCGTCACCGGGCGGTCGAGGCGCGTTGCGCGCCCCGCGCACCAGGTACTTGGGGTCGGGGTTCGGGCAGTAGGTGTACAGGAAGGGCTCCGGGAAGTCGGTCAGCGTCGGCGGCGCCTTGGGCAGGTTGTAATCGCAGCCGTAGCGCGAGTACAGGCTCACCGCACCCCACACTCCCCCGTCGCGGAACGTGCTGCCGACCGCCTCGAGCGCCGAACCCTCGCGGTACTTGGGGAAGAAGAACTCCTCCAGGGCGGGCACCCGCAGATAGACCAACTGGGACACCGTCGTCAGGTTGCCGAGCAACTGCACCATGGTCGGCGAGTTGTCGGCGATGACGGCGTCGATGCCGGAGAACGCCTCGGGTCCGCGGTCCAGCAGGGTGCGGTACCCGCCCTCCATGCGTTCGGCCCCGGCGAAGATCTGCGCCAGATCGTTCGACGTCTCGGCCATCCCCGGGCTGACGTCACGCACCGTCGACAACATCACCTTGCTGTTGCGGACGAGGCTGACCGTCTGAGGCAGAACCGAATCCAGGGTCGACACCAGGAAGGTGCCGCCGTCGAGGATGGCGGCGAGCTTGTCGGCCCCCTCCGGCCCGACCCGCAACTCGTCGAGCACCCCCGACAGCCGCCCGGTGTCGATCTGCTCCAAGGTGCCGTCCAGGTCGCCGAGCAGTTTGGCCAGCGTCACCGGCGTTCTGGTTCGGTCACTGTCGATCACGGCGCCGTCGGCGAGATAGGGTCCGTCGTTGCGGTCGGCACGGAAATCGAGATACTGCTCGCCGGCCGGGGACAGCGCCGACACCCGGACCTCGGTGTCGGCGGGGATCCGGGTCCCGGGACGGATTTCCGCGACGGCCACCGCCCCCGTGTCGGACAACTCGATGGCGCGGACCCGGCCCACCGGTACGCCACGCAACGTCACGTCCTGGCCCGGCAGCAGCCCGCCGGTCTGGTCGAGGTGGACGCGCACCACGGCGGCGGTGCTGATCGGATCGAGCCGCAACGTCCCGAACAGAAGGTAGACCACGCCGACCACGAACATCGTCGCCAGCGCGAACGCCGACAGGCCCAGCCGGCGTAACCTGGCCCACCGCAACGCGTTCAGCAGCTGCCTCATCCCGTCGGCTCCTCCAACGACGCACCCGGCGGAGCCGTCGGCGGTGGCGGCTCCAGACCCGGCGGTGGCGGAGCGGGCGTGAGCCTGCCCGGTGCGGGCCCGATCAGGTTGGGCGGCGGCACGTTTCCGGGTGGCGGCGTCGGCGCGCCCCAGAACTTGTTCCGCACCATCAACAGTTCGTAGGAGATGCTGCCGACCATGTTGCGGAAGTCCTCCCGGGTGGGTGCGCGGCTGCCCGAGTCAGCGGGGTGATACGGGTCGGCGAACGCGCCGACAGCCAGGTCGGCGAGGTCGATCTCGACGCTGGACGCGGTCGAGTTGGTGGTCTTGAGGATGGGACCGAACATCCGATTGAAGTTGGCCAGCGAGGCGCCGGGGGCGATGGACGCTTCGTTGAGGCCCGCGGAAAGCCGGTTGAAGTCGGCCATCATGCTGCGCGACTCTTCTCCGCGCACCGACGGCATCTTCGCCAGTTGCAGCGTGATTCGGTTGACCTGCGCGACGATGTCGACGATCCGGTCGGTGTTCTCCGCGACGGTTCCCAACGCGGGGCCGGCGGCCTCGACGGCGGCGTCGATGGATTGCTGCCGCGCGGCCATCGTCTCGGCGAGATCCCCGGTCTGGGTGAGGGCGGTCTTGATGCGGTCCGACCGTGCGGAGAGGCTCTGGATGAGCCGGGTGGACTCGTCGATGAACTGGTTGAGGTCCTCGCCCTTCCCGCCGACCGCGCGGCCCATGCCGTTGACGATCCTGGTGAGGTTGCGGATCGCTCCCCCGTTGACCAGCACCGCCGCGGTACTCAGCACGTCTTCCACCGACGCGGCGGACGCGGTGGAGTCCAGTGGGACCACCGCGCCCGGCGACAGCGGTGTCGTCGCCTCGGACGTTCCGGGCGGCGGTGTCAGCGACACGAAGATGTCGCCGAGCGGCGTGGCCGAACGCAGTTCAGCCTTTGTACCCTCGGGGATTTGGACGTCGGAGGCGATCCGCATGGTCACCACCGCGGTGTAGTCGCGCGCGGTCATCGACTCGACCTCGCCGACGTCGGCGCCGGACAACCGGACCTTCGCCTTGGCGGGCAGGTTGAGCGCGTTGGCGAACGTCGCGCTGACCTCGTAGGTGTCCTCGCCGACCGACGGGGCGGGTAGCGGAAGCTGGTCCAGGCCCATCGAACAGCCCGCCACCACCACCGTCGACAGGCAGAGTGCGGCGAACGCGCCCAGAGGTTTCATCCGCTGTGTCATCCCGGCAGACCCGCCAATCCCTCGAGCATGCTGGTGAGTCCGAAGTCGGGGCCGAAGTCCTGGATGGTCCCGGTGGTGCAACCGAGTTGTTTCATGCCCAGCAGGTTGCACAGCTCCTTGGTCATCTGCCCGTTCAGTTCGACCTTGTCGAGCACGGGGTGCGCCCGGATGGCGTCCTTCTCGTGGTCGATCATGTTGTAGACGTTGTCCAACAGCATCGGCGCCACATCGAGCGCCTCGGCCATCTCGCGGCGGTAGTCGGCGATGGCCTTGGTCACCGTCTCCATCCCCGCCGTGGTCCCCTTCAGGTGATCGCGGTTGTCCTCGATCAGATCGGCGGTCTGGGCGAGGATCTCGTTGACCTGCGCTCCGGTCGACCCGGTTCCGAGCTGCTCGGCGGCCAGCACGGCGCTCAATTGACGCACCGAGGTGCCGACGTCGCGGATGGTCTGGTCGTTCTCGACCGCCGCGGCGGTCAGCCGGTCGAGGTTGGTGACGATGGTCGTGATCGCGTCACCGGTCGGCGCGCCTCGATCCTGGCTCATCTTCAGCGCCTTGGACAGTTCGCCCAGTGCCGAGCGGATCTTGGCGCCGTTGCCGTCGGTCATCGCGGCACTCACCGACAGCAGGTCCGCGACGGGACCCGACCCCTGGCCGTCGCCCTGCAGTTGCACCGCCAGCTCGTCGATCATCGCCAGTACCCGGTCGAATTCCACCGGCGTCCTGGTGCGGTCCAGGCCGAGCCGGGTGCCGTCGGCGAGCGTCGGCCCGTCGCGGTACACCGGGGTGAGCTCGACGTGCCGGTCGGTGAGGATCGAGGTGGAGACGGTGACCGCCTGCGCGTCGGCGGGGATCCGGATGCCGGGGTCGACGCGCATCGTCACCTCGACATAGGCGCCCTTCGGCTCGATCTTCTCGACCGTGCCCACCGGCATGCCCAGCACGGACACCGCGTTGCCCTCGTAAAGCCCACTCGCACTGTCGAACTCAGCGACGATCGTCATCGCTTTCCCACCGATCGGGCCGCGCGAGCAGCCGCCGCACACGAAGCCCACCAACGCCAGCACGGCGATCAGCTTCACCATTGCGCGTGCGGTCATTTGCAGTCCCCGAAGTACGGCGGCAAGTTGAACTGTTTGGCGCGGCCACTGATCGCGCAGATGAACGAGTCGATCATGGAGCCGCCGGTGGAGGTGAAGTCGAACTCGTTGCCGTTTCCGGTGGCATTGGCGAAGTTGCGGACCGGAAGCGGCAGCAGCTGAAGCGTGCTGCGCAACAGCGCGTCGTTGCGGTGCACCGCGCTCAGCATGCCGTCGAGGTTGGCCATCAGTTCGTCGATCCGCTGCCGGTCATCGACCAGCACGGGCCGCAGCTCGTTCATCAGCTTCGCGGTGGCGTCGATCAGCCGGACCACCAGTTCTTTTCGTGCGGCGAGGTCGCCGAGGACCTCGCGGCTCTGATGGATCAGCAGGCCCAGGCTGTGTTGTTGGTTGCCGAGCAGTTCGGCGACCTGCTCGGTGCTGCGGAGCAGGTCGTAGATCTGATCACGACGGGAGGCGATCACCGACGAGAGGTGGTCGATGTTGTCCAGCGCCTGCGGAAGCACCTCGGGTGCACCCTGCAACTGGGTCGACAGCGTCGTCATCGACTGCGCGACCTTCGCGGCGTCCACGGCTTCGAACGTGGTGGTGGCGTCCTGCAGCGCCGATTGCAGATCGTAGGGAACCTCGGTGTTGGCCAGCGAGATTCGGTGATCCGTCAGCGGCTGCGCGCCTGCCGGCTGCACGTCGACATAACGCGCGCCGAGCAGCGTGGTGAGCTTGATCGACGCCTTGGTCGCCGAGCCCATCGGCACGTCGTCGTCGATCTCGAGACCGACGGCGACGTGGTCACCGGCGAGTCGCATGCTCTTGACGCGACCGACGTGCACGCCGGCCACCGTCACCTGATCGCCCACGCTCAACCCCGCCGACTGCGTGAACTCGGCGATGTAGACGTCCCTGCCGAGCCCGAGGCGGCCCAACCCCAGCGCACCTCCCAGCGCCAGGGCGAGGACGAGTACCGCGATGACGCCGAGGCGCAGCTTGCTGTAGGACTCGATGGGTCGACCGATCGCAGGCCTTCTCATGATCGTCACCGGCATTTCTGGCTGTAGGTCAGGCGATCCTCAGGGGTGCCCTCGCGCACGATCGCGTGGATGAGGCTGTCGATGCGCGGGAACTGAGAAACGGTGAGGTTGCATGCGTACACGTCGAGATACGCCCCGCCCTGGCTGAAGCGGGCCATGCCCTTGAGCATCAGCGGGGTGTTGAAGGCCATGTATTCGAACCCCTGCTTGTCCTCCATGAAGTGCTTGGCGAAGCCGGGTTCGCGCGCCAACCATTCCCTCATATCCGGCTGGACGTCGTCGACGATGTTCGCCAGGCGCTGGCCCACGATCGCGGTTTGATCCATCGAGTCCACGAATTCGGCACGGCGGGCGGCGAATCCGTCGAAGACGTTCTCTGCGGAGTCGATGGTCGTGCGCAGGGATTCGTCGCGGTCGGCCAGTGAGGCGACGACGGAGTTCAGGTGGGTCAGCACGCCGTCGAGGATCGCGTCGGTGCCGGAGTAGGACTCGGCCAGACGGGTGGTCTCGGAGATCATGGTCGCGATCGCGCCGGTGTCGCCCTGCAGGGACCGCACGATCGCGGTGGTGAGGTTGTCGACCTGCTCGGGGTTGAGCAGCGCGAATAACGGCTCGAAACCGTTGAGCAGTCGGGAGATGTCGAACGACGGCTCGGTGCGTTCGACCGGGATCACCGAACCGGCGGGAAGCACGCGCGGGTCGCCGTAGTCGCCGAGGGACAGGCCGAGATAGCGCTGGCCGATGATGTTCTGATAGATGATGCCGGCCTTGGTGTTTCCGTACAGCACTTGTTCGGACTGCACCCGGAAGTCCACTTTTGCGTTGGTGCCGTCGAGCGCGATGCCGTCGACGCGTCCCACCTTCACCCCGGCCATCCGCACCTCGTCGCCGACTTTGAGTCCGGACGCGTCGGTGAAGACAGCGCTGTAGCTGTGGGTCTCGCCGTTGACGTTGCGCTGCAGCGTGACGAACACCGTCCCGATCAGCGCGAGGCAGACGGCGAGGAAGACCGACAGCCCGAGCAGGGGCCGACGGTACTTGGTGAGAAACGTTCCGACCGCGGTTTCCGGCGACTTCACGGGCCGTTGCCTCCTCCCGGCTGGACGGGACCGGGCAACGGCGCCTCGGCGGGCAGCGGCGGCGGTGCCCCGGTGTCTGGAACGACGTGGATCGTGTTGCCGCGCGCGATCGGGCCGAGCAGCAGTTCGGAGGCGACATCGGGATCCGGCCCGAGCAATTCGGCCAACTGCTCGCGTTCCTGCGGGCTGCCGACCGGGCCCACGTTGCCGCCCGGGGGCCGGTAGTTGCGCGGGTCGAGCGGGGCGGGCAGCACCGGCGGGTCGGCAGTCACCGGCGCGTTGTGGCAGCTGGGACCCTCGAGCGCACCGTAGCGCGGACAGTCCTGGCGCGTGTACATCTTGTTGGGCGTGAAGACCAGCATGAACTTACCCACCGCCATGTTCTTGTCCTCGTGCCACACGTGGTCGAAGAACCGGTTGGTGACGCCGTTGATGCGCGTGACGATCGGTGCGAATTGATCGGCGCCGTCGGCCATCACACCCATCACCGGGGACAGTTGGGTGGTGATCACGATGATGCGGTCCATGTGGTTCTCGAAGGACGTGCCGATCTCGCCGAACGTTGCGTGGCCTGCGGACAGGAAGTGCGTCAACTCCTGGCGCTTCTCGGCGAGGGTCCGCATCGGCACCACCGCGCTGTGCACCGCGTCGAGCAGATCCGGCGACGTGCGCTGCAGGCCCTGAAGTGCGCCGGAGACGACCGCGAGCGTGGCCTCGGTGCCGTCGTCGGCCATGACATCGTTGAGTTCGTCGACGATGCGCTTGGCGCCGCTGCCGGCGCGTTCGATCTCGTCGCCGCGCCCGCTCGTCGCCTCGGCGACGGCGGCCAGCACGCCGACCGTGTCCGTCGAGCCGGGCCTGCCCGCTGCGGCGAGCACCTCGCGCAGCTTGGTCAGCGCCGTCTGAAACTGCACCGTCGCCAGGCTGTCGTCCTGGCGGATCTGCGCTCCCGACTTCAGCGCCGGACCGGAACCGTTGTCCACCAGTTGGATCGACGACACCGCGAACACGTTGCCGGGCACCACGCGCGCGGTCACGGTGGCCGGGATGGCGCGCGCGAAGTGGGGATCGATGCTCACGTCGACCCGGTTGTCGCCGCCGTCGATGGCCGGCGCCACGCTTTCCACGGTGCCGACCAGCGCGCCGCGGAACTTCACGTCGGAGCCCTTCGGCAGGCCGTCGCCGACGTCGGTGAGGAGCGCCACCACCTCGACGCGGCCGGAGAACACCCCTTCGGACTTGGCGATCGCGGCCCCGGCCAACAGCAGGGCGCCGAGCAGCACCGCCGCCCCGCGCAGCAGCAGCCGGGCCTGCGACACCGGCGGCGAGGCTGATTCGAAGTTCGGCAGCGTCGTCATCCACCCAGCCTCGCGCCCGACCCGATGCCCCAAAGCCCGATCGTCAGCAGCAGATTGGCGATGATCATCACCGAGATGCTTGCCCGCATGGCACGTCCGGCGGCGATCCCGACCCCTTGCGGTCCCCCGGCCGCGAAGTAGCCGTAGTAACACTGGATGGTCGACGTGATGATGACGAAGACGATCGCCTTGCACACCGAGTAGAAGACGTCGGTGCCCGTCAACACCAGCCGGAAGTAGTGTTGGAACGAACCCGCCGACAGCCCGCCGCTCAAGGTGACGACGGTCTGCACCGTCGCGTAGTTGACCACCAGGCACAGGATGTACAGCGGGATGATCGCCACCACCGAGGCCAGTAGCCGGGTGGTGATCAGATACGGGATCGGCCGGATCGCCAGCGATTCCATCGCGTCGATCTCCTCGGAGATGCGCATCGAGCCCAGCTGCGCGGTGAACCGGCAGCCCGCCTGCGCGGCGAAGGCCAACGCCGCCATGATCGGCGCCAGTTCGCGCGTCGACACCGTCGACGACAGCAGTCCCGCCGCCGGTTCCATGCCGAGCAGGTGAAGCGCCTGATAGCCCTCGATGCCGACGATGGCCCCGGCCGTCGCACCGAGCAGGATGATCACCCACGCCGTGCCGCCACCCACCACGACCGAGCCGTTGCCCCATGTGACGTCGGACAGGATGGCCAGAAAGCCCTTCCGGTACCGCGCCAGCGTCACCGGAATGCCGGCCACCGCCCGGGTGAAGAAGGTCAGCATGTGGCCGAGCCGGGCGCCGAGACCGGCCACCGATTCCGTGGCCGACACCAGCGGCCGGACTCCGCGCGGGTAGTACGGTGCCGCCGCCATCAGAGCGACGCCTTGGGGAACAGCAGGACGTACATCTGGGTGAACACGACGTTGGTGATCATCAACAGCAGAATCGACGCCACCACGGTGGCGTTCACCGAGTTCGCGACCCCGGCGGGGCCACCCTTGGTGGTCAGCCCCTTGTCGCACGCGACGATCGCGACGATCGCGGCGAACACCACGGCCTTGATCAGGGTCAGCACCATGTCACCCACCGTCGCGAACGACGCGAACGTCATCACGAAGCTGCCGGGCGCACCCTGCTGCGCGAAGGTGTTGAACAGGTAACCGGCCAGGAAGCCGATGAAACACACCAACCCGGTCAACGCGACGCCGACGACCATGGCCGCGGCCAGCCGCGGCACGACCAACCTGCGGATCACCGAAATCCCCATCACCTCAAGCGCGTCGACCTCGTCGCGGATGGTTCGCGAGCCGAGGTCCGCGCAGATCGCCGAGCCGACCGCCGCCGCCATCAGCAGCGCGGCGACAAGCGGTGCGCCCTGACGGATGACGGCCAGGCCGCTGGCGGCTCCGGCCAGCGACGTGGCGCCGACTTGCCCGGCCAGCAGCGCGAACTGGATCTGCAGGGTCACCCCGATGGGGATCGCCACACACATCGTCGGCAGCATGGCCGTCGAGGCCATGAAGGCCGCCTGCTCGACGAACTCGCCCAGCGGGAAGCGCCATCGCACGATGTCGAGGACGAGGTACTGCAGCGCTCGTAGTCCCAGGATGCACTGGCTGCCAACGGTTTCCAGAGAGGCGATGGGGTGCCTCCTGGCGTACCCCTTCGTCCACTCGGTGATCTCACCGACTGGCGAAGGCATCTGCCCCGAAGTCACCATTGACCGCTCGGATCCTTACCTGTCGTCGTTCAACGCCACTGCGGAGGCGGGCTGGATGTCGGACTGGCCGGTGACCCGAACCGGCGGTGGAACGACTCGTTGGTGCGCTGTTCCCGGCGATACCGGTCGCTGCTGGTCTTCAGCAGTTCGATGCGCTGCTCGAGGCGTCGAATACGTTCGGCGTCCGGGCTGGATTGCTCGCGCAGGCCGTCCAGTTCCGCTGTGACCGCGGCCAGTTCTTCTGACAGCCGCGCGGCGACCTCGCCGAACGTCAACAGGTCGTAGTCGCCGGTGTCGGGCCGCGGTTCGGTCATCGCCCGTTGCCGAAGCGCAGCAGTTCGCGCGCGTTGAGTTCCACGATGCGATGAACCTCGTCGTCCGGCACGTTGACGAGGTTCTCGCTGATCCGTTTACGGCTGTTGGGCCAGTTCGAGTCGGAGTGCGGATAGTCGACTTCGACGAGGATGTTTTCGACGCCGATCGCGTCGCGGGAGTTCACCCCGTGCTCGTCGTCGATGAAGCAGCCCCAGAAGTGCTTGCGGAAAAGATCCGACGGCCGGTCTTCGCGGCTGATGTTCTGGTACCAGCGGTGCCGCTCCCAGGTGTAGTCCAGCCGTTCCAGCAGGTACGGAATCCAGCCGATGCCGCCTTCTGACAGCATGAACTTCAGGTTCGGATGTCGTTGCAGGACACCGGAGAACACCAGGTCCGCGGTGCTCCACATGAGGTTGGTGGAGAAGGTCGCGATGGCGACCGCGAACGGCGCGTTGAGGTCGATGGATCCGGTGGCGAAGGAGAAGCCGGGCACGTAGCTGCCCGAACCGAAGTGCAGGCACACCGGCATGTCCGCGGTCTCGAGGGCGTCCCACAGTTTCTCCCAGTGGGTCGGGTCGTGGAACGAGGGCAGGCCGAGCGGGACGGGGCTGTCGGGGAACGACACCGCCCTTGTCCCGATCTGGGCCAACCGCTCGACTTCGCGGGCGGCCAGCTCCACATCCCAGGTGGGCAGAATCCCCAACGGGATCAACCGATCTGGCGCCGTCGCGCACCATTCGTCGACCTGGAAGTCGTTCCAGGCCCGCACACATGCCAGCGCCAGCTCCTTGTCCTTGGCGCGTTGGAACACTCCGCCGCCGAAACCGGGGAACGACGGGAACGCCAGCGCGGCCTCCACCCCGTCGATGTCCATGTCGCGGATGCGCTCGACCGGGTCGTAGCAGCCGGGGATCATCTGGTCGTAGCGCACCGGTTCCATGCCGTACTCCGCGGGCGGCTTGCCGGCGACGGCGTTGAGCCCGATCTGCGGGTACAGCTGGCCTTCGTACTGCCAGACATGGTGTCCCTCAGCGGTTTCGATGATCTGTGGGCCCTCGGTGCGAAGCGCTTCCGGGAGCCGGTCCTGCCAGACCCGAGGATGTTCGATGACGTGGTCGTCGACCGAGATGATCTTCATCCAGTCTTGCAAAGGCATGGCATCTCCTTCGACTCCGGAACCGGGCCGCGTGTGCTCATCGCGGCAATCCCAGTGCGCGTTCGGCGATCAGGTTTCGTAGCACCTCGTTGGTGCCCCCCGCGATGGTGAACGCCCGCCCGTAGAGAAAGGCGTCCTGCCACCATCCGTCGTCGTGCACGTGGGCGTCGCCCTCGATGCGAACCCCGTCGTGACCCTGCACCTGCACTCCGAACTCGTGCAGCGCCAGGTTGATCTCGCTGAACAGGATCTTCGACACCGGCGCGTCGGCGAGGTCCCCGGTGCCGTGCAGCGCCCTGCTGTCCCCGAACGCCGACACCAACGCGTTCACGTGCACGTCGGCGGCGAAACCGCCGATCGCCTGGCGCACGTCATCGTGCTCGATCGCGGGACGGCCATCCCGCGTCACCTCGCCGGCGAGCCGCACCAGCCGGTTCAGCGCCCCGAACAGCGATGCGCCGCTGCCCGCGCTGGAGCGTTCGAGCGCCAGGCTGGTGGTCGTCACCGCCCAGCCCGCGTTGACCTCGCCGATGACGTGGGTTTCCGGAATCCGCACGCCGTCGAGGAAGACCTCGTTGAAGTCGGCGGTGCCGGTGATCTCGCGCAGCGGCCGCACCGCGACGCCCGGGGTCTTCATGTCCAGGGCGAACGCCGTGATGCCCGCGTGCTTGGGCGCGTCGGGGTCGGTGCGGGCGAGCAGGTAGCCCCAGTCGGCGTGCTGACCGTTGGTGGTCCACACCTTCTGCCCGTCGACGACGAAATGGTCGCCGTCGCGGCGCGCGCGGGTGCGCAGGCCGGCCAGATCGCTTCCGGCGTCGGGCTCGCTGAACAGCTGGCACCAGATGTGTTCGCCGGAGCGGATGCGCGGCAGGAAGTAGTCCTTCTGCGCGGTCGTGCCCGACGCGACGATCGCCGCGCCGGCGAGCAGTCCACCGCCGACCGGGCCGGCCGCTCCGGCGCGGATCAACTCGTCGGCGACGACGGATTCGTGCAACGGGTGCGCGTCGGCCAGGCCGCCGTACTCGACCGGCCAGTTCACTCCCAGCAACTGTTCGTTGAAGAGAATCGCGGTCCACTTCCGCAGCGCGGGAATTTCGTGGGGCTCAGGTGCCCGAACGCCGGTGCGAGCGTGTCGCGGCGGCGCATACTGGGCGGCTAGATCGCGGACCCGCTTTCGCAGCGCGTCCAACTCGCGGTCCTGGCCGAGATGCAAGTCGCCTCCGTCCAACCCGTTTAGTGATCAGATTCACCTTAATCAGTATCCTGTATGTTTTGGGGAGTTATTGCAATCCCCTCATTCGCCATCGGCAGCTTCAGCGAAGGAGTCTCCGTGGATTTCGAGCTCTCCGACGAGCAGCGCGGCCTCGTCGACTCCACCCGTTCCCTGCTCGCCAGCAAATCCTCGGTCGACCGCGCCAGGGCGCTGATCGACGGCCCGGAGGGGTTCGACGCCGAGGTGTGGCGGCTGGGTTCACAGCTCGGCTGGCCCGCGTTGGCGATTCCGGAGGTCGACGGCGGGCTGGGCCAGCTGTCGATCGATCTGGCGCTGGTGGGCATCGAGCTCGGCCGCGGACTGGCCGCCACCCCGTTCATCCCGACGGTCGTCGCGGCCGATGCCCTGAGCCGCGCCGAGGGTGAGCCGAAATCCAAGGTGCTGCAGTCGATTTCCGAAGGCTCGTTGATCGCGACGTGGGCGTTCGCGGAGTCGGGCCGGCCGTGGACGCCGGACGGCATGCAGACCCGCGCCGAACGGCACGGCGACGGCTATCGCATCACCGGGTCGAAGGTCTCGGTGCAGGACGCCGACGCCGCCCAGCTGCTGCTCGTCGACGCGGTGCTTGACGACGCACCGGCGCGGTTCCTGGTTCCCGCGGACGCCGAGAACCTGCGGATCGACCGGCAGCAGACCCTCGACGTCACCCGCAGATACTGCGACGTCACGCTTGAGGGGGTCGCCGTGCCGCCGGACGGGCTCGTCGCCGCAGGCGATGCGGCGGAGCGATCGCTGGCCCGCACGCAGCAGCTCAACACCGTGCTGGTGTGCGCCGAACTCGTCGGCATCGGCGAACGCCTGCTCGCGATGACCGTCGACTACGTCAAGAACCGCGTCCAATTCGGCCGTCCCGTGGGCAGTTTCCAAGCCGTCAAGCACAAGTGCGCCGACATGCGCATCCGGGTTCAGGCCAGCACGGCGGCCACCTACTACGCCGCGATGGCTCTCGACAGCCGCCGTGACGACATCGACCACGCGGTCAGCGTCGCGAAAGCCTATGTGTCCGATGCCGTCAACGAGGTCGCGGGCGAGGCGCTCCAGCTGCACGGCGGGATCGGGTTCACCTGGGAGCACGATCTGCATCTGTACCTGAGGCGGGCCCGCGTCAACTCGCTGCTGTCAGGCGACGCACGGCATCACCGGGAGCAGCTGTGCCGGATGCTCGTGGCGCAGGCGCAGCCCTGACCTCGACGCTGGACTCAGCCTGATCCGAAGTCGTGACAGCGCGCCGGGGTGGCGCAATGGCCCCGACGGCGTGGTATTTGCCCAGCTCAACAGGGCGGGCGGATGGCGCATTCGTCGGCGCCCCGGTCGGCCCCGACCTCGCGGCCCCGGCGCGCGCGGCAAACCGAATTACGGTGACCTTCGTCCATGCACGGTACGGAAGGGCACGCGATGGCGGTCTTGGCGGCGCAACGCCGTGCACGCCGCGCTGAGGTCCCCACGCGCGACCACCACAACTATCTGCTCGGCGTCCTCTCGGTCCTCAGCCTCGTCGGGGTGGTCGGGCTGTGGGCGCTGCTGGTGCGCCTCGGCATCTTCTCGCCGTCGCTGCTGCCGTCACCTGCCGACGTCGTACGCGCCGCCGGCGACATGTACGCCCAGGGCACCCTGGTCGCCGACGCCACCGCCAGCTTCCGCCGCGCGCTGAGCGGCTTCCTCCTCGGGTCGTTTCTCGCGATCGTGATCGGCACGCTGACCGGGCGCAGTCGGATCGCCCGCGTGCTGCTCGAGCCGACGATCCAGGTGATCCGCCCCATCCCCGCCATCGCTCTTGTCCCCCTTGCCATTCTCTGGTTCGGCATCGGCGAGGAGTCCAAGCTGTTCCTCACCAGCCTCGGCGTCTTCTTTCCCGTCTGGGTCAACACCCACGCCGGAATCGCCTCCACCCGCGAGGATTACCTGCGCGTCGCCGCCTGCCTGGGCGCGCCACGCCATCAGGTGTTCACCTCGGTGGTGGTGCCCGCGGCGCTGCCGTTCATCCTCACCGGTCTGCGCCAGGGCATAGCGATGTCGCTCATCCTGATCGTGGCGTCCGAACAAGCCGGCGTCACCGAAGGTCTCGGATTCCGTCTCGACCAGGCCCGGCTGTTCAGCCAGCCCGACCGGCTGTTCGCCTGCCTGGTCGCGCTCGGCGTCGTCGGGGCGCTCGCCGACCAGCTGTTCCACCGCGGCACCCGCGGGCTGGTGCGCTGGGCGAAGGAACAGTCATGACCGCCGCAGGCATCGGCGTCGCCGGCCTCACCGTCGAATACGCCTCCGGCAACACAGTTCTCGACGATCTCGATCTGAGCATCGACGCGGGCACGTTCCTCGCGGTGCTGGGCCCCTCCGGATGCGGTAAGTCCACGCTGTTGAACTGCATCGCCGGGTTCGTCCACCCGACCACCGGCGAGGTGTCGTTCAACGGCGCGCTGGTGACGGGCCCGAGCCGGGAACGCGGCGTCGTCTTCCAGCGCGACGTGCTGTTCCCATGGGCCTCGGTGCGCGGCAACATCGGGTTCGCGCTGCGCGCCGCGAAAGTACCGCGGTCGCAACGACGCGGCAGGGTCGACGCGCTGCTCGAGGCGGTCGGCCTGTCCCCCAACGTCGCCGGGAAGCTGCCCCACGAGCTGTCCGGCGGCATGCGCCAACGCGTCGGCATCGCCCGCGCGCTGGCCAACAGCCCACAGGTGCTGCTCATGGACGAGCCGTTCGGCGCGCTCGACGCGCTGACCCGCAGCCAGATGCAGGATCTGGTCACCGATCTGTGGGAAAAGACCGGCACCACCATCGTTTTCGTCACCCACGACGTCGACGAGGCCATCCGCATCGCGTCGTCGATCGTCGTGATGGGCGTCGACGGCTCGATCGCCGAACAGCTCGACAACCCGCTGCCCCGCCCGCGCCCCACCGGCCGCGTCGCCGAGTTCGCCGAATACGCCCCGCTGCGCCGCCGCCTGCACGACCTGCTCCGCCCCACCATCGACACACCCCTGGGAGACCGCTCGTGACGATTCGCGTATTCCTCACCGCACTGCTGATGATGGCGTTGACGGCCTGCGGTGGCAACGCCGCCGATTCCAAGCAGGCGTTGACGCTTGGCTGGGTGGTCGACCCGTGCTGGTCGCAGGTGCCCGTCGCCGAGGACCTCGGCTACTTCGCCGCCTCCGGCGTCGACATCGAGGTCGTGCCCTTCCCGACCGGCGCGGCGGCGCTCGAGGCGCTGACCGGCGGTGCCGTCGACGTCGCCACCGGAGGCGACGTGCCCGCCGCCGCCGCCGCGCTGAAGAGCCCCAACCTGCGCATCATCGCCGACGGATCCCGTTGGCCCGAGGGCCGTTTCGTCGCCCGCCGGTCCGCGGGCATCAACTCCATCGAGGACCTGCAGGGCCGCAAGGTCGCGGTGCCGCTCGGCAGCAGCGCCCACTACTTCGCCACCAAGTTCCTGAGCGAGGCCAACGTCGACGCCGAGCTGATCCAGACCGGCCCCGCCGAGATCGTCACCGCGATCGCCAACGGCGACGTCGACGTCGTCGCCGTCTTCCAGCCCCCGCTGGCCAAGGTGATCGCCGCGCTCGGACCCGACGCCGTCGAACTGCAGGGCGACGAAAAGTACAACCAGCACAGCCTTTACCTCACCAACGCCGACACGTTGGCCACTCGCGAAGCCGACCTGTCGGCGTTCCTGGGGGCGGTCCGGCAGGCTGACGCGCCGCTGACCGAACGCGACCCGGCCGCACTCACCGCCGTCGCCAGGGCCACCGGCCTCGACGAGCAGTTGATCAGCGGGGTCGTCGACGAATTCCAGTTCACCACCCAGTTGGGTCCCGAGCTGCCCGCCGACCTCGCCGACCGGGCCCGCTGGGCGCAGAGCATCGGTCGGGTGCCCGCCGACGCGACCATCCCCGATTACCGCACCCTGATCGTGCGCGGACCTCTGGACGGCGTCACGCAGTGAGCGACGTCCGGCTCATCGGGCTGGGCGGCACCATCTCGATGCGCGACACCGCCGCGGGCGCAGTGCCTTTCGCCGCCGCCACGGTGTTGGCGTCACGCGTCGACGGGTTCGGCGGCGCCGAGGATCTCGCGCTGGTCGGCGGCTCGGAAGTCGACTTCGCGCTGATGGAGCGGCTGGCGGTGCGGATCGGCGAGCTGGTCACCGAGGGCGTCGGCGGCGTCGTCGTCACCACCGGCACCGACTCGATCGAGGAGGTGTCGGCGTGGCTGGCGTATCGCCAGCGGTGGCCGGTGCCCGTGGTCGTCACCGGATCGATGGTCACCGGTGAGCGCCCCGACAGCGACGGCACCGCCAACCTCGCCGACGCGGTGGCGGTCGCCGCCTCGGGCGTTCACATCGATCCCGTCGTGGTGTTCGCCGGGCGGATCTTCGCGGCCCGCGAGGTGCTCAAGGTGTCCGGGGTGGCGCGCGACGCGTTCGACGCGCCCGGCCGCGGTGCGCTCGGCATCGTCGGCGGCGGACACATCGACTGGTACCGCACGCCGCCACGCGGGCCGGCCCACGGCGCACCGAACGCGCCGGTCCACCCGGTGCCCGTCGTGCTGGCGGGCCTCGGCGACGACGGTGCGGTGCTGGCGTTCGCGGGAGCGGGCCGCCCAGCCGTCGTCGTCGCCGCCAACGGGGCGGGCAACCTGCCACCCGGACAGGCCGCCGCGGCGCAGCGGCTGATCGCGGACGGAACCCACATCGTCGTCACGACGCGGGCCCCCGACGCCCGGGTCGCACCGCGCTACGGCTACCCCGGTGGAGTCGCCACCCTCGCGGCGGGCGGGGCACAGTTGGCGCCGGGGCTGACGCCGCACCGGGCGCGGGTGCTGGTGTCGCTCGGCGTCGCGCAGGGCCGTGACCAGCAGGGGCTGCGGGCGCTGGTGGACAGCGAAATCGCCTGACCCGAGTACAAAAGTGGCGGTCGGTCCTACGCTGACGGGCATGGCAGCTGCGAAACGGGATCCCAAAGTCGTCGTTCTCGGAGGGGGCTCCTGGGGCACCACCGTGGCGTCCATCTGCGCCAGGCGCGGGCCGACCCTGCAATGGGTGCGCTCGGAGGAGACCGCCAAGGACATCAACGACAACCACCGCAACACCAAATACCTCGGCGACGAGGTCGAGCTGCCGGAGTCGCTGAAGGCGACGACGGACTTCTCCGAGGCGGCCACCTGCGCTGACGTCATCGTCATGGGCGTGCCGTCGCACGGCTTTCGCGCGGTGCTCACCGAACTCGCCAAGGAGCTGCGGCCTTGGGTACCGGTGGTGTCGCTGGTCAAGGGGCTCGAGCAGGGCACGAACTACCGGATGAGCCAGATCGTCGCCGAGGTGCTACCCGGGCACCCGGCCGGCATCCTCGCCGGGCCCAACATCGCCCGCGAGGTGGCCGAGGGCTACGCCGCCGCCGCGGTGCTCGCGATGCCCGACCAGCAACTCGCCGCGAACCTGGCACAGCTGTTCCGCACCAAGAGGTTTCGCACGTACACCAGCGACGACGTGGTCGGCGTCGAGATGGCCGGCGCGTTGAAGAACGTGTACGCGATCGCGGTCGGCATGGGCTATTCGCTTGGGATCGGCGAGAATACGCGCGCGATGGTGATGGCGCGCGCCGTGCGTGAGATGTCGAAGCTCGGCGAGGCGATGGGCGGACACCGCGACACGTTCGCGGGCCTGGCCGGCATGGGTGACCTCATCGTCACGTGCACGTCGCAGCGCAGCCGCAACCGCCATGTCGGCGAACAGCTGGGTGCGGGCAAGCCGCTCGAGGAGATCATCGCGTCGATGAACCAGGTCGCCGAGGGCGTGAAGGCCGCCAGCGTGGTCATGGAGTTCTGCAACGACTACGGGCTGTCGATGCCGATCGCGCGCGAGGTCGACGCCGTGGTCAACCACGGTTCGACCGTCGAGCAGGCCTACCGCGGGCTGATGGTCGAGAAGCCCGGCCACGAGGTGCACGGCTCCGGTTTCTGACAGCAGCCCGGCGAGCGGTACTAGTTGAAGAACGGGTTGGTGCCCTCGGGCCGATCCAGCAGCGGAACGCGGCCGCCGTTGATGATGTAGCTGCCCGCCGGGCTGAGCACGAAACCGGACTGGTTGCGGCTGTCCGCGCAGGTCGTCACCGAGCCGTCGCTGCCGCAGCTGACCGTCTGGAAGCTGATCCGCGAACCCGCGGGCAGCGGTTTGACGTCACCGACGAAGCCGAACACCGCGGCGTCGGCGTTGGCGAACCCGGGCACTCCGGGCCCGCCGCTGACGAAGTTCGCGCCGTTGGGCGCGGCGGGGATCGCGCCGCTGCAGCCGTAGCCGCCGCTGCGCTGCAGCACGCACGTCAACCCGTCCGGGGTCCGAAACGCGTACCAGCTGCCGTCCATCACCGCATACTCCGAGAGCTTCACCGGCGCGAACGCGTTCACATCGGGAGCGGGCGGAGGCGGCGGCGGTGACGGCTGCGCCGCAGCGACGCCCGGCCCGCCTACCAGGGCCGCGGCCGCGCCGAGGGCGCCGATCAGGACTCTGTTCAGCACGTCCACACCCTAAACGGTGCGCTGGGGACTCGCAGCATACTCAGGTCATCGCTGCTCGACGGCCGTGCGTTACCCGGTCGCGCGCCGAAATCGCTCAGTACGGGCCGCGGCCGGCCATCTGCTCGAGCCGGCGGATCCGGTCCTCGATCGGCGGGTGTGTGGAGAACAGCTTGCCGATCTTCTCGCCCGCGCGGAACGGGTTGGCGATCATCAGGTGCGCCTGATCGGCCAGTTTCGGGTCCGGCGGCAACGGCGCCTGCTCGACTCCCGCGCTGATCTTGCGCAGCGCGCTGGCCAACGCCAGCGGATCGCCCGTCAGCTCCGCGCCGGACTGGTCGGCCTGGTACTCCCGCGACCGCGACACCGCCAACCGGATCACCGTGGCCGCGATCGGACCCAGCAGCGAAACCAGAAGAATCGCAAACGGATTCGCGCCGCCGCCGCGGTTCCCGCCGAACATGCTCGCGAAGAAGGCGAGGTTGGCCAGTGCGGTAATCACCGAGGCCATCGCCCCGGCCACACAGGAGATCAGGATGTCGCGGTTGTAGACGTGCGACAGCTCGTGCCCGAGCACCGCGCGCAGCTCGCGTTCGTTGAGGATCTGCAGGACACCCGTCGTGCAGCACACCGCCGCGTTGCGCGGATTGCGGCCCGTCGCGAACGCGTTCGGCGCCGCGGTGTCGCTGATGTAGAGCCGCGGCATCGGCTGTCGCGCAGCGGTCGCCAGCTCCCGCACGATCCGGTACATCACCGGCGCCTGCATCTCGGTGACCGGCTGCGCGTGCATCGCCCGCAGCGCCAGCTTGTCGCTGTTGAAGTAGATGTAGACGTTCATCCCGACGGCGAACAGCACGGCCAGGAACATGATGTTGCGGCCGAACATCGCGCCGACGGCGACGATCAACGCCGAGAACAGCGCCAGCAACAAAAACGTCTTGAACCTGTTCGCGTGCGGGTTCCACGTCATCGCGGATTCCTCCTGCTTGGAGCTCTTGGGCAGAGCTGGAAGTCTTCGCCTGACATAACGCTGCAGCGATCCCCCCGGTTCCGTCAGCCTCAGCCGTGCCGGTGGACCGTGTAGTGCACCAACGTGGCCAGCGCGTCGCGGCCCGGGCCCGCGGGCAGCTGGTTGAGCTCGTCGCTGGCCTGCGCGGCGTACTTGGCGACGGTCTCTTTGGCCCGCTTCATGCCCGGTGAGATCCGCAGTAACCGCAGCGCCTCGGCCAGGTCGTCGTCGTCCTCGACCGGCCCGGCCAGCAGCTGACGCAGCCGGTCGGCGTCGGGACCCGTTTCGCGCAGCGCGTAGAGCACCGGAAGGGTGTGCACGCCTTCGCGCAGATCCGTGCCGGGCACCTTGCCGGATTCCTCGAGGTCGCTGTCGATGTCGATGATGTCGTCGGAGATCTGGAACGCGGTGCCGACGATGCCGCCGAGGCGGGACAGCCGCTCGATCTGCTCGTCGTCGGCGCCGGAGAACGTCGCCCCGAACCGGCCGGACGCCGCGATCAGGCAGGCGGTCTTCTCGTACACCACCTTGAGGTAGTGGTCGACGGAGTCGACGTGATCGGCGGCGCCGCGGGTTTCGCGCATCTGGCCCGTGACCAGCTGTGCGAACGTGTCGGCGATCACCCGCACGGCCTCCGGCCCCAACGTGCTGACCAGACGCGAGGCCGTGGCGAACAGGTAGTCGCCGGCCAGGATCGCGATGTTGTTGCCCCAGCGGGCGTTGGCGCTCAGCGCGCCGCGGCGCATCTGCGCGTCGTCCATCACGTCGTCGTGATACAGCGTCGCCAGGTGCACGAGCTCGATGACCGCACCGGCGACGGTGACCTGCCACGCGTCGGGTTCGGGACCCAGCCGCGCCGACAGCACGGTGAACAGCGGGCGGAACCGCTTGCCGCCCGCCTGGAACAGATGCTGGACGGCCTCGGCCATCAGCTCATCGGCTTTGCCCAGCTCAGAGGCCATCAGATCCTCGACACGGGCCACCGCGTCGCGGACGTCTTGCGCGAACGCGGGGTCACCGAAATCCACTCCCGCCACCACGCTCGCCGGTGTCCTCACACAGCCAACATACTGGGAACCATGGATTCGCGAGCCGACGTGGTGGTGGTAGGTGCCGGACCCGCGGGATCGGCGGCTGCCATCTGGGCGTGCCGCGCCGGGCGCGACGTGCTGGTGATCGATTCCGCACAGTTCCCCCGCGACAAGGCCTGCGGCGACGGTCTGACGCCGCGCGCCGTGCAGGAGATGGAGCGGTTGGGGCTGGGTGCGTGGCTGGATGACCGGGTGCGCCACCGCGGGTTGCGGATGTCGGGTTTCGGCGCCGACGTCGAAATCGAGTGGCCCGGACCGTCGTTCCCGGCGACGTCCAGCGCGGTCCCGCGCACCGAACTCGACGACCGCATCCGCATGGTCGCCGTCGACGAGGGCGCCAAGATGATGTTGGGCGTGAAGGCCGTTGGGGTGCAGCATGACTCGACAGGACGGGTGTCGACGCTGCAACTGGACAACGGGGCGTCGATCGGATGTGGCGAGCTGATCGTCGCCGACGGCGCACGGTCGACGCTGGGCCGGGAGCTGGGCCGGCAGTGGCACAAGGAAACCGTCTACGGCGTGGCGGTCCGCGGCTACATCGCCACCCCGCGGGCCAGCGAGCCGTGGATCACGTCGCATCTGGAGCTGCGCTCCCCGGAGGGTGAGGTGCTGCCCGGCTACGGCTGGATCTTCCCGCTGGGCAACGGCGAGGTGAACATCGGCGTCGGCGCGCTGGCGACGTCACGGCGGCCGGCCGACGCGGCGCTGCGGCCGCTGATGTCGTACTACGCGGGGCTGCGCCGCGAGGAGTGGGGCTTCACGGGCGAACCGCGCGCGGCGCTGTCGGCGCTGTTGCCGATGGGCGGCGCGGTGTCGGGGGTGGCCGGGCCGAACTGGATGCTCATCGGCGACGCGGCGGCCTTGGTCAACCCGCTGAACGGCGAGGGCATCGACTACGGGCTGGAGACCGGACGGCTGGCGGCGGAGCTGTTGGGCTCCGGTGACCTGTCGGCGGCGTGGCCGGCGGTGCTCTCGGCGCACTATGCGCGCGGGTTCTCGGTGGCGCGGCGGTTGGCGTTGCTGTTGACGGTTCCGCGGTTCCTGCCGCTGGCGGGGCGGGTGGCGATGCGGTCGGACTTCCTGATGACGATCGCGGTGCGGGTGATGGGCAACTTCGTCACCGAGGAGGACGCCGACTGGGTGGCCCGGGTGTGGCGCCTGGCGGGGAAGGCGTCGCGGCGCATCGACGACCGCCCTCCGTTCATCTGATGGGCGCTCCCGCGGTCTACCGCGCCCCGATGCGTTCCCGCAGCGACGATTTCGAGGCGGCGGCCACGATCGATCGCGCGTTGGCGTTGGGGTTGGTGGGCTTCGGCGAGGCCGGCGCCGACGAGCGGCTTCAGCGCCGCGTCGACCGGTTCGCCGACGTCGAGGATGGGTCGTTCGTGTGGACGCGCGACACCGCGGGCATGTACTGGCTGGGCCGGATCGACGGCCCGTACTTCTACGACAGTGCCGGTGCGACGGTGGATCTGGTCCACGTCCGACCGTGCCGGTGGCTGGCGCGGCCGCTCACCGAACCCGAGGTGCCCGCGGCCGTCATCGCCACTTTCGGCCGGGGCGGACGCAACTTTCAGCAGACCCATGACCGCCGCGTCGGCGCGCAGACGCAACGGGCTTGGGACGCAGGCGTTGTGGAGTCTGGCTAACTGTAAGCCCTGCTAGCTGAACTGTTCTCGGGCACGCGCCGGGATTATTCTTTGAGGTAACGGCGTTTAACACAAGCATCGAGGGAAGGAACCACGATGCGCAGCCTGGCAGTTCGAGCGGCACTCGGCGCGATCGTCGTCACCGCGGCCCTGGGCTCGGCCGGCGTTGCCGTCGCGGCGCCGAGCGGGCCATGTCGAGACGTGCCCTATGTCGGTGTGTGCGAACGACTCGGAGAGCAGCAACGCTCGCCGTCACAGCAAAGCAGGGGCGAAATCATCCTGCCACCCAACAGCACTCAGTCCGTCAGCTAGCCGAGCGACTTCGTGCATGACGGCGTCGAACACCTCCGGCATGGGCGTGACCGTATAACGCGGCGCCGGTGTTTCGGGCCCGCCCAGGTCATCTGGTCGGCCATCTGGTGTCGAAGATGTCCAGCATGTGCGGCAGGCCCGACATGTACCGGCCGCGGTCGAGCTGCTTGAACGGTTCCCACCACGGCGCCTGGAACAGCTCGACGATCTTGACCATGTCGCCGTTGTAACCCGACGCCTGCAGCACCCCGTTGGCCGCGTAGCGCCCGCCTTCGTTGGCGCCCTCCATCGTGGTGACGTTCTGGTCGGTCTTGATCCACTCGCCGGCCAGAAACAGGTTGTCGATCCCGGTGACCGCGTTGGGTCGTCGGTGCCACGACCCGGGATCCTGGATGAACAGCGGTTCGTCGTTGCGCACGTCCGGTGTGCCCGAGTCGATGATCGCCGGGTCGAGAAACCATGAGTGCAGCATGTCGTCGTCGAGCACCTTGTCGGTGTCGTTGAGATGGGCCTTGATCTGCTGCCACGCCTCCTGGGCGATCTCTTGGGGCGTGCAGTCCCGTGCGCTCTTGCCGTTGAAGTTACCCGGGGTGCTCCAGTCGGAGATGATCGCCGACAGGCAGTCGCGCACGGTGCCGTCGCCGTACTCGGTGAGGCTCTTCTTCCAGAACTGCTCCTGGCTGATCGACGTGATCGCCCATCCGGAGTCGACGTAGTTGACGTGGCCCTTCGTGACGTCGACGCGGTCCTTGAGGTAGAACATCAGGCCGTTCATCCACTCGGTACGCAGCAGGGCGATGTTGGCCAGTTGCGGGTCGGCCTCGATGACGTCGGGGGTGAGCACGGCGGCGAGCTTCTCGCACGGAATCGCCGAGATGTACCAATCGGCGACGACGGGCTGCGGGATGCCGCCCTGGCTGACCACGGTGGCCGACTCGATGTGCTTGCCGTTGGGGGTCAACCGCGCCAGCGCCTGCCCCACGCGGAACTGCACGCCCTGATCGCGCAGGTGCTCGACCCACGGGTCCAGCCACTGTGAGCTGGTCGGCCCGTTGAGCACTCGGTCGAAACCCTTGCCGTCGATGTCGTTTCCGAACATCAGGATGGACCAGACCGACGCTTCGCCGACCAGACCGATCGAATGTGCGCTGGCGTCTTTGGATTTGGACGCGGCCAGGTTGCGGATGATGCCGTCGGCCAGGTAGCGGTTGTATTCGTGAGACTTGCGGTTCGCCCCGATGTAGTCCTCCCACGTCATGTTCTCCCACTGGCCCAGCTTGCGTTCGTTGCTGCTGGTGACGTAGACGGCCAGCTTCTGCGCGGCGTACACCGCCTCCAACGGCGGCAGCCGGAACAGCGTCTCGAACACGGTGGTGACCGATTCGATGAACACCTCCGGAGTGATCGGGTTGGGGATCGTCGGAAGCGGAAGCGGCAGCGGCACAGTGAGATCCGAGCGGCCCAGCCCGGAGTGCAGGTACGACGTCGCGCGGGTCAGGTTCTCCCAGGTGCCGTTCCGGTTGCCGGGAAACGGGATTCGCCGCATCGTGTTGGTGACGTTTTTGTAGAAGCCGGGGAAGAACCGGAAGCCGTGCTCGGCCGGCAACGGCGTGGCCCCCGAGTCCGGCACGGGTATCGAACGGGCCTTGCCGCCGAGTTCTTTTCGTTCGTAGACCGTGACCTGATAGCCGCGCTCGACGAGTTCATGCGCGGCGGTCAACCCCGCGATGCCGGCGCCGAACACCGCGACCGTCTTGCCGGGCGCGGCCCGAGCGCGCGGCGGCATGGAGGCCAGCGCCGCCGCAGTGGCGGTTCCGACCAGGAACGTCCTGCGGGACAAGTGAGTGTGCTGAGCATCACTCGACATGCCGCTAAGTTAATGGCGATTCTCCGCGGGTGGGCAGCGACACGCCGTAAGGCGGCCCCGATTGTCAGCTAAGGCTTGGTCGCGGCGTGCAGCGCGACGATGCCGCCGGTGAGGTTGCGCCACCGCACCTGCGACCAGCCGGCCTCGGCAATCTCGCATGCCAGGGCCCGCTGGTCGGGCCACGCGCGGATGGACTCGGCGAGGTAAACGTAGGCCTCCGGGTTCGACGACACCGCGCGGGCGATTCGCGGCAGGGCCTGCATCAGGTACTCCTTGTAGACGGTGGCGAACAGCCCGTTCGTCGGCGTCGAGAACTCGCACACCACCAGCCGCCCGCCGGGTCGGGTCACCCGCGCCATCTCGCGCAGCCCCGCGGTGTGGTCCACCACGTTGCGCAGCCCGAAACTGATCGTCACCGCGTCGAAGACGCCGTCGGCGAACGGCAGCCGCGTCGCGTCCCCGGCCACCTTGGGCACGTTGCGCTCACGACCGGCGGCCAGCATCCCGACGCTGAAGTCCGCGGCCACACACCACGCCCCCGACGCCGCCAACTCCACCGTCGACACCGCGGTGCCCGCCGCCAGGTCGAGCACCTTGTCGCCGGGCCCGATCCGCAGCGCCGAGCGCGTCGCCCGCCGCCAGAACCGGTCCTGGCCCAGCGACAGCACGGTGTTGGTCAGGTCGTAGCGACGCGCGACCGCGTCGAACATCGAAGCGACCTCGTGCGGGTCCTTGTCCAGCGTCGCGCGGCTCACGGCGACGACGCTACCTGTGAACCGGCCGGGTCCGGGAATGGGAACGCCCGTCGTGGGGATATATGGGGCCATGAGCGAAAAAGTGTGGTTCATCACCGGGACATCGCGCGGGTTCGGCCGCGAATGGACGAAGGCGGCCCTCGAGCGCGGCGACAAGGTCGCGGCGACCGCGCGTGACGTCGCGACGCTGGACGATCTGGCGTCGACGTACGGCTCCGCGCTGCTGCCGCTGCAGCTGGACGTGACCGATCGCGAGGCGGACTTCGCTGCGGTCAAGCAGGCCCACGATCACTTCGGCCGCCTCGACATCGTCGTGAACAACGCCGGCTACGGGCACTTCGGTTTCGTCGAAGAGGTGACCGAGCAGGAGGCGCGCGATCAGATCGAGACCAACGTGTTCGGCGCGCTGTGGGTCACCCAGGCCGCGCTGCCGTACCTGCGGGCGCAACGCAGCGGCCACATCGTCCAGGTCTCGTCGATCGGCGGGGTGCTGGCGTTTCAGAACCTCGGGCTCTATCACGCGTCGAAGTGGGCCCTGGAGGGCTTCTCGCAGTCGTTGGCCCAAGAGGTGGCGCCGTTCGGAATTCACGTCACGCTGATCGAGCCGGGCGGCTTCGCCACCGACTGGGGCGGCTCGTCGTCGCGGCGGTCCGCGCCGCTGCCCGACTACGAGCAGGTGCACGAGGAGGCCGACCGGATTCGCAGTCAGCGTGTCGCCAAGCCCGGCGACCCGACGGCGTCGGCGCGGGCTCTGCTCAAGGTCGTCGACGCCGAAAACCCGCCGTTGCGCGTGTTTTTCGGCGAGGTCGGGCTCGGGATGGCCAAGGCCGAATACGCTGACCGGATCAAGACGTGGGAGCAGTGGCAGCCGGTGGCCATCGAAGCCCAAGGCTGAGTCCGTTGGCGCGAGCAGACGCCAACACCCCCGAATTCATGCCGAAATGGGGGTTTTCACGTCTGCTCGGCGGTGTTGGACGGCCGCGTAATGGTCGAGCAGCTCGTCGCAGATGGCCGGCCAGGTGCGACCGAGCACGCTGCGGCGGGCGGCGACCGCATAGCGCGGCCGCTCGGCGATCAGGTGGTCGACCGCCGCGGGCAGTTCGGTCTCGAATCCGTTGACGGAGAGCAGCAGCCCGGTGCGGTAGGGCGCGACCAGGTCGCGCGGGCCGCCGGCGTTGGGTGCGACGACGGGCAGGCCGGAGGCCATCGCCTCCTGCACGGCCTGGCAGAACGTTTCGTGCTCTCCGGGGTGGACGAACACGTCCATCGAGGCGTAGGCGGCGGCCAGCTTCTCGCCGTACAGCGCGCCGGTGAAAACCGCTGAGGGCAACATTGTTTGGAGCTTTTTGCGGTCGACCCCGTCGCCGACGATCACGAGTTGCAGGTCGTCGCGAGCGGCCAGAGCCGCCAGCCGCTCGACATGCTTCTCCGGGGCGAGCCGGCCGACGAAGCCGACGATCGGCCTGCCGTCCGGTGACCATCGGCGGCGCAGCGCGTCGTCGCGCGCCGACGGGGCGAACCCGGTGACGTCGACGCCGCGTGCCCACTTGTGCACCCGCGGAATGCGGTGTGCGGTCAGATCTTCCATGGCGGCGGTGGACGGCGCCAGGGTGCGGTCGGCGCGGCTGTGCAGATGCCGGGCCCACGCCCACGCGGCGCGGCCGGCGAACGCGACGCCGTAGCTTTGCGCGAAACCGGCGATGTCCGTCTGGTACACCGCGACGGTCGGCACGCCGAGGCGCCGTGCGGCGTGCAGCCCGCCGTACCCAAGGAGCGCCGGTGACGCCAAATGCACGACGTCGGGGTCGAATCCGCGGAGCACGCCGACCATCCGGGGCCGTGGCACGCCGAGCGGCAACGAGGTGACGGGGGGGAACATGCGCGACGGCACCCGGTGCACCCTGATGCCGTCATGCACGCGGTCGGCCCGCGGTTGGCCGCGCGGGGTGTCCGGGGCGATGACGAGGGCTTCGTGGCCGGTGCGGCGAAGGTGCTCGAGTATCCGCAGCACCGAGTTCGTGACGCCGTTGACGTTCGGGAGGAAGGACTCTGCGACGATGGCAACGCGCACACCTGAATGGTCTCCGCGACTGATGTCGGCGAGGTTGCGTCGCGGCGTACGGCGGACGAAGACCTGGTGCCGACAACGGATGCGGCACCGCCGTTTCATCGAGTAGGGTGCGCACCAAGGAAAGGGCGGTTGACATGCGGATATCCCGTGTCCTGGCGCTGCTGGCGATCGGTGTCACGCTGGTCGCGGCAGGGTGCACCCGACACGTCGCCGGCGCCGCGCAGCCCGACCCCGACAAGCCCCCTGTGGAGGTGAGCGAGGACGGCTTCGGCGTCGTCGCCGGCTTCGCGAACGCGCCGGCGCGCATCGAGATCTTCACCGAGCCGCAGTGCACACACTGCGCGGACCTGCAGGCCGACTTCGGCGACGAGCTGGCCTACTACATCGGCGTCGGGCAGCTGAAGGTCACCTACCGTCCGCTGACGTTTCTCGACAGCGAGGTCGACGGGCAGTCGGCGCGGGTGAGCAACGCATTGTTCCTGGCCGCCGACGCCGACGCGACCGGTGCCGAGTTCCAGCGGTTCGTCCGGGAGCTGTGGACCAACCAGGATCCGGGCGGGCCCGGCCCGAGCGACGACGAAATGGCCGAGATAGCAAGGGACGCAGGACTTCCCGAGAGTGCGGTCAAGCGCGTCGCCACCGGCGGGTCCGCGGTGAACATCGCCGACATGGAGGTGTCGAACTTCGGCTATCTCTACGAGATCGATCCGTTGAGGACCGGTACGCCAACGGTTTTCGATTTGGTGAACGACGAGCGGCTCGACATCTATGACGACGACTGGCTGCGGAAGCTCATCCAGTCCTGACCGCGCGCGCACCCTGCGCCGAAATGCGCCCACCCTGCGCCGAGATCGACGAAATGGCGGAAGAATTTACTCGCACTTTTCCGCCCGTTTGTCCCTTTGGGCGCTTTGAACCCCCTCGATGCGGCGCTGGATCAGGCCGGTCGCGGGCAACGCCACCCCCGCGATCACCCACCCCACCACCGCGATCGAGCCGGCCGGGATGATCGCCAGCGCCGCGTTCCGGTCCTGCACCCGCACCAGATCCGGGTCGTTGCGGTCATATTCGACATAGATCCGCATGCCCGTCTCCAGCTCCGACGGGTACAGCACCCCCAGCTCCGGCCGATACGTCACCCGGTCCGGCGTGACGAACTCGATCGTCGAGCGCCGCGGACCCGCGCTGAGCACCTCGGCCTCCGCGACCCCCATGTGCCGCTCGATCTGCCGGTCGTTGCGCCACGCGCCAAGCACCATCAGCACCGACTGCAACGTCACCAGACACGCCACGATCACGATGCCGATGCGGATGCGGCGGAACACCCGCTGAGTCCGCGATCCGTTCGGCTCCGCCGACAGGTCCGGAATCACGCTGCGCAGCGCGGCGAGTAGATTCCGGATCTTGCCGATGTTCACAGCGCCGCCTTGATCGACGCGTGCAGTGCCCGCAACGAGGACCGGTCTGCCTTCACCTCCAGCACCCGCATCCCGTCGAACGGCTCGTCGAGCGCGGCCGCGAGGTGGTCGACCTCGAGCTGGCGGCTCTCCACGTGATACGCCCGGCACAGCGCGCCGACGTCCACGTCGTGCGGGGTGCCGAAGATCCGGGAGGACACGTCGGAGAACCGCGGATCGCCCTGTTCGAGAAGCTCGAAGATGCCGCCGCCGTTGTCGTTGGACACCACGATGGTCAGGTTGCGCGGGGTGGGCTCCGTCGGCCCGATCAACAGACCGGAGCTGTCGTGGACGAACGTCAGGTCGCCGATCAGCGCGATCGTGCGGCCGCCGGCCGTGCGCTCATGCGCCAGCGCCGCCCCGATCGCCGTCGACACCGTGCCGTCGATGCCTGCCACGCCCCGGTTCGAACGCACCTTGACGCCGTGCGGGTTCAGCCCGACCAGCGCCGCGTCACGCACCGGGTTGGACGCGCCGAGCACCAGCTGGTCCCCCGGCCGCACCGCGTCGGCCACGGCCGCGGCCACGTGCAGCCCCGTCGTCAGCGGGTGCGCCTTGAGCTGGCTGCGGACCGCGTCCACGGCATGCCGGTTGAACTCCTCGCAGCGCTTCAACCAGCCCGGATGCGGCGCGCCGGTGGTGACCGCGCGGGTGCCGGTGGCCTGCGAGTTACCGGAGACGTCGGGCCAGCGCGGGCCCGTCGTCAACGCGTACACCGGGACCGACGGGTCGGCCAGCAGCGCCGACACCGGCCGGTGCAGCGTCGGCCGGCCCAGCATGATGACCTGCTTGGGGTGCACCAGCGGCAAGGCCAGCGGATGCAGCGGGTTGGCCGCGGGCGGGGCCGTCGGCTCGGCGACGGTCGGCAGCGCGGCGAGGTTGGGGTGCTCGCCCGCGCCGTGCCCGGCGATGACGACGGTGTCGGGCGTGAGGTCGATGTCCAGCGGCTGGTCGAACGTGACCGGCGGGGTGTACGTCCACGGCTTGCCGCCCGGCCGGCCCTCGGGCGCGTACGCATGGGGATCGCGGCCTTCGCTGGCGTCGGGCACCAGCGGCTCGCGCAACGGGATGTCGAACTGCACCGGGCCCGCGTTGGCCGAGCGAGATCCCATGGCCGCCACCAGAACTCGGCAGGTGGCCGAGCGCCACTGCGCGTTGAGCTCGGCCATCCGTTCGGTCGCCTCCTCGGCGAGGCCCAGGCTGATCGACGCGCGCACCTGGGTGCCGAAGTAGCCGAGCTGCTCGAACGTCTGGTTGGCGCCGGTGCCCAACAGCTCGTAGGGCCGGTTGGCGCTCAGCACGATCAGCGGCACCCGCGCGTAGTTGGCCTCCACCACCGCCGGGCCGAGGTTCGCCACCGCGGTGCCCGACGTCATCGCCACGCACACCGGCGCCTGCTCGGCCACGGCCAACCCGATCGCCAGGAAGCCCGCGGTGCGCTCGTCGATGCGCACGTGCAGCCGGACGCGGCCGGCCCGGTCGGCGTCCTGCAGGGCGAAGGCCAGCGGCGCGTTGCGCGACCCCGGGCACAGCACGACGTCTCGCACGCCGCCGCGAATGAGTTCGTCGACGACCACGCGGGCCTGCGCGGTCGATGGGTTCACGACTCCAGACTATCGGCGAAGAACTTCAGCACCGCTTCGTTGACCACCTGCGGCTGCTCGATGAAGCCCAGGTGCCCGGTGTCGGGAATCTCCAGGTAGCGACCCTTGGGGATGGCGTCGGCGACCTCACGGCCCAGATGCGGCGGCATCACCACGTCGTCGGCGAACCCGAGGACCAGCGTCGGGTGCTGGATGACGCGGTACGCCGCCAGCCGGTTGCCCTCCGGGGCGACCCCGAGCTGGGCCCGCAGCCCAGGGGTGGGCTTGGTCGGCCACATCGTGAACATGTCGATCCAGTCGCGGACCTTCGCGTCGTCGTTGAGGGTCTTCGGCGAGAAGCTCTCCAGCAGCCTGATTTTCGCGTCATAGCTGGGCGGGAGCGTGATGCCGGACTCGGTGAGCTCCACCTCGGCCCTGCGGAAGAACTCGCGGGAGCGGTCGGCGCGGCCGCGGGTGGCCATCAGCACCGTGCGGTCGACGAGCTCCGGGCGCGCCAGCATGAGCTCCTGGGCGATGAACGAGCCCATCGACACCCCCACCAGCCGGGCCGGTGCGGCGTCGAGCTTCTCGATCAGCGCGGCGGTGTCGGCGACCATCGTCTCGATGGTGAACCCGCTGGCCTGCTCGGTGGCGCCCACGCCACGGTTGTCGAAGGTGATGCAGCGATAGCCGGCCCGCTGGAACTCGGGCACCTGATGCAGATGCCAGGTCCGGCCCGCACCGCCGCGCCCGGCGATGAACAGGACAGCGGGGCCGCTACCGCGGTCGTCGTAGGCCAGATTCACGCTGACGACCGTATCTCGCGGCGATTTCGGCGCGGATATGGCCCGTGGCGGGGCGTCGGCGCGCCGAAATCGCCGGAAGTGGAACCGCGGGGCCCTCGCGCGCGTCCGAACGATCATGATCGACGACTATCTGCGCCGTCATGACGGCGTGATCACGCTTGCTCAGGCGCGCAGGGCCGGCCTGACCCACAAAGTCGTGCAACGACGCGTGGCCTCCGGGCGTTGGCGCAGGTGCACGCCGGGGGTGTACTTCGTCGAAGATCGGCCTTTCACCGACGCAGCGCGTATCCGCGCAGCGGTGTGGGGCTACGGCCCACAGGCTGCGGCGAGCGGCCTCACCGCCGCCTGGTGGCACCGCCTCACGAGGTTCGCCCCGGACCTCGTCGAAGTCACCGTCCCTCGGAACAGTCACGGACGCAGGCATGACGGGTCCCGGGTGCGACGGCGCGACCTCGAGCCGTCAGACGTCGTCGAGCGAGACGGGCTTCGGCTGACGGCGCCGGAACTGACGGTGCTGGAAGCCGCGGTCCAGCGCGGCGGCGGAGCGAGGCTGATGGATTCTGCGCTACAGCGTCATGTCGAGCTGGGCCAGTTGTGGCGGGCGCAGCTGCGCAACAAGGGCCGGTACGGCTCGCCGCGAGCACGCCGACTGTTGCACGCGGCGTCGGATGGCGCCCGCTCAGAGGCGGAGAGGCTGCTGCTCGGACTGCTCCGCAACGCACGTATCACCGGGTGGAGGGCGAACCACCCATTCGGCCCGTACAAGATCGATGTCGCGTTCACGGTGCTGAAAATCGCGATCGAGGTCGACGGCTGGGCATTCCACAGCGACGAGGAGGCGTTCCAGCATGACCGGAACCGCCAGAACCATCTGATCCTGCACGGTTGGCAGGTTCTGCGCTTCACCTGGCTGGACCTCGTCGAGTACCCGCAGCGGGTCCTCGCCGCCATCCGTTCGGCGGTTTCGGCGCGCTCGCGGACCCTGGCGGGGCATTAGCGCGCCGAAACCGCCCGTTGCCGCGCCCGTTTGATCGCCGCACCCCACACCAGCTTCACCGTGGGCGACAGCTGGTGCTGCTTGACCATGTCCCTGGTCAGCAGCGCCGACGCGGCCGCCTTGGTGGCCACCGACGCCTTGGAGGTGTGCCCGGAGTCGAACGGCGGCTGCGGGTCGTACTCGATGACCAGCTGCACCGCCTTGGCCTTGGCCTCGCCGCCGATCTGCCCGCACAGCCAGATCCCCAGGTCGATGCCCGCCGAGACGCCCGCCGCGGTGACGATCTTGCCCTCGCCCACGATCCGCTGATCGCCCACCGGTTCGACGCCGAACGAGCGCAGCGTCTGCAGCGCCATCCAGTGCGACGTGGCCCGGCGGCCCTCCAGCACGCCCGCGGCGGCCAGGATCACCGAGCCCGAGCACACCGAGGTCGTCCAGGTCGACGTCTGGTGGGCCCGCCGGACCCAGTCGAGCACCTTCTCGTCGCGGGCGTGCTCGAACGTCGTCCCGCCGCCGGGAATCAGGATGATGTCGGGTGACGGTGTCTCGACGAACGAGTGGGTCGCGCCGATGAGCAGCACCCCGGAGTCGGCGGCGACGGGCCCGGGCTCGTGCCAGACGAACCGCACCTCGGTGTCGGGCAGGTTGCGCAGCACCTCGTAGGGGCCGATGAAGTCCAGCGCGGTGTAGCCGGGGTACACCATGATCGCGATCTGCATGTGATCTCCTCTGCTAGGCGAACGTCTTGCGGTACTGGTCGGGTGACACCCCGAGCCGACGAACGAAGTTGCGGCGCAACGTCTCCGCGGTGCCGAAGCCACAGCGCGCGGCGATGACGGTGAGCGTGTCGTCGGTCTCCTCGAGCTGACGGCGCGCGGCCTCGGTGCGGATCCGTTCGACGTAGGCGCCGGGCGCCTCGCCGACCTCTTCGCTGAACACCCGGGTGAAGTGGCGCGGGCTCATCGCGGCGCGGCGCGCCAACTCCGGGATGCTGTGCGGCCCACCGGGTTCGGTTTCGATGGCTTCCTGCACCTGCCGGATCGGCGTGCGCTTGGCCCGCGGCATCCACACCGGGGCGGCGAACTGCGTCTGCCCGCCGGGCCGGCGCAGATACAGCACCAGCCAGCGCGCCACGGTCTGCGCGACGTCGGTGCCGTGGTCGTCCTCGACCAGCGACAGCGCCAGGTCGATGCCCGCGGTGACGCCCGCCGCGGTCCAGACCCGCTCGCTGCTGCGCAGGTAGATCGGCTCCGGATCGACGGTCACCGAGGGGAATTCACGCGCCATCCGGTCGGCGAACGCCCAGTGCGTGGTGGCCGGGCAGCCGTCGAGCAGGCCGGCCTGCGCGGCCAGGAACGCGCCCGTGCAGACGCTGACGACGCGGCGCGCGTGCTGCGCGACGGCCTGGATCCATGCGATGACGTTGGGGTTGGCGCGGGTCTCGTCCACGCCGAATCCGCCGGGCAGGATCACGGTGTCGACGGGCTCGTACGGGTCGGGCAGCGGCTGCGCGACCAGCGCCAGGCCGGTACCCGTGGTCGCGGGTTCGCCGTTCTCGGTCACCACGCGCACCGCGTAGCCGTCGCGGCCGTGGGCGCCCAGATACGTCGAGGCGCCGGTGAACACCTCGTGCGGGCCGACCAGGTCGAGAGCCTGGACACCCGGATAGCCGAGGATCACCACCGATCGCACGTCATCAGTGTGGTGCCCCTGCGCGATGGCGTCTATGCCATGCATCCCACAAATTAGGACACGAGCGGGTAGCAGGCCCGGATCCGGTCGATCCACCACTGCCTGCGGTCGGGCGCGGCGGCCAGCGTCTCCAGCCGGGCCGGGTCCGGCACGACGGCCCTCACCGGCAGCGTGCCGTCGACGAGCGGCGCGGGTTCGGCGACGTCCTCGACGAACAGACCGCCGGTGCCCAGCCCGCACGCATGGTGCAGGGCGGGCAGCGCCGCGGCGGCCAGCAGCCCGCGCCCGATCCCCACGGCCGTGTCCAGCGCGGACGACACCACGATCGGGATGTCGATCTGCGCGGCGATGTCCAGCAGCCGCCCGACCCCGCCCAGCGGGGCGACCTTGACCACCGCGACGTCGGCGGCGTCGGCGCGCACCACGTGCAGCGGGTCGTCGGCCTTGCGGATGCTCTCGTCGACGGCGACCGGCACGTCGATGCGGCGGCGCAACTCGGCCAGTTCCGCGACCGTCGGGCAGGGCTGTTCGAGGTACTCCAGCGGCCCGTCGGCGGTCAACGCGGCCGCGGCGTCGACGGCCTCGGCGACGCTCCAGCCGCCGTTGGCGTCGACACGCACGGTGGGCACGTGGGCACGCACGGCATTGACGCGCGCGACGTCGTCGGCCAGGGTCTGGCCCGGTTCGGCGACCTTGACCTTCGCCGTCGTCGCCCCGGGAAACCGGGCCAGCACCTCGGGCACCTGCGCGGGCGCGACGGCGGGCACGGTGGCGTTGATCGGGATGCGGTCCCGGCGCGTCGGCGGCGACGGGTGGTAGGCGGCCTCGATGGCCGCCGTCAGCCAGTGCGCGGCCTCGGGCGGCTCGTATTCGGTAAACGCACCGAACTCGCCCCAGCCGGCCGGCCCGTCGATCAGCGCCGCCTCGCGAACGGTGATGCCGCGGAACCGAACTCGCATCGGCAGCGCGACGACGTGCATGCGGTCCAGAAGGTCGTCGAGCTCCGGCATATCGTCCATCCTGCCCCACCGCCGATGTTTAATTCTGTGCGCAACCGGCAAATTCTCCAGGCGAACATTCGAGTGCGAGGAGAATTGTGCCGTTTCCCACCGTGATCGGGAGCCCACGATGATGCGGCTGCTCGAGATTCCCGTGCAGGTCGCGGAATCAGTGCTGTCGATCGTGGGCATCCGGGCGGGCACCGAAGAGCCCCACTACGTGGGCACCGAGCTCACCGATGGCGTGGAGATCCGGCGGTACGGTCCGCGGATCGCCGCGGAGACCACGGTGACCGCCGACGAAGACCGTGCCCGCTACATCGGTTTTCGCCGCCTCGCCGGGTACATCTTCGGCGGCAACCATCGCGACGAGACGATCGCGATGACCGCGCCGGTCAGCCAGCAGTCACGCGAGAAGATCGCGATGACGGCGCCGGTGGCGCAAGCCCGAAACGGTGAACACTCGACGATCCGGTTCTACATGCCGTCGAAGTGGACGATGGACACCTTGCCGACCCCGGATGACGACGAGGTGCGGCTGGTGACCGTACCGGGTGAGACGGTCGCCGTGTTGCGGTTCAGCGGCGACCTCAGCGCGCACGCCGTCGCCGCCCGGACACAGGAACTCTCGGAGGTGTTACGCACCAACGGGATCGAGGTCGTCGGGTCGGCACAGGCCTGGTTCTACGACCCGCCCTGGACGGTGCCGTTTCGCCGCCGCAACGAGATCGCGATCCCGGTGCGCCAGTAGCTCGGTGCACTAGACCGTCGCCCGGTCGCGGCCCTCCCAGTAGGGCTTGCGCAGTTCCTTCTTCAGGATCTTGCCGGTGGGGTTGCGCGGCAGCTCGTCGGTGATGTCGACGCTCTTGGGGCACTTGTAGCCCGCCAGCCGTTCGCGGCACCACGCGATCAGCTCCTCGGGAGTGGCCGAACCCTCCAGCGAGACAACGGCCTTGACGACCTCACCCCACTTCTCGTCGGGAACGCCGATGACGGCGACGTCGGCGACCGCGGGATGCTCGGCCATCACCCGTTCGACCTCGATCGAGTAGATGTTCTCACCGCCGGAGATGATCATGTCCTTGAGCCGGTCCTCGACGAAGATGTAGCCCTCCTCGTCGATGCGCCCGATGTCGCCGGTGCGGAACCAGCCGTCGGAGGTGATCGCCTCGGCCGTCGCCTCCGGCTTGTTGTGGTAGCCCTTCATCAACTGCGGTGTGCGGAACCACAATTCGCCCTGCTGTCCGGTCGGCACCTCGTCCAGCGTGTCCGGGTCGACGACGCGCAGCTCGGCGTTGGGCACCAGCGTGCCCGCGCTGGACAGCCGCTCCTCGCGGCCGGGGTCGCGGTGCGCCTCGGGCAGCAGGTGGCTGATCACCCCGCACACCTCGGTGAGCCCGTACACCTGCATGAAATCGGTGTTCGGCCAGGCCTTCAACGCCGCACGCAGCAGCGGCAGCGGCATCGGGGACGCGCCGTAGGCGAACGTCTTGAGCGCGCCGAACAGTTTCACCGCGTCCTCGCCGGACTCCAGCACCTTGGCCAGCACCGCGGGCACCAGGAAGGTTCGGTTGGCGCCCTGCAGAATCGCGCCGGCCAACGAGGCGCCGTCGACCTCGCGGGTCATCACGCTGGGCAACCCGTCGTGCAGCCCGAACTGCACATACGACGAGCCGCCGACGTGGAACAGCGGCATCGACACCATGCTCTTGTCGCCCTCGTCGAAGTTGAAGCCCTCGTGGGCGTTGATGGTGTGCGCGATGATGTTGGCCTGCGTCAGCTCAACGCCTTTGGGCCGGCCCGTCGTGCCCGAGGAGTACATGATGATGGCCACGTCGTCGGGTTGGACGTCGGCGCCGCGGTTCACCGGCGTGGCCGAGGCCAGCATCGCCTCGTACTCGTCGCCGTCCGCTCCCTCGGGCGTCACCTCGACGATGTGCTCGATGTTGGTGAGCTTGCCGCGGATCTTGTCGATGCCGGCCTTCTGCTCGGCCCCGACGACCAGCACCTTGGCGTCGGAGTCGTTGAGCACGTAGTCGAGTTCGTCGGCGGCCAGCCGGAAGTTGATGATCGCGTTGGCCGCGCCCAGCGACGCGGCGGCCAGCGTCATCTCCACGCAGGCGGGGTGGTTCTTGTCCAGGAACGCCACCACGTCGCCGCGTTCGACGCCGCGCTCGGTCAGCGCGCCGGCGAGCCGACGCACGCGGTCGTTCCACTGCGCCCAGGTCCAGGTGCGGTCGAGGTACGTGATCGCCTCGGAGTCGGGCTTGGTTTGCGCCCAGTGGGCGGTTCGTTCGTCGAGGAAACGCGGGTCAGGCAGGTCAGACATGTTCAGAGCGTGCCATAAACCCGGGTTCCAGCCAGGAGAGTTTCGCGAACCTCCGAATCTGCGATCCGTTCGGGCGGCGCGAGTCGGCCGCAGTTGCCGATCTCCCGGGAGACCTTCGATGAGAAATCGCGTCGGGACGTGTCGGTCTCTAAGGGTGCCCGTACGGGGCACGACGAGAACCTGAAGGAGACATCACGATGGCGCGTTACATGCTGATCATGCGGTCCACCCCGGAGGCCGAGGCCGCGATGGCCGAGGCCGAGATCGACTTCGACCAGATCTTCGAACAGATGGGCCGCTTCAACGAGGAGCTCATCAAGGCCGGTGTGCTACTGGCCGGTGAGGGCCTGACCGGACCTGAGGAGGGGTTCGTCGTCGACTTCAACTCCGATCCACCGACGGTCACCGACGGCGGGTACACGGACGCCAGGGAGCTGTTCAACGGGTTCTGGATCCTGCAGGTGTCGTCGAAGGACGAGGCCGAGCAGTGGGCGCGGAAGATCCCCCTGGGCAAGGGCGTCAAGGTCGAGGTGCGGCGGGTCGCCGAGACGACCGAGTTCCCGCTCGACAATCCCTGGGTCAAGAAGGAGATTCAGTGGAAGGCCGAGCTTGCGGAGAAGATCGCGACGCAGGCCCGCGCCGAGGCCGAGCAGTTCGTCTAGGCCCTCGGGCGGCGAGGCTAGGTGGCGCGGATCCGGATGGGTCCGCGCCACGTTGCGTCGGGGTCGAGCACCTCCCCCTTTTGGGTGATCTCGACGTGACCGTCGCGGGCCAGGGCGCGTGCGGTCTCGCGGGCGTCGTCCATCAGGTCGCGCCAGCTCTCGCCGCCGACCGCGCGGGCGGCGTCCGATGGGCAGATCGTCTTGTCCGGCCCGCGTTCGCGGGACAGGTCCAGGATCGCCTCGCGCAGCCGCCGCCGGGTGCTCATTCGGCCGAATCTACGCTCCCGCGCACACCCCGGAGTCGCGGATCACCCCGCCGTAGACGTTGGCAGTGGCGATATTGGCGTTGATCTGCCCGGCGGGCAGCCGCTTCTTGATCTTGTCGCTGATCTGGGTGAACTGATACCACAGCCGGTACATCGAATCCCCGTGGAACACCGGCGAATACTCGCTCTGGTCCGGGTAGTTGATGATGAACAGCGTGTGCGCACGGGGGTTCAGGAAGGCCGCGGACTGGTCGAGGTTGGCGGCGACGACGTCACCGGCGCGGGTCATCCCCGGCGCCGACCAGTCGTCGTCGTGGTCGGCCAGGAAGTTCTGAAAGCCGAACACCTGCGCCATCAGTTCGTCGTACTGGGCGTTGAACCACTGGCAGGAGTCCCGCATCGCGGTGACCTGTTCGGGGGTGACGCGGATCTGCCACAGGTTGTACGGGAACACGGTGTAGTCGGGCTGCCAGGCCGACGGGTGCGGTGTGAACACCGGCAGCGTCGGCGCAACCTCGTCGGCCCGTGCCATCGGCGCGGCGACCAGCAGCGCCGCGATGCTCGCCACCACAACCCGAAACATGGTCAGGCGCCGCCGAATTCGGGACGCAGCACCGGCGCGAGCGCCGACAGCGGGATATGGGCCTGCACGGTGCCGCCGTCCATCGCCCACTGCATGCGGCCGATCGTGTAGTCCAACGGGCTGTCGCGACCGACCGGATAGTCGGGCATGTAGAGGATCAGCTCATCCGGGGTGAGCGCCCACGCCCGGTAGCCGCCGGAGTACACCTTGTCCGGGGTCCAGCGGTCCGGGGTGAACGGATAGGTGCCGGCCTGGTGCGGCGGCGGTGCGGCATCGAGTGCGGCGACGATGAACGGCGCACCCAGGCGCGGGATCTCGGCCAGGTGGTCGACGCCCGGATTGAACAGGTCGGCCAGTTGCAGCTGCCGCCCGCCGGCGAAGGTGAAGGTGCGGTAGGCGTCGCTGATGATGGGCGCGTTCGGGTGTGCGAGGGCGTCGGTACCCACTGTGCCCGAATACATCTCGTGGAAGACGGCCGTCATCGCGTCGCCGTGATGGAAGATCTGGAAGTGCTGCTCGCCGAAGCTGTCCTGGACCATCTTCGTCGCGGCGTTGCGCCAGTTGTTCATCAGGTTGGTCAGGTATTCCCGGATGGTGGGGTTGTTCACCAGATCGCCGGGCAACGCCATCTTGATGGTGCGGACGGCGTTGCGCTCCGAGACCACCGACGTGCTGCAGAACTGCCCGTCCCACTGTCCGCCCAGCTCGTCACAGAACGACGGTGCTGACGCTGCAGCAGCGGGTGCGGTCAGCAGGGCGGCGACGACGGCTACCGCGGCCACGACGGACGCGCGCATCTAGGGCAGCTCGACTTTGCTTGCGCGCCAACGACCGTCGACGTACTCCATGGTCATCTTGATCCGGCTGCGATCGATACGCGGATCCGGGACGGTGGCGTTCTGCACCGCCTGATCGACGAATAGCAACACCACCACCTTGTCCGTGGTGGCGGATTGCACTGCCGACTCCAGCACCACCCCGTGCGCGGAGGCCTTGTTGTCGATCAACAACTGGCGCAGCTCGGCGCTGGACTTCGAGTACATGTCCTTGAACTCGCCGGTCGCGCCGTCGAGTACCGCTGCGAAGTTCTCGTCGACCTCGTTGGAGTCGATGCTGGTCAGCACCTGCGCGTACTCGACCGCCGCCTGCTGGGCGGCATCGGCGGCGTGTTCTGACTGCCGCAGCTGCCATAGCTGCCAGCCCAGAAAACCGGAGCCGGCCAGCACCCCGACGACCAGGGTGGCCAGTGCCGCGAGCCGGATGCGGCGCGGCCAGTTCCGCTCGGCCGCCGTGCCGGACGCCGGGTCGTCGGGTGTCTGGTCGTCGCTGCCCGAGGCGGTCTCGGGGGCGTCGGACACGTCGGTGTCGGGCTGCTCGACGTCCGACGTTGCCTCAGTAGTTTCGCTGTCACCGTCGGGTTTCTTGTCGGTGTCCTTGTCGTTCGTCACAGACAACTTGATCTCCTAGCAACTACGCACTCGCGGCTCACCGCGGTGGCTCGATCGGTAGCGTCGGCCCACCGTACGGGGTGGGAATGGTGAACCGGCCCTTCGGGGTCGGATCCGTCTGCCGACCGAGATCGGCACCGGGCGGGGGGCCCGCGGTGTCGTCGTCGGCCGGCCGCGGCGCGTTCTTGGCTCCGCGGACCAGCATCCCGGGGTGATCGTCGCGGCAGTAGGTGTACATGAACGGTTCCGGGTAGTCCGCGTTGGACGGTGGAAGGCGCGGCGTTCCGTAGTCGCAGTGATACCGCGGGTAGATGTCGCCGCTGGCCCACAGCCCGTTGTCGTGCATCGCGCTGCCCAGCGCGTCGAGCAGCGAGCCACGGTAGTCCGGGAACAGCGCATTCAGTGCCGGCACCCGCAGGTACAACAGCCGGGAGACGGTGGTCAGATTGCCGAGCAGTTGCACCATCGTGTCGGAGTTGTCGATGAACAAGGCGTCCACCGCGGACAGCGCATCCGGACCCTGGTTGGTGAGCCGGCGATAGCCGTCGCGCATCTTGTTGATGCCGACGAAGCTCTGGTCGAGATTATCTGAGGCGACTGCGATTCCGGCGTTCTTGTCGGCGGCCAACGTGAGCACCACCCGGCTGGTCCGCAACAGGCTGCTGGTCTGCGGCAACACCGAATCCATCGTGGACAACAGGAACGTGCCGCCTTCGACGATGTCCTTCAGCTTCTGCGGACCGGCCTGCGACAGGCTCAACTCTCGCCTGATCAGCTCGAGTTTCTCGGTATCGGCCTGCGCCAACGCCCCGTCCGCGTTGGCCAACAGCTCGGCCAGGCTGACCGGCACCGTGGCCCTACCCTGCTCGATGACGGCGCCATCGGCCAGGAACGGGCCCTGGTCGGACTCCGGCAGGAAGTCAATGTACTGCTCACCGGCCGGCGACAGGCCCGACACCGCGACATCGCTGGATTCCGGGATCTTCATCGACGATTTGACGTTGACCACCGCGTTCACCCCGGCCGGGGTGATGTCGAGCCGGTCCACCCGGCCGATCGGCACGCCACGCATCGTCACGTCCTGGTCGGGCAGCAGGCCGGCCGACTCGGGCAGTTGGATGGTGAGTTGATACTGCGAGGCGAACGGGTTCACCCGCAACGCACCGAACAGCAGGTAGCCGGTCGCTACCACCAGGACCAGAATCAACCCGGCGGAAGATAGCCAGGCGCGGCGGCGGTGGCCGAACCGGACAAGGTCGACCAGCCGGTCGGCAGCTGTCGAGATCATCGTGGCGCCTCCGCAGGCAGTGGCGCGGGTGCAGGCGGCGGGGCGGGCGAAGGTGGCAGCGGCGGCCCGGCCACCGGCCCCAGTGCCGGCAGTGGAATATCGGTCGCCGGGGGCGCGACGGGCAGCGGTGCCGGCGGCGTTGGTGGGGCGAGCGGTGGCCCCGCGACCTCCAATTCCCCGGGCTCGGTCGGACTGGGGATCACCGGGACCTGCGGCACACCGGGACCCTTGCCGACGATCTTCTCCTGCAGCCGGTACAGCGTGTACTTGAACGAGCCCACCAGGTGAAACCAGTTGTGCCACTTGGGACCGTGGAACCCCTGGTCTCCGGCGAAGCCGATATCGGGTATGTGTCCGAGGATCAATCGGTCGATGCTCGCGTTGGTCGCGAGCGCGTTGCCGGTCATCGACTTGATGAATGGGGGCATCAGCCGGTTCAGCGCATAGAGCGTCGTGTCGGGGGCCAGCGCGACGTCGTTCCACGCGCCGGCGACGGTGTTGGCGTCAGCGATGACGCTGCGGCCGCTGGTGTCGGTGCCGGCGATCGACGGGAACTTGCGTGCCTGAACGGACACATCACCGATCTGCTCGACGAGGTCGGCGATCTGGGTGGTGTGTGCCGCCAGCGTGTCGGTGGCCGGACGGGCTTCGGCCATCACTTCGCTGATGGTCTGATTCTTGGCCTCGATGGCCTCGACGAGCCGGGAAGTCTCGGTGATCGCGTTCGAGATCTGCCCGGACCGGGCGTTCAGCGTGCCCAGGGTGTCGTTGGTCTTACGGATGAGATTGCCGAACGCCTCGCCCTGATCGCCGGTCGCCTTGCCCAGTCCGTTGATGATGTTGGTGAAGTTGCGCACCGCACCGCCGTTGACCAACACCGCCGCCGATGCCAACACCGATTCGACGGTGGCTGCGGACGTCGTCGACTCCAATGGGATCGTGTCGCCATCGGTCAACAAGGGCGCGTTCGGATCGGCGGGGAACGGCGGCTTGATCGCGATGAAAATATCGCCGAGGGGTGTCGCGGAACGTAATTCGGCGGTGCTGCCCTGGGGCACCTGAACTCCGTCCATGATGCGCAAGGTGGTCACCGCGGTGTAGTTGCGCGCCTTCATCGACTCCATCTGGCCGACATCGGCACCGGCCAGCTTCACCTTGGCGCTGGCGGGCAGGTTCAGCGCGTTGGAGAACACCGCCGTCAGCTGGTAGCCGCCGGACCCGACGCCGGGTGCCGGCAGCGGCAAACTGGCCAAACCATCGGTGGCACAGCCGGAAAGGGCCAGGCACGCCGCCATCGCCAACGCGATCGGCCGACGGTGGCGCCTGCTGCTCGGGGTCATCATTTCTGTCCCATCGCCGCGAGTCCGTCCAGCATGTACGTCAGCCCGAAGTCCGGCCCGAAGTCCTGCAACGTCCCGGTGCTGCAGCCCAGTTGCCGCAGCCCCATCACGTTGCACACCTCCTTGATGAACTGGTTGTCGAACAACACCCGGTCGGTGAGCACCTTGACCCGCAAGGCGCCGTTCTTCCGGTCGACGATGTTGTACAGGTTGTCCAGTGTCATCGGCGCCACGTCCAGGAATTCCTTGAGATCGCGTTCGTGATCGACAGCCGTGTTCAGCACAATGTCGCCGTTGGCGACGAGATCCTTGATGGTGTCGCGATGGATCTCGAGCACCTCACGGGTGTTGGTCAACACCTCGTTGATCTTTTTGCCGGTGGTCCCGCTGCCGAGGTTCTCATCGGCCAGGATCTGGCTGAGTGCGCGCACCGACGAGCCGAATTCCCGCAGTGTCTCGTCATTCCTGGCCGCCGCCTCTGACAACGAACTCAAGTTCCGTACGATGGTGGTCAGCTGATCCTTGGTCACCGTGCCCCGATCGGCGCTGAGCCGCAGGGCATTCGACAGCTCGCCGAGCGCGTCCTTCATCTGCTGGCCGTTGCCGTCGGCGATCGCGGCGCTGGCGTTGACCACATCGGCGATCGGGCCGTCACCCTTTCCGTCGCCCTCCAGAGATACCGACAGCTTGTCGAGAACGTCGAGCACCCGGGCGAATTCCACCGGGGTCTGGGTGCGATTCAGGCCGATGGTCGCGTGATCCTGCAGGGTCGGACCGCTGCCCGAGTAGGGTGGCGTCAGTTCGATCTGCCGGTCGGTCAGAATCGAGTTGGAAATCGTCACCGCCTGGACGTCCGCGGGAACCTTGACATCCTTGTCCACGGTGAAGTCGACCTCGACGTAGCCGCCCTTGGGGGTGATCTTGGCGACCCGGCCCACCGGCATCCCGAGAACCGCGACGGTGTTTCCCTCGTATAGGCCTGCGGCACTGTCGAACTGGGCGGTCACCGTGATGGTGTCGAGCCGGTCCTTGGTGTAGAGCACCACGACGGTGGCCAACACCAGACCCGCGACCAGTGCGATCGCACCGGCAACCAGCAGCTTGGTCTTGGTGATCCTCATTTGCAGTCCTGGTAGTACTCGATCATGCTGAATTGCTTGGCGCGGCCGCTGATTGCGCACATCCACGAGTCGACCAGCAGGCCGTTGGTCGCGTTGAACCCAGCCGCATTGCCGCTGCCGGTGGCGTTGGCCAAGCCACGCAGGGCGATTGGCCCGGACTGCAGGATGCTGCGCAGGAAGCCGTCACCGTCGCGGGCGAGCAGAGTGGACAACTCGCGCAGATTGCCCAGCAGCTCCTCGAGTTCGGGCCGGTCGTCGATGACGACGCTGCTCAATGTTTCGACGAGGTTGGTGAGCGCATCCATCATCGCGTGGAATGTCGCACGCGACGCGACGAACTCGCCGAGCAACGAGTTGCCCTGGTTTACCAGGCTGCCGATGGTGGACTGCTGACGGCGCAGCGTATTGCTGACCACTTCAGTGGTTTTCAGCAGTTCGCCGAGTTGGTCGCGACGCTCGGCGATGATCGTCGACAGCGTGTGGGTGTTCTCCAGGGCCTGCGGCACCACCGGCGGCAACGTCTTCATCTGCTCGCCCAGAATGGACAGCGTCTCGGCGAAATTGTCGGAGTCGACCTGCTCGTAGGTTCGGGTGACGTCGGCGAGGGCTTCCTGCAGGTCGTAGGGGACCTCGGTGTGGGTCAGGTCGAAGGTGTCGTTCGGCAGCGAGCCTGCACCGTCGGGAAACAGGGCCAGATACCGCGAGCCGAGGATCGTGGTGATCTTGATCGAGGCCCGTGAATCCTCGCCCAGCGCAACGTCATTGCGCACCTTGAGCTTGGCCTCGACGTAGTCACCGGCGAGGCGCATGCTCAGCACCTCGCCCACCGGAATTCCGGCAACCGTGACCGGATTGCCGACTTGCAGCGCGGCGGCCTGCAAGAAGTGCGCGGTGTACTGCCGGTAGCCGAAGTTGGCCACCTTGAACAACAGCAGCGTTCCGACGAGCAACGAAACCACCAGGACCGCAACGACGCCCATCCAGGTCTTGTTGCGGTTCTCCAGCGGGAGTCGCCGGCGCCGCGGCTTCGTCTGATCAGCCATTGGCCATGTTCCTGCACTTCGGGGTGTAACGCGCCTTGTTGCCGGGGGTGGCGGCGTCCACGATGATCGGCACCACGTCGTTGAGGCCGGGGAAGAATCCTTGGATATTCAGGTCACATGCGTAGGCGTTGGCGAAGGAGCCTTCGCTGGTGATGCGTGCAAAGCCCTTCAGCAGCAACGGGAGGTTGGCGCCGGTAAATGCCAGCTGGTTCTCCAGACCGACCATGTGCGCCGCGAACCCCGGTTCGCGGGTGACCATTTCCTTCAGCGACGGGTACACCTCGTCGGAGATCGTCGACAATTGCCGCACCACCTTCGCGATCGAACTCATCGACGCCACCAATTCGGGGCGTCGCGCGTCGAAGGTCGACACCACCGTGCGGGCTTCGCCGATGATGTGGTCGAGGTCGTCGTTGTGCCGGGCGAGGTTGGCCACCACGACGTTCAGGTCAGTGATCACCTCACCGAGTTGCTCGTCCTGACCGGCGAACGACTCGGTGAGCTGGCTGGTCTGGTCCACCAGGGCGGTGATGGACCCCTTGTCGCCCTGCAGCGATTGGATGACACCCTTGGTCAAGTTGTCGGCGTGCTTGGGGTCGAGAACGCTGAACAGTGGCTCGTACCCGTTGAGCAGCCGGCCGACATCGAACGACGGGTCGGTGCGCTCGACGGGGATGACGCTGCCGGGCTTCAGCGGGCCCGGGTCACCGAGATTGCCCAGCGACAGACCGAGATATCGCTGGCCGACGATGTTCTGGTAGGTGACCGAGGCAACGGTGGTGCCCAGCACCTGCTGGTCGCTTTGCACCACGAAGGACACCTTGGCGTGTTTGCCTTGCAGCTCAATGCTTTCCACCCGGCCCACCCGCACACCGGCCATCCGCACGTCGTCGCCCTCACGCAACCCGAACACATCGGTGAACATCGCGGCATAGGGCACGGTCCGGCCGGCCACGTCTCGACGCAGCGTGACGTACACCAGCCAGGTCAGCGTGATCGCGACCACCATGAACAGCGACAGGCCGATCAGCGCTCCGCGGTACTTCATCGGGCCTCCTGGCCGAGCGAGACGGTCGTGCCACGGGCTACCGGTCCGAGCAGCAACTGGGTCGCCGTGGTGGCCGGCTGGCCGGTGATGACGGACAGCTGGTTGCGTTCCTGTCGGCTACCAACGGGTCCGACGTTCCCGCCGAAGGCCGCCGGCTGAGCCGGCGTTATAGCAGGAGCCGGCTGAGCCGGCGTTATAGCAGGAGCCGGCGCGGCTTCGGCGGGCAACGGACCGGATGGCTGCGGAGCGACCGGCCCGGCAGGTGGGGCTGGCGGATCCCATGGTTTGGGCGCGACCGGTGCCGGTGGGGATTGGATCACCGGCGGCTGTGGCGTTGGTTCCAGCGCCGGGTTGGCCGATCCGGGTACCGGTGGCGACGGCGAAACTCCCGGTGGCAGCGGTGGATTCGGATCAGCCAGGTTTGGGTACGGGTTGACCAGCGGTGGCCCGACGGCAACCAGGTTGCCGTTCTCCCCCAATACCGTGCCGGGCGGGGGCGCCAGGTCCTTCGGAGGCTGATAGTTCTGTGGTAGCAGCGTATCCGGAAGGGGCGGCCGCACCGGAACCAATGGCGCGGTGTAACAGCTCGGGCCCTTGAGTTCGCCGTACTGCGGGCAATCGGCACGGGTATAGGTGTAGGTCGGCGTGAACGACAGGTTCACCCGCATGTTGCCGATGTCGCGGTCATGCATCCACACCTCGTCGAAGAACTTGTCGGACAGCTCGTTCAGCTTGACGAAGGCCGGCACCCAGTGGCGCGAGGTATCCGCCAGGTTGCCGACCACCGGGGTCAGCTCCGAGCTGATCTTGACCATTCGGTCGGTGTGGTTGTTCAGCGCGGTGTGAGTGGTGTTCATGGTGTGGATACCGCCGTTGACCAGCGTGTCGAGCTGGGCCCGCTGCTCGACCAGCACCTGCATCGGTTGCACCGCCTTCTGCAGCGCGTCGAACAGTTCCGGTGTGGTCTGCTGCAGTCCGACGGCCGCATCGGTGAGCGCCGACACCGTCGTCGAGTCCGGCCTGGTGGCCACGATCGCGTCGACATCATCGATGAGCCGGTCCAGTTGGGCGCCGGCGGCCAGCAACTCGGTGCGGCGGTCCTCGGTGGCCTCGTTGATCGCGGCCAGGATGCCGATGGTTTTGTCTTCGCGACCCCGCCCGGTGGCGGCCAGGATGTCGCGCAGCTTGCTGATCGTCGTCTGGAACAACACGGTCGGCAGCTCGGTGTCCTCCGGAATGTGCGCGCCCGCACGGATCGGCGGCCCGTCGCCGTTGTCGACGAGTTGCACCGAGGACACCGCGAACACGTTGCTGGGCACCACCCGGGCGGTGACGGTGGCCGGTATCGAACCGGCGTACTGCCGGTCGAGGTTGATGTGGACGTGGTTGGGGTTGCCGTGGGCGCCCGGGGTGACGCTCGCGACGGCGCCGACGAGCACGCCGTGGTACTTCACGTCGGACCGCTGCGGCAGCCCGTCGCCGACGTTGACGAGGTCCGCGACGACGCGCACGAACGGATCCAGCCGTCCGGTCGCCTTGACCAACAGGGTCCCCGTGATCAGCGCGGCCACCAGAACAACGACGATCCCCCCGCCGATCAGCTGGCGATCGGTGGGCCCGCGCCCGTCCAGGTCAAAGGAATTCGGCACTATCCCCCGAACCTCGCTCCGGAATCGACATTCCACAGCGCCATGGTGAGCAGCATGTTGACGATGATCACCACCGTGATGCTGGCCCGCATGGCGTGTCCGGCCGCGACCCCCACACCCTCGGGACCGCCGGCGGCAGAAAAGCCGTAGTAGCACTGGATCGTCGTGGCGATCCACACGAACACGATGGCCTTGAGCAACGAGTACAAAATATCTTGGCCCGACAGCATCAACGTGAAGTAATGCAGATATGAGCCCGTCGCGCCGCCGCTGATGACTTGAACCACAAGCTGTGTCGTCAGATAACTGACCGCCAGGCACACGACGTAGAGCGGAATGACCACCACCACCGAGGCCATCAGCCGCGTCGTCACCAGATATGGGATGGGACGGATCGCAAGGGATTCCAGCGCGTCGATCTCTTCGGCAATCCGCATGGAACCCAGTTGCGCGGTGAACCGGCAGCCGGCCTGGGTGGCGAACGCCAGGGACAACGCGATCGGCGCCAGTTCGCGGGTGTTCACCAGCGAGGAGATGATTCCCGTCGCCGGGCCCAGACCCAGCAGGTCGAGGAAGTTGTAGCCCTCGATGCCGACGAGCGCGCCGACGGTGATGCCGAGCACGATCGCCACGCCTGCGGTTCCGCCGCCCACCACCAGGGAACCGTTGCCCCACGCGATATCCGACAACAGCCGGACGAACTCGGCGCGATAATGCCGTAGCGCCAACGGGATTGCCGCGATCGCGCGGACGAAGAACACCAGCATGTGGCCGAGCCGGCCGATCGGCGGGGTGGCCTTCTGGTAGAGGCGGACGAAGGGCGCCAGCAGCGGCGGTACGAAAGTCGACGCCATCTCAGAGCCCGACCCGGGGGAACAACATGATGTAGAGCTGGCTGATCGCGACGTTGACGACCATGAGAACGAGAATCGACTCGACCACCGCGGCGTTCACCGAGTTCGCCACCCCGGTCGGCCCGCCTTTGGTCGACATCCCCTTCTGGCAGGACACCACCGCGACGATCGCCCCGAAGACGACGGCCTTGACCAGCGCCACGATCATGTCCCCGGTGGTGGTGAACGCGGCGAAGGTGGCGACGAAGCTGCCCGGGGCACCGTTTTGGAAGTACACGTTGAACAGGTAGCTGGCCAGAAAGCCGACGAAGCACACCACGCCGGTGAGCGCCACGCCGATCATGATGGCCGCGGCGAACCTGGGCACCACCAGGCGCCGGATCACGGAAACACCCATCACCTCCATCGCCTCGGTCTCCTCGCGCATCTTGCGGGAACCGAGATCCGCGGTGATCGCCGAACCGACGGCGGCGGCCATCAGGATCGCCGCGGTCAGTGAGGCGGCCTGACGGATCACCGCCAGACCGCTGGCCGCGCCTGCCAGTGACGTGGCGCCGACCTGGCCGGCGAGCAATGCGAACTGAATCGACAGGGTGACTCCGATGGGCAGGGCCACCAGCACCGTCGGCAGCACGGCGGTGCCCGCCATGAACGCGGCTTGGCGGATGAACTCCCACCACTGGAACCGGCCGGTGAAAAGATCGACGAAGAAGTACTGCACCGTGCGCACCGCGAGCACGAACTGGTCGCCGGCGGTCTCCAGCGCTGCCACGGGGTGACGTTTGACGTAGCCACCGGCCCAGTCGCCGATGACCTCGACGCTGTCACTACGCGCCATAGTTACGAATCGTCATTAACTTATTGCCTCGCGTCTGTGTCCGCCGCATCCCCAAGTCTGCGGGTAAAAGCAGCATATTCACTTGACTTCGCCGTATAGACGTGACCAACCGCGGTGGTGGTCCACCCTGGGCTCCAGTGGCCCCACCGCAGTAGTGATGAGTATGCACATTTACTAATGCCGAGTCTGCAGAATTGCGGAATACCCACCGCGGCGACGAGCCGGGCATGCTGACACGAGCGAAAGCGTGCGCTCAACCGGCATTTCCGGCGGCGCGGAATTGTCGTGGCCGTCAACGAGAGGTGTTTGCGGGTTGGCCGTTCCCGCGAGCCCGCCTTTGTGGGGCACCCGGGGGGCATTCTGGAACACGTTCTAGTGTGATGGCCATGGCTGACTCCTCGCACGAGCGCTCGTCGGTGGACCTGTTGCGTCACCCCCTGCACTCCGGACACCTCACCGTGGGCGCGCTGAAGCGGAACAAGGACAAACCGGTGCTGTTCCTCGGGGACACCACGCTGACCGGCGGCGAGCTCGCCGACCGCATCAGCCAGTACATCCAGGCGTTCGAGGCGCTGGGCGCGGGCACCGGAACGGCGGTGGGCCTGCTGTCGCTGAACCGCCCCGAGGTGCTGATGATCATCGGCGCCGGCCAGACCCAGGGCTACCGCCGCACCGCACTGCATCCGCTCGGTTCGCTGGACGACCACGCCTACGTGCTCGACGATGCCGGCGTCTCGTCGTTGATCATCGACCCGGTGCCGATGTTCGTCGAGCGCGCGCTGGGGCTGCTGGAGAAGGTGCCGTCGCTCAAACAGATCCTGACGATCGGGCCGGTGCCGCAGGCGCTGACGGGCGTCGCGGTGGACCTGACCGCCGAGGCCGAGAAGTACCCGCCGCGCCCGCTGGCCGCCGCGGATCTGCCGCCGGATCACATCGGCGGGATGGCCTACACCGGCGGCACCACGGGTAAGCCCAAGGGCGTGATCGGCACGGTGCAGTCGATCACCACGATGACGACGATCCAGCTGGCCGAGTGGGAATGGCCCGAGCACCCGAAATTCCTGATGTGCACGCCGCTTTCGCATGCCGGGGCGGCGTTTTTCGTGCCGACGATCGTCAAGGGCGGCGAGATGGTGGTGCTGTCCAAGTTCGACCCGGCCGAGGTGCTGCGGGTGATCGAGGAGCAGCGCATCACCGCCACCATGCTGGTGCCGTCGATGATCTACGCGTTGCTGGACCATCCGGATTCGCACACCCGCGACCTGTCGTCGCTGGAGACCGTGTACTACGGCGCCTCGGCGATGAACCCGGTGCGCCTGGCCGAGGCGATCCGCCGCTTCGGGCCGATCTTCGCCCAGTACTACGGGCAGTCCGAAGCGCCGATGGTGATCACGTATCTGGCCAAGGGCGACCACGACGAGAAGCGGTTGACCTCGTGCGGACGCCCGACGCTGTTCGCGCGGGTGGCGCTGCTGGACTCCGAGGGCAACCCGGTGCCGCGAGGCGAGGTCGGCGAGATCTGCGTGTCCGGCCCGTTGGTGTCCGGCGGCTACTGGAACAAGCCCGAGGCCACCGCGGAGACGTTCCGGGACGGCTGGATGCACACCGGCGACCTGGCCCGCGAGGACTCCGACGGCTTCTATTACATCGTCGACCGGACCAAGGACATGATCGTCACCGGCGGTTTCAACGTTTTCCCCCGTGAGGTGGAAGACGTTGTGGCCGAACATCCTTCGGTCGCGCAGGTGTGCGTCATCGGCACGCCCGACGAGAAGTGGGGCGAGGCGGTGACGGCGGTGGTGGTGCTGCGGCCCGAGGCCGACCGCTCCGAGGAGGCGATCGCGCGGATGACCGCCGAGATCCAGGCCGCGGTCAAGGAGCGCAAGGGGTCGGTGCAGTCGCCCAAGCAGGTGATCGTGGTCGACTCGGTGCCGGTGACCGCGCTGGGCAAGCCCGACAAGAAGGCCGTGCGCGCGCAGTTCTGGAAGGACGCCGACCGCGCCGTCGGCTGACCCGTTCCTGCGCGAGCGTGCGTGTCAGAGGGCGACACGCCGACAAAAACCGCGAGTTTGCGCACGCTCGCGGGAGAAGGTGACCACCGATGACCGACGACGGGTGGGTGCGCGGTGACTACCTCGGCCTCGACATGCCCGCGCACGCCGACGCCCTGCGCGCCGGCGGCGCATCGTTTCTCACCGACGCCTTCCGGCGAGCGGGAGCGCTGACAGCGAGCAACACCGTCCTTGCGATCACCGAGCTGCGTGAATTCCGCGGCGGCAGCACCGGTCGAAAGGCGATGCTGTCGGTCGAGTACCACGACGCGACGCAGCTGCCGACCGAGCTGTTCGTCAAGTTCTCCCGCGATTTCGACGACGCCGCACGCGATCGCGGCCGCACCCAGATGGGGTTCGAGGTGCGCTTCGCGCTGCTCTCACGCATGCCGGGCTTTCCGATCACCGTGCCGCGCTGCCTGTTCGCCGACTACCACGCGCCGTCGGGCACCGGCCTGCTGATCACCGAGCGAATCCCCTACGGTACCAACGGTATCGAAGCCCACTATGACAAGTGCATGGACTACACCATGCCGGAACCGCTCGCCCACTACGAGGCCCTGCTGGGTGCGCTCGGCCGGCTCGCGGGGGCCAGCAAGGCGGGCCGGCTGCCCACCGAACTCGTCGAGCAGTTCCCCGTCGACATGGAGCGACTGTCGGTCGGAGAACGCACGCCGTACACCCCCGATCAACTGCAGCGCCGGGTCGACCGACTCGTCGAGTTCGCCGTCGCGCACCCGTCGCTGCTGCCGGCCAACGTTCGCGAACCGGAATTCCTTGCGCGACTGCGTAATGACGTGACCCGCTTTCCGGAACGGGAGAAGGACATCTGGCGACACCTGGCCGACGATCCCGACTACGTCGCGCTGTGTCACTGGAACGCCAACGTCGACAACGCCTGGTTCTGGCGTCACCCGGACGGTCACCTCGAATGCGGGCTGCTGGACTGGGGTTGCGTCGGCCAGATGAACCTGGCGATGGCGCTGTGGGGCGCGATGTGCAGTGCGGAGACCCAGATGTGGGATCGCCACTTCGATGCGCTGCTCGACCACTTCCTCGCGGAGTTCCGTTCGGCGGGTGGGCCGGCGCTCGAGGCGGCCACGGTCAAACGGCACCTCCTGTTGTACGTCGCGGTGATGGGGCTGGCGTGGCTGCTCGACGTGCCGTCGTACCTGTTGAAGCTCCTGCCCGAACCGGTGCCCGACCGGTTCGACGCGCGGATCGCCGACGACGAACAGGCCCGTAGCCGCTTGTTGATGATGACCAACTTCCTCAACCTGTGGTCGACGAACGACATCGCCGCTGCGCTGGACGGGATGTGACCGCCGGGGTGCGCTGCGGCGAGCGTGCGTAAACTCGCGCCTTTTGTCGGCGTGTCGCCCTCAGACGCGCACGCTCGCGCCAAAAAGGGGCTAAACAGGAAGCTCCACGATCAGGTCGGCCTTGTGCCGACAGGCCTCGATGCGGTCGGCGTTGGGGTCGTCGACGTCGCGCACCCAGGCCTGCGCCTGCTCCGATGTCTTGCCGAACTGCATGTGCCGCTTGATAAGTCGGCGTCGACGCTCGTCGCGGTCGACGTCGAGGAACCACACTTCGTCGAGCACCGCGCGCACGGCCGGCAACGGCTCGTCGTCGTCGAGGAGGTAGTTACCCTCGGTGACGACCACCCGCGCGTCGGGTGGGACGGGGATGCTGCCCGCGATCGGCTGCTCGAGGTCGCGGTGAAACGCCGGCGCGTACACGGTGTGCGACGGTCGCGCCCGAATGCGTTGCAGCAGTGCCAGATAGCCGTGCCCGTCGAAGGTGTCGATCGCGCCCTTGCGATCGAGCCGGCCCAGCCGCGTCAACTCGGCGTCGGCCAGGTGGAAACCGTCCGCGGGGACGTACACGGCGCCGTCGAACGCCGTCACGACACTCTCGGCGAGCGTCGACTTGCCCGCGCCCGGCGGGCCGGTGATCCCGAGCAGGACCCGGTGTTGTCGATCGAGGCGGGCCGCCACGCGCGCCGCGAGGTCGGGCGGCAACGGCGCCATCAGTCCAGCAGCGCGTCGATCTCCGCGGCCAGCCGCGCGATGCGCTCCCGTTCGCTGGGAATCCCCCGGTTCTCCTCCGCAGCGCGCTGCCAGCCCAGCCGCCACATCCGCGCCACCACGCGGTCACCGATGCCCGCGTAGGGGTTGACGAGCCTGTGCGGGAACGCCTTGCGTCCCTCCCGATAAGCAGTAACCAAACGATGCGCCATCGCCGACCACCTTCCCACCGCGAGCAGACGCAGAAGCGCACCCGCACCGGCGTGTCGATCCGTTTCTGCGTCCGCTCGCCGGAGAAAACGAGAACGCTTGACCCGCAAGCCCGCCCGCACCCGGGATCTAGCATGGTGAAATGACCGGAATCCGTGCCGTCCTGTTCGACTTCTACGGCACCCTGTTCCGGCTCGAGGAGGACGAGAGCTGGTTTCACGGCATGGAGGTCGACGAACGCGAGGTCGACGGTCACGTGCAGGCCGAGCTGATGCGCCGGCTCACGGCGCCGACCGGTCAGCACGTGGACCTGCCCGGCGACACCTACCACGCCTGGGTCAACCGCGACCTCGCCCCGCACCTGCACCGTGAGGCGTACCTGCATGTGCTACGGGAATCCGGGCTGGCGGGTCATCACGCCGAAGACCTGTACGCCCGCGTCATCGACCCGCAGTGCTGGACGCCCTATCCCGATACCGCCGACGTGGTGGAAAGCCTGCACCGGCAGGGCATCAAGACCGCGGTGGTGTCCAACATCGCCTTCGACGTGCGGCCCGCGTTCGCTTCGATCAGCGCGGCCGGGTTCGTCGACGAGTTCGTGCTGTCGTACGAGGTCGGGGCGGTCAAACCCGACCCCGCCATCTTCGAGACCGCGCTGCAGCGGCTCGGGGTCGACACCGCGCACGCCGTCATGGTCGGCGACAGCGACGAGGCCGACGGCGGCGCCCGCGCAGTCGGCTGCGGTTTCATCCTCGTCGACCCGCTGCCCACCACCGAACGCACCGACGGCCTGCGAACCGCGCTGGCAGACTACGGTGTTCGACTGTGAGCGGCGACCACATCGCCCCACCGCGCGGGCTCAAGACCATGAACAAGCTCGTCATGGTGTTGCTGCGGCTCGGAATCCCGATCTCGCGGCGCGAGGAACCGGTGGTGCTGACGGTGCGAGGCCGCAGGTCCGGCAAGCCCCGTTCGACCCCGATCACGCCGATGGCCGTCGACGGCATCCGCTACGTCGTCAACGGCTACCCCGGCGCGGACTGGGTCGCCAACGTGCGCGCCGCCGCCGGGGACGCCACCCTGACCAAGGGCCGCCGCCGCGAGCACGTCCGGATGGTCGAGCTCGGCGCCGACGAAGCCCGACCGGTGTTGCGGGAGTTCCGGACCCAGGCGGCCGTCGGCGTCGACCTGATGAAGCGTGCGGGCATCCTGCAAACCGGTTCCGCCGAGGAACTCAAGGGCATGGCCGGGCGCCTGCCCGTGTTCCGCATCGAGCCGGTCACGTAGCGTCGTGACCATGTCCGACAGCACCCGCATCCGGCCGCCCTGGTGGCTGAAGTACGTGAACAAGGTGATGATCGGCCTGCAGAAGCTGGGCATCCTCGGCGAGAACGGGCCCGTCGTGCTCGAGGTGCGCGGCCGCAAGAGCGGGAAGTTGCGCCGCACGCCGATCACCCCGATGACGGTCGACGGGCAGCGGTACGTGCTCGGCGGGCTGCCCGGCTCGGACTGGGCGGCCAACCTGCGCGCCGCCGGCGAGGCCACCCTGCACATCGGCCGCCGCAGCGAACGGATCCGGGTCGTCGAGTTGCCGCCCGACGAGGCGCGTCCACTGCTGCGCGAGTTCCCGATCAAGGTGCCCACCGGCGTCGGCTTCATGAAGAACGCCGGGTTGGTCACCGGACCCAACCCCGACGAGTACGAGGCGCTGGCCGGCCGGTGCCCGGTTTTCCGCTTGGAGACGGTAAACGCATGAGCGACAACCCTTTTGACCCGTCACTGTGGCAGCCCGTCGCCGGGTTCGAGCTGACCGACCTCACCTATCACCGGCATGTGGCCGACGGGGAGCCGCAGCCGACGGTGCGGGTCGCGTTCGACCGGCCCGAGGTGCGCAACGCGTTCCGGCCGCACACCGTCGACGAGTTGTACCGGGTGCTCGACCACGCCCGGATGTCCTCGGACGTCGGCGTGGTGCTGCTGACCGGTAACGGCCCGTCACCGAAGGACGGCGGCTGGGCGTTCTGCTCGGGCGGCGACCAACGCATCCGCGGCCGCAGCGGCTACCAGTACGCGTCGGGCGAGACCGCGGACACGGTGGATCCGGCGCGGGCGGGCCGGCTGCACATCCTCGAGGTGCAGCGGCTGATCCGGTTCATGCCCAAACCGGTGATCTGCCTGGTCAACGGCTGGGCGGCCGGCGGCGGGCACAGCCTGCACGCGGTGTGCGACCTGACGCTCGCCAGCCGCGAGCACGCCCGGTTCAAGCAGACCGACGCCGACGTCGGCAGCTTCGACGGCGGGTACGGCAGCGCCTACCTGGCCAAACAGGTGGGCCAGAAGTTCGCCCGCGAGATCTTCTTCCTCGGCCGCCCGTACACCGCCGAGCAGATGCACGCCATGGGCGCGGTGAACGAGGTCGTCGACCACAAGGACTTGGAGACCGTCGCGCTGGAGTGGGCCGCGCAGATCAACGCCAAGTCGCCGCAAGCCATCCGCATGCTCAAGTACGCGTTCAACCTCACCGACGACGGCCTGGTGGGCCAGCAGCTGTTCGCCGGTGAGGCCACCCGGCTGGCGTACATGACCGACGAGGCGGTCGAGGGCCGCGACGCGTTCCTGGAGAAGCGCGACCCGGACTGGACCCCGTTCCCGCGCTACTTCTGACCCTGTGATTTCGGCGCGCAAACAGCCCGTGAGCGTCCATTAGCTGTAATGACCAGGCAGGTTGTGAACGGCGTGGCGTGAGGAAGTAGGT